>NZ_JAMQOJ010000005.1:0-507230 GCF_031626495.1 Natrinema sp. 1APR25-10V2
CGCTCACGCTCCCAAGCTTCATCCAATTCCGCCGCGTAGCACTCGCTGAGCAGGTCTGCGAGCATCATAGCCAAACTAGCTCTACGACCTGCTCGCTTCTCAAACCGCGCTAACTAGACGGTGCCCTTCGTCAAGACCTCACACTTGGATGGTCGATCGACGAATCGCGGCTCGAGGTGCAGTCGATCCGGTTCGTGAGTCCGAACGGGCGGCCACGCGGTGAACTGTCCGGCTCCCTACTCGAGGATGACGACCGCCGACTCGGTCTCGATCATCTCGCCCTCACCCGAGTAGGTCCGTTCGAACTCGACCTCGAACAGGTCGTCCTCGAGTTCCTCGCCGGCGACACGAAGGACGCGCCCCTCTCGCGGCTCATCGCCGCTCGAGTCTTCCGAGGCGCTACGCGCCTCGCTGTCCTCGACGATCTCGTACTCGCCGCTCTCGATACCGCTGTCGATCTCGCCGACCTTCGACCCGAACTTGGGGCCGAGCGTCGAGTAATCGAGGTCGATCGAGGCCACCTCGGTCGAGATCTCCGGCTGTTCCTCGAGCACCGTCAGCTCCTGGACGTGCATCACGTGCTGAATCGCGTCCTCGAAGCCGTCGACCGGCCCGTAGACGGCCACCGACTCGAGGTCGGCGTTCAGCGGCAGCTGGTTTTCGCTCTTGTAGCGTCGCAGCGCGGAGATGACCTCCATGGCGGCCTCGCCGGCCTCGAGGTCGGCCTCGTACCCCTGTGGCTCGGGCCACTCGCGGCTGTGGATGCTACTACTGGCGAGGTCCTCGCCGTCAGCGTAGACGGCCTGCCAGATCTCCTCCGTCACGTGCGGCAGGAACGGTGCCCACAGCTCGAGGAACGTCCGGTGTGCGGTCCGCAGCGCGTACTGCGTCGACGGCTCGTCCTCGCGGGTCTTGGCGATCTCGAGGTAGTCGTCGCAGAACGTGTTCCAGAAGAACGTCCGCAGGCGGTCGCGGGCCTTCGCGAACTCGTAGGCCTCGAGGTGGTCGGTGAGATCGGCGACGGCGTCGTCGAGTTCCGCGAGCAGCCAGCGGTCGATGGCCTCGAGTTCGGCGGGTTCCTCGGGCTCGCGCGGCGCGAGCGAGTCGACGAGCTTCGAAGCGTTCCAGAGCTTGCGCAGGAGCTTCTCCCCGGCCGTGAGGTCTTTCTCCTGGTACGGGAAGTCGTCGCCGACGGCGGCGCTGGCCGCCCAGAACCGGACCGCGTCGACGGGGTACTCCGCGAGTACCTCGTCGGGTTCGACGACGTTGCCCCGCGACTTGGACATCTTCTCGCGGTTCTCGTCTAACACGTGGCCGTTGATCATCGTCGCGTCGAACGGCACCTCGCCGGTGTGCTCGTAGCACTTGACGATGGTGTGGAACAGCCAGAACGAGATGATGTCGTGGCCCTGGGGACGCAGGTCGAAGGGGTAGAGCTCGGGGTTGTCCATCGTGAACTCCTCGCTCTCCGCGTCCCAGTCCCAGCCGGCGTTGATGAGCGGGGTCAGCGACGACGTGGCCCAGGTGTCGAAGACGTCTTCCTCGGCCTCGAACTCGTCGCCGCCACACTCCGGACAGCTGTCGACGGGCGGCTCGTCGCTCAGGGGATCGACGGGCAGGTCCTCGCGCTCGGCCATGATCTCGTGGTCGCAGTCCGCGCAGTACCAGACCGGGAACGGAATCCCCGAGTCGCGCTGGCGCGAGATCAGCCAGTCCCACTCGAGACCCTCGATCCAGTGCCGATAGCGGGTGAACATCTTCTCGGGGTACCAGTCCATCTCCCGGCCGGCCTCGAGGTACTCCTCCTTGTGGTCGAGGATCTCGACGTACCACTGCTTGGAGACGCGGAACTCGACGGGGGTGTCACAGCGCTCGTGAACCTGCACGGTGTGGGAGATCTCCCAGCGGTCGCGCAGGTAGCCCTCGTCGTCCAGATCCTCGACGATAGCTTCGCGGGCCTCCTCGGTGGACATGCCCTCGTAGTCGCCGGCGAGGTCGGTCATCGTCGCGGACTCGTCGATGGCGACCCGCAGCGGCAGGTCGTGGGCCTGGTACCACTCGATGTCCTTCTGGTCGCCGAAGGTACAGCACATGACGATCCCGCTGCCCTTCTCCATGTCGACGCGCTCGTCTTCGATGATCGGCACCTCGTGTCCGAACAGCGGAATGCGTGCCGTTTCGCCGACGAGGTCCTGATTGTCCTCGTCGTCGGGGTGGACGAAGACGGAGACGCAGGCCGGGATGAGTTCCGGTCGCGTCGTCGAGATGACGAACTCGTCGCGGGGGGCGTCGTCCCCAACGAGCTCGAACGCGATGTCGTTGAAGTGCGAGCCGCGCTCGTCGTCTTCCATCTCGACCTGCGAGATCGCCGTCTCGCACTCCGGACACCAGATCGCCGGAGCCTTTTTGCGGTACTCGCGGCCCTTCTCGTAGAGATCGAGGAAGGACAGTTGCGAAATGCGCTGGACGCGCGGTTCGATCGTCTTGTAGGTGTTGTTCCAGTCGATCGAACAGCCCAGCCCCTGCATCTTCTCAGTAAACTCTGCCTCGTACTCCGAACAGACTTCCCGGCAGAGCTCCTGAAACTCGCGGCGCTCGTAGTCCTGGTGGCGAATATCGAGTTCGGACTCGGTCAGGCGCTCGCTGGCGATCCCGTTGTCGTCGTAGCCGAACGGAAAGAGCACGTCGCCGTCGGCCATCCGCTGGTATCGTGCCGCGAAGTCCTGCAGGGTGTGGCCGTAGAGGTGGCCCATGTGCAGGCTCCCCGAGACCGTCGGCGGCGGCGTGTCGATCGAGTAGACCGTGTTCGGGTCCCGCTCCGCGTCGCCCTCGTAGGCGTAGACGTCCTCGTCGATCCAGCGCTGCTGCCAGCGCGATTCGACGGCCTCGGGGTCGTAGCCGCCCTCGAGTGACGGTTCGTCTTCCTGCTCCGGCGTGTCCATGCTCATGTTCTCACCGCCCGTCGCGGGCGTCGTCGGTGCGTCGTCCATCCGTATCGTTGACTATCGTCCATAGAGCGGTCGTTGTGCTGTGAATGCTGGTCGGCGACAATACATCCGTCGAATCGGGGTTGGGAAGCAGGGCTACGGGGCCCCTACGAAAACGGTGCCACACGGCCCCCCGCGGCGGACGAACGCGACCGTACCGGAGACTGGCATACTCGTCACTTGGCCCGGCAAGCCTGATAGCATTTTCGTCGTGAGAGTTACTTTCGGGCAACGCGCAGCGAGTGATGGACCCACGGAAACCGCATCGCTCACAGAGCGGGGGTATCGAAGCGACTCGACGCGTACGGACCCGGACCGGAGGGCCTTTATAGCGAGAGGAGAGAGCGAGACGTAGACGGCACGGTCAGGCAGCACCTTTCAGCTCGCGTGGTTTCCACGTGTGGTCACCGCTGACTGACCTACCCCGTCACTTTACTACCCACGAGCCGCTGCTATCGTCGCGCAGAAGACCCATACTGGAGAGGCAGTACGCATACCGACGACCGCTGTCGCTCGAGTTGCCGTTCGCACTCACGGCTCAGTCTCGGTATCGTCCGAGTGAGCCCGAACCCACAGTTCGCCGATCCGCGACAGCCGCGTCCGGTAGGACTTGCCGTGTTCCTCGCGTTCGATGTACCCCTTCCCGCCCGGCCCGAGCCGGTCGACGTTGTAGATGACCTTCGACCGGAAGCTGTCGGTGTACTCCTCGTTGAGTTCGCGGGCCAGCGACTCCGCCAGTTCCGAGACGGAGTCGAATTCGCCGTCCTCGCCGAGTTTGTAGAGGATGAGTTCCTCGAATGGCTTGACGTTCGAGAAGGAGGCGACCGGCAACTCGACGATGTGCTTGCCGTCGATCTCCTTCGCACCGATGGTCGTCCCGCGCTCGTCGAACTCGTCGAGGAGGTCGCAGGCGCTCTCGAGGCGGGTCGTCAACCGCTCGTCCGCGACGCCGTCGTCGGCCTGCTCCTCACGGAGTTCCTCGAGCAGCGCGATCTGTTCGCGCAGTTCCTCGGCGAGTTCGGTCTCGAGGTACTTCTCGGGGGCGGTGTAGTAGGTGTGGATCCCCTCGCGGTCCTCCTGGCGTTCGACCATCAGCGAGTGGGCGGCGGTCGCGAACGCGAAGCTTACCGTCCGGGGCATCGCAGCGACGTTGACCCACACCTCGTTGCCTCGATCGAGTTCGGCGGTGATCAGGTCGTAGGCCTGCTCAAAGGCCTCGTCGTAGTCGTAGACGTCCTCGAGGACGAACCGTTCCGTTTCAGCACCTAGGAGGTTCTTGAAGTCCGTCTCGAGCTTCCGCGAGATGTGCCGGGAGTACTCGACGTTGGCCTCGCTGCCGACGGCCCCCTCGAGGAGAATGACGCTGTCGACGTCGATCTGATCGCGCACCAGTGGCGCGATCAGCCGGTCGTAATCGAAGCCGACCGGGACGATGTGGGTCTGCATACGGTGTGGGTAGCGGTGGCGTTCATAAAAAGCATCAGTCTCCGTACCGTCGATACGGATTGTGGCCGAGGCCTATCGCCGCGCTCCGCCGCTCTATATCGAGCGGTTCAGGACTGATAGCCCAGCGCCCGGAGGTGTTCTTCGACGATGTCTTCGTCGACGTCGCCCCGTTCGACCGGCTCTTCCGCCACGATATCGCGCCTGTGCTCCCACGGGGTGACTAACCACGGAACGAGTCGGAGTTCCGGCGTCCAGACGAATCCGGGGTGTTCGTACCGGTCGCCGGTGAGTCTGGAGTACAGATTCGTCGACTCGCCGAGTAACTCGCCGTGGTCGGCGGTGATGACCGTCTTGCCGTCGAGTCGCTCGAGGAGTTCATCGACGTGCTCGAGGACCAGTTTCAGGTTTTCAACGTACACGTCCTGAAGTTCGGCCGGGGAAACGTATCCCGCCTCCGCGGCGTCCATCAGATATACCATGCCGTCCGACCGACTGGTCACGCTCGTCTCCGACTCCCACGCGGAGAATTCGATCCCGTGGTCCGCCCGGAGGCGTTCCCGCAACCGCTCGGCTTTCGGGCCGAAGTACGGCCCGTGGGGCTGCATGAAGTGGACGAGCAACCGCTTGTCCGGATGTCGATCGTAGGTCTCGACGGCCCTCTTGCGAACGATCTCCGGGTGATAGTTCCGGTAGAGTTCGCTGTCGAGGACCTCCCGCTGGGACTCGGGGTACGTGGACACGAATTCGTGGAAAGTGCCCGCCTCCAAGTGATGTGAAAACCCGTTCGCGGACACGTACACCGTATCGTGAAACGTCTTTCCGGCGAACGTCTTCTCCATGAACTCGTTGCTCGTCGAGGCGACTGAGACGGCGAGATCCAGCTCACCGTCTATCGAGTTGTACTCGGAGAGGTAGTCGTACCTGCAGGCGTCCAAGATCAGCAGATTGTCCCAGTCCGCTTCCATGACGTCGGTGGGACGCCCGTACTTGCGGTAGAAGCGGCGTTTGTTCACGTCCCCGTACCGCTTTTTGAGTTCGTGCTTGAACTTCGCGGGGTTCTTGCACGCCTCAATGAAATTGGAGAAAGTGTACTTTTCCGGGGAGAGATCCATCGCTTCGACCTCCAACTGGACGGTCAATCAATTTTAGGATCTATAATTGAACACGTCAGTCACGAACACGAGAACGTACCGGGAGCGTTCGGACCGCCGCCACCGAACGAACGCGGCGAGGCTCGAGGTGTCACGACGCGTCCGACGACTCGTCGGAGTCGTCGTCCTCGAGGACGAACCGTTCCGTTTCGGCGCCCAGCAGGTTCTTGAAGTCCGTCTCGAGCTTCCGCGAGATGTGCCGGGAGTACTCGACGTTGGCCTCGCTGCCGACGGCCCCCTCGAGGAGGATGACGCTGTCGACGTCGATCTGATCGCGCACGAGCGGCGCGATCAGCCGGTCGTAGTCGAAGCCGACCGGGACGATGTGAGTTTGCATGGTCGACAGTGAGGGAGGGGCGGTTACAAAACCACCGAGTCGGCGGCCCGCTCACTCGACGAGCGGCATGATGATGCCGAACAGGAACGGCGAGGCGAACCCGATGGCGAACCCGACGATCGTCAGCGCGAAAAACAGCGTGTTCTCCCACTGCGGGAGCGAGCCGAACATCGCGTGGCCGATTAGTTCGCTGCCGGTTCCAACGACGAACAGCGCGAGTCCGAGGAAGAATCCCGCCTTCGCCAGTTCGGGATAATCGCGGCCGCTATAGCGTTCCATATCGGATCGTCGACCGTCGATTCGGTAATAGTTTCGATCTCGAGAGCGGAACAGAAAGACTGGGTGTCGTCGTCTCGAGGATCAGTTCGCCCGCGGGAAGTGTCCGATCGTCTCCTCGCGGAACGCCGACTCGTCGAACTCGTACTCGTCGCCGAGGAACTCGAGCAGCGTGTGCGTGTCCCGCATCGCGTTCTTGAGACAGGTCGAGGCGCCCGGCGACGGCGTGATGTTGAAGATGATGTCGTCACCGACGATTTTCGCCTCGCCCATGTCGAGGGACTTGTTCTTCGTGTCGACGATCTGCGGTCGGACGCCGCCGTAGCCCTTCGCGCGCTCGATATCGTCGAGTTCGACGCTCGGGACGACCTTCTGGACGTGCGGGAGGAACTGCTTCGGACCGACCTCGGGGAGGTCGTAGACCAGGTTCCGGAGGACGTAGGGAAGCAGAATCCGGTCGGAGAGGATGTTGGCGTAGCTCAGGAACGCCGCCGCGTTGAGGCCGAAGACGTCGAAGAAGTCGGTGACGGTCGAGATGCGGCCGCGCTCGAGGGCCGGAACGAGCTTCGCGGTCGGGCCGAAGCGCGTGATGCTATCGTCGTGGACGTCGGCGTCACCGTGGACGGCCGCGAAGGGCAGCTTCTTCATCTGGAGCGTGTAGACCTTCCCGTTCAGGAGGTCGTCGGCGAGGAAGAAGCTCCCGGCGACGGGGAGCAGGACTTTGTCCTGGCCGTAGCCGAGTTCTTTCGCGATCTGAAGGCTGTGCGAGCCGGCGGCGACGACGGTCGCGTCGCAGTCGAACCGACCGGCGCTCGTCTCGATCGTGTAGCCGTCCAGCGTCGGTGTGATGTCTTCGACCTTCGTCCCGGTGAAGACGTCGACGTGCGCTTCCTCGCGTGCCTCCTCGACGAACGACTTCGTCGTCTCGCCGTAGTCGACGACGTAGCCGTCGGAGGTCTGCAAGGCGAGCATATCCTTCGAGGGATCGCGGCCCTCGACGACTTTCGGCTCGATCTCGGCGATCTCGTCGCGGCCGATCGGCTCCAGTTTCGGGAAGAGGTCGCCGAAGCCTTCGTCGTCGTATCGCTGCTCGAGCTTGGCGACCTCCTCGTCGCCGACGCCGAGGACCATCTTGCTTCGCTTGGCGTGCATCTCCCGGTCGGGGTCGTGGTTCTCGAGGTAGCCGGCGAGGAGCTCCGCGCCCTCCTTGACCTCTTCGGCCTTCTCGAGGGTGTAGTTAGTCTCGATGTCCCCGAAGTGGAGGGTCTGGGAGTTGTTCGTGTGGTGGGAGTTGATCGCCGCGATCTCGGCTTCCTTCTCGATCAGTGCGATGGATTCGATGTCGGTGAACTTCGCGGTCGTATAGAGCAGGGATGCACCGCTGATTCCGCCACCGACGATAACGAGGTCATACTTGCCAGACATGGTGGTTCTGAAAGGGTGTCATCTGAACGGCTCCACTCCAGACAGATAACTCATCTTCTTTCATCGCGGATCCAGGCGATCGACGAACGAGCTATCGACGATCGCCGCCCGACTCGAGTGGGAGTCCCCGAAACAGGTCGACGATTCGCTCGCGGTCGCGGGCCGGATCGACGTCGAGAGCGGCCGCGAGCAGCTCCGCGTCGGGGGCCTCGAGCGGCAGGAGGCCGCCGGCCACGACGTACGCGGCGGCGGCCGGCCAGACGGCCACGTGAGCCTCTGCGTCGATGGTCGCCGCCTCGGTGTCATCGGTGGTGGAGCCGTCGTCGGGCGCGTTCGCCGAATCGATCGGATAGCCGACCTCGAGCACGGAGAGGTGGCCGACGGCCCCGTCCGGCCGGTCGATGTACTCGCTGGCGCGCTCACCGCGGACCGCAATGCCGTCGTCCTCGAGGGTGTCGGCTACCCCCTCGCGGGCCTTCGGGGCGGCCACTTCGAGCGCGTCGGTCGAGTCGAAGCCGAGGGACTCGAGCGAAGGATCGATACGCACGTCGACGGTGAACAGCGATCGAGCCGGAACGTCGCCGTCGGTGCGGAGTCGCTCGAGGGCGTCGGCGGTCGGCCGGTGTTCGAAGATGGAGGTCTCGGCGGTGATCGTCGCCAGCGAGAGGGAGTTGTCGTCGGTCCGACGGGCGACGCGACGCCAGTCGTCGGCGACCGTCGGCGGCAGGTCGATTGCCATCGTCGCCGGGTACGCGGCCGAAGCCGTTCAGGGTGGCGATCCACGACCCGTCCGACCGCGGTAGCGGTAGCCGGGACGCGATTTCGTCGATCGGAACGAGCGAACGGTCGCGGTACGTAGACGGAAAACGACTGCCGGATCGAATTACCGTCTCTTACGAAGCAGGAGCACACCGATAGCCGCGGCGAGACTTCCACCGACGATACCGTCACCGAGCGAACGGAAGCGGGTCTCATCGGTCACTGGCCGATATACTACAGTCCCAACTGAAACCGACCGCCGACCGCGACGCCCTCCTCGCCGTCTGTCACGAATGCGGTGCGGAGACGATTCGTCACTCCTGATTCTCGCTATCGTTCCCCTGTACCGCGGACCGGCGGAGGGAAAGAGACGGCTTTCGAAGACGGTGTGCGGACTGCGTATCCTACCGGAACCTTTTGCCACTAGCTGTGCCAGAAGGTGATGGTATGTCAGACCAAGACAATCGATATTTCGAGGAGCTGGCTGTCGGTGAGGAGTTCGACTGCGGGAGTATCGACGTCGAGAAAGCGGAGATGCTCGAGTTCGCCGAGCGATACGACCCCCAACCGTTTCACGTCGACGAGGAGGCCGCAGCAGAATCGATGTACGGCGACCTCATCGCGAGCGGTTGGCTGACGTGCGCGCTCACGGCACGGTTGCTGGTCACGGGCTACATGAACAGGAACGCCACGCTCGGCGGGAACGGGATGAACGACGTCCGCTGGCATCGACCCGTATACGCCGGAGACACCCTGTCTGTACGCGTCGAACTGGTCGAAAAGCGATCGGGAGACAATCCGACGTTCGGGCACACGAGGGTGAAGATCACCACGACGAATCAGAACGACGACACCGTGCTTACGATGTACGGCCTTGGCCTGGTCGAAAAGCGCGACGCAGCGTGACCGTTCCGGCGTTCGGTTCGCGGTCCGCTCCGAGCGCAGAGATCGTATTATCGACCGCTGGTAGCTGCTCGAGGGTCAGTCCGCGCCCGGCCCCTCGAAGTAGATCGCGCGGCGCTCGGCGGCCGCCGGCGAGGTGACCAGCGAGACGGTAACGGTGACGAACAGACCGATACCCATGCCGACGAGACCTGCCGTCCAGCCCGCGTAGGAGCTTGGAACGAAGCCGATGAAGAGGCTGGCTCCGTAGAAGAGTTGGCTCGCGAGGATACCGACGGAGATACCCGCTCGAGTAGTCCCCCGCCAGTAGAGCGCGAGCACGACGGGTAACGCGAGTTGTGCGAAGCCGCTGAAGGCGGCCTCACCGATCGCGAACAGCGTCCCGGGCTGGAACAGGCTGACGACGAACGCCGCGGTGGCGAAGAGCACGACGCCGCCGCGGGCGATCAGGTCCTCGCCGCGGTCGGTGAGCCCCCGATCGACGAACGGGCGGTAGAGATCGCGCGTCATATACGACGACCCGGAGAGCAGCATCGAGTCCGAGGAGGACATCATCGCGGCCATCGCGCCGGCGATGACGAGCGCGGCGAACCAGATCGGCGTGTACTCGGCGAGGACGGCCGGGAGGATGTTTCCGCTGTCGGGCATGGCGACGCCGAGGCCGGCGGCCCACGCGCCGAGCATGAACGAGGGGACGAACAGCAAGACACAGAGGATCGGCCAGAGGGCGAGAGAGCGTTTGATGACGGTCCGAGAGCCCGCCGCGAAGAATCGCTGGTTGACCTGCGGGAACATCGCGACGCCGAAGCCGATCGTGATCGCCGTCGACAGGATCCACGGGACCGTGTAGACGCCGCCGCCGAGCGAGAGGTAGCCGGTGGTGTCGGAATTGGCGGCGAGCGCTTCCGTCGCCGCGCCGGGGCCGCCCACGGCCGCGAGGACCCACAGCAGCGCGACCCAGGTCGTGACCAGCATGAACGCTCCCTGGAGCGTGTCGGTCCAGGCGACCCCGCGCATCCCGGCGGCGACGACGTAGAGGATCATGAACACGGTGATCAGCCCAGCTCCGGCGGCGTAGGAGATCGTGCCGTTGGTCAGCGCCTCGAGCGCGGTGCCGGCCCCGACCTGCTGGAGCATGACGTATGGGAAGAGCCACACCAGGCTGACGCCGGCGACGAGTCCGCGGAGCCACCGCGAGCCGAAGCGGTCGCCCAGCATCTCCCCCAGTGTAACGTAGCCGTACCGCTGCCCGAGGAGCCACTGTTTGTAGCCGATGACGTACCAGAGGACGGCGAAGATGATGCCGTCCATCAGCCCCATGACGAGGATCCACTCGGGGCCCTGCTCGTAGGCGATGTTCGGCCCCGCGAAGAAGGTAAACGCCGACAGCAGCGTCGCGAAGGTCGTGAACAGCAGGACGACGGTGCCGAGAGTCCGGCTCGCCAGATAGAAGTCCTCGGCGGTGCGGTCGGTCAGCCGGTAGGCGACCAGTCCGACCGCGAGCGCGATCAGCAGATAGCCGACGATGATCGACAGCTGAATCGTGACCGCTCTCACGGCGAGTCACCTCCGGAGCGCGGCCCGCGAGCGCGGTCGGCCGACGGATCGGGCGCGGTGCTCGAGTCCCCCACGGCCGGTTCGATACCGATTCCCCACGCCCGCTGGGCGAACACCCAGAAGACGACAGACGCGAGCCCCATCCAGCCGACGTGCCACCAGAGCCACACCGGCAGGCCGGCGACGACGGCCGACGACCCCCAGAGGAACCACGGCACCGCGAGCGCGGCGAGGACGATCGCTACCGCGAGCCAGATCCCGGTTTCGTTTCGAGGCATATACGAACGTTGGCCCCGACGTGGGTAATTCTTACTGTTCGAAGGTCGATATCGAAGAGAATTATTCATCGATCCGTCGGACCAGTCACGTCACACGGTTTCCGGTAGCTAAAATCGCTCTTTCACCGAGGAAAAAGGGTATAGGTGTCTGACAGAGAATAGGAATCGAACCCCACATGGCCCGTCTGTTTCCCTTTCGCTCCGAGACGGCCGCCGAAGAGGGCCAGCCCCGCGTCGTCGACCTCGAGGGCGAGGACGCCGACGCGGTCTTCGCCGCCCTCTCCTCGACGACCGCTCGCCGGATCTACGCCCATCTCGACGACGAACCCGCGACGCCGAGCGACATCGCCGACGCGATCGACTCCTCGATTCAGAACGTCCGCTACCACCTGGAGAAACTCGAGGACGCCGGCCTCGTCGAGGTCGTCGACACCTGGTACTCCTCGCGTGGCAACGAGATGAGCGTCTACGCGACGACCGACGGCCCGCTGATCGTGACCAGCGACGAGTCGCGCGCGACGCAGTTGAAGGAGGCCCTCTCGCGGTTCATCGGCGGCGTCGGCGCGCTCGCGGGCGGCAGTCTGCTGGTGCAGTACGGCCTCACGCGGTGGTTGGGACCGGCCCCGACGGGAACCGCGGACGGCGGCTCACAGCCGGAGCCGGACGGGACGGGCGGCGGGAACGCCGGCGGCGACTCGAGCGACGGCGGTGGGTTCGGAATCGAGAGCGTCAACGGCTCGAACGAGACGAGTTCCGGCAGCGGGGGTGCGGAACAGACCGACTCGGCGCTCGACGCCGGCAACGAAACGGCGCAAAACGCTACTGACGGCGGCGTCGAGGCCGCGGAGGCAGTGTTCGAAACCGTCCCGCCCGGGCTCCTCTTTTTCCTCGGCGGGCTCGTCGTTCTGCTCGCGGTGACGATTTACTGGTACTGGTACCGACCGGCGTACTGACGAGGCAGCGCTACCGCCCGTTCCGAGCGTCGGAAGTAGTCGCGTACTCGGAGAACGAGTCGTCCCGCGTGGACCGGCATCACCGAGTCGGACGACGGCTCGCGACCTATACACTGGCCGATACGACAGTCGGCGGTCCCGGTTCGGCCCCGGCGAGGCGCCGGCTGGTCAGTCGACGTGACAGTCCACGGTCGACAGAAACGGGTCGGCCGAACCGGGTTCGAACGTATTCTCGGGATTCTTTCGCGGTCAACAGCTATTTCCCCCCCACGGACGAAATCGTATATAAACCGGTCTCTGTACGCGACTCCCGCGTCACCGCGCCCCTCGCGGGGACAGATCTCCAATGGAAGATACCTCGAAATACCTCATTCACGCGGACGTTACGGCTGACGGGGTCGTCGAGCGCAGCGACGTCGTCGGCGCCATCTTCGGGCAGACCGAAGGCCTGCTCGGCGACGAGTTAGACCTGCGCGACCTCCGCCAGTCCGGCAAAGTCGGCCGTATCGACGTCGAAATCGCAAGCACCGGGGGCAACTCCCACGGGCAGGTGACGATCGCGACCAGCCTCGACAAGGTCGAAACCGCCACCCTCGCGGCCGCCCTCGAGACGATCAGCCGAGTCGGTCCCTGTCGGGCCGACCTCGAGATCCGCGAGATCGAGGACGTGCGCGCGGCGAAGCGAAAGGAAGTCGTCAACCGCGCGAAGGAACTGCTCCGGACGGGCTTCGACGACACGATCATGTCCTCCGACGAGATCCTGGCGGAGGTGCGCGAGCACGTCCGCGTCGAGGACATCACCGAATACGAGGGCCTCCCCGCCGGTCCCCGAGTGACCGACAGCGACGCCATCATCATCGTTGAGGGCCGAGCCGACGTGCTCACCCTGCTCAAATACGGCATCAAAAACGCCATCGCAGTCGAAGGAACCAGCGTCCCCGACGCGGTCGCTGAACTCACCCGCCACCGGACCGTCACCGCGTTCCTCGACGGCGACCGCGGCGGCGACCTCATTCTCGAGGAACTCGCCCAGGTCGGCGATATCGATTACGTCGCGTTCGCCCCCGCCGACAGCTCCGTCGAGGAACTGGATCACCACGAGCTGTTCGCCGCCCTCCGGAACAAGGTCCCCTACGAAACAGTCTCCGAGCTGAACGAGCCCCGAGAGGCGGTCGCCGCGACCGACGGCAGCACGACGCCGGCACCGCCGCCGTCCGACGCCGAAACCGAAACCGCGTCGCCGACGGTCGTCGACGAAGAGGTGACCGATTCCGAAGCGGAAGCCGAATCGTCGGCCCGGGTGGCCGACTCGAACGAAGAGAACACGGCGACAGCGGCGAGCGACGGACAGCCGGCGAGGGCCAAGACCGGACGGATGAACGGAGACGCGACGCCGACTCGAGCGCAGTCGTCGACGCAGTCGCCGAGCGAACCCGCGGAGACCGCGACCGAACGCAGTGAGGGAGAGACACGGACAACGTCCGACACCGCCGAAGATCGAGCGCCCGAAACCGTCTACGGCCACGTGGCGGCGGTCATCCGAGCGGATACCGACCGCGTTCGGTTCCTCGACGCCGACAGCGAAGTGATCGCCGACACCGAAGCGTCCGACGCCTACAGCGCCCTCGAGTCGGTCGAACCGGTCCCGACGACGGTCGTGCTCGACGCGATCCTTGGTCAGCAGTTGCTCGACCTGGCGGCCGATCGTGGCGTCGATCGGATCGTCGCGCGCTCACTGGGACAGTTTACTAAGCGGCCGACCGACGTCCAGATCCACCCGATCGACGAGATCGCCGAGCGGCCGCCGGAGACGGAGTGACGGACGGCCGCACTCGCCAAGCGGGCGTCGCGTCGGCGATCGCCGACCGAGTCCGAGATGTTGATATGCCGGTAGCACCGAACGTCGGCCGATGACACCACCGCCAACGGCCGCGCTCGCGCTCCTCGGTGTCTGGGCCCTCATGATCTTCTGGGTGACCGCTGCCGGGACAGCCGCCCGATCGCGAGCCGACGACCGCCTCGAGGTCCCGCTCGACGACGGACAGTCCGAACGTCACGAACGGCGGTCGGAGTCGGTCTCTTCGAGCGGTTCGTTTCCGACCTCGGACGACTGAGCGGAGTCCGTTCGGCTACGCGGTCGTCCCAGAATCGTCGACCACGCCGTCAGTTGTGTCCGTTCAGACGAGACCGGTAGTCGACAGCACGAGCAGCGAACAGACGATCGCACCGGACAGCGTCGCGAGGAAGTTCACGCCCTGATTGCCCAGCATCGAGCCCTCGAGAGTCGCCCCGAGGAGGCTGTCGACGGTCATGCCGACGATTCCGGCGGCGACGATGATCGCCGCACCGACGACGCCGATCTCGGGAAAGAGCCCGAAGGCAATGGCGGCGACGGCCGTCGCACCGACAATTCCGGCGAGTTCGCCCTGCCAGGTGACGCCCCCGTCGGTGCCGGGATCGACCGGCTCGAGAGTGGTGATCAGCCGCGGCGTCTCGAAGACGCTGCCGATCTCGCTCGAGAGGGTGTCGCTCATCGCGGTCGCGATCGACCCCGTGAAGGCAAAGAGGAACAGATCGGGATCTCGCGGGATGAACCCGGCGTCGCTGGCTGCGTAGCCCAGTACCGCGACGAGCGCGACGGCGGCGTTACCCAGCACGTTCCCGCTTCCTCGAGCGCCGTTGTTGTCCTCGGCAACGCCGAGTTCGGCCTTTCGCTCGTAGCGGAACTTCGTCGAGAGGCCACCGATGGCGAAAAAGGAGATGAGAACGGCGAACCAGCCGTAGCCGCCGAGAACGATCGTCAGCAACGAGAGCAAGACGCCGGTGAGCATCCCCGCGATCGATGCCGTCTCGAGGGCGTAGGAGGCGTAGCCGAGCGCGACGGTGACCGCGAGCGCGATCGCGATGTCGGCCGTCCCGATGGTCGGTTCGAGCTCCGCGAGCAGCCACAGCAAGAGCCCGACCGAAAGGACGACGATCGGATCGTCGGAGCGCAACAGTACGTCGCGTAACAGCGCGGCGAGAAACGCGCCGCTGGCGGCCAGAAAGACGACGATCGGGAGCGCCGACGCGACTGTGCCGGCGACGAGCGAGTGCGTAACGATCTGGCCGACGATCGCTGCCGCGGTCGCCGCGAGCGAGAAGCCGATCACGCAAACGACGTCTCGGTCGGTCCGTAGCTTGACGAGTTGCTCGCCGAAGTTGCCGTAGCCGACGAGCAGGATCGTCCCGACGAAGACGGCGACCGGCATCGATGCGGCGGTCGCCATGAGTCCGAGCGCGACGCCCGCGAGAACGAAGGTGATGAGCCCGTAGAGTCGAGAGTCCTCGTAGTCGCCCGGATAGGCGAGCAAGTCGAACAGCGGCCCGTCGGTGATGACGTACGCCCCGAGCAAGACGACGGCGGCGACGGCCGCACCCACCCGCGGATCGAAGAGGGGAACGGCGAGCGAGAGCGTACAGAGGGCCGCGAACACGCCGGCTCGCCGAACGGGTGCTGTCACGATATCGGTCCCTTTCTGTGGCGGTTACTTCAAGGTTCGTGAACCCGCCTCGAGTCGGCTTTCACCGCCCTTAGCGGCCCGGTCAGGGAGCGTCTCAGCTCCCGCATCGGGCCGTCGCGACCCGTAACCGGTATCATACCGGCGATGAAAGTCATCGCCGTGGGACTGTACGAACGGTATCTCGCCCTCCGGATCCGTCGCCACGAGGCCGACCCGCCTGACCACGTCGCGCTCGTGATCACCGAACGCGACCTGTTAGAGCGGGGTGCTTACGACACGCTCACGGATTTCTTCGAGTGGGCCGTCGAGTACGCCTCGCGGATCACCGTCTACGTGAGCGTCCTCGACGCGGCGGCCGTACCGGCCCTGCGGCGGGAACTCGAGACGATCGAGGCACCGCGTGACGTCGCCGTCCGCGGGCCGGAGGACAGAGCGCGTGCCGACGCGCCGATACAGATCGGCATCGGTCTCGGCGGCAAACACGAGTTCACGAGCGCGGTCAAGACGCTCGCCGAGCGCGTCGAAGCGGGCGAGCTCGCTCCCGACGAGATCGACGACGAACAGGTCGAGGGGCACCTCGTCTTCCCCTCGGAGCCGGATCTGGTCATCAAAACCGGCGCGGAGCGCCTCTCGGATTTCATGATCTGGCAGTCGGTCTATTCGGAGCTGTACTTCACCGACATCAACTGGCGGGACTTCCGCAAGCGGGACTTCCTGCGGGCGGTCCGAGAGTACTGTAACCGGTCGCGACGGTTCGGCCGGTAGTCTCCCGCTACGTGGGTGATCCGTTCGCGCCCGGTTACTCGGCGGCTTCGAGCGCCGGAACCGAGTCGTCGACGGCGACGACCGGCCGCTCGAGCCGAACGATCCCGGCGTCGCGGTCGTACTCGAGCACGTCGTGAGCCTCGAGTTTCGGCAGAACGGTGTGGACGATCGAGACGCGGACGGCGTGCTGGTCGGCGTCGTCCCGGTGGCCGACGATCCGGATCAGCCTGTCGACCGAGAGCGGCGGTTCACACGTCGAGAGGACGTGGAGGGAGCGGCGCGTCCGGGGGTTCGCGAGGAGCGCGTACGCCTCGTCGACCGGGACATCCGTGAGTCGAACGAACCGCTCGACGTCGACGATGGGCGCGGTATCGGGGGGTGACATCGCAGTTACTGTTGTTCGAATGGTAGGTATAGTTCTTATGGTGAAACGGATCGGTTCGCGATCGAGACGTGACGCAGGTCAGTCGGCGATCCGGCTGCTCGAGTCCCCGGCCTCGAGTTCGCTGGCGTCGGGTTGCTCGGCCGATGGCAGCGAGTCACGAAAGCGGTCGACGATCGACCGGGCTTCGGCGAGCTCCGGCTCGCTGACGGCGCCGAGCAACGCGAGCGCCCGACGGGCGCGGGTCCGTCGCCAGGATTCCTGGCGGTGCTCGTACGTTCGGATTCCCCGCAGGAAGTCGGCCTTCGAGAACTCCGGCCAGTAGGGCGCACAGAAGAAGACGGCCGCCTCGTTGCCGTTGGCGTGCCACGGGAGGAAGTTCGAGGTGCGCTCGTCGCCGCCGGTCCGGATAATCAGGTCGACGTCCCGCACCGGTCGATCGTACAGTCGGTCTTCGATGTCCTCGACGTCGATCTCGTCGGGGTCGAGGTCGCCGGCCGCGACGCCTTCGGCGACGCCGCGGACGGCCTCGAGCAACTCCGCGCGACCGCCGTAGGCCAGCGCGATGTTGAGGACGAATCGGTCGTATCCCTGCGTTCGCTCCTCCGCGTAGGCGACGGCGTCACGCACCCGCTCGGGGAGCCGGTCGACGTCGCCGAGCGCTCGAATGCGGACCTCGTTGTCGTGGACGCGGTCCGCGTCGGCGAACTCCCGCAGCTTTTCCTCGAGGAGGTCGAACAGCGCCTCCCGTTCCTCGGGCGGGCGCTCGAAGTTCTCCGTCGAGAACGCGTACAGCGTCAGCTCTTCGACGCCGATGTCCTGACACCACTCGAGGACGCGCTCGGTCGTTTCGGCACCGGCACGGTGGCCCTCGTGGGCGTCGCCGCCCCGCTTGCGGGCGTACCGTCGGTTACCGTCCTGGATCACCGCGACGTGGGTCGGCGCACCCGAGATCTCTCTGGAGAGCAGCCGTTCGTAGGCCGCGTCGACGCGCTGACGGAGCCACCGCTTCATTGCCCGGGGAAAGGTCACCGACGACTATGTGTCTTTTGTATGACGATTTGTCAGTGCAACGACCCATGTGGGGGAGACGATCGACCAGCGAACGCGGGTGAAACCCCTCTATCGGACCCGTCATCCGGTTCGTCGGAATCGTGACGGCTATCCGTCCCGGCCGTGAACGTCCGTCCAATGGCAGACGCGATCGACGACGACCTCTACCAGCGGACCAAGGCACTGCTCGAGCCGGGTGAGATCGACCTCAACGGGGCGATCGTCCACACCGACTACGACGGGCAGGAAGACGTCAAGATGATGCAGGCGACGATCGACGTCGGTGACATCATCGCCGAGCACTCGGGCCACGACCCGAGAGACTGCTACGTCTACTCGGGCAACGACGACACCGACTTCTCCTCGAACCAGCATCAGGGACTGACCCTCGAGGACGAGGAGTTCGTCTGGGAGTGTCAGCAACTGCTCCGAGAGGGGAGTTTCGACATCGTCATCTACTACCGGGCGACGGCCGATCACGAGGCGATCCTCGAGGACGTTCGCGACCTCGGCTACGACGTGACGGGCGTCGAAGGCTGAGCCGACCGTACCGAGAACCGTCCCGGTTCCCTTATACGATCCCAGTCCCGACGATCAGTTATGACCACGGACGTCGACCTCACGGAACGCGAGCGGGCGGTCGTCAACGCCTTTCAGGGCGGCTTTCCCGTCGCGGAACGGCCCTTCGAGCCCGCCGCCGCAGCCATGCGCGATAGCGGGGTCGACATCGACGCTCCGGAGTTGCTCGAGACGATCCGCGACCTCGACGAGCGGGGCGTCCTCTCCCGGTTCGGCCCGCTCGTCAACGCCCAGGAGATCGGCGGCGCGGCGACGCTGGTCGCCATGCACGCCCCCGAAGAGCGGTTCGACGAGGTCGTCGAGACGGTCAACGACCACCGCGAGGTGGCCCACAACTACGAGCGCGAACACCCGCACCTGAACGTCTGGTTCGTCGTCAGCGTCGCCGACGAGGGCCGCGTCGAGGAGGTGCTCGCCGAGATCGAAGACGAGACGGGACAGGAGACGTACAATCTCCCGAAACAGCGGGAGTTCCGCGTCGAGGCCAAGTTCTACGTCGACGGCCCGCTCGACGGCGACGGTGACGTTGCGGCGGCCGGGATCGACTGCACCGACCTCGGCCCCGACGTGACGCCGACCGACGAGTCGACGCTCTCGCCGGCCGAGCGCGATCTAATCCTCGAGGTGCAAGACGGCGTCCCGCTCACGGAGACGCCGTACGCCGACGTGGCCGACGCGATCGAACGGGACGTCGACTGGGTGCTCGAGACCGTCAAGCGGTTCGAGCGCGAGGGGAAGATCCGACGGATCGGCGTCGTTCCCAACCACTACGCGCTCGGGTACACGGAAAACGGGATGACGGTCTGGAACGTGCCCGACGAGGTCGTCCCGGAGGTCGGCCCCGAGGTCGCCGCGCTACCCTTCGTCACCCACTGCTACCAGCGCCCGCGCCACGAGGGAGTCTGGCCGTACAACTTCTTCGCGATGACCCACGGCCGCAGCGAGGCGGAGAGCCGTCAGCGGATCGAACAGGTTCGGGAACGGATGGAGGAGTACTGGGACGTAACATCGGACGACTGGGACAGCTTGCACTCGACGCAAATATTGAAGAAGACCGGTATTCGAATGGCGGAGCGAGCCGATGCCAATACCAGAACGGAGCAACGGTGAACGGCTGACCCACACAACTCACAATGATTCCGCTTTTGCACGATTTCACGAACGCGACGGTACTCGTCTTCGGCGGCGGCCCCGTCGGTGCCCGAAAGGCCCGACGGTTCGCCCGCGAGGCGCGGGTACTCGTCGTCAGCCCGGCGTTCACCGATCGGGAGTTCGGCGACGCCGAGCTGATCCGTGCTGCGCCCGGCCCTGACGACGTCCCGGGCTGGCTCGAGCGGGCGACGCCGGCGCTGGTCGTCGCGGCGACCGACGACGCGGCGATCAACGAGGCCGTCGCCGAGGCGGCCCGCGAGCGGGGAACCCTCGTCAACCGCGCCGACCGATCGGGAGAGCGCGAGCCCGGCAGCGTCGTCGTGCCCGCGACCGTGCGCGAGGAACCCGTCGTCGTCTCGATCGCGACCGGCGGGACGGCACCCGCACTGAGCAAGCACCTCCGGCAGGAACTCGAGGAGACCCTCGAGGGGGCCGGCGAGATGGCCCGAGTCTGTGCAGGATTGCGCGAGGAACTCAAAGCACGCGACGTGCCGGCAGACCGCCGCCGACAGGTCGTCACCGACGTCGTCAATTCTCCGGATCTTTGGACAGCTTTACGTACGGGTACTTCCAACTGTCGCCAAGTGATCGAGGACGTGCTGGGCGAACGACCGTCTGCAGGAGGTGATCGGCCGTGATCTCGACCGGGGTCGTCACGGCAGCGCGAGTGACGCACGACAGCGGTAGCGTCGACCAGCTCGCCGCCGCCAGCCCCGAGAGCCAGGCGGCCGCCGTGACGGAGCTCCTCACCGTTCCCGACATCGAGGAAGCGTACGTTCTCTCGACGTGTAACCGGGTCGAGGCCTACGTCGTCGGCTCGGACCACGCCGTCGGCCGGGCCGCACTCGAGGAATTCTTCGCCGGAATCGACGACGCGGCCGTCGTCACGACCGACCACGACGACAGCCTGCGCCACCTGCTGCGGGTCGCCGCCGGCCTCGAGTCGGTGATCCTCGGCGAGGACCAGATCATCGGGCAAGTTCGAACCGCCTACGAGGACGCCCGCGACGCCGGTGGCATCGGTTCGATGCTCGAGGCCGCCGTGACGAAGGCGATCCACGTCGGCGAGCGCGCCCGCACCGAGACGGCGATCAACGAGGGCGTCGTCTCGCTGGGGTCGGCCGCGACGCGACGCGCCGCCGAGGAACTCGAGGAGCCCCTCGAGGGGGCGACCGCACTGGTCGTCGGAGCCGGCGAGATGGGGCAACTCGCCGCCCGCAGCCTCGCGTCTCATGGCGTCGACGAACTCGTCGTCGCCAACCGGACCGTCGCCCACGCCGACCACATCGTCGACGACGTCGATGGCGAGACCGAGGGCGAGACCGATACACAGGCCGCGCCGCTCGAGGCGCTCGAGACCGTCGCGACCCGCGCCGACGTGGTCATCGCGGCGACCGGCAGCGAAGAGCCGATCCTCGAGCCACGCCATCTCGAACGCGACGGCGACGCGAATAGCCGACAGGTAATCGTCGACCTCGGCCAGCCCCGCGACGTCGCGCCGTCGACCGGTGCGTTACCCGCAGTTCGGGTCTTCGATCTGGACGACCTCGAGTCGATCACCGCCGAGACCCGCGAGCAGCGCGCCGACGCCGCCCGCGAGGTCGAGGCGATGATCGACCGCGAGTTCGACCTGCTCACCGAGCAGTACAAACGCGCCCGCGCCGACGAGGCCATCGCCGCGATGTACGAGTCCGCCGAACGGATCAAGGAACGGGAGGTCGAGACGGCAATCTCGCGACTCGGCGGCGACGAGGTGTCCGACGACCAGCGCGAGGTCGTCGAGGCGATGGCCGATTCGCTCGTCAATCAGTTGCTCGCGCCACCGACCAAGAGCCTGCGCGAGGCGGCGGCCGAAGACGACTGGAGCACCATCCACACCGCGCTCCAGCTGTTCGATCCCGAGTTCGGCGCCGACGACGGCCCGCTCGCACCGCCGTCGATCGCAGCCGTCTCGAACGGCGACAGCGGCATCGGCGCGACCGACGACGACTGAGCCGTCGGCCTCTTGCTACGTTCTCGGGTGGTTCGCGTGAGCCACGACCTCACAGTAACAGAGCGGCGCCGCTATCGTTCGTTGCGACCGGAAAACCCCTCCCGGCGTCGTCGCTCGAGCGACGACTTATCGACCCGGCGCGCCGTACTCGACGTGGACCGTCGGGACGCTCGCGGAGTCGGGCGCTTCGTTGCCGTTCCAGTCGACGAGTCGGACGTTGGCCATCTGACCGGAGAAGCGGAAGCGCTGGACGCCGACGTCGATCGCACCTTCGGCGACGCCGCCAGCGACGACGGTGCCTTCGGCCATGGGGTCGTCGGCGAGCATCTCGAGGTCGCCGTCGACGGCGATTTCGAAGTTCGACGGGACACCGCGGCCGACGATCGTCACGAGATTAGGTAGTTGGTTGTCGTTCGCAGGCGCATCAGTTCGGTTCTGTACCGGCGTATCGCGTGCCATGCTTCGATAAGCCGAACATCCCGGCATAAGCTTTCCTGTCGAGATAATGGTAAAAATGCGTGAATACGGTGACTCGCCTACCAGTCGCCGCCGCTGGTGATCGCCTGGTCAACGTTTACACCGGGCGATGTGGTCGAGACATCCGAATGCTCGAGTTGTACCAGGCCGAGGGCTGCCCGCACAGCAAGCAGGTTCGCGAGAAACTGACCGACCTCGGTGTCTCGTACGTCGTCCACAATCCACGACGACCGGGAAGTGACGGCGAAGTACTCAACGAGTGGACCAAACAGGCGATGATCGACCTCGGCGGAGAGGACGCGATTCCGTTTCTCGTCGATACCGATCGGGAGGAATCGGTCTACGAGAGCGACGAGATCGCCGACTATCTCGATCGACACTACAGCTGAAAACGGTTGCTTCCGCGGTCGTCACCGCTCGGCCAGCGAACCGGCGTGCCCCCAGCGGATCGATCCAGGCGACGGGCACGCAGAGGGTCAGTCACTCGAGGGGACGAGGTCGCGGACGAAGACCTCCCCATCGACGTCGGGCGTCGTCGGGCGGACCAGCGACTCGCTCGAGTCGATCGCGTGTCCCGTTTCGACGTGATGCTCGATCGCCGCCCGAGAGCGGGCGCGTTGGGAGGGCAGGTCGGTCGAATCCACGCACCAGTCGCAGTCGAGGCAGTACTTCATCGTGAGTCCGTCATCGGCCACACTCCTGAATCCCTTTCGGTGTCGGGGTCGTCCTCGAGGTAAATGCTACCGTCGCCCTCGACTCGGACTCGGTATCCGTGAAACCGGAAGGTCACGGTTCCAGACGTTCGCTCACCGGTCTGCGTCGGTTCGAACAGCGCGTCCAGCGCTGCCGGATCGATCGAATCGTGCAAGGGCGGGGACACCTCGAGCGGATCGATTTCCTCCTGTTTCGCGACCGCTTCCACGACGCGAATCGAAACCGACTCCCGGTCGAGAGACGAGTCTGATGCTCGGAGATCCATTGGCAGCATAAGGGCAATCAAATGCATAAACACAATGGTATGTATCGTTGCAACTCGCCAGTAGCGAACATCGTTTCTGTAACTGATCCTGTGAAGAAATAGCGACGTGAGGGGCGGGAACAGGGTGTCGAACGGAGTAAATCACTCGAGAGACGATCCGTTGTCGACGGCGGACCCGAAATAGTCGAACGGACGGCTGTACTCGGATCTGAGCAGTTCCGCTGCGTCGATCTCGAGACCGATCGCGTCCAGTTCCTCGGTAGCGGTTTCGACGTCGTTCGCGTTCCTCCCCACCACTTCGACGTGAACGTTTCGTGTACCGGTCAACAGTTCGCGCGCATGGACGACAGTGGAGACCTGGATCGCGCGCTCACAGAGTTGCTCGCGCTCGGCGATCGGCGCGGTACAGACGAACAGGAGGTGGTGGGGTGCGCCGGCCGCTTCGTAGTCTATGACCGGTTCACAGGCCTCGAGAACGCCGGTGTCTCGGAGCCGCTGGAGACGGTTGCTGACGGTGCTCGAGGAGACGCCGATCCGCTCGGCGATCTCGTCGTGGGTGGCGTCCGTTCGCGTCTCCGCCTGTAACAGGTACAGAATCGCCTGATCCGTATCGTCGATCCCCATGACGGGTGGCCACTGGCCACCGAAAAGGATGCTTCCCTGAAAGTGCCGGCCGTCCTCGACAACGGAGCCGACCGTTCGCGGTCAGTACAGTTCGTCGAACGACTGCACGCGATAGTCGCCGAGGACGCACTGGCCGCGGCGCTCGTGGCCGAGACGCTCCACGTGGATCGCGTCGAGTCCGGCGTTCCACGCCGCGCCGACGTCGCAGGCACCGTCGCCGGCGAGCACGCCGCGGTGGCCGTTGTGGCCGACGCCGAGTTCCGACATGACGCGCTCGACGGGATCCGGCTCGGGTTTCCAGCCGGTCTCCTCGGTACAGCAAAGCTGGGCGTCGAACCAGTCACCGATCCCGACGTTGTCTAACACCGGTTCGGCGAGGAACTCCTGACAGTGGGTGACCAGTCCCACCGGTGCCTCGAGGTCGGCGACGAACGCGGCGTCCTCGTGGAGGTAGGTCTGCTCGGCCCGGACCAGCGGGTCTTCCTCGTCGTGAAAGGCCGTCCAGAACGCCCCGGAGTCGATACCCCACGCCTCGAGCTGGCGGTCCCGGGAGCCAGTCAGGCCGTGCCAGAGGATCTCGGCCTCCCGGTCGGTGAACTCGCGGCCGAGCCGGTCGCCGACCCGGTCGAACACCTCCCGCGTGTAGGACCACTCGACGTCGACGAGAGTACCGTCGAGGTCGAGCAGCCAGAAGTCGTAGTCGGGCTCGGTGGCCATCGGGGACAGCAATACGTGGTTCTCGAGTAAATGTCTATCGCCCGTACGACGGCCGAACGGCACACGGACGGCTCGGCGGATCGTGATCAGTCGGCTGCCGGCCGAACCCGATCCGCGTACTCGGCGACGATCGGCTCGTCGTCGGGGCGAAACTCGCCGGTCCAGACCGCGTCGGGATCGATCTCCCCCTCGAGCAACGCCGTCTCCGAGAGGGTCTCGCCGAGGCGGTGCCAGCGGGCCGGGTCCTGTGCGCCCCAGCCGTGATCGTCTACGTACGGCGTGAACTGGAGCCGGCGGGCGGCGGTCTCGAACTTCAGCTGCTCGATCCCCCGGTTGCGCTCGAGCGTGGCGTTCCGGCCGACGAGCACGTCGATCGCGCGGTCCGGGTCGCGCGTCGCGGCGGCCCACCCGCGGGCGGTCGCCCGGAGGAACGAGCGGACCGTTTCCGGGCGCTCGTCTGCGAACGCAGGGCTCGTGACGAGCGTCATGCCGTAGATGTCGAGGTAGTCGCCGATCGGGAGTTCGTCAGGTGTGCGGTCGTGTTCGCGGCCGATCTCGATCCCGTTGGTGACGACGCCGACCGCCGCGTCGACCGTCCCGTCGATCACCTTGTGCTGGACGCGGTGGTGGGTGTGCGGATCGACGTCCAGCAGATCGACCTCGTCGCGGATGCCCGCGTTCTCGAGCAACTGCGCCGTCAGAATACGCGTCTTCGTCGCGGAAGGCGCGACGGTCCGGCCCGCCAGCTGTTCGGGTTCGGAGAGTTGCTCGCCGAAGACGTCCCGCAGCGTGTAGACGGCGGCCGGCGTCTTCTGGGTCACCGCCGCGACCGCGAGCGGGTCGAACCCCTCGCTCTGTTTCGCGAGAACGGCACTCGCACCGGCCAGCGCGACGTCGGCGTCGCCGCGGGCGGCGCGTTCGGCGGCGTAGGGCGAGCCGTGACCCTCGACGAACTCGATTTCGAGACCCTCGTCCTCGTAAAAGCCCTCCTCACGGGCGAGGAAGTACGGCGACTGGAAGCCGTTGGGCTCCCAGTTGAGCTGGAAGGAGATGGTCGCGGTCATGCTTCCACCTCGAGGTCGGTCCGGAACAGCCCGTCGGGCAGTTCGTCGACGCCCAGCGCGTCCGCGCCGGCGACGGCCTTCAGGCGGTCGAACAGCCGCTCCATCCCCGCGACGGTCGAGGCGTCCCAGTCGGGGACGACCATCGCGCGCCACCGATCGCGGACGGCCCGGATGACGGCCGGATCGTCCTCGTACATGAGCCGGTCGCCGATCTCGTCCCAGAGGTCGTCGTCGCGCTGCAGGCGCTCGACGGCGTCCCGATAGGCCCCCTGGAACCCGCGGACTGCATCGGGGTGGTCGGACAGGTAGCCCTCGCTCGTCAGGAACGTCGAGACGGGGACGGGGCGATCCTCGGCGTCGCTACCGTCGTCGGCGAGTCGATCGACCAGCCGCGACATCGGCAGCACCTCGCGATAGGGGCCAGTCTCGACGATCTCCGGGATGATCTGCCAGAACTGGAGGACAGCGTCGACCTCGCCGTCGCGGAGCAGCCGGGTGAGTTCGACCTTCGAGCCCGCCTCGACCGGCGTCGCCGTCTCGTCGGGATCGAAGCCGTGGAACTCCCGGCAGGCCGCCCGGACGAGGATCCAGTTCTTGTCGAGCCGCCTGACGACGCCGATGCGGTGATCCGAGAGGTCGGCGAGACCCTCGATGGGCGAGTCGTCGGGTACGACGAGGCCGCCGACCGTCTGTCCGTAGGGGTGGAAGGCGACGATCGGCGCACCGTCGGCGCGCTCGCGGGCCGTCGAAATGTAGTCGATGTCGATCAGGTCGGCGTCGCCCTCCTGGAGCTTCGCCTCGACGGTCTCGAGGCCCGACTCGAGTTCGTCGGAGACGAGTTGCAGGTCGAGGTGGAAGCCGTGATCGTGATCGTAGCCGAAGCGCTTGATGGTGTACAGCATGTACCGCGGGCTACCGTTGTGCTCGAACCGCGCGCGCAGTACCGGCCGGTCGCCAGGGTCGCCGTGGTACTCGTCGATCGCAGTCTGTTGGGAATCGATGTCGATGTCGGTCATTGGTGGCTGGGTGTGTGTCGCTGGTCGGGAGTCGATCAGAGCGGCGCAACGATGTCGTCGATCGCCGCGTCCTCGTCGAGCAGTCCGCGGGCCTGCATCCAGGCGAGGTGGTCGTCGAGTTCGTCGCGGTCGACGGGATCGGGCACCTCGTAGCGCGGGACGGTGATCTCCTCGCGGACGGCGTCGATGTCGACCTCGTCGAACAGGTCCGGCGCGATCGACTCCTCGGCCTCGAGCAGTTCGAGATACGTCTCGCGGAACGCGTCCGGATCGGCGTTGATGTCGGCGACAGCGCGCTCGTAGGCGCGCAGGAACGCCTCGAGGAGGTCGCGGTCGACCGCGTCGCTGCCGACGATCCCCATGTGGTTGTCGTACTCGAGGAGTCGCCGGAAGCCGAGGTGGTCGGCCAGCGTGCTGTGAGGGTCGATGAGCGTTACGGCGTCGACGTGCCCCTCGTGGAGCGCCTGGAGCCGATCGGTCGGCATGCCGCAGCCGACGAGGTCGACCGCGTCGGCGGGAACGTGTTCCTCCAGGGCCTTTCGCGCGGTGTACTCCTGGCCGGTCCGCAGGTTGACGCCGACCGGGACGTTCGCGAGGTCGGCCGGCGTCTCGATGTCGGAATCGGGTCGAGTAAAAACGGTATAGGGGAGGTTCGCGAACGTGCCGTTCGCGACGATGCGCCCGTCGTCCATATCCCACGTCCGGCGGATGCTCTCCCACTTGCAGATCGGATAGAGGTCCACGTCGTAGTCGTCGGTCAGCGTCTCCTCGGCGGGGATGTACTTCACCTCGACGTCGCGCCGGTCGCGCTCGACCAGATCGATCGCGAGCCCCTCTTCGCGGAAGTAGCCCCGTTCCGTCGCCACCTTCTGTGGCAGCATGAACGAGAACGGGAGGTGGAACAGTCGCACTGGTTGGTGTGCTAACATGGGACAATCGACACCGAAGAGGGGCTTAAAACGTTTCCATGATACGTTTATCAGTGCCGGCGTGGGGAGTGTTGCCTGTCCTCATGCAGCAGCTATCGACGACCCGCGCAGCGTTCGACGAGGTCGCCGACGGAGTGTACCTCGCGGACCTGCCGACGGGAAACCGAGCGGGAATGGTCTACTGGCGGATCGAATCGGGGGCGACGCTACCGGTCCACGAACACGCGAACGAACAGATCGGGTTCGTCATCGAGGGCGAACTCACCGCGCTCGTCGAGGGCGAGGAGTACCCCCTCGAGGCCGGCGACGCATACATGTTCCGCAGTAACGAACGGCACGGCGCGGAGAACCGAACGAGCGAGGACGCGGTCGGCATCGGCGTCCTCGCGCCGCCGCGGGAGGAACCCGACTGGCGGCAGACGCCGTCGCGCTCGCGGGCCGACCGGGTCTGACGCGCTCGTGGGGTCGCCGTCGTCGGCCGCCTCGAGCCGCTGGCGCGGAGCCGGCGGCTACGCCTCGGACACCCTCTTGGGGTTGCCCGTGGTAGCACCGCACATGGACGCCGTCGATCACATCAACCTCGACGTAGACGAACTCGAGCCCTGCTACGAGTTCTATCGCGACAGGCTCGAACTCGAACTGGTCAGACCCCCCGAAGACTTCCAGGGCGCGCACGCGATGTTCCGGGCCGGTGAGACGGTCGTCACGCTGGCGGAAACCGGTCGCGCCGAGAACTGGGGCGAACGGGGGCTCGATCACCCGCTCGACAAGGCCCATCTGGCGTTCGCCACCGATCGCGAGCGCTACGAGGCGCTGATGGACGAATTAGACGGACAGTTTCCGAAACAGGGACCGTACGACTGGGACGAGTTCGAGGGGTTCTACTTCCTCGATCCGGACGGGAACCTGCTCGAGGTCATCACCTACGACGCGCCCGACGGCGAGCGGTCGCGGCCGCTGCTCACGCACGACGACGTCGACTAACGGGTTCGGTCCGGGTTTCGGCGCGTGGCGTCGCTACTGCCGTCCGCGCAGGAACGCCGTCGGCTCGTCGGACGACGTATCGAGGGAGAGCTCGACGGCCTGCGTTTCGGCCGCGGTCAGCCACTGTTCGACGGTGTACGTTCGGCCCTCCTCGGGCTGCGGGCGATCCGTGTACGGGACGACGCCGCGGAGTCGCTCGTCGTCCCCGTAGAGTGCCAGTGCCAGCAACGGGACGCGGATCCGCTCGACCTGCTCGTCGCCGAGGCCGAGCGGCGACGTGGGGACCTGCTGTCGACGGAAGGCCGGCTCGAGCGAGTAGCCCCGCTGGTCGGCCCAGCGTTCGAACTCGGCGACGAGGTCGTCGCGGGTCGGCGACGACTCACCCGTGAGCGCGTGTCGCGACGGCCACGGATCGAGCTGCACGTCGGCGACGGTATCGCGGTCGTCGAGCGTCCGGAGGCGGTCGACGACGGTGCTGATTTGCTGGGAAACCGCGCTGGGGACGCCGGAACGCACGTAACACTCGATCCGAACGTCGTCCCTGAGAACCGTCTCGACGGCCGGAACGGCGGGATTATCGGCAGACATAGCCACCCCCCGTTCGCCGAACGAGGTCCTTGGCGGCGAGCGACTCGAGGACGGCAAAGAGCGAGAGCTTGGACAGCCCGAGCGTCCGCTGGAGGTCGGTCGCTCCCGTCTCGCCGCCGACGCGAAGGGCGAGATACACGAGTTTGGCCTGTGGTGAGTCGAGTTCGTTCGGGACTGTGGGGTGTTGTCTGCTCGTAGCCATTGACAGAGTTGGCCACGAACGAGTATATAAATACACGTCGAGGCATGTGCACGAATGCCATATGGGACTCGAGAGAACCGTCGATCCGGCCCTGGTGGTCGGTGGGAACCCGAAAGAACGGCCCTTCAACCGGTCGAGTCAGTGACGCGAATACTCGAGCCCAGATACTTCGAGAGGACTTCCGAGACGTTCTCAGCCTTGAACGCCTCGAGATCGGTTGCGATTTCCGCTTTTAGCGCGTCGAAGTACGCCTCGTCGGTCTGTAGTTCGCGGAAATCGACGGCCTCGACGGTCCGTTCGGGGACGCCGAGCCACTCCGCGGCGAGTCGGCGTGCGTAGTCCTCGTCTGCCACCTCGCCGCGCCACAACGTGTCCCGGAAGAACAGCCAGCCCTCGGTGCCCGGCTCCGCAGCCTCGCGAAAGAGCGTGATCGATGTCTCTGCGCTTCCCGGCTCGAGGGTGACGTCCGCTCGGGCGGGCTCGAGGCGGACCCGAACGCGGAAGGCGTAGCGGGCGTCCATCTCGACCGTCGGGAATCAGGCGTTGCGCTCGGACTCGATCAGGTCGGCCATCTCGAGGTCGGCGTCGGTGATACCGCCCTCCTCGTGGGAGGTTAGCCGGACCTCGACTTCGGAGTAGCGGATGACGATCTCGGGGTGGTGGAACTGCGCTTCCGCGATCTCGCCGACCATCTGGGCGAAGTTGACGCCGCGGAGGTAGTCGTCGAACTCGTAGACGCGGACGATCTCGTCGCCGTCGCGTGCCCACTCGTCTGGAAGTTCCGCCTCGATCTCGTCGTCGGAAAGCAGATCAGCCATGTGGGGCCGAACGCAAGCCACCCAGATAACGATTGTGCCACGTTGGCATCTCAGCGCGGCGTCCCGGCGGCCGATCAGTCGTCAGTCGAGTCGCGATTCTTCACCCGCGGGCTGGAGTTCGGCGTCGACCAATGTTTCGTACGCCCGGCGGAACCGCTCGGAGAGCGCCTGATGAGAGATGCCCAGTTCCGCTGCCAGCTCCTCCATCGAGATACTGCGCGGAATCTCGAAGTAGCCGTACTCGAGGGCGGCCTCGAGCGCCTCCTGCTGTTCGGGTGTCAGCCGCGTCTCGTGGTCGTCGACGTCGGTCACGTCGGTCACCCGCCGGAGATCGGCGTTGACGCCGCGCTCGACCAACTGATCGTAAGCGTCACAGAGCGCGTCTCGATCGCGGTAGCGCACTGTCACCTGCCACCAGCCGTCGGTCGCCCGCGCCTCGAGCAGCGAGCCGCCGTCGGCGAGCAGGTCGTCCCAGAGGCGGTCCGTGCCCGATCTCTCCGAGAACGTCACGTCGTACAGCAGTCGCGAGTCCGTCTCGACGAGGAGTTCCGCGGCCTCGACCGACGGATCCGCGGCGAAGGCGGCGTCGGCCGTCTCGCGATCGACACCGTCCGCCCACAGCGAGGGCCGGGTCTTCGATACCGAGGACTCGAGTTCGAACGTGGCCGCCGGCGCGCGTTCGAAGGCGATCGCCAACGCCGTGTCCGCCGCCGGGAGCCGGAGATCGGCTATCGTCGACATCGGGCGTTGTACACCGTCAGGGCGTAAAAACCGCTGTTGCGGTGAGACTGACTGTCGGGATCGGTGATACCGACCGATCCGATTCAGGACCGTCCGGTCCGCTCGAATGCCGGAACTGGCCGGCCCCACTGTCAAGCCCCGCGGTCACCGAATGCGGCTATGCCCTCTCGTCTCGACGCCGCGACCGACTTCGAAGAACTGGCCGCTCGCATCCGTACCCAGTCGCAGCACGCGCCGGGGTCCGACACCGAACGCGTGACGATTCGCTCGTTCGAGGCCGTCAGTGCCGACGGCCTGGCGACCCTGCTCGAGGCGGCGGAGAGCGAACACCTCGAGCCGGGCGAACTGGTGTTCGTCCTCTCGCGGGCCAACGCCGAACTGCTCTGCGAGCGCGAGTTCGACATCGACGACGTCGACGAACTCGAGGAGGAACTCGGCCGACGGGTTCGGGTCGAGGACGAGATGCCGGACGACACGATCCTCCTGTTGCACCCCGACGCCGTCGAGGGCGAGGACCTCGTCGAACCGGAGGCGATCGCCTGCGGTATCGTCGGGACGGACGACTGACCGAAACCCGTCCACTGCCGCCCATTGGATTTTCCGGCGATCGGTCGTGCTCCAGGTATGCGGTATGTAGAGATCACGGTGCCCGAGGGGAAGCGACGGGCAGTCCTCGACATCCTCGAGGACGAAGAGATCGACTACGTTCTCAGCGACGAGACCAGCGGTCGAGGGTTCGCGGCCGTCGTTCGGTTCCCGATTCCGACACGCGCCGTCGAGCCGCTTCTCGATCGGCTGAAGGGGGCTGGGATCAGCGAGGAGGCGAGGATCGTCGTGATCAACGCCGAAACGGTCGTTTCGGAGCGGTTCGCGACGCTCCGAAACCGGTACAGTCGCGGCGGTCAGATCGAATCGCGTACCTCGAGACAGGTGTTGCGCACGAAGGCAGACGAGCTCACGCCTCCGTTTTCGATCTACGCCGTGATGTTGCTCATCAGCGCCGTCGTCGCCACTGCCGGCTTGCTCGCCGACTCGCCGGCGGTCGTGATCGGCGCGATGGTCATCGCGCCGCTGCTCGGGCCCGCCCTCGCGGCAAACGTCGGGATCGTTACCGGCGACGATCGGCTCAAATCGACCGGCTTCAGGTACCAACTCGTCGGCGTAACGATAGTCGTCGTCGCCTCCATCGGTCTCGCCACGCTCGCGCGGCTGGCCGGCCTCGAGCCCGCGGGCGTCGACATCGTCGTCGCCACCGAACTTCAGGAGCGAGTCTCACCGAACCTGTTCTCGCTGGCGGTCGCCCTCGGCGCCGGGATCGCCGGCATACTGAGCCTCACGCGGGGGTTTTCGGAGGCCATCGTCGGCGTCATGATCGCCGCCGCGCTCATCCCGCCGTCGGCCGCGGTCGGGATCACGGTCGCCTGGGGGATGTCCGGTGCGGCGGTCGGTGCCGCCGCCCTCGTGATCGTCAACCTCCTGTCGATCAACCTCGCCGCGCTGGCGACGCTGTGGACCGCCGGCTACCGTCCGCAGGGGCTGTTCGAGGTGTCACCGACCAGACGGCCGACCTACGTCTACGCGGCCGTCTTCGGAATCGGACTGCTGGTGCTCGCCGCGCCGCTGGCCGGCATCACGTTGCTCGACTTCCACACGACCGAGCTCGAGTCGGCGGCCGAAGCGGAGACCGAGGCGGTGCTCGCGGAGTCGCAGTACGATCACCTCGAGACCGGCGACGTCGCAGTCGAACTCGACGGCGAGTACCCGTTCCAATCGATCGAACGGGTCGTTGTCACGGTCTCCGGACCGGAATCCGGACCGGAACCCGGGCTGGCCGACCGGCTCTACGAGGAGATCAGGCCCCACGGCGACGAACCGCTGATCGTCGAGGTCCAGTACGTCGTCGCTCAGGAGCGGGGGAGCGACGCCGACGGGGGGATCGCCGAGCGCTCGAGCGGGCCGTGAGTCGCGCTCGTCTCTCGAGGCTTGCAGCGAGAGGGGCGCCCTCGGACCGACGAGTCGGGATCACCCGGGCTCCGACGACGGCCGATACCGCCGACTCACGGCTTTCCACCGCCCGGACCGGAACAGCCAGTAGTTGATCCCGCCCGGCACGGCCGTCTCGAGAAAGAGCGCCAGATAGAGCCCGCCGACGCCGAGCGGCGTGACCAGCCCGAGCGCGGCCGCCGGGAGGGCGAACGCGTACCGACCGAGCAGCGAGGCGACGAACGGCCAGCGGGTGTCGCCGGCGCCCAGAAGCGCCCCCGCCGCGGCCCCGTCGATCCCGAAGCCGACCGAACTGACCGCCCCGACGACGACGAAGACGGCGGCTTGCGCGACCGCGTCGGGGTCGGAGACGAACAGCCCCGCGATCGGCTCCGCGAACACCACGACTAGGGCCGCCACCCCCGTGTAGATCAGGGTCGAGAGCCGAACGATCGCCGCTCCGTAGGCGTCCGCCTCCGCCTCTTCGGCCGCGCCCAGCCGCTGACCGACCAACGAACTCGAGGCCAGCGACAGCCCCCAGTTGACGCTGTTGATCAGCCCGCGCACGCGCCGGCCTACCTCGAGAGCGGTGACGACGACCGGGCCGAACGTGGCGGCGATCCACAGCAGCGGGAAGACGACCAGCCCCTGGGCGAGCCGACGGCCGATCTCCGGCGTCGAGATCTCGATCAACTGGCGGATCATCGAGACGTCGAACAGCGGATTCGAGCGGGTTATCGGGACGGGGCTCGGCTGCATCCCGAGCCGGCCGTACGAGCGGCCGAACATCCCCCACGCGAGGACGACGGTCACGAAGCCGCTCGCGAGCGTCGTCCCGATCGCCGCGCCGGCGACGCCCATCCCGAGCCCGAAGATGAACGCGCCGCTGAGGACGATGTTGAGGACCGCCCCGCCGGCACGAGCCATCATCTCCGTGAACGTGTCACCGACGCCCGTGTACGTGCGGCTGGCGACGAGGTTGAGCAGCTCGAAGACCACGGCCGGGGCAACGTAGACGAGGTAGATCTCCCCGTAGCGACGCGGGGCCGGGTCGGCACCGAGCAGGTCGATCAGCGGCCCGGCGTAGGCGAGAAACGCGGCCACGACCGGGATCGACAGCGCGATCGCGAGCACGGCGCTCTGTGCGACGGCCAGCGACGCGCGGTCGGTCGCCTCGCCGCCGTAGTTCTGCGAGACGAGCGTGACGGTCCCCCCCGCGAGGCCGAGGCCCAGCATCGTCACCATCTGCCAGTAGCCGAGCGCGAATGCCAGCCCCGCGGTGCCGGCGGTGCCGACGGCGACCCCGACCATCGCGAGGTCGGCCGTCTGTTTGGACATGATCGCGAAACCCGTGACGATCCGCGGCCACGCGAGTTTCATCGTCGGCCAGAACCGCTCGGCGTCGATGATCCCCAGACGCTCGAGTGTGCCCACGAGGACCGAGACGCCGGCCAACTGCCGCACCTTCATCGCCCGTTCTTTCGGTACCGCGGTCTTCGGTCTGTCGGCTCCGGCACGCTGGGCTAGTATCGGAAATGGAACCGTATCACGGGTGCGGGACGGCCGTTCAGCTTCGGAAGCGAGAAAGCATCGCCTTGAGATGGGTCGGGGAGACCAGCGAGGTCGGCCGGTCCATGTGGACGCCGATCTCGCCCGACAGCGCGCCCAGCCCGAGCCGCTGGACGGGTTCCGGCAGCGAGTACGCACGCCGAAGCCAGTGGCCGATCTCCTGTTCGCGCTCGAGGTCGTCGCGCCAGACCCGCTCGTAGGCCGCGAGCGTTGTCGGTCGATCGGGATCGATCTCGCGGGCGGCGTGATCGGCGCTGGTCATGCCGTACAGAATGCCGCCGCCGGTGAAGGGTTTGGTCTGGGCCGCTGCGTCGCCGATGAGGAAGGCCCGGCGCGTCGTGACGCGGTCCGGTGGACCGATCGGGATCGCACCCGAACAGCGATGAGAGACGTCGATCTCGTACCCGTCGATCAGCTCTTCGAAGTGCTTGGTGACCTGCACGCCAGGTGGGGCCGCCAGCCCGTACTCGACGCCTGCCTCGCCACGGGGAATGCGCCACGCGAAGAACGTCGGCGGCGTGAGGTGGACGTCGACGAAGTCCTGGTGGTCGTCCTCCTCGGAAAACGCGAGGACGCCGTGGAGCAACTCCTCTGGCTGCGGTAACGCGAGCTGGTCGCGCACCCGCGAGCGCGGGCCGTCGCAGCCGGCGAGCATCTTCGCTTCGACCTCGAGGGTCCCGTCCGGACCGTTGGCGACGATCTCGACGCGGTCGCGGTGTTCGGTGACCTCGGTGACCGTGTGCTCCTCGCGGACGTCCGCGCCGGCCTCGCGAGCCAGCTCCGCGAGGTGGCGATCCAGACCGACGCGGTCGATGACGTTCGAGGCGACCTCCCGTTTGTAGAACGGATAGGCGTCGCTGCGCGGACCGCCGACGTGAAACCGCGCCCCGTAGATCTCGTTCTGGAACAGGTCGTCGCGAGCGCCCTCGCCGGTGAAGTTCCAGATGTCCGTACTGACGTGGCCCGAACAGGCCAGCGGCTCGCCGATCGTCCCCTTCTCGAGGGCGAGCACGTCGTAGCCTTCTTCTGCGGCCCGTCGAGCGAAGCGTGCGCCCGGCGGTCCGACGCCGACGACGACGAAATCGTACATAGCCGTCGGGTTCACGCCGGGGAGTAAATAAGTTCTCGAGATGTGCTCGAGAGAGCAGTCGATCCTGACCTGCCGCGATTCGTCGGCGATCAGCTCGATGGGGTCCTCGAGACGGCTCGAGACGCCGCGAGGATCGCCAGGAGAAGCGCCAGTCCCAGCACCGCGTACTGGACGTACCACACCGCCGAATCGAGTATCGTGACGCCGGCGACGGTAAGCGCCATGGCCGTCGTCAAGAGCGCGACCCACGAATCGCCCTGCTCGTCCATGGGTTCGGATCGGGCTACCAGAGCCTAATACATGTCGGTTTTCTATCATCAGTCTCCTACCCGACGTTCGCTCCAGACTGCGCAAAGTCGCGGACGGCCGGTGCAGTCACGCTTACATAGCTTCCCCGAAACGTGGCCACCATGCGCGATTTGTTGACAGCCGACGATGCCACGCTGATCGACCTGAGCATCGGCCTCGAGGACGGTGTCGCGAGCGAACCTACTCCGCCGAAGATAGACGCCTTCGACCACGAAGCGGGCGCGGAGCGGCTCGCCGAAAACCTGCGAGCGCAGGGGTACGATGTCGACGCAGAGGACTTCCCTGACGGCATGGGGCTGGCCTGGGAGGACCTCGAGGTGATCCCTCACGCGGGCACCCACATGGACGCGCCCTGGCACTACGGCCCCGAGGTGGACGGCGAGCCAGCGAAGACGATCGAGGAGATTCCCCTCGAGTGGTGTCGCGGGAGCGCGGTCGTCCTCGACTTCCGGTGGATGGAGGCCGGCGCGGAGATCTCCGTGGCCGACCTCGAGGACGCCCTCGACGACCTGAACCACGAGCTCTCGCCCGGCGAGATCGTTCTGATCCAGACCGGTGCCGACGAGCTGTGGGGCCAGCCCGAGTACCTGACCGAGTTCCCGGGAATGAGCGCCGAGGGGACGAAGTACCTCGTCGAGCAGGGCGTGACAGTCATCGGGACGGACGCCTACGGCTTCGACAAGCCCTTCGCCGCGATGGGCGAGCGCTACGTCGAATCGGGCGACGAGGACGAGCTCTGGCCGGCCCACTTCGCCGGTCGCGAGGTGGAGTACTGCCAGATCGAGAAGATGGCGAACCTCGACGCGCTCCCCCGGAAGACCGACGTGCCGATCGTCGCGTTCCCCATTACAATCGAGAACGCGAGCGGCGGCTGGGTGCGACCGGTCGCCTTTATCGACGACGAGACGGGAGGTGAGACCGCATGAAACTCGCGACCTTCGAAGTCGACACCCCCGTCGGTCCCGTCGAACGCATCGGTGCCGTGGACGAGTCGACCGAGTCGGACGACGCACCGGCCGGCGAAGCGACCCTCGTGGATCTCACCGCCGCCCACGGCGCGGCCCTCGCTGCCGGGGGCGAACCCGCGCCCGCCGACCTCGCCCGCGCGCACGTACCGCCGGAGATGATCGCCTTCTTGGAGCGCGGCGACCGGGCCATCGCGGACGCCAGAGAGGCCCTCGAGTACGCGGCCGAGACGGACGCCGAGCGCGGCCCCGGCGGCGCGAAGCTCCGGTACGGTCCCGGCGAGTACCGGCTGCTCGCACCCTTACCGCGGCCGAACTCGATGCGCGACTGCATGGCTATCGAAGAGCACGTCCAGAACAGCATGGACGGCGAGATCGCGGACGTCTGGTACGAACTGCCGGTCTACTACAAGGGCAACGCCGACAGCGTGGTATCCCCCGGCGAAACGATCCAGTGGCCCGACTACTCCGAGATCATGGACTACGAACTCGAGATCGCGGCCGTGATCGGCAAGCGCGGTCGCGACATTTCGGCCGCGGAGGCCGAGGAGTACATCGCCGGCTACACCGTGTTCAACGACTTCAGCGCCCGCGACATCCAGGGCCAGGAGATGGAGGGACGGCTCGGCCCCGCGAAGGGAAAGGACTTCGCGAACGGACTCGGCCCGTACTTCGTCCCTCGCGATGACATCGATGTGCTCTCGGCTCCGATGACCGCCCGGATCGACGGCGAGGTCTGGTCCGAAGGCACCGTCGACGAGATGTACCACTCCTTCGCGGAGATCGTCGAACACATCTCCCAGTCCGAGACGCTCCACCCCGGCGACGTCATCGGCAGCGGCACCGTCGGCGAGGGCTGCGGCCTCGAGCTCGGCCAGTGGCTGGAAGACGGCGACACCGTCGAACTCGAGGTCGAGGGGATCGGGACACTCGAGCACACGGTCGTCGAATAGGACGGGGACGACGCCGCTCGTCGGCCGTCAGTCGTCGACCGTGGTCGCCGGTGTCGGCTCCGCATCGCCCGCGACGCGGCTCACGTCGGCGTACCGCGCCCAGAGCGCGAGCATGCTCGGGAGGACGAGCACGCTCACGAGGAACGACGTGACGAGCGCGAGCACGACGAGGAGACCGAGACTCTCGATCTGCGGGTGGGGATGTAACAGCAGCGCCAGGAACGCCGCCGCTGAGGTGAGCGTGCTGCCGAGCAACGCGCCGCCCGTTCCGACGACGGCCGCCTCGAGCGCCTCGTAGGCGCTCCCGCGGCGCTCGAGTTCCTGCGCGAAGCGGTCGCTGACGTGGATGTTGTAGTCGATCCCCAGCCCGACGACCAGGCTCATCAGGAGCGCCGTGAGCAGGGTCAGGGGCACGTCCAGCAGGAACATGCTCCCGATGACGAGCCCGGCGACCAGGACGATGGGGACGACGGTCACGGCCCCGAGGCTCGCACTGCCCTCGGTCAGTCGGTAGATACCGACTAGGCTGACTGCGATCACGCCCAGCGCGAGGAGCAGCACGTAGAGGATTCCCTCCGTCACTTCCGACAGTTCGGCCTGCATGACCGCCGCGGGACCGGCCGCGGTCGCGGTCAGGTCCGCGTCGCCGTCTTCGATCGCGGCGGCCGCCGCTTGCATCCCGTCCGCGCGCTCGTCGGCCGTCTCGCTCCGATCGACGGTGACGAGCAGTCGAAGGGATCGATACTCGCCCTCGTCCGTCCGTTCGATCACCTGACTCGCCTCGTCGGGCGCGACCGCGAAGAGGTGGTCGTAGACCGATTCGATGTCGCGGTCCGGGATTCCGTCGTCGTTCGCGTCCGCCGCCTCGAGCGTCGCGGCGAACGACTCGTTTTCAGCGGCGGCGACCTTCATGACCGATAGCGGCGACACCACCGAGTCGGTGCCCTGCCGGTCGAACGCCACTCCCGTCTCGTGGGCTCGTTCGACCCCGCTGTCGACCTGCTCGAGGGCAGCGTCGGCCGTCACGTCGCCCTCGATCAGTAGCTGTGATCGGCCCGTGTCGTCGCTACTCGACTGGTACTGTTCGGTAACGTACAGTCGGTTCTCGATGAACGCCGATTCCTCCCACGCCATCGGTCCCGGCAGTTCCGTCTTCCAGTCGTCGACGGGTTCGGTCTGCTGCTGGTAGCTCGCCTGGTCCAGTGCGGGCCAGGCCATCGCTCCGGCGGTCCCCGCGACGAGCGCGACGACGATGACGACGGGCGCGGCCCGCTTGGCGAGGCCAACGCTCCCACCGAGTGCGCGCCGCAGATAGCGGCCGTGGCCGAGCGGCTCCTTGCGACGCTCGAGGCCGACGCGTTCGCAGAGCCCGTCGAGACTGATCTTCAGCGCGGGAACGAGCGTGACGAAGATGACGAACGCCGAGATCACGCCGAGCGTGATCCCGATCGCCATGTTCCGGATCGAGTTCACCGGGTTGACGACGTTGGAGAGGAAGCCGATCGCCGTCGTCACCGTGACCAGTACGAGTGCGACGGCGACCGACCGGACCGATCTGAACATCGGCGGGCGGATCCCCTCGTCGCTGCCGCGCTGTTCCCGATAGCGCATGAAGACGTGGAAGCCGAAGTCGATGCTGATGCCGGCGATCATCACTGGCCCGATGATCATCGTAATCCCCGCCGAGACGCCCAGCCAGCCCAGGATGCCGAACATCCAGACGATCGAGACGACGACGCCGATCATGCCGACGACGACGTCGATCAGGTCGCGGTAGGTGAAAGCGAGGATACCGAGAATGAGCGCCAGCGCGACCGGCAGGACGAGCGTCACCGTGTTGTCGTACATCTGCCGGTTGAGATCGCCCACCGCGTGCTCGCCGAGCGTGAAGTAGTTCGGGTCGTCGCGCTCGGTCGCCGCCTCGTAGAGCGCCCGTTGTGCGTCGCTCGGGACCCCGGCCGACTCGGCGGTCCCGTCCGTCTCGAAGCGGAAGACCGTCCGACGGCTCTCGGCCGTCGCGCTTCCGGGGTCGTAGCTGCGCGGCAACAGCGAGAGCGCGCCTGACTCCTCGGTCAGCGTCTCCGCGACGAGCGCCTCGACCTCGTCGTCGTCGGTCGACTCGAGGGCCGCGATCTGTTCCTCGAGCGTCGCGTTTCGATCGCCCGCGGCCCGCGTCGCGATCACGTTCGCGACGCCGGTGATACCCCGCTCGTCTGCGAGTGCCGCCGACACCGACTCGTTCTCGAGCACCGCTCGCTGGTACTCGAGCGACTCGAGCAGCGCCGCCTTGGAGAGCACGTTGCCGTCCTCGGCTCGGACGTAGACGGCCGCGACCGAGACGTTCTCCCGCCGATCGCTACCGTCGCCGTAGTGCTCGTCGATGTATGCCGCCTTCCGTTCGGCCGTCGTCTCGCCGACGTCGCCGCCGCCCGCCTGACTGGACGTGTCGAGATTCCCCATCCCGACGACCATCCCGGCGGTCATGAGCAACAGGACGACGATCACGATCCGGTTGTGGCTCGTGACCGCGTCGATACACCTGTCGAGTACGTCGCGTACCATGTCGATTCGGACTCGAGCCGGAACGTCCATAAAAAGGGAATCACGGTTTCCGACCGTGAAACTCGGCGAGGATCGCCGCACGGGGTGAGGAAAACCGCCGGTTGCGCCGAGAGCGCAGACGAAGCATTCGGTATCGAACGCTCTCTGGCGGTAGCGCCGAAACGTATCGTGAGAACGAACGCGATCGCCGCTCCGAACGCGACGACTCGACGGTCAGTCTTCGCTCGAGCCCTCGAGCAACGCCCAGAACCGCTCGGTGTCGCCTTCGAATCGCTCGAGCAGGTCGCGCATCTCCGTGCGGTGATCGTCGGCGACTTTCACGTGGACCATTCCCTCGTCGGGCTGGCCGTAGACGACGCTCGCACCCTCGGGCGCGGCGACGATGGCGGGTAGCGCGACCAGATCCTCCTCGCCGTCGACCAAGATTGTGGTCGGCTCGTCGGTCGCGAGCGCACGCTGGAGCGCTCGAACGACGGGGGCACCGAGTTCGGCGGGCGGATTTTTGACTTCGATGCTCGCGCCCTCGGTGACCACGTCGCGGATCTCCTCGTCGACGGCAGTGCGTTTCGTCCGGCCGTCGACCAGCGCCACCTCGGGCTGGCGGCCAGCCTGCAGCAGGTGGTAGGTGACGACGTCGCCGACGGCGATCAGCGGCCCGTCGACGGCCTCCAAGAGCCGGTCGGCGTCGGTCTCGATGGGGCCCAGCGGTTCTTTGAGTTCGTGGCGGAGGTCGTCCGGGAGAACCAGCAGCCGCTCGTCGCGGTCGGCGGGCGCCGAATCGCGATCGTCGCGAGTCACGGTGTCAGCGGACCTTCAGGGCGTACGCGCCCGGTTCGGTGATCTGCATCTCCGTCGCGATCTGACTCTCTTCGGGGTGGGCGATGATGACGTAGCCCGCCCAGTCCTCGGTCAGCGACGAGGAGTTGCAGGCCTCACAGGTCTCGTTGTCCGGTTCGTTGACCCGGTGACACTCGCGACAGACGAGACGGTCGGATGCCATGGTTATTCACCTGCGGTCGCTTCGCGCTTCTCGCGTTCTTCCTCGAGCCAGCCGTGTTTTCCGAGGCCGGGCTGTTTCGCGGTGAGCCCGATCTTGGAGTCGCGAGGGTTGCGCTCGTCGATGCTCTTGGTGACGATGCGGGCCCGGACGGCGTCGTCGACGCCGAGCGAACGGGCGGACTCGTTCGAGGCGAGGCGCTGGTTCTCGCCGTCGAATGCCAGGTACTCGTCGCTGATCTGCGAGACGTGCAGCAGTCCGTCGACGGGGCCGATGCCGACGAAGGCCCCGAACTCGACGACCTCGACGACGGTGCCGTCGACGACCTCCTGCATCTGCGGATCGAAGGTGACGGCGTCGAACTCGGCCTCGTAGTAGACGCCCGGCCGGTTGGGCAGCACCGTCCCCTCGCCGATGTCGTGAACCTCGGTGACGGAGACGACGCTGCCGACTTCTTCGTCCATCCGTCCCTCGAGTTTGTCCTGAAGCAGGCGCTTGACTCGATCCGGCGAGACGTCGCCGAGCTCTTCCGGCGGTACTTCTACTGTATCCTTCAATCTGACCCGTTTGTACATCTATGGTTGAGTGATCGCTAACTTGTTTCTCCCGCGTAATGCAATTACCGGTATACTCGCCTCGAGTACCCGGTCGCGCAGCGGGCGGTCGTTCGTGACGACGTAGTCGACCGCGCCCTCGCGGGCGAGTTCGACCAGCGCGTCGTCGGCGTACGATGCCTTCGTGTCGACCGCGAGACAGCGTTCGGTCGCCAGGTCGTGGCCGACGTTCGCGGCCGTCCCCTCCTCGCCGCCCTTCTCGGAGAGGCGACGTAATTCCTCGAGGACGGCCTGCGGAATCGTGGGCTCGTAGTCGTCCAAGAGCCGCTCGAGCTCGTCGAACAGCCGCACGTCGAGTTCGACGGGCATCATGAGCGCGCTCGTATCGAGGGCGACCCGCGTCCGCGTCGTCATGCTATTCCGTGAGCGTTCCCAGCCCGATCAGTCGCCAGCGTGCGCCGATGCGGCGGTTGATCGCGATCTTCGTGCCCGGATCGGCGGCGACGGGTCGTTTGAGGTTGACCTCGCACTCGCCGCTTCGGGCGCTGGTGACGGCTCCGACGGTCGTGGCGGTGCCGACGGTCATCATCAGCGGTTCGCCGGTGCTGATCTCGTCGACCGTCTCGCCGCTCTCCGCGCCGACGACCCGCTCGAGCAGGTCGACCTCCATCGTGAACTCGTTCCACGTCGGCGGGAGCGTGCCCGGCGGGCCGGCCATCCGTCCGGCCAGCGCGTCGCCCTTGGTGAGCGAGGGGTCGAGCCCGGTGCCGACGCCGAGGAGGCCGCCCGGCGTGACGGCGTCGACGGTTTCGCCGCCGGCCTGTAGCGATCGGACCGTCGTCTCGATCGGGACGTACTCGGTCCGGCCGCCCTCCTCGACCTCGCGGCCGGGTCGGATCTCGATCTCGTCGCCGACCTCGAGTTCGCCCCGGACGAGACTGCCGCCGAGGACGCCGCCGGCGAGGTCTTTCGCTGTCGTCCCGGGTTTGTTGATGTCGAAACTGCGGGCGACGTGCATCCGAGGGTCGGCCTCGGGATCCCGCTCGGGGGTCGGAATCTCCTCCTCGATGGCCTGGATGAGCAGGTCGAGGTTGACCTCCTGGCCCGCGGAGACGGGGACGATGGGGGCGTCTTCGGCGACCGTGCCGGAGACGAACTCTTTGATCTGGTCGTAGTTGTTCCGGGCGGTGTCGGCGTCGACGAGGTCGACCTTGTTCTGGGCGATGACGATGTTGTCGATGCCGATGATGTCCAGCGCCATCAGGTGCTCCTCGGTCTGGGGCTGGGGAACGGGCTCGTTGGCGCTGACCACGAGCACCGCGCCGTCCATCAGGGACGCGCCGGAGAGCATCGTCGCCATCAGGGTCTCGTGACCCGGGGCGTCGACGAACGAGACGGTCCGGAGCGGCTCGCTTTCGGAGCCGTCCGGACACTCCTCCTCGACGGTGTAACAGTCGGGTTCCTCGAGTCCCTCGCAGTAACGGAACGTCGCGTCGGCGTAGCCGAGCCTGATCGAGATGCCGCGTTTCATCTCTTCCGAGTGCTGATCCGTCCACGAGCCGCTGAGGGCTTGCACCAGCGTCGTCTTGCCGTGGTCGACGTGACCGACGAGCCCGATGTTCACCTCCGGTTGTCGATTTCCTGCCATAAGACGAGAGTAATCTTAGATAGAGGTTCCGCTGTGCGCTTGATAAAGGTTGCGAGCTATCCCCGTCGCACACCGCGGTCCCGGAACCGCCGTCCGGCGACTCGTTGTGCCCGACGACTTATCTCGCTGCCGTCCCTCACGGCTACTGTGTCCGAATTCGCGTTCGAACTCGAGCTCTGTGCGGGCCTCGAGTCGCGCCGGGCGGGGATCGTCGCCCGCCAGCTCGGCGCGAGCGTCGCCGATCCCGGCGGCCGGATCCTCGACGTGGTCTGTCTCGAGCCCGGCCCCGAGTTCGACGACCGCGTCGCGCTCACGAGCGAGTCGATCCCCGACGCAGCCATCGAATCCGCCGTCGGCACCGGCCGAGCGCGCTACTGGAAAGACGCCTTCGACTGCCATCCCGAGCGCGCCCGCAGCGCCGTCGAGCGGGCGCTCGAGATCGGCTTCTTCGAACGCGATCACGGGATGAACGCGGACGCGGGCCGCGACTACGTCCGTCAGGTGGACCGCTACCCGGACTGGTACGGCCGCATCGTCGGGATCGAGAACAAGCCCGACCTCGGCCGGCCGGGCGACCTCGAGGCCCAGTTGCGAACGGACGCGAGCCTCGCCGTCGTCGACGAGGCGATCCTCGCGACCGAGAGCTACGTCACGCGCGCTCACCTGAACCGCATCCCCGAGGAGATCGGCGTCTGGCGGGTCCACCGCGACGAAGACGCGACGGAAATCGAGATCGAGGTGGTCCGCGATCCGACGGCGCTGCCGGTCGACGAACCCGGGATCGAACCCCTCGAGTACCACCCCGGTCGAACCGAGATCGCCGTCGTCGACGCCGACGCGAAGGCCCGCGCCCGTCGCCGGCTCGCCGAACGGGCCTACGGGAAGGGGTGGCGAGCGTACGACTTCCCCGGCTGTGGGGCCTGTCGCGCGGACGACTCGAGCGGCGCGACGCTTCCTCGCTGCGACTGGAAGGGGCGCGTCGTCGACGCCGCGACGGAGTGCGGTCCCTCGTGTCCGGGCCACCAGTCGGCTACCGCTCCCGCAGATAGGGACGACCTCGAGGCCGAACGCGAGCGGCGAACGCCGTGGCAGGCGAATCCCGACGGGAAACGGCGGCGGCAGACGGGACTGGATCGGTTCGGCTGAGCGAAGTCGATTCCGGTGGTCGCGGCGCGCCCCTCGGCGAGTCACACGTGGCTCGAGACGAGTCGTAGCGGTTCCTGGAAGTCGTGGGGCCGCGTTAGAGAACGTACTCTTCGCCGTCGATCGCCAGCGGCTCTTCGAACGCCTCGTCGACCGAATAGTAGTGAGCCACGTGAACGAGCCGCGTCTGCGCCGCGTTCAGTTCGTCGGCCAGCGCGAGCGCCCCCTCTCGAGTCATGTGTTTCGTCCCGAACGTCCGGGGAACGCCGTCGGCGTCCTCGTGGCGGCCGCCGAGGGGGTGGTATTCACAGAGGTCGGCGGGGACGATGCCGTCGGCCAGCAACAGGTCGGGATCGGAGAGGACCGCACGGGACTCCTCGGGCAGGCCGTAGCTCGTGTCGCCCGACAGCGAGAGCTTCGCGCCCGTTTCGGGGTCCTCGACCGCGAGTCCGTAACAGACCAGCGGTGGGTGATCGACCGGCACCAGCGTTACGTCGAGCCCGCAGATCCGCACCGGCTCGAGGGGCGCCGTCGGCCTGACGGTGACGGCATCGAGGTAATGATAGTCGTCCTGGACCGTTTCGGCGACGCTCTTGCCCGTCTCTGGGTCCGTTTCGTCGGCCGCGTACACCTCGAGGTCGTCGAAGACACGAAAGACGTTGCCCAATCCGTCGAGGTGGTCGAAGTGGATGTGCGTAATGACGGCGGCGTCGGGCAGGGGGACCTCGTCGCGGAGGAACTGGTAGCGGAAGTCGGGGCTGAAATCGATCAGCAACGACTCGCCGGTCCGCTCGTTCTCGACGTGAACCGAAAAGCGCGTGCGCTCGACGCCGCGCTCGCGGGCCGCGGTACAGGTGTCGCAGTCGCAGCCGACCGTCGGCGTCCCGGTCGTGTCGCCGGTGCCGAGCAGGGTCACCCGCATCGGCGGTTCACCTCGCTCCGTCCCGCCGTGTGCCGCCGGCCCGACGGCGCGAAGGCCGTCGCCCTACACATACGCTCGTCCTTCCTCGAACGCCGTTCGAACGAACGGATGCTCCTCGTTCGCCTCGAACCGGTCGGCCGGCAACACGTGGAGGGTGACGACCACGCCGTGCTCGAGTCCGACGGTCTCGGCGAGGCGCTCGAGTTCCTGCTCGACCGTCGGCTCGTCGGTTTCGAGGACCAGCAGTACCTCGACCTCGGTGTGGACGCCGCGGTCGTCGCCCCGGACGGCCGCGCCGAACGCGACGAGGTGTCGGATCGACTCGCCGTGGGCCGTCCGTGCCTGCTCGGCGAACGCGTCCGCGGCGTCGCCCGCTGACGCTCCATCGCTCATGCGTCGTGATAGACGGCCGTCGCATAAAGGGTATGCTGTTCGCCGAACGCGGCTGACGATGGACTCCTCCCGTCAGGGGCATCGATGACGAGCTATCGGCCGCGTAGTATTCTATAGCCGGCATACAGCGCGGTCGCCGCGAGCCCGGCAGTTCTGCACTCGAGGAGAGGGTCACGACACGTTGCTACCTGACGCCTGCACTCGCACACGTTGGGCTCTCGTGTCCGCCCGCCGTCCCTCAGAGACGTGACCGTGTCTCGACTATGAGCAACGACGGTGGCGACGATCGGGTCACGAACGCGGAAACCGACCCAAATCGAGGCGAAAAGTCCTATCGGGAAGTCCTCGCTCAGGAGCTAGAGAAAGGTGTCCTGGAACTCAACAGGCCCCACGCCGGCATCTTTCTGTCCGGCCTCTCGGCGGGCCTCGACATCGGCTTCGGGCCGCTGCTGATGGCGGCGCTACTGGCCACGCCCACGGGCGACCTCTCTCCGGTCGTGCACGACCTCATCGTCTCGAGCGCCTACGCCGTCGGGTTCATCTTCGTCGTCATCGGTCGCTCGGACCTGTTCACCGAACATACGACGCTGGCCATCATCCCCGTCCTCGACGGCAAAGCGTCGTGGGGGGAACTCGCTCGAGTCTGGGGGCTGATCTACAGTTCGAATCTTATCGGCGCAACGGCGTTCGCCGCGCTCGCCGTCCTGTTGGGGCCGGCGTACGACGTCACCACTGCGGCCGCGTTCGGCGAACTCGCACGTCCGCTACTCCGGTTTTCGTGGTGGGCGACGCTGCTGGCCGCGGTGTTCGCGGGATGGCTGATGGGATTGCTCACGTGGCTCGTGAGCGCCTCCCGGGGCACCGTCAGTGCACTCGTCTCCGTCTGGCTCGTGGCGCTCGTTATCGGATACGGACACCTCCCACACTCGATCGCCGGCACCGTCGAAGTGCTGTTCGGCTTCTTCGCCGGTCAGGGCGTCTCCGTCGCCGATGTCAGTCGCTTCCTCTTGCTCTCGACGGTCGGGAACGTCATCGGTGGAACGGTGTTCGTCGGGCTGCTCAAGTACGGCCACGCGACCCAGGCCGGTAGAGAACGCGGGGACGCGGCGAGCGCACCCGAGGACTGACCGGCGTTCCGGAACCGCAGTTCCTCGAGTGCCAGCGACAGAATCAGTGATCGTGGTCGTGGTCGTGGTCGTGCGAGTGCCCGCTCGGCTCACCACCGTCGCTGGCGGCGTCGCTGAGGTCACCGCCGGCGACGAGCGCGTCGTGGTCGCCGCCCATCATGTCCATGTTCTTCAACGTGTCTCGTTCTTCGAACTCCTCGACGGCGTTCATGAGGTCCTCCTGGGTGAGCGTCGTCCGGTCCTCGGTCAGCGCCTCGAGCACCGCCTCGCGCAGCACCATCCGGAGGTCGCTGCCCGTCAGTCCCTCGGTGACCTCGGCGATGAGATGGGGATCGAACTCGTCGATATCCATCGTTCGAGTGATGAGTCCGAGGATGTCCGCTCGCATGCCGCGATCGGGTTTGGGGAAGTTGATGATCTCGTCGAAGCGCCGCCACGCGGCGTCGTCTAGCTGGTCGGGGTGGTTGGTCGCGCCGATGAGCAGGACGTCGTCCTCGATGAGCGAGATGTTGTCGATGCTCTTGAGGAGGGTGTTGACGGCTCGCTTCAGGGCGGCGTGTTCGTCGCTGCGACGGGTCTTGGCGACGAAGTCGAACTCGTCGATGAACAGAATGCAGGGCGAGAGCCGCTTCGCGACCTCGAACGTCTTGTCGACGTTTTTCGCCGTCTCGCCGAGATACTGGCTCGTGATCATGGAGAGTTTGACCTCGACGAACGGCAGATCCATGTCCTGGGCCAGCGCCTGTGCGGTCGAGGTCTTCCCGGTCCCCGGTGGCCCGACGAACAGCAGTTTTCCGATCTCGCGCAGTCCGATGTTGGCGAGGTAGTCCCGGTGTTCGATCGCCTTCGAGATCTTGTCGAGTTCGTTCTGCTGATCCTCGGTGAGCACGAGATCGTCGAGGGACATGTCGACCTCTTCGGGGGCGCGGACCTCGACGAGGTCGAGCATCTCCTCGTCTTCCTCCTCGTCGAAGTACTCGTTCAGCAGGCCGTCGATCCAGACGCGATCGGCCTGGATCGGCCGGTTCTGTTCCCGGGCCTCCTCGTGGGTCGCGGCGAACTCGTAGTCGTCGTGGCGCTCGAAGTGTTTCGCCAGCGTCGGGTTCTCGAGCAGGCGCTCGTCGTCGACGCGTTCGGCGAACCACTCCTCGGCCATCTCCTGCTGGGCGAGGGTGATCGTTCCGGAGAACTCGTCGCGCTCGGTGAACATCAGGTCGGCGACGGCCTCCCACGGTCGGTCGACGCCGGTCGCCTCCCGCGCGGTGCTGGTCGTGACGGACAGCGGGCGACTGATTCCGGCGGGTTTCCGGTTGCTCCCGTCGTTGCCCCCGTTCCCGCCCCCGCTCTCGTCGTCGACGCCGCCGGTCCAGTAGACCCGGCGGAACGACGGCGGGAGATCGTTCTCGTCTAGCGTCCGGTCGTCCGAATACACGCTCGTCGTGAGCAGGAACTCCACGACATCGAGCGCCGCGTCACTCATTCCGTGAACGTATTCACCACACGTTCTTAACAGCGTCGTCCCGCGCAACGTATGTGACGGCGTTCCACGGAAGCGGCGGGCGGTCCCGCTCGGGCGCTGAGGGCCGCGCTCCCGCATCCCGCTCGAATGGCACAACCGTTTTCGTCCATCGGCACACAGTCAGGGGTATGAACGTGTTGCTGGGTCTCGGCGGCAGCGACGAGTCGGTGAAGACGCTGCGACGGACCATCGAGCGGACGCGCGAGGTCGGTGACGAGCTCACCGTCGTCGTCGTCGACAAACCCGAATCGAAACGCTCGCAAGACGAGATGTACCAAGAGGCCGTCGACCACCTCGAGGAGGCCGGGCTCGACGACGTCACCGTCGAGACGCTCGAGGGCGATCCGGGGAGTGCCCTGGTCAACTACGCCGAACGAGGCGAGTACGACCAGCTCGTCATCGGCGGGGGCACTCTGAGCCCGATGGGGAAGATCCAGCTCGGTCCGATCACCGAGTTCGTCCTGCTAAACGCGCCGACGACGGTCAAACTGGTGCGATAACGATGGCGGGCTCGCGTCAGTATCCCGACGAACCGTCCGGCCCGTTCCCCTCGCCGCCGACGACTGTCGAGGACCGAGAGGGGCGAACGATCGAGATCCAGGCACCGGCCGAGTTCACCGACGAATCGCTCGACGACGTCGTCGCAATGTACACCGAGTTCGATCCGACCGACCGGGCACAGGGGATCCCGCCGACCGGCGAGGCCCGCATCCGCAACTGGCTCGAGGCGATCGGCGACCACAGCGTCAACGTGGTCGCCCGCCACGACGGTGACGTGGTCGCCCACGCGATGCTGGTTCCCGACACCGACGACCCGTCCGAGATCGAACACAACGGGGACATCGAGTGGGAACTCGCCATCTTCGTCCTGCAGGCCTACCAGCGGGCCGGCATCGGGACGGTGTTACTCGAGAACCTGCTGGGCCACGCGAGCGAGGTCGGTATCACCCACGTCTGGCTGACCGTCGAGCGATGGAACAACCCGGCGATCGCCCTCTACAAGCGGGTCGGCTTCGAGTCGACCGGGACCGAGAGCTTCGAACAGGAGATGGCGATCCTGCTCGACGCCGACGAGGGCGACGACCGCTGATCTCCGTTTTTACTGCCGCTCTTCGCCCGCCGGGGATCGCCTCAAACCGATAGCACGGGCTGGCTCGCGTAGGAGAGGACGTACTCGGCGGCCTGCTCGAGAACCTCCGCCTCGGTACCGGTGACGGGCTCGCGCGGGAGGACGATGAAGTCGGCGTCGATGGCGTCGGCGGTGTCGAGGACGACGTTGCCGGGATGGCGAGTTTTCCGCGTCTTCGAGAAGCCGTCGTCGACGGAGGTGACGAGCGGAACGTCGGCCTCGTCGGCGATCTCGCCGATGCCGTCGAAGAATCCCTGGGTGTTCTCCGCCACGTCCGTTTCGTCGACGGTGCCAGCGTCGAGCCCGTAGACGACGCCGCGTCCGAGGATGAACAGCGCGTGCACGGCGGCGTCGTAGCGGTCGGCGACGGCGACGGCGTACTCGACGGCGGTGGCTGACTCGTCGCTCCCGTCGACCGGCGCGAGAACGGTGTCGACCGTAAACGGCTCGCTGGCGTCCATACGCGGCAGTGGACGGCCCGTGATAAAAAAGCCATCCCACCGCCGCGCGGAGACGCGAGCCGTCGTCCGCTCCCGGTCGAGCCCGTCGCAGTTCGAACGGCGGTGTTTAAGCGATCGCGGGAGTAATCTGCGCCCATGTTCGATACGGTCGTGGTCGCCACCGACGGCTCCGACAGCGTCAAACGGGCCGTCGACGTCGCGCTCGATCTTGCCGACCGGTTCGACGCCGAGATTCACGCGCTCTCGGTGATCGACGCCAGCGAAGTCGACGCCTCACCCCAACAGCTCCGGGACGAACTCGAGACCGCCCTCGAGACGACCGCCGACGCCGCGCTCGCCACCGTCGAGGAGCGCACGGATCGAGACGTCACGACGGCGGTTCGCGAGGGCCACCCCGCGGTCGAGGTCTGCGAGTACGCCCGCGAGATCGACGCCGACGTAATCGCGACCGGGACCCGCGGCCGCCACGGCGAGAACCGCCTCCTGCTCGGCAGCGTCGCGGAGCGAATCGTCCGAACGTCACCGGTCCCCGTGCTGACGGTCCGGCAACTCGATCCGACCGGGGACGACGAGGCCGAGACGGCTGCGGACGCCTGAGCGCGCTCGGTCGGACCGCAGCGGCATTCGCCCGATGTGTCTAGGATGCGGCCTCTGCTCGCGATACCGGCGGTTACTTCCCCGCCGGTCACGCAGCAGAGAGCATGTACGACGAACTCATCGAGAGCGGCGATCTCCCCCTCGCGCGCAAATCCGTGCTGCCGGGAACCGGGTTCTTCCTGCCCGACGCGCTCGAGGAGGACCTGGAGGACCAGCAGACCGAAGCCGCACTCGAGGGAGCCGACGTCGCCGTCATCGCTGACCCGGACGCCGACGGGCTGGCCTGCGTGGCACTCATCCGGGAGGCATACGGCGACGTGCGGAACGTGCCCGAACCCGACAGCGGGGCCGAAGACGGCGACGACGAAGCCGCGCCGGTCGCCGACGCGACGGACGACGCGGACGAGCAAAACGTCGTCATCGCGGCCGGCGAGGCCGAGGAGCCGCTCGAGGAACCCGAGCCGACGCCGCACGACGTCGCGCTCGTCCCCGCCAGCCCCCACGACGTGGAGGACGCGCTGGCCCGCGTCGCCGAGTACGGCGACGAGGGGATCGATATCTTCGTCTGCGACCTCGCGCCCGACCGGTACGAGTACGTCGAGGACGAACTCGACGCGGCGCTCGAGACCGCCGACCGGATCGCGTGGTACGACCACCACCAGTGGGGCGACGACGTGGCGCGGGCGGTCCGCGACGCCGGCGTCGACCTCGTCATCGGCGACTCCGACGAGGAGTGTTCCGCCGACGTGGTCTACCGCTCGCTCGAGTTCGACTTCGACCCGCTGTACGAGGAACTTGCCGCCGTGACTCGGGATCACGACCTCTGGCTGCGCGAGGACCCGCGCAGCGACGACCTGGCGGACTACGCCTACTGGACCGATCCCGCCGAGTACGTCGAGGTCGTCCGCGAGTACGGCGTCGACCTGCCCGACTGGGCCCAGGAGTACATCGCCGAGCGCCGCGTCGAGAAGGAGGCGCTCATCGAGCAGGCGGTCGGCCGCGCGGAACTCCGCGAAATCGGTGGCTACACGGTGGGCATCACCTACGGCCGCTGTTCGCAAAACGAGGTCGCCGAAGCGATGCGCGAGCAGGGAGCCGACGCGTCGGTGATCGTCAAACCCGCCGGCTCGGCTTCCATACGCGGCACGGACGAGTTCGACCGCTGCCACGAGGTCGCGGGGAAGGTAAACGGCGGCGGGCATCCGAAAGCCGCGGGCTGCAAACCCGACATCTACGACGACATGCTCGACTACGCGAACCACTGGACGACCCGCGGTGCCGTGACGAAGCGGGTCATCCTCGACGCGTTCCGCGACGTCGTCGACGAAGCAGACGAAGACGGCGAGAACGACGCGGAAGCGACCAACTGAGACCAGCCATCCGCGTGCGGTGGCGCGCGCTGTCGAGCGATGAACGTCAGTGAATCGCGAGACGATATCGTGCGAGGGATGAGTGAGGGAACAACGTGACCGAACGAATCGGTTGGGGAGGGCGTGGCGAAGCCCTGTCGCCACGGTGGGAGCATACGATCCCGGCTCTCATTCGCCCTCGAGTCCACCCCACGATTACCCTCGCGACGCGAAGTACCGCAACACGAGTTGCAGGACGTGAACGAAGACGCCGGCGACGGCGATGTAGACGCCGATCGTCTGTAAGGCGACCGACGCGGTCCGCTGATCGCGCACCTTCCAGATCTCCCAGCCCAGCCGCAGCAGGAACCCCAGAAAGATCAGCACGAAGCCGAGGAGCAACACCGGCGGGACGAACGTCCCGACGAGAATCGCGACGAGACCGCCGATGAAGGCGTAGTTGGCGTACGACCCCCAGTGCTCGAAGGTCTTCGATCGCGCGTAGACGTAGGCGGCGATGGCGGCGGTCAGCACGGCGACGACGAGCGCCGTCACGACGAGGATCGTCGGCTGGGACGCTCGAGGCGCGAACCGAAGCACGCCGGCGCCGAAGATTCCGAACGCCAGTTGCAAGAGTACCATCCCGACGAACGCGATGCCGGTATCGCCGCCCCGGACGCCCCGTTCGGCGACGAGTTGGCCGGCCATGATCGCCGCGCCGTAGACGACCGCGCCGATGATCGGCACCGAGAACAGGTAGTCGTTGACCGCCGCGAGCGGCGTCGCGACGAGGGCGTACATCACCGCCACGTTGATCGCCATCAGGACGCTGGCGCCGCCGATCACGCGGGCGTCTCGGCTCGAGAGACCGACCCCGCCGCCGGTCTCGTACGGGGTTTCGGTCGAACTCATCGCGTCCGACTACGCTACTGAACCGCAAAAGGCTACGGCTTACACCCGACAGACCGCCCGTCTCGTGGCCGCCGACTGCGAACCGACAGCCGTCGACGCGTCCCTTACGACTCGCTCGCGTTCCACCGATCCGAGTACGCCGTCCCGCACGTACACTGAGCGTAGGCGTGTACGACGTCTCCGTCGGCGTAGATGCCGCCGACCTCCTCGTTCTGTTCCTCGGCGAACGCGAAGATGAACTCCACCGCGTGGTCCGCCCCGTCGCCGGCCGCCGGACACTCACCGTCGGTCAGTTCGTCGTCGATGTGCCCTTCGTTGCTCATCGCCGACTTGGCGAACTCCATCGCGCCGGTGCCGGTCGCGGCCTGAAACGCGCTCCGCCCGCTCTCGCCGTCGACGACGATCAGTATGCCCTCGTCGACGCGATCCCCGAATTTCTCTAACCGGTCGTCTGAGACGTACGAATCGGCCAGAAACAGCGCGACGTCCTCGGGTCGCTCGCCCGCCAGAAACTCCTCGCGTGGGTTGCTCATACCGGCGGATTGGCGCTCGAGGTGGAAAAAGGACTGTATTTGTGGTCGTTCCCGTGTCGCGAAATCGTCGGTTGGCCAGCGCTGTCGCTGAAAAGCAAGTGTCAAAGAAGTGTACTCCGTTGGATTCCCTGTCGTGCGTGAGGAGACGAGGGGATCAGACCTCGAGATCGGACGCGGCCAGCATGACTCGCAACGCTTCGCTCGGCGACAGATCGTCGTCGAGCTGGCCGGCGTACCAGGTCAGGAGGTCGACGAACACCTCGCGAACGTCGTGCGACGTCGCGTGGTGGTGTGCGATCTCCCCGTCGGTCTTCAGTGTGATGTCGACCCCGTGGGGCTCGGGTGCGTCGGCGAGTGCGTGATCGGCGTGGTGTGTGCGTGCGTGATCGCCACCCTCGCCGCGGTCGCCTCCAGCGGGCCGGTCGCCTGCTGGAGGTGCGTCCGCGGCCTCGAGGGCCGCCGAATTCGCCGCGCGTTTCGAGCCGGATCCCTCGGAGCGAACGAGAAAGCGGTTCTCACCCAGTTCGTCGACGCGGTCGTCTTCTAACCGCAGCTCGTCAGGGGCGAGGATTCCGTCGTCGTGCTCGAGGGGATCGGAGGTCATCAGTGTGTGATTTTGGATGGAAGGCCGTTAGACCTCGACCACACTCTTATCGCCGAAGGTGCTCGGAACCTTCACGCCGTACGTGTATTGTGCGCCGGACTGATCGACGAGTTTGAGGGTCGCGTCAGCCCCGCCCTGGAGGCCATTTCCTCCTTCAATCGTTGCCGTATCAATCGTGACGACGACTCGCTGCTCTGTGTCGGTCAGTGAGTTGTCGTTATATCCGTCAACACCGTTAGTGACGAACTCTGAGCCGCCGGCAAAACTGGAGACATTATTGCCCCCGTGAACGAGGGTAACGGCGTTGTCATCACTCGTATACTGGATAGTCGTCGAATTGAGATCGATCGCGTTCGATCCAGCCGACTTCTTGATCGTTAGGTTAAGTCGATCGACTCGATCGGCGCTGGAAACGTTTCCAACCGCGTGAATCACGTCGATCTGATTCGCGACTTCCTCTTGTGTCTCCGAGCCGGTGTCGGACGCCTGGCTCTGCAGGACACCCGCCGTGTTGATCAGTACGTCTGCTGCGATCGCCGCGACCAGGACCATCGCGATAAACACGATGAGCGTCCCGATCCCGACCTGCCCGCGATCGTCGGTATCGTAGTCTGTTATTGCTTCGAACATTATGTGTACACCCTGTATGCCGCCCTCGTCCGCATCGTGCCAGCTGCGTCGCGACACGAGGCGTCCGCGCGGACGCTCCCCGCCGGCTCGACGGGCCGAGCCCGTCGCTCCCTCCGTGGGCGTGGCGACGGGACACCGGTGGCGTCCCGTCGAAGGCCGGCGCGTGACGAGGTGTGTGGCATCACAGATTCTGGGGATGTACCCCGGCCGGCACAAGGGATAGTCAGAGTATCAAGCTCAGTATCACTTCAGGCGGCGTATCGAGCTTCGACTCACGACTCGAAACACGGGCCGATTCGGCGGACGAACTCGAGCGTACACCTTTAGGACCGCCCTCGCTACTGGGGAGTAGCATGACCGCATCGTCCGATGGGGACCGCCACCACCGCTGCTGCCGGCGATCGGCGACGGGCCGACTGACGTGCACGCGGAGGTAAGATGGACTTCGGACTCGATTCCCTGCGCGACCTCATCGAAGACTTCCTCAGTGACAGCGGCGGCCGCCGGGGTCGCGAACGCGAGCAGCGCCGGCAGCAGCGACCCGACGAGCCCGCCGGCGATGCGACGGCCGACGCACAGGCGCGCGACGAAACTGCGTCGGCCACGGCCGAGACGACGGCCGACGCGGGAGCCGCCGAGGACGATTCCGGCGGCAGCGGTGGCGGAGGCGGACTCTTCGGACGCGGATCGGAGTCGGCCGACGAGGACGACCTCGACGACCTCTACTACCGGCTCGAGGAGCTCGAGGAGAAGGAGTCGACGCTCGGCACGGTCCGGGACTCCCAACAGCAGGTCGCGGATCAGGTCGAGGAGATGAACGACACGGTCCGCCAGCTGCTCGGCGTCTACGACATGTTGACCGACGACGTGAACCCGTTCACCGGCGAAGGCGAGGAGCGAAAGGGGTTCGGCGTCTTCGGCGAGGACGAGCCGGCGGCCGACGGCGGCAGGCAGGCGGGGCTCGGGCTCGAGGAGTCCGGTCAGCAGAGCAGCGAGGAGACGGTATCGTTCGACGATCTGAAGGGCGTCATCGAGGACGCGGCGGCCGCGCAGTCCGGTGGGTCCGGCGGCGAGCGGATCACGTTCGACGAGGACGACGTTGGCGAACCCGACGACGGTGACGACGACACCCGCGTCGAAGTGCAGGCGACCGAGAGCGTCGACGGCCCCAGCGCAAGTAACGGCGGGGGCGGGTCGGGCGACGCGAACGACGGTGACGACGGCTCGGACGTCACTCTCGAGACGCTCGCGGACACGTACGCGACGGACATCATCGTGTTCGAGTGGTTGACCGAACTGGTTCGGACGGCCAGACCGGCGGCGACGCTGCGGGCGATCTCCTACTACGCGGAGATCGGCTGGATCGACGAGGAGGTCAGAGAACAGCTCGAGGCGGTACTCAGCGGTCTCGATCTCGATATTCACGTCGATCCGGGGGCGACGCCGGACGAGCTGACCGCCGAGGATCACGCCGATAGCTATACGTACATCATGAAGCTTCAGGAGATCCACGAGACGAAACGGGAGGTCGAACCGGACGTCGAGTCGGGGGCGTAGCCGTGATCTGGGACGACGGAGGACGGTGATCGAACGTGGGATTCAGTACCAGCGGGGCGACGGCGATCATCTTCATCGGGGTACTCGTCGCGGCGGGGATCGCCGTCCCCGTCCTCCAGACGGCACAGGAAGAACGCCGGGCGGCGATAGACGAGCGCGACGATCGGGCGCTCGCGATGCGAAACACCGCGATCGAGGTCGCGTCGTGGGGCTACAACGAAAGCGGGAACAACGACTTCACAATGGACGTAAACAACACCGGATCGACGGTGCTCTCGGTCCCCGAGACGGATCTGCTGATCGACGGCGTCTACCAGGGGACGTACGAGACGAGCGTCGATGGGACCGCCGACCGCGAGCTCTGGCAGCCCGGCGAGACGCTGACAGTGACGGTCTCGACGTCGCGGCCGGACAGAGTAAAGCTCGTGACCGAACACGGGATCGCCGAAACGGTGACGGGGGTGTGACCGATGGCCGGTGACTCCGTCTCGACGTTGATCCTCTTTATCGCCGCGATGCTCGTCGCCGCCGGCGTCGCCGGGACGCTGGTGACCAACGTCAACGAACTCAGCAACTCGGTCGACACCCACAGCGCCGAGGTCACGGAGAAGATCGACACCGACATCGAGATCATCAGCGACCCCGGGAGCGACGCAGTGTACAATGCCAGCGGCTCCGAGAACATCACGATTCTCGTGAAAAACACCGGTCAGGAGACGCTGCCAGCGGACGGGACCGCCGTCGACGTGCTGGTCAACGGCTCGTACGTCTCGAACGACGAGTTCACCGTGACGGTCCGAGACGGCGGCGGGGTCTGGCGGGACGGGACGGTCGCCGAACTCGAGATCGATCGGTCGCTGGCGACGCCGGCCGAACACCGGGTCGTCGTGACCGTCAACGGCGCGGAGGAGGTGTTCGAATTCTACGCACCATGACCGACTACTACTCCATCGGACTGAGCGGGCGGGATCGCGTGAACAACGCCATCGGGGGCGGCGTCCCTGCGGGAAGCATCGTCCTCATCGAGGGACAGGACGGCGCGGGCAAAAGCGCGCTCTCCCAGCGCCTCTCCTACGGGATGGCGACCGAGGACGCCTACGTCACCTACGTCTCGACGGAACTCGAGTCCTGGGAGTTCGTCCAGCAGATGAACTCGCTGTCCTACGACGTGGTCGATCTCCTGCTGGGCGAACAGTTGCTGTTCCTGCACGCGAACGTCGACACGCACAACGAGGGACGCGAACGCCAGCTGCTGGCCCGACTCGCGAGCGCGGAGACGCTCTGGAAGGCGGACGTGGTCTTCGTCGACACTCTCTCGGCACTCCTGCGGAACGACCCGAACTACGAGGCGGTCATCGAGGAGGGCGACGAGGACCACGTCATTCAGCGGCTCGTCACGTTCCTGCGGCAGATGACCATGCGAGACAAAGCCGTCGTCCTGACGGTCGATCCGACGAGCGTCAGGGAAGACGCGTTACGCCCGCTACGGAACGTGGCGGACGTCTACTTCGAGATCGAAACGAACACCGTCGGTCAGGAGATCAGACGAAAGATTCTGGTCCGGCGGTTCCAGAACATGAAGAATCCGGTCGACGACTCCATCGGCTTCAGCGTTCAGCAGGGCCGCGGGGTCTCGATCGTCAGCAGGACGGTGGCATAAATGTCCGACTTCGGCACCGCACGACTCGAGAACGAACTGGACGCACTGGCCGCCGAGTACCCACATCTCCGGGAACACCTCGACTGGTTCTACGAGGAGTACGGCGAGTACCCGAAGCTCATCGGCGAGCCGTCGGGCGAATGGGAGTCAGACCGGCCGAACGTCATCTACGAGGCCGAAGCGCCGATCTACTGTCACGTCCACGGCGACCTCGGGATCGACACGACCTACTACTGCGTCGAGCCCACCCTCGAGGACGAGGACAAGGCGCTGTACAACCGAATTCGGCAGCGAATTCTGGACAAGAGCGTCACGCGGCCGGCCCCGGGCGACAACGAAGAGTTCGAAGAACACTTAGACGAGTTGCTGGACGAGGTCGTCGAGATCACGTCGGGGATCACCGGGCAGTCGATCGGCCGGCTCAAGTCCCTCGGTGGCAGCAAGGTCTCCCTCTCGAAGAACCAGTTCGACCGACTTCGCTACCAGCTCCAGCGCGACATCGTTGGCCTCGGACCGCTCGAGCCGGTGATGGTCGACCCGGCCAACGAGGACATCCACGTCATCGGGCCGAAGCAGTGTTACCTCGATCACGGCACCTACGGCATGATCTCGGCGACGGTCGACTTCGGCACGCCCGAGGAGTTCGAGCAGTGGCTGCGGAACATGGGCGAGCGGATGAACCACCCGGTCAGCGACTCCGACCCGGTGATCGACGCGACGCTGCCCGACGGCTCGCGTATCAACATCATCTACTCCGACGACGTCTCCGTCCAGGGGCCCTCGCTGACCATCCGACAAGGCGAGGAGATTCCGCTGTCGGTCTTCCAGATCACGAAGTGGGGGACGATCTCCCCGGAACTGGCGGCCTACCTCTGGCTTTGCCTCGAGAACGAACAGACCGTCTTCGTCGTCGGCGAGACGGCGTCCGGGAAGACGACGACGCTGAACGCCGCGCTGTCGTTCATCCCGCGGGACGCGAAGATCTACACCGCGGAGGACACGGCGGAGGTCATTCCGCCCCACGACACCTGGCAGCAGTTGCTCACTCGCGAGGGATCGGGCGACGAGTCGGCCGACGTAGACATGTTCGATCTGGTCGCGGCCGCGCTGCGCTCGCGACCCGACTACATCGTCGTGGGTGAGGTGCGCGGAGCGGAAGGACAGATGGCCTTCCAGGCGGCCCAGACCGGTCACCCGGTCATGCTGACGTTCCACGCCAGCGACATCGTCTCGATGATCCAGCGGTTTACCGGCGCCCCGATCAACGTCCCCGAGACGTTCATGGACAACTGTGACGTCGCACTGTTCCAGAACCGCGTCAAGCAGGGCGACGACGTCCTCCGGCGGGTCACCTCGGTCCAGGAGATCGAGGGCTACTCCGACTACGAGGGCGGCGTCGTCACCCGACAGGCGTTCAAATGGGACCCCCGCGACGACGAGGTCTCCTTTACCGGTCGGAACAATTCGTACGTCCTCGAGGAGCAGATCGCGACGCTGCTTGGCTACGAGGACACCCGACTGATCTACGACGAACTCGACCGACGGGCGGAGATCATCCGCCAGCTCATCGACGCCGACATTCTGGGCTACCACGAGGTCAACAAGGCGATCGCCGACTTCCAGCGCGACGGCCTCGAGGGGCTGCCAATCCGGATCAGCGGCATCGACCAGTTCGCTTAGACCATGGCGACCGACAACCAGTCCCAGTCCGCGCCCGATATGAGCGCCCGAACGGTCCTCGAGTCGCTCAATCGAGCGTACGCGAACATGGAGATGTCCGCGTCACGGTACCTCCTGTTGGTCATCTTCCCCGCCTTCGTCTTCTTCCTCGGGACTGGCGTGGCGGCGCTCGTCCTCGGACTCTCGCTGATGCTCGCGCTCCCGGTCGTGTTACTGGGCGCGCTCGCGATGGTGGTCGCAGTCATCTACCCGAAACTGGCCCAGGATCGCAAGCGCAAGCAGGTCCGCCAGCGCTTTCACCTCTTCCTGACCCACATCACCGTCCTCTCGATGACGAACATCAACCGCGTCGAGATTTTCCGCACGCTCGCGGAGGAAGACGAGTACGATGCCCTAGCCGAGGAGATGGGCCACCTCGTCGCGATGGTCGACACCTGGAACCAGAGCCTCGACGACGCCTGTCGGCTGCGCGCCAAGCAGACGACGAGCCCGCTCCTGACGGACTTCTTAGAGCGGCTGGCGTACACGGTCGGCGGCGGCCAGCAGATCAGCGAGTTCCTGATGGACGAGCAGGGGACGATCATCCAGCAGTTCGTCACCCGGTACGAGGCGGACCTGGCGAAACTCGACGTGATGAAAGAGCTCTACATGTCGATGATGCTGTCGGTGGCGTTCGTCCTCGTGTTCGCGATCGTCCTCCCGATCCTGATCGGGATCAGTCCGACGCTACTGATCGCCGGGACGATCGTCATGTTCTCGATCGTCCAGGCGGGGTTCGTCTACGCGATCCACGTCATCTCGCCGTACGATCCCGTCTGGTACATCGAGGAGACCGAGGGGACCGGACCGTTGACCCGGATCCCGCGGGCGCTCGCGATCGGCGTCGGCTGTAGCCTCGTCCTCGCGGCCATCGTGGTGCTCGCCGTCCTCGGGATCGTTCCGGGAATCGCGAGTCGCGTCCCGCTGCCGATCATGGCCGCGCTCCCCGTGACGCCGCTGTTGCTCCCCGGGTGGCGGATGCGCCAGGAAGAACAGAAGGTGAAAGTCCGCGACGGGGAGTTTCCGAGCTTCATTCGCGCGCTCGGAGCCGTCGAGAGCGTCAAACAGACGTCGACCGGCAGCGTTCTAGAGAGCCTGCGGCGGAAGGACTTCGGGGCGCTGACCGACAACGTCGACGCGCTCTACAAGCGGCTCAACATGCGGATCGACGACGTCCGGTCCTGGCGGCTGTTCGCCGCGGAAACCGGCTCCTACCTCATCCAGAAGTTCGGCGACATGTACGTCGTCGGTCGCCAGATGGGGGGCGACCCGCAGGTACTCGGCCAGGTAATCAGCGAGAACCAGAACGAGGTACTGAAAGTCCGCGAGAAACGCGAGCAGGCGACGATGACGCTGATCGGCGTCCTCTACGGCATCACCGCCGCGGCCGTCTTCTCGTTTTTCGTCGGCCTCGAGGTCGTCGAGATCATGATGGGGATCACCAGCGAAATGAACCTTCAGGAACAGAGCGACGTCGCCGGAAACTTGCTCAGCACCGAGCAGTACGACATTCAGACGATCGAGTACTTGCTCTTACTGACCATACTCATCAACGCTGCCCTCTCGGCGGTCATGATTCGGATCACCGATCGCGGCCACATCATCAGCGGGTTGGTTCACTTCGTATTCATGACGTGGCTCGGGGCCGTGATCGCGGTCGTCACGCAGTTCGTGGTCAACGCGGTCATCAGCGTCTGAAGCGGGGCCGATTCGGATCCGTCGCCGGGGGCTGGCCGCACGTTGCCGATCGCGACTCACGATTCGTAATGACGTGAATCTACTTGAGTGCCGGGTGACTGAAACAACAGTAGACCGGCGACGCCGGCCACTCATGTCAGACTCACAACCCTACCTCGAGACGCTCGAACGATCGGCCGGGCGAACCGACGCCACCATCCAGTGGGCGCGCTTTCTGGGCGAGACTTTCGGAACGACCGGCGCGCTGAATTGCCTGCGGTACTACGAGGATCTGGGCTGGATCAGCCCGCTCGTCCGCGAACAGATGACGTCGTATCTGCGCGGCCTCTCACTGGGCGAGATCCACAACAAACGCTACGACGAGCCGACCACCCTCGAGTATCCACTCGAGTCGCTCAGCGGGACGTTGTTCGGCGCACACGCCCAGAGCCTCGAATACATCGCCAAGATTCGCGGTGACGACCTCGAGGAACACGTCATGATCGCACGCATGGCCGAACGACGGGTCGAACGGCGGATTGACGACGACGAGGACGCAGCCGACGAGCCGAGCGAAATGGTGAGTGTCATTCGCGATGGGCCGTCGGCACACTGATCATTCATCCGGCAGGAGGCCACAACCCTTATCAATGATGTTGTTTAGCCCCTATGATTATACAATTGTCTAATAAACAGTGCTTTTCGCATATGTAGATCTATTTCTGAGCTGGAGATAGTGAATACTGTACCAGTTCCAGACAAGACCGTTATTGTGTAATTCACGACCGATTTATTTACAGGTATTAGATACTGTTCATATACCCGTCTCTTAATATGTAGCGGTGTCAGACACTGAGTACTCGTGCGCAGATCGGCTTCGATCGGCCGACGGCAGTGCGTGGCCGTCAGTCGCGGACCGACCGCGTCACGAACCCCCCCAGGTGATCGTCAATGCGTGAGGACACACCCGATACCGAATCCGTGCTCGACGAACTGTCGAGGGCGGCGACTGCGGACAACCAGTCGGAATCGTACGATATCTCGCTCGGAACGACCGAGGAGACGACCAGAGACGTCGAGCGCGAACTCGACGAACTGATGGAGCAGGTAAACAGTGCGCTCCCGACCGACGAGGTTCAGTTCAACGAGGCCATCATCAAGGAAAACTTAGACGAAATCCTCCTGATGCTCATCGCGCTCCACGAGGAGACCCACGGGAAGGAACTGCTCTCGGACCTGACTCACCTCTTCGGAGCTCAGTTAAGTCCGGGTACCGTCTACCCGAGCCTCCACAACTTAGAGGAAGAGGACGTGCTCTCGATGCACGCCAAGGTCCGCACCAAGGAGTACTCGATCGCCGACGAGGAGTACGTCCGTGCGACCGTCGAGCGAACGATGGTACAGCACCTCGCCTTCGGCCTGCTGCTGTACGCCTTCCTCCCGCGGCTCTGAGGGAGGTCACATTTCGGTTTTGTTTTCGACTCGAGAAGCGATCGCGCTGTCTGTAGTCACCGACCGACGGAACCCGGAGCGGGGGCTGTCCACCGCGAACCGACGACCGCTCGGCCGCCGTCCGTCGAGCACCCGGGATCGGGCTCAGTCCTCGAGATCCTTCGCGATCTCGCTCAGACTATCGCTCGGCGGTTCGCGGGCATCGTAGAAGGCCGTCTCGCCGGGCGCGCGAAGCCCGTAGAGGAATTCGGGCTCGACGACGTCGATCAGGACCGAACCGCCCATCGGAACGTCGGCCTCGTCGATCCACTCGCGGAGTCGATCGGTCGCGCCGCTCGGATCTCGCGCCTGGTCGGGCGTCTCGTAGACGCCTGGCACCGCGAGCTCGTCGCCCGTCAATGCCCGCTCGACCCGCGCGAACAGTTCCTCGCCTCCGACGACGACCCGGACGACCTCGTCGGTCGTGAACGCGTCGCGGTCCTCGGCCGGTACCTCGAGTTTGACGCCGGTCGCCGTCTCCGTACACGTCGACCGAACCGTCTGCACCGAGGGATGATCGCTCGCAATTCTGTCAGCCATGGGAAAACGAATGGATGGATCGGCGTCGCTTACTCCTCGTCGCCGTCGCCGCCCTCGCCGAGCAGTTCGTCGACATCAGTGCTGCCGCGACCGACGATCGAGGCGTTGATCTGTGCGACGGCGTCGGACACCTCGCGGCCCCGAACCGTGATCCGGCGGCGCTCGCCGTCACGCGAGGGCTTGTAGCCGGTCTGGCGCTCCTTCATGAGCACTTCCTTCAGACTCGAGCCGGCGACCTCGCGGTTGAGCGGGCGCCCGGCGTCGTCGGAGCCGCCGGTGATCTCGAGCGTGTAGCCGTCGAGTCCGACCGCATCGCCGTCGACTTCCTCGCCGATCGACTTGCCGATGAACCGGTTCGCGTCCTGCTCCTCCGCCTCGAGCTGGTATGACGACCCGGAATCGGGGTCGCCGACAACGACAGTGAAACTTGCCATGCCCGACGGAAGACGGCCGTCGCTCAAAAGAACATCGATATCCCCGACCTTTTGCGCTGCGTTCTGAGCGGCCGGAGGCGCTGTTAGCGCCTCCGGCGGCTCGTCACTCGGCAAACGGTCGATCAAAAGCACTCCTCCCTCCGTTCGTTTCACTCACATCGGTCGTCGGCCCGCTCCCTCGCGCCTCCGGCGCTCACTCGCGGTGGGCATCGGGGGACTGCCTGCCCTCCCCCGAGTTGGACGGCTCTCGCGGTGCTCGAGCCGTCCGCCCGGCCAGTGGAATCTGCGCCGGTTCGGGTTCCGTTCGCTCGAACAGTCAAGTGTGTCGACCTCGTACGTCGACGCGTGTTCATCGATCCCGGGCGCCTCGAGATTCGCCTGCGCGACGAGTTCGGCGGGACGACGGGCCAGTCTCGCGTCGTCGTGCGCCAGGCCGTCGACCTCGCGGATTCCGGCCGGTACGAGGACGACGCGGGGGTGACGCTGACGAACGATCTCGTCATCGACGAGCTGTCGGACGCCCCCGACGGGACCCCGCCGGAGCGGTGGAACTGGTGGATCGGCTCGCTCGAGGTCGCATACGGCGGTTACGACCGGTTCGGGATCAACGTCTATCGGAAATGACCGATCGATACGAAGGAGAACAACGAATAGGGTTCGCGACGAAGGGGGAGCCGATGAGACGTCTGTCGCGACCGGTCTGGCCGGCCTACCTGCTGTCGGTGCTCGTCGCCGGCCTCGGCCACTGTTACCTCGGTCGGTGGAAACGCGGCGGGATCTGGTTCGGCTGTTACGGCCTCGCGATCGCGTTTCTGAGCGCGCGCTCGCTGGCGGGTGCGCTCAGGCCGGGCGAGCCGTTCGTCGTGACGGCCCTGCAGGTCGAGTCGGTCAGCTACACCGACGTGGCCGTGCCGCTCGCGATTTTGCTCGTCTGTCTGCTCGACGTCTACCTCATCGGGCTGACCGAGCGGACGGCCGCCCGAACGACCGGGACCGAGGACCTGAGTTCGAACAGCACCTGAGCGACGATGGCACCGCGAACCTGCGCCGGATCCTGACAGTCACGAACGACTGAACGGTCGTTAGCGGCCCTCGCTACGCTTTTGTGCCCGTCTCTCGAACGTCGCCTATGGGTCGACTCAGTTCCGTTCTGCTACGAGCGGTCGGCGTCCTCGTCCTGACGCTCGTCGCGCTGAGCGTCGTCGCGACGATCGTCGGGATCGCGCTGTCCGTCGTCGCGGCCGTCCTCTCGGTGGTCGTGACGCTCATCGTCTTCGCCGTGTTCGCGCTGGCACTCGTCGGTCTGGGCTCGCTGCTCCGTCACGACTCGAGCGCTGAGACCGAGACGGACGGCCCACCTCGGTCGGAGACTCGCGCCGATGCCGAAGCGCGGCTCCGGTCACGGTACGTCGCCGGCGAACTCGACGACGTGGAGTTCGAACGGGAACTCGAGCGCGTGCTCCGGGCCGACGAGGGACCCGGTCGGAGACGGTCGGATCGGGTGGCCGCTCGAGAGCCCGCCACCGACCGCCGTCGGTACCGGGACCGATAGTCCCGCCGCGCCTCGAGTCGGCTCGAATTGCGCTCGGCCGAAACCAACGGAAGCAAACCGGCCGAGCCCCAAGCGGGTCGTCATGGACGTCGAGTTTCTGGGTGGGGCGGGCGAGATCGGTCGGAGCGCGATCTGTATCGACGGGACGCTCTTGCTCGATTTCGGCATGGATTCCGGGAATCCGCCGGCGTTTCCCGTCGGTGACGTCGACCCCGAGGCCGTCGTCGTCAGTCACGGCCACCTCGATCACGTCGGCTCCGTCCCGTCGCTCCTCTCGGGCGACGCGCGGCCGTCGATCCACTGGACGCAGCCGACGTACGACCTCACGATGGTGCTGGCCCGCGACACGCTGAAACTCCACGGCGGAAGCTACGACTGCCCGTTCACCGAGGCGGAACTCGCTCGCGTCGCGGAAGTGTCAGTGGCTCACGGCTACCGCGAGCGCTTCGACGCCGCCGGCTACGAGATTACCTTCTTCGACGCCGGTCACGTCCCCGGCAGCGCCCACGTGCTGGTGGACGATGGCGACACCCGACTACTCTACACCGGGGACTTCCACACCGAGGAACAGCGGCTGCTCGCCGGCACGACAGCGCGGCCCGACGCCGACGCCGTCATCTGCGAGAGTACCTACTCGGACGTGACGCGACCACCGCGCCCGGAAATCGAACGCGAGTTCGCCGAGAGCCTGCGAACCACGATCTGGGAGGGCGGCACCGTCGTCGTCCCCGCCTTCGGGATCGGCCGCACGCAGGAGGTGCTGTGCATCTGCGAGGAGTACGACCTCGAGTGCTACGTCGACGGGATGGGCAAGCGCGTCACGGAGCTCTTCCTCCGGACGGGGAACCGCGACTATCTGCGCGATCCCGACCTGTTGCGCCGAGCGAAGGGTAACGCCCGCTTCGTCGACGGCCGCGACGGGCAGCGCCGGCGCATCGCCGAGCAGAACACCGTGATCGTGACCACCAGCGGGATGCTCCACGGCGGGCCCGCGATGACATACGTGCCCGCGATCCGCTCGCACCCGACGAACAAGATCGCCATGACCGGCTACCAGGTCGAGGGGACGCCCGGCCGCGATCTGCTCGAGACCGGGAGCGCCGAGATCGACGGCCGGGTGATGCCGGTCAGCGCACGGGTCGAACAGTACGACTTCTCCGCGCACGCGGATCGAGACGGGCTCGAATCGTTCCTCGAGTCCTACGACGACGCGCAGATACTCGTCAATCACGGCGACCGCTGTCCGGCGTTCGCGGCGGAGTTGCGTGATGACGGCTACGACGCGACCGCGCCGGAACTGGGCGAGCGGCTCGCGGTCTGATCGCTCACCGGAGCCATCGCGCGAAACACGGCCGGTCGGCAGGTTCAACGAGGACGGTTTTGTCTCGAGAAGCGGTAGCGCTCCCGTGACCGATATCGACTCGAACGCCGGCCCCGATGCGGACGTCGATCCGGACGACCTCTCGCTGAGCGACGCCGAACAAGAGGCGCTCCACGAGCTACAGTTGAGTATCGAACACGTCCACCGCGCCTACGGCACGCTGCTCGAGTTCCATCACGAACTCGGCCACGCGATGGGGCGGATGAGCGACGCGGAGGAACGGCTCCGAGAGGCCGACCACGAAGAGTGGGCGGACGAACTCCGGGACGATCACCTCCCGGCGGGCGCGATCAGCGATCAGTGGACGTTCGAACTCGTCGAGGAGTTCTCGAACGAGTTCCTAGAGGAGGTCGACGAATTCGAGGCGAGCGTCAGAGACGAGTTGGCCGACGGCGTCGATCACGTGACCGAACGGCAGCAGAAGCGCCGGCTTCGCGAGCGTGCGGAAGGCGACGAGTGACCGGGAGAAACCGCGCTCGAGCGGCACCGAGCTACTCGTCTTTCCAGATAATTCCCTCGGTCGTCGAAGTCAGCACGGTCTCACCGTCTTCGTTCTCGCAGACGACGTCCGACGTGAATTCGTAGCGGTCGTCTCGCTCGACGACCGTGTCGAACGTGGATCGGCAGGTAATCGTTTCGCCGGTGTAAACCGGCTGATGGAAGTTGAACTCCATCGTACTGGCCAACACTTCGTTTTCGCTCCCCAGTTTCGTCGGGAGCGTCGCGGTCAGCAACCCCTGTACCATCACGTTCCCGTCGTCGTCCGGCTCGGTATGCCGAGGCTGATCGTCGCCGGAGAGTTCGGCAAACCGCTGTACGTCTTCGACCGTGAACGTTCGCTCGAACGTTCTCGTCTCGCCTTCAGTTGGCTGCGTCATCGGATTCGACCTCGAGAATGCGGTCCGTAGTACAACAAGATGCCGATGACGAGACGGCTATATCGCTCGTCGACCGGGAATCGTAACCGCTCAAAGCTCGCCGCCGCAGAACGGACAGAAGTTGTAGACTCCGTCGGACGGAATCTCTTTCTCGCAGTCGGGACACCGGTCGACGGGCGATTCGTCGGCGACGTACTGATCGAAGTCGTCGGTGAAAATCTGTGTGTCGGAGCCGGTGCCCCCGGTACTCGAGCCAGCGGCCGCGCTAACGGTCTCGCCGGGTGTCGCGCCGTCCGTGCCGGCGTCGTCGCGGTCCTCGCTCGGAGACTGGTCGTCCTCCCGGGATGCGTCCGAACTGCTCGCGGCTCGATCGTCGGTCGACGACGCCGCGGCGCGTTCGTTCGATGGCCGTGAGTCGGCGCCATCGTTACCATCGTCGTCGCTCGAGCGACCGCGACGAGCGGGCCCCGCTCCCGGGCTGGACGGGATGACCGCGCCCGACGTTCGATTGCGGTCCGACCGAGTCGAACCGTCGGACGAGCGGCCCGACTCGGACGACGTTCGCCCGCTCGCTGCGCCGGCGGGCTGGTGACCGGACGGCTCCGATCGGTTTCGAAACAGGTGATCGAACCGCGAAAGCCGGGGTCGGGGAATCGACCAGTCGGAACGTACCCGCGGTACCTGCGTATCGGAGAGCGTCCCGATGCCGTAGAGTGCCGTGACGAGGAGCGGAACGGCGAGTACGGCGGTCCGGACGACCGGCGATTCCGTGCCGGCTACGACCGCGTCGAGCGTCCGCCCGACCGGGCGGTCCGAACCGAGCGTTCCATTGGCGAACGCGACGAGCGCGACGGCGGCGGGCAACGCCGTGAGGGAGCCGACCACGAGACTCGCCGGGCCGCGGTCCTCGCGAAGCGAGTCGATCGCGATCGTTCGGTACGCCAGCGCGTGCGTCATGATCGCGGCGAGGAGAAAGAGCCCAGAAGATAGCCGTAGCGCGCCGGTGTTCCAGACCGCGTACCCGAGCGGAGTGACGATACCGATCACCGGAACGAGCAACAGGGGCAACGGACTGACGTCCTCGAATCGGGTGCCGACGAAGCGACGGTAGCCGACGACGAGGAATCCGCCGGCGGTGGCGAGTACCAGCAGTGTACCGAACGCGAGGACGGCCGTTCCGAGTTCGATGACCGCGTCACCGCCACCCGCAGCCGCGGTCGCGATCCGGAGGGCGGCGACGCCGACGTCGGCGAGAACCAGCGTGAGAACTGTCGCCAGCACCGCGACGGGAACCGCGACCAGCTCCAGAAAAACGAGTGTTGCGTGGTCGGTACCTGATCGGTTCGGGAGGCGCATGGTATCCAGACATATTGTGTCTGACGTAAATAAGTAGTGTTCGTTACGGCGACTGGTTTCAAGATAGACTGTTGACGAGGACTGCGGTGGGGACAGAGCGTCCCGTCTATCTCAACGCGATCGTTCACGAACCGACGGGCGTAACTACCGAGCGGCTAATCTACCACTCTACTGAGCTATCGGCCCTGATTCGACCGAAATCGTCCACTGAACGGATCGCGGCGGTCCAATAAGAATACGCCAGTTCTGGCATACTTTTTTCTATTATGACTGAGAAAGTGCGCTGAATACCATGGCAGAACAAACCGAATTCAGCTGCGTCTCGTGTGAAACGACGTTCGATCCGTCGCCGAACGGCGGCTTCTGTCCGAACTGTGATACGCCACATCCGGACTACGAAGCGCCGGCCGACGACGGTAGCGCCGAGGAAGCCGATGGCGAGGACGAGCCGGAGACCGCCGACGAGGAAGCCGACGACGGTGACGAGTCGGCCGAACTGGAGTACGACGAGGCGGACGAGGAAGACGAACCCGTCGTCGAAGACGCCGAGGACGAGGCGGAGAGCGACTCGGCCGAAGACGACGCTGACGCCGTAGCGGACGACGCAGACGACGCGAGTGGAGACGAAGAAGACGAGGCGGACGCCGACGAAGACGATGCCGACGAACCGGCGACAGTCGAGTGCCAATCGTGTGAGTCGACGGTCGACGCGTCGGCGTCGTTCTGTCCGAACTGCGGCGAGGAACTCGAGGACGAAGCCGAGGACGAGCCGGTGGAACTCGAGGCCTGTCCGGACTGCGGGAACGCGGTCGACGACGAGTCGTTCTGTCCGAACTGCGGGACGGATCTGGACGCGATCCGCGAGGCCGGCGGGACCGACGACGATGCGCCGGAGGAAGAAGACGAGAGCGGCGCCGACGACGAGGACGCCGAAGTCGACGACGTCGAGGTCGACAACGATGCGGGCGAAGACGACGCGGACGACGTGCCGACCGAAGTCACCCTCGAGATCGACGGCGAATCGTACACGTTCGAAGACGGCGACGTGTTCGGCCGGCGTGACGAGGAGTGGCTCGCCGATCTGGTCGCGGCCAGTGGCGGCCGCGAGGAAGCGCGCTATCTCTCGAGCGAGCACCTCGAGTTCGCGGTCGAGGACGACGGCGTCTACGTGACCGACGTCAGTACGAACGGGACGGCGCTCAACGGCGCTGCCATGAACGGTTCCGAGGAGAAACTCGAGGACGGCGACACGCTGACGCTCGCCGATCGCGCGGAGATCGACGTCTCGCTGTGAGGCGGGAGCGCGGTCGTCCGTAGCGGACGGCACGCGACGGTCCGAATCGAGCAGTCGGGCACGACGAGACGCTGGTTTTTATCGCCAGGTCGCTCCCAGCGGAATTCGTGTCAGGTCTGAGTAAATATTGGGGAAAAAGTTATCAGATCATCCTGAGACATACGATCAGTTACCGCAATGACGACCGACCTCTCAGTCGAACTCAACCGGCCGTACGTACCGGAGAACGGTGGCGGAATTAGCTGCGAGCTGACGATCGAGCCGGACGAGACGCAACGCGACGAGCCAGCCGAGCGACACATCGCGCTCTGTATCGACAGCAGCGGCTCGATGTCCTACAAGAAGATGGATCAGGTCCGGGACGCGACGAACCTCGTCTTCGGCCTGCTGAACGATCAGGACTACCTGAGCATCGTCACGTTCGATACCGAAGTCGACGTCATCATGGAAGCGACACGGTGGGGCGACATCGAGCGAAGCGAGGCCGAAGCGAAACTCGACGACATCGAGACGCGCGGCGGAACCGACATCTACGCGGGCCTCGAGGAGGCCCGAAAGTCGCTCCGCGGCCTCGACGAGGGCGAGGGGATCGCAAAGCGGATCCTGCTGCTCTCGGACGGGCGCGACATCCGACTCGAGGAGCCGGACTTCGAGCCGCTGGCGAAGGCGACCGCCGACGGCGGGACCTCGATCTACTCCGCCGGCATCGGGTCGAACTACGACAAGGGGATCATTCGGACGCTGGGCGAACACTCCCAGGGCCAGTGGGCCCACGTCGAGAACCCGACGGACATTCGGTCCTTCTTCGGGGACGTCGTTCAGGAGGCGTCGACGGTCGTCGCGAACAACCCCGAGTTAGTGATCGACCTCGAGGAGGGCTGCGAGGTCGGCGACGTCTACCGTCGGCTCCCGCAGGTGCAGGAAGTCGACGTCGAGTACGCGGGCAACCGTGCGGTCATCGGCCTTCCGGACCTGCTCGACCGCGAGAAACAGCAGCTCGTCCTGACGATGGACGCCCCGGCGGGCGAACTCGAGACGACGGCGACGATCGCGGACGTCGAGTTGCAGGCCGGTTCGTCGTCGGCGACGACCGATATCTCAGTGACGTACACAGACGACGAGTCGAAGCTGGCGACGCAGAACGAGGACGTTACGCTCACCTATCACGAGACCGACCTCCGGACGCGCATCGCCCACGCCGAGGACGACGACCTCGACGACGTCAAGGACCTGATCGACGAGACCGAGGTCATCACCGGCGAGACGGAGATCACGGACGCGCTCAGGGAGAACGTGACCCGGATCGAGGAGGGCGACGAAGAAGAGGTCCGCGAGATTCAGGAGGACACGACGGTCGTCTACGACGCCGGTCGATTCGACTGATCGCTGACGGCCCGCTGCGGACGATTATAGAGCTATAACTGTCAATGAGTATGTCAGAACCAACAGTCGGGGACGAACTCGCCGGCCGGTACGAGATCCGCGAACAGCTCGGGCGAGGCGGGTTCGGCGTCGTGTGGGGAGCCGACGACGCCGAAACGGGCCGCCCGGTCGCACTGAAACACCCCAATTACAACGGAAACGCACCGGACGACCTCGTCGACAAGTACTTCGAGCGAGAGACGGACGTTCTGGAGGACATCCGCGATGCGGGCGGACACCCGAACATCATGGGGTACCACGGGAAAGAACACGGGTTCGGGATGCCGGTCCTCGTCGTCGAGCCGATCGAGGGCGAGGAGTTGGGGACCGTCGTCCGGAACGACGACCCGATCACCGACGACGACGAGGTCCGCGAGATCGGCATCGGGATCTGTGACGCGCTATCCTTCCTCCACGATCACGACCTCATCTACCGTGACCTGAAGCCCGACAACGTCATGATCGACGGAGCCGGAACGCCGAAGATCATCGACTTCACCACGGCCAAGGGCTTCGTCCCGGAACGTGGCGGCGCCGAGTTTACGACGGGCGAGGCCTCGAGTTCCGCGGCCGGGGAGTCGAACGCGGACTCGACCGTCCCCGGCGAGTTCAAACCGCCGGAACTGAATCAGGGGTCGGAGCAGCGACAGGGGCCCTGGAGCGACGTGTACTCGATCGGGAAGATCCTCTGCTTTCTCAAGGTCGGCTGGGTGCCGGACGACGACGGCGTCGCGCCGTCGGACTTCGGCATCGAGACGGCGCCGTACATGGACGAGATCATCGAGCGATCGACCCGTCACGACACCGTCGACCGCTACCCGAACGCGTCGGTACTCAAGCGGTCGCTCGAGGAACGCGACGCGACGATGCCGACGCAGGCGTCGGTCCGCTGGCTCGGCCGCGACGACCAGTGGACGATCAGTCCGGGCGACACCATCGGCAGGGAGACGGCGGACGGCCCGCGACCCTCGATCATGCTCGCGGACGACCGACACAAGGCGCTCTCAGCCGTCCACTGCCGGTTCGATACGGACGAGGCCGGCAACTGGCGCGTGATCGACACCAGCCTCAACGGCACCTACATCAGCAAACACGACGAGCGGGAGTGGAACCTCCTGCTCTCCGAGACCGGACAGGAGCGACAACGGCGGCGGGGCGAATCGGTCCCCGACGACCTCGAGGCCGCGAGCGCCCTCGAGCCGGGGGACACCATCGCGCTGGTCAGTCCCTCCTATCCGGAACGGTTCTACTTTCAGTTCGATCAACAACCCGTGGAATGACAATGGAATACGCGAGCACTATCGATATCGGCGCGCGAAAGCAACGACGCGACGGAATCAACGAAGACGCGATCGCGACGGCGATCTTCGAGAACCACCACCGACAGACCGAGCGGCCGGTCGGGATCTTCGTCCTCGGCGACGGAGTCGGCGGCGAGGCCTGCGGCGACGTCGCCGCCTTCCTGGCGACGACCGTCGTCAGGAAGCGGCTCACGGACGAACTCCTCGGCCCGGGAACGGATCGTCCGGAGCAGTTCGGCATCGACTCCTACGATCCGACGCCGCCGACGGTCGACGCGGCCGACGGGTCGGACGAGGCTATCTCCGAGGAGCGGATTCGGGCCGCGATTCAGGACGGCATCGACGCCGCCCAGCGTCACGTCCAGGAGTTCGCCCAGACCATCGGCGGCCGCCCGGCGACGACGCTCGTCGTCGGCGTCTATATCGATGGCTACCTCCACTACGGCTGGGTCGGCGACAGCCGGATCTACGTCATCAACGAGCGCCACGAGGAGACACGGCAGCTCACGCGCGACCATGCCGTGACGAACGACCTGCTCGAGCGCGGCGAGATCGACGACGAGGTGTACGCGCGCATTCACCCCGACGCGACGGCGATCACGAACGCCGTCGGCGGCTCCGCACACGGCCAGCCGAGCGTCGACGTCGAGTTCGGCTCCACGGAGATCTATCGCGACGACATCATCCTGTTTACCAGCGACGGACTGATCGACGCGTTCCCGGACAACCGCTCGCTGCGCCAGGACTACCAGCAGGCGACGGACGTCGACGCCGTCCGCGAGGAGATCCGCGAATCGCTCGTCACGGACGACGAGATCCGGGAGATCGTCCTCGAGGCCGACGACCTCCGCGAGGCCGTCGAAACGCTCGTCTCGTTCGCCAACGAGCGCGGCGGCAAGGACAACCTTTCCCTCACGCTCGCCCGGGATCCGGGCACGACGCCGTCGCCGGACGCACCTCCGTTCCGGGGTGAGGTCGACTCCCGGGAGCTGACCGACCGCGAGACGGTCATCGAGCCGGCCGAGAGCGACGACAGCGATCCGACGACGGAGTCGGAGCGGAAAGACGGCGACACGGGTTCGGGGGCCACCGAACGCGGATCGTCTACGTCGTCGGGCGACTCGGGACCGGACGAATCGAACGGCGCACCGACGGAGGGCGGCACCGCGAAGGTGGTCTCGGCCGGCGAGGGCGACCCGCCGTCGGCGGCGGTCACGATCGCGGGCGACGAAACCATCTTCGAGATCGTCGACGGCGTCACCATCGGTCGGACGACGGACGACCGCGACCGGAACCCGAACATCGGTCTCGTCGTCGACGACGACGACCCCGTCGAATCCACTCACGCCCGGCTGGAGTTCGACGACGGCGACTGGCGCGTTCGCGACATCAGCGCCGTCGGGACGTTCGTCGAAGAGGCCGACGGGGAGTGGGCAGTACTCCTCTCGAGCGAGGGAGCGGAGCTGCACCGCCAGCACGGGTTCGACCCGACCGCCGCCGCCGACGGGGAGCTCGAGGAGACGTCGCGACTGCGGGACGGAACGGCGTTCACGCTCGATGATCCACGGAAGGAGAACCCGATCACGTTTCGCTTCTTCTCGTCGGTCGACCACGCCCGGAACCGGACGCGCTGGAGCGACCCGACCGGCGGGAGGCCCTTCAGCGGGTTCCGCACGTAGTCCCGAAGCCCACCGGCATGACGGACGAACTGCGGTCCGGGACCGTCATCGACGGCCGCTTTCGACTCGAGGACCGACTCGATTCGGGCGGGCTCGGGACGGTCTGGCGGGCGATCGACTGCGAGCGGGATCTGCCGGTCGCGCTCAAGTGCGAAACCGACGGTGCTCACGACCGAGAGCAGGTCCGGGCACACTTTCGAGGGGAACTACAGTGGTTTCGCCGGTTCGAAGGCGGGCCGGTCCCCGGATCGCTCGTTCACTTCATCGACGGAACGGACAGTGGGGAGACGGCGTATATCGCCACGGAACTGATCGACGGCGGCTCGGTCGCCGGTCTCTTCGACCGCGACGGCGAGGACCCCTCCCTCGAGGCCGTTCGCGAGATCGGCGGTCCGGTCTGCAGGGCGCTCGCGTTCCTCCACCGCACCGGCGTCTGTCATCTCGACCTGAAGCCGAGCAACGTGCTCGTTCGCCGTTCCGGTCGGCCCGCGGTGATCGATCTGAACGCCGCGGTATCGACCGAGACGGACCCCGACGTGCGCTTCGGTCGGGACCCGTTCAAAGCGCCCGAACTGACGCGGACGGAGGCCGACGGGGGACCGATCGGGCCGCGGTCCGACGTCTTCGCGCTCGGCGCGTTTCTCTCGTTCCTCCTGACCGGCGCGGCGACGACGGAGACGGGGTCGCCGAACGCGACGGCAGCGGGCGTCGATCCCCGATCGCACGACGCGAGCCCGTCGTCCGCCCTGACCGACCTCGTCCGGCGAGCGACCGCGACGAACCCCAGCGATCGGTTCGGCGACGCCGACGGCCTGTACGACGCCCTCGTCCCGGTTCTCGAGGTGCCGGAGCGGTCGGCCCGCCTCGTCCACGAGCCGTCGGGACAGGCCGTCCGCGTTCATCCCGGCGAGACGATCGGCCGCTGGGCGCCGGATCGACGGGTGCCGACCGTCGTCCTCCCCGACGACGAGCAGTACCTCGATCCGGACCACGCGGTCCTCGAGCACGACGGGGTGGCCTGGCACCTGCGAGACCGGAGTCTCAACGGCACCTACGTCCGCAGGGACGGCGGCTGGGAGCCCCTCCTCTCTCGAGACGGGCGAAAACGCCGACAGCGTGCCGACGCGCCGCTTCCCCACCCCGACCCACAGACGTCGACCAGGCTCTCGGACGGTGACCGAATCGCCCCCGTCAGCCCCGACTACGGCTGTCAGTTGGTGTTCCGACCTGAAAAGTAACGGAGCGGCTCGAGTTCGTCACTGGCGGGACCAGCATCCGCGTCGAAACCGTCCGGTTCGGACGTGAAAACAGCTACAGTCGGTCGATGATCTCGTGGGCGAACGTCGACAGGGCCTGCTCCGGATCGTCGCTCTGTAGCCCGACGATGACGTGGTCGACGCCGAGCTCCTCGAGGTCGCGGAAGTACTCCCGGAACCACTCGAGACCAGCGCGATAGCCGAGGTGGAGCGGCTCGGGCTCCGCGCTGGGGTCGTCGGCTAGTTCGACGCGGACAGCCATCGCGTAGGGTTTGTCGCCCGCGGCCGCGCGCCAGTCGGCGACGTAGTCCGCGAGCGTGCGCTCGGGCAGGTGATAGAACAGCCAGCCGTCGCCGTGCTCGGCGATCCACTCGCGGGACTGGCGGGCGTGACCCGTCGGCAGCAGCGGAATCGTCCCAGCGGTCGGCTTCGGAACCACGTCGAGGTCGCCCTCGAGCGATCCCCACCGCCCCTCGAGTGCCGGGAACTCCTCGCGCCAGACCGTTCGGAGGACCTCGACGGACTCGCGAAAGAGCGCGCCGCGCTCGTCGGGATCGACGTCGAACGCGGGGTACTCGGGGTCGCGGTCACCGGAGGCGACGCCGAGGACGAGTCGGCCGTCCGAGAGCCGGTCGACGGTCGCAGCCGATTTGGCGACGTGCAACGGGTGGCGGAGCGTGAGGACGATACTCGAGGTGCCGAGCGCGACCTCGTCGGTGTGAGCCGCGACGTGGGAGAGCCACGGCCAGGTGTCGAACGTCTGACCGGCGTCGCCGAATTTCGGCCAGTAAGTCGGCACGTCACGCGCCCAGAGGCCGTCGAAACCGACCGATTCGGCGTGTGCCGCGAGCCGAAGCTCGTCGTCGATCGCCGGCGTCGATCGGTTGGCTCCCGTCAGCGGGAAGCCGGTGCCGAACGTCATCCCGTCGGGCTCGAACAGTCGTCGGTAGCCAGCGTTCTCGTGTCCGTCGGCCATTCGGTCGTGCTACCGGCCACTCGGCCATGACGGTAACGGTGTTCGGGCCTCCGCCGCGGTCGGGCTTGTGCCGTCGCTCGTCGACGATCGAAAAAACGGAAAACGGAACGGGAATCAGCAGCCGGGTCGTCGCTCGAGCCGATCAGTCGTCGGCGGGCGCAGCGCCGCTGTCGCCTTCGGCCTGCTCTTTCGTCCAGGCGAGCTTGCCACCGGCGGCGAGAATTGCGCGTTCGCGCTCGGAGGCGTCCAGCGTCGCCGTGTACTCGTCTTCGCCGTTGATGCGGACGGTGAACTCCTCCTGTCCGCTGGTGACGGCGTCGTAGACGTCGTCGACGATCTCGACGTTGTCGCCCTGGTCGATGTTCTCGTAGGTGTCCTCGTCGATCGTCAGCGGGACGATCCCGAAGTTGAAGAGGTTCGCGCGGTGGATCCGGGCGAAGCTCTGTGCGAGGACGCCCTCGATACCGAGGTACATCGGACAGAGAGCGGCGTGTTCTCGCGAGGAGCCCTGCCCGTAGTTCTCGCCAGCGACGAGGAAGCCACCGTCGGCGTCCAGTGCGCGCTGTGCGAAGGTGTCGTCGACGCGGCTGAGGGTGAACTCGCTCAGTTTGGGGACGTTCGACCGGTACATCAGGATGTCCTGCGTCGCGGGGATGATGTGGTCGGTCGTAATGTTGTCCTCCATCTTGAGGAGCGCCTCACCCTCGATATCGGTATCGAGTTGGTCCTTGAGCGGGACGTCGCCGATGTTCGGGCCCTTGATGAGTTCGTCGTCGACGGCCTCGTCGGGGCTGATGAGGTCCGTCTTGGAGCCGTCGTACTCGTCGGGGAGCTCGACGCCGGGTGCCTCGAGGTCGCCCAGTTCGTCGGCGAGGTTGCGCGGATCGACGATTTCGCCTTTGAGCGACGCCGCGGCGGCGACTTCCGGCGAACAGAGGTAGACGTTGTCGTCTTCGATGCCCGAGCGACCCTCGAAGTTGCGGTTGAACGTCCGCAGCGAGACGGAGTCCGAGGAGGGGACGTGACCGATGCCGATACAGGCACCGCACGTCGCCTCGGAGAAGTTGACGCCGGCGGCCATCATCTCCGCGACCCAGCCCTCGCGGGCGAGCATCTCGGAGGCCTGCTTGGAGCCGGGTGCGACGATCGTCTCGGTCTCCATCGAGGTTTCGCGGCCCTCGAGCATCTTGGCGACGGGGAGGATGTCCTCGTAGCCGCCGTTGGTACAGGAGCCGACGATGACCTGCTCGACGGATTCGCCTTCGACTTCGCTGACGGGAACGACCTTGTCCGGCATCGAGGGCTGTGCGATCAGCGGCTCGAGGTCGGAGAGGTCGACGACGATCTCGTCGTCGTACTCGGCGTCGTCGTCGGGCTGGAGCTCGACGTACTCGTCGCCGCGGCCGACGCGCTGGAGGTAGTCCTCGGTCTGCTCGTCGGTCGGGAAGATCGACGTCGTCGCGCCGAGTTCGGTCCCCATGTTGGTGATCGTCATCCGCTCGGGCGCGGTCAGCGTCTCGACGCCGGGCCCGGTGTACTCGAGGATCTTGCCGACGCCACCCTTGACGCTCAGGCGACGGAGCATCTCGAGGATGACGTCTTTCGCGGTGGCCCACTCGGGGAGCTCGCCCTCGAGGCGGACGTTGACGACTTCGGGCATCTCGATGTAGTACGGTGCGCCGCCCATGGCGACGGTGACGTCGATCCCGCCGGCGCCGATGGCGAGTTCGCCGAGGCCGCCGGGCGTGGGCGTGTGACTGTCCGAGCCGAGCAGCGTCTTGCCGGGGGCCGCGAAGTTCTCGCGGTGGACGTTGTGGCAGATGCCGTTACCGGGGCGAGAGAAGTGAGCGCCGTATTTGCCGGCCGCAGAACGGAGGAAACGGTGGTCGTCGGTGTTCTTAAAGTCGAACTGATAGGTCTGGTGGTCACAGTACTGTGCAGCGATTTCGGTCTGCACTTCGTCCAGCCCCATCGCTTCGAACTGGAGCCAGACCATCGTACCGGTCGTGTCCTGGGTAAGTACCTGGTCGATCTCGATCCCGATCTCCTCGCCGGTCTCGAGTTCGCCCTCGACGAGGTGGTCGTCGAGAATCTTCTCGGTGAGAGTCTGTCCCATAGCACACAGAACTCGGCCGCCCGCCCTGATAAATCCAGCGTGTTTCTGTGAGCTAGGACCGCCGTACTGCCCGCCACAGCGGAACGTTCCGAGAAAATATTGCCGGTCGGACGACCGCCCGTCAACCGGGCCGCAATCCCGCTCGTCGATCCGTGAGTACCTGCCCCGAGTCGGTGTCTGCGAACGGCTGCACCGAGCGGTTCGGCGCCTGTCGGATCGACCCTGTCGGACCGAAGCGTGTCGAATGATAGCGCACCCTCGAGCCGTCCCGAACGGATACGTTTTTGCCGTCGCCGCGGCCTTGGCACCACATGTTCCGTTCCGGTTCCTTCGTCGCCGACCACGTCTCGCCGACGACCGACGCGCAGATACAGCCAAACGGCGTGGATCTCACCGCGGACGTCGTTTTCGAGCAGCTCGAACCGGGCCGTATCGGTCGGGACGGCAAGGAGATCGGTGAGCGGATCGCTCGCCCGCTCGAGGAACTCGAGGAGGCGGATCCCGACACGTACTACCTGCCGAAGGGAGCCTACGTCGTTCGCTACGGCGAGCGGATCGCGATCCCGGAGGACCACGTCGGCTTCGTCTACCCGCGCTCGTCGCTCATGCGCAACTCCTGTATGCTCAACACGGCGGTCTGGGACGCCGGCTACGAGGGACGCGGCGAGGGGCTGTTGCAGGTCCACCACGACATCGAACTCGAGCGGGGTGCCAGGATCGCGCAACTGGTCTTCGCCGACGCCGGCCACGAGGACGTCTACGACGGGAGCTACCAGGGCGAGAACCTCGAGTAGCCGAACGGATCGACCGCCGGTTCACACACCGTTTTGCCGCTCCCCGCCTTACGCTCGAGCGAGTGCCGATGATGGCGACCACACACGTGTTCACCGGGCTGGCGCTCGTCGCACCGATCGCCTATTTCGTCCCCGAGTTCGCGCTCGCGCTCGGGGTCGGTGCGACCCTCGGCGGACTCGCGCCCGATTTCGATCTCGTCTTCGCGCATCGGCGGACGCTACACTTTCCGGTCGCCGGACTCGCCGTCGCCGTTCCCGCAGTCACGGTCGCTGCGATCGCCCCCTCGAGTCCGACGTTTGCGGGAGCAGCCTTCGCCGTCACGGCCTGGCTCCACGCCGCCAGCGACGCGCTCGGCGGCGGGCCGGAGATGGACCCGTGGAACGACCGCACCGAGCGCGCGGTCTACGACCACGTCCGCCGTCGGTGGATCCGACCGCGACGGTGGATCCGCTACGACGGCGCGCCCGAGGACGCCGTCGTCGCGGTCGCGCTCGCCGTACCGGCGCTGCTCGTATTCGACGGCTGGTTCGTCGCCGTGATCGCCGGCTGCGTCGTCGTCTCGCTACTCTACGCGCTGCTCCGGCGACGGCTGGTCGCGTGGACGCCCGGCTGGCTCGAGTAATTTGGCAGCTACCGAATAGTTCGCAGGTAGCGACTGTCACGCGGTCCGAAGTCGGAACGCTGATACGCCCGCTGGCCGAGCGATTCCGTATGGTCGACGAGCTCGTCGCACGAACGACACATCTGGTCTTCGCCGCCCTCTGGGCCGGCAGCGTCTGCTTCGTCGCCGCCGTCGTCTTGCCGCTCGCTCGCGACGGGGCGTTCAACACGACCCGGCCGCTCGAGGTGATCTCGGGGAAACTCACGACGATTTCCCGCGTGAGTTCCCTCGTCCTCTTTCTCTCCGGCGGTCACATGGCCGGCACCGGTTACACGGCCGAGGGGCTCTTCGGATCGACCAGCGGGTGGCTCGTGCTCGCGATGGTCGCGCTCTGGCTCCTCCTGACAGCGCTCGTCGAGATCGGCGCGAAACGACTCGACGCAGGGCTCACCGGAAAGAAGATCCGCGAGCCCGCCCGCGACGCGCTGCCCGTCTTTCGGGGGGCGGCGCTCGTCGCGATCGGGTTGCTCGTCGTCGCAGGCTTGCTGTCGGCCAACGTCGGACAGTTCCTCTGAGACGGATGCTGGCGACGGTTTTCGTCCCGAACATATTAGAAATGAACGTTCTTGCGAAAGATACTTAGTCAGTTACTGTAAGGTAGTGGCTAATGATCAGGGGCAAAGACATGGCCATCTCACTGCTCGCAGTGGGGACAGCCGCCGTGGCCGGCTACGTCCTGCGGACGGAGCAGTCGGAGACGTACACATCGCGATCGAAAGCAGACCTCGGTGCACGTCTCATCGGACCCGAAGACGTTCCGGACGACGCGACCGTCGTTGACGCCTCCGCACAGCGCCTCGGCGAGATCCCCGGCGCGCGGCGGGCGCTCGACCGGGCGGTCCGGAACGGCGCACGAAACGAGTGGGAGCACATCACGCTCGAGCGCGACGGTGCCTGGTCCGTCGTCGACCGTATCCGAGAATCACTTCCCTACTACGACGCCGACGACGGCGCGTACAACGGCGTCTACGTCCGGTACAACGACCGGATCGTCGTCCTCGACGCGATCGGCTGGGCGCGACTCGAGGATCCGATCCAGTAAGCAGGTTCGCTATCACGTCGCTGTTCTGTCCAATCCGCCATAACTTTCATCTCCAACGACTTCCTCGATTGGGCCGACAGTGACTCGAGCCGGACAGTCCGTCGTCGTCGTCGGCGACGAGCGGACGCCGCCCCAAGCGCTCGACGACGCGTTCGAGGTAGATGTGGTGCAGGACCGAGCAGCGGTCCTTGAGCGCGTCGAAACGGCTCCCGTCGGCTGCGTGGTCGTCGACGGGAGCGACTCCGATCGCATCGAGACCGTCGCAGCGATCCGCGACGCGGCTCCGACGGTGCCGATCGCCTACGCGACGGCGACGCCGGACGGTACTGCTGCGGCCGCGGCAACGCGTGCGGGCGCAACCGAATACTTCGCGGAGACGACCGACGAGACGCTCGCCGATCGTATCGCGGCCATCTCGTCCGACCGCGATCGAACGGCCACACAGACCGTCGCGTCCGAGATCGTATGCGGCGCTTCGACGGAGCGCCACGCTGACGGCGCAGTCGTCAACGGCGGAACGACGAGCGACGAGCGACCCGGCGGTTTCACGGATGCGGCCGGAAACCGTCGTGCGGACGTCGTCACCGAGTTGCTCGAGACGACGCGGGCCCTGTTCTCCTGTGAATCGCAGACGGACGTCGCGGAGGTCGTCGTCGACGCCGCCGAGCGCGTCCTCGGGTTCGACGTCGTTACCGTCCGCCTCTACGACCCCGAGACAGAAGCGGTGGTGCTGGCGGCAGCCTCCGACGCAGTCAGCGACCTGTTCGACGTGCGGAAACGCGTCGGGCTCCACGAAAGCGGGATGGGCAGAGCGTTCCGGCGAGGCGAGCCGATCGTCTTCGAGGACGTCACGACAGATTCGCCGTACGACTACGGGGCGTTCCGTAGCGCGATCAGCATCCCGCTCGGCGACCACGGACTCCTCAACGTCGGCTCGCCGAAAAGCGGCGCGTTCGACGACCATCACGTCCAGCTCGCACAACTGCTGACGGCGAGCGCCGCCGCCGCGCTCGAGCGCGCCGACCGCCGCGAGGACCTTCTCCGGCACGAACAGGTCCTCGAGACCGTCGAGGGAATGGTGTACGCGACCGACGAAGATGCGCACCTCTCGCTGGTCACGGACCCGTTCGCGGAGCGGCTGGGCTACGACCGTGAGGACCTCCTGGGCGAGCACGTCTCGATGGTCTTCGACGACGAAGCGTACGAGCGCGCAGTCGAGCACGTCATGGGCCTGCTCGCGGACCCCGAGACCGATACCGGCCCGTTCGAAGCCACCTACACTACCGCCGGAGGCGAGGAGTTCCCGGTCGAAATCGAGTGCTCGCTCCTGCCGCGCGAGGACGAGGCGGTCGCAAACGAGGCCTTCCGCGGAACCGTCGGCGTCGTCAGGGATATCACCCAGCGCAAGGAGCGTGAGCAGTACCTCCAGGTGTTGAACCGCGTCCTCCGACACAATCTGCGCAACGATCTCACCGTCGTCATCGGCTACGCCGAACTCCTCTGTGAGCAACTCGAGGACCAGAACCTCGCGGCCGCCGCGAGTACCCTCCGGCAGACCGCGACCGACCTCGCCGCCACCAGCGAGAAGACGCGGGCGATCCAGTACGCCCTCGAGCGCGACGGCGAGCGCGAACCGGTCGACATCACCGCGGTCGTCGACGAGGCGGTCGCAGACTGCGATATCGCCGACGGGACCGTCACCGTCTCGGCGACGGGCACCCACCGCGTGCTGGCCGATCCGGGCGTCGAACTCATCGTCGATAACCTGCTCGAGAACGCGATCCGCCACGCGAAACCGGAACCGGCCGTCGAGATCTCGATCACGCGCGACGACGATCTGATTCGGCTCGCGGTCGCCGACGACGGTCCCGGCATCCCGCCGGCCGAGATCGACGTGGTCACCGGCGAGAGCGATATCACGCAACTCACCCACAGCAGCGGCCTCGGACTCTGGCTCGTCCGCTGGATGGTCGACAGCTACGACGGCTCCGTCTCGTTCTCCCGGCCGGCCACGGGTGGCAGCCGCGTCGAGGTTACGCTCGAGGCTGCTCCGTCGGACGCATCGTAACGACACGATCCGCGATTCGCGGCCCGACTGGCCCGCGGACGCTCCGCCGCAACGTCACGGAACCGCAACCACTACCACACCGGCCGGCCGACGCCTACCCATGCAACTGGGCCTGATCGGACTCGGGCGGATGGGACAGATCGTCGTCGAGCGCACCCTCGCGGCGGACCACGATATCGTCGCCTTCGATCTCGACGAGGCGGCCGTTGAGACGGCCGCCGACGCCGGTGCCGAGCCCGCCGACTCGATCGAAGATTTCGTCGATCGACTCGAGGGGGACAAGCGCATCTGGCTGATGGTCCCCGCCGGCGAGGCGGTCGACGTGACCCTCGAGGAACTCGCGCCCCACCTCGACGGCGACGACATCGTCGTCGACGGCGGCAACTCCTACTTTGAGGACTCAGTGCGCCGCGCCGAGTCCTGCCCCGCGGCCTACCTCGACTGCGGTACCTCCGGCGGCCCCGCCGGCGCCGAACTCGGCTTCTCGCTGATGGTCGGCGGCCCCCAGTGGGCCTACGACGAACTCGAGCCTGTCTTCGACGCCGTCGCGACCGGCCCGGACGGCCACGAGCGGATGGGGGCCGCTGGGACGGGCCACTACGTCAAGATGATCCACAACGGCGTCGAGTACGCCCTGATGCAGGCCTACGGCGAGGGGTTCGAGTTGCTCCACGAGGGCCGGTACGATCTGGACCTCGAGAACGTGGCCTCGGTCTGGAACAACGGCGCGGTCATCCGTTCGTGGCTGCTCGAGCTCTGCGAGGAGGCCTTCCGCGAGGAGGGAAGCGATCTGGGTACCGTCGCCGACCGCGTCGAAGGCGGCTCGACCGGCACCTGGACCGTCCAAGAGGGCCTCGAGCAGGAGGTCCCCCTCCCGCTGATCTACACGGCACTCGCCGAACGGTTCGGGTCGCGGGCCGACGATGGCCGGTTCTCCCGACGACTCGCGAACCGGCTTCGGTACGGCTTCGGCCGCCACGAAGTCCCGCGCCGCGAGTGAGCAGTCCGAGGAGCGAGAGCGATCGAATACCGTAACACGTATGTCTCCCTTCGGAGTACTCGGCGGCAGTCGAAGTGTCCCTTCCGCGTAGTTCGACGTGCTGAATCGTTCTTTTCTCCGGAATTGGCTGGTTGAAATATTAGAACAGCTTCTTTACTCCCGGTCGCCCACCCCGAGTTATGAATCCGTTCGAGTCGACATCTGTCTCTGCCGACGAATCGCTCAGCATGACCGTTATCGATCTCGTTGCCACCGCCGACGACACCGACCCGGTCTCGCTCGAGCCCCTCTACGGTACGATCGACCCCGACCTCCTCGACTCGCTTCCCGATTCGGACGGCTTCACCAGCCTCGAATTTTCGTATCACGGCTACTCCGTCACGGTCGAGGACGCGCCCGACGGCGTCGAGGTCGCCCTCGAGCGGGCAGGGGTTTCGGCCGACGACTCGAGCAACGACCTCGTCGGCACCGGCTCGTCGACGTAGGCGGGACTGCGGCTCTCGCGACGAGGAACCGGGGGTAGGGGGAATCGTTATTCTTTCGTCGGCGCTATAGTGTCGCTCGAGGGCGCGTAGCTCAGTGGACAGAGTCCTTGGTTCCGGACCAAGATGTCGGGGGTGAGCGTGAGCGGAGCGAACGCGAACTACGGAAGCCGCAGCCCGCACAGCGCCGAAGGCGCGAGCAGGACCGTCTTCCGGCAGTTCGAATCCCTCCGCGCCCGTTTCGCTTTATATCGTCGGGAATCCGACCGATAGCGTCGGGGTGTTTATATCATCGTCGCTCAGCGGCCAGTGGATTTGAACCATCTACGTATTTCGGGTTGGCCTCGTCGGTCGGTTTACAACTTCTAATAATCCAAACCATGGTATAGTCCTAACCCCTACTTAGCCAGCCGATTGTCTCGCTTGATCTGCTCCGAGAAACGGCTGACGAGACGACTGCCGATCGCTGGCCGTAGTCGATGTTTCTCAGACCGACCATACCACCGCGGCCGCGTCGTCTCGGTCGACGCCGTCGCGGAGTAGATCGATCGACGCCTGACGTGAACTCTCGAGCTCCGGATCAGCAGCGGGGTAAACGGAGCGAAGGGCGAGCCGATCACATTTCGAAACGGACCGATCGGTGACGGAGCTTCCGCCGGGAACCGGACCGAGACCTTTTACCCACTTCATCACTGTAACTAGGTAGAATGGGTACGTCTTCGCGCACAGATGCGGATTTCGAGGGTTCTATCCGTCGTCAGGAACTCATCACCGATCTCAGTCGGCAGGCGGTGACGACGGGCGACCTCGACCAGTTCTTCCGCGATGCGATAGGTGCGGTTGCGGAGACAGTCGGCACCGAGTACTGCGCCGTCGTCGAGCAGGTACCGAGCCGGGTCGATGGCGTTCTGCGCCAAGGTATCGGCTGGGAAACGGTCACCGACGGCGCGACGGTATCCACGAGCCGCGAGTCGCAGACAGGATATACGCTCCACACCGAGGAGCCGGTCGTCATCGGTGATTTGCACCACGACGGCCGGTTCTCCGGTTCCGCGTTGCTCACCGAGCACGACGTCACCAGCGGCATCAGCGTCGCTCTCGGCTCGAGCGACGACCCGTGGGGCGTGTTGGGGGCGTACACGTCCGATAAGCGGGATTTTACCGAGCACGATACGGTGTTCGTCCAGCACGTCGCAGCGGTCGTCACGGCGGCCATCGAACGCACGGAGCGCGAGCGGGACCTGCGGCGGAAGGAACGCCAGTACCAGGCTATCTTCGAGGATCCGAACATCCTGATCGGCCTGCTCGAGCCCGACGGAACAGTCGTCGACATCAACGAGACGGCGATGGAGTACGTCGACACCGATCTCGAGGACGTAACCGCCAATCCGTTCTGGGAGACGCCCTGGTGGGGCGATGATGGGGTTCAGGACGATGTCCGGGAGTGGGTCGAGCGAGCGGCGGCCGGCGAGTACGTCGACTTCGAGGCCGACCTCACCCGTCCCGACGGACGGCGATACGTCCTCAGCGGCTACTTCCGGCCAGTCACCGACGACGACGGCGAGGTCGTGTCGATCATCGTCTCGAACCGCGACGTCACCGAGCGCAAGGAGCGCGAGCGCGCCCTCGAGGAGTCCGAGCAGCGCTACCGGGCACTGGTCGAGCACTTCCCCAACGGGGCGGTGGCGCTCGTCGACGAGGACCTCCGCTATCGGACCGTCGGCGGTACCCCTCCCGACGCGGTGGGTGCCACGGCCGAGGAGGTGGAGGGACAGCCGGTCCGAGAGATCCTGCCGCCGGAACTGGCCGACGGACTCGTCCCACGCTACGAGACCGCGTTCGAGGGGGACTCCAGCGCGTTCGAGCTCGAAGCCGACGGTCGCGTCTACCAGCTTCAGGTCGTGCCGGTCCGGGACAAGGACGGAGACGTCTTCGCTGCGCTCGGGATGTCGCAGGACATTACCGAGCACGTCGAAACCCAGCGTAAACTCGCGGAGAGTGAGCGCCGCTACCGAACGCTGGTCGAGAACTTCCCCGACGGATCGGTGGGGCTGTTCGACGAGGACCTGAGATACACCGCCGTCGGCGGGCAGCTCCTGAACGCGCTCGACGTGGATCCGGCGGATCGGATCGGGCGCAACATCCGCGAGCTCCATCCCGACGACCTCCTCGACGAGATCGAACCGTACTTCGACGCAGCACTCGAGGGCGACGCCAACTCCTTCGAGATCGAGTACCGCGGCCGGTACCTGCACGCGAACGCCCTCCCGATCGAGAACGCCGCCGGCGAGGTCGACGCGGGCATGCTCGTCGTCCAAGACGACACCGAGCGCCGTCGGTACGAGCGCGACCTGGAGCGGTACCGGGAGTACACGGACCAGATCTTGGACGCGATCGACGACATGTTCTACGTGATCGACGCGGACGGGACCATTCAGCGGTGGAACGAGAGCGTCGGCGAGGTGACTGGCTTTTCGGACGACGAGATCACGTCGTTGCGGGCCCTGAACGCCATCGCGAAGGACGATCGCGAGACTGTCGAAGACGCCATCGCCGAGGCGTTCGACACCGGGAGCGCACAGGTCGAGGCAGGCCTGATCACCCGGGACGGCGAGCGCGTCCCCTACGAGTTCGTCGCGTCGGCGCTCGAGGACCCCGACGGGGACTCGGTGCTGGCAGGCATCGGCCGAGACATCACCGAGCGAAAGGAGCGCGAGCGGGCCCTGAAAGAGAGCGAGGCGAAGTTCCGGATGCTCGCAGAGAACCTCGACGAGATGGTCTGGATCTCCGACCCCGAAACGCGGGAGATCCTGCACATCAATCCCGCCTACGAGGAGATCTGGGGCCGCGACAGGGAGTCGGTGTACGACGATCCCACCACGTTCCTCGAGGCGATCCACCCCGACGACCGCGAACGCGTCGAGCGATCGTACGCCGCCGTGCCGGACGAGGGGTTCGACGAGGAGTATCGCATCGTTCGGCCCGACGGTGAGGTCCGGTGGCTCGACGTCCGGGCCGGTCTCGTCCGCGACGAGGGGAGAGAGCGCGTCATCGGTATCGCCGAGGACGTCACCGAGCGCAAGGAGCGCGAGCGCGCCCTCGAGGAGTCCGAACGGCGCTACCGGACGCTCGCGGAGGATTTCCCCAACGGAGCGGTGGCACTGTTCGACGAGGACCTGTGCTACACGGCCGTGGGCGGTCAACTCATGCAAGCGCAAGGCGTCGATCCCGAGGACCGGATCAGCCACAGCATCCGCGAGCTCTATCCGGACGACATCGTCGAGGAGGTCGAACCGTACTTCCATGCCGCGCTGGAGGGGGAGACGAACACCTTCGAGGCCGAGTACTCAGGGCGGCACCTGTACAATCAGACCCTGCCCGTCAGGAACGCCGACGACGAGGTGTACGCGGGGATGCTCGTCGTCCAGGACGTCACCGAACGGCGGGAGTACGAGCGCAAACTGGAGGAGTCCAACAAGCGGTTGGAACAGTTCGCCTACGCGGCCTCCCACGACCTGCAGGAACCGCTGCGGATGGTCACGAGCTATCTCTCGCTCATCGAGGACCGCTACGGCGACGACCTCGACGACGACGGCGAAGAGTTCCTCGAATTCGCGGTCGACGGCGCCGAGCGCATGCGCGAGATGATCGACGGCCTCCTCGAGTACTCCCGGATCGAGACGCGGGGCGAACCGTTCGAATCGCTGGACCTGAACGCCGTCCTCGAGGACGTGCTCGCGGACCTGCAGCTACAAATCGAGGAGAGCGGCGCCGAGATCACGACCGAGGACCTCCCTCACGTCGAGGGCGACCCCAGCCAGCTCCGCCAGGTGTTCCAGAACCTGCTGTCGAACGCGATTACCTACAGCGGTGACGAGCCACCACGCGTCCACGTCGGTGCCGAATGCCGAAACGGGAAGTGGCTGATCTCGGTCGCGGACGAGGGAATCGGGATCGATCCCGACGACCAGGATCGCGTATTCACGGTCTTCGACCGACTACACAGTCGCGACGAGTACGACGGCACCGGCATCGGACTCGCGCTCTGCAAGCGGATTGTCGAACGCCACGACGGAGAAATCTGGGTCGACTCCGAACCCGGGGAGGGATCGACGTTCTCCCTTACCCTTCCCGCGACGACCGATTCCGATCGGTGACCCCACTGTCGTTCAGCGAGTGACGGATTCGATAAAGCGGGTCGTTCGATCCGCTGGGGCTCGACGCAGACACGTCCGTTGTCGGAGTCCGATTCGCGAGGCGTGGTTGGTCGTTTAGACCGCCCACGTAACTCGAGTCGAACGTGGGTATTACGAGACCACCGAACCGGTGTGGCGTATCTCGAGGGAGACCTCGATGCCGAGGCTCTCGAATCGGACGACCAGTAACGATCTGACGACTCCGCGGTGGAGGAAGTCCGACTACGACGGTCTGGGTACCGTATCGTCCTCCACCGGTGACCGAACCGGGCGAGTCAAACCGGTTCGCGAAGCGCCCAGACGTCCTCGAGCGGCTCGAGCCGGTGAGGCTCTTTTCCGCGCTCGGTCAGGATCCCGGCGTGGTAGAGCATCGCCTTCAGCTGGAAGACGGTCGGCGAGTGATAGATCGACCCGTCCGCGAGTTCCGAGCGTCGGAGGTCGCCGTCTTCGGTCAGGACGCGGCTCCTGACGCCGTCGTCGCCCCGAACGAACAGTTCGACGGTGAACGAGGGATGGAGTTCGTGCAGGTACACGACGAGATCCACGAGCGACGGCTCGGCGATCCCGTCGTCGTGCATGGTCTGTAGTTCCGTGACCAGCAACTCGGTCGCCGGGTAGGTGAAGATCACCCGACGGGCCAGCTGCCCCCACTCGGGCGCGAGATCGACGAACCGGTTCCGCGATCGGTACCAGGTTTCGAACTCCTCGAGCGCCCCCTCCACGGATCCGTAGCGGCTCAGCGCGAACCGGACGACCTCCCGCCCGAGCCCCGTCAGTTCGACCCCTTCCGGGCCGTCTTCGATCAATCCCAGGAACGCTGCGCCCCGTCGCGCGTCGGAGACGGCACTCACGACCTTGTACTCCGACAGCAGCGCCGCCGTCTCTCCGTCCGCGTAGTGGGCCAGCGGATAACCGAGGTAGTTCTTCGGGTGGTTCAGCCCGAACGACCTGTTCGCGACGCCCTGCGTACTGGCCTGGAATCGCAGCGCCGTCGTCTCGCTCGTCGTCCGGTTCCCGACGACGCGGGGGACCTCGAGCGCCTCGACCGTCCCCGCGGCGTCGACGCCGAGGACGCCGACGTTCAGTTCGCGTGCGAGCGTCCGGTCGGTCGCCGAGATCGCGGCCGCCGGCGCGGCGAGATAGGCGGCGTTGGCCTCGTGAAGCCGATCGTAGGCCTGGACGATCCCACGTTGCGTGTCGACGCCGCCGCCGGCGTACCCCTTCGCCTCGATCGCGATCAGCGGCGGCTCGTCGCCGAGGCGCTCGACGGCCAGCAGGTCGGACTCGAGGGTCCGCACGCCCACGAGATCCGGATAGCCGCCGCCGATCCGAACGTGATTGAACGGGGCCAGACACTCGCGAACCGTCGGGTCGACGGGCTCGCCGGGCCGCCACTCGTCCTGCGAAAACTGCGTGTCTGCGACCGCGTAGGCGGTCGAATCGTCCGCATCCGTCGGAAAGAGTCGCCGCTTGGTGTGGGCCAGCACCTGCGGTTCCGAGAGCGACGGGGCCGCGCTGCTCATGCCCGAGGATTGGACAGTAGTCTCAATAATGTTCTGGCGACGGGTCGGCCGGCGGTCACTCCTCGCCGACCGCGAACGCCCCTGGCTCGAGCTCCCGCGCCATCCCGGCGAAAACGGCACCCGTCCCGAGCAGCGCGAGCGCGACCCCGACCAGCCACGGGGCCGAACCGTACTCGACGAGCGCCGCGAGCCGGAGCGCGCCGATCAGGAGGACGCCCCCGGCGACGATCAGCTGGACGAACCGCTCCATACCGCTCGGTCGTCCCTCCCGGTTCAAGTATTCCGGCGCTCGAGCCGCGGCGAACGACACACCGTGCACCGCCGACCCGCTGCGGACGAGCACGAGCGAGAACAAGCGTTTGTGTCTCGAGCCCGTTTACACGGCTATGACCGAGCCGACGCTCGTCTACGACGACGACTGCGGCTTCTGTACGTGGTGGGCGGAGTACTTCGAGAAACGCACGGAGATCCGCATCGTCGGCTTCAGCGATCTCACCGACGACCTGCGCGAGCGGCTGCCGGCCGACTACGAGGACTGCGCGCACCTGGTGACCGACGACGGGGTCTACTCCTGTGGCGCATCGATCGAACAGGCGTTCGTCCGCACCGATCTCGCCGAGCCCGCCGACGAGGTCGTCGAATTCCTGCGCCAGTTCGACGACTACAAACGCCTTCGCGAGCGGTCCTATCGGTGGGTCGCGAACCGCCGCGATCAGTGGGGAGAGTTTCTCTCACGGACGCCGCCGGCACGCGGGAAATCGGACGGCGACTGAGGTGCCGATCGACGGACACTGCGGACACTACAACCGCGGCTGGCGAACCCGAAGCTCTTCGAGCGAGACCGGGCGGACGTACGTCCCGACGCGCTCGCGTTCCCACCAGCGGCCGGTCTCGGCGCGCTCCTCGGGCGTCGTGTACCGGTAGCGGTACCGCACTGCACGGACGCGGGCTGGCGGCTCGCCGTCGAACGGATCCGCGGCGAGCAACGAGAGCGTCTCCGAGTCGGCCTCGAGCAGTTTCGCCAGCAGCCGCGGGAACCACGGGCTCCGGCGCGGGCTCGGCGACATCGCGGCGAACCAGAGCTGCCAGTCGAGCCGGAGGTGGTACGGCGCGACCTGCGGCGGCCGGCGATCGGGGTCGGTCGGCTTCCCCTCGAACCGGTAGGCCTGCCACTCGGTCTCCGGCGTCACGTCCTCGTCGGTCGTCCCCTCGACGACGATCTCGTAGCGGTCCCGGGTGATCGATCCGAACGCGCCGTAGGTGTTGACGAGGTGCAGCGGATCGAACGCGGTGTTCATGATCTGGCTCTCCGAGAGGGTGTTGCGCACCGGCTGCACGCTCAGCGCGACCACGAGGAGGGCGACGAGCATCGCGAGCGCCTGAAGGTAGAGCGGCGTCGGCGCGGTCGCGGGCGCGGCGATCGGCAGGACGGTCGTGAGAACGCCGTCGCTGAACGTCGGAATCGCCAGCACGATCGTCAGCGCGTTCAGCCAGGCGAAGTTGCCCGTCACCATGAGCCAGCCCTGGAAGCCGATCGTCGCGAGCCCTGCCAGCGCCGAGAGCGGCTGCGGCGCGAAGTAGAGAAACGGAATCAACAGCTCGAGGACGTGATTGCCGAAGGTCTCGACCCGGTGAAACCGGTCCGGGAGGTGGTGGGCGTACCAGCTCACCGGGTTCGGGATCGGCTGGGTCTCGTAGTGGTAGTCCATGCAGGTCAGGTCGCGCCAGCAGTCGTCCCCTCGGAGCTTGATCAGCCCCGCACCGAACATGTTGCGGAAGAGCACCCACTGTAGCAGTACGATGACGACGAACGGCGGCGCGACCGGTCCCGCGCCCAGGAAGATCGCGAGAAACCCCGTCTCGAGCAGCATCGACTCCCAGCCGTAGCCGTAGAACGTCTGGCCGGCGTTGACGAACGACTGGTAGAGCGCCCACAGCGTCGCCCAGAGGAGCATCGAGACCGGCGTGGCGTACCCGGCCGGCAGCCAGTAGGGCAGTCCGACCAGCGCCAGCGCCGACAGCCCGACGCCCGTCCAGGCCGCGATTCCGATCGCCCGATCACTCGGAACGAAGTAAAAGAGGCTCAGTCGCTCCCGAAACGACGCGCTCTCGGTGTACCACTCGAGGGGAAGCAGTCCGTCCTCTCCAGCGAGCGGCCGGAACTGGTACGCCGCGACGAGGAAGGCGAGCAGATAGAGCAGCGCGAGCCCCCGCTGGAAGAGGAGGCGGACGAGCCAGTAGCCCTCTCCCTGCCACATACGCGGCCGTAACTCGGTGGATCGGCAAAGGAGTAACGCGTGCGAGCACGCGCCGTCTCGAGCGCTTCGGGCCCGGTTCGCCCCACGTCGTCAGGAATCGCCGTACCGATACCGCAACACGCCCCCGGCGACCGCGACGACGAGGCCGCCCGAAGCCAACACGAGGAGCCCCGGCACGTACGACCCCGTGAGGTCGCGTAACGCCCCCACGAGTACCGGACCGAGGAAGCCGCCGATCTCACCGACGGCGAAGATGAAGCCGACGGCCGTGCCGGTCAGCCGAGCGCCGATCCCCTCGAGCTCCGGTGGAATCGCCCGGATGAGCGGCGAGAGCCCGCCGAAGCCGAACCCGGTGACGAGGATGCTCCCGAGCAGCAGGAGGCCGACGCCGCTGGCGACTACGCCGGAGATTCCGAGTGCGGCGACGAGCCCACAAACCATCAGCGCCGTGCGACGAACGCCGAACCGATCCGCCACCGCCGGGATGGTCAGCACGCCGACGACGTTGGCCGCCACGAGCAAGCTCGTGGTCCGACCGGCTCGGTCCGCCGAGAACCCGCGGGCCTCGAGCAGCGTCGGGAGCCACCCCTGCATGCCGTGGGCGATCAGCAGGTACATCGTACCGACGACGACGACGAGCTGCAGCTCGCGGTGGGTGAGGACGAGTTTCAAATCCCGGCGGATCGCGGCGAGCGTGAGCGACGAGTCCGCCGCGTCGGCGTCGTTGGCCGCGCGGTTGCGGTCGTCGATCCCCAGTCGCAGGGCGACGACGAGCCACAGCAGGCCGTAGCCGACCGCGACGACGCCGCTCCAGAGGAACAGCTCGCGCCAGCCGCCGAGCAGCGGCCCCAGGATCGGCCGGCCGACGGCGAAGGCGCTTGCCGTCCCCGCCGACGCGCCGACGAGGTAGATCGAGGACGGAAAGCCGGTTTCGTCGGGCGGAAACAGCACCGAGACGAGCTTCGGTAATCCGAACGTGATGGCCGTCGCGCCGACGCCGATCAGCAGCGTCGTTCCGAGCAGCGACGGAAAGCCGGCGGCGAAGCTGCGGCCGACCTGGGCGACGCCGTAGATCAGGACGCCGGCCGCGAGACTCCGCCCCGGCCCGACCCGGTCGACGACCGTTCCCGTAAACAGCGCGATCGGGATGTACGTCAGCGGGACCGCCCCCGCGACCACGCCCGCCTGCGTCCCGGACAGCCCAAGGTCGTCGATGATCGTCGAGAGGTACGCCGGCAGCGAGAACCAGACGAACATCAGGCAGGTGTAGCCGAGCGTCCCGACGACGACGGCCGCGTACGCGCGACGACGAGCCATCCGTTCGGTCATCCGTCCGTGGGTGGACGGGCGCGACCCGAGTATCTTGCCGTAGCGGTAGCCTGGCCCGGCGACGGCGATGGGTGCCATCATTTCTATCTGGGTATCGTCCGTCGATCCATGACGCCCGCAGAGCAGGCGTTCCTCGAGCGCGCCCGCGTCGCCGCGCTCGCGACGGTCGACGGCGAGGGTCGGCCGCACGCCGTTCCGATCTGTTTCGCGCTGCTCGCGGCTGATGAGACCACCGCAGCGCGAGCTAACAGCGACCGCGAGGACGCGACGGCCGAGCGAACGATCGTCTCGGCGATCGACGAAAAGCCGAAAGCGACCCGCGAACTCAAACGCGTTCGGAATATCCGGACGAACCCCCGCGTGACGGTATTGGTCGACCGCTACCGCGAGGACTGGTCGCGACTCGCGTGGGTGCAAGTTCGCGGCCGGGCGCGGATCCTCGAGCCGGGAAAATCAGGTCACGATACCGCAATAGGCGCGCTCGAGGCGAAATACGACCAGTACGCGGACCACGACCTCGAGGACCGGTCGGTTATCGCGATCCGCGAGGGGCTCACCGTCTCGTGGGGCGCGCTCGAGTGAGGAGTCACGACGGCGAACGCGGCGACGGCCGTCGTCTCACCGATCAGTCGTCGACGAGCGATCGCTCCGCGTTCCCGACGATGAGGAGGGAGCCGACGACGACGGCGACGGTCGTCACCAGCGGGTTGACGATCCCGAGGACGGCGGCGGGAACGGCGATCGCGTTGTAGACGAACGCGAGCCCGACGTTCTGCCGGAGTCGGTCGCGGGCCGTCGTCGCCAGCGCGAACGCGCGCTCGACCGCGGCCAGATCGTCGTCGGCGATCGCGATGTCGGCCGCGTCGGCGGCGAGCGCGGTGCCGCTGCCCAGCGAGATGCCCAGATCGGCCGCGGCGAGGGCGGGCGCGTCGTTCGTCCCGTCGCCGACCATCGCGACCCGGTTCTCGGCTCGCATCCGCCCGACGGCCGCCGTCTTCGCATCGGGCGAGACGCCCGCGAAGACGTGATCGACGCCCGGATGCTCCGCGAAGATCTCGGAGGCGGCCCCCTCGTCGCCGGTCAGCACGACGACGTCGATCCCGTCGTCGTCCAGTGCCGCGATCGTCTCGTCCCATCCGTCGCGTGGGTCGTCGCCGACGATCACGAGCCCTTCGGCCTCGCCGTCACGGCCGACGACGACCGGGAGGCGACCGGCCTCGCGGGCGCGCTCGAGTCGCGCCTCGAGATCGCCGCCGAGCGCCCAGTCGCGCTCGCGGAAGAGGTCGGGGTGGCCGACCAGGACGGTCCGGCCGTCGACGGTCCCCTCGACGCCGGTCGCGTGGGTGTGGAAGTCCTCGACCGCCAGTTCGGCCGGCGCGGTGGAGCCGCCGTCCGCTCGAGTCGCCGGCCCCGATTCGTCACCGGGGTCGCGGTCGAACGCCTCGGCGATCGCTGCGGCGGCGGGGTGGGCCGCGCGCTGCTCCAGGGCGGCGGCGGCCTCGAGCAGGTCGGCGGGCGCGTCGGCCTCGCGGACGGACATCTCGCCGGTGGTGAGCGTGCCGGTCTTGTCGAAGACGACGACGTCGACCGCGCGCAGGCGCTCGAAAATCGTCTCGTCGAAGACGACGATCCCGCGCTCGAGGGCCGCCTGGAGGCTCGCGGCGACGGTGTACGGCGTCGCGAAGCCCAGCGCCCACGGGCTGGCGACCATGATCGCCATGCAGGCGGCCAGCGCGGTCGCCACCGGACTCGCACCGAGGAGGAACGAGCCCGCGCCGACGACGACCGCGGCGGCGAGGACGACCGGGACGAGGACCGCGGCGAACTCGTTGGCCCGCCGCGTGACGCCGTGGTCCGCGCTCTGGACGTTCCAGACGACCTGCGTGAGCCGTTCGATGCTGCTTGTCGTCCGCTCGCCGACGTCGACGACCGCCGCGTCGGTCGTGACGACCGAACCGCCGATCACCGCGTCGCCCGCGCGTTTCGTGACCGGCAGCGACTCGCCCGTGACGATGGCTTCGTCGACCGCGCACTCGCCCTCCGCGAGCGTCCCGTCGACGGGGATGCGCTCGCCCTCGCGGACGAGCACCCGATCGTCCGACTCGAGGTCGGCGACCGGGATCTCCGTCGTCGAGCCGTCCGACGCGTACAGCCGGGCCGTGTCGACCTGTGAAACGGTGAGGTCGGTCAGCCGGTCGGCCGCGCGGCGCTTGATCGTCGACTCGTAGTAGATCGCGCCCATCACGAGCGCGGCGACGACGATCGTCAGGTCGAAGTAGACGTCGGTCCCGCCGAGGGTGGAGACGATCGCGGCGTAGACGTAGGCGCTACAGACGGTCAGTGCCGCGAGCAGGTCCGTCGTCGGCCGTCGGAGCTTCAGACTGACGTACGCGCCCCGGAGCAGCGGACCACCGGTCAGATAGACGATGGCCCCCGTCAGCACGATGAACAGGGGGAGATACAGCGATCCGTCGAAGCCGGTGAACGCGCCCTCGAAGTGGGCGATCGCGCCCCAGTCGGTGAACGCGGTGAGGTACATCGGGTAGAACACCGCCACGAACGGCAACAGGAGGAAGGAGCCGAAGACGACGCCCACGATGTACCGCATCTCGAGCATGTCGTCCGCCCGGCGCTTTCGCAGCCCGGACATCTCGCGTGAGCGGCGCGTCCCGCCGCTCTCGTCGTCGGCGGTCGCGTCGTCCCGCAGGTAGGCCGTGTAGCCGACCGTGCTCAGCGCGTCCTCGAGGGCGGCCGGCGAGATCCGATCCGGGTCGTGATCGACGCGGACCGTCTCCGTGACGTAGCTCGCCTCGGCGTCGGTCACGCCGTCGCGGCCCTCGGCGACCGACTCGAGGAACGCCTCGCAGGTCGCCGAGTGCATGCCGTCGATCCGGAGGAACGTGCTGGTCGTCACGTCCGGCCCGTTCCGCTGGCCGTCGCTCCGGTGACCGGGCCCGCCGTCACCCGGGTCACCGGTAGCGGGCCCGCTATCGCCGTCGCTCGCGCCGTACTCGGCGGCGATGTCGCGGCAACCGGTCGAACAGAAGCCGACCGGTTCGGACTCGGCGGCGGGAGCCGACAGCGGCGTCCCGCACAGCCGGCAGCGCTCGCGCCGGTCGCTCTCCGCGCGTCGATCGCTCACAGTCGTCGCTCCGGGTTCGACGGCAATAACAGTGACCGATCCGGTCGCCCGCCGGGTGCTGCGTCGGCCCGCCCCGTCACTTCGTGTCCAGATCGAACCGCGAGCGCGTCACGTCGTATCTAGATCGAGCCGCGAGAACGACCACGCGTCGATCGAACTCGACTCGAGGCCGAGGCCGTCGCCGAGGTCGCGCGCGAGGAGCGTCCGCGCGGTCGGCTGCAGGAGCGCCGACAGCGGCAAGCGCGTATCGGGGTAGAAGCGGAAGCGCAGCGGAGCCGGCAGCGTCTCCCCGAACGCCTCCGCGTAGCCGCGGTCCGCGTGGTCGTCGAGCGCCGCCACGAGCAGGCGCTCGAGGCCCGCCACGTCCTCGAGCGTGCGCGGAAGCGTCTCGACGATCCGCGTGTACTCGTCGGTGCTCGAGGTGACGAGCGCGGCGACGGGCTCGCCGTCCCGTCGGGCGACGTAGGCCGCGTACGTCCGGGCGGGGTTGGCGAACCGCCAGCGGTAGAATGACGCGGTGCGGTTCGTGTGGATTTCGTCGGGGACCGAGCGGCGGTAGACCGTCTCGAGGGTTTCGGCCGGCGGCGTCTCGTAGCGCTCGATCTCGAGGGCGCCGTCGGAGCCGACGAGCAGCCGGTCGCCGGCCCGGTGGGAGGTCGCGATCGCGCCCTCGAGGGCGTCCGCGAGCGCGGCGATTCGCCGGCCGTCGGCCGCTCGCGGATCGGTGGCGGGCGAAGACGAATCGTCGTCGGTCCGGTCCTCGAGGACGCCGACGGGGTTTTGCGGGCGGTAGTAGGCCGGCACCGTCCCGATCTCCTGCCAGCCGTGCGCGAGGTTGCCGGGTTTCGAGTTCTCGTTGGGGAAGTTGAAGAAGAACGACGGCGGGCCGTCGGCGTAGCGGTCGATGGCGTGCTCGTTCATGCGACCGAACAGCCCCTGTTCACGATGGTCGGCGTGAACCATCGTATCGCAGGGCTGGAACGCGGTCCGAACGGCCCCGCCGATCCGCATCTCCTGGGCGAAAAACGATCGGAACCCGATCGGTTCGCCGTCGACGGTCGCGACGACGATCGGAACGTGATCGGCGTACGGGTTCTCGCGGAACTTCCAGCGGAACCAGTCGCGGCTTCTCTCGTGGCCGAACACAGTCTCGTACAGCGACAGGAACGCCGCTTGGTCGGCGGGTTCGAACCCGCGGACGGCGTATCGCGTCGCCGTTCGTTGTGTTGTGTTCATGATCAAGGCCGTTTCACGGCCAGCTGCAGGGAAATCTCGAACGCCTTCCCGTGCTGTCGTGACGGGTAAACGTTCGGCCGAGGTCGGAATACCAGTTGGGCCTTAATACGCCGATTTCGATAGTTTCGTAGACTATTTCCGGAATCCGACTGTCAACTACTCGTATTTACAGTGCCGGGCACGGAGCGGATCGACGGGACGTTCGGCGGCACCAGAAGTCGAGAAGAACGCTCGTAGGCGATTCGAGAACCGACTTCCCCGGCGGAACCGGTCACGGTGTGATTGGTTCAGCGCCGCTCGAGGACCGTCCCGTCTTCACCGACCGCAACCGCCCGATCGCCACCGGACTCGACCGAAACGGCCAACAACGCCTCCGACGCGCCGGCGTCCGCCCGATTCCACTCCGCCGCGTCGGTCCGCTCGTAAATCGCTCCGTCGGCGCTACAGGCGAGCGTCTCTCCCTCCCGACGGGCTAGCCCGCAGATCGCTTCCTCGCCGACCCGCTCCGGCGTCCACGTCCCGCCGCCGTAGCGGTGAACGACGCCATCGTCAGCGCTCACCAGGCAGTCCTCGTGGCCGAGCGTTGCGACGGCCTCGAGCGTGCCGTCCGCACCGACCGGCCCGACGCTCGAAAAGGAGCCGCCGCCGTCGGTCGTCTCGAAGACGCCGTCGTTCGTGTCACAGCAGTAGCCGACCGGGGAATCGGCGAGGTCGATGCCGCTCAGGCTCGAGCCGCCGCCGGGCGCCATCGGCTCGTCCCACGAGGGCTCGCCGTCGCGATAGCGTCCGCGACAGACCGCGCCGGAGCCGTTGATCAGCAGCACCGTCTCGTCGCCCGCTGCGCCGCCGACGGCGATCCCCAGCCAGTTGTCGGTGATTCCGGCCGGTGCCGTGTAATCGGTGTGCCGGCCGCTATCCGTCTCGAGTCGCGCCACTGCGCCGCCGTCGCCCGCGAGCCAGACGGCGTCGCCGTCGGCCGTCGCCTCGACCCCGCAGAGGTCGGCCCCCGAAGCTGCCGGGCCGTCCTCGAGGACGACCGCCCAGTCCCGATCGTCGCCGCTCGCGTCGCCTCGGGTGTCGGCGACGGTCACGCCGCCGTCACCGACCGCGTAGGCCGCACCCCCGTCGGTGACGGTAACGTCGCGAAGCGTCGCCTCGGTCGGAACGGCGGCGACGTTCCAGCCGGGGGATCGGTCGGCCCGCGATTCGGTATCCGCGCTGCCGGCCGACGCACCGGCCGGCATGCCCTCGTCAGTCGTCGCGGACGGCTTCCGGTCGGCCGGCGTCGACTCGAGTCCGCGATCGTCGGCCGTCGTGTCCGCCCCTCGGTCGGGTGGAGTCGCGCCGTCGTTGCTGTCGTCCGGAGCGACGCCCTCGGTGTCGTCCAGCGGCCGCTGGACGTATAGCACGATCGGGGGCACGACGTACGCGGCCAGTGCAAGGGCGACGAACCAGCGATTGACGAACGTCAGCGTCCCAAACGCGGTCAGGAGGGCCGTCGCGACCGCGTGGACCCACGTCTTCGTGTACCGGCGAAAGAAGGGGACGAACCCGTCGGCGGACCGCGCGTCGTGAGTAGCCATCGGTCGAGCGAAGCGCCTTGGGTCACCCTATCCGACTGGCGAGCAAAAGGGTGTTGCAGGCATCCGGTCGGCGGAATCGGCGGTCGGATGGCCTCGAGTCGGAACCCGCGGTGTTCGTCGATCAGAACGGGCTGCGTCCGATCGGCGATCCGCCCTGTTGGCGGAGCGAACGCCGGAGAGAGCGGTCGGGCTGCGGTCACGCTATCGGCGTCGAGGAACCGTCTCGAGCGAGAGGCTGAGGACGCCGTTGTTGTAGACCGCCTCGCGGTCGTCACCGAACTCGAGATCGCGGGGAAGCGGCGTGACCGTCCGCTCGGCCACGTCGTCGCCGCGGGCGACCGCGATCCGGATACGTCTCGAGCCGGCTTCGACCGTCAGATCGTCGACGGTCGCGGGGGCGACGTCGACGGTGACGCGCAGCCGATGCGTCGGCCCGTCGTAGACGACCTGCGTCGGATACGGAAACGACGCCGTTTCGGGGGGCGAGGTGGAGGACACGGGGGGTAGTCTCGACCGCGGTTGGAAACCCCTCTGGCTGGACAGTTGTACGGTTGATATGCTCCCACAGACCGCATCGCCGTTCGATCGACGCAGTCTCCGAAAACCGGCGCCGTCCGTTCCGCCCGCCGCGTCGGACCGAACGACACCCCCGTATCGATCGGCGGAACATCCCGCACTGGGCCGGACGAACGCCACGCCGGCGAACGTGTTGGAACAATAATATTATGTGAGAGCAGTGTTGTTACCGAAATATGACGCATAAACTCAACATCGGACGTGTCCTCAGATATGGGTTCGATCGAGTGACGACCCGCGGCGGAGCGATGCTCCTCGGCGCGTACGTCCTCTTTCAGCTCGCAAATCAGGTCGGGTTCCAGTCACTGGTCTTCGGACTGCTCGCTGAAACGGTCTCCGAGGACCAACTCTCACAGGGATATCCACTCGCCGTCGATATGCCAACCACCGTCAGCGCCGGGCTGATCGTCCTCCTCATGATTGCAGGGCTCGCGCTCGGTGTCGTGACGATGCGAGCGATCTACGCAGATATCGACAGTCTCCCGACGGCCGACCACACGCGGCGACTCGGCCGAACCGTCGGCGTGGCATTCGTCGTTATGGTCATCACCACGCTGGCGGTGATGATCGCGATGCCGTTTTTCCTCCTGCCTGGTATCTACGTCGGAATCAGCCTGATGTTCGCTTACATCGTCGTCGCTATCGAGGACGCCGGCGTCGTCGAGTCGCTCGAGCGGAGCTGGGAACTCGCATCCGGAAACCGGCTCGAACTGTTCGGTCTCGGATTCGTACTCGTCGTCGTAGGCGGTATGACAGGCGCACTCGTCGCCATCGTCGGGCTGTTCGTTCCCGTCGTCAGCATCCTCGGACTTCCGATCGCGATCGGCGTCTTGAGCGTCTACAGCGTCGCCGTACAGGTCGGTGCGTACCGACAGCTCGCAGGCGAAAGCGAGACGACCAGTTCGGCAGCGAGTTGGTGACGAGGGACACGACCGAACGGACGCTAACTCGAGACCAGACCGATCCGACCGGCCTCAGAGATAGCCGAGATCCGCCAGCCGCTCTTTCGTCCCCTCGCGCATCGATACCTCTCCCGTCTCCTCGGCCGCCGCAAGCGGTTCGAAGTGTTCCTCGAGCCGCCGTCGGAGCGCCCGTGCTTTTTCGGGCTGGTCGTCGCTGATGTCATCGCGTTCGAACGGATCGGTCGAGATGCGGTGGAGGCGCTCGAAGCCGTCGTCGCCGCGGACGTACTTGTACTCGTCAGTCCGGACCGCTCGCAGTCGTCGGTCGAACTCGCGGACGCGGTCCGGAATCTCGCCGAAGCGAGCCTCGAGACGGTCGATCGATGGCTGCGGAGCGACGTACTCGGCGAAGACCGCGTCGCGGGACCCGGTGTCCGAGTCGGGATGGAACGACCGACTCGACCACTGCTCGCGGAGTTCGGGATCGTCGACCCCGACGGTCTCGAGCAGCGTGGCGGGAAGGTCGAGTAACTGGACGAAGTCATCGCGACGGCCGCCATCAGTGAACGCGCCACCGTGACAGACCAGTGGAACGTGGAGCAGCGTGTCGTAGAGGTTGTACTGGTGGCCGAAGAAGCCGTGTTCACCGATGTGCTCGCCGTGGTCGCCACAGACGGCGAACAGGGTGTCCTCCCACTCGCCGGCGGCCTCGAGGGCGGCCCGGAGCTGACCGAGCTGCTGATCGACGTAGGCGAGCTCGGCCCGGTAGAGCCCGCGGAGCAGGGCGAACTCGTGATCGGAGATCGCGTACTCCTCGCAGTCGTAGGCGCGGGGGTCCTGTCTGATCGCGGTGGCCTCTTCGTAACTGGCTCCGTCGGGGAGGAACCGCTCGGCGTGCTCCCGCGGGGGATCGTACCGGACGTGGGGTTCGATGAAGTTACAGAACAGGAAGAACGGGCGGTCGTCGTCGCGGTCGGCGAGCCAGTCGGCGACCCAGTCCGTCGATCGATCGGCCCCATCGTCGCCGGCCGGCTGCAAGAACTCGCTGTAAAGGATGTTGGCCGCGTTGACGACGGGATTGCCGTCGAAAAGCCGGTTCCGGGTCGCCGCGACTTTCTCGCGGAAGTCCTCGCCGCGCACGACCGCACCCATGTCGGCGTCGGACTGGATGTACTGCCAGCCCTTGCGGAGGTCGTCGAACCCCCGGTCGAAGCCGAACTCCTCGGTGATCCAGGTGTTGTTCGAGACGCCGATCGTCCGGAAGCCGGCGTCGTCGAACGCCTCCGGGAGGGTTCGGAGAGCGTCGTCAAGATACGTGTGATCACCGTGCGTGCCGTGGTGAGAGGGGTAGGTACCGGTGAAAAAAGACGCGTGGGAGGGAAGCGTCCAGGGGGCGGGGGCGAACGCGTTCTCGAACGCGGTCCCTTCGTCTGCGAGTCGCGTCAGGGATGGCGTTGGATCCGTATTTTTGGCGTCGGGGTCGGAGGCGGTTGCCGCATCAATACCGTCCGCGTCGACCACCTGCCGATTCGCGGAAGCCGTCTGCGTTCCAATACTCTTCGCCCGGGCCGTATCGAGAACGACGAGAACGACGTTCCGCACAGTACTATGTGACTCGTCGTCACGTCCGTTGGACTCCGACATGATACGGTACTTCCACGCCACGCGGGGAAGGTCACAAGCCCGGAGTATGCAGGCCCGTAATCGGTGATACCGGCCGCTCCTCGGGCGAACGCGTCCGTTCGCAGGGCCTCGGTCGCCGTCGACGGTTTCGACGACGGGCGCGTCCGCAAACGATGTGTTCAGTTGCCGGTCGAATCTTCATCCGACGGGACCGCATACGTCCCATGAGCGACGCTGGAGTCCGCCGTGCCGTCCCCGCGGACCGATCCCGTTCGACGGCGGGACCGCCAGCGCTGTCGCTCGGAGGCGTTTCGATGACCGAGCACCACGATCACGACGCAGCGACGGACGAGTCGATGGACGAATTTCCCGGGCTCGAGCGGCGCGAGGAGCCCGCGGCACCGATCGAGAGCGCCACCGCGGCGGCGGCCGAGGCACACGACCGCGGGACGCTGCCGCTGGTCGGCGGCGGGATCCTGCTCGCGGCCGCGATCCGCTCGCTGGCCGCGAACCGATCCCGAGCGATCCCGCTCGGCATCGCCGGCACCGGGCTGGTCGGCGTCGGCCTCCGGAAGCGGCGTGCGAGCCGCCAGAAGCAAGAAAGCGGCCCGCCGACGGTCGAAGGTGGAAGTGAGGGCAAGGAGACCTCGGACGAGGCGAGCGCCGCCGCCGAGCGCGCCGACGCCGGCCGCGTCTCCGAGATCGAACCCGACGGCGAGATCGCCGAGGAGCCCGAGATCGGCGAGAGCGAACCGGAGGGTTCCGAGATCGAGTTTACCGACGAGCACGACAGCAGCGAGCCCCGCTCGAGCCCGAACCTCGGGAGCGAAGCCGAGGAGGATCCGCGGCGCGAGACGGAGGCCGACGGGGTCACGGTCGACGTCTCCGATCCGGCGATGGCCGACGAGGAGAGCGAGGCGACGGGGCCCGACCCCGAGCAGGCCCAGCCGACCCAGACCGCGGACACCGAGCCCGAGGAGAGCCCCGCCGAGGACGCCTCGCACATGAAGGTCGATCCGCCGGACGGGGACGACGAGACGGAGTCGACGGACGGCGAAGAAACCGTCGCAGACGACGGGAACGCCGACGAAGGAGACGAGGACGATCAGTGAGGCAGCGTCTCGAGTGACGCTCGAGCGAACGCGAGAGGCTACCGAGACCCGGAAGGCGATCCGCCCGCCGTCCGGTGGACGTGTTCGCGGCGATAGAGGACGGGGGCGGTAACGAACGCGGCGCTGACTATGCCGAGCGCACCGCTGCCGCCGGCCAGCGAGAGCGGGCCGTAGGAGGCCGCGGCGATGGCAAGCGACGCGATCAGGAGCGCCGCGGCGGCGGCTCTGGCGGTGAGGGCGCGATCCGAACGGATCGGACCCCGACCGTCACCCAGTCGCCGAGCGATGACGGCGAGTTGCCAGCCGGCGAACGCGCCGAGAGACGTGCCGAACAGGAGCACAGCGTCGGGAGTCAGATCGGAGACGACGAGGGCGGCGATGGCGACGACGACTGCGAGGCCGAACCCGAGCGTGCCGCGGTGGGACGGAAAGCGATTCAAGAGAGCGGACGCGAGGAGTAGAAACGCGAGCCCTGCGATGACGCCGGCGACGACGTCGGCCAGATAGTGGACGCCGAGTCCGACGCGGGAGAGACAGACGATCGTCACCATCACTGCAGCACCGAGGTACCGCCGCCGAGCGGTGCTGACCGACCAGTACTCGGCCAGGCTCAGATAGACGACCGTCGACATCAGCGCGTGCCCGCTGGGAAAGCCGTAGCCGGTCGCCGTCGTGGTCGCCTCGTACAGCGGCCGCGCGAGCGTCGGCACTGCCCCGCTCTCTACGAGCACGCGCTCCGGCCGCGGGAGCGCGAAGAAGGCTTTCAGTCCCGTGATGAGCGAGAGACCAGACAGGGTGAGTCCGAGGATCACGGCGCCCTCGTCTCGATCCGACGTGTCCGTCCAGTAGACGGCGCTGACGAGCAAGCCGAGAAACCAGACGTCGCCGAGCTGGGTGACGAGCCCGAGCAGGATCACGCTCCACTCGGGCACGATCTCTCGGAAGGCGTCGAACCAGCCGATCCCGCGAGACATATTCCACGTTACGGGCGACGAGATACATAAGCGATTCCGCTGACGAATCGCGAGACCCCCGTTCGCCGCGAGCGGGAATCATCGCGAGGCGGGCGAACTCTCCTTCCGCGTCACCTCTACGCGATCGGCCGGGACGACCACCGGTCGATTCACAGTACTCAAGACGCTCGCATCCGTGGCTGACGGTAGTGGTTCGGGACGTTATCGGCGTACTGCTCGAGGACCCGTTCGCCGTGATGAACACGATCGGATTGGTCGCGTTCGCGCTGGTGGGCGCGACGAAGGCGATCCGCGAGGAGTTCGATCTGTTCGGGGTCGCCGTCGTCGGGTTGACGACGGCCTTCGCCGGCGGGGCGACGCGGGACGTCCTCGTGGGCCGCGTGCCCCTGGCGCTCCGATCGACGGGCGAAATGAGCCTCGGCGTGCTCGGCGTCTGTCTGGCGGTCGGGCTGAACGTCGCGCTGGCTCGCCCGGACGAGCACCCGATCACGCAGTTCTCCGACGCGATCGGACTCGCGGCGTTCGCTACCGCCGGCGCCATCGTCGCGACGGCCACCGGCACGTCGGGTTTCGGCGTCGTCGTCATCGCCACGATCAACGCGGTCGGCGGCGGCGCGTTCGCGGACATCCTGTTGAACCGGTCGCCGTTCGTCCTGCTCGAGGACTTCTATGCGAGCTGTGCGGTCCTGGGCGGCGGCACCTACTGGCTGGCGACCACCGTCGGTGCGACGGGGAGCATCGCCGCCGCAGCCTGCGCTCTGGTGACGATCGGGACGCGACTGGCCGCGGTCACGTACGGGTGGACGCTGCCGACGGCGCAACTCCGCGGACTGGCGCGTGACGGCACGTAAGGGATCGCTCGCGCGGAATACGGACGATCGCCACGTACGTTTAATTATTCCGATCGAACACGTCGAAATATGAGCGTCCGAAGCGTCATCGTCGGCGAACCGCGGCCTCGATCGTACGTCGCAGTACTCGCGGTCGGAATCCCGCTTTCGGCGTCCGTGTTGTTTCTGTCGGAGTACGACTGGGTTCTCGGCGCGCCGGTGCTGCTCCCGCCGATGGCGGTCGCCTTCTACGCGGGATGGACGCGTGCCGGCGTGCTGGCGGGAGCAGGAGCCGTCTTTCTCACTATTCTCTGGCGATTCGTCTTCCCACCGTTCGTTGGCTATCGCCGGTGGTCGATGGCACGCGGTACACGCCACCCCGTCTGCTCGGATACAAACGCTCCCCGCGCGGCGAACTGCTCGAGGGACTCACCCACGGCCCCGTGTACGCCCTCGCCGGCGCGGTCGTCGCCGGCGGGTTCGCGTACCTTGGGGGAGCGACGATCCGACGGCTTGTCCGACAACGGATCGCGGAGGGCTAACGGGCCCCTCCGTTCCGTTGACCCCGCGAACGTAGACCGAACGGACGGTTCGCTGTCCAACGGCGACAGCACAGAACATATTTGACGGTGAGCGCGCAATCTACCGGCATATGTCCAACGGAGAGTTCGAAGGGTACGGTGGGAGACACGTTCCGGAGCCGCTTCGGGAACCGCTCGAGCAACTGGCGGCCGCGTACGACGACGTCGCGACCACCGACGAGTTCCAGTCGGAGCTGCGCGGTCTGCTCGAGGAGTTCGCGGGTCGGCCGAGCCCGCTGTACTACGCGCGCAATCTGAGCGAGCGCTACGGCGCGGAGATCTACCTCAAACGCGAGGACCTGCTCCACGGCGGCGCACACAAGATCAACAACTGTCTCGGGCAGGCCCTGCTGGCGAAGCAGGCCGGCCGCGATCGGCTGATCGCCGAGACGGGTGCGGGCCAGCACGGCACGGCGACCGCGATGGTCGGCGCGCTGCTCGGCCTCGACACGGAGATCTACATGGGGAAGAAGGACGTCGAACGACAGGAGATGAACGTCTTCCGAATGCGGCTCATGGGTGCCGAGGTCAACGAAGTCACCCGCGGCGACGAGGGGCTGGCCGACGCCGTCGATGCCGCGCTCGAGGACTTCGCCCAGAACGTCGAAAACACCCACTACCTGGTGGGCAGCGTCGTCGGGCCGGACCCGTTCCCGCGGATGGTCCGGGACTTCCAGAGCGTCATCGGCCGCGAGGCCCGCGAACAGATTCGGGAGCGGACGGGCGACCTGCCCGACGCCGCTGTCGCCTGCGTCGGCGGCGGCTCGAACGCGATCGGCCTCTTTCACGCCTTCCGCGACGACGACGTCGAGTTCTACGGTGCCGAAGGCGGCGGCGAAGGATCGGACTCGGGCCGCCACGCCGCCCCGCTCGCGAAGGGGACCGACGACGTGATCCACGGGATGAAAACGCGGGTCATCGACGAGGACGTGGAGGTCCACTCCGTCTCCGCGGGACTCGACTACCCCGGTGTCGGCCCCGAGCACGCCATGTTCCGGGCCGTCGGCCGCTGTGAGTACACCGGCGTCACCGACGACGAGGCGCTCGCGGCCTTCCGCGAACTCAGCGAGACGGAGGGGATCATCCCCGCGCTCGAGTCCAGTCACGCGATCGCCCGCGCGATCGAGCTCGCGGAGGAAGGGGACCACGACACCATCCTCGTGAACCTCTCGGGCCGGGGCGACAAGGACATGGAGACCGCGGCCGCGAAGTTCGACCTCTAGGCGGTGGCTTCCGGCGGTGAGGAATCGCGACGCCTGACCCCCGCTTAGCGCTCGAGGTGCGCCCGAACGCGATCCGTTAGTACCGAAGCATCGTCGTCGTCGAGTTCCGTCCGTGGCAGCGACAGCGCCACGTCGTCGTCCGCGAACCGGGGGACGACGTGGACGTGGGCGTGATCGACGGTCCCGACCAGCGGGCCGCTGGTGTGAAACGTGCTGAACCCGTCGGGCTCGAGCACCGCCTCGAGCCCGTTCGCGACGGTCCGAACGGTCTCGAAGACGGCGGCCGACGTCGCCCCGTCGATCGTTACGATCTCCTCCTCGTGAGCACGTGGAACGACGAGCGCGTGTCCGACCACGGCCGGATTCGTATCGAGAAACGAGAGCGTCAGTTCGTCTTCGTACAGGACGTGCGCCGGCCGGTCGCCGGCGACGATTTCGCAGAACTGGCAGTCGTCGTGCATAGCGTGACGTTTGTCCGAACCGACAAATAGGTACGTCCGCTCGACGGGAGCGACGCGCCGGTTGACCTACAGTAGCCCCTGCGCTTCCTGAACTGCCTGATAGATGTCCAGATACCGATCGGCCACCGCCGAGCGGTCGTAGTCGGCGAACCGATCGTCGTACTCGCGGTGCTCGAGGTCGCCCGCAGCGAGGATGGCCTCGGCCAGTTCGTCCTCGCTGGTGGTCCGGAATCCGCGGTCCCACCCCTCGACGAGTTCGTGGGCGCTCGCGTTCGCGTGGTACTCGACGATGCCGACACAGCCAGCGGCCAGCGCCCACAGCATCTCCGTCGGGAAGACGCAGTGTTCGGCCGTCTGCGCGAACAGGTGCGCACCGCGGTAGGCCGCGATCCGATCCTCGAGCGGGAGGCTGCCGGCGAACGTCACCCGGTCGTCGATCCGGAGGTCGCGCGCCAGTCGCTCGTAGCGCTCCCGTTCGGGGCCGTCACCGACGACTTTCGCCGACCAGTCGCGGTCCCTGAGTTCGGCCAGCGCGAGCAGCAGGCTCTCGAGGTTCGCCCCCTCGTCGAGTCGCCGGGCGTAGATCACGTCGACGTCCTCGCCGGGTTCGACGTCCCGAACCAGCTCGCAGTCGATCGGGTTCGGAACGGTCTCGACGATGTCGCCGTCGGCCCCGATCTCCCGGACCCACGTTCCGACCAGTTCCGAGGGTGTGACGATCCGGTCCGGTCGCCCCGTCGCGAGCCGCGTCCACCGGGTGTCGTCGACGCCACCGTCGCCGTACCACTCGGCGACCAGCGGCACGCGGGCGAGCGTCGCGCCAACGCGAGCGGGCAGCACCTGCCCCGCCGGCCGCGCGTCGACGTGGATCACGTCCGGGTTCGCGGCCGCGAGGACGAACGGCAGCCGCAGCGTGAACGCACTGCGGGCCTCGGGGCCGCTCGAGACCGCGTGGTACGTGATTCCGTCCCGCTCGAACGTCGTCCCCTCGCCGGCCCAGAAGCCGGCACAGTAACAGTGAACGTCGTGGCCACGTTCCGTGAGGAGCTCACAGACGGTCCGCAACCGCTGGTTCGTCTCGGTATCGCGGTGGTGTACCGTTTCGAACGAGACGAACGCGACCTGCATCTGCTCGAGGAATGTGAGCGAACGGGTAAAAACTCTACTTGTTTCGGCCGAATTCCGGCGAGCGTCGGTCACGGCGCTGAGCAGGCCTTACTCTGCCGCGCCAAATCGATAGAATCCGCCACTGTCGCTCTCCGTCGCGCGGTTGGCGAGATAGAACGATCCGTCGCGGACGAGCGGCGTACTCGAGACATGGCCGGACGTGTTGTAGTCCCAGACGTGCTCACCGCTCTCCTTATCGAGGACGTACACGTTCGTATCGTTAGATCCGAATACCACGTGTTCTGCTGTGACAGTCGGGCATCCCATTACGTCGCCCTCGGTTTCGTACCGCCACTGTTCCTCGCCGCTCTCGCAGTCTAGTGCGTAGAGGGCATTGTCGTTGCTTCCGATGTAGAGCCGACCGGCGTCGGTATCGATTGCCGGCCCGGACATAACAGTCGAATCCGTGGTAAACGATCGGTTCCACTGTTCTTCACCGTCGTCAATGCCAACCCGGTAGACGTTGTAGTCCCACGATCCGAAGAAAACTGCCCCGTCGTATATCGCGACGGGCCCTTTGATCGGCCGGCCGGTGTTGAACTTCCAGGCGAACTCCCGATCAGAGAAGTGCCACGCGTAGCAGTACCCGTCGTTCGCGCCGACGGCGAGGATATCCGCGGTAGTATCGATCGCGAGCGTCGAATGAGGATGGCTCGTGGGCTCGGTCGCTTCCCACTCGAGGTCGCCGGTTTTCGCGTCGACGGCTACGACGCTTCCGTCGGGGTCACCGAATTCGACAGCCGTGTATATCGTGCCGTCGTGATATGCGGGACTCGAGCCGATGAACCCGGCGACGACGGTCTTCCACCGTCGTTGACCCGTCTCTACATCGAACGCGTAGAGCGCTCCATCGTATGCGCCCACGTACACCGTCCCATCTGCGATAACCGGCGTCCCGTGAATGCCGCTTGGGGAAGGGTCGGTTGCCGCGGACCACCGGACCTCACCCTCGGGGGTTACGGCGTAAATCGATCCCGTATCAGCAGCGATGATGAGATCGCCCGTTGGCGCGGCGACTGGGCTCGACTTTGCCGCCCCATAATTACTCTTGTTAACACCGTCCAGTCGCCACTGCCGGTCGAGGGATTCGGGGAGTTTCTCATCGGGGAAGTAGCCGTGCCGCTGTAGATTGCCACGGAATATTGCGTCCTGCTCGAGTGTCTGTGCTTGATTTGTGATCCTGGCCGTCGATTTCGCTCCTGATTCGCCGTTCGTTGCACTCGAACCAACAACGTTCGCAATGACTGCGGTTCCGGCTATTCCAGTTAGTCGTAGGTATTGGCGTCGTGATCGAGTCATCTTGATGTTATTTCGTTTGTGTATTAGTCCGCACCTGTTCGTACAATCAGATGAGACGGAGAGAAACTGTACTCGTAGCATGCAGCCACTCTCCGCATCTGCAGCGGTGAGAGACCGATATCTGAGTCATCGGTCGCCTCCCGCTTTGATCAGCTCTCTTTAGGCGATATTAGTTGGCTTAGCTACCGTCACCATCGCCATCGCCGTCACCGTCTCCGTCTCCGTCACCGTCTCCGTCGCCATCTCCGTCTCCGTCACCGTCGCCATCGCCGTCGCCGTCTCCGTCACCGTCACCGTCTCCATCGCCGTCACCGTCGCCATCGCCGTCTCCATCGCCGTCACCGTCGCCGTCACCGTCGCCGTCTCCATCGCCATCGCCATCGCCATCGCCGTCTCCATCGCCATCGCCGTCACCGTCACCATCTCCGTCGCATGGACCGATGGTATCACCGTGAGCAAGGTGCGCATCTAACGCGTTCTCGTTCACCGTGATGGTAACAGTCGGATTAGTTTCTGAGCCGGTCTGGTGGCAGATGGTTACCCTATTGCCGTCACCGTCACCGTCGCCGTCTCCATCTCCGTCTCCATCGCCGTCTCCGTCACCATCGCCGTCTCCGTCACCATCGCCGTCTCCGTCGCCATCGCCGTCGCCGTCTCCGTCACCGTCACCGTCGCCGTCTCCGTCTCCATCGCCGTCGCCGTCTCCGTCTCCATCGCCGTCTCCGTCACCATCGCCGTCTCCGTCGCCATCGCCGTCGCCGTCTCCGTCACCGTCACCGTCGCCGTCTCCGTCTCCATCGCCGTCGCCGTCTCCGTCACCGTCTCCATCGCCGTCACCGTCGCCGTCTCCGTCACCGTCGCCATCGCCGTCTCCGTCTCCATCGCCGTCACCGTCGCCGTCTCCATCGCCATCGCCATCGCCATCGCCATCGCCGTCTCCGTCTCCATCGCCGTCACCGTCGCCGTCTCCGTCTCCATCGCCGTCACCGTCGCCGTCTCCGTCGCCATCGCCGTCACCATCTCCGTCACCATCGCCGTCTCCGTCACCGGGCTGTTCCGGTTTCTCGGGCTCTTTCGGCTGTTCCGGTTTCTCGGGCTCTTTCGGCTGTTCCGGTTTCTCAGGCTCTTTCGGCTGTTCCGGTTTCTCGGGCTCTTTCGGCTGTTCCGGTTTCTCAGGCTCCCGAGGAGCGTCTGGCTGCTGATCGTCGTCCGGAGCAGGCTGCTGGTCGTCATCTATCTGCTTACCAGCTCCGTCTGCCGCCTGCTGTTGTGCAGTTCGGTCTTTACGATCTTTCGTAACGTCGCGCTTTTCGTCCTCAGTGACCTGCTTCTTGTCGCGCTTTTCGTCCGTAGAGACGGCATCTCCAGTCCCGTCAGCGGTGGCACTGACGCTGACTGCTTCGTCCGCGTCCTCACAATCGATCTCGATCAGCTCTTCACCATCATCCCCGATGGTGAGCACATCTTCGGGGATCTCGAGGGGAACCTCCGTTCCGTCTGCCGTCGCGGTGAGGTTGTACGTCCCATCCGAGAGCTCGATGAACGTGACGTTCTCGGTGGCCGCAACCGTGACGTTCTCGCTGACCGATTCGTCGCGCGTTTCGGTCGTGTCCTCGTCGACCGGCTCGAACGTGTTCTCGTCGACACGCTCGAGCAAGAGGAGTTGTGACTCCGTCCCGTCGACACGCTCAAGCGTCAACTCGACCGGCGCGTCGTTAGGATTCGAAACGTGGAGCTGTCCGCTTCCCAGTTGACACTCGACTGTGATATCGAGTGCCTCGTATTCGGATTGCTGATCGTCGTCCGATGTCGATGGCGCGTGCGTTGTATCGCCACTCGCCATGACGACCCCTGCTGCCCCGAACGTCATCCCGATGACCGTCATCAGAACGACCAATGCAGTTAGTGAGGTCCGTATGCTAGTATCCCAAGTCGACTCCGCACTGTCCGTTGGCTTGTCTCTCATGGTTATTCTGAAACCGCACACGGACTCGATGGTCATTACGTCCTTTGTTATGGATACCCGACGAACGTGCTCGCCCTTTGGTAATTACTATCGCTAGTATTCGGTTTATAAAATATTGATTTATCATCTATCAAAGTGATATTTATTGTTTCGAAACAAACGGCTATCAGGGGAAGAACTGTTACAATCCGACCGCAGTCATCGAAATATCGCCGCGTATGACTGCCCTCCTGAATCAAATATCGATCGGTATGGTACTCATGGTCGAACACCACGGTAACATCTGTCACAGATGGTTACCACCACTGGGACTCGAACTCGAGTTGCCGGCGAACCGACATCGTTCGAAGAGCGGCGCACGCAGTCGCTCGCCGTCAAACCGGTAGCCGACTCGAGGGTCGAGCGGCGAATTCGACGCTTTCCGACCGGTAATGACGAATGTTCGCCAACAGATAACCACTACTCCTGGCGTGTCCAAATAGGAGTGGAAGTGAACGTTTGTCACCCGTGTTCTCGTAACAAGATCACAAAGAAAGGATTCGGCACCTCAACTATCTCCATCGATGCTGTCGCATCAGCTTCGCTCGAGCTCTCATCGTGTCCCATCACCATCTTCGGCCTCCCCCGTTTCGTCAGTGCTGTCTGTTCCGGCGGTCCCACCGGTCGTTTCGTCCTCCGTGTCGGATTCGCCATCCCCGGTTTCGTTGCCGTCAGCGGTTTCGTTACTGCCGACGGTCTCGTTTCCGTTTTCGGTTTCGTTACCGCTTGCGGTCTCGTTGCTGGTATCTTCCTCCACATCACCATCGGTGACAGAACCGCCAGCAGTCTCGTTATCACCGCTCTCGTTGCCGCCTTCGCTGATCGAGTCTGCGTCCGACTCGTTGTCGGTACGGTTGCTCTCTTCGGCTCCGAATCTACCAGCGGAAGTCCCACCGCCGTCACCGCCGTTGGTCCCCAGCGACGACATTTCGCTATCGGAAACCGGTCCCGCACTCGAGTCGGCCTCGAACGCACCCGGGCCGACGGCGGCGACGGTCAGCCCGAACACCGCGAGGAGGAGCACGGTCGTCACGAGAACGTTGCCGGTCGGCGACGATTCGGTCGTGCGTTCCATCAGTCTGTCTCGCAACCGATATCGGCTTCGTTAAGCACGACCATCCCGATCGGCCTTCGAGGCGCACCGATTTCGGACTCGTCGTTCGCGCTCTCGAGAGAGTCCGGAAATGTAGTAACTATCGACTACCCGGCGCTGGCGGCCTCGCTCGGGATCGAACCCACCGACCGAAACGCCTACCCCCTCGAGCCCGTACGGCTGAGCCATGAGCAGCTACGACATCGAGCGCTATCTCAACATCCGCAGCGCCTACGGCGCGTCGTTCGGCCCCGACGGCGAACGGCTCTCCTTTCTGATGGACACGACCGGCACCTCGCAGGTCTGGACCCTCGAGGAGCCACGCGGCTGGCCCGAGCAGCGGACATTCTACGAGGAACGGGTGACCTTCGCCTCGTGGTCGCCCGAGCGCCCGGAGCTGATCTTCGGCATGGACGAGGGCGGCAACGAGCGTGCCCAGCTGTTCCGGCTCGACGCCGAGACCGGCGAGATCGAGAACCTGACCGCGATGCCCGACGCGAAGCACCGCTGGGGCGGCTGGAGTCACGACGGCGAGCGGTTCGCGTTCACCTCGAACCGGCGCGACGAGTCCGTCTTCGATATCTACGTGCAGGGACGCGACGAACGGGGAGCAGACGGACAAGGCCCGTCTGCTCGGGAGACGTCGTCTCCCGCTGACGCGGAGCTCGTCTACGAGGGCGACGGCTGGCTCTCGCTTTCCGGCTGGAGCCCCGACGATTCTCGACTACTGGTCTCGCAGGCCTACTCCAACTTCGATCAGGACCTGTACGTGCTCGACCTCGAGGCCGACGAGCCGGACCTCGAGCATCTCACGCCCCACGAGGGCGACGTCCGCTATCAGAGCGCCAGCTGGGCCCCCCACGGGGAGGGTATCTACCTCGTGACCGACGAGGGCGACGCCGATACGCTCTATCTGGCGTACCTCGATCTCGATGAAGGGGATCTCGAGACCGTCATCGACGGAGACGGGTGGAACGTCGACGGCATCGCGCTGGACGACGACACCGGCCGCTTCGTCTGTTCGCGGAACGTCGAGGGCTACACCGAACTGACCGTCGGCGAGTTCGACGCCGACGAGCCCACCTCCTACGAGACCTTTCCCCGTCCCGACCTGCCGGGCGGGATCTCCGGCGGCGTGAGCTTCGATCCCGACGCCGAGCGGTTCGCGCTGTCGACGACCGGCGATACCGTCAACACGAACGTCTTCGTCGTCGACGTGGAGACCGGCGAGGCCGAACGGTGGACGAGCGCCCCCACGGCGGGTATTCCGCCCGAATCGTTCGACGACTCCGACCTCGTCGACGTCGAGAGCTTCGACGGGCTCGAGGTGCCCGGCTTCCTCACGCTCCCCGACGACCACGAGGCAGGCAACGGCGGAGGCAACGCGGACGACGGTGACGGCGTTCCCGTCATCGTCGACATCCACGGCGGCCCCGAGAGCCAGCGCCGCCCCTCGTTCTCGAGCGTCAAGCAGTACTTTCTCGACCGGGGGTACGCCTACTTCGAGCCCAACGTCCGGGGCTCGTCGGGCTACGGCGCCGACTACGCGGCACTCGACGACGTGGAAAAGCGAATGGATTCGGTCGCCGACATCGAAGCCTGCGTCGAGTGGCTGCGGGACCACCCCGCGATCGATCCCGACCGGATCGCCGCCAAGGGCGGCTCCTACGGCGGCTTCATGGTGCTGGCCGCGCTGACCGAGTACCCCGACCTGTGGGCCGCCGGCATCGACGTCGTCGGCATCGCCAACTTCGTCACCTTCCTCGAGAACACGGGCGATTGGCGGCGCGAGCTCCGTGAGGCCGAATACGGCTCGCTTGCGGACGATCGCGAGTTCCTCGAGGAGATTTCGCCGACGAACAACATCGAGAACATCGAGGCGCCGCTGTTCGTCCTCCACGGCGAGAACGACCCCCGCGTCCCGGTCGGGGAGGCGGAACAGATCGCCGAGCAGGCCGCCGAGCAGGGCGTACCGGTTCGAAAGCTGATCTTCGAGGACGAGGGACACGGGTTCTCGAAGCTCGAGAACCGCATCGAAGCGTACTCGGAAATCGCCGATTTCCTCGACGAACACGTCTGAGCGACGCGTCCTCCAACGGGTCGACCGGAAGATAATTACAAAACATATACATGATAGCGGCGAAGAGAGTCGAACATGTCCGCTATCCAAACGTCCTCCCTCACCAAACGGTACGGTGAGACCGTCCTCGCTGTCGACGACCTCGATCTGACCGTCGAGGACGGCGAGGTGTTCGGCTTCCTCGGCCCCAACGGTGCGGGGAAGTCGACCACGATCAACATGTTGCTCGATTTCGTCCGCCCGACGGACGGCACCGCCACGGTCCTCGGTCTCGACGCGCAGGCCGACACCGACGAGATCCGCCACCGGATCGGCGTCCTCCCCGAAGGAGCCAGCGTCTACGACCGGCTCACCGCCCGCGAACACCTCGAGTGGGTCATCGATACGAAAGGGGCCGACGACGACCCCGACGCCGTCCTCGAGCGCGTCGGCCTCGCCGGCGCCGGCGATCGCCCCGCCGGCGGCTACTCGAAGGGGATGACCCAGCGACTCGGGTTCGGCATGGCGCTGGTCGGCGATCCCGACCTGCTGATTTTGGACGAGCCCTCCTCTGGACTCGACCCCGCCGGGATGCAAGAGATGCGCGAGATCATTCGCGATGAGGCCGAAAGCGGTACCACCGTCTTCTTCTCGAGCCACATCCTCGGGGAGGTCGAGGCGGTCTGCGACCGCATCGGCATCATGAACGAGGGTCGACTGGTCGCGACCGGCACGCTCGACGACCTGCAGGGCGAGCTCGACCTCGGCGCGCCGATTACCCTCGAGGTCGAGCGCGTCCCCGACTCGCTCGGACTGGAAGGACTCGCCGGCGTCCGTTCGGTCACGATCGAGGGGACGGAGATTACCGCCACCTGCGCCGACCCCTCAGTCAAGGTCGACGTGGTTCGCCACGTCGCCGACACGACCGCCGTCCGCGACATCGTTTCGGAAGACGTCTCGCTCGAGCAGTTGTTCAACACGTACACGAACGGCGGGCGGACGGACGAAGAGGCCGAAGCGACGGAGGTGGCGGCATGAGCACGCTCGCCGTCGCGAAGAAGGATTTCCTCGACGTTCGGCGAGCCAAGATCGTCTGGTTCGTCGGTGCGCTGTACGTCGCCTTCATGGCGCTGCTGGTGTACTTCGGGCAGAACGGGCGTCCGGATCCGACCGTTCTGAACGCGCTCTGGAACCTGACCGCCGTCGGTGCGATGTTCATCCCGCTGATCGCGCTCGTGACGGCGTATCTCGCGATCGCCGGCGAACGCGAGTCCGGCGGCATCAAGTACATGCTGTCGATTCCGAACAGCCGTCGTGACGTCGTCCTCGGAAAGTTCCTCACGCGAACGGCGATCGTCAGCGCGTCGATCGCCGTCGCGTTCCTGATCGGCGGCGCACTCACGCTGGCGTGGTATCCCTCGCCCGAGATGGATACCTTCGGAATCATGACGGCGCTGACTGTCCTGTACGCGCTGACCTACGTCGCTGTCGCGATCGGCATCTCTGCCGCGACCGCTTCTCGATCGCGCGCGATGGGCGGATCCATCGCGTTCTTCTTCATTACGAGCGTGCTAAACGTGTTCGGGCCGCTTCAGCTCGCTATCGACTACCTAGTCAACGACCTCGCCGGGCTCGACGTGTCCATGTATCAGATCATGTTCGTCCAGTCGCTCGTCAGTCCGACTGCGGCGTACGTCAACTCCACCGGACTCGCGTTCCCCGACGGATTCAGGACGATCCCGCCGGACCTGCCGTGGTTCCTCCAGGGCGAGGCGATGGTCGTCGTCATGATCGCCTGGCTCGTCGTGCCGCTCGCGCTGGGGATCTGGCAGTTCGAACGCGTCGATCTCGGCTGACGGTTCGTCGAGGATCAGTCGATAACGCCCGTTTTTCGCGCCACGTCTCGAGCCGCGCGCTCGTTCATCCCGTCGCCTAAAATCGTGTACCGATCGCGGATCTCGTGGCAGGTCGTCAACGCCTCGATGACGGTCTCGTCGTCGATTCCGAGTTCGGCGGCGGTCGTCGGCGCGTCGATGCTCGAGAGCGCGTCGCGGATGTCCCGCCAGATGCCGTCTTCGCCCTGGTGGAGGTAGGCCGTCATGATCGAGCCGACGCCGACCTGATGGCCGTGGAGAGCCACGCCGGGGGCCAGTCGGTCGAGTTGGTGCGAGAAGAGGTGTTCGGCCCCGCTGGCCGGCCGCGAGGAGCCGGCGATGCTCATCGCGACGCCCGAGGACATCAGCGCCTTGGTGACGACCCAGGCCGACTCCTCGAGCCCCGGCCGGATGAGATCGGCGTTACCCACGAGGATCTCGGCGGTCATCTCCGAGAGCGCGGCGGCGTACTCCGAATACTCGACGTCTTTGAGCCGCTTGGCGAGCCGCCAGTCCATGACGGCGGTGTAGTTCGAGATGATGTCGGCACAGCCAGCGGTCGTCAGCTCCCACGGTGCCTCGGCGAGGATGCCGGTGTCGGCGACGACCGCCAGCGGCGGCTCCGCGGCGACGCTGTGGCGTGAATCCCCGTCCGGGACCGAGCCTCGATTGCTGACGATCCCGTCGTGGCTCGCCGCCGTGGGAACGGAACAGAAGCCCATGTCGAGGTGGTAGCTGGCCAGTTTCGCGATGTCGATGGCCTTGCCCCCGCCGATGCCGACGAGGTAGGCGGCGTCCTCGGCCTCGGCGATCTCGATGACGCGCTCGACGGCATCGAACGTCGCCTTCTCGACGGTGACGATCGCGGGCTCGATTCCGGCGGCCTCGAAGTCGGCCGCAATCGGATCCGCGGCGACCTCGCGGGGCGTCGGACTCGTGACGAACAGCGGCCGCCCCTGTAGGTGGAGGTCGTCGATCACGTCGAGGACCTCGCTGCGAACGCCGTGGCCGACGACGACGTTCCGCGGGAGGCGGATCCACGTCGACTTATCGAACATACCAGTCCTGACACACCCCCGGGACATGTGTTTTTCCTCGTCGGCGCGGCCGTCGGACCGATCAGCGCTCTTATATAATTTCCAACTACAATGGCCGCATATGATCGCGGTGACCGCGCTCTGGCTCGGACTGCTTGGCGCGGGATATGCTAGCGGCAGACTGTACGGACGGTACAGGCTTCGACGCGCCGGTGACAGCGATGGCCGGTCACGCGGCACGTATCGACTGCTCGCCGTCGTGGGTCTCACGACCTTCGTCGTCCTCGGATTTGCCGGTCTCATCGACGCGACCGAGAGCGCTCTCTCGTCCGTCCATCCGGCGCTGGGAGGCGGGCTCGCCGCGCCGCTCGTCTGGCTCCCGTCGGCGGTCGGAACGATCGTCGCCGTTCTCGTCACGTACCTCGGCGTCTTTCCGTACGCCCGCGAGCGCCGCGACCTCGAGATCGACGCCGCGACGGCGATCGGACGCCTCGCACGGTATCTCGCGGCGATTTCGCTGTTCGTTCTGGGCGTCGTCGGCCTCTATACGGCGCTCCTCGAGGTCTCGAATCCGAATCCGGCGTTGATTCCGGTCGTGTTCCTCGTTCTCACTACCGGTATCTACGGCTGGATGACGTTCCGGATTCGCCTCTCACAGGACGTCGAGCCGCTGACGGCCGAGCAGCGACGCCGACTCGAGGCGGCAGCCGACCGAGCTGACCTGACGGCGACGGTCGCCGGCGCGATTCCGGGCCGCGAAACCGAAGTCGCCGTTGTCTACCTCGACGGTCCGTTCTGGAACCGGCGAGCCTACGCCACCGACTACGCGTTCGACGCGTTCGACGACGACGAGCTGTGGGCAGCGTGTGCACGTGCGAGCGCCGCCGACGAGGGTCGACTGCTGGAACGACAGGCGCTCGTGACGAGTGCGCTCCTCGGCCTTCTCGTCACGTGCTACGTCTGGAGGTCGTTCGCGCTCGCGCTGCTCGCCGTTGCGATAGGCTGGCCACTCGCCGTTCGGTACCTTCAGCGATGCGAGTTCGCCGCCGATCGTCGCGCTGCTCGAGCCGTCGGGGCCGACGCGCTCGAGAGCACCCTCGAGACGGGAGCCGATCTGTCCGACGACCGAGGGCGGCTGCAGGAGCGGCTCGCGTCGACGCCCTCCCGGTCTCGGCGACTCGAGCGGCTCCGCGACGCCTGATCAGAGCGTATCCAGAATGTCCAATACGCGCTCTTCGGCCGCCCGATCCGGCTCCTCCTCGACGCCGCCGCGGTCGTTCTCGAGGTGGTCCGCGACAGTGCGATCCATCGCCTCGGCGAGCGGCGTCGACTCCCAGCCCAGCGCGGCGAGTTTCGCCGTCGAGAGGACGTGGGGGTACGTCCGGTACATGGGGTAGTCGTCGAGCGCGAGGTCGCCAGCGGCGAGTTCGCGGGGACCGGCGTGGACGATCTCGACGGATGTATCGAGCGAGTCGGCGATCAGATCGACCATCTCCTCGAGCGTGACGAGCCGCCGGTCGCCGACGTTGTAGGCCTCGCCGGCCTCGCCGTGCTCGGCGACGACCCGCAGGGCGCTGGCGACGTCCTCGACGTAGACGCGGTGGCGGAGGTTCGTGCCGTCGCCGGGGACCACGACGCGGTCGAAGCGGTTGACGCGGTCGATCCACCAGTCCAGCCGTTCGGTGTAGTCGTGCGGACCGTAGACGATCGGCGGGCGGACGGTCATAGCGCGAACGCCGTCTTCGGCCGCCGCGACGACGGCGCGGTCGCCCTCTGCCTTCCGGTTACCGTAGGTCTCGAACCTGTCGTCGGTCGCTTGCTCGGCTGTACAGGACTCGAGCGGCGTCTCCCCCTCCCGTTTGGGGATCTCCTCGCGGCCGTAGGCCGCCCCGCTGGAGACGTAGACGTACGCCTCGCAGTCGGCGAAGAGACGGGTCGCGGCGCGAACGTCCTTCGGTTGGTAGGCGACGCAGTCGAAAACGGCGTCGGGGTCGACGGTCATCGCGGCCGATTCGAGCGCCGTGTCGTTCGTCCGGTCGCCCTCGACGTGGTCGACGCGGTCGTCGTCCGCGAACGGGTTCTCGCGGTTGCCGCGGGTGAAGATGGTGACGCCGTAGCCGTGCTCGAGCAGGTCGTCGACGAGGTGCCGACCGATAAAGCGCGTGCCGCCGATGACGAGTGCGCTGTCCATAGACGGCCGTCACCGCTCGCGGAGAAAACTGTGGCGGACCCGCGCGAACCGACCCGGGGCTGGACCGGTGTCTCCGACACGTAAGCCCGGTGACGGTCAGGGGAGGGTTCTATTTGCCCGTCGGTGGAAGCGGGTTTCAGTATGACAGAGCAGCTCAACACCGATCGCACAGCCGAGTATCCCCTCGAGTGCGACCACTGCCACTATCCGATCCCCGGCGAGGCCGAAGAGAGCGACGACGGCCGGTACTGTTCGAACGCCTGTCGCGAGGCCGCCGACGACGGCTCGACGATGGCCGAGCCCAGCGCCTACAAGCGGGTCGTGACGGGCGTCGAACCGATCGACTCGCTCGTCCCGAACGGCGTCCCCGCGGACTCGCTCCTGTTGCTCTCGGGCGACGAGGGAACCCGCCGAACCGAACTCGGTACCGAACTCGCCTGGCGCGCCCTCGAGCGGGGCGAACCCGCCGTCGTCGTCTCCTTCGCGAACCCCCCGACCGCGACGCTCGAGCGGTTCTACCAGAACGGCTGGAACGTCCTGCCGGCGCTGGAAAACGACCGGCTACGGATCATCGACTGTTTCACCTACCGGCTCGACGACCGCGACGAGTTCATCGAGCAACGCAACGCGTGGACCGAATTCGTCGGCGAGGCCGCCGAAGACGCGATCGTCGAGGTGCGCGACCCGAGCGACCGCCGTGAGGTGACCCACAGCGTTCAGGGCGCGCTCGACGACCTCGAGATGACCGAAACCGGGCTCGTGACGATCGACTCGCTCGACGAACTCGAATCGCTGCTCCAGCAGCAGATGGTCCACGGCTTCCTGAAGGACCTGCGTGGGATGGTCTGTAAGGCACGGTTCGTCCCGATCATCGCCAGTTCGGCGGCGATGGACGAAGCCGACGCACCCCACGCCGAGTACGCGTTCGATGGGATTATCGATCTGCGGCTAACGGATCGGCTCGCACCCGACGCGCGGCTCAAACAGCTCGCCGTGCGCAAGCTGGTCGGTGCCCAGTTCCTCCCGCAGTGGGTGACCTACGAGTACGAACCCGCGCGCGGACTGTTCGCGTTCGGCCCGAACACGGACGCACGACAGCTTTACGAGTCCGGCAACGGGGCGGTGCAGTCGAACCAGCATTCCCACCGGTGACGGTGCACGCCGGTGGCGCTCGACTCACCGCACGGCCTCACAGACGACTGTTCTCGAGCGGCCACGATCTCGGTCCGCACGGCGGATGCACGCGAAGTCACGCTCGGGTTTTATCCCCGTGTTCGGTTTAGCAGTCGCCGCAGTACCGCGACGGCGGGCGGCCAGCGAACCGATTGGGGCGAGTCATCGATCGACGACCGACCAGCCGACAATCCACCCAGACACACCATGAACGACCGATACGATAGCGATCGACGACGGACGGACGAACGGCACACCGACCGCTCGAGCGATAGCGAACACCGGGGCCAGGAACGGAGCGACCGAAACCGAGATGACGACGAGCGCGGCTGGCTCCACGGCATGTTCAGCCGTGGCGGCAGCGAGGACGCCGGCTCCCGAGGTCCCGACCGACGGGGTCGAGAGCGGACCGAAGGACAGCAAGGGGGAGCCACCGACGACATCGGCTGGGGCCGTTCCACCGGTTCGACCGATCAGAGCAGCCAGCGTGGCCGGACCGAACAGGACCGGGAAGAGTATTCACGGCGCGGACGGTCCTACCGCAGCAGCGAGCACCAGCAGGGACGTGAGCCCGAGCGAGCCGGCGAGTCCGGACAGCGATTCAGTCAGCAGAGCGGGCAATCCGACCAGCAAGGCACGGAGCGCCAGCAACGTCATCAGCAGGGCGGTCGGCAGCGACACGGCGGTAACCAGCAGCATCAGCAGGAGAGACAGCAGCAATACCAGCCGGGCGAACCCGGACAGCGGTTCAGTCAGCAAGGCGGGCGCTCGCAGCAACACGGCACGCAACGCCACCAGCAACAGCAGCAGGGCCGACAGCAGCACAGCGGACATCAGCAGGGCGGTCAGCAGCACAGCGGACATCAGCAGGGCGGTCAGCAGCACAGCGGCTTCGAAACCAACGCTCGAGAACAGAGCAACCTCGAGTACGGTGGCGAAGCCCGGCGCGAAGAGCAATACGGCGGTCAGCACAACCAGCAGGAGCAGTTCGGACGGCAGGGCCAGCGCGGCCAACAGTACCAGCAGGGTCGACAGCAGGACGTGCAGGGCCAACAGCACCGGACCCAACGACAGGGAAGCGACCGCTCCCAGAGCGGCCAGCAGGGCGAATCCCAGCAGCGCACTCGAGCGCACCGGCAGGGGAGCCGGGACAGTCAGCCCGACGCGATGCGCCGGGATCCCAGCGAGCAGTATCAGGGGAGCCAACGAGGTCAGCGAGAAGCCCGACGCGGGAGCAATCAGCAAGACCGGCAGGGAATCCAGTCCGAGAGCAACCGGGAAAGCCACCGAGGGAGTCGACACCAGGGCAGTACCGAGCAACACGGCAGCCAGTACCAGCAGGGTCAACCCGAGTACGGTCGCCACCAGCGCAGCGAGGGGTACCAGTCCAGCACGCAGCGCGACCGAAGCGACCAGTACGGCCAGCAGACGGACCGCGACTACGGCGACACCCAGCAGTTCGACCGACAGCAGGACCGAGGCGATACCGAACGCTCCGGCGGCCGCATGAACCGGGAGCAGTCGAACAGCGGCCTCCAGTACCGTCAGCAGGGACGGCGATCCGAGCAAAGCGACCGGACGGAAAACCGTGAGTCGAACCGCGGGTCGCGCTCGAGCGGGAGCGACCGAAACCAGCAGTTAGACGACGAGGAGATGAGCAATCGCCGGCACATCCACGAGCGAGATCCGACGGCCGACGAGGACCGCGCTCGCTACGAAGACTGGTCGAGCTAACGCCGCCGGTCGCCCGCTGCCGTTGCAACGCGATCCGAAATCACACTCGTTTTTGCCGCCGCTCGCTCGAAACCCGATATGAGCGGCACCTACGTTCTTATCGTCGCCGTCGACCGGCCGACCACCGTCGAGGTGGGCGCGCTGGGCGTCCACGAGTTCGCCGCCGGCGCGTACGCCTACGTCGGCAGCGCGTTCGGCCCCGGCGGCTTCGCTCGGATCGACCGGCATCTGGAACTCGCCGCCGGCGAGCGCGAGACGCGCCACTGGCACGTCGATTACCTGCTCGGCGATCCGGCGGCGAGCCTCGAGACTGCGATCACCTTCGCGGACGCCGACCGGGAGTGCGAATTAGCCGGTCAACTGCCGGGCGAGCCGGTCGCCGAGTTCGGCGCGTCGGACTGCGACTGCGAGGCGCACTTGCTCGACGCGCCCAGCGAGGAGGCCGTCCGCGGAGCAGCGGTCGACGCGGGCGGCCTCGTCAGGAAAGCGGACTGAAAGCCAGCCCCTCGAGTTATGGCGATCGAATGTGAATCGGTAGCCATGAGCGATACCAGCTCCGACGCCGAACGCGACACTCACCCGGAACTCCGCGACGACGCCATGGGGCAGTTCCCCGTACCGGCGTTCGACGACATTCCCGCGGACCTGCAGGACCGAATCGCCGAGGAAACCGAGCAGGCGGGCTTCACGCCGAACGTGTTCTCCGCGTTCGCGTACAAACCGTCGCACTTCCGGGCCTTCTTCGACTACCACGACGCGCTCGTCGAGGACACCGCCTTAGAGCGCGAGGAGATCGAGATGATCGTCGTCGCCGTCTCCGGCGTCAACCACTGCTACTACTGCAACGTCGCCCACGGCGCGCTCGTCCGCATCTACGCCGACGATCCGACGCTGGCCGACCAGTTGATCGCGAACTATCGGACCGCGGATATCGGCGAGGCTCACCGGACGATGCTCGACGTGGCCGTCAAACTCACCGAGCGCCCGGATGCGGTCGAACCCGCCGACCTCGAGCGGCTGCGCGAGGCCGGCTTCAGCGAGGAAGCGATCTGGGACATCGGTGCCGTCACCGCCTACTACAACATGAGCAATCGGATGGCCGCGTTCGCCGAGATGCGACCGAACGACGAGTTCCACACGCTCGGCAGGGAGTAGGCGGAACGAAACCGGGTCAGCCGACCGATCGAGCGTCGCCGTCGCGCCCTCTCCCGGCCGTCTCGCTCGAGCACGCCGGCGAGCGCGTGGGTCACGTTCGCACAGCGACCGAAGACACTTGTCGCTCACGCGAGACGGACGGCCATGGCCGACAGGGAGGACGTCCGCCGAGCGTACGACGAAATCACGGCGACGTATACGAGCGAACGGATCGCGACGCGCGACGAGACGGAGGCGGCGGCTCTCGAGGCGCTCTTCGATTCGCTACCGGCCGGCTGTCGCCTCCTCGACGCCGGCTGTGGGCAGGGAACACCGGCGCTCGAGTACGTCCTCGATCCGTCGAACGGGTGCGATCCGGAGCTGGCTGTGGGACTCGACCTCTCGCGGGGGCAACTCGAAACGGCGACGCAGCTCGTTCCCGACGCGGCGCTGTGTCAGGGTGCGATGAGTCGACTCCCTTTCGCTGCGGACGCGTTCGACGCCGTCACCGCACTGTACTCGCTGATTCACGTTCCGATCGACGACCACCCGACGGCGATCGAGGCGTTCGCACGCGTCCTCCGACCGGGCGGACGGCTCCTCCTCACGGAGGGGTGGACCGAGTGGACCGGTTCGAACCCGGACTGGCTCGAGACCGGCACCGAGATGCGCTGGAGCATGGCCGGCGCGGCGGCCACTCGAGACCAGCTCGAGTCGGCCGGGTTCGAACTGGTCGCAGCGGGGGAGTTCAGTGACGCGCTCGCCGACGAGGAGGACGCCCGGTTCCCCTACTTCCACGCGCGGCTAGCGGAGTGATCGAGTGTCGGAGAACGAGACCACCGGTCGACCGATCGATCCGGTCCGAAGCGAGCACAGAGACGCAGTGCGAGTCAATCGTCGCTCGCCGCGTAACTGGCCGATCCCGCCTCGAGGTCGGCCTCGGGCGCGCCGGGCAGTTCGTTGCGCACGTCGTCGCTGCCCTGCTCGGTGATCGCCTCGTAGTAGGCCTCGGGCATGATCTTCACGAAGGATTCGAGCGCGCGCTCCCAGTTCTCGAGGAGGCGCTGGCCGCGCTCGGAGCCGGTGTAGGCGACGTGGTTCTCGACGAGGCGGCGGAGCATCCGCTCGTCTTTCTCCTCGAGTTCGTCGTGCAGCGAGACCATGCCGGTGTTGGCCTTGGCTTCGAATTCCTCGTCGGGGTCGTAGACGTAGGCGACGCCGCCGGACATGCCGGCCGCGAAGTTCTTGCCGGTCTCGCCGAGGACGGCGACGACGCCACCGGTCATGTACTCACAGCCGTGGTCGCCGACGCCCTCGACGACGGCCTTCGCACCGGAGTTACGAACCGCGAAGCGCTCGCCGGCGACGCCGTTAACGTACAGCTGGCCGTCGGTCGCGCCGTAGAGCGCGACGTTGCCGATCGCGACGTTCTCGGTCGGCTCGTAGGCGGCGGTCTCGGGGGTCCGGACCGTCAGCTTGCCGCCCGAGAGCCCCTTGCCGACGTAGTCGTTGGCGCTGCCGTCGAGATGCATCGAAACGCCGCTGGCGAGGAACGCACCGAAGCTCTGGCCGGCGGTCCCCTCGAGGTCGAGGGTGATCGTGTCCTCGGGGAGGCCGGGCTCACCGTAGCGGCTGGTGATGCGGTTCGAGAGCATCGCGCCGACGGTGCGGTCGACGTTCGTCACCTGCCGCTCGAGACTGACGGGCTCCTGATTCTCGATCGCGTCGGCCGCGGCCTCGATGAGATCGCGGTCGAGCTGGTCCTCGAGTTCGTGGTCCTGCTCGCGGATCTTGCGGCGGACGTCGCTGCCTGGGTCGGCCAGCACTTCCGAGAGGTCGACGTTGCGGGCCTTCGGGTGGTCGACGTCGTCGCGCTGCTCCAGGACGCCGACCTGACCGATCATCTCGTCGACGGTCTCGAAGCCGAGTTCGGCCATGATCTCGCGCAGCTCCTGCGCGATGAACGTCATGTAGTTGATGACGTGTTCGGGCTCGCCGGGGAACCGTTTGCGCAGGTCTTCACGCTGGGTAGCGACGCCGACCGGGCAGGTGTTCTTGTGACACTGCCGGGCCATCACGCAGCCGCCGGTGACCAGCGACGCGGTGCCGAAGATGTACTCCTCGGCCCCGAGCAGGGCGGCGACGGCCACGTCGCGGCCGGTCTTCATGCCGCCGTCGGTCGAGACGCGGATACGGTCGCGCAGGCCGGTCGCACAGAGCATCTGGTTGGCCTCGGCGAGGCCGAGCTCCCACGGGAGGCCGGCGCTCTTGATCGAGGTTCGCGGCGAGGCGCCCGTCCCGCCGGAGTGGCCCGAGATGTGGACCACGTCGGCGTTGGCCTTCGCGACGCCGGCGGCGACCGTGCCGATGCCGGCCTCGGAGACGAGCTTGACGTTGATGTCGGCCGCCTCGTTCGCGGCTTTGAGGTCGAATATCAGCTGTTTGAGGTCCTCGATCGAGTAGATGTCGTGCAGCGGCGGCGGCGAGATGAGGCCGACGCCGGGCGTGGACTTCCGAACGTGGGCGATCATCTCGTTGACCTTCGAGCCGGGGAGGTGGCCGCCTTCGCCGGGCTTCGAGCCCTGGGCCATCTTGATCTGGAGTTCGTCGGCGTTCGAGAGGTAGGTCGACGTGACGCCGAATCGGCCGGACGCGACCTGCTTGACGTTGCACTCACGCTCGGTGTTGAACCGCTCCGGCGGCTCGCCGCCCTCACCGGAGTTGGACTTGCCGCCCAGCCGGTTCATCGCGATCGAGTTGTTCTCGTGGGCCTCCGGCGAGAGCGAGCCGAGGCTCATCGCAGCCGTCGAGAAGCGCTGGACGACGTCCTTGATCGGTTCGACGTCCTCGAGCGGAATCGGATCGCGGTCCGAATCGAACTCGAGCAGTCCGCGCAGGGTCTGGAGGTTCTGTTGCTGGTCGTTGATCAGTTCGGCGAAGTCCTGGTAGCGCTCGTAGTCGTTCGAGCGGACGGCCTGCTGGAGCGCGCCGACCGTTTGCGGGTTCCACTGGTGGTAGATCCCGTCCGAGCGGTGCTCGTACTCGCCGTGGCGATCGAGATCGGGTTCCTCCTCACCGCTGTCGAAGCCCGTCTCGTGGCGCTCGCGAACGTCCTCTTCGATTTCGGCGAGGCCGATCCCTCCCGTGCGGTTCTCCGTGCCCTCGAAGTACTCCGCGACGAGGTCCGAATCGAGGCCGACTGCCTCGAAGATCTGGGCGCCCTGATAGCTCTCGACCGTCGAGATGCCCATCTTGGCCATGATCTTCAGGAGGCCGTCCTCGACCGCGCCGACGTAGGCGTCGATCGCGACCTCCGTATCGGCACCGTCGGGGCCGGCGGTGATGTCCTCGATCGTCTGGTAGGCCAGGTACGGGTTGACCGCGCCAGCGCCGTAGCCGACCAGCGTCGCGAAGTGGTGAACCGTGCGCGGATCGGCGGACTCGACGACGAGGCCGACGTGGTTGCGCAGTCCGTTGCGCACGAGGTGGTGGTGGACGGCCCCCGTCGCCAGCAGGCTCGGGATCGCGACCCGATCCTCGTCGACGCCGCGGTCCGAGAGGACGATGACGTCGTTGCCCGCTTCGATCGCGTCGACGGTGTCCTCGCGGACGCGTTCGATCGCCGCCTCGAGATCGACGCCGAGTTCGTCGCTCTCGGGTTCGTAGGTGATGTCGATCGTCGCCGCGGTGATGTCGTTTGCCGAACAGTCGCGAACCGACTCGAGTTCGGCGTCGGTCAGGATCGGCGAGTCGAGCACGAGCTGGCGGGCGTGCTCGGGCGACTCGTCGAGCAGGTTACGCTGGAAGCCGAGTCGCGACTCCATCGAGGTGACGAGTTCCTCGCGGATGTAGTCAAGCGGCGGGTTAGTGACCTGCGCGAACAGCTGTTTGAAGTAGGAGAACAGCGGCCGGTTGAACTCGGTCAGCACCGACAGCGGCGTGTCGTCGCCCATCGAGCCGACGGGGTCTTTCCCCTTCTGGGTCATCGGCTCGATCATGTTCTCGAGTTCGTCGTGCGTGTAGCCGAAGGCGGCCTGGTAGTCGCGCAGACCGTCGACCGCTTCCTGCGGCGAGCGATCGTTCGTGGTCCGGATGTCGTCCAAGTGGACCTGCTCCTGAGCGACCCACTCGCCGTAACGGTCGTCGGTGAGGTCCTCGAAAACCTCCTCGTCGGGGATGACCCGACCCTCGTTGGGGTCAGCGAGGAACAGCTGGCCGGGCTGGAGGCGGCCGCGCTCCTCGATGTGTTCGGGCTCGGTCTCGAGCGCGCCGGCCTCGCTGGCCATGATCAGGCGGTTGTCGGTGGTTACGTCGTACCGGCAGGGGCGCAGCCCGTTGCGGTCGAGGACGGCACCGACGCGTTCGCCGTCGGTCGCAGCCACGAGCGCGGGGCCGTCCCACGGCTCGACGAGCGAGGCGTGGAAGTCGTACCAGTCCTTGCGGTCGGCGTCCATCGCGTCGTCGCCGCGCCAGGCCTCGGGGACGAGCATTCGGAGCGCGTGTTCGAGGTCCCGGCCGTCCTGCATCAGCAGTTCGAGCGCGTTGTCGACGCTCGCGGTGTCGGACTGGTCGGGGTCGTCGATGATCGGCTTGACCGCTTCGAGATCCTCGAGAACGTCGCTCTCGATGTCGGTCTCGCGGGCGCGCATCCAATTGATGTTGCCCTGAATGGTGTTGAACTCGCCGTTGTGGATGATGTTCCGGTAGGGGTGGGCGAGGTGCCAGGCGCCGAGGGTGTTCGTCGAGAACCGCTCGTGGACCATGACGAACGTCGACTCCATCCGCTCGTCGGTCAGATCGGGGTAGTAGGAGGGGACCTGTACGCCTTTGAGCAGTCCCTTGTAGACGACCGTCTTCGAGTCGAGCGAGCAGACGTAGAACCGCTCTTTGTTCTCGATATCGGCGTCCTCGACGGCGTTCTCGAGTGCCCGCCGGGCGACGTAGAGCCGGCGGTCGAAGTCGTCACCGGAGATATCGTCTTCGGGTGCGACGACGACCTGCCAGACGTCCGGTTCGGAGTCGACGGCCGTCTTCCCGAGGTCCTCGTTGTTCGTCGGCACGTCACGCCACTCGAGGACGTCGAGATCGTAGGTCTCGAAGGTCTCCTCGACGAGCGAGACGAGTTCGTTGCGTGCGGCGGTGTCCTGCGGGAGAAAGAGCGAACCGACGGCGTAGGTGTCCGGCAGATCGGCTTCGAGAACGTCCTGGAAGAACGAGTCGGGCGTCTGGAGCATGATGCCAGCCCCGTCGCCGGTGTCTCTTTCCGCCCCGGTCGTCCCGCGGTGCTCGAGGTTGACGAGTAGTTCGAGTCCGTCGGCGACGATGTCGTGGCCCCCATCCCCATCGAGGTCCATCACGACGCCGACGCCGCAGTTCGACCGTGCGTCCTCGGGGTCGGCGAGCCCCTGGGAACGCTCGGTGGATGACGCTATATGTGGCTGTGACATACACACTCGTAGCGGAAACAACTATAAGAGGCTAACCCATTATGACTAAGCGTATTATAAACACATATAACCGAATATAAGGTATAGGATAAAGCCTTAATCACCGCTGTCGAACCGCTACCGTACACTAGCGAGGGGAAGTTCAGTAGACACGTGAACCGGTACGACTGCCGGCCGAACCCCCCTCCGGAAAGGACGGCTTTCCGGCAGCGGGGAATGTCAGAGGCACGTAGTGTCCACCCACCAGAGTGAACACCACGGAAGAGTAGTCTTCTCTCGTGAACAAGATACCTCGGGTTAAAGGATTAGGTGAGGGAGAGAGTAACATACACTTCGTCTGCCATCGTCGCTCGCAGGGACTTGCGGGTAGGAGAGGGGCCCGAGCAGATGTGCTCCCCACCCTAGACCAACCGGTGATGAAAATTATATAGTATGTTCAATCTGCTTTTCAATAATGGATATTCGGTGCCGTCTCACGTATCGTGCCCGTCGTACGACCGCACTCGTTGTTCTCATCGTCGGGATCCTGAATCTCGTCTTCCCGTACGGTGGATACGTACTCGTCGGCGGTGAAAGCATGGCCCCGGCCGTTCCGGCGGGCTGCAGCCTCGCATCCGCTCACGACTGGGACGGGGAGTCCTCGCTAGAAGGGAAAGTCGTCGCGTACGAACCGCAGGCGATCGACGTAACGGGGCCGAAAGTACGACTCGGTGGGTCGACAGATGCAGACGTCGGCGGTTGGCTCGCACATCGCGTCATCGCCGAGTACGAGTCCTACAACAGTAGTGAAGCCGACCACTATCTGTATCAAGATGGCCTCCTCGCGCGCGAGGATCTTCCACAGCGTACGTTCGTCGCGACAGACATGACTATGGAGGAGGCGAAGGCGCTCGAGGGGAGACACGTCCTCGTCGTCAAAGGCGACAATCGGCGCCAGATCGACAGCGAACTCGTCCCCGCGGAGAACGTTCACGGCGTGGTCAGCACGGAGCGGCACGTGAAACTGCTGGATATGGAGACGTGGCCGTGCAGCGCCGTCGCGTCGTAACCGACGGATCGCAGAGATCGAGTCGCGTCCCCCGCTAGTACGACTTCGCGAAGTACGCGATCTCGTCGGCGGGCTCGCCGCAGACGGTACACTCGTCGTTCTCGGGTTCGGGTACCTCACCCGCGGTCTGCCCGCCCTCGTCGTCCAGAGGCTGCATGACGATCTCCGCGGCGACCTTCTCCTTGATGGCCTCCTCGCAGGCCTCGTCGCCGCACCACGCCGTCTTCACGTACCCGCCGTGCTGGCCGATCGTCCCCATGATCTCCTCGGGGCTGTCGGCCTCGCGGATGTTCGCTTCCAGGTTCTCCTCGGCCGCCTCGTAGAGTTTGTCGTAGATCTCCTCGAGGTGCTCGTCGACGACGTCGACGATCTCGTCGCGGTCCTCGACGGCTTCTTCGTTGTCCGGCCGGTGAACCAGCGTAACCTCCCCGTCTTCGACCTCGTAGGGGCCGATCTCGAGGCGGAGGGGAACGCCGTTGAGTTCGTGTTCGTTGAACTTGAAGCCGGGGTTGCGCTCGTCGCGGTCGTCGAGTTCGACGCGGAAGCCAGCCGTCTCGAGATCGTCGGCGATCTCCTGGGAGTACTCGAGGACGTCGTCCTTGGTGTCCTCCTGCCAGATCGGGACGATGACGACCTGCGTGGGTGCGATCGTCGGCGGGAGCACGAGGCCCTGATCGTCGGAGTGGGTCATGACGAGCGCCCCGAGAGCCCGCCAGGAGAGTCCCCACGAGGTGGTGTATGCCGTCTGTTCGTCCTCGTCTTCGTCGACGAAGGTGATGTCGAACGCCTCGGCGAAGCTCTGGCCGAGGTTGTGACTGGTCGCGCCCTGGACGGACTTGCCGTCCGGCATCAGCGCCTCGACGGTGGTCGTCGTGTCCGCGCCGGGGAACTTGTCGTGTTCGGGCTTTTTACCCCGCAGCACCGGGATCGCCAGCACGTCCTCGTAGACGCGCTCGTACTGGTCGAGTCGGGTCCAGACCTCCTCCCACGCGCCCTCGTTGCTCGCGTGGGCGGTGTGGCCCTCCTGCCACATGAACTCCTTCGTCCGGAAGAACGGCTTCGTCTCCGTGGCCTCCCAGCGGACGACCGAGCACCACTGATTGAGCCGCAGCGGCAAGTCGCGGTGGCTCCGCGTCCAGTCGGCCATAAAGGGCGCGATGATCGACTCGCTCGTGGGACGCACCGCGAGGCGCTCCTCGAGTTCCTCGTGGCCGCCCTGGGTCACCCACGCCACCTCGGGGTCGAACCCCTCGACGATGTCTTTCTCCCGCTCGAGGAAGCTCTCGGGGATGAACATCGGGAAGTAGACGTTGTCGACGCCGGTCTCTTTGAACCAGCCGTCGAGCGCGTCCTGGATGCCCTCCCAGAGCGCGTAGCCGCGGGGCTTCGTGACGATGAACCCGCCCATCGGGGCGTAGTCGGCGAGGCCGGCCTTCTGGACGACCTCGGCGTACCACTCGCCGGGCTTGTGCGATTTCGACTCGGTGATGCCGAGTTCCTGACTCTCGTCGCTCATTGGTTCGACTCTCAGGCAGCGCGGGCTTAAACCATGCGAAGGCCGGACGCCGTTCCGCGACTCGCCACGGATCGGACGGAGACGACACGTTCGAAACGCCTGACGGTCACCCTCCCTTTCGGTCGAGTCGCTCGCCGCGAGTGTACTTCCCGTGGAACGCGAGCATGTCGATCCCCATCGCCGCCAGCGAGAGCCCGCCGACGCCGGTCAGGAGGAGGAAAAAGAGACCGTCAGTCCCGGCGAACCCGAGCGGGAGCGACAGTCCGAGCAGGACGTTTCCGGCACCGCTCCACTGGTACCACGCCCAGCGATCGGTCAGTGGCGTCTCGGTCGCTGCGACGATATCGAATACGCCGGCCAGTCCGAGCAACGTTAGCTGGGCGAGAAACGCCGGTGCGTCGAGAGCGTCGGTACCGAGCAGGGCGACGCCGCCGCCGGTGACGAGGAGGAGGAACACGCCGACGACGGCACTGAGTCGACGGTTGCGGCGTTCGTTCATACGGGCTCCGGCGGCAGTCGAGAGGGATGATTCCGTGTGCGAGGGGACATAGACGCCGGTTCGTACTGTCAGCACTTAGTCATTGGTCGGACGCGTTCGCGCTCCCTGCTGTAGAAATTGTAAACTAAAGAATTGTTTTATCCGGTTCTCACAGCTTTATGCGAGCGACTGCCGTACGATGGATCGGTATGAAAGCAATCGAAGTCGACGCGTACGGCGACAGCGACGAGCTCTCGGTCGTCGACGCGGAGACGCCGGAGCCGGACGCCGGCGAGGTTCGAATCGACATCGAAGCGGCCGGGATCAACTTCGCGGACGTCATGCAGCGACGCGGCCACTACCCCGGTGGCCCCGAACCGCCGTACGTCCCCGGCATGGAGGCCGCAGGCACTGTCGACGCGGTCGGCGAGGGCGTCGACGACCTGAGCGAGGGCGACCGCGTCGTCGGGATGATCACCACCGGCGGCTACGCGGAGTACGTCACCGCCGACGCCCAGTCGCTGTTCCCGGTCCCCGAGGCGATGAGCTTCGCGGAAGCTGCCGGCTTCCCCGTCCAGTTTCTCACCGCCCACGCGTGTCTATTCGAGTGGGGAGGGCTCGAGGAAGGCGAGTCCGTCCTGATCCAGGCCGCCGCGGGCGGGGTCGGCACGGCCGCCGTCCAGCTGGCGTCGAACGCCGGCGCGACGGTCTTCGGCACCGCGAGCACGCGCGAAAAACTCGAGCTCGCGAACTCGCTGGGCTGCGATCACGCGATCAACTACACGAACACGGACTTCCGCGACATCGTCGACGAGGAGACCGACGGCGAGGGCGTCGACCTCGTCCTGGAGAGCGTCGGCGACGACGTCTTCGAGCGCAGCCTCGACGTGATGGCCCACTTCGGACGCATGGTCACCTACGGCGTCGCTAGCGGCGTCCCCGCCGAAGTGAGCAACCAGCGCCTGCTCTTCGAGAACAAGACCGTCAAAGGGTTCCACCTCGGCCAGGCCGCCATGCACGATCCGAGCCGGGTCATGAAAGCGGTCCCCGAACTCACCGACGGGCTCGCGAGCGGTGACCTCGAGATCGTTCTGGGCGAATCCTTCGCACTCGAGGACGCGGCCGAGGCCCACCAGTACCTCGAGGACCGGAAGAGTTCGGGGAAGCTCGTGCTCGAGCCCTAAAACGGTCTGATACGGGTTCCGATGCGAGCGAGGGCGGACTACCGTTGGATTTGTGTGAGTCTACCTCGAGCGACAGCGGGAATCCACGTCTCGTTCCGGATCGACTGACCGACGCGCGGTGGCGCGCGCTGTCGCCCGTCCGAGTGCCAACGAGGGCGGTCGACGACGTTGCGCGAGGGATGAGCGAACGAAGTGAGTGAATCGGCTGGGGAGGACGTGGCGATCCCCCGTTGCCACGATAGCAGGACGCTTCGATTCCCTGCGCCCTCTCTCGAGTCCGTCGGTCGGCAAACAACAGTATCCGCTTTGCACTCATAAAGCGGTCCCGATGAGGGAGAATGGGACTCCATACTACCGCATACGTAGCCCACGTTCCCGAGCCCACTCCCCGTTACTCGCGGCGATCGACCGCGAACGACACGCCCCACTCGAGGTCGTGGTCGACGAATTCGGCCTCGTCCAGCGGCTCACCGCCCTCGAAGCGGAATTCGGCGCTGACCGTTCGACCCTCGAGCACGCCGGGCAGCCACAGGTGGTCGTCGTCCCACATCCGGTCGTACGGCACGTCGTCGGTGGGGACCCACTCCGGGTGGGCCTCCGCCGAGGAGGTGGGTTCACCCTCGAACGAGTGCGTGCGATAGACGTGACAGAAGGTGTGTCCCCCGCCGTCGAGCAGGAAGGTGAGTTCGCCGGCCTTCTCGAGATCGGTGACCTCGAGGCCGACCTCCTCCCGGGTCTCCCGGATCGCACACTCTCGCGGGGTCTCGCCGGGTTCGCACTTGCCGCCGGGGCCGTTGTACCAGCCCTCGCCGAGCCCGCGGCGTTTCTCGATGAGCAGGACGTCGCGGTCGGCGCCGTCGGTGGCGCTGTCGCCGCCGCTCTCGGCGTCCCGGAGCGGGAAACACAGCGTCGTCTCGAGCATAGTCGGGAGTTCGCTCGGAGCGTAAAAAGGGTGTGTCGTCTCGCTCGAGTGCAGCGACCGCCGTTCGGGGCTAGCGTGGCCCGCCCGAACCGACCTCGTCGCGCACGATGGCGTAGAGGAGCCAGACGACGACCGCTCCGAAGAACGAGCCGAGCCCCCACGCGAGGGCGTGGCGACTGTTCCTCCGCTTCGCGTCCCTGTAGATGAAGTACGAGACGACGAGCGGGACGATAATCGAGCAAACGAACAGGAAGAGGAGGAGGACGATTTCGATCCCACCGACGGCAAACTGGAGGACGGCTGTGGACATGGTCTCTCCTATTTCCTCCGCCATGAAAAACATTCTCTACTGTCATTTCTGCCCTCGATCGTTGCGAGGAGGGTCCGCCGGCGATCGAGTCGATCGCGGTCTCCGATCGCCGAGTACCGACGACGAGGCGATCGGTTCAGCCGTCGGCGTGCGAAAAGACGAACTCCCGGACGAGTTTCGCGGCCAGCGCGGCCGCCTGCCCGTCGTCGCGGTCGTTGACCTCGACTACGTCGAGCCCGCTGGCCTGCGGTGCCACTTCGCGAATCACGTCGCGGAGTTCGCGCGGCTCGAGCCCGAACGGCTCCATCGTTCCGGTACCGGGCGCGTAGCCGGGGTCGGCAGCGTCGATGTCGACGCTCAGGTAGACCTCGCGGTCCGCGAGTCGGTCGCCGGGGTCCCAGTCGGCTACCTCCTCGGGCGGGACGACGGTCACGTCGTCCGCGGCAGCGCGTTCCCACTCCGCTTCGCTGCCCGTGCGAACGCCGAGGATGATCGCCTCGTCGACGGAGTCGACGTCCTCGAGAATGCGCCTGGTCACGGCGGCGTGCGAGAGGGGATTGCCGTCGTAGGCATCGTACAGGTCGAGGTGGGCGTCGAGACAGACGAACACCTCGGGTTCCGTCGCGCGGACGCCAGCGAGGGAGACGGTGTGTTCGCCCCCGAGCAACAGGGGGACGCCGTCGTTCCAGACGGCCTCGCGGAGCGTGCTCGTCAGGTACTCGAGATACTCGGAGACGTCGTCCCACGCGCGGACGTCGCCGCGGTCGACGACGCCGAGTTCGGAAAATCGCCGGTCCGTCCGGTGGTCGTAATCGTCGAACGGCTCGGCAAAAGAACGGATCCGTCGGGGGCCGAATCGGGTCCCCGGCTGAAAGGTCGTCGTGGCGTCCAGGGGCGCACCGACGACCACGAAGTTCGCGCCTCCACGGCCGTTACCCGCCGCGTCGGTCCCCTCGCGTTCGTCGGCCGCCCCGGGAAACATTAGACGATCTTTCGCTGGTCTTCCATCTCGAGGTACTCGATGTTCTCGTCGGGAGAGACGTCGACGTCGTCGGGGATACGCATCGTGATGGTCTCGTAGGTCTCTAAGTCCATGACCTGCATGTCGTCGCCGTCGACGGAGACGACCTGTCCGTTTTTGCGCTCGATGATCGGGACCCAGATCTTCGCGTCGACGGGCTGGGAGAGCGATCGCTTCTTTCCGTCGAAGACGCCCTCGGCTTCGACGCGGGCCTTGGCGCTGCCGTGTTTGCCCGGTTTCGCTGTCGAGTAGGCGTTGATCTTGCACGCCGCGTCGTCGATCATGACGTAGCTCCCTTCCTGGAGGTCGCGAACTTCGGTCTGCTGTTTCGCCATATCCCGGCGTAATCAACCGACGTGCATAAACCGTTTGGAATGGCCCCTCGAGCGCGTTCGGTGTGGTAACGGGCCCGATTCGGGCATCGGGGGCGGCGGAGGCTACCGATCGGTTCGAGTCGATGGCCGAATCCCATATATTTTCATGGGTGTGACCGAAACCCGGAACCGTCCGGGTGAAAAACTCACATCCAGGCTGGACCGAACCCACTCACAGCTCCAGTCCAACCCGGACGTCTTCGATTTGCGATACCGTCTCATAGAGGTACTGGCCAACGACGGACGTCGGCAGTTCGGCCACCTGTTCTACCGCCGTTATGTCCTCGAGTCCCACCGAAACCCGACAGCGTCGGCCGGCGGCTCGAGCGGGCTCGCCGGCAGTCCGTCTCCGACGTCGGGGTCGTTGTACGCCCGCGGAGCGACGTCGTTCGGGCCGTCGGGATAGCAAAGCGAGGCGAGCGTCTGTATCTGTCCGCGGCCGACGCCGAGTTCGAACTGACCGCCGCCGTACAGTCGGATGCCGTGCTCCTCGCAGTAGGCGATCGTCTCGGCGAGCGACTCGAGCGAGCCGAACCGCGACGGTTTGACGTTCAGCCACTCGGGTTCCCACGGCAGGGCCTCGAGGTCGTCGAGACCGTGAATCGGCGCGTCCCAGGAGACTCGAGACCGAACGTCGGGATCGTCGAACAGCGGCCCCGTCTCGTCGGTCAGCGCCGGATCCTCGAGGACGGCGCTGGGGAACGACTCGAGGACGAGTTCGTACAGCGCCGGGTCCCCAGGAGCGTCGACGTCGGTTCCCTCGTACTGGCCCTTCAGATCGAGGATGCGGACCGCGTCCGTCCCGACCGTCTCCTCGATGCCAGCGACGAGGCCGACGTCCCACTCGGTCGTCGGATCGAGTTTGAACGCGAGGTCGGGTATCCGCTCGCGAAGCGCCTCGAGCCGGTCGGTCGTCGGTGGCTCGCCGAGACGGGTGCTGGCGACGAAACGAACCGGCTCGAGCGAGCGACCGAGCGCCGTCGCGAGGTCCGTCTCCGCCTGCCGAAGCGCGAGATCCAGCGCGGCGCTCTCTACCCCCCAGCGCCGGTAGTTCCGGAAGACCTCGCGTTCGGGTGCACCACCCGGAAAGAGATCGAGCTCCGCGAGCCGGTCCGAAAACGAGTCGACGGTGTACTCGCCGGTAAGCTCCGGCAGCCCCGTCTCCGCCAGTCGGTCGTGGTCGTCGGCCTCGTAGGTAACGTCCTCGCCGCGTCCGGTGACCGCTCCGTCGCCCGACGGGGCCGGCCCCGAGAGCGCGAGTTCGGTCGTCACGCGGGTGAACTCGCTCGAGGTGTCGCGCTCGAGACGCTCGGTCGAAACCGACTCGATCGTCACCGGAAGATCGGCGATGAGATCGTACTCCATACCGTTCCTTGGGCCCCGGGGCAGAAAGAGGTACGTCGTCGGTCGGGCGGGCTCAGACCGTCTCGGCGCCGGGTCGCGGCGCGCTCGAGGGGATCGACACGACCCTGCTGTGGGGTGCCGGCTCGAGGGGCTCCGTCAGTTCGGTCCGCGGCGTCGTCTCGCCGGGCGACCACGTGAGCGTCTCGCCGTGGCCGAGCCGGTGGATCCGCTCGACGTAGGAGTCGATCGGCGTCGTCCGGTAGAGCAGGTGGGCGGCCTTGGCGCGATCCGGCACCCGACGGTCGGGGGCTCGAGGCGGGCGAGCGCGTTTCGGAACAGGTCGGAAAGCACGGGCTCGCCGCTCGAGTCGAAACAGTAGAAGACCTCGTAGGCCGACGTGATCCCGCGGTGAGCGCGGATCGTCGGCTCGTCCGAACGCTCGGAGAGGCGGACGATCGGCCCCTCGCCGGGCAGCGATTCGTGAAGTTCCCTGGCCGCCTCGAAGTCCGCGCCGTCTTCGATCGCGGCTCGAAGTTCGCGCGTGTGGGTTCCCCAGACGAACCACCGTCGTCCGTCTCGCGAGACACGACGTCGGCGTTCGGATTCGCGAGCAGTACCGTTGCCATTACCGGGCCCCACCGGTCGCGTCGACATTATTATGGGACGGATACTCCGCCCGCTGTGACCGTCAGCCGTCGATGAACGGTATAGCGGAGACGTCTACCGACGACCGCATTCGCTGCGCCGTCACTCCTCACCGCGGCGCTGGCGTAGGTTCTGACGGGTGAACTGCGGCCGCGCGCCGATCGATTTGGGCTTCCGGAACGATCGGTAGAGCTGGATCGTTACGAACACCGAGAAGACCGCCGCGACGATCGAACCGCGGGGGGCCTCGAGCGCGTACAGCACGCCGGTCGAGAACAGCGACATCGTCAATAGCATGCCGTAGACCAGCCGCTTCGCGAGTTTGTCGAAGACCTGTTCCTCGTCCTCGAGACCGATGCGAACGTAGAGATCGTCCCGATCGAGCCGGTCGAACGCGCGCTCGGCCTTGGGCGCGAGTCGGGTCAGAGACTCGCCCGATCGCCGAATCTGCTGTCCGGTTTGGTCGAGATACTGGCGGATGGACTCCTCGCGGTAGCCCTGCTCGGTGAGGTAGTCGGTCGCCGTCGAGATGAAGTCGAAGCCCTCGTCCAGGGTGACGCAGACTCCCTCGACGACGGTCGCCACGCGGAGGACGAGCGCGAGGTTCTTCGGCAATCGGAACGGGAAGGCGTAGATCGAGTCCTCGATCTGGCCGACGATCTGGTTGACCCGGTACTGCTCGACGTCCTCGCCGCGAGCGTCCTGAATGGCGATCTCCATCACCTCGGCCATGACGCCGCGGTCGGCGTCGGGCGACAGCGTTCCGATCTCGATCAACGCGTCGAGGATACCGTCGATGTCCTGATTGGCGACGGCGACGTAGAAATCGACGATCTTGTCCTGGACGAACGGATCGACCCGCCCCGACATGCCGAAGTCGTAGAAGACGATCTTCCCGTCGTCGGTCACCGCGAGGTTCCCCGGGTGCGGATCGGCGTGGAAGACGCCGTCCTCGATGATCATCTGCAGGTACGACCGTTCCAGATTCTCCGCGACCTTCGTCCGGTCGATCCCCTTGCGCTCGAGTTCCTCGAGGTCGTTGATCTTCGTCCCCGCGACGTACTCCATCGTCAGTACGCGCGGCCCGGAGTGGCTCTCGATCACGTCGGGAATGACGAAGCGATCGTCGCCCGCGAAGTTTTCGCGGATCTCGGTGAGCATCTCCGCCTCCCGTTCGTAGTCCATCTCCTCGCGGATCGTCTTCGAGAACTCCTCGGCGAGGTTCTCGAGCGAGAACGCGCGAGCGTCGTCGACGAAATAGAGGAGGATCGGCAGCGACCACTTGATCACCCGCAGGTCGGCCCGGACGAGGTCCTCGATGTTCGGCCGGCGGACCTTCACCGCGACCTCGCGGCCGCCCTCGCCGTCGGCGCGGGCCGGCGTCGCCTCGCCGGCCGTCGGTGGCGTCGCCGCGTCCGCCTCGCCGCGGCCCGTCTCGGCGGCCCCGCGCTCGAGGCGGGCCCGGTAGACCTGCCCGAGGCTCGCGCCGCTGATCGGCTCGTCGTCGAACGACGCGAAGCGCTCGTCGATAGGCCCGAGCTCGTCCTCGAGGACCGCACGCGCCTCGGGCCACGGTGCCGGCGGAACGTTGTCCTGCAGCGCCGAGAGGACGTCGATGTACGCCGGCGGGAGGACGTCGGGGCGAGTCGACAGCAGCTGGCCGAGCTTGATGAACGTCGGCCCGAGCGTCAGCAACGACTCGAGCAGCACCTCGGCGCGGTGCCGATGGGTCTCGGCGTCGACCCGTCGGCGGCGACCGAACAGGAGGAATCGCCGCCGGTCGCGGGCGTAGGCGAGCAACAGCGGGAGGAACTGCCACGCGACGAGAACGAACCGTTTGTACGCGCGGAGTGATGCCAGCCTCGGTCACCCCGTGTTAGTCGTCCTCGTCGACGATGTCGATCGTCGTCTCGCCGCTTGCCCCGCGTTTCGGCAGCGTGAGCTCGAGGACGCCGCGATCGATCGTCGCCTCGGCGTTGGCGTCGGAGGCGTCGTCGGGCAGCGGCAGATCGACGTCGAGAAAGAGCGACCGGTTCTCCTCGAGATACTGATAGTCGCCGGCAGGTGATTTCTCCCGGTGGGCGTCGATGGAGATCCGGCCGTCCTCGATCGCGATATCGAGCGACTCGGTGGAGACCCCGGGCACGTCGAGGACGAGCAGGTAGGCGTCCTCGCTCTCGAGCAGATCGAAGAAGACGTCCTCGGAGAGATCCCCCAACGCGTCGCGGAGCGCTGACATGGATACAGGTTCGAACGCCGATACGAAAAACCCCGCGGTCGCGGCGATCCGTCGGTCGGGCGGTTCGGTCCTCGAGGCCGTCTACTGCACTGTTTGCCCCTCGAGAGGCCGTTCCATTTACATTTATGATGATGTGACAGAATTGCGTCGCATGGATCGTGGTGTTCGTCGCCGGCTCGACGTCCTCATCGCTCTCGTCTCGGCCCTCCTCGGAACCGTCCTCACGCTTATCTACTTCAGCGAACGGACGGGGGTGTTCGTCCTCGTAGTCTCGTTTTTGGTCGCAACGGCGATCGGCGTCTCGGCCCTGTGGTATGCGGAGGGGTGACGCGTTCAAGACGATATTGAGAGCGGTACGCTCGGCAGTGATGAAGAAAAGAAGCGTCTGTTACCGTTTCGGCAGGACTTCGCCGCACCCTCTCCGGCCGAGTTCTCCCCACAGGTGCTTCCACCCGCTCGGATGGTCCGCGAAATAGTCAAATTCGCGCTACGCTCACGTTCGTTTGCTCGTCGACCGGAAGGCGCGTCGTATCTTTCGAGCCGCTCGCCCGCAGGCTCGCGAAGACCCCGCACGGTATCTGTAGCCGTCCCCGCTGGCGTTCGGCCAACCACCAGCGCGCGCCACTGCACGGCGGTTGACCGGTCCCGGAGGAGGACGGCTGTCTCTGTTACAGACCGGTTGTCCAACGAGCCGACCGCTCGAGCCACGGGTCCCCCACGCTTTTGCCGTCCCGCGACCCGAGTCAGGATATGGAAGGAGCCGACCGCGAGCGCACGGAGGCCGGGTTCAAAGTCCGGACGCCGGTCGACGAGGCGCGCCGGATACTGCGGGACGCAGTCGAAGGGAGCGGGGACGCCGACGCGGACTCTGACGTCCCCTGCGGGACCGAAACCGTCGACGTCGACCGGGCCGACGGCCGCGTTCTGGCCGCGCCCGTCGAATCGGCCCGCGACGTGCCCCACTACCGGCGGGCGGCGATGGACGGCTACGCCGTCCGGGCCGCGGACACCTTCGGGGCCAGCGACCGGTCGCCCGAGGTGCTGCGGCTCGCCGAGGGGACCGGCGGGGACGCAAGCGTCGGCCCCGACACCGCCGCTCGAGTCCACACCGGTAGCGCCCTCCCCGAGGGAGCCGACGCCGTCGTCATGATCGAGCAGGTCACCGAACTCGAGGCGGTCGGCGAACTCGAGGTCGCGGACGCGGTCGCGGAGGGGGAGAATGTCGCGCCCGTAGGCGAGGACGTCGAGGACGGCCAGCACCTCTACGACGCGGGTCACCGGCTCCGGCCGTCGGACCTCGGCCTGCTTCGGTCGGCGGGCTACGGCCGCGTCGCGGTCGCCGAGCAGCCCACCGTCGGCGTCGTGCCGACGGGCGAGGAACTCGTCGCTGGCGATCCCGGCCCCGGCGAGGTGATCGAGACCAACGGCCTCACCGTTTCGCGGCTGGCCCAGCGCTGGGGCGCTCGAGCCACCTACCGCGACGTGGTCACCGACGACCCCGAGTCGCTGCGCGTCGCGATCCAGCGAGACCTGACGAAGGACGTGATCGTCACGACCGGCGGCTCGAGCGTCGGCGAGCGCGACCTCATCCCGGAGGTGATCGACGATTTAGGCGAGGTGCTGGTCCACGGCGTCGGGCTCAAACCCGGCCACCCCGTCTGCCTCGGCATCGTTCAGGACACCCCTGTGCTCGCGCTGCCCGGCTACCCGGTCGCCTGTATCGTCAACGCCGTCCAGTTCCTCCGGCCGACCCTGCGCTGGCTCGAGGGGACGACGCCCGACCCCCACCCGACGACGCGGGCGGTCCTCGAGCGCAAGATCCCCAGCGAACCCGGCACGCGGACGTTCGCACGGGTAAAACTCGAGGAACGCGACGACGAGGACCCGGATCGCGACGAGCCGAACTATACGGCGGTCCCGACGCGAGCGAGCGGGTCGGGCGTCCTCTCGAGCGTCGCGCTGGCGGACGGCTGGGTCGTCGTCGACGACGACCGCGAGGGGATTCCGGCGGGCGAGACGGTCAGCGTAAAGAATTGGGAACCGAACGCCTGAGTCCTAGTGGCTTTCTCTACCCTGCCGAGAGTGCAGAACGATCCACAGGCCGACCGCGACCGCGGCGAATGCGACCACTGCAGTCGTGGCCGGCCGATCGGCAGCGGTAGACCAGACGGCCGCAAAGAGCGATTGCTGCCGGCCGTAGTAGACGACTGCGCCGACCGCCGCGTAGAACAGGACCGTTCCGGCGGCCGTGTAGACGCCGAACCGAAGGCGCGTCATGCCGGCCAGCGCCGCCGGGATGGAAACGACCGAGCGAAGCGCCGGCAGGAACCGGCCCCAGAAGACCGAGGACGCGCCCCAGCGGCGGAACCACCGCCGACCGCGGTCGATCGTATCCTCGGAGACGTTGATCCGGTCGCGCAGCCTGCCGAGTCCGCGCGAGCCGGGGCCGCGAAAGGCATAGTACGGGACATAGGCGCCGACAGTCCCGCCAACGGTCGCCGCCCCGACGAAGACGGCAAAGGAGAGGGGATCGCTGATCAGCAACGCGGCCGCGGCCGGAACGACGACCTCGCTCGGGAAGAACGGAAAGAGCATCGATGTCTCGAGGAAGACGAAGAGCAGGAGCGCGAACGGGCCGTAGAGTCGGATGAACCGCAGCGCAGTCGACCCGAGATCGAATCCGACGTTCACGACACCGACCTCTGCCATAGGCGGAGTAGGGAGAGACGACGTATCACTGTTCGGCCGGTACAAGTCGGCGAGGCTCGAGCCGTCTACTGATTTCGAAGCGCCTGCCGGACCGCATCCGCCAGCGCGTTCACGCGTGCGACGTGCTCGTAAGAGCCGTCGCGGACCCCGTTCGTGACGTAGGAGAAGGCGACGTTTTCCTCGGGATCCGCCCAGCCGACGCTGCTGCCTAGCCCGGCGTGGCCGAAGACGTGTTCGGGCGAGAGCGACCCGTAGGGCGCGACCGTCGTGCCGCCCTTCCAGAAGCCGAGCGCGAACCGCCCTTCGCGGCCGATCGTGCCGTCGGCCTCCGTCTCGGCCTGGACCTCCGCCATCCGTTCGACGGTCTCGGGCTCGAGAATGCGCGTCCCCTCGAGTTCGCCGCCGTTGGCGAGGCAGGCGTAAAAGCGAGCCATGTCGCCCGCGGTGCCGATGCCGTTTGCGGCGGGGATCACGGCGCGGTGGACCTCCTCGGAGTTGAACGGGGCCGCGACCTGCGTGTGGTCGCCCAGACCCTCGCCGGGATCGCGACAGCGGTCGAACTCCTCGAACCCGACGAGCGTCGCCACGTCGTCGTCCTCGTCCTCCCGGAGGCCGATGCCGGTGTCGTCCATGCCGAGCGGGTCGAACACGCGCTCTCGCGCGGCCTCCTCGATCGGCGTGCCTGACACCCGCCGGACGAGTTCCCCGACGAGCCAGCCGAACGTGAGCGCGTGGTAGGCGGGCGTCTCCCCCGGCGTGAAGTTCGGTTCCATCTCCTCGAGTTTCTCGACGACGGCGTCCCAGTCGCCCCAGAGGTCGGGCCGATCGTCGATCTCGCCGCGGTTCAGCCCCGACGTGTGGCTGAGCACCTGTCGCACCGTGATCTCGGCCTTCTCGGTCCCCTCGTCGGCGAACCCGGGCCAGTGGTCGACCACCCGATCGTCGTAGTCGAGTTCCCCCTCCTCGACGAGCGAGTGCAGGGTGACGCCGGCGTAGGGTTTCGTGCTCGAGAAGAGGACGTGACGCGTCTCGCGGGTCTCGTCGGGACCGTCCGGCGCTTCGACGCCGCCGGCGAGGTCGATGACGGGCTCGCCGTCGACGTAGACCGCTAGTTGCGCCCCGTGGTGGAGTCCCGCCTCGAGGTGGCGGTCGAAGAGGTCGGCGATTCGCTCCCGATCGGTCTCGGAGATCCGTGACATGGCTCGGTACACTGCGGGCTGGTTCTTAGTCGTTGTCGTACGAGAACATATGACAGGAAAGTGGGCAACCGCGGCGGCGTCCGGGCGACCGACGTTTTTACCCGCGGCGCGCGAAGGGCCGCTATGAACCGCAAGGAGTTTCGCGACCTCGCCTCCCCCGCGGAGGCCCGCGAGGCGATCGACTCGCTGGCCCTCGAGGGCGGCATCGAGCGCGTCTCGCTCGAGGAGGCGCGCGGACGAGTGCTCGTGGCGCGACTCGACGCCGAACTCGACGTGCCGGGGTTCGACCGGGCGACGCTGGACGGCTACGCGCTGCGAGCACGGGACACGTTCGGCGCTGACGAGGCCGATCCCGCCCGGCTCGAGCTGATCGGCGAAGTCCACGCCGGCGAGGAACCGGACGTGGCGCTCGAGGACGGGCAGGCCGTCGAGATATCGACCGGCGCGGTGATGCCCGACGGCGCGGACGCGATGGTTCCGGTGGAGCGGACGGATCGCGTCGAACCACGCTCGACGGAACGAGCGAGTAGCGCGGAACGAAGTTCCGCGAACAGTCGAGCGGCACCGCCGCGAGACGACGGCGACGCCGCGAGCGCGGATTCGGCGGGCGACGAGGTGCTGGTCCGCACGTCGGTCGCGCCCGGAGACAACGTCATGTTCGCCGGCGCGGACGTGGCCGCCGGCGAGCGCGCGCTCGGCCCGGGAACGACGATCACGCCCCGCGACATCGGCCTGCTGTCGGCGCTGGGGATCGACGAGGTGCCGGTCCGAGCCAAACCCCGCGTCGGCATCGTCTCGACGGGCGACGAACTCGTGCGGCCGGGCGAAGACCTCCACAGCGAGCGCGGGGAGATCTACGACGTGAACAGCTACACGATCGCCGCGGGGGTCGAAGACGCGGGCGGCGAAGCCGTACTGTACCCCCACGCCGGCGACGAGCAAGACGAGATGGAGGAGATCCTCCGGACCGCGGCCGACGAGTGCGACCTCGTGCTCTCCTCGGGGTCGACCAGCGCGAGCGCGGTCGACGTCATCTACCGTGTCATCGAGGAACAAGGGGAGTTGCTGCTCCACGGCGTGAGCGTCAAGCCGGGGAAGCCGATGCTGATCGGCCGGCTCGATAGCTCCGCGTACGTCGGACTGCCGGGCTACCCCGTCTCCGCGATGATGGTCTTCCGGACCTTCGTCGCACCGGCGATCCGCGAGGCGGCCGGCCTCTCCGAGCCCGCGTCCGCGACCGTCACCGGACGACTGGCCCGACAGGAGCGCTACGAGGAGGGTCGCCACCGGCTCATGCCCGTCGGTCTGGTGACGAACGGCGACGGCGAGACGCTCGTCTACCCCGTCGACAAGGGCAGCGGCGCGACGACCAGCCTCGCCGACGCCGACGGCGTCGTGGAAGTCGGTCCCGAAACCGACTACCTCGAGGAAGGCGAGCCCGTCACGGCCACCCTGTTCTCGCCGGACGTTCGACCCCCCACGCTGTTCGGCGTCGGCGAGGACGACCCGACGTTCTCGCGGCTCCTCGACGGCCTCGAGAACCCGCGCTATCTCTCGGTCGGCAGCCGGCCCGGCCTGCGGCGGCTCCGCGAGGGCGTTCCGGACGTGGCCGTCGCTGCGGGACCGCTCGAGTACGAGATCGACGCGACAGAACTCGGCGGCTGGGAGCGCGAGTGGGGGCTGGTCGTCCGGCCCGGCAACCCCGACGAGATCGAGGGGCTCGCCGATCTGGTCGATCGCGACCTGCGGTTCGTCAACCGGACGACCGACTCGGGGCTGCGCTCGAGTCTCGGCGCGGCGGTCGCGGATCTCGCCGAGGAGCGGAGCGTCGACCGACACGACGTCGTCGACGCGATCGACGGCTTCGATCTCGGGCTGCGCGCCCACGAGAGCCCCGCGCGGAAGGTCATTGCGGACGACGCCGACGCCGGCCTCGGCCTGCGCGAGACCGCCGACCGACTCGATCTGGGTTTCGTCCCCGTCGGCGACCAGCCGGTTCGGGTGCTGGCGAACCCCGATCGAACGGAGAAAGAGGGGGTTCGGGAACTCGAGGACGCGCTCGAGGAGCAGTAGCGGAAATCGCTACTCGTCGGAAGCGTCGCTCGAGGTCGCTTCTCGCCACGACGAGGCGTCGAAGAACGTCTGCAGTGCCATCAGGACCCCGAGGTACGTGCCGCCGGCGACGACGAGCAGCGGGACGACGATCGAGAGCACCAACCCACCCAGCGGATTCACGCCGAACAGTTGGAGGGGAGAGACCATACGGGCTGCAGAAACTGCCGGAGTAAATGTATTTCTGTGAGCCGGCGACCGAACCGACGGTTCGGTCGCGGACCAGTCCGACAGAGCGGTCCTTTTTGCTCGACCGGTTCCTACGAGCACCCATGCGAATCGTCACGACGCTCCCCTCGGCGACCGAGACCGTCGCCGCGCTGGGTCTCCAGCCGGTCGGCGTCTCCCACGAGTGCGACTATCCGCCGAGCGCCGCCTCGGCTCCCGCCATCACCCGGTCACGGATCGATGCCGCCGAATCGGCCTCGAGCGCCGAGATCGACCGTCAGGTGCAGGAAACCGCCGAGACAGAGAACGGCGTCTACGAGATCGACGTCGAGACGCTCGAGGGCCTCGAGCCGGACGCGATCGTTACCCAGGGGATGTGCGACGTCTGCGCGGTCGACGAGGCCGTCGTGGCCGACGCCGTCGACCGGATCTCGTCCGACCCCGAGATCGTCCCGACCGATCCGCACAGCGTCGGCGACGTGCTCGATGACCTCGAGCGTATCGGTCGGATAGCGGGCCGCGAGGAACGCGCCCGGGCGGTTCGAGCCGACCTCGAGTCACGTATCGACGCCGTCCGGAGCCGGACCGCCGACATCGGGGACGAGGACCGCCCGCGCGTGGCGATCTTCGACTGGACCGACCCCGCCATGATCGCGGGCCACTGGACGGCCGACCTCGTCGACTGGGCCGGCGGCGAATACGGGCTGGCCGATCCCGGCGAGCGCTCGCGGCCGCGCGAGTGGGAGGAAATTCTGGCGTACGACCCCGAGATCGTCGTCGTCGCCCCCTGCGGGTTCGGCCTCGAGCAGATCGCGCGAAACCGAGCCGATCTCACCGAACACGACGGCTGGGCGGACCTGACGGCAGTTCGGGAGGGTCGCGTCTGGGCGCTGGACGGCGACCACTACCTCAACCGGCCCGGCCCGCGGCTGGTGGACACGCTCGAGGCGCTCGCGCCGATCGTCCGGCCGGAGCTGTTCGACCCCGAGGAGACGCTCGCGGACGCGACCGCGTCCTTCGAGGAGATCGCGGTCCCGTTCGACGAACTCGAGGGGGTCGGGCCCGAGAGCGCCGGTTCCGACGCCGATCCCACGTCGCAGGCCGGGGCCGACTCACGAACGTGATCGTCATCCCGACCGCCGTCCGCGAGGCGATCCTCGAGCGCGCTCGGGACGGTCGTCCCGAGGAGGTCTGCGGGATCCTCGGCGGCGAGTACGATCCCGACGGACGGAGCCGCGTGCGGTCGCAGTACCCCGCGGAAAACGTCGCCGACGCGCCGCGGACGCGCTACGAGATCGATCCCGAACAGCAGCTAGCGGTCTTCGAGCGCCTCGAGGACCGCGGCGAGGAGATCGTCGGCTTCTATCACTCCCATCCCCGCGGGCCAGCGCGGCCGAGCGAGACCGACGCCGCGCTGGCGACGTGGCCCGATCGCTCGTACGTGATCGTCTCGCTGGAGCCGCTCGCGGTGGGCTCGTGGCGGTGGCGGACGGACGCCGGCGAGGGCGACGCGCCCGGCGGGCGGTTCGAGCGAGAAGAACTCGTCGCCGAGTGAGTGCCGGTGTTCGAAGCAAGCAGCGGAACCCTCACTCAGCGATCGACGGCGACGGACTGTCAGCCGAAACCTGACGGTACGCGAAAAAGACGCGCCGGGCCAGCCCCCGTCGGCCCGGTACGTCGACGATTCCCGGGAACCGTCACTCGAGGGTTAGCCCTAGTCGAATGTCATTCTTTCGCTGGTTGCGAGTGACAGTCGCGACAGGGAGATAGTAGTGTCCCGCTATCGTTCGTCGTTCGAACGGAGACCGAAGCGAGTCCCCTGCGGTCGGTCTCACTCGGCGTCGGCGCCCTCGAGGTCGTCCGCCTGCGCTCGCGCCTCGGCCGCCTGCTGCCGGAACTCTTCGATCCGCTGGCTCAGCTTCTTCCCCGCAGTGTACTTGAACTCGTCGGGCATCATCCCGTACTCTATCTCGAGGGTGATCATCGTGTCACAGCCCTCGACGATCTCGGGGGCCCAGCTGCCCTGGGCCAGCTTCGACTCGTCCGTGACGACGGCCTCGCCGTCTTCGACGTCGATGAACGCGCTCACGATGTTCCAGATGTTCGGATTGCTCGAGCTGACCTCGTCGAACAGCCCCTCGAGGCGCGAGTTCTTGATCTCCGCCTCGCGCAGTTCCTCGAGGAGGTCCTCGAGGGCGTCGGCGATCTCTTCGTCTCTCGCGGCCTGCTCGCGGAGTTCGGCCGGGTCCTCGGGGTCGTCGTCCCGTCGGCTCGTCATCGCTCACCCTCCCGTTCGTCGGCGGTGGCGTTCATGTACGGACGTATCCGCTTCGAGACCGTAAACGTACGCTTCCTTCCGTGGTGGCGTATAGGATCGGAATAGCGTTCGAGGCGGGTTTGACCGGACGATTGGCGGAACTGAGTGTCCTGCTCACGTGGACACGGGGGATTTCCACGGCCACCCCAACCGATTCGCTCGATCGCTCCGCTCTCTCGCTCATCCCTCGCGCAGAGTTGCGCCGTGCCTCGCGATTCGCTCGTCACGGCACAGCGCGCGCCACCGCAGATCGTTTGTCGGGTACCGTCACGACGCCGCTTCCAGCACGTCCGTCACCCAGATCCGGTTCGGGTCCTCCGTCTCGTCCATCCAGTCGGCCAGTCGAGAGCGCATCTCGCGTCGCACGTCGGCGTACTCGGGATGGTCGATCAGGTTCCGCAGTTCCGCCGGATCAGCCTCGAGGTCGTACAGCTCGTCGATGTCGGGCCCGTTGTAGACGTACTTGTACCGGTCAGTGCGGACCATTCGCTGGCTGTAGAGGCCGAACTCGTCGCCGTGGTACTGGGCGAACGTCGAGTCCCGCCACTCGAGATCCGCGGGCGGGTCGCCGCCGTTCTCGAGGAGCGGGACCAGACTCCGCGAGTCGAAGCTCTCGGGGACTGGAACGTCGGCCATCTCGAGGAACGTCGCCGCCAGATCGTGCAGGTGGACGGGGACGTCGCTGGTCGCACCCGAATCGGTCACGCCCGGCCAGCGGACCTGCAGCGGAATGCGGTAGGTGTCGTCGTACATCAGCGGCCCCTTATTGAACTGCCGGTGGCTCCCGGCGAAGTCGCCGTGGTCCGAGGCGTGGACGACGACCGTCTCCTCGGCCAGGCCGCGTTCCTCGAGCGCGTCGAGGACCCGCTCGAGCTGGTGGTCGATCATCGTGATGAAGCCCCAGTACTTCGCGATGGCTTCGGCCCAGAGATCCCAGTCGAAGTCTTCGACGCCGCGGTAGGAGAGGTAGTTCTCGTGGACCCGCGGTTTCCCGTCGTAGGTCTCGGCGTAGCTCGCGGGTGGCTCGATCTCGTCGGGATCGTACAGCGAGGCGTACGGTTCCGGGACCACCCAGGGATGGTGGGGGCCGTAGAAGTCCGCCCGGTGGAAGAAGGGGTCGCTCCGGTCGCCGTCCGCGTGGGCTTCGATCGCGTCGATGGTCCGCTCGGCGAGGAAGTACGCCCGCGTCTCCTCGACGTCGACCGGCGTCTTCGCGGCGACGAACGTCCCTTCGTCGGCGTTTCGGGGGTCCTCGCCGGTGTAGATCTCCTCCGTGAGCTCGACCTCGCCGATCGGCGCGTCGCGCTTCTCGCGATGTTCGCGGAACGCTTCGTCGATGTCGTCGTGGTGTGTGTCGCTGCCGCCCAGATACGAGAATCCGAAGTCAGCGGGGGTCTGGTCGCGGCCCGCGTGCCACTTCCCGGTGTAGGTCAGGTCGTAGCCGGCGGCATCGAGTTCCGCCGAGAACGTGGGCAGGTCGTCGGGCAGGTTCGCCCGGATCGCGTCCGGCTCGTGGCAGTTGTTCAGCATCCCGTGTCCGTGGGGGAACCGGCCGGTCAGCAGCGACGCACGGGCGCTCGAGCAGATGCTGATCGGCGTGAACGCGCGCTCGAAGCGGACGCCCTCGCTCGAGAGCCGATCGATCGCCGGCGTTTCGACCGGCGGTCCGTCGGGGGCGCTGGCGTCGTATCGCTCCTGGTCGGTCAAAACGAGCAGGACGTTCGGACGGCTGTCGGCGTCGGCATCAGCGTCTGCCATCGGGCGTCGTACATCGACGCCGTAGTTAATGGTGTGACCTGCGTACTGGCGGCTCCCACCGCCGCCGGTCATAAGGCAGCGTGGTGTGAACCCCACCGTTCATGAGCCCCCCGTTCGACGGTCCACGCGTGCCGAGCGCGTACTGTGGTGAATGCGACTGGCAGTACCGAGCCGACGGGGACGAGCCGGACGAACTCAGCCGGGCGATGATCGACCACTTCGTCGAGACCGGCCACTCGCCGGTCGAACGACGTGACGCCGACGAGCGCCTCGAGAAACACGGCGACGACGGAACGGCGGACGCCTCGAGCGACGGACCCGGCTCGGAAGCCGGAGCGAGTCCAAAGCGCGAATAACCGGGGCCCGACACGAGCAGGACCGCGACGGTCAGGTCGTTCGCGGGTCGGAAACCGGCTCCTCGAGGTCGAGGCGCAGCCAGGTCCCGCAGACGAACCCGAAGTAGGCCAGTCCGAATGCGAGGATGGCCGCACCAAAGTGAAACTCCGTCGAGAGCCCCTGTGCGATCGAGAGGACGCCAAAGACAGTCACGCCGGTGAAGACGGCGGCCGGAACGCTCCCCGACGTGTGGACGAACTGACGAACGTCCGATCGGAGAACGACCGCGACTCCGACGGCGTACACCTGCCAGATCCCGATCAGGAGAATCGCGGAGGAAGTCGCCGTCCGGGCGACCGCGGTCACCGCGGTCGCGACGACGAGTGCGAGTGCGTATCGAGTCGAGCGACGCATGGTCGATACGTCGTCGGACGTGTTAGTAAATATAGAGGAGCGGACGACTGCGAACGGGAGTGTCAGTTCACGCGAAGTCCTCGAGCGTCGGTCGCTCGAGGTCGCCCGGGAACTCGTCGACGGGAACCTGCGTCTGGTCGCCCGATTCCATATCCTTGATCGTCACTTCGTCGTTCGCCAAGTCCTGTTCGCCGGCGATGACGACCGTCTCGGCGTTGATCGAATCGGCGTAGTCGAGCTGTGCGCCGAAGGAGCGGCCGGCGACGTCGGTTTCGACGACGTGACCGCGCTCGCGCAGGTCCCGGGAGATTCGTGCCGCCTCCGTCCGCGTATCCCCGATCTGCAGGACGTAGTAGTCCGTAGTCACTTCCTCCTCGGGCCAGACGCCCGCGCGCTGCAACAGCAGTGGCAGCGTCGCGTGTCCCGGCGCGACGCCGACCGCGGGTGTGGGCTGGCCGCCGAAGCTCTCGATGAGGTCGTCGTAGCGGCCGCCGCCGAAGATCGACCGCGAGACCTCGCCGGCCGAGTCGAAGCACTCGAAGACGACGCCCGTGTAGTAGTCCAGCCCGCGGGCCGTCTCGAGCGAGATCGTGCAGTACTCGCGAGCGCCGAAGTCCTCGGCGGCCGCGAGCACGTTCTGCAGGTTCTCGACGGCCGCGTCGACGCGCTCGGTGTCCGCGAACGATTTGACCTCCTCGAGATCGCCGCCCGCGATGAGGTCGTCGAACTCGGCGGCCTGATCGGCCGAGAGGCCGGCTCCGACCAGCAGATCGTGGTACTCCGCCCGCGAGATCTTGTCGGACTTGTCGACCGCGCGGATCGCCGCCTCGGTGTCGACGGCAGCGTCGTAGCTCTCGAGGACGCCCCCGAGGATGTCGCGGTGGGAGATCCGGAACTCGAAGTGGTCGCCGGTCAGCCCCAGTCCGGTCAGCGCGTCGGCGGCCCACGCGAGGATCTCGGCGTCGGCCTCGGGCTCTGTGGAGCCGAAGATGTCGACGTTGGTCTGGTAGAACTCACGCTGGCGGCCCTGCTGGACCTGCTCGTAGCGCCAGAACGGGCGCGTGGAGAACCACTTGATCGGCTTCGAGAGTTCCTGCTGTTTCGCGACGACCATCCGGGCGACAGTCGGCGTCAGTTCGGGCGTCAGCGTCACGTGGCGACCGCCCTGGTCCTCGAACGAGTAGAGTTCGTCGACGATGTCGTCGCCGCTCTTGTCGGTCCACATCTCGGCGCGCTCCAGCGCCGGCGTCCCGATCTCGCGGAAGCCGTACTCGCGGGCGGTCCCCTCCAGGACGTCGATAGTCGCCCGCCTGGCGGCCATCTCGCCGGGGTAGAAGTCACGAAAGCCCTTGATCCGGTCGTACATGGAAACGGGTTCGGCCACGCCGAACTTCTATCCTTCCGTTCGGCGACGGCGGCCCGTCGCTCTCGTCGCTGGCCCCGTCGAACGTTTGGTTCAACGCTGATTACCGTTAGTTCGATCGTCGCGGGTTCGAGATAGTCCCGTAGGTTGATAGCGACCTGCTGCGAGAGTAGCGACCGTGCAACGCGTGGCCGACGACGACTGGGTCGCGGAGATCGGCGAGCAGCTGCCGGTCTCGCCGCTGTCGGTTCTCGGACTCTTTCTCGCCGCGGTCATCGGGACGCGACTCGCGCTCGAGCACCTGTCGACCCGGACGTTGCTCGAGAGCGTCTTTCCGCTGGCGGCCGCGACCGCGGTCGTCTTCGCCGACCGCTGGCTGGTCGCCCGGGACGTCTCCGCGCGGGATCGGCTCACCGTCTTCGGCTACGGGCTCGGCGGTTTCCTCGCGGCTGTCCTCGTGACCGCGCTCCACCTCTTCGTGCTCTATCTCGAGGGGACCGGCGCGCTGGCGCCGCTGTACTGCTCCTCGTGGGTGGGACAGTCGGCGTCGGCGCGGGGACGATTGCTGGCATCTACGAGATCCGACAGCGGGCCGCGGTCCGCGAAGCCGAGCGCCAGAGCGAACGGCTCGAGCAGTTCGCGAGCGTCGTCAGCCACGACCTGCGGAATCCGCTGAGTGTCGCTCAGGGGCGGCTTCGAGCGGCGTTTACGACGGGTGATGCGGAACACCTTCAGGAGGTCGACGCGGCGCTGACCCGAATGGACGAACTCATCGAGGAGACGCTGTCGGTCGCCCGCAGCGGCACTCAGGTCGAGGATCCCTACGAGGTGCCGCTGGTGGAACTCGCGAGCGAGGCGTGGACGGTCGTCGAAACGGGCGACGCGACCTACGAGACGGTCGGCGACCGGACCCTGCAGGTCGACCCCGCTCGAGCGAAACAGCTCTTCGAGAACCTCTACCGAAATGCGATCGAGCACGGCCGCGAGGACGTCCATATCCGCGTCGGCCCCTGCGACAGCGGGTTCTTCGTCGCGGACGACGGCCCCGGCATCCCCGAAGACGAGTGCGACGAGGTCTTAGAGCAGGGATACTCGGGCTCTGAGGACGGCTCTGGGCTGGGACTGGCGATCGTCCGGGCCATTGCGGATGCCCACGGCTGGCAGGTTGCGGTCACCGAGAGCGAAGACGGTGGCGCGCGGTTCGAGTTCACGCGCGGCGGCTGAAACGGCGAGTCAACCGAGCTACCGGACGTTCGTCACGTACGTCTGGTCGTGATCCGGGAAGTACTCGGCGACGGCTCGCGGTCCCTCTTCGTCCGCGATGGTCGCCCGAAGCTCCGCCTCGTAGTCGGCTCGATCGATCTCCTCGCTCGGGCCGACGATCACGTCCAGTCGGTTCTCGACGAGCCGATCGACGGCCGACCGACCGAAGCCCGACAGCGGCGCGATGTAATCGACATCGTGGCGGTCCTCGAGGCTCTGGGCCTGCGCCCGCGAGACCGTCGGGACGCGGTCGTCCCGGCGGGTGCCGTCGGCGACGGCGTCGAACTCGCGGGCCGCCAGTTGCTCGAGCGCGTGCTGGTGGACCAGCTGGATCCCGTTCCGGGGGAAACCGTCCTCGCGGATCCGGTCGACGGCCTCCCGGGCGACGTCGGGGTCGCACTCGAGGCGCTCGAAGTCGAAGCCGGCCCGTTCGGCCGTCTCCCGGGCGTGTTTCCAGTCGTCGCTGACGCCGAAGTGGGCCGTCAGCAGCGTTACGTCGTAAAACTCCTCGAGCAAGAGCGCGGCCAGCGTCGAGTCCTTGCCGCCGCTGTAGAGCAGTCCGAGCTCCATCAGCGCCGCTGGATGTCGAAGCTCTGCGAGTCGGGCTTGAGCTCCTTCAGGAGCTGTTTCATCTTCTCGTCGTCGATCTTGCCCTGAATGCGGCCGCTCCGGGCGAGACTGACGACCTGTCGCTCGACCTGCTCCCCGAACTGGGGCTTGCTCATCTTGACCGTGTTGAGCCGCTTGCGGGCGTCGTCGGTCAGATGCTGGCGGAGCACGGCCTTCTTCTGTGCCTCGGCCTGCTGCTGGGCCGCCTCCTGGCTCGCCTCGTCCCCCTGGGATTCGGCGCGGTCCTGGAGCTGCTCCATCTTCTTCTGTCGGAGCTCCTCGAGTCGCTCGTCGTCTGGTGAGCCGCTCATAGGTATCTCTGCGTTCTAATTCTCTCGCGGGCGGGAAAATGATTACGGACACGGACGCGTAGCGACGCCTCTCCGTGGCGAAACCGACGCGAAAACGATCTCGTGATCAGGCGTAGCGCTCGAGTTCCGGGCGGTCGAGGTCTTCGAGGACGGAGCCGGCCGTGTCGTCGAGCAGGCTGCGGCCCTCGGCGGTGATGCGGCGGCCTTCGCCCTCCGCGGTTTCGACGAGGTCCTCCTCCTCGAGCTGCTGGAGGATCGTCCGGATGAGGTTCTTCGAGCCGTCGGTTCGGTGGTCGGGTGCGACCTGGTAGCGGTTCGAGCCGCCCTTCGCGCCGCCGTACTCGGTCGAGAGGCGTTCGACGCCGATGGGGCCGCGATCGGCGACCTTGCGCAGGAGGCTCGCCGCGCGAGTCGCCCAGAAGTCGTCCTGTTCGGGCGGCAGTTCCCGGTCGACGCCGGTCTTGGCGAACGCGCCCCACTCCGGTTCCTCGAGTCGATCCGCGAGATCGTCGGCGAGCGCCTCGATGAGGTCGTCCGCCGGAACGTCGTACATCGTAGCCATTGGCGTGTGGTTCCCGTCGCCGGCATTTAAGAGCATCGTATCACCGCGAGCGCGGCCCGGACCGTTTTTCGCCCTCGAGTAGAAACGGAGGTGTATGGACGAACGCGCCGCCCTGCGGCTCCTGTCGGGCGAACTCGAGGCGGCCGGCGACGACGCGGCCGTCGTCGACGGGCTAGTCGTGACGACGGACATGCTCCACGAGCGGACGGATTTTCCGGCGGGAACGACCCGCTACACGGCCGGCTGGCGCGCCGTCGGCGCGTCGCTGTCGGACGTGGCGGCGATGGGTGCCGAGGCCACGGCCGCCGTCGCCGCCTACGCCGCCCCCGAGTTCGACCGCGACGAACTGCTCGCCTTCGTCCGCGGCGCGAGCGACGTCTGCGAGCGCGTCGGGACCGAGTACGTCGGCGGCGATCTGGACGGCCACGACGAGTTCACCGTGTCGACGACCGCGATCGGACGCACCGACGACCCCGTCCGCCGAAGCGGCGCTCTAGCCGGCGACCTCGTCTGCGTGACCGGCACGCTCGGCCGGAGCGCCGCTGCGCTCGAGTACTTCGGGCGCGCTCGTGACCGCCCCGACGACGATCGGATCCGCGAACGCGCGAACGACCTGTTCCGGTTCGACCCCCGAATCGCGGCCGGACAGGCGCTGGCCCCACACGCGACCGCGATGATGGACTCGAGCGACGGGCTCGCCCGGTCGCTCCACCAGCTCGCCGAGGCCGGCGACTGCGGCTTCGCGATCGACTCCGGGCGACTGCCGATCGACGACGCCGTCCGCGATGTCGCCGACGGCGAGGACGACGCGCTCGACCTCGCGACGACCTTCGGCGAGGACTTCGAACTCGTCGCGACGCTCCCCGAGGACGCGGTGTCGACCGTTCGAGGCGAGATCGACGTGCCGCTCTCGGTGGTCGGTTCGGTGCTCGAGGCGAGCGGCGAGATCACGATGGACGGCGAACCCCTCCCGGATCGCGGCTACACGCACGGCTGAGGGCGAAGACGAGCCGAAAGACGAGACGAGCGGTCGAACGCGTCAGGTGACGATCTCGACCGGCACCGGCATGAAACAGAGCAGGCCGATCCCGAAGGTGACGACCCCGAGGACGAACCGGCCGCGTCCCAGCGACTCGTCGCGAATCGGCGTCGCCGGTCCCATCGACGCGAACAGCGTCGTCAGCAGCCCCCAGAGGATCCAGACGAAGACCGTGTTCAGGCTGTGGTCCTGTACGTAGTAGAGGAAGCCAGCGAGTGCGAACAGAACGCCCGGAACGATCGCTGCGATCGTCTCCTGCAGTTCGCCGGTCATCGCCCGGAGGATGTGGCCGCCGTCGAGCTGGCCGACCGGAATCAGGTTGAGGAAGGTGACGAACATGCCGACCCACGCCCCGATGACGACCGGGTTCACGCCCCTCGTGGGGTCGTTACGGTACAGCGGCTGGTCGAAGCCGGCCGCGAGCAACTCGAGCAGTGGGGGATAGCCCAATCGGATCGTGATCGCGTCGGGGTCCTGCAACACCGCTTCGGGAACGGTCACCGGCGGCAAGTGAAGCCCGATCACCGTCACGACGACCGTCGCGACGAAGCCGGCCAGCGGGCCGGCGACGCCGATATCGAACAGCGCCTTGCGGTCGGGCATCCGTCCCTTCATCTTGATGACCGCCCCCATCGTTCCGATGAGCGTCGGGACCGGGATGAAGTAGGGCAGCGAGGCGTCGACCTGATGGTAGCGGCTCATCACGTAGTGGCCCATCTCGTGAACGCCGAGGACGCCGAGAATCGCGGCCGTGAACGGCCAAGCGTGCCAGATCGTGGTCGGATCGGCGAACGGATCGATCTGGTACCACATCGCGCCGGCGAACAGCGTCGAGCCGACCGTCAGGAGGAGCAACACGATGTTCGTCCACGGGATACCGTCGATCCCGACGTCCGTCGGCTCGGCGACGAGGGCGTACTCGCCGTGGCGCAGCTCGAGATCGGCGTCGTAGCCGCGTTCGCGAAACGCCGGCCAGAGTTCGTCCATGACCCGCTCCGGATGCGCGAGCGGGTCGCCGTAGTACACGAGCCGCTCGCCCTCTCGCTCGACGTCGTAGACGGCAAACACCGATTCGATCCGATCGATCGGGGGGCCGTCCTCGAGGGACCGGCCGCCGCGTCTTGCGGTGCCGAATCCGGACCGATCGACATCTTCCATCATCAGTGGTTCAGGATCTGTCGGTATAAATCGACTGCCGTCGGCAGGGCCGACCGTCTTTCTCGAGCGCGGACCGTCGGCATCGCCTCGCAGTGCGCAGCGATGCTGCCGATCGAACTCGAGGTGTGGGTGCGGCGAAGCGACGACCGAAAGACGGCGTCAGCGGGGGTGAGGGACCGAGATGATCGTGCCGGAGTGGCGTCGGTGACGCGCCGGCACGGGTGCGTGAGGGAGTGTGGTACGGGTGTGCAGCACAGGTGCGTGAGGGAGTGCTGCACGGATGCGTGAGGGTGTTGCGGGGATGTTCGTCGGGCGGATCGGGCCGTCGAGAGGCGGATCGACAGTCAGGCGGGTGCGACGCGCCAGGTCGTCGCGCTCGTGTAGGACCATTTCTCGATCTCGAGGTCGCTGACCGAGTCAGAGAGCTTGACCATCAGTGCGCCGATCTCTTTGGGGGACATGCCGACATCGTCCGCGATGAACTTGCCTTTGAAGTACAGCTCGCCGTCTTCGGCGCGTTCGCGCAGGTAGCGTTTCAGGCGGCGTTCCTTGCTTTCCGTGGAGGGTTGGGCTGTCGTGCTCATCGACATCTCCCCTTTCCGACGGCAATTTGTTATAAAGGGAGGATGGTTAGCCGCGTTTCGATTGTGTTCAGCGATCTGGGGGGTAAGAGATCTTTTACAGGCGATTATTACAGTCTTAATAATCGTCTTAGATCTCTCGAGACGTTTTAAAACAGCTGCTAACTCATTATCGCCGACAAAATAATCACGATCGATAGACTCTCGTATTCCCTGACCGTTCCGCTGTTTTAGCCCGCTCGATGAACGAACGTAACGGTCAGGATCGGTCGTGGACCCAGAACTCATCCTCGACCGTCACTTCCTTCTTGAACAGCGGGACTTCGTCTTTCAGACGGTTGATTCCGTCTTCGACAGCCTGAAACGCCTCTGCGCGGTGGCCCGCGAGGACGACGACGAAGACGATGTCCTCGCCGTCCGCCACGGCGCCCGTCCGGTGGTAGAGTTCTACGTCGAAGACGCCGTCCCGTGCCTCGAGATCCGATTCGAGGGCAGTCATCCGCTCGTCGGCGACGCCCTCGTACTTCTCGAACTCGAGGTATTCGGTCCGCGCGTCGTCTTCACTGTCTTTCGCGCGGACGCGGCCGGTGAACGTCGCGATCGCACCCGCGCGGTCGGCGCTGGGCGAGCGCTTGACGCGGGCGACCAGCGATTCGAGGCTCTCGTGGGGTTCGGCGGACTCGAGACGCGCGACGAGATCGTCGAGTTCGAGATCGGCGGGGCCGTCGACGGTCGCGAGAACCGGACCCTCGGGCTCGTGCTCGTCTGCGTCGGCGCCGACGACGATCGACGGATGACGGAGCGTCCGCACGCCGACGACCACCGCGTACTCGCAGTCGGTCGACAGACTATCGAGCGCGTCGCCGACCGACATTCCCGTCCCGGACGCGGCCCAGTCGCCGTCGACGCCGAGATCGTAGATGACGTCACCGCCGAACGTGATCGCCTCGCTGGCGTGCGTGCCGTCGGCGATCGTCGCGTCGTATCTGACCACGCCGACGCGCCCCCGCTCGGAGAGTCGATCGACGATCCGGTCGACGACGCGCTCGAGCGCGTCGCCGCCGGCACCCCCATCGCGAACACCGAGTACGTGCATGTTCGAACGATGGACGGGTCCGGCTTTGTAGCTGTCGGCGAGAAAGCCCTGCGCTGAGCGGCCGCGGCCGCTCAGCGCACCCCTTTCAGTCCCACCCCACCGCACTCCTTTCAGTCCCACCCGGCGGCTCCGCAACCGGCCGGCCATCACACGGCGACAAATCGGCACCGCAGCGGTGGCTCGAAATTTTGCACCTACGGAACGAACGCCCAGTATGTCCCTTCGAATCGGCTTCACGGGCGACGTAATGCTCGGCCGGCTCGTCGACGACCGCCAGCATGATCGCTCCGTCGACGCGGTCTGGGGGAACACGCTCGAGCGCCTGCGCGGACTCGACGGGCTGGTGAGCAACCTCGAGTGCGTGCTCTCGACGCGCGGGCGGGAGTGGACGCGAACGCACAGACCGTTTCACTTCCGAGCCGATCCCGACTGGGCCGTCCCCGCGCTCGAGCGCGCCGGCGTCGACGCCTGCGCGCTGGCGAACAACCACGTCCTCGACTACGAGGCGGCGGCGCTGCGGGACACCCTCGCAGCGCTCGACGAAGCGGGGATCGCCCGCGCGGGCGCCGGCGAGACGATCGACGAGGCGCTCGAGCCAGCGGCGTTCACGATCGGTGGTTCAGACACCGAACTCGACGTGGCGATGATCTCGCTCACCGACAACACGCCGGAGTACGCCGCCGACGAAAATTCGCCCGGAACGGCCCGGGTCGAGTTCGACGTCGAAACGACGGAGACGCGTCAGCGGGTCGCGGCGGCCCTCGAGCGCGCCCGCGGGACGGATCCCGACCTGCTGGTCGCCTCGCTGCACTGGGGGCCGAACATGGTGACGGAGCCGCCGGAGTCGTTCCGCGAGTTCGGGCGCTGGCTCGTCGAACACGGCGTCGACATCGTCCACGGCCACAGCGCCCACGTCTTCCAGGGGATCGAGATTCACGACGGGAGTCCGATCGTCTACGACGCGGGCGACTTCGTCGACGACTACGCTGTCGATGACGACCTGCGGAACGATCGGAGCTTCCTGTTCGTACTCGCGGTGACGGCCGACGGACGGCCGACCGAACTCCGACTCCATCCGACGCAGATCGACGATTACGCCGTCCACGAGGCGAGGCCGGGGGCGGCCGCGTGGTCCCGCGACCGGATGCGCGAGCTATCGGAGCCGTTCGGGACCGAGTTCGATCGAGACGGGGAGACGCTCGTTCTGCCGCTCGATGACGGTGAGCCGGACGGTAACGATTGACCGATCGCTCGGACCCGGCTCGAGCGGTGTGTCACCACGTCGTCCGGGCAGTTGACAACCCTTAAGATAGCAACTCCGCTACACCGGGGTAGTATGAAAGTGGTCGTCTCTATCGGCGGGAGCGTCCTCGTACCCGAGCCCGGCGGGGATCGGGTCGCCGAACACGCTGCCGTCATCGAAGACCTCGCGGCGGACGGCTGTCGAATCGGTGCCGTCGTCGGGGGCGGCGGCGTCGCTCGCGAGTACATCTCGGCCGCACGGGACCTCGGAGCGAACGAGATCGAACTCGATCAGCTCGGGATCGACGTGACGCGGCTGAACGCCCGGCTGCTCATCGCCGCGCTCGGCGAAGGATCCGTGACTGCGCCCGCGAAGGACTACGAAGAGGCCAGCGAGGCGCTGCGCCGCGACGACATCTGCGTCATGGGCGGGGTCGCGCCGGCCCAAACGACCGACGCCGTCGGGGCCGCCCTCGCGGAGTACATCGACGCCGACCTGCTGGTCTACGCGACGAGCGTTCCCGGCGTCTACAGCGCCGACCCCAACGAGGACGACGACGCGATCAAGTACGACGACCTCTCCGCGGCGGAGCTGGTCGACGCCATCGCCGGCCTCGAGATGAACGCCGGCGCGTCGGCCCCGGTCGACCTGCTGGCGGCGAAGATCATCGAGCGCTCGGGGATGCGCACCATCGTCCTCGACGGCACCGACCCCGATCGGATCGCGCGGGCGGTCCGCCACGGCGACCACGAGGGGACGGACATCGTCCCCGACGGCGTCGGCTCGGAACCGACCTACTGGGCGAGCGACGAGCGATGAGCGACGAGAGCCCCTACACCCTGCAGCGCGAGGACGGCGCGGACGCGCGCCACGCCTTCTGGGCCGACACCGTGGCGGATCGAATCGAAGAACGAAACCCGTCGGAGCCGATCGTCGTCAAGGGCGGCATCTCTCCCTCGGGCGTCCCCCACCTCGGCAACGTCAACGAGATCATGCGCGGCTACTTCGTCGCCGAAGTCCTGCGCGACCGGGGCCACGAGGTCCGGCAGGTCTTCACCGCCGACGACCGCGACCCGCTCCGGAAGCTGCCGCGAACCCTCTGCGATCTCGAGGGGAATCTCGTCGACCTCGGCGAGGTCGACGCCGGCGCGCTCGGCCGGAACCTCGGCGCGCCGTACACCGACATCCCCGACCCCTTCGGCTGCTGTGACTCCTACGGCGACCACTTCGCGACCATCATCGGGGACAGCGCCGACGCCGTCGACGTGCCGATCGATCTCGTCTCGAACACGGAACTGTACGAATCCGGCGAGTTCGAGGACGTGACGCGGTTCGTCCTCGAGCACCGGGACCGAGCGCGGGAGGTCCTCTCGGAGTACCAGGACAAGGTCGACGAGGACTACGTCCCGTTCAATCCGATCTGCGAGGAGTGTGGCAAGATCACCGAGACGGTGACGAGCGTCGACCTGGACGCCGGTGACGCGGGGACCGTCGACTACGAGTGTACCGACATGGACGCCGGCGATCAGACCATCGACGGCTGTGGCCACGAGGGAACCGCGACGCTGCGAGAGGGCAAACTCCCCTGGCGCTTCGAGTGGCCGGCCCAGTGGCAGCTGCTAGGCGTCGACTTCGAGCCGTTCGGGAAGGACCACGCCGAGGGGTCCTGGCCCAGCGGCCAGGACGTCGCCCGCAACGTCCTCGAGATCGAACCGCCGGTGCCGATGGTCTACGAGTGGTTCACGCTCGAGAACGAACCCTTCTCCTCCTCCGAGGGGAACGTCATCCTCGTCTCCGACGTGCTCGAGTTGCTCGAGCCGGAGGTCCTGCGCTACTTCTTCGCGAAGGACCCCTCGAAAGCGCGGGACTTCAGCATCGAGCGCCTCGACCAGCTGGTCGACGAGTTCGACCGACTCGAGGCGATCTACTTCGGCGAGATCGAGGGAAGCGAGGACGAGGAGGCGTTCGCCGAGCGCGTCTACCCCTTCGTAGTCGAAGAGCCTCGAGAAGAACGGATCCGACTGCCCTACACCTTCGCCGCGGTGCTGGGAATGACCGACGACCCCGACCTGCGCGAGGAGATCGCCCGCCGCGAGGGGCACATTCCCGACGACGCGCCCGAATGGGCCGTCGAGGGCGCCTTAGAGCGCGTCGAACAGGCCCGGAACTGGGCGCGCCGCACCGGAAACGAGTTCGATTACGAACTCAAGCGCACCGAGCTCCCCGCCCACGACTTCGATTCGGACACCGAAGCCGCGCTCGCGGAGCTGGCAGACTTCATCGAGGAGGGCCACGACCCCGACGAGATTCAGGGAGAGATCTACGAGACGGCCAAGCGCCACGACGTCGACGTCGGCGACTTCTTCGGCGCCGGCTACCGGTTGTTCTTCGACGAAGAGCAGGGGCCGAAGCTCGGCCCGTTCCTCGCGAAAGTCGACCGCGAGTTCGTCGTCGGTCGGCTCCGGCGAGAACGGTGACGCCGATCCGGCGGGTAGACCCGTAGACAAAAGCCATTTGAGAACGCCGCACGGAGGTAGTATCAATGGACTACGGTTCCTTCGCCCTCGTCTCACCCCCCGCGATTTACGGCTCGGAACTCCTCACCTGGGTGTTGCTCGGACTCGCGCTCTACTGGGGGGCGGTCGTCGCACTCCAGAACGCGGGTCGACTACCCGACTACATCGGCACGCAGGGCCCGATCCTCACCTTCCACACGAAACGCGGCCGAGAGTTGCTCGACAGGCTCGCCCGTCCGAAACGGTTCTGGCGAGCGTGGTCGAACCTCGGCGTCGGCATCGCCCTGGTCGTGATGGTCGGCATGTTCGTGTTTCTCCTCCAGGCGTCGATGAGCGCTCTTTCGTCGCCCCAGCCGGCGACATCGGCCGTGCGCCAACCGCGGAACATTCTCGTCATCCCTGGCGTCAACGACTTCCTGCCGCTGTCGGCCACGCCCGGCATCGTCTTCGGGCTGCTCGTCGGACTCGTCGTCCACGAGGGCGGCCACGGACTGCTCTGTCGCGTCGAGGACATCGAGATCGACTCGATGGGGATCGCGATGCTGGCGATCCTCCCCGTCGGCGCGTTCGTCGAACCCGATCAGGAGAGCAGCAAGGCAGCCTCCCGCGGCGGCCAGACGCGGATGTTCGCCGCCGGCGTCACGAACAACTTCGCGGTGACGATCCTCGCGTTCGCCCTGCTGTTCGGGCCTATCGTCGGCGCGATCGGTGTCGCGCCCGGAGCCGCCGTCGGCGGCGTCGCACCGGACTCGCCCGCCGCCGAAGCCGGTATCCAACCCAACGACCGTATCACGGCGGTCGACGGTACCCCGGTCGAGGGCAACGAGGAACTCGCGGAACGAGTCGAGGCCAGTCAGGGCGAGCAGATGACCGTCGAACTCAACGGCGAGGAGACGGTGACCGTCGACCGGGCGTTGTCCGTGACTGCGGCGATGGACGACGGGCCGACGGGACTCTCGACCGGTGACAAGATCCTCGCGGTCGACGGCCAGTCCATCGCGACCGAACGCGGCTTCTTCGACGCCGTCGGCGACGACGGCCGGGTCACGCTGACGATCGAGCCCGCAGACGGCGGGGAGCGCGTCGAGCGAACGGTCCCGATCGGCGCCGCGGTCTCGGTCGTCGATGGCGAACCGCTCGCGGCCGAAACCGGTCCGACCGACGAGACCTTCGTCATCACTCGGTTCGACGGCGAGCGGGTCCACAACTACGAACAGCTCGGCTCGCTGCTCGAGGAGACCGAGCCCGGTCAGGAGGCCACCGTGACGGGCTATTTCGGCGAGGAGCAGCGGACGTACACCGTGACGCTCGACAACAATCCGCGGACCGGCAGCGGTTTCCTCGGAATTCAGGCGAACCCGGGAACATCCGGCGTCACTGTCAGCGACATCGGCGTGCAGCTCTACCCGGCCGGGGAGTATCTGGCGCTGCTGGGTGGGAACGGGGACTCGCCGTTCGGCCCCATCACCGACACGTTCCTCGGACAGATCGGGATCGCGCTCTTCCTCCCGATCTTCGGCGTCATCGGCCTGATGCCGTTTAACTTCGCCGGCTTCACCGGCGGAATCCAGAGCTTCTACGAAGTCCAGGGCGCCCTCGGGGCGTTCGGGGACGGGACGGTCTTCCTGCTGGCGAACCTGCTGTTCTGGACCGGCTGGATCAACGTCCAGCTCGGCTTCTTCAACTGCATCCCGGCGTTCCCCCTCGACGGTGGCCACATTCTCCGGACCAGCACCGAGGCGGTCGTCTCCCGGCTCCCGATCGACGCGACGCGCGGCATGGTCCGCGTGGTGACGACGACGGTCGGGGTGACGATGCTCGTGAGCTTCCTCCTGATGCTGTTCGGCCCGCAACTGTTCGGTGGCTGAGCGAGCCGGTCACGAGCGCCGATCCGGCGGGCTACGACTCCCCGGGGTCGATGCCGTGCCGGTCGTAGAACTCTTCGGGCGTCTCCTCGAGGCGCTCGAACTCGGTATCGAAGTAGTGTTCGTGGTGGCGGACGACCTGTTCGACTACCCAGCGACTGAACTCCTCGTCGAACCGCCACTCGCCTTCGGTTTCGGGGATCTCGAATCGGTCGTCCGTCGAGAACGCCGCGTACACGTGGAAGAAACCGAGGATGACGTCGGCGAAGTCGCTGGCCTTCTCGCAGCCGGTTTCGCGGCGCTCCTCGAGTTCGGCGTGACCCACCTCGGTGAGCTCGAAGTACTTCCGATCGGGCTCGTCCGCGCGCTCGATGCGCTCGGCCCAGCCTTTCTCCTCGAACTTGTAGAGGATCGGATACACGGAGCCGTACGACGGCTCCCAGTGACCACCGCTGAGATCTCGGATCTCTTTCAGTATCTCGTAGCCGTACCGCGGTTTCTCCTCGAGCAGCTCGAGGACGAGGTAGGCGATGAGTCCTTTCGGCGGCCCACTTTTCCGCATGTACCTCGTGGATTAAACGGACGGACGTAAAGGGTTTCGGTCAGATCCGGCGACAGTCGGCAGACGACCGGACGGCGGCCCCGTAACGACGGGGCGAATGACTGGGAGACGGAGGAACGCGGGACAAAACCCGGCCCTTCTTGGCCTCGCCGCTCCAACCGCCGCGCATGGAACGACGGCAGCCGCCACAGACCGAGGAGGGCTGGTACGTCCTGCACGATTTCCGGTCGATCGACTGGGACGCCTGGCGAGACGCCCCCGAGCGTCGGCGCTCGCGGGCGATCGAGGAGGGGATCGACTACCTCGCGTCCTGCGAGGGCGTCGACGACGCCGACGAGGGCGAGTCCGCGACGTTCGCGGTGCTCGGCCACAAGGCCGACCTGCTCGTGCTCCACCTGCGGCCGACGCTCGGCGACATCGACACGCTCGAGCGGCGGTTCGAACACACCGCCCTCGCCGAGTTCACCGAACGGGCCGACTCCTACCTCTCGGTGACCGAGGTTTCGGGCTACATGTCCCAGGACTACTTCGAGGACGGGGAAACCGCCGATACCGGAATGGCACAGTACATCGAGTCGCGGCTCAAACCCGAACTGCCCGACAGCGAGTTTCTGAGCTTCTACCCGATGAGCAAGCGCCGCGGGCCCGACCACAACTGGTACGAACTGCCCTTCGACGAGCGCGCGGACTACCTCTCGAACCACGGCGAGATCGGCAAGGACTACGCCGGCCGCGTCACCCAGATCATCTCCGGCAGCGTCGGCCTCGACGACTTCGAGTGGGGAATCACCCTGTTCGGCGACGACCCCACCGACGTGAAGGAACTGCTCTACGAGATGCGCTTCGACCCCTCGAGTTCGCGCTTCGCCGAGTTCGGCCGATTCCTCTCGGCGCGCCGGTTCCCGCCAGAAGACCTCGGCGCGTTCCTCGCGGGCGAACGGGTCCCACAGGAGGGCGAGGACGGTAACCATCCCCACGCCCACGCCGGCGGCGAGTCCGAGGGGCACCATCACGGCTCCGAGAGACACCACGGCGGTGACTCGAGTTCCGGTGACCACCACCACGGTGACGACGGCGACGAGGACGACGACGTTCGCAGCGAACTCGAAGAGATGGGCGTCTACGCCGGCCAGCCTCACGGGGAAGACGTTCACGCGGTCGTCCTCTATTCGGCGGCCGACGCCGACGAACTGTTCGAGGAGGTCGAGGGGCTGCGTGGGAACTTCGACCACTACGATACACACGTGAAGACGGCCGTCTACGAATCTCGAGACGACGACGCCGAGACGGCGATCGTCAGCCTCTGGGACACCGACCGCGCCGCGAACACGGCCGCCGGGTTCCTCGCGGATCTCCCCGAGATCGTTCGGCAAGCGGGAGACGAGGAGGGCGACTCGTGGGGGACGATGGGAATGTTCTACACGGTCAAGCCCGAGCACCGCAGCGACTTCACCGGCACGTTCGAGGACGCTGCCGACCTGCTAGCGGAGATGGACGGCCACCGGAAGACCGACCTACTGGTCAACCGCGAGGACGAAAACGACATGTTCATCGCCAGCCGCTGGGACTCCCGCGAGGACGCGATGCAGTTCTTCCGGAGCGACGCCTTCTCGGAGGCCGTCGAGTTCGGCCGCGACGTCCTCGCCGACCGACCGCGACACGTCTTCCTCGCCTGAGCGCTCGGAACCGATTTTTCGCGCCGGCTCGAGACCGAGACCGATCAGCGTCGACCGGAGTCCGACGTCTCGTCGTAGAACAAGTAGGCGGCGATCCCGGCTAACCCGAACGCCAGCGTCACGAGCGGCCACTTGCCGGCGTCGCGATCGGTCGCGACGGCGTGGACGGTGACGAAGCTCGCGAACCCGAGGTGGGCGACGAACGTCGCGACGAGAAACGACTGTACTTCCATTACTCGAGGGTTCGACGCGGCGGCGAAAACCGTTACGGAGCCGACGGACGAGTGTGCGGCGCGAAGCGCCGCGAACGGCAAACGGCGGAGCCGTGAGCCAGTGAGTAAGCGGGCTGACAAGCGATAGAGAGAACGCTATGCGTTCGGAGCGGCGGGAGAAGCGTTTTCGATCGACGGTTTACCGAAGGCCATCGCGAACGCGGCGCTACGCGTCTCGCTCGCTGGAGAACGGCGTGTGAAGGGTCGCTAGTCGATGTCGTGGTCCGGGTCGTCCTCGACCTTCCGCTTCATCGAGTCGCGACGGGACTTGGCGTCGCGGCCGGTCGCCTCGAGCAGGAAGTCGTTTTTCGCGTCGACGGCCTCGCCGGCGGCCTCGAGTTCGTCGGGGCCGAGTTCGGTGGGGTCGCGTTCGTGGAACTCGACGCCGAGTTTGTCCTTCTTCCCGGAGTACTCGACGGCCCCGACGACGATCTTCTCGAAGACGGGGTTGTCGGGCTCCTCGATGAGGTAGAGGTCGCTGCCCTTGTACTCCTGGGTCCCCGTGATGGGACCGAAGTAGTCCTCGACGGTCGCCTCCATGTCGGGGATTCGTTCCTCGAGATATTCACCGCGACGCATCTTGTACTCCTTCATGGCTCGAAGAAACACGGGGGAGTGTTTACCTCTTTTCATAGCCGATGTTTCGGGTGTCTGATGCGTTAGCGAGGCCGGAAACCGGTGGCTGCGGCGAGACGGGCTACCGACCGGTAGTCCCGGCGGAGGCGAGCCGGGCGTGGACGGTCTCGAAAAGCGGGAGAGCACACGCCACGGACCGTGAGAGACGGAGAGCTGTTCTTCGAGGGCGCGACTACTGCTGCTCGCGCTCGCTGAGATAGCCTTTCCGGCAGTCGGGACAGATATCGCCGGCGCGAAGCGAGCTCCGGTCGCCGGCGGCGACGTACTCACACCGCGGACAGTAGAACTCGGTCGGGACGTCGTCGGTGGACGAGCCGCTGCTCTCGGCCGGGGCCGGAGCCGACTGGGCGCGTTCGATGCCGATCCCCGAGTCGGACGCCCCGTTCCGGTCGGCGCCGACGGTATTCGCCTCGGGGGCTTCGGTCGTCACCGATCGGGCGTCGGCGTCGGCCGCATCGTCCGTAACGCTCGCACCGCCGAGGCCGTCGGCGGGCGCGTCGTTCTCGAGGAGGACGGCGTCGTCGTCGATCTCCTCCGGATCGATCTCGTCGGGGTCGTCGGCGACTGCCGTCTCGGTGTCGGACTCGTCGTCCGGCCACGCGGCCGGTTCGGACTCCGCGCCGACCGGCGGCCCGACGTCGTCGGAATCGGGCCACTCGCCGTGGTCGCGGTCCCGGTCCCGATCGGGTTCCGGGCCGTCGTCTTCCAGGATTTCGCCGTCATCGGTGACGGGGTCGCCGTTTTCGTCGGTCGGCACCTCGATGTCATCGGCACCGTCGTCGGGGGCGGAACCCGCAGACGGAGCCGCTTCGGAGGTGCCGACGTCGCCGGTCGCCGCATCGTCGGCATCCGCGGCCGCGTCGGCGTCGATGAACTCGGCGTCCGTCCCGGTTTCGGCGGCAGCTGCGTCGGATTCGGGCGTATCTTCTATCAGCTCTTCATCAGGATCGTCGGAGAGCGTGTCGGCGTCCGTCTCGGCGGAGAGACTCGTTACTTCGGTGTTCTCGCTGATGACGTTTCGCTCGCCACAGCGGGAACACTCCTCGTACTCCTGGACGGTTACGACGACTTCACTGCCCCGTTCTTCGCGCTCGCGTTCGACATCGGACTCGCCGAAGTCGTGCCCGAGCAGCGAACATCGCAGGACCATTGTCCCACCGTACCGAGCCATCCCATAAAAAACGTGCTGCCTGTTTGTCCCAGATTGGTGACAGTCGCTCGCGACGACGGGTGCGTCTCGGATCGCACTCGAGTTCCCACCCGCGGCCGGTCGCCGCGTGGCGACACCCGCCCCGATGAACCGTCGGTCGTCGTCGGAACGACAAACGTCAAATCCCAGGTTGTCGAATGGACATACGGATGAGAGCAAAGCGGGAGTACCGGAATCGGGAGGGGACCGAGGTGGCCGTACTCGACGAACTGGTCAACCGCGCCGACGACGGGATGACGATTTTCGAACTCCGAGCCGCCGTCGAGGTCGATATCGACGAACTCGAGGACGCCCTGTCGACGCTCAAGGAGGACGATCTGATCGTCGTCGAATCGGGCAACGAGATGGTCATCAAGCCCGACGAGCGGGTGGTGCCCGACGAGCCGGCCGACGAGGACGACGACCAGTCGCTGGGGGAGTGGCTGCGCGAGCGGATTCCTTTTTGAATCGAAACGCCTGAGGGCCTCAGGCACCAGAAGGTACGCATGACCGTCATCGAGTCCATCCACGAGGACCACGGGGCCACGTTCGGCGAGCGCGGCGATCGGACGATCGTCGAACACTTCGGGCGGCCGGAACGGACCCATCGCGCGGTCCGCAACGGCGTCGGCCTGCTCGAGTTGGTCTACGGCGTGATCGTCGTCGAGGGCGAGGACCGCGTCGAGTACGTCGACAACGTCGTCTCGAACCGGGTTCCCGCCGAGGACGGGCAGGGGTGTTACGCGCTCGTCCTCGACCCGCAGGGCGGAATCGAGGTCGAACTCTACGTCTACAACGCGGGCGAGCGCCTGCTGCTGTTCACCCAGCCCGAGACCGCCGAGCCGCTCGCCGAGGAGTGGTCCGAGAAGGTGTTTATCCAGGACGTCGACATCCGCGTCGCGACCGACGACTTCGCCGTGTTCGGGATCCACGGCCCGCAGGCCACCGAGAAAGTCGCGAGCGTGCTCAACGGGGCGGGTTCGCCCGACGAGCGCTACTCGTTCGTCCGCGGGACGATGGGCGACGAGGGCGTCACCGTCATCCGTACCGACGCGCTCACCGGCGAGGAGAGCTACGAAATCGTCTGCGCGGCCGACGACGCCGCCGCCGTCTACGATACGCTCTTGAATCAGGGACTGAACGCCGCGCCGTTCGGGTATCGGACGTTCGAGAGCCTCGCGCTCGAGGCCGGTTCGCCGCTCTTTCACACCGAACTCGAGGGAACGCTCCCGAACGTGCTAGGCCTGCGAAGCGCCCTGGACTTCGAGAAGGGGTGTTACGTCGGTCAGGAGGTCGTCTCCCGGGTCGAGAACCGCGGTCAGCCCAGCCGGAAGCTCGTCGGACTGGTCCTCGAGGGAGAGCGGAGAGACGAGGACCGGCCGGTTGAGGACCGGCCGGTTCCCGACGCCGGCGCGGCCGTCTTCGACGGCGACGCGTCGGTCGGTGAGGTGACTCGCGGGGGCGAGAGCCCGATACGCGACGAGGTCGTCGCGCTCGCGCTCGTCGACTACGGCCTCGAGAGCGACGACCTGACGGTCAGGGTCGGCGGCGAGGAGGTCCCCGCTGCGCTGGCCGACCTGCCGTTCGTCGCGGGCTCGGACCGGTCGGGTCGGCTGCCGGACTATCGATAGCGGTTCACAGCCGGTGCGGCCGGTTCGTTCCGCGTCGGTGAAAACGGAGTCAGACCCCCGGATCTTCGATCGGCGGTAAGCCGGCCGTCACCAGCCGGCGAAGGAGTACCACGATCCCGTTCTCGAGGCCCCGAGCGAAGACCGCCTGCTCTTTCCCCTTGCCCTCTGCGGCGGTCGGATAGTACGACCCGATCAGCAGCGTCTCGCGGTCGATGAGCAGGATGCGACTGATCGCGACTTCGTTGTCGCTTTCGCGGCCGGTGAGCCAGTCGAGGCCGGTTTCGAACACGTGCGTCGTGGCGACCTCGCCGCCGAGCGTCGCCATGATCTCGTTCGTCTGACCGCCCAGAACGATCGAGAGGTCGCGGTCGGCCGCCGCTCGCAACCCGTCGAACAGCGCCTCGGAGAGGATGTTTTCGTCGACGACGAGGAGTGCGACCTCGGAGTTCGCTTCGTCGATGAGATCGAGCGTTCTCGACTCGATCGCTTCGTGCCCGGACAACGACCAGACCTCCTGGACCTGCTCGTCGTCCTCGGCCTCCTGAGTGTCCGTGTTCTCGAGGTGCGATTGAAGCGTATCGATCCGAGTGTCGTACTTCTGGCGCAAGGTCTGTGTCGCCTCGGCGACGCTGACGGCACGGTACACCTGCGGACTCGCGTGTTGCACCTCGACCAGTCCCTGTGATTCCAGCACCCGAATGGCGTCGTAGACCCTCGTCCGGGGCACCTCGGAGATTTCGTGTATCTCCTTCGCCGTGCCGGTCGGCAACTTGTTCAACGCCATAAAACAACGTGCTTCGTACTCCTGAAGCCCGAGATCCTGCAGCAGGCTAATCGCCTGTCTAGTAGTTTCGTTCTCTGTCATGGCCCAACCACGAGTTCGGCTACCCGAACATGCAGAGTAGAGTGCGTGGATGGAAAAGGTTTCGCGTATTGACTGGCAAGGGCTGATAGAATTTTCGAACGCCACCTCCCGCAGGCGATTTCACCCAAATAATCACACAAGCTACTTGACGGTACGGTCAGTACGTGGAAGTGGCGGGCCCCGTTACGGCCCAACCACAACGGGGTTCGCCGTTCCTACGTCCACGATTATCGGGCAGGCGTCTGCGAACAGAGTGGGATTCGATCGATACCGACCGGTACCGGACTCGAGTGCGATCGGAAAAGACGCGAAGACCACTGAGACGGCTCTGTTGAAATCCTCCGATGCCATCGTCGACCGTCGAGTGACGACGACCAGAAAACACGACTCGCAGCTCGCACCGTCGCTCAGCGAGCGGAATACCGGTGAAGTAGCGATTCTCCTCTCGGCGACGAGGGATGCGAGGACCAGAAGATTCGCGCGTTAGCCCGTGAAGATGGTGTTCGTCCGTTCACGGCATCGACAAGACACTCTGAACGGTAGAGATAGGTGAGGTAGTTACTGAACCGGAGGGAGTTGTACCTGCTGGAACCAGAACTGGCCGACTGAGGCTGCGAGTGACTCGAACTCGTCCGGAGCGGTCGGCTTCGTCACGTAAGCGTTGGCGTGAGCATCGTAGCATCGGTCGATGTCGTCCCTATCCGCAGAACTCGTGAGTATAATCACAGGAAGCGGTCTGAGCCGTGGATCATCTCTGATCGCATCGAGAACTGCACACCCGTCTCGCCCCGGAAGGTTCAAATCTACGAGAGCGAGGTCGGGGAACGGTCGCGTCTCGTCGTCGGTTCGCTCGGTCAAGAACGCAACCGCATCGTCCCCGTTAGATATTGGATGGAGCGTTGTCTCAGCACCGACGTTTGCCGTTTCGAACGCTTCTCGTATCAGACGAATATCGCCGGGGTTGTCCTCAACGAGGAGAATCGTAAGCCCGTTCTCAGATGAGTTGTGGAGGGACTGGTCTGTCATTGGCGGTTAGAACGAGTGTGGACTCTGTGATGCGTCCGTGACCGTTACACGACCGTTCTGCCGACAGTCCCTTTCGCTGTGGAGGGAAACGCACAGTGCAAAATCTCTCGTTATAGACGAATGGAACTGAACGTCTATAAAGAATACTTTCACTCAGAACATCAAAATGAGCGATGGCGGCACATTCACACCTGTAGTTATGCATTAGTACGGGGAAGAAAGACAACGAGTTCTACCGCGAGAGAGAATTCGATGAGGTCACGCTTAGAGTTTCCCGTGATGTCTCGCCAGAAGTTCAAGCGTGGGCCTGATTTCGTCAAATCGGGACCCCCTTTCGACGCGACTCCTGCTTGGTATCCATTCGACAAATCCGTAATCGTCTAACTTGGGAAGATGAACGTGCCTCTGTTCGAGTCTATCCGTCCTCCCAACTGCGACATCGTCAGGTGGTGTATCGAGGTCGATTGGAGTGTCCGTCCGAGGATTCCCATCTAACAAGCTGAATAGCAGCTGTCGGCGTTGCTCGTTCGCCATCACTTCGTATAATCGGTCGTGAGTATCGTTCATTACAACGCCGAGTACGTGCTCCTACGTCTTAAGCTAATGACAAATTCACCCAGATCTGAGTTTTGATTAACTGAGTGAACCGGCTGGCGTTCAGTTCGACCACCAACCTACCGGCTGGTTCAGCGGAGATTTGTACATGCGCGTATGGCAGGACTGAAGATAACACCGCAGTATTTTTCACATTTCTATTAGTTTGATTAACCGAGTGAACGAGGTTGTACCCGAGCGAGACGCGGTCGCGATCCACCGTCGAGCAGCGGGACGCGCGGAGCTACCGTTATATGGGCCGCGGTCAACGGTACGTCTATGTCAGGAGACGTCCGCGAACGGGACCTCCTCGAGCGGGAGCCGGACGACCGGGTTCGCGTGCTCGATCCAGACGGGACCGTCGTCGACTCCGAACTCGAGCCCGATCTCGCGGCGGAGACCCTGCGGTCGATGTACCGGGATATGCGCTTTTCTCGGCGGTTCGACGAGCGGATGATCAGTCTCCAGCGCCAGGGTCGGCTCGGGACCTACGCCTCGCTGGCCGGTCAGGAAGGGTCCCAGATCGGCTCGACGTACGCGCTGGCCGACGACGACATGCTCTCGTTCCAGTACCGGGAACACGGCGCGATCGCCGCGCGGGGAATGCCGTGGGAGTACCTGCTGTACTGGATGGGCCACGAGGACGGCAACGCCGCGCTGGCCGAGATCGACGTCTTCCCGCTGAACATCTCGATCGGCGGCCACCTCCCCCACGCGGTCGGCTGGGCGTGGGCCGCGAAACTGAACGGCGACCAGCGGGCGAGCGTCGTCCACTTCGGCGACGGGGCGACCTCCGAGGGGGACTTCCACGAGGCGATGAACTTCGCCGGCGTCTTCGACGCGCCGACGATCTTCTTCTGTAACAACAATCAGTGGGCGATTTCGGTCCCGCGGGAGCGCCAGACGGCGAGCGCGACTATCGCGGAGAAAGCCAGGGCCTACGGCTTCGAGGGCGTGCAGGTCGACGGCATGGACCCGCTCGCGACCTACGTCGTTACGCGGGCGGCGCGCGAGAAGGCGCTCGAGGGAGACGGCGACCGGCTGCGCCCGACGCTGATCGAGGCGATCCAGTACCGGTACGGCGCGCACACGACGGCCGACGATCCCTCCGTCTACCGGGACGACGCGGAAGTCGAGCGCTGGCGCGAGCGCGATCCGATCGATCGGTTCGAGGCGTATCTCCGAACCGACGGCGTCCTCGACGACGATCGAATCGACGCGATCGAGACCGAAATCGAGGACACCGTCGCGACGCTGGTCGAGCGCGCCGAGGCCGTCGAAGGCGACCCCACCGATATCTTCGAGTACACGTACGCGGAGCCGACCCCGCGGCTCGAGGAGCAACGCGAGGACCTCGAGAACCTGCGGGACGCCCACGGCGACAGCGAATTACTCGAAGACGAGTAATCCTTCCACTCGTCGGTATAAAGCCACCACTGGGACAGGCCAACGGCTATCGGAGCGACGGACAGAGAGACGGTCGATATGCAACTCGAGCAGCCGAACCAGGGGGCAGCGCCGACCTGGAGCGGCACGGTGCCGAGCGCGGTCGACGGTCGGGTCCTCGGCCTGATCGTCGTCACGGCCGGCCTCGCGGCGTCGATGAACCTCCCCTACGGTGGGCTGCCGATGGCGGCCGCCGCGTTCGCACTGCTTTCCGTGGGCGGTGTCACCCTCCACCTGCTCGGCGAACGCAAACTCCGTCGGATCACCGACGGCCTCGTCGAGCGGTGGGTCGCGGCCGGGGCCGAGATCGACGCCGTCACTCGATCCTCGAGCGGCACGCGGACGGAGTGGCGGATCCACACCCCCGACGGCGAGGTCGTCGTCGGCGGGGTCGCGCTGGTCCCGATCGCCCGACTCTCCGTCGAGTGGCGCGGCATCGGCGATACGATGGCCGCCAGCGAGGCCGAGGCGGACCTCGATGGGCTCGCCGAGGGGCTCTACCGCGAAATATTCGAGTTCGACGCGAACCGGTAGCCCGGGCCGGCTCGAGCCCAAACCGGCGTGAGGAGGGCGCTCGTCCGCCTACGTGCGCTCACTCGAACAATTCCTCGTGACGCCCCGCCAGATCCGTGTACTCACCGGAGGAATATTCTTCGAACGTTTCTCGAGCGTCGATGCCCGTCTCGGAGAGCGGCGTGACTCGAGCGGGAACACCGCGAACGAACGACTCCGGCGGAATCTCGTAGCCGTCCGGAACGACCGTTCCCGCGGCGACGATGCTCCCGCTTCCGATCGTGACGTCGGTGTTGATCGTCGCGTTGAATCCGACCAGCGCCCGTTCTTCGACGACCGTTTCGTTGAGGACGGCCCCGTGTCCGACCATCACCTCGTCAGCGAGTTGCGAGGCGTGAATCGTCGCGTTGTCCCCGACGTGGGTCTCGCGGCCGACGCGGACGGGACCGATATCGCCGCGGAGCACGACGCCCGGCCAGACGCTCGCGTCTGCGCGGACCTCGACGTCGCCCACGAGCGTCGCCGCTCTGCTCACTCGCGCCGTGTCATCGATCGTCGGTCGATTCCCCTCGAACGCGTAGGTTCGACTATCGGCCATACGCGAATCGACGACGAACACGCCCATAATACCGAACCACGACGACCGTGACAGTCGCCGGCGGGCGAAGGTCGTCATCTACTCAGACAGTGCGATCGTCAGAACGATTTGACCAATTAATGCCATTCAAGACCATCAAATGGTTTGCAAGCCCACAGCTTATCTACGGCCAACGCGGAGTGGTGATCACACATGAGCCAGTCAGACTCACCGATTCGAGCGATGTTCGACGCCCAGCGAGCCGCAGTCAAACAGAGCCAGCAGCTCCTCAAGCAGGGGATGGCGACGCAACGAAACGCCGACACGATGGCGCTCACCGGCCTCAAAGGCCAGGAGTCGCTCCAGCGCCAGCAACTCGAGCTCGCACAGGCCGCGACCCACGGCTACCTCAGCGCGACGGCCGCGTTCCTGCCGAGCGACGACGCCCCAGAGGCCCACCGGAACGTCGACGAGACCTTCGGCCAGCTGAAACAGACCCACGCCGAGTTCTACGACGCGCTCGAGCGCGAACTCGAGCGGGACGTCGACTCCGCCACCGAACTCTCCGAGGAGTTCGTCGACGCCCTCGACGAGCAGACCGATCAGTTCCTCGAGATGACGCAGTCGGTCGAGGACCAGACGATCCAGAACGTCGACGAGCTGTCCGGGCAACTCCGCGATCAGCTCGAGCGGACCCAGGAGCTACAGGATCAGCTCGAAGACCAGCTCGAGCGCCAGACCGGCGACGTCGAGGAACTCCTCGAACGGCAGTCCGAACAGATCGAACAGTTCCGGCAGCAGCTCGAAGAGCAGGACGAAGACGGTGCCCGGCAGATCCCGGTGCAGGGGAAAGACGAGCCGCACACGAAGATCGAAACCGACCCGGAACACACGCTCGAGGACATCGACGGAATCGACGCGGACGTCCGCGAGCAGCTCTCGGACGCCGGCATCGCGACGGTCGACGACCTCACGCGCGCCGGCCCCGACGCCGTCGCTGAAGCGGCCGACGTCTCGGAAGATCGGGCCGAGGAGTGGATCGGGCAGGCCGAGGCCTGAGCGAGTACTCACGACCCCGCCGGCGGTTCGATACGCACCGGTACAGATCCGTTCGCGTCCCGCCTAGGATTCGATCTTGTCGACGATCTCTTTCGCCTGCTCCTCCGCTTTGTCCTCGCCGACGTGTTTGTCGATCAGGACGCTCGTGACCTCCCAGTCGTCCTCGCCCTCGACCTTCCCGGTCCGGACCTCGCTGCCCTCGGAGACCGATTCGGCCGGCTGCTCCGCCCAGTCGGGCGTCCGGATCTCGTCGTACCGATCCGGATCGCGAAACCGGACGTGGATGAAGTCGTCGTCCGTCTCGACCGTGTTGACGTCTGGGGTGTCGGCCATACGCGAACGTCCGCCGTCATTGCGTCTAAATGATGCCCTTGAATGTGCTTCGTTCGGCGACAGTCAGCCAGCGCCAGTGATACGCTCGAGCCACTGCAGACCGGCAGTTTTCGGCACCGCCGCTATCCGGCTCGCGTCCGTAGCACCGCTATGCTCGTCCTCGGTGACGCCCACGCTTCCGAGCCGGCCCGGGAGGAAACACTGCTCGCGCTCTATCGGACCCTCGAGCCCGACCGCGTCCTCCAACTCGGCGACCTCGAGCGGTACGACCTCCCGGCACCGACGTGGTTCGTCGCGGGCAACAACGAGGACTTCGACGTGATCGACGCGCTTCGGACGGGCGAAGAGCCGCCGGGGACCGAAAACGTCCACCTGCTGGCGAGCACTGCGGCAACGATCGACGGACTTCGCGTCGCCGGCCTCTCGGGTAACTTCGCGCCGACGAAGTACGAGCGCTCTCGTGACGAACTCGAGGGAGACCGTCGCCGTCACTTCACGCACGAAGACGTAGAGCGGGCCACCGCACTCGAGGATATCGACGTCTTCCTCACCCACGAGGCACCGACCGACCTGCTGTCCTACGGTTACGATCCCGGCTGCGAGCATATCGACGACCTCCTCGCGGAGCTCTCGCCGGACCTCTGTCTGGTCGGTCACCACCACCGCCACCGCGAGAGCGAGATTGGTGAAACGAGGGTCGTGAGCCTCGCTCCCGCGTGGGAGCGATACTACACGCTCGAGCCCGAAACGCTGGCGCTCGAGGCACACGATCACGAGCTGTCTGCAGCCGACGACTGACGGGCTCGGCGGGCGTCGAATCCGAGGTGAGAAACGAGTCGAAAGTCGAGTCAGAGCGACGGTACTGCGCCGTTCAGAAGGTCTCGAGGTAGCGGTCGAGTTCCCACTGGGAGACGTCGACGAGGTAGTCCTCGAACTCCTGGCGCTTCGCTTCGACGAACTTGGAGCTGACGTGGTCGCCCAGCGCGCTATAGATCGCCTCGTCCTCCTCCAAGGCGTCGACGGCCTCGCCGAGGTTGGTCGGCAGCGTGTCGATGCCGTACTCTTCGCGCTTCTCCTCGTCGAACTCGTAGATGTTCTCGCGGACCGGGTCGGGGCAGTCGAGGTCGTTCTCGATCCCGTTGAGACCCGCGTGGATCATGACGGCGAGCGCGAGGTAGGGGTTACAGGACGGGTCGGGCGAGCGCAGTTCGACGCGGGAGGCCGCGGGCGTCCGCGCTGCCGGCTTGCGGATCAGTGCCGAGCGGTTGCGGTCCGACCAGGCGACGTAGACCGGCGCCTCGTAGCCGGGCACCAGGCGCTTGTAGCTGTTCACGGTGGGGTTCGCGATCGCCGTGATCGCCGGCGCGTGCTCCAAGATCCCCGCGGTGAAGGCGTGGGCCTCGTCGCTCAGGTTGAACTCGTCGTCCTCGTCGTGGAACGCGTTCTCGCCGTCCTCGGTGAACAGGGAGAGGTGCGTGTGCATCCCCGAGCCGTTGATCCGCGGGATCGGCTTGGGCATGAACGTCGCGTGCAGGTCGTGCTGGGCGGCGATCGCGCGGACGACCGTGCGGAAGGTGCCGACGTTGTCGGCCGTCGTCAGGGCGTCGTCGTAGGTGAAGTTGATCTCGTGTTGGCCTTCGGCGACCTCGTGGTGGCTCGCTTCGACCTCGAAGCCCATGCTCTCGAGGCCGTAGATGATGTCGCGGCGCACGTCGCTGGCGAGGTCCTTCGGCGCGAGGTCGAAGTAGCCGCCGGCGTCGTTGGTCTTGGTCGTCGCGCGACCCTCCTCGTCCTCTTCGAAGAGGAAGAATTCCGGCTCGGGCGCGGCGTTGACCGTGTAGCCCATCTCGTTGGCGCGGTCGAGCGCGTTCTTGAGAACGCGACGCGGGTCGCCCTCGAAGGGTTCGCCCGTCGAGGTGTCGTAGACGTCACAGATCATTCGGGCGGCCGCGCTTTCCTCCTTCTGGCGCCACGGGAGGATGGCGAAGGTCTCGGGGTCGGGCTTGAGTCGCATGTCCGACTCCTGAATGCGAACGAAGCCTTCGATTGAAGATCCGTCGAAATAGATGCCTTCGGTGAACGCCTTCTCGGCCTGTCGGGCCGGGACGGAGACGTTCTTGACCGTCCCCAGAATGTCCGTAAACTGCAGTCGCAGGAAGTCAACGTCCTGTTCCTCGATTTCGTCGAGCACCGCCTGTTCGGTCTCAGAGAGGTTTCCGCTTGTCATCTTTCTCGTCGTATCCTCGTAACCAGTATACTAAAACACTACTGTTCCGTGCAAATCTTCGCTCTCCCTCAGGAAACTGCATATTCGTAAAGTTCTAAAGGCTTCAGTGAGAGGGTAGATGTGATGACGTACGAAAATCTCGATGCAAAACTAGTGAATGCACTTCTCGGCGACGGCCGAGCGAGCCTCCGGAGCCTCGCCGAGGAGCTCGACGTCTCCGTCACCACCGTCTCGAACCACCTCTCCGATCTCGAGGAAGACGGCGTGATCGAGGGCTACACACCGAAGGTCGACTACGATGCCGTCGGCTACGACGTGACCGCGGTCATCCAGCTCCAGGTCGAAGGCAACGCGCTGCCCGACGTCACGGAGACGCTGCGCGATCACCGCCAGATGACCAGCGTCTACGAGGTCACCGGCGACTACGACGTGATCGCCATCGGCAAGTTCGAGGACACCGACGGCATGAACGACCAGATCAAGCAGTTGCTGACCGACCCCGACATCAAGGCCTCGAACACGAGCGTCGTCCTCAACGCCGCCTCCGAGAACGAACAGTTCGAACTCGAGGTCGACGACGAGGAGTAATCGGACGGTTCTTTTCTGGCGGAACGCTTCCTCGGGTAGCGACCTCGTCACGAGATTCACCGCGAGCAGCCGTCAGGCTGCGAGCGGGCCGACGACTGATGTGGAGCGAACGCAGTGAGCGGAACGGAAGGAGGAGTGTTTTTATACTAAATTTCGCCGAGGGCCGCCTTCGGCGGCCCGCAGAGCAAAATTTAGTCTTACATCATGCCGCCCATGCCGCCGCCCATGCCGCCCATGCCGCCGGCACCGCCGGGTGCGCCTTCCTCGTCGTCGCCCTTGTCGGTCGACAGATCGCCGGCGGAGATGATGTCGTCGATTTTGAGCACGAGGTTCGCGGCCTCGGCTGCGGAGGTGACGGCCTGTTCCTTGGCGTGGGCCGGTTCGACGACGCCGGCCTCGAAGGTGTCCTCGACGTCGCCCGAGAAGACGTTCAGCCCGGCCGTGACGTCGCCGTCGTCGTGGGCCGCGCGGAGGTCGACCAGCGTGTCGATCGAGTCGAGGCCGGCGTTCTCGGCGAGGACGCGCGGAACGAGCTCGAGCGAGTCGGCGAAGGCCTCGACGGCGAGCTGCTCGCGGCCGGAGACGGAGTCGGCGTAGTCGCGCAGGCGCGAGGCGAGTTCGACCTCGATCGCGCCGCCGCCGGCGAGGACGCGACCGTCAGAGACGGTCTGGGCGACGACGTCGAGCGCGTCGTTGACGCCGCGCTCGAGTTCGTCGACGACGTGGTCGGTCGAGCCGCGCAGCAGGAGGGTGACGCCGTGGGCGTCCTCGCCCTCGACGTAGAACAGCTCGCCTTCCTCGTCGCGGGTGATGTCACCGAAGCCGAGGTCCTCGGCGGTCGCGCTCTCGAGGTCGGAGACGATCGACGCGCCGACGACCTCCTGGAGGAACTCGAGGTCGGACTTCTTGGCGCGGCGCACGGCGAGGATGCCCTCTTTGGCGAGGTAGTGCTGGGCGAGGTCGTCGATGCCCTTCTGGCAGAAGACGACGTCGGCGCCGAGGTCGGCGATGTGGTCGACCTTCTCGCGGAGCTGTTTCTCCTCGCGGTCGAGGAACTTCTGGAGCTGGTCGGGGTCGGTCACGGAGACCTCGGTGTCGACGTCGGTCTCCTCGACCTCGATGGCCTCGTCGAGCAGCAGGATGTCCGCGTCCGTCGCCTCGGTGGGCATGTTGTCGTGGACGGGGTCCTTGTCGATGATACCGCCCTCGAGCAGGTCGGATTCGCCGGCGCTGCGGCCGGTCTGGGTCTCGATGTTGAGGAACTCGAGGTCGACGACGTTGTCGCCGTTCTCGTCCTCGACGGTGACCTGGCGGATGGCCTCGACGATGAGGTCGGCGAGGTACTCCTTGTTGACCTCGGTGCCCTTGCCGGTCATCGAGGTTTCGGCGGTCTTTCGGAGGAGTTCTTCGTCGTCGGTGTCGATCTCGGTCGCGATGTCGTCGATCTCCTCACGGGCCTGCTCGCTGGCGAGGTGGAAGCCCTTGATGATCGCCGTCGGGTGGATGTCCTGCTCGAGGAGGTCTTCGGCGTTCTTGAGGAGTTCGCCCGCGATCGCGACGGCCGTCGTGGTGCCGTCGCCGGCCTCGTCTTCCTGCGTTTCGGCGACCTCGATGATCATCTCGGCCGTGGGGTTGTCGATGTCCATCTCTTTGAGGATGGTGACGCCGTCGTTGGTGATCGTCACCGATCCCATCGAGTCGACGAGCATCTTGTCCATCCCCTTCGGGCCGAGGGTCGAGCGGACGGCTTCAGCGACCGCACGGGCGGCGCTGATGTTGTAATCCTGCGCGTCCTTGTCCTTGACGCGCTGGGAGTCCTCGCTCATTACGATCATCGGCTGACCCTGCTGCATTCGCTGACTCATAGTCGAGCGGATGATTGATTGTGATTCTATATAAACCTTGCTGTCTTTCGTCGAGTCACGGACTCGGTACGCCCCGTCGGTGAGAGAGAAAAACCGTGCCAGTGCGGGACGATAACTAGCGATTCCGACGATGAGATGTGATCGTCAATCGTTCCCAGACAGCTGACGACGAGGTGTTTTTATATCAGAAGAGGGGATCCGGTCGCCCGGACTTCGACCGAGCGCCGAGATGTGACGAACGGGAGGGAGGAAGCAACGGACGGAAACGCTGATACGGTTCGAAAGCGCCTACTTAGCGAATAGCCATTGCTTCGGCGCTCGGGGAACGGGGCTCACTGCCGTTCAATCGGATCTTTCCGCCGACGAAACGGTTCCCACCTCGGCGCAGCGAGAACGGTAGTGATCCTGACTCGGTTCCGAGTCAACACAGCAGAAGGGTTATACCGGTAGTACCGTATTACCACTCGAGCAATGGACGAGTCCCCGTCCTTCACCGAATCGTTCGACGACCCGCGGATCACCCCGCAGTTCTGTCGCCGTTACCCCGAGACGACCGGCGATCTCGTACTCGTCGGCGTCGTTCACGACCACCCCGCGAGCGTCGCCCGCGTCGAACGCGTCCTCGAGCGGGTCGACCCGGACACGCTCGCGCTCGAACTACCACCGGCGGCGCTGCCGCTGTACAAGATCTACGCCCGTGGCGATGCCGATGATCCGACCCCGCCGCGTTTCGGCGGCGAGATGAGCGCAGCGATCCGCGCCGCCCCCGACGCCGACCACGTCGGAATCGACGCGCCGAACTGGTCGTTCCTCCGCGAACTCGTCGCGCGGCTGGTCGCCGACCGCGTCTCGCCCGCGACGGCGCGGCGCGTTCTCTCGAGTCTCGGCGGCGCGACTCGCGAGGCGGTGGCCAGTCGGGTCGCCGCGACGCTGACCCACGCGACGTCGATGACCGTCGCCCCAGACGATCCGATCGAGTACGATTGCGACCCCGACGACCCGCCGGAACAGCAGGCCGACCACGAGCGCTCACACGTCGCCGGCGTGCAGGCACTGCTGGGCAGCGTGGATACCGACGGGAGCGCACTCGCGTACCGGGACGAGACGCGCGAACGGTGTATGATCGACCGACTCGAGACGATCCGCTCGGAGCCGGGCGACGTCGTCGCCGTCGTCGGCGTCGATCACCTGGAGCGGCTCGAGGAAGGACTCTCGGCGTAACGCAGCCGTTTTCGACTGGAAGAGAAACCGAGTTACTAGCGGTGCACGGGTGGTTCGATCAGGATCTCGCCGTCACCGCTGACCCGGACGTGGTGGCCGTTAACGACGAACGAGAGCGTGCCGCCGGTCCGCGGCGTGCCGTCGTAGCGCGGCCGGAAGAGGTCGTCGAGCGCGTCGGGGTCGACAGCGTCGTACAGCGAGACGCGACTGTCGGTCACGTCGACGCCCATGCAGTCGGCCAGCGCGTGGATCACGGTCGTACTGAGCGCGGCCGGTCCGTCGGGGTCGTGCGAGGCGCGATACAGGGAGGGAGGGGACTTCGAGGCGGGGGGTGCGTGTCCGTTCATGACGGCTCGTCTCCTACCACTCTCTGTTTGAAGGTCAAAAGCGTAATCGTTTGTTACCAGCCCAATTCGTCAGATCGAACGGGTATTATTAATCACCTATGGAGGAATTCACTATAAAGAGGAGTTCTCGCTAGCCTGTATGAGTCTCGAACGTGACGAGGTACAGCGGCTCGGCTCGACGGTTCGTCTCTCCGACAGCCTGCTCGTTTCGCGGCTCGAGTCGATCCAACCCCGAGCGACGATCACTGACGGATGGCAGAGACGCAGTTCCAGCAGTACGTAAACGTCTGATCGGCCGCGTTTGGCGCGCCGCAGTGGGGACACCGAACCGTCGTCTCGTCGTGGTCGGTGTCAGCGGCGTCCGCAGGGTGGTCGGCTTCCGGGAGTTCGTCCGCTGCACGCGGATACCGTTCGGGGCCGGGGGAAGAGCGCATACTCGCGCGGTTCGGATCGGCGAGCGACGGTGTATGCTCGCTCTCGTCGTCGTCACGGCGGGCGTACAGGTAGTACAGTAGCAGGTGAAGCAGGGCGAACAACGCGATGTAGCCGACGAGCCAGCCCCAGAGCTCCATCGGTGTGTGATACGTTCTCGAGGCACTTGGATATTCCCCGCGTTTCGGCTCGGTGAAAGTCAGGAAACGGTGACGATCCGGAGGGCGGTCGGACGGCTATCGCGAGGGCTGCAGATCGCGCTGGAACTCGTCGAAGACCTCGAAGTCGTCGGGGAGGTCGTACGCGAGATGGCGCTCTTCCTGGCGGGTGACGCCGGCGTCCTCGACCGGGGTGGCGACGTCCTCCCAGCCGGGTTTGATCTTGACGCTCTGAGCAGGCATGCCGACGGCGATGTGGTGGGCTGGGATGTCGTGCTGGACGACGCCGCGCGCGCCGACGATGGCGTTTTCGCCGACTTTGTTGCCCGCACGGACCATCGAGTCGTAGGTGAGGCGGACGTCGTCCTCGACGATCGTGTGGAAGTTGCGGACCTCGGTCTGGTCGACGACGTCGTGATCGTGGCTGTAGATGTGGACGCCGTCGGAGATCGAAACGCGGTCGCCGATAGTCAGTTTGCCCCGGTCGTCGAGGTGGACGTCGTCGTGGACGACGGTGTTGTCGCCGACCGTGATGTTGTGACCGTAGGTAAACGAGATGCCCTTGAAGAAGCGACAGCCGTCGCCGCAGTCCTCGAAGAGGTGGTCGGCGAGCATTCGCCGGAAGCGCAGCGCGAACTCGACGTTGTCCGCGATCGGCAGGCTGTCGAACTGGCGCCAGAGCCACTGGAGGTGCTTGGAGGTGCGGAACTTCTCTTCGTCCTTCTCGGCGTAGTACTCGCTCTCGAGGGTCGTGTTGCAGGGATCGTAGCTCTGCAGGCGGACGCGCTCGGCCGGCGAGACGGACTCGCCGTTCTGCCAGCGCTCGTACGCCTCGCGGTCCCCCGAGAGGTCGATCAGGACGTCTTCGACGACCGAACAGGTGTCCTCGTCGCTCGAGAGCCGTCGATCGACCTCGTCGATGAACTCGCGCATCCCCGCTTCCGCCTCGTCGGGGAGCGACACGTACCGCTTTGTCATACTCCGAGATATTGCCCGCCGAGTTGATAGTGGTTCGGTTGTGTGTGCCCGGTTGCCGGACCTACTTACACGCGGGTTACCGGTCGGCAGCGAAGGGGGCTGCACGTGACTCGTATAATCGTACTGGCCGTATTCACTCCGTCTGAGACCGCCAGCCGGCGAGTATCAGGGCTGGCAACGCGAGCGCGCCGACGAACAGCGACGCGCCGACCACGAGCGCACCGACCGTGATCCGATCGCGCGGAAACTCGAGCGACAGCGCGGCGACGACGACGACCGTCGCGACGGCGACGACGACCAGCAGGAGGAGCCTGACGAGCCGTGAACGAGAGGCGGCCATTATCGATACGTGTGCGGGAACTCCCAAGATCGATTCGACTCGCCGGACCACCGACCGGGGACCGGCGCTATTCGCGAGTCCTCGTGCGCGGGTCTCCCGAACGGGTTCGGATCGTGTACTCGGGCGTTCCGTTCACCCTAAGTTCCCCCACTCCGAAGGGGCGCGTATGCAACACAGCGAACTCGGCGACTCCGGAGTCGAGGTCAGCGAGATCGGTTTCGGAGCGTGGGTCGTCGGCACCGACTGGTGGGGCGACCGCTCGGAGGAGGACGCCCTCGAGATGATCCAGTACGCCGTCGATCAGGGGATCACCTACTTCGACACGGGCGACGTGTACGGTCACGGCCGCAGCGAGGAACTGGTCGGCGAGGCGCTGTCCGAGGTTCGCGACGAGGTCACCGTCGCCACCAAGGTCGGCTACGACTTCTACAACAACCCGCAGGCCGGCCACGGCGAACTCCCCAAGGAGATGGATCCGGAGTACCTCCGGGACGCCGTCGAGAAGAGCCTCGATCGCCTCGGCATGGACTCCGTCGACGTGCTCCAGCTCCACAACGCCAACGTCGACGAAATAACGCCCGACGTGCTCGAGCTATTCGACGAACTCGAGGAGGAGGGGCTGATCGACGCTACCGGGCTCGCGCTCGGACCCTCGATCGGCTGGCTCGCCGAAGGGGATCTCGCCATCGAGGAGGAGTTCGACTCCGTCCAGCTCGTCTGGAACGTCCTCGAACAGGAGGTCGGCAATCACTTCCTCGAGACGATCGGGCGAACGGACTCGTCGACCAGCCTCATTCCGCGGGTCCCCCACTCCTCGGGCATCCTGAACGAGCAGGTCACCCCCGACACCGAACTCGGCGAGGGCGACCACCGCGGATTCCGCCCCGACGAGTGGTACGAAACCGGCTGGGAGAAACTCGAGCAACTGCGCTTCTTAGAGCGCGACGGCGTCCGCACGATGGGCCAGGCCGCGATCATCTGGCTGCTCTCGCACGACCCCGTCGCGACCGTGACGCCGACGTTCCGCACCAGAGACGACATCGACGAGTGGGCGGCCGCCAGCGACCTGCCGCGGCTCACCAACGAGGAGATGGCCCGCGTCGACGACCTCTACGCGAACGATTTCGACATCGACCGCGACGACGGGATGGACGCGCTGCGCTCGTCGGTCGACGGCGAGGACATCGAATCGGCCGGACTGGACAAGCTCGCAGCCGACTGACTCGCGACGGACTCGAGTTCCGACCGTCTGCTCGAGCCGGACCTGGCGGGCGGCCCTCCAAACGGCACCGGCCGCTCAGTCGGCGTCCGAGTTCACGAGTCTAAACTCGAACTCCAGTCTGCCGTCCGTCTTTACGTTCACGCCCCCGAGTTCCTCCGAGAGCTGGTCTCGCGCTCGCGAACTCGGTTCGACGGTGACCGAGACGCTGTTGCTGTTCGCGTTGTAGGTGATGTTACCGACGGCGACGTCGAACTCGAAGAACTCGGGAACGTCCTCCCGAAGCTGTGTTCGTACGCCGTCGACGTCCGACCGCACGTCGGCCATCTCTTCGTTTAGCGTGCCCATCGGCAGTGGTAGATGCTAGCACACCTTAATCATTGAGCCTGAACTGTACGGACCCGTGCGAACCTACGCCGGCATCCGGAGCGCGTACAGGATCGCGACCAGTCCCGTGAGCTGGCTGCACTGGCCGAGGATCGCCGCGACCGATTCCGAGACGAACGGGAGCGCGACGTAGGCCAACAGCAACAGGAACGGGACGGCGAGCGCCAGCGCGAACCCGACGGCGATGAACAGCATGGGGCGGCTATCGTTTCGCCGGTAGCCGCGATAGGCCTGATAGGCGATGAACAGGCCGACCAGCGCGCTCAGAACGTCGGTCGCCTGGACGAACGTCGCGACCCACTCCGGGGGAAGCGACACCTCCCAGAGCTGGAGCGGCGTCATCATCTAGATCCCCTCGATGAGTTTCGTGAACCGGTCGGCCATGTCCTCGCGGCGGTCGATCTGTAGCGTCAGTCCCCCGTCGTCGAGGTCGACCGTAATCCGCTCGAGGTTCGTCGCGTAGACCGTCCGGTGGTGGCCTCGGTCGGGGTCGGGTTTCGTCCGCTCGACGAGGAGTCCGCACTCGCGGAGGTCTTCCAGCCGCCGATACACCGTGGGTTTGGACGCGTCGCAGTGGTCGCTCAACGTGGTGGCTGTCATGGGTTCCTGGCTCGTCTGGGTGAGGATGGTGCGTACCGTCGGGTCCTCGAGCAGGGCCCCGATCGTTTCGACGTCCGGCTCCTCACTCACGGTTTCGGAGTCTACAGAGAAAGAACATAAAGTGGTTTTCGCCACTGCAGCCGCTGCAGTCGCGCACGCCGGTCTTTCATCCCGCGTCCCGTTGGTCGGCGTGTGATGTCATCGACTCACCCGTCGAATTCGCTCGAACGGCTCGTCGAACGAACGCAGCGCGTCGCGGGCGGAATAGCAGCGTCGGTCTCGAGCGCTGCCGGCGGACGGCTCCGGCCGACGGCCGGCGGCGGACTCCTTGCCGTCCTCGTCAGCGCCACGATAAGCGTCGCCGCAGCCTTGGCGCTCGGCGAAACCGTCAGAATCCGCTGGAGCGTCGGCACCTACTACGGTCCCGAACACGCGCCGGCGACCCTCGCGTTGGCTTCGTTTCCGGTGCTCGTCGCACTGACCTTCCTCGGACTGCGGGCGCTCGGACGGGGGCTCGAGCGCGCCGCAGACGGCGAGTTCGACCGCGTCCGCGGAATCTACGAGCTGTGCGTGCTGGCGACGCTGACGACGCTCGTGCTCTCGCAGGTCGCGTTCGTCGCGGCGAACCTCCTGTGGGGCTGATCTGCGCCCGCGAGACCGACGATCAGTCGAACTGCCCCGCGAGCCACTCGTTCCACGTCACCGTGCCGACGGTCCGATCGGGGCAGAGCCCGTCGCCGGCGCGGAACGCGGCGGCGGTTTCGCCGGGGAGCGGTAGACGGACGATCAGCCGTCGGAGGGCTCGAGCGTCCCGATACGCCCGCGCGAGATCGCCGACGGTTCGTATCTCGGGGCCGCCGATATCCGGCACGCGGCCGGCCGGGTCCGTCGTTGCGCGGTCGACGATCGCGTCCGCGGCCTCCCCCACGTCGATCGGTTGCAGTCGAATCGCGGTCGGGAGCGGCCAGATCGGCGACCGCGAGACCATCCCGAGCAGCTCGGCGACGAACGAGTGAAACTGCGTCGCGCGAACGATGGTCGACGGCACCGCACTGGCTTCGACCGCCCGCTCGGCCGCGAACTTGTGCTCGTAGTACGAGTACGGAATCTCGTCGACGCCGACGATCGAGACGTAGACGAAGTTCGAGACGCCCGCGTCGGCGGCCGCCTCGAGCAGTCGTTCGGTGCCGCGAACGTCGACGGCCTCGCTATCGCCTTGCGGTGCGCTGGCCGCGTGGACGACGACGTCGACGTCCGCGACGGCTTCGCGAATCCCCGTCCCGTCGACGAGATCCATCGCGATCCACTCGAGGTCGTCCCCGTGATCGGGCGGCGAGCGACTCGCCGCCAGCAGGTCGTGGCCCGCATCGATCAGTCGCGGTTGCAGCGCCGTCCCGAGCGTCCCGGTGGCCCCCGTCAGTAGCGTCCGGCAGGTCATATCGACGATGTCGTCCCGACGGGTGGAATCCCCACTGCCGGATCCGTCTGTGGGATTTAAGTCACCGACGCGAACAGCCATTCTATGAAACATGTTCGGATCACGCTCGATGCAGGTGGCAGCGAGGCCGAAATCCACCCGATGTACGACGTCATGGCGAACGCACCGTACGTCGACCGGGCGACCGCGATGCACTGGAACGTCGCGGAAGACGAATTCGGGATCATGCACTACGTCGAGGGCGACCGCGAACCGTTCGTCGCGGCGTTGGAAGCGATCCCCGAGGTGCTGGCGTACGAACTCACCCCTGCTAGCCCGGACGCGTTCTACGTGTTTATCCGGGACGCGACCACTGAATCGGCTCGAGACCTGTTCGAGACGATCACGCGAACGCCGGTCGTCGTGATCCCGCCCATCGAGTACGCGGGCGACGGGACGGTGTCGTACTCGGCGTTCGGCCCGTCCGACGCGATTCAGGCAGCCATCGACGAGATTCCGGATCTGATCACCGTCACGATCGACGAAATCGGCGGTCTGGCGGCCGCTCCCGGCGTCCTCGAGTCGCTGTTGAGCGACCGCCAGCGCGAGGCGATCGACGCCGCGCTCGATCTGGGCTACTACGAAATACCGCGCGAAGCCGATCACCGAGACGTCGCGAGCGCATTGGACTGTGCGCCGAGTACGGCCGCCGAACACCTGCGCAAGGCCGAGGCGAAGCTCGTCGAATCGATCCTCGACGGCTGAGCCATCGTCGACCCGGACCGACACCGAAGCGGCGCTCCCGAGCCCACGGGGCGGCGTCCGACGGCGCTCGAGCGAGGCGCCATATATATGTCCCTCTATATCTGGGTTGCCGCCCTATCGGGGACGAGAACGACGTTCTAGACGGAGCACGCACCATCTACCCATGAAACCGTACGAATTCACCTGCCCGGATTGCGGCCGAGAGATCCCCGTCACGGGGCCGATGCGCGAGGCGACGCTGTCGAACGGCTGTCCGGTCTGCGGGCGGTCGGTGAGCGCAGACCACTTCGCGACGTGACTGCGAACTGAACGGCGGCTATCCGCACGCGACTTCCGACACGACGGCTTCGGTCTAGAGGCCGGATACGAGGTCGGCCACGCGACCGCACACTTCGATTCGACCGCAGCGCCGATCTCGACGCTCGTAATTCGGGCCACCTATTTCGACGGTGAGCGAGTGGACATCTCCCACTGATCCGGGGGGCCGACCGGGTTTTCAAAGCGCCCGTACAACACCCTTAGTGTCTTTTAATCTCCCTCAGGATACGCTTTTACACCCTGATGGTGTGGTAACTAGCAACATGGAAGAGATTACGTACGTCCAGAAGGCGTGCGCGTACATCACTCGCAGGACGGGCGAGCTGTTGGTCTTCGACGGCCCGGGACACGAGGGACTGCAGATCCCGAAGGGCACGCTCGAGGCCGGCGAATCGCCGCGGGAAGCGCTGTTCAGAGAAGTCCGCGAGGAGAGCGGACTCGGAACGCTGAGCGATACCAGCCACCTGACGACCGACATCTGGACGCGGCGCGAGGGGAAGCGATACGTGCGCCACTTCTTCCACTCGACCGTGTACGAGCCCCGCGACCGATGGACGCACACCGTCAGTGACGGCGGCGAGGAGCACGGTGCCGAGTTCGACTTCCGCTGGGTTCGCCCGACGACCGCCCGGGAGTTCGCGCTCGACCTCGACGAGTACGTCGATCTGCTCCCGACTGTCTCCGTTTCCAACGACGCGGTAAGTGCGTCGGACTGATACTCCCCGGCTACGTCGGAGCGATCGGTCCGGATTGTGACCGCTCGAGCGTCGATCCAAACCCGCGCTCCGACACGGATAGTTCCGTTCCCGCGTGCCACAAGAGCTATGCCGACGTCCTCGCGTTCCCGGGTATGTCCCTCCATCGTCGGCAGTACCTTCGCATCACGTCGGACGCGCTCCATCCGGGCACGACCGTTCGTTACTACTACCGAACCGGCAGTTCGCTGGCGACCGTCGTCGAACGAACCGACGGCGTCGTCACCTTCGTCGGCGAGGACTGCGACGGCCGCTTCACGCGGAGTCAGATCGACCGCCTGTTCGACGAGGGCCGACTCGAGGTCGTCCTCGACGACGAGGACCACGCCCGGACGGCCGAGTGAACTGAACGCTTACTTCGAAAGCGCACGCTCGACGGCTTCGGCCACGTTCATCGCTTTCTCCCCGAGGTCCTCGGACACGAGTCCGCCGGCGACGGCCGCCTCGAGTTCGTCGGCGTCGACGACCTCCACCGTCCCGTCGGCCCGCCGGATCACGTCGACGTGGAGGTCGACGTAGCGAACGCAGTCGGGGAACAGTTCGACCGGCGTACAGACGTTGACGTAGGTCCCCTTCGACGTACCATCGGCGGCTTTGTACGTCGTCGGATACCACCAGCGGCCCTCGCGGAACTTCGTCACGGCCACGTCGCCCGCCTCTTTGGGCGCGCCGAGGGCGTCGTAGCTGCCGCCGCCGCTCATCGAGCGCTCGAGGGTGACGTTCCCGTCGGGGCTCCAGTCGGTGACCTCGCCGCGGCCCAGCGAGAGCAGTCGGCCGTCGGGCTTGCCGTGGCCGATCTCGAGGCGGTCGCCCGCGGTCGGGCCGAACTGGCGGGCGACCGCGGCGAACGGGAACTCGCCGTCCCCGGTACCGGCGTCCCCTGCTCCGGCCGAGCCACAGACCGCCTCGGCGAAGTCGACCGCCGCGCTCGCGGCCCGGTCGGCCGCCTTCGTCCGGTGGTGGCCCGGCATCGTCGTCTCGACGCGCCGTCGCACGTCGTCTAACGCGAATCTGGACTCGCGGCCGAACCAACACCACTCCGTCCGTCGGGGTGTAGCGAGGACCCCCGTCCCGCCGGGATCGTCCGGCGCATCGGCGAGCACGTCCTCGAGTTCCCGCGCCCGGTCCGCAGCGTCTTCGAGAGCGGTCCCCATCGCCTCGAGGTCGGCGTCGGCCGCGGCGTGCTGCCAGCGGATTCCCCACCCGTCGGGTACCTCGACGGAGAGCAGGTCGGTCATGCCGACGATTTCCTCGGCGCGCTCGCCCCGCAGCGCCGCCGAGACGCCGCTCCGATCGCGCGAGAGGGTGCAAAGGCCGCCCTGCACCTCGAGTGCGGGGGCGACGAGCGGCCGATCGTCGTCCCACGGCGGCGCGGGCTCGCGGACCTGGACCCGGTAGCGGTTCCCCTCGTCCACGTAGCCGTCGACGTCGTCGTACTTGAGAAAGCCGCGGCGGCCGTCGCCGAGATCGACGACGGCACCGCTGCCGCCGCCGGCCTCGAGCACCTCGGCGTCGAAGATCGCTCCCTGCGGAGCGTCGGTCGCCCAGCGGAACGTATCGATCGCGAGGGCCTCCAGTTCGCTCGCGGCCCTCTCGACCGCGTCGGGCGCGCCCGAGATCCCGACGCCCTGACGGTCGCGAGTCGTCTCGATCGACACGTCGGCCGGCGCGGCGTCGAAGGATCGGTCGAACCGCTCCCGGATCGGCTCGGAGGCCTGCACGACCTCGTAGCCGGCCTCGCTCAGGAGCCGGGTGACGGCGGTCGTGTAGATACCGCGAACGCGAGCCGACGTCATCGCTGCCACCTCTCGGACTGCGGTTCGGCGCTGCTCGCCCGCGACTCTCGCTCGAGCCGTCCGCCGTCTGCATCACACACGGTGATCACCGCAGCGTCTCGCGGTCGGCGGCGAACCGAACCCGATCGTTGATCGTCGGCCCGAGCGTGAGTTCGACCGATCCGTCGTCCAGAATTCGGCCGTCCTCGACGTAGACGCCCCACGTGTCGAACCGGAGCCAGCCGCGCATCTCGTCGCCGTGGGTCGTGATGTCGGCGTCGTCGACTGCGTGCTCGGGGCAGTCCGAACTCGAGTGGGCCATGTCCATGTCGGAGTAGACCGTCTCGTGCTCGTCGAAGAACTCTTCGAGCGCCGCCGCATCCCGCTCGACGGCCTCGACGACCGCCTCGGAGGCGGCCCGAAGATCGTCGGTCTCGAGGCCGACGTCGCGAAGCGCCTGTTGGGTTCGCTGGTCGAAGTGCATGCGCGTCGGTTAGGGTGGCGGGCCTTTGTGGATTCCGAGTCCGCCCGGCCCGCCGAGACCGGTCGTCCGTCGAGTGCGTTCCGCCGGCCGAGAGCGACCGGAATCGGCGTCTCTGCCGCGTTTCAGGAGCGACGGGAGTAGGCGAAACGCTTGATACTGGAAAACGCCAACGTATCACATGATACACGAACAGAACAGAACGGGGATCGACGACGACCTGGCTACCGGCATCGTAAGCGCCGCACGCACCGGTCTCGGAGACACGCTTCGGAGCGTGGTGTATTTCACCCCGTCGGCGTTCGACGTCCTCTACCTCCGGCAGGGCCTCTACGACTCGGCGGCGGACGCTCGCAGTGCCAAAGGGCGACTGGTCGAACTGGAACGAGTAGGGTTCGCCGAGGTGCCCGTCCGGACGGCGATCGGTCACGGGGACGGCGAATCCGACATCGGCGAGTACGAGTTCACCGTTCGGTTCCACGAGGACGGGTTCGTCGTTCGAGTGGTTCAGGGCGACGCGGGCGCCCTCCTGACGACAGACAGTATGGACGTCAACGCCTTCGAAGACGCGGCCACCGCCGTCCGACGGCTGCTCGGCGGTGAGTAGTCTCGGGACCGGCGATCGATCGCTCGAGGGCGGCCGGCCTATCGGCCGTTTCCAACGGCGGTCCGGTGCCGGGCCCGACGGAGGCCCGCTCTCGGCCGAATCGGACCGTGAGCCGCGACGCTCGAGTCGCCGCTTGCCGAACCTATACCGGTCAGGCGAACGTACGAACGTCCATGCAGCGTAGGCGCGATCCGATAGAGCGAGCCGAGGATCGAAACGGCGACGAGTCGACGGACCTCTACGACGTCTCGACGTGGGAGGCGCGGTCGACCGTCGATCTGCTCGCGTACACGCTCTACAACGCCGTCAGCTACGGGTTTCGGGCGCTCGTCTTGCTGATCGCGCTCGCGATCACGCTCGTCCTGCTTATTTCGCCGGCCGCAGTCGTCCTCGAGGATCCGTTCGTCGCCCTCTTCTTCGGGCTCTCGATCGTGCCCGCGGGACTGCTCGCGGGGTATATCTGGTACGCCGATATCACCACGAGCGAGCCGCTCTCGCTGCTCGTCGTGACGTTCCTGCTCTCGGTGCTGTTCGCGACGTTCGCGGCGGTCGTCAACTCGGTCAGCTCGGCACTGCTCGGCATCGGCGGTACCGCGCTCTTCTTTTACCTGATCGTCGGCCCCGTCGAGGAGACGGTGAAACTGCTCGCCGTCTACGTCTTCGCCTACCAGAAGAAGAGCTTCGACGCCGTCATCGACGGCGCGGTCTACGGAGCCGTCGCAGGGCTGGGCTTCGCGGCCATCGAGAACGCGCTCTACATCAGCCGCGTCATCGGCGAGGCGAGCCCCGAGGCGAACATCCTCGTCACGGCCAGCGGGATCGCGACGGTCCGCGCGCTGGCCGGCCCCGGTCACGTCATCTACTCCGCGATCGCGGGCTACTACCTTGGACTGGCGAAGTTCAATCCGGACAACGCCGGACCGATCGTGCTTAAAGGACTGCTCGTCGCGGCGTTCGTCCACGGGACGTACAACGTCACGGTCGGTATCGTACCAGGCGTCATCGCGGACGCGTTCCCGGTGATCGGCTACGGTATCGCGTTCGTCGGCTACGTGATCGTCTACGACGCCGCGATCGGCTACTACCTCTACAGGAAGATCTCGCGGTACCGACGCACGTACCGCGCCGTCAGGGGCGACACCGAAAGCGTCTCGCGACCGGAGCTGACGGAATTCGATCCGCCGCGGCGGTGACCGCGTCCCGGCGACGGTCGCCTCGCACCTCGAGCGGACGCGTGGCTCCGCAATCGGCTGAACGAACGCGCTGGTGCAGGCAGCAGGGACTTCCTCCGAGCACTGCAGCCTCAATCATGAGCACGACGTTTACGCACGACGAGATCGAGAAGACCGTCGAGAACGCCGACGGCGAGACGATCGGCACCATCGCGGCGGTCGAGGGCAACACCGCACGCATCGAGCCCCGCGCCGGAATCGTGAACTCCATCAAGGCCAGACTCGGCTGGAAGCGCGGAGGCGAAGAGACCGTCGTGATCCACGAAGACGCCGTCGACGAGATCACGGGCGAGGCGATCCGACTCGAGGCGGAGTCCGTCGACGCGCTCGAGTCCGACCGGCAGACTGGAGCGAATCCGACCGAACGCGCCGGCACCGAGTCGACTGAGGGCGGTGGTACCGTGCCGGAACGGGAGACCGGGATCGACGAGCAAGGACGGGAGACCGGCGTCGACGAATCGGCCGACGCCGCTCACGGAGCGGACGTCGAACCCGAGCACCTCGCGACGCGTGACCGCGGGAACCAACTCGCCGAAGAGATGAGCGAGGCTGCAAAACGCGACACAGGGGACGTGACGGACGAACCGCTGCGGGGGGACGCAGCCGAGCGAGCCGACGAGTCGAGCGCGTCCGACGACCTCGAGGAGGCGGACGGACGGGACGGGACAGCCGAGACGGGCGAGGCTGAAACGGAGGCCTCGCCCGACGCGCGGAGCGAACTCCGATCGACGGAGTCGCACGAGCCCGCGGACAGGGCCAGCGATCGGGACGCGCCAACGCGCGCCAACGCGAAGACGGAACCGACCGACGAAACGTCCCTCGTCGACGAACTGGATCGCGGCCCCGACATCGAATCGGCCGTCGATCCGACCGACTCCGGCGGGCCGGACGAGGACGACGAGGAACGGACCGCAACCGAGGGCGCTCGTATCGCCGCCGAGATCGATCCCGGGGTAGATATCGAGTCGGCCGCGGAACCGAGCGAACCCGCCGGCAGTTCGAACGAAACCGAATCGATGGCTCTCGCCGACGAACTGGATCGCGGCCCCGACATCGAATCGGCGGTGGAGTCGGACCGGCAGTCGGAACTCACGATCGATCCCGACACGGTCGCCGGCGGGCGAAACGACGCCGAAACGGGGGCCGGAGCGGCCGCCCGAGAGATCGTTCGGGAAGACATCGCAGCGACGGAACGGACGAGCGACGAGACGACTGACGGCGACGAACCGTCGACAGACGCTGGCGAAGAAACCGGGAAGGAATACGGTCGGGAACGGCGCCGCTCGAGGTCTCCGCTGGGGGCGATGATCTCCGCCCAGACGGCGATGATTCGGGGGCAGGAAGCGTTCCAGCGGGACGTCGCTCGAGGTGCGATCGAGGCCCCGCTGCTCGTCCAGCGGACGAGTCTGGCGGCCGCTCGCGTGGCTACCCAGCGCTACGTCGACGCGGTCACGGCGGGCACGGGAACCGGCGAGTCGCGCGAGCGGCGCCGGTCGCTGGACGAGGCGGTCGCCAGACTCGAGGACGTCGACGCCGAACTGGACGAGGAGCCCGACGAAGGACTCACGGCGCGTATCGAGCGAATCCAGGAGTTACAGGCCCGCCTCGACGAAACGGCCGAATTCGGGTCCGAGCCCGCCGCGACGATCGTCGAGCGACAGGTCGAGTTACTCGAGGAGTGTCAGCGGCGACTGAACGCCAGTCACGAGTGAACCGGCTTACGACTCGAACCGCGCCTCGAGCAGCCGCTCGACGTACTTCGCGAGCACGTCGACCTCGAGGTGAACGGGGTCGCCGGGCTCCTTCCCGGAGAGCGTGGTCAACTGGTAGGTGGTCGGGATGATCGCGACGGTCACTCGGCCGCGTTCGGTATCGAGATCGGCGACGGTCAGACTGATCCCGTCGAGCGTGATCGATCCCTTCTCGACGACGTAGCGGTCGTACCCCGCGGGGAGTTCGAACTCGAAGAACCAGTCTTCGTCGACGGACTCGATATCCGTGACGGTCGCGACCGCGTCGACGTGACCCTGCACGACGTGGCCGTCGAAGCGGCCGTCGGCCGGCATCGCCCGCTCGACGTTGACCGCGTCGCCCTCGGCGAGGTCACCCAGATAGGTCCGGTCGACGGTCTCGCTCGCCAGAAAGACCTCGAACCACTCGCCCTCCGAAAACCGTTCGACCGTGAGACACGCGCCGCTGACGCTGATGCTCTGCCCGTGCTCGAGCCCCGTCGCGACCTCGTCGGCGCCGATCCGCAGGCGCAGGCCGTCGTCGGTCCGTTCTCGAGCGACGATCTCGCCGATCTCCTCGACGATACCCGTGAACATATCTACAGGTGACGGGCGACGGGGGAAAGCCGTTCCGGGTCCGGTCGGGCTACGTCTCGACCGCGAACGACTCGTCGTAAGCGGCGGTACGAACACCGGTGAACTCGAACCGCGCACCGCCGGCCTCGCTCTCGCCGACGTCGACGTCCCACCCGTGGGCCTGTGCGATCTCGAGGACGATATTCAGCCCGAGCCCCGTCCCGGTCTCGTCGGTCGTCCACCCCGGTTCCAGTACCCGATCGCGATCGGCGGGCGGGATCCCCGGCCCGTCGTCGGCGACGTAGAACCCGTCGCCGGTGACGCCGACGGAGACGGTGACCGACTCCCCGCCGTGTTCGACAGCGTCCTGCTGAGCCTGCGAAGCAGGGCTTGTCGAACCGTGTTCGACAGCGTTGCGAAAGAGGTTCTCGAACAGGTTCCGAATTCGGCTCGAGTCGGCGTAGAAGAGGCCAGCCGACTCGATGCGGATCGATGCGTCCGCGCTCGCGACGTTGGCCCAGCACTCCTCGGCGACGGCGTCGAACTCGAGGGGCTCGACCGCGTCGACCTCGTAGCCGCTCCGGACCATCGTCAGCACGTCGTCGATGATCCCCCTCATTCGATCGAGGGTGCGCTCGATCTCGTCGGCGGTTTCGGCTCCGCTCCCCTCGAGCAGAGCGTAGGCAACGTTGAGCGGGTTCCGCAGGTCGTGTGCCAGGATGCTCGCGAACTCGTCCAGCCGCTCGTTCTGTCGCTCGAGTTCGCGTTCGTACGCGAGCCGATTGAGCGCGGTTTCGGCGTTCAGCGACAGGATCGACGCGAGTTCGTCGTCCGACCGGTCGAACGCACCGACCGTCGGATCGACGATGCTGATTACCCCGTGGTCGCCCATCGGGAGGTAGAGCGCGGACCGCGCGTCGCCGCGGTCGTGGCCGTCCTCGAGTTCGCGGACGTCGTCGTATCGGAGAAGTTCGCCGCTCTCGTAAGCGCGACTCACCGGGCACTCACCGGTAATCGGGTAGTCCGGTCGACCGCCCATCGTCGCCTGGGCCCGCTCGGTGACGGCGACCGGTCGCAGCCGCGTTTCGTCGGCGACGAGTCGGACGACGTTGCATCGGTAGCCGAGGATGGTGTTCGCCGCGTCGGCGACGAGCCGCGCGATCTCCTCGCGGTCGTCCGCTCGCATCAACTGGCGCGTCGCCTCGTGAAGCGCGTGAAGCTGTCGCTCGTACTCTTTTCGGGCCGTCACGTCGCGGAAGACACCCGCGATCAGCCGTCGTTCCTGCAGGTCGAACACGTGCGCGTTGATCTCGACAGGAATCCGCTCGCCCTCCCTGGTTTCGACGTAAATGTCGGAGCCGTCGGGGTGCTGTGTGAGGATCGTCTGCTCGGCGTCGATGTGATGTTCGAAGAGATCACGGTAGCGCACCTCCTCGTCCGACGGATGGAGGGCGGTCTGGTGCTGCCCAGCGAGCTCGCCCGGCTCGTAGCCAGTGAGATCGGCCACCTGTTCGTTCGCTTCGACGATCCTGCCAGTCGTCGCATCCGCGACGACGACCGCGTCGGGAACCGCCTCGAGGATCGTCTGGTACTTCGTCCGTAGCGCCTGCTGCTCGCTGACGTCTCGAACCACAGCCATGACCTCGAGTCCGTGCTCGCCCTCGATCGGGCTCAGACTGATATCGATCAGAAGCAGCGAACCGTCCTTGCAGCGCCCGGAGAGGTCGAGGTTCGCGCCCATCGGCCGAGTTTCGGGGTCGTCGATGTAGGCATCTCGCTGGGCGACGTGACCGCTCCGGGACGGTTTCGGGACGAGGAGCTCGATCGGCTCGCCGACGAGTTCGTCAGGGTGGTAGCCGAACAGATCCGTGACTCGCGCGTTCGCGTAGGTGATCCGGCCGTCGCTATCGACGAGGACGATCGCATCGGGCGACGCTTCGCAGATCGCTTCGTATCGGTGTCGGGGTTGCTCAGGCATGTGGTCCGGTACTCGGTGGTCGCTACCGAATCACGGTGCGCGATCGATTTCAAGCTTTGAGTAATAGATCCGTGATGTCCGCTGGAAACGAACACTTCACAAATCATTTGACGGGAAGGACGCCCCGAGGGCTACCCTCGAGCGATCGGCGACACCGACGCGCCGCCCGCCGTCCTTTTGACGGTACCCGCCCTATCCCAGCCCGATGGCCGGTATCATCGACACGATCAAGCTCGCGGGAACCCTCGTCCTCGCGCTTCCCGCCGCACTCGCCGGAGTGCAACTCCTGCTCGACGGGCAAACGAATTTCGGCGTCGCACTCGTCGCGCTCGCGGTCGGGCTCGTCGTCGTCCAGCACTGGCTCACGCTCCCGACCGATATCCCCGAGCTCCTTGCCAAGCGGGTCGTCGGAACGGTCGCGAAAGAGCCGGAAACCGATCCCGACGACGAGCGATAGCGACTGGAGCAGTCGTCGACCGGTTGCGTTTGAGTCGGCTCGAGCGGCCCTGAGTTACACCGACGGAGATGGGCGTATGCGCCGCGAACGAGACGCCTGTGCCCGATATCGCCCGCGAACTGAACCCCCGAACCGTCGTTCGGTAGTAGCTATTTATCCGTCGGCGCTGTCGGCCATCTACCGATGGTCGATGGCGAGTCACTGCTCCGATCCGCCCGCGAACGTATCGGGCACTCGAGGAGGCGAATCGATCGCTCGAGCGAGAACAGGGTCAAGCGGTGGCTGTTGTTCGACGGGAACCGCGAACGGGTCGCGACCGCGTTGCTCGCCGCCGTCTTCTCCGTCTTGCTCGTGATGGGCGGGATCTGGCCGATCGAGTACCAGAGCCTGCTCGAGGAGACGACGATGGTCCAGACGGTGTTCAACACCCTGCTCAGCGGGACGATCCTGCTGGTCTCGATAGTCGTCTCGATCGCTGCCGTCGGCATCTCACAGGAACTCACCTCGCTCGGGGATCAGTCCGAGCGCGTCGAGACGACGATCGACTTTCAGAGCCAGCTCGAGGAGCAGGACATCGTCGACGTGAGTCCCGCGCGACCCGGGCAGTTCACCGCGGTCGTCCTCCGATCGATCAAGGCGCGCGCCGACGAGCTGCAGCGCCTCGACGGTGCCGGGAACAGGGAGTACCGCGACGAAGTCGACCGCCTGCAGGCCGACATCCACGCGAACACCGAGGAGGTGCTGACGACGCTCGCCCGGGTCCCGAACGGCTCGACGGACGAACTCCTGACCGGACTGAACTACGACTCGTCGTGGCAACTGTACCAGTCGCGGCGGATCCTCACGAAGTACGGCGATCAGCTCACGACCGCCGAGAAACGGGTCATCGAGGACATCATGGACACGCTCCGGACGCTCATGGTCTGTCGGGAGTACTTCAAAACGCTCTACTACAAACTCGAGCTCTCAGATCTCTCGACGACGCTGCTGACCGTCTCGCTTCCCGCGATCATCTTCATCACTTACGTGCTGCTCGCGCTCGATTCGGGGCTGTTCCCGGACGTCACCGTCTTCGGCTACACGCCGCTGACCGTCTTCATCAGTTTCGCGTACACCATCGCGCTCGCGCCCTACGCCGTCCTCACGTCGTACGTCCTCCGGGCTGCGAACGTCACGAACCGAACACCGGAGGAAGGGCCGTTCGTACTGGATACGGAGCGCGAGACGGCCTACGACGCTGGAGCGAACGACGACTAAACGATATAGCGACGCGCGACGGACCGGTTGCACTATATCGGGCCTCAGATCGGATTGGCGACCACGGCGGTCGCCGTATCCGGTTCAACTCACTCGAGCAGCGCTGCCGGCTCGAGCGACTGCGACGGTGCCGCGAGCCACTCCGGGCGCTCGCCCTCGTCGTTGACCGCGACGACGTCGGCGATCCGGAGCCAGTCGTCGCCGTCGACGCGCGCGGCCACGTCGAGGCGCGCGACGGTCCCGGCATCGAGCGCGTCGCCGCCGTCGCTCGGTCGCTCGCTCGGCTCGAGGCCGACGCCGGTGATCCGCGTCTCGATCGCGTCGCCGTCGCCGAAGCCGAACGAGCGAACCTCTGCCTCGAGGTCGGCCGCGACGGCGGTCACCGACTCCGGGCCGGCGGTCAGCATCGACCGCGCGGAGCGAAACGACTGAGTGACGGCGACGTGGACCCGTCGCTCCCGGCCGCCGTCGGCGTCGACGACGAGCGTCCGGACGAGGCCACCGTAGTAGCCCGCCGGTTCCCGCGGTGCCGTCTCGAGGACGATCGGGTCGCCGGGACGGAGCGCGGTATCGTCGCCCGGAGCACCGGACCCGGGGTTGACGGCCGTGTTGCCGTCGGGGAACGCGCCCGCGGCGACGACGGCCTCGTCGATGGCGGTTCGCAACCGAGCCGGCGTCAACCGTTCGGGAGCGGCGTCGCTGCCGTCAGTGGCGACGGTGAGTTCTCCGTCGACGACCGTTGTATCGGCCAGGATAGACGCCGCCCGCCGAATCCCGGCGCTGGCGGCCCGCTGGGCGGCCGCGACGCGTTCGCGCTCGCCGTCCGTCTTCACCGCGCGCGCCCGTTCGAGGGCGTCCGTCGACGCGAGGTCGAACCCCGCGTTCTCGAGGTAGAGCGCCGCGTCGTGTGGAATCCGTGCGGGAGTCAGAAGAGTCCCGTCGCGGCCGCGCTCACGGAGGTCGGCGGCGAGTCGATCGGCGGGGTGCCCTCCCGAGTCGTCGGCCGCCGACCGGACGAGCCACTCGCGGTCGACGCCGTCGTAGGCGACGGCGGTGGGCACCGCCGAGGATAGCGGCTCGTTCGGGAGCGGCGAACGACAGTACCGAATCCCCGGGTCGCGGTCGGTGCCGACGTGAACGAACGCGGTCGCCTCGCGGTCCGCGAGGACGTCGGAGAGAACGCTGGCTGCGCGGTCACGGCGCTCGAGGGAGACGTCGCCGTCGGTATCGACGGCCGCGCGACCGCGGTCTGTCCGACCGGTCACGGCGCTTCGGCTTCGGCCTCGACCTCGTCGGCGTCGGCGTCCGCGTCGGGTTCCTGGGCCTGCTCGATCAGTTCCTCGAGCGTCGAGTCTGTCAGGCGGTTTTTGAGCAGGACGTCGATCGGGAGCGTCGGCGCGCCGTCGACGAGGTTCTCGAGCAGGAAGAGTCGCTCGCGGGCACGGGACATACCGACGTAGAAGACGCGGCGCTCGTTGTCGGTCAGGACGGGGACGGGCGAGGTGGTCTTGGTGAACTCCTCGCAGCCGGGGATGTCCGTCGGGTCGTCGACGGTGGCGACCATCTGCTCGACGACCTTCTCGGTGAGGTCGGTGCCGACGAAGACGTGGTCGGCCTCGCGCCCCTTCGCGGAGTGGATGGTGCCGACGCGGACGCGGTCGGTGTCCATTCCCTGGTACTCGCCGATCGCGAAGTACGACCGAACGCTCTTCTTCTGGAAATTGGTGACCTTTCGGAGCATGTCCGACGCCGAGGCGGGGCCGGGCATGAAGGGGGCGTGCTCCTCGACGACCGCCGCGGGAATCATGAGATCCTCGAGGTCGTCGATGCCGGTCTCCTCCTGGCGCTCGTCGATCTCGTCGAAGAGCGCGTCGCGCTCGTTGGTGCCGAAGGCGGAGTCCTGGAGCATGTCGGCGAGCCGGCGGGCCTGCAGGCCGGTGACGTCGTCGCCCGCGTCGATCGCCTCGACCGCGCGGACGTACTGGGTGAGCCGGTCGGTCCACATCCGCTGGTCGGTCAGCGAGGTGAAGGGGACGCCCTCGGTGATGAACTCGTCGATGAACTGGAACATCTGGTAGCGGGCCCGGAACAGTACCATGATGGTACCGTCGCCCTCGACGAGCGTGCGCCGAACCATCCGGACCACGTCGAGCATCGAGGCGTTCGCCCGCGCCTCGACGGCACCCCCCTCTTTCCGGGGCTTGAGGTCCTTGTCTTGGCGCTGGTCGATGTGACGGATTTCCTTGTTCACTGCATTGAGAACGTTCGACGGCAGGCGATAGGAGTTGGGGAGAATGACGTCCTCGTCGACCTCCTCCTCGAGCAGGAGCGCGGGATCGGCCCCCTGCCAGGAGTAGACGACCTGGTCGTCGTCGCCGGCGATCAGGACCTGCTCCATGTGGGGTTTCCACTCCTCGTAGACGTCGTACTGGAGGGTGGTGATGTCCTGAAACTCGTCGATCACCAGATAGTCGACGTTCGGCAGCAGCGAGCGCTGTTTGACCCGCTCTAACATGTCGGCGAAGCCGATCTTGCCCTGTTCACCCTTGTAGGTGCGCCAGGCGCGAATCGCTTCCGGAACGTCGATCCGGTCGTCGTCGCTGGGCCAGGTCGGCGTGTACTTGTTGCCCTCCTGTGCGTTGGGGTCGATTTCGGGCGGGAGCCGGACCTCCTCTTCGTCCCACTGGAAGGGGACGTCGTACCAGTCGGAGACGTCGCGGCTGGTCCGCTGGAGCCACTGGCTGGTCGCGATGATCTTGTTACCGATCGTCGTCGACCGGGCGGTTCGCCGACCGGCACCGCTGTATTCGTCCTCGTACTCGATGCCGTACTCCTCGCAGAACTCCTCCTTGTCGGATTCGCCGATGACGTCGCTCCGAGAGAGATCGAGCAGTTCGTACGCCTTGGCGTGCATCGTACAGACGTTTCCTTGCAGTGCACGCGGGCTCTCGTCGAGGCGGTCAGCGAGTCGTTCCCGAACCTCCTGCGCTGCCGCTCGCGTGTACGAGACAACGAGAATGTCCCGGAAGGTGACGCCGTCCTGCTCGAGGATATCCTCGACGTGGTCGAGAAGGGCGGTCGTCTTGCCGCTTCCCGGACCACCGAACAGGCGGGTGACCTTCGTGTCCGTCGTAGCCATTGTACCTGTACAGGAGCGCGACACCCATAAGTGACGTGGGTTTTCGTCGACAGAAGGCGGAGGGCTACGGATCGCGGGGAGAACGGGCTTCTCGGACGTCAGCACCGTCGCGGATTTTGTCCTGACAGTCCGGACAGACGCGCGGGTCGTCGACGCCTCGAGGCGTAAATACTCGGGCGTACGCGTCGGTGACGAATCCGCCGCAGTTCTGGCATTCCGGCATATATCTTCTCGTGAAGAGCTACTCGATAATACATCATAATCGTGTCGAATTGTCAGTGAGAAAAACGGTGCGAGCGCGAACGGATCCGCAACAGTCGCTAGCGACGAGCGAACGGAAACGGATCGCGAGAGGGGTCGAGCCCCGGAAAATCAGGCGCTACGACGCTGGTTCCCAGCCACAGACCGTACAGGAGTTGGCCGACGTGTCGTGAAGGCCGCCGCAGTCGGGACACTGCTTCTTGTTATACTCCTGTTCCCACCCTACTTGCTCGACCGAGTGACCGCGGTCGGACAGGAATTGATCGATGACGTCGTCACCGGCATCCGTGGGTGAGGTTGCCATAGGTGTGTGAAAAGGTGCCACGGTATTAAATCGTTGGGTCCGTGAAGATACTGCCTCCACATCGTCGGGGTGGTCGCCTCGTCGAGGACACCACCCGCGGACTTTTGCCGATCTCGGCCCAACAACAGCGTATGAGTGACCTTCGCCTCGACGCGACCCAGCTCGATCGCTACTCGAGACACGTGATCATGGACGAGATCGGTCCCGAGGGACAACAGCGACTGCTCGACGGATCGGTCCTGATCGTCGGCGCGGGCGGGCTGGGATCGCCGGCGATCCAGTACCTCGCCGCGGCCGGCATCGGTCGGCTCGGAATCGCCGACGACGACGTCGTCGAGCGCTCGAACCTGCAACGACAGATCGTCCACGGCGATGCCGACGTCGGCCGGCCGAAAGTCGAGAGCGCGGCCGACTACGTCGAGCGGCTGAACCCCGACATCGAGGTCGAGACCCACGAGACCCGCGTCACCGCGGACACCGTCGCGGATCTCGTCGCGGGCTACGACGTGGTCCTCGACGCCAGCGACAACTTCGCCACCCGGTACCTGCTCAACGACCACTGCGTGCTCACCGAGACGCCGCTCTCCCACGGCGCGATCTACCGGTTCGAAGGGCAGGTGACGACGTTCACGAACGAGCGCGGCGGGGACGAATCGCCGCCGTGTTACCGCTGCATCTTCCCCGAAGCGCCCGAACCCGGTACCGTTCCCGACTGCGCCACGACGGGCGTCCTCGGGGTCCTTCCGGGTACCGTCGGCTGCATCCAGGCCACCGAGGTCGTCAAGTATCTGCTCGAGAAAGGCGACCTGCTCGAGGGTCGCCTGCTGATGTACGACGCGATGGACATGAGTTTCGAGGAGGTTCCGATACAGTCGAATCCGGCGTGTCCGGTCTGCGGGGACGACCCCGAAATCGAGTCCGTCGGGGACGTGGCCTACGAGGGGACCTGCGAGATTTCGGCGGACTGAGGTCACCGAGCCGGATCGAAGCGACGGAGACTCGAGCGGGCGGCGGTACGCAGTTCCAGCGCCCCAGTGACGGCGAGACAGGAGGCGAACGCGGTCGTGCCGAGTTTGCCGCCCGCGCCGGCAAGCGCAGGAGAGACAGCGAGAAAGACGACGCCGCAGAGGAAACCGGCACCAGCGATCTGCCACACCGATTCCAGCCGTTCGGCGCTCGACATTCCGACGAACGAAGCGCAGAAGGCGACAGCGGCTAGCGTCGACCCCAGCGCCGGCAGGGCGAGGGGGAACGCGACGCCGGCGACGACGCCGACCGCCGCGGAGGCGACGACCGAACTCGCGCCGGCGCGGCGGAGGGCGACCGTCGCGACTGCAGCGACGGTCGCCGTCAGAACGATTTCGGGGGCGAGGACCCACCTGAGTGCGCTCCCGGCGGCGTAGTCAGCACCAGTCAGCGCCACCGTCGCAGCGCAGCCGAACAGCGCGAGCGTGCCGTACTTGCCGCCGAAGCCGCCGAACGACTCCGCCGTCGCGACGAACGCGAGCCCGGCGATCAGTCCCGCCAGCGCGACAGGCTCGAGCGACGAGAATACGGCCGGCGAGGCCATTCCGACGAACGAGCCGCAGTAGACCGGGCCGTCGACCCGCGGCACGGCGAACCCGGCGACTAACCCGACGAACGCAGAGGCGAGCACCGGACCGAGCCCGGCGTCGATGCTCAGCGCGTACGTACCGACAGCACCGGCCGCGACTGCCAGGGCGTCGACGGCGTCCGTCCGATCGAAGCCGGGCGCGTCGAACGGCGCGAGCCGCCGGCGCTCCGTCGCGGCGACGACGGTTCCGGCGAGGACGATTCCGAGCGGGACGCTACCCGTTCCGAGCAGTTGGTTCGCCGGCGCACGAACGGCACCGAAGAGCAACGCAGCCGGCGTCAGCAGCAATGCGACGTAGCCAGCGAATTGCACCCGACCGTACACAGCCCCACTCGCCGGAGGGGAACGGAGAGGGTTACGGTTCGAAACTCGTCAACTCCGCATGAGTCCGCCGTCGATCGGTACCTCGACCCCGTTGACGAAACTCGAGCGCGGACTCGAGAGGAAGGCGACGACGTCGCCGAGTTCGCGGGGCTCGCCGATGCGTTCCATCGGGATGTCGCTCGCCATCGCTGCCAGCCCCCCCTCGTAGTCGTCGTACGTGCCGCGTTCGACGCCGGCCTCGACGAGTTCCTCGATTCGAGCCGTCTCGATGGTCCCCGGCAGAACCGCGTTGGCACGGATTTCGGGGGCGAACTCCCGCGAGACCGTCTTGACGAGCCCGATCACGCCCCGGCGCACGGAGTTCGAGAGCAGGAGGCCGTCCACGACTTCCCGAACCGATCGCGAGGTGATGCAGGTGATCGTTCCGTATTCGGAGTCGAGCAGGTGCTCGTAACTTTCCTCGATCGTCCAGACGACGCTCATCACCAGCAGGTCGTAGGCCTGATACCAGTCCTGCTCGTCGGTCTCGAGGAATGTCGTGCTCGGCGGCCCGCCCGAGGAAGTGACGACGTGATCGAGCCCGCCGAAGGCGTCGACCGTCTGGCGCACGAGGTGCGAGACGTCGTCGGGATCCGTCAGGTCCGCCTGTACGGCGAGGACGTCGCCCGGTCCCGTCTCGGCGAGATCCTCGCGGGCCGACTCGAGCCGATCCTCGTCGCGGCCGCAAATCGCGACGTTCGCGCCTTCTTCGGCGAGCGCCTGCGCGCTCGCGAACCCGAGGCCGCTCGAGGCGGCGGTCACCAGTGCCGAATTGCCGTCGAGATCGAACTCCATACGTGAGACGACACCGGGAGCGTACAAATCTCTCGGGGAGTCGGCAGACGATCGACGGAAAACAGGACGACCGGTCGGTTCGCCGAGGCGGTGACGATCCAAACGTTGATTCGCGATCGGTATCCATCTAGACGGAGATGAGCAAAACGGACGACTCACGCCGGTCGAGAGCGATCGGCGCCGGAATCGGCGTCGGCGTCGCCATCGGTTCCGGGTGGGGGATCGTTATGGCGTCCGTCATGGGTGGCGACGTCGGGACGGGCCTCTCTATCGGCGCGGGTGCGGGGCTGGTCATCGCACTCGTCGCGGGGAGCGCCGTCTACCACACGGCAACGTCGGACTGAGCGCCACGGACGGCGGCGGGACGAGACGCGGCAGACGACGGAAACGCGTTCGCCGGTCAGTCCTGATGACGAACGCGAACCATTCCCTCCGACGTCACACCGACGATCAGCGGCGTCGACACCTGTCGACCCGAGACCGCGGCCCCGGCGGCGTCGCTGACGACTTTCATCAGATCCGGTGCGGTGTGATCGACCTTGACGCCGGCCTCGTCGCAGGCGTCGTAGACCATCTGGGGAACGTCGTAGAGGTCGGTCCCGGCGGGGACGCGGACCCGAACCGGCGCGCGAAGCGCCTCCGCGAACGCGACCGTCTCGCGGGCTTTGGCGACGTTCTCGCGGGCGCTGGACTCGACCGAGGAGACGTTCGCTCGCGAGGTACCGAGCGCCTGCGCGATGTCAGCCTGCGAGACACCGCGTTCGCGCAACGCGAGGACCTGCGCCTGACGGTGGGTCAACACGCTGGTCTCGGCCTCGAAACCGATCTCCTCGAGGAGTTCCTCGACGTCGTCGATCACGCCTCCCCCACCCCCACACCGCAGACTCGCACGCGCATAGTAACAGCTAGAACTGGCGGGATGAAAGCTTCCACGGTCCCGGCACCGAACGATACCGGAACGAGCCAGCGGTGGGCTTCGGCTCGGTCGCTGTAGACGGTCAGCGAGCGAGAGAAGAGGGCAGTCGTCGATCAGTCGGCCGGCTGGCCGGTCGCGACCGATTCGGGGTCGGATTCGGTGGGTCTCTCGAGGACGGACTCGCGGAGTTGCCGAACCGACGCGCGGACGAATCGAACGGTGTTCGCGGGACCGTCGTGGGGACCGGGCGAGCGGTAGCAGACGATCAGCGACCACATGGCCGCGACGCCGAGCGAGCCGACCGCCGAGAAGGTCAATCCCATCGTCGCGTACGTGAACGCGTAAATCGCGCCGATGCTCATCGACGGCACGCTCGAGCCGAGCGGGATCCGGGCTGTCGCGTCGCGCGCCGTCGGCGCGAGGAAGACGATCGAAAGAGTGCTGCCGGCGAGGAAGACGATATCTTGCCACATCATACTCATCACTAACTCGGGTTCGAGTAAATACTTCTCGGTATTGAACGGGCGTCGATCGGCACGTTCGTCCCGTCGTTGAGATCGTCAGTACTCGAGCGGCCAGCGCTCTCCGTCGGTCGCGGCGAGTTCGTCGGCGACGCCGTCGGCCAGCCGATACTCGGTGCCGTCGCGAACGACGGTCCCCTCGCGCTCCAGGTGCTCGAGGTGCGCGTAGGATTCGCCGGGACCGTGGAGGATGTGGATGCCGTCGAGGTCGCCGAACAGATCCGCACTGACCGTCCACGTGTCGCACGGCCCCTTCCGATCGAGAGCGTCGAGGACCCGCCAGGAACGCTCCTCGTGGTGGTCGATGATGTGCTGGGCGCGGTCGGCCGGGTCGTCGATCGGATCGCGGTGGCCGGGCCACGCGCGGTCGTAGTCTGCCTCGACGATCCCTGCCAGCGCCCGGAGGTACTTCTCGAGCGGCCGGTCGACCCGGACGTCCGCACCGCCGACGTTGGGCGTGTAGACCGGCAGCAGCGTATCACCGGAGAAGACCAGTCGTTCACCGTCGATCGTCGCCTCGTACATCGTGAGGCCGGCCGCGTGGCCGGGGGTGTGGACGACCGTCAGTTCGGTATCGCCGACCGAGAACGTCTCGCCGTCCTCGAAAGTCGTGACGGTCGGCGTTTCGACCGTCGTGTCGCCGTCGGCCATCCGCTCGAGTAGCACCTCCTGTTGGTCTTCGGGCATCCCCCACTCTTCGAAGTAGCGCTTCTGTCGGTCGTGCATGGCGTCCCAGGCGTCCTCGCCACCTTCGATCAGCGCTGCGTCGTCGGCGTGGGCGTACACGTCGGCCCCGCTTTCAGCCTGAATCTCGCCCGCCAGCCCGCAGTGATCGTGGTGCCAGTGGGTGAGGAAGATACGGTCGACGTCGGCAAATTCCAGACCGCGATCGGAAAGCGCCGCCTCGAGCTGCTCGCGAGTCGTGGCCATCCAGTCGCCGGTGTCGATCAGGATCGTCTCCGCACCGTCTGCGAAAAGGTAGGCATTGTTGTCACCCTCGAACGCCGAATTCGATAGCGAGATGCGTTCCATGCACCCACGTCTCATGGGGAGCGAGAAAACGTTGTCTGAAGCGGAACGTTACGAACGACGTGAACTGAACACGCAAAGACGGCGCGAGAGCTTGGAAAACCGGTCGCAAAGCGCGAGGCGAGAACGACGCACGTACGAACGCTCCCGCCGACTGTCCACTGCAAGCGCCGGGTTCAGGAGCCCCAGAAATTCTCCCGGCTGCCGAGGCGCTCGCGCGCCGGGCTGCCGCCATCGCTCGAGTCAGTGTCGTCCTCGGCGTCGACGGCTTCCGCTGTCTCGTCCGACTCCTCCGAGTCCTCCGGCTCGTCCTCGTCGGGGTCCATCGGCAGGAGCTCCAGTTCTTCTGCCCGCGCGTGGTTACTGTGAACCCGCGTGATTTTGACTCGAGCGCGGGCCTCCGGTAGAACGCCGTCGACCATCACGATGAACCCGTCCTCGGTCCGGCCGACGCCGGCACCGCTTTCGTGCATATCGACGACGTCGATGACGACTTCCTCGCCGGGTTTGACCGGTTGCGTCTTGAGGTCGTCGATCGGCTGGTTGTAGTGGTTACACCACTCCTTTCCACCCCGGTCACCGTAGTGTTGACACCCCATCCCCGAGATCCGTTCGGAGAAGCTCGGACAGTCGTCAGCGAGTGGACAGTCTGCCATGCTCCGTACTACTAGCGGTGGCGTTAAACCGTTTCCGTCTTCCGTATTCTGCACGAATGCCGTGAAACGCTGGTAGCGAAAGCCGACCGGACAGACACCAGCCGTAACGCCGGTAAAATAACGGCTGAAATATGGTAACTGAACGACTTCTACAGGACGGGCCGTTTCGAAAAGGTTTACGGTATGGGCATCGCAGTGGGACCTGATGAAAATTCTCGTTACGGTCAAAGAGGTTGCGACCGTCGAAGACGAGTTCGAAATCCAGGGTACAGAGATCGCAGACCAGTACCTCGGTGCCGATCTCAACGAGTGGGACGACTACGCAATCGAAGAAGCCGTCCAGCTTCAGGAAGACGGCATCGCTGACGAGGTCGTCACCGTCACGATCGGTCCCGAGGACTGCGAACAGACAATCCGCCAGGCCCTCGCGAAGGGTGCCGACCGCGCCGTCCGCGTCTGGGACGACTCCCTCGAGGGCGTCGATCTCCTCGACGTCGGCGCAAAGACCGAGATCCTGAGCGCTGTCGTCGAGGCCGAGGACCCCGACCTCGTGCTCAGCGGCGTCCAGGCCGGCGACGACAGCTTCGCCGCGACCGGTGTCTCCGTCGCCGAGAACGTCGGCTTCCAGTGGGGTGCCGTCGTCAACCACCTCGACCACGACCTCGACGACGGGACCGCCTCCGTCCGGCGCGAGCTCGAGGGCGGCGTCGAGGAGCTGACCGAGATCGAACTCCCCGCGGTGCTGACGATCCAGACCGGGATCAACGAGCCCCGCTACGCCAGCCTCCGGGGTATCCGCCAGGCCCAGCGCAAGGAACTCGACGTGCAGAGCCTCGCCGACATCGGCGTCGACGAAAGCGCGATCGAGGCCGACCTCGAGCTGACTGACATGTACGAGCCCGAAAGCGAGAGCGACGTCACCGTCTGGGAGGGCAGTGCCGACGAGACCGCGTCGGAGCTCGGTGAACTGCTTCGCGACAAGGGGGTGGCACAATGAGCGACGTCCTCGCAGTCGCGGACCACCGCCGCGGCGAACTGCGCGACGTGAGTTACGAGCTCGTCACCGCTGGCCGCGAACTCGCCGACGAGACCGGCGGCGACCTCCACATCGCGGTCGTCAGCGGCACCGTCGACGACTTCGCCGAGAAACTCAACCGCGAGGGCGTCGACGCAGTCCACACCGTTTCCCACAGTGAGGAGTTCAACCACGACGTCTACTCGCAGGCGGTCACCCAGCTCTACGACGAGCTCGCCCCGCAGTACGTGGTGACCCCAAACAGCGTCAACGGCCTCGACTACGCTCCCGCCATCGCCAACGAGCTCGACCTCCCGATCGTCACCGACACGGTCGGCCTCGAGACCGACGGCGAGACGCTCATCGCGACCCGCGAGATGTACGGTGGCAAGGTCGAGACCACCAACGAACTCGAGGGCGACGCGGTCGTCACGATCCGCGGTGCCGAGTGGCCCGCCGCCGAGGGCACCGGTGACGCCGCTATCGAAGCGTTCGACGCCGACATCGATGAGGACGCGATCGGCACCACCGTGACCGGCTTCGAGGAAGTCGGCGGCGGCGACGTCGACATCAGCGAAGCGGACCTGCTGGTCTCCATCGGCCGCGGGATCGAGGAAGAGGAGAACCTCGACCTCATTCGGGATCTGGCCGACGCGCTCGGCGCGACGCTATCCTCGTCCCGACCGATCGTCGACAACGGCTGGCTGCCCAAGAACCGGCAGGTCGGCCAGTCCGGGAAGGTCGTCACGCCCGACGTCTACATCGCGATCGGTATCTCCGGCGCGGTCCAGCACGTCGCCGGGATGAAGGGCTCCGACACGATCGTCGCGATCAACACGGACCCCAACGCACCGATCATGGACATCGCCGACTACGCGATCCACGACGACCTCTTCGACGTCGTCCCCGAACTCATCGAAGAGTTCCAGTAACCGTCCCGCGAGCGAGCAACGCGAGCGGCCTTTTTGATCTAACTTTTTTCGCGAGCGTGAGACCGGCGGTCCCGTGAGCCCTGCGAACGTGGCGCTTCGGGCCGCGAGCAGGAACGGTCGTAACCCCCCCGAGCGGCGCGGCGAGAGCAGGCTCGGCCCAGCGTGACCGGCCACCGTCGCTGCTGGCTCCGCGGACACGACCGGAACGTGCTCGAGCCAGCACCGTCGATCTAATACGTTGATAACTATACGTAAAATCCAAATAACTGCACGTTAATTATGATGAGAATGCGAATTGGTACCGACATGAAAGTGGTGAGGCGTATCACGTTCGGGGGGAACAGGGGCCGTCGCCAACTCGTCGTCGTGCGATGTACTCGCGGGGCGACCGTCGATGCTGGACACGCGCCGGATCCGATGGCGTGCGAACACGAAACGGGACGCGGAGGGGCGTGGGCGGACGAGACCTCGACGGGGAGCTCCGATGCGCGACGAGTGATGACCGACGGCGGAACCGTTTCGGATCCGACGGAAGAGCCGGGCGACGAAGCCGTCGCGGATTCAGGCGGCGAAACCGTTGGAGAGCCCACGGCGGAGCAGCCGATCGGAGACCGGATCGACGACCTCGAGGACCGGATCACCGAACGGGCGAAGCGGGAGTACGTCGACGCCCAGCTGGACGCGCTCACGGCCGTGGTCGACGACGTCGATACCACGGTCCAGGAACTCGAGACGGCACTCGAGGGGACGGACGACGACGCAGTCGCCGTCGACGCGGCGACCGTCGAGGAACTCGAAGCCGACGTCGAGTCGCTGTCCGCGGAGCTCGAATCGCTCGAGGCGGACCGAGCGGAGAGGGCGTCCCGGGAGAGCTCGGTCGACGACGAACTGGACAGCTTCGAAGCGCGCTTCGAGAGCCTGACCGATTCGATCGAGGACCTCGAGGCGCGCGTCTCCGAACGGGCGACGCGGGAGTCCGTCGACGAGCTGGAGACCGAACTGCGATCGCTCTCGGAGACCGTGTCGTCGATCGACGCATCGGCGGCCGAGGACGACCTCGAGTCGCTGGCGGCCGACGTCGAATCGCTGTCCGAGGACCTCGAGTCGCTCTCCGAGGCTGCGGTCGACGAATCGGAACTGGACGCGGCGACCGCGGGGCTGGCCGACGCGGACCGGCTGCGGGAACTCGAGGAAGCGGTCCCGATGATCATCAAGACGGTCGAGGACCTCGAGACCGCCGTTTCCGCCCGACTCGAACGGCTCGACCAGTACGACGCCCAGAGCCAGGCATCGGACGAGACCCTCGCTGCACTCGAGGACCGCCTCGAGACGCGCCTCGACGAGGTCCGCGCCGACCTGTCGACGCTCGACGCCGGGCTGACGGAGGTTCGCGGGACCATTCCCGAGCTGGAACGGTCGGTCGAATCGACGGACGAAACGGTCCGTTCTGTCCGCGAGGAACTCCGAGAAGAGACGGGAGAGATTCACGACGAGGTCGAGGCAGTGCGGGAACGGATCGACGCGGTCGAAACGCGGATCGCTGCGAAGCCCGACGACGCGGCGGACCCGGACAGACTGGACGAGGTCGCGGAGACGGTGACGGAACTTCGAACGATCATCGAGGCGCTCGAAGGGGAGGCCGCCACCGCGGAATCGGTGAGAGCGCTCCGGTCGGAGCTGACCCAAACTCGTCGCCAGCTCGAGGCCGTCGAAGCGACAGCCGAGGCCCTGGAACCGTCCGTCGCGGAACTTCGCTCGGACGTCGATGCCCAGCAGCAGCGACTGGAAACGCTCTCGACGAGCCTCGAGACGGTCGAGACGGCCGTCGATTCGGATTCCGATCTCGAGTCGACCGTCGCCGACGTCGAATCGAGCGTCGACGAGATCGAAGCACGAGTCGACGGGATCAACGGCAAGCTCGAGTCGGATCTCAAGACCCTCCACCTCGAGATCGAGGATCTCCACGAGCAGGTCGAGACGGACGAGCGGAGTCTCCTCGAACGGATGGTAAAAGACGACGTCTTCGGGCTGGTGACGGTCGCGTTCGTGGCCATCAGTGCGATCGGCGCGTCGATGGCGTTCTTCGACGGCCAGTTCGCGTTCGCCGCCGTGTTCGCTGCCATCCCGATCGTGACCGTAGCGGGCGCGCACCTGCTCTCCCGGCGGACGTAACGAACCGGGACGGGAGTTCGCTCGGCGTCGGCTTCTCGCGTCATCGAACGCAGCCCCGCCGCCGTTCTCGCGTGTCCCGTGAACGATCCGTTAGCTACTTTTCTACCCCATCCTAAGCCCGGGTGATGGAACTGCTGGAGCGCCGACGGGCGCTGATCGAGGAGCGTCTCGTCGAAGTCGTCGAGGGAGTCGAACCCGAGACGCTCTCCGAGGAAGTTCGTCACGCCGCGCTCTCCGGGGGGAAGCGCGTTCGGCCGATGGTGACGCTGTTGGCCTGCGAGACGGTCGGTGGGCGGGCCGAGGACGCGGTCGAATTCGGCGTCGGGATCGAACTCGTTCACACCGCGTCGCTGGTCGTCGACGACATCATCGATCGCTCGGAACTCCGCCGCGGGACGACCAGCGCCTGGGCCGAGTTCGGCTACGGGCCGGCGATCATCACCAGCGACGGCCTTCTGGGAGAAGCGTTCGCACTCTTTTCTGCCGATCCGGACGCCACCCGCGTCGTCGCCGACGCGATGGTCGAACTCGGCGTCGGCGAAGCGACCGAACTCTCGGCCGAACCCGCAAACGAAGCGGAGTACATGACGCTGGCTCGCCGCAAGACCGGCGCACTGTTTCGCGCCGCGGCCGAACTCGGCGCGATCGCCGCCGACTCCGATCCCACCACCGTCGACGCGCTGGGGGAGTACGCCGAACGCGTCGGTATCGCCTTCCAGATCAGAGACGACGTGTTAGATGCCGTCGCAGATCCCGAGGAACTCGGCAAGCCGACCGGCCACGACGCCGCCCTCGAGCGCCCGTCGGTCGTCCAGGTGACCGATCTCTCACCCGAGGAAGCGAACGCCCACGCCAGAGCAGAGGCCGACCGGGCCATCGATGCCCTCGATCGGGTCGACGTCGCCGATGCCGAGGCCCGGAATTATCTGCTCGAGCTGGCGGAGTTCGTCGTCGAGCGCGATCGGTAGGTCGGTCAGACTCGTTCGGCCCCTCGCGTCCCGTCCTCCCGATCCGCATCGGAAAATCGAGACTCCGCGACGGCGAAGGTGAGCGTGCTCACGATGCCGAGCAGCGTCCCCGCCGTCAGCGCCGCCGCGAGGTAGGTGATGCCGACCTCGTCCAGGAAAAAGGCGCTCACCGCGTGAAGAACGGCCGCGATCGAGAGCACGTAGAAGGGCGCGTTGAGGTAGCGCCACTCGAGCGAGCCGGCGATGTACTCGTCGGTGATCTGGCCGAGGCTGGTCGTGAGGCCGGCGGCGGCGAACCAGTGGACCGAGCCGTAGACGAGAGCGGCGAGCATAACGGGAACCCCCACATCGCCGGCTGTCGATCGCTGCACTCCCTCGAGGGTGTCGACTCCGCTGACGCCGCCGAGGACGAACAGGGCGGCGGCGACGACGTACGCGAGCAGCGTCGTCCGGCCGGCGTACAGCGAGCGGCGACTGCGTTCGACGGCTGCGTCCAGCCGGTCGCCGAGGCCGAGTCCGCGCGAGATGAGATAGAAGCCGAGCAGCGCGGACGTCGTCCCGAGGACGATTCCCGGCATGTTCAACACGGTCCCGATCAGCGCGAGCGGGTAGATCAACAGGAGGATACCAAGCGGGATGAGCACCGTTCCGCGCGTTTCGGGGTCGTCCAGTACTTGCTTGATCGTGTAGTACATCGACTCCAGGTTCTGGGCCTGCCGGACGACGACTCGTCGGACGCCGTCGATGGGGACCCGCGAGCGGATGATGGGGATGACGGATTCGTCCTGTGCGCCGTCGGTGACGACCAGCGCAGTGACGTCTTCCGCGGTCGAGAGGCTCGCGAGGACGGTGTCGACCTCGTCGCCGACCTCGCGGTTGGCGCTCACGTCGCCCTCGTCGTTCCCGGTGACGACGGCAACCTCGACGCTCTCATCGCGTTCGGCGAGGTCGTCGTAGATGTGTAACCCTTGAAAGATGACGTTGAGGTCCGAGTCCTCCGGATCCGCGGTCGCGAGGGCGACGGCCGCCTCCTCGACGGGGGCGCGACCGATGACCGGCGTCGAAAACCCGGTCTTCCGGCCGAGGTCGTCGTCGAGGTCGACACAGAGGACCAGCAGCATCGGTCGAACGTTCGACCGCGAGGTATTTCCGTCTTCTGGGGGAGAAAGAACGCCGCGAACGGTCTCGAGAGAGCCGACGGGAATAGGTCCGACGCAGACGAGCCGACGCTGGATCGAATTCCCGGGCCACCGTTAGCCGGTCGGTTGTTCCCCGTCGAGGATGGTGACGCCGCGGATCTCGAAGCGGGCACCACCGTCGTCTCCGCTGTACGCGCTAATACCCCAGCCGTGTGCGTCGGCGATCTCGGTCACGATGCCCAGCCCGAGTCCGGTACCGTCGTCGGCCGTCGTGTGGCCGAACTCGAAGATATCGTCGCTGTCCGGTAGCCCCGAGCCGTCGTCCTCGACGAAGAATCCGGCCTGTTCGGACTCGAGATCGAACTGACCGACCGTGACGGTGACGTCCTCACCACCGTGATCGATTGCGTTTCGAAAGAGGTTCTCGAGGAGTTCCCGGACGCGTCCCTTGTGGGCGGTGATCGTCCCCTCGAGGTTCGCTATCATGGTCGCGTCTGCTGTGTCGACCCCGGCCCAGGCCACTTCGGCGAGCTCCGCGAGTTCGATCTGTTCGCGGTCGGCGACCGTCCGCCCGTACCGAGCGAGCGCGAGGAGGTCGTCGATGAGTTCCTCCATGCGGTTGACCGCCCACCGCGTCTCGTCGATCGACTCGTCGTCACACTTCGTTTCGAGCAGGTCGAGATGCCCCTGCGCGACGTTCAGCGGATTACGCAGATCGTGGCTAACGAGGCTGGCGAATTTCTCGAGGCGCTCGTTCTGGCGCTCGAGTTCCTCCCGGTACGTGATCCGGTCGGTTACGTTTCGGAACGCGTAGACGGTGCCAGCGAACTCGCCGTCCTCGAGGGGCAACAGCCCCATGTTGACCTCGGTAATGCCGCGTTCGCCGTCGTCGCCGACCCACTCCTCCTCGTAGGCGACCTGATCGTCGTCGTTTTCCGAGGAGAGCAGGTGTCGCACCCGCTCGAGATAGTTCTCGAGAGTGGCGTTCGGGAAGTATCCCTCCGTCTGGAGGTTCGCGAAATCCGTTCCGACGAGGACCCTGTCGGTGATACCGAGATCGTCCGTGAACTCCTCGTTGTGCCAGATGATATGGCCGTCCTCGTCGACGACGAGGAGGCCGATCGGCGCAATCTCGACGATCGCCTTGTACTGGCCGAGCTCTCGAAGGCGTTCCTTGCGTTCGGTGATGTCTCGAATGACGCCGACGGAACCGGCGTAGTCGCCCGAATCGGTCGTGATAACCGTGATGTGGGCTTCGCCGATCCGCGTCTCACCGTCGGCCGCTCGGATCGGCACCTCGAATGCGTCTCGGCTGCTGTCGTTCTGTTCGTAGAGACGCTCGATCGTCGTCGTCGCGGTCTCGTATGCGGGATCGCTAATGAACTCGCCGACCTGTCGCCCCTCGATCTGGTCCCGTTCGTAGCCGGTGTACTCGAGGAGCGCGTCGTTGACGACGATACAGCGTCCCTGCTCGTCGAGCACGTACATCGGATCGGCGACCCGATCGACGAACGACCGGTAGCGGTCGAGTTCGGTGACGGAGGTGAGTTCGGTCTCGACGAGCGATGACTCTCGCGCATCGACCGCAGCGCCGTCATCGGACCGATCAGCCGTCGCATCGGCTGCATCTCGATTGCCTTCCGTCTCGGCTCGGTCGCGGCAGACGGCGAGTTCGATGCGACTGGCCAGTAGTTCGGCTCCCTCGCTCCCGCTCGAGAGCGTATGGAGGTCGGTCGCGCCGGCTTCGATCGCTTCCTCGGCGCCGTCGCCGGCCTCATCGACGCAGACGATCAGCGGCAAGGACGGCGCGCGATCGCGGACGGTCCGACAAAACTCGACGCCGTCCATCTCGGCCGCGCCGCTCGATTCGATCCCGGTGATGACGCAATCGATCTCGTCCTGCTCGAGACGGGATATCGCCTCGGCCGGCGTAGAGAGAGAGACGTTACGGTGACCCCATCGGACCCGCGGTCGAGCGCCCGCAGGGTCGGTTCCTGACTGTCACCGACCCAGAGGACTCGAAATGAGTCTACCATCGATACGGGAGATATGTAGGAGTCGGACCAATTAAGTCTATAGGCCAATGTGGGCCGGCGGCGTTGCACCGTCGATAGCCTCGTTGAACACTGAACTGCGTCGCTACGCCGAGTCTCGAGATTGTGAAACGTCTCGCGGAACGGTCACGCCACGCACCTCGAATCGGGTACCGCTTTCGTCGCTGTAAGCGGTGACGGTCCAGCCGTGTGCCTCGGCGACCCCCTCGACGATCGCCAAGCCGAACCCGGTGCCGTCTGCCGCGGTCGTCCGGCCAAACTCGAATATTTCGTCGGCGTCGGCCTCGAGTCCCGGGCCGTCGTCGGCGACGTAAAACCCGGTCTTCGACGGATGGTCCTCGACGCCGGCCTCGAGTGGTCCGACAGTGACGGTGACATCCGAGCCACCGTGTTCGATCGCGTTCCGGAAGAGGTTCTCGAACAGCGCCTTCACACGGCCCGCGTCGGCGCTGATCGTTCCGTCGACCGAACAGTCGAGGGTCGCATCGGCAGTGTCGACGACGTCCCAGGCCTCGCGGACGAGCGACGGAAGGTCGACCGGTTCGGGGTCGTCGACGGATCGGCCGTGGCGAGCGAGCGAGAGGAGGTCCTCGATCAGTTCGTCCATTCGCTCGAACGCGCGGCGAAGCGGCCCGACGGACGCCCGAAGTACACCCTCGGCGTCGCCATCGTATCCGTCCCCGCTCCCGTCGGACGACTGCTCGGACAGGGAGCTCTCGAGCCGCTCGAGGTGGCCCTGCGCGACGTTCAGTGGATTACGGAGATCGTGCGAAACGACGGTTGCGAACTCTTCTAACCGCTCGTTCTGGCGCTCGAGTTCGCGCCGGTAGCGACGCCGGCGGGTAACATCACGGATGGCGTGTATCGTGCCGGTGAACGCACCGTCGTCGAGCGGGAGGAGTTCCGTGTGAACGTCGTGAGTTAACACCCCGCCGTCGGGCGAGCGGAACTGAACCTGGTACTTCGCGCGGTCACGGTCGGTGTGCGAGGAGAGCAGCCCTCGGACCTCGTCGGCGTATCTGGTGGTCACGCGTTCGTCGTAGTAGCCCCGTTCGACGAGTTCGGGGAACGCCATTCCGACCAGTTCCGCACGCTCCTCGGTGAACGCGTCGGCGAACTCGGCGTTACACCAGACGATCGTCGCGTCGGCGTCGAGAATGAACAGCGCGGTCGGCGCGAGGTCTACGATCTGCTCGAGCCGCGCGAGCTCACGCTCGGATTCGCGCAGTTCCCGTTCCGCGTTGCGCTGTTCGACGGCGCGTTCGATTCGGTGGGCGATCAGTTCGTACTGGGCGGTCCCCCCTTTCCGACAGTAGTCGGTGACGCCGGCCGCGAGCGCCTCGCTCGCGATCGCTGCGGGGTCTTTCCCGGTAACCAGGAGAAAGGGAATCTCGGGATCCCGCGCACGAGCCGCGTCGAGGAACTCGAGACCGTTCATTTCGGGTATATCGTAATCGCTGACGATGCAGTCGACCGTCGCGTCGTCGTCGAGCACTGCAAGCCCCTCGGCCGCGCTATTTGCGGTCGTCGCGTCGATATCGTCGCTGGTCCGCTCGAGAACGGTCGCCAGCAGTTCGCGGGCGTCCGGGTCGTCATCGACGCAGAGAACGTGGATCCCGGGGGGCATTCGATGGGCGACCGTAAGGTACCACAATATAATAAGAATGTGGCTGCGACACGTCATCGTTCCGCTCGCTACGGTCCGACCCGTTTCGCACGGCTTTTGAGGCTCGGCCGGGTATGCTCTCTCGAATGATCTCGAAGGGCTGTGAGCAGTGCGCGAAAGGCGGCAAGATGGTCCTCTTTGTCTACGGTTACTGCGACCAGCGCGACTGCTTTTACTGCCCGCTCGGCGAGAACCGCAAGAACGTCACCGACATCTACGCGAACGAACGGCTCGTCGAAAGCGACGAGGACGTCCTCACCGAGGCCAAGCGGATGGACGCGCTGGGCACCTCGATCACCGGCGGCGAGCCCCAGGAGGCGCTCGATCGGACCTGCCACTACCTCGAGCTCCTGAAAGACGAATTCGGCGAGGACCACCACACCCACCTTTACACCGGCATCACCGGCGGTCGCGAGAACATGCGCCGCCTTTCGGAAGCCGGCCTCGACGAGATTCGATTCCATCCGCCCTACGAGCAGTGGGGCGATCTCCACGGCACCGAATGGGAGGATATCCTCTATATCGCCCGCGAAGAGGGACTGACCCCCGCGTTCGAGATTCCCGGCATCCGCGCCGAAGCGGAGTTCCTCGAGTTTCTGGACGAGGGCGCGGCGGAGTTCTGTAACGTCAACGAGTTCGAGATGTCCCAGGGCAACTACCGGCGGATGCAGGAGCAGGGCTTCGAGCTCAAGGAAGACCACATGAGCGCCGTCGAGGGCTCGCGCGAGGATATCCTCGACGTGATGGGCGACCACGAGCGGGTCTACTTCTGTACGTCCGTCTTCAAGGACGCGGCCCAGCACCGCCGTCGTCTCAAGCGCATGGCCCGCAACGTGCGCCGGGAGTTCGACGACGTCACCGACGACGGCACGCTCGTCTACGGCAAAACGTACGCCGACCCCGACCGCTTCGAGGCGCTCGGCGTCCCAGAGGAGTTCTACACCGTCAAAACGGAGCACGTCGAAGTCGCCTGGTGGCTCTTAGAGGAGATGATCGAAGAAGGCGACCTCGAGGAGGGGGAAATCGTCGAGCAGTACCCGACCTACGACGGCCAGGTCGTCGAGCGGACGCCGTTGGCGTAGCCGCCGCGAGCGACCGCAGGGCGGAACGGGTTCGTCTTCGTCGCTTTAGCATCCCTTAGTAATCGTCCCGCAGCGTGAAACAAGAGGAAACGACCGCAGTAGTGCCATTTGTACCCCATGTGTCGCCGAACGTCGACGGGCCGCTTATCGAGGCTGTAATAATGGCGACCGTCTCGGAAGGAGGGGCTACGATGCAATTCAGAAACGCCGCTATCGTCGCGGTCGCACTGCTCGTGATCCTCTCGGGGTGCAGCGCCTTCGGGGGATCACAGGCGGACACGTCGCCGAACGAAACTGACAGCGAAAAAACCGAACCCCTCGGTGACGGTGACTCGAACGAGACGTCAGGCGAAACCGACCCAGCGGACGGGACGGCGTCGAACGCAAGCGACGGTGATGGAGGGGGCGCAGACGACGGTGACGACACTGCGAACGCGACCTGGTCCCCACCCGAGGAACCGAATCGCCCCCTCGAGCACAAGCATCAGGATCGGATCGAGAGCGTCCGGTTCGTCGACAAAACACCCGAAAACGGTACTGACGGCTATTCGAAGTTCAACCTCGAGGTCGTCGCCAATACGAGCATGGAGAACGTCGATCCGCCGGAACACGGCGACGTGGTGGGCGAGCCGTACTTCTTCGTCAAGATCAACGAGGACGAACAGAAGATCGTCGAGCGCACAGGCGAGGTTCGAATGACAGACAACGGCACGTTCCACATCGACGTCCGACCGGCCGGGATCGAGGAGTTCGGCTCGGGCCCGCTGACCGTCGAGGTCTTCCTGATGGACGAGGACAAGGACTGGGACGATATCTACGACGCCGTGGGAACGGAGATCCAGTACGATCCAAACGCCGGTTCCGACGGCGCGACTGCCGACGGTGACGGGACCACGGCCACGGAAAACTGAGCTGTCCGGCCGCCCACACGCGAGGCCGCCGAGATCAGTCGACCGCGGTCGGGTCGACTCCCGGCAGCGTGATGAGATTCTCCCGCCCGATCCGGAGCTTTTCGATCTCGTCGTCGTCGTCCATCTTCGAGAGGAGCTGTGAGACCTTGGCGTTCGACCAGCCGGTCTCGGAGACGATCGACGCCTGCTTCATCCGGCCGCCGTTTTGCTTGAGGAGACGGAGGACGCGTTCCTCGTCGCTCAACAGCTCCGGATCGATCCCGTCGTCGGCAGCTTCCTCGAACTCGAGCTGAGTTCCGGTCTCGGACCGCTCCGGAGGGGGCGACTCGATCGTCGTGCTCGGAACCGTCTCTGTTCCGCCGTCGCCCTCGGCCGTAGTACGGCGGCGATCTTCGCCGGCGTCCGCGCGGTCACCGAACCGTTCCGCGAGGCCGATCGCCTCGAGGAATCCGAACGATGGAATCCGATCGGACGGAAGGGACCGATCGATTGTGACCCCCCGCCGCGCGAGGAAATAGCTCCCAGCACCGACGAGAACGGTCAGCGCAATGAACCCCCCGATCAGCAAGCTCCAGCCCGAAAACGGGGCCGGACCAGCACCACGAAGGATCGTGATCTCGAGTCCGTCAGCGCCGAAGCGATGTGGTCCGTCCCAGACGAGCGCCCCGTTTTCCGTGCCAGTCGGGGCGTCGACGAAGCCGTAGTTGTCCGGCGGTGCGATGACGAGACGCTGACCGTCGCTCAGCGTCCGGATCAGCGGCCCATCTGGCGTCGTGAGAGCGTCGCCGGCGTGAATCCGCTCACCGTCGACGGTCGCGAAATTCGTCCACGTAAACGAGTAGGAGATGATCCCGACTCGGACCTCGTCGTCGCCTGCCGATCCGTCGGCCTCGGTTTCGAGTCGTTCGATCCGAGACTCGTCCCAGCCGGCGTTCTCGATCGACATATCGCGACCGGTCGATTCGGACGCGAGAGCCACGTACTGTGCGAATAGCTGTCGATCATAGGGAGCCTCGCGTTGGCCGGACGTGACCGCCGCAGCGTACTCGTTGAACGTCTCTTCGTCGGTATCATTGGCGATCAAAAAACGGCTTTCGACCGTCCACTTCGCGTTTCCGTCTTCGGCGACCTGGATCTCGATCACCTGCCACGTAGCGGGCCGCTCGAGCGGCGGTGGCGTAGTCGACGCGGGCGAGACGGCGTGAGATCGCTCGAGAGCTGGGGAGAGGTGAGACGACGCTGACGGGGACCGCTCGACCGTCGGCGACGGGGAAGCCGACGGCGTGGCGGCCACTGCCCCCAGCGTGGTCGTAGCGAGGAGGACCGCGAGGGCAAGTGTGGCGGCAGTGGTAATCCGCATGCGTACCAACGGGTGGTTTCCCGGGGGAAAAAACCCTTTCCATCGAAAAATAAAACGTTACCGGCGGCTCTGAACGGTCTCAGAAGCTCTGAATCCTCCTAAAACGACGAGTTTTGCGCTCCCATCGATAGACGACCAGTTTTTGTATCAGAGTACGTACGGTGGTCCGATGAACAACGCGACCCCTGCCCTCCTCGCGTTTCTTCTCGTCCTCTCGATGCCAGCGGCAACCGTCGCCGCCGGGAAGCCGACTAGCGGGATGAGCGACGAAACTAACACGATCGTTCAGCAAGATATTTCCCCGCGATTGGTACAAGATGAGGTTACCAACTCGACGAATCGACTTCAGCTTACGGGCAGTCCGCGAAGCGAATATATCGAATCTCGTCCCTGACTCGGGATGGCACTTGCCAGTGCCGATGATAGCCTCCGAATCGACCATGAGCAATATGCTATCGTCGGTGACGAGTTTGATAGCGCCACCGACGAGGAGAGAGCAGCGATACTTCGAACGGCATACGAACAGCTCATGCAACGTGCTAACGAACTCGAACAGCGTGAGCGAAAGGCGGTGAGGGCGCATGCAGCAGGAGATATGCCAACAGCAGAACTGGTACAAACGCTATTACGAAACCACAACGAAGCGGCGGTGCTTTCGGAACAGCTTGAGGACTTAGATCAAAGGGCAGATCGAGTATCGAGCTACTCGATGTCACCAATGCAAAAACGTGTGGATAAGAATTTATTAGATTCACATCAGACACCCCATTCGGAAAAGTCTGAATCGTCTGTCAGAAGTGACAACAAATTACGCACACTATGATCTTGTTGTCTCAACGTCCCAGACGGGATACCAACTCTCGATGATGAAAGGAAACGATTATGTTGTTGAGACAACACGGTTTGATAACCGAGACAAAACGGCAACTGACCAGTTCGAAGATTTAGAGGCCTTTCAACGTACGATGGAACTCTATCCTTGGGCGGATGAACACGGCTCACCCCCCTTCCAAGACAACAGTCCTAACCACTACTGGACTGAAATTAGCCATAGTCAGGGCCGTCTATAAATATATCTTGACGCCGGGACTGGAAACGTCTATCAAGAGGTACAGGAGATTTCCTCCCCATCGCTCCCCAAGGAATCTCTTGGACCCCGGACAGGGAAAGGGCTCAACATGACAATGAACCGAACACCCAAGACCGGGCCAGTTGAAATCACTGTAACAGACCAAGAAACCAACAAGCCCGTCGACGCGACCGTCACGTTCGACGGCGTCGAAGTCGGTCGAACTGGCGACGACGGAACGCTATGGGTCATCCCGCTTCTCGGCTCGCACGAACTCGAGGCGAAAACGGAAAGCGGGACCGTCACCGCGACAGTGACGCGGTAAGACGGGGCCAGGGGAGGCCGGCCCACGATCTGAAGGATGCAGTGGTTTATACGAAAAGGGGCGGCCAAAGCGGTACGTGACCGCAGGGAGTGACCGCGACCGGTCGGGTACTACACGTGCCGTTAGTCCGATCATCGGTGTCCTCGTCTTACTCGCGCTCACCGTCTGCCTGGCAGCTGTCGTCGCTCTCGGCGTCAGTGGGCTGGCGCTCGAGTCCCCCGAACCGACTGCGAGCTTCGAACTTGCGGTCGACGGGGATCGGTCATCGATCACGATCGATCACGTCGCGGGCGACGCGATCGACGTCGAGGACCTGTCGGTGACGATCGCAGTGAACGGGACGGAGCTCTCACAGCAGCCACCGGTCCCCTTCGTGGGCGCAAGCGGATTCGACGGGACACCGGACGGGCCGTTCAACGCGAGAGCCGATCCGGAGTGGACGTCAGGAGAACGCGCCGGGTTGTCCGTCGCCGGAGCGAACAGCCCCGGCATTTCTGCCGGCGATTCGGTCACCGTCTCGCTCGCGGTCGACGGAAAACTGGAGGCCACACTCGAGACGACGGCGACCTGAGCGCTCGAGCGAAGGCAAACAGCGTCGGAGCGTTACTCGGGTGCGCGACCGATCGTCGTAATCGCGACGTCCGGATCGTACGGTGGGCCCATGAACGCGTGTTGCACGTCCTCGAAGCCGGCGGTCTTGAACATCCGATCGGCCTCGTACTCGTCGTAGAAGAGCATGATCGCGTCGGCGAGGCGCTGCGTAATCGGGTTGTCGGGGTAGTTCGGACCGACGACCAGCACCTGACCGCCGGGTTTGAGGACGCGACGGAACTCCCGGAGCGCGAGGATCGGCGTCGGCCAGTATTCGATCGACCCCGAGGACCAGACGACGTCGAACGTGTCCGTCGCGAACGGCAACCGCTCGGCGTCGCCGCGGTGGAAGTGGACTGGTGGGGCACGTTTACCGAACTTCTCGTAGGCCTGTTCGAGCTGGTGTTCGCTCTGGTCGATCGCGTAGACCTCGTCGACGTGCTCGAGCAGCCCTTCGGTCGCGAAGCCGGTGCCGCTGCCGACGTCGAGGACGGTCATGTCGTCCTCGAACTCGAGCAGTGAGAGCGCGTCGGCGCGCATCGCCTCGGTCCAGACGAAGGGGTTCACCCGGTCGTAGACCCGCGAGAGGTACTTGTAAAACAGTCGAGCGCGGGCCTTGTTCTCGAGAACACCCATTGTCGAAGAGTTTCGGTCGGATCGGCATATGTCTGCTGTTCCGGACGCTGGCTGCCGGGAGTAAGTCTGTCTTACCGGCCATCCTAGACGAGCCCGCGCTGAGGGACTTTCGCAACTACCATATACGCGCTCTGGCAAACGTTCGACTGCTTAGAGTATGCCGAGGCCAGAGGTTCTCGAACGAATTAAGTCGGCGGAGGACGAGGCCGACGAGATCGTCGCACAGGCAACGAACGACCGCGACGAGCGAATAGCCGAGGCCCGGAAACGTGCCGAGGAGATTCGCACGGAAGCGGAACAGGAGGCGCAGGAGTTGAAGGAGCGCCGTCTGGAGGAGGCTCGCGAGGAGATCGATGCGGAATGCGAGCAGGTCCTCGAAGAGGGCGAACGCGAGCGAGAGGCGCTCGCCGAGCGCGCCCGGGATCGGATCGACGAAGTGACCGACCACGTCGTCGAACTGTTCCAGGAGGACGTCCATGCTCAGACCTGAACGGATGAGCAAGGTCTCGGTGGCCGGCTCCAGGGGCGTGATGCCCACGGTCATCGAGACGATTCACGAGCTGAGTCTGGTCCACCTCTCGGACTACGACGGCTCCTGGGAGGCGTTCGACAACGGTAACCCGATCAAAGGGGCCGAGGAGGCCTCCGAGAAGCTGGTGACCGTCCGCGCCCTCGAGAGCACGCTCGGTCTGTCGGCCGACGAGGCCGACCCGGGAGCGCTCACGAGCGGGTGGGAAGAGCGGCTCGAGGAGATCCGCACGCGGATCAACGAACTCGACGACCGCCAGACCGAGATCAACGACGAACTGCGCACCGTCAACGAGAAGATAGACCGCGTCGAGCCCTTCGCGGAACTGGGTATCGACCTCGACCTGCTGTCGGGGTACGAGACGGTCGACGTGCTCGTCGGCGAGGGATCCCACGAGGACGTCGAGGCGGCCGTCGCCGACTCCGACGAGATCCGGGCGTTCGAAACGTTCACCGGCGGCGACGTCGTCGCCGTCGTGGCTGCGCCCACCGAGGACGCCGGCGACAGCCCGATCGACGACGCGCTGGTCGGCCTCGAGTTCACCCGTTACGAGGTCCCCGAGACCGACAAGAGTCCGGACGACTACGTCTCCGAACTCGAGAGCCGAAAGCGCGACCTCGAGTCCCAGCTCGACGAGATCGACGCGGAGCTCGAGGAGGTCAAACGCGATGAAGCCGGGTTCCTCCTGCGGGTCGAAGAGGAACTGACGATCGAGGTGCAGCAGGCGGAAGCGCCGCTGCAGTTCGCGACGACCGAGCACGCGTTCGTCGCGGAAGGGTGGCTTCCCACCGACGAGTACGATCAGCTCGTCGCGGCGTTGAACGACGCCGTCGGCGACAGCGTCGAGATCGAAGAACTCGTCCGCGCGGACTACAACGACGAGGGCTACCCGACGAGCACGGAGGAGCTCGACCACGGTGGTCCCGGCGGTGAAGACGAGACGACCGACGAGGAAGAACGGGAGGTCGCGACGCAGGAAGTGGCCGCCGACGGCGGAACGACGACCGCAAGCAGCGGCGTCGTGACGATGGTCGACGAACCGCCGGTCGTGCAGGACAACGTCGGCCCCGCGAAGCCGTTCGAGTTCCTGCTGCGGCTGATCGACCGGCCGAAGTACAGCGAACTCGATCCGACGATCGTCCTGCTGCTGACGTTCCCGGCGTTCTACGGCTTCATGCTGGGCGACCTCGGCTACGGGATTCTGTACACTACTGTGGGTTACCTGCTGTACAGTCGCTTCGACGAAGACATCGTCCGCAGCCTCGGTGCGATCGGTATCTGGGCCGGCGGATTCACGATGCTGTTCGGGATCCTGTACGGCGAGTTCTTCGGCATGCACTTCCTCGGAGACATCGTCTTCGGCGGCAGCCCGCCGCTGCACAAGGGCCTCCAGCCCGTGTACGCGAAGTACGGTCAGACGTGGCTGATGCTGAGCGTCATCATCGGACTCGTCCACCTGACGCTCGGATACATCTTCGGCTTCATCAACGATCTCGACCACGGCGTCGGCGACGCGTTCCTCGAGAACGGCTCGTGGGCGCTACTGATGATCGGCGTCTGGGTCTGGATCTTCAGTCGCCACGCCGAAGGCGTCAAGCCGGAGTTCCTGTTCACCTCGTTCGGAACCGGTTCCAAGGCGGCGTACGAGCTCGGCTTCACCGGCTTCTCCGCGGAGACGGGGCTCTTCGTCGGGCTCTCGCTCGCCGTGGTCGGGCTCGCGACGATGGTCTACGGCGAAGTCAAACACTACGGCGCCCTCGGCATCATCATCGGCGGCCTCGAGAGCTTCAACGTCCTCGGTGACGTCCTCTCGTACCTGCGGATCGCGGCGGTGATCCTGGCGAAGGCGGGCATGGCGTTCGTCGTCAACATGCTCTTCTTCGGGGTGTACGTCGTCGAGACCGAGTCCGGCGCCGAGTGGCACTTCGGCACCAGCCACGCGCCACAGCACATGCTCGAGAAAGGCACCTACCACGGCCACGAAGTGACCGAAGTGATGTTCGGCGGCCTGCTCCACGGCGGCATCGCGCTGGCCATCATCGGCGTGTTCATCCTCGTCCTCGGCCACATCGTCGTCCTCCTGCTCGGGGTCACGAGCGCCGGCCTGCAGGGGATCCGTCTCGAGTACGTCGAGTTCTTCAACAAGTTCTACGAAGGCGGCGGTCGAGTGTTCGAGCCCTTCGGCGGCATTCGGTCCGACGACGACGGCTAACGTCGACCGTCGGCCGAATCTTGTTACCGATTCGGTTGGTAACCGCTCGCGTATTTTGCTCCTCGTATCGAAAGGATAATACCTCTGGACGGCGCGTACCAACGGTTAGGACGCCAAAATCGGCAGTTTAGTTTGGGAAGTTTTAAGAAGACGCTGGGGAGTAGTACCACCTGTCCGGTTGCAAAACCACGAGGAAACTCAAACATGACAGTCGAAATCCTACTCCAAGTCGGACTCCTGCTGAACAGTTTCGCTGACATCGCCCCCGCCGTACCGCTCGTGATCCTCGAGCAGGGACCGGCCGCGGCGATCGGTATCGGTCTGGCGGCCATCGGTGCAGGCTACGCGGAGCGAGGGATCGGGGCGTCGGTCATCGGCGCGCTCGCCGAGGACTCCATCTCGCCGGGTATCGGGATTCTGATGACGGTCCTGCCCGAGACGCTCGTGATCTTCGCACTGGTCGCGCTCTTCGTCTAAAGCGTCCCATCGAACTTTCTTACAATGAGTCTGGATACAGTCGTTGAGGACATTCGAGAAGAGGCTCACGCGCGTGCGGAGAACATCCGCTCAGAGGGCGAAGCGCGCGCCGAAGAAATCGAGTCGGCCGCCCGTGAGGACGCAGACGAAATCGTCGCCAACGCCGAGGCGGAGGTCGAACGCGAGATCGAGCAGCTGCGCGAACAGCGACTCTCCAGCTCGAAGCTGGAGGCGAAACAGAAACGCCTGGAGGCCCGCCGCGACGTCCTCGGCGACGTTCGGGACGCGGTCGAAGAGGAACTCGCCGCCCTCGAGGGCGACGCCCGCGAGGAGCTCACTCGCGACCTGCTCGAGGCGGCCACCGACGAGTTCGACGAGGGCGACGACGTCAACGTCTACGGCCGGGGCAGCGACGAGGCGCTGATCGAATCGATCCTCGCCGACTACGACGGGTACCAGTACGCCGGCGAGTACGACTGCCTCGGCGGCATCGTCGCCGAGAGCGAGCAGTCCCGCGTCCGCATCAACAACACGTTCGATACGGTGCTCGAGGACGTGTGGGAAGACAACCTCCGGGAGATTAGCAACCGACTCTTCGAGCAATGAGTACGGGAGCCTCGAATCCGGAATACGTGAACGCTCGCGTTCGCTCGCGTCAAGCGGCGCTGCTGTCCGACGAGGACTACCGCAAGCTGATCCGGATGGGGCCGAGCGAAATCGCGCGGTTCATGGAGGAAACGGAGTACGAACGCGAGATCAACCAACTCGGTACGCGATTTTCGGGCGTCGACCTGATCGAGTACGCGCTGAACCGCAACCTCGCGAAGCACTTCGACGATCTGCTGGAGTGGGCGAACGGTCGTCTCTACGACCTCATCGCACGCTACCTCCGGAAGTTCGACGTCTGGAACCTCAAGACGATCATCCGTGGGATCTACACGGATTCGGACCCCGACGCGATCCGGACGGACCTCATCCCCGCCGGAGAACTCGACGACCGAACGATCGACCGACTGGTCGAGGCCGGCTCGATCGAAGACGTCATCGAACTCCTCGGCGGGACGATCTTCGCCGATCCGCTCGAGAACGCCTACGAGGAGTTCGAAGCGGGCGGGACGCTCGTTCCGCTGGAGAACGCGCTCGACCGGGCGTTCTACGAGAGCTTGCTCGAGGACCTCGGCCGGCCACAGGAAGGGCCGGAAGCCAAGTACGTCGAGTTCCTGCAGACCGAGATCGACTTCCGGAACGCGCGCAACGCGTTGCGACTCGCGCGAAGCGGTGCCGATCTCGACCCCGCCGCCTACTACATCGACGGCGGCGTCCTGTTCGACGAGTCGGAGCTCAGTCGACTGATCGGCCAGTACGACGAGCTCGTCGACCACATCGCCGACAACAAGCGCTACGGCGACCGCCTCTCGGGGGCGCTCGATCGCCTGCGAGATGCTGATAGCCTTATACAGTTCGAGCACGCACTAGACGCTGCGCTGCTCGAGTACGCGGATACGCTCTCGAGCGTGTATCCGACCTCGATCTCGCCCGTTCTCTCGTATATCCTCGCCAAGGAGCGCGAGGTGGAGAACATCCGTGCGATCGCGCGGGGACGCGAGGTCGGCCTCGACGAGAGCGAGATCGAAGAGGAGCTGGTGATCCTATGAGCCAGGAAATCGCAGTCGTCGGCAGTCCGGAGTTTACGACCGGCTTCCGCCTCGCGGGAGTGAGACGGTTCGAGAACGTGCCGGACGACGACAAAGACGAAGCGCTCGACGACGCCGTCACGACGGTTATCGAAGACGAGGGCGTCGGCATCGTCGTCATGCACGACGACGACCTCGAGCACCTGTCGCGCAACGTTCGCCAGGAGGTCGAGACGAGCGTCGAGCCGGTCGTCGTCACCATCGGCAGCGGCACGGGTGGCGGCGGACTGCGCGACCAGATCAAGCGAGCGATCGGTATCGACCTGATGGACGAAGACAGCGAGTAACACTATGAGCCAGGCAGAAGACATCGAATCCGTCGACGAAGACGGTGTAATCGAAAGCGTGAGCGGTCCCGTCGTGACCGCCACGGACCTCGACGCCCGGATGAACGACGTCGTCTACGTCGGCGACGAAGGACTGATGGGCGAGGTCATCGAGATCGAAGGGAACCTGACCACGATTCAGGTGTACGAGGAAACATCCGGCGTCGGCCCGGGCGAACCCGTTCAGAACACGGGCGAGCCCCTGAGCGTCGACCTCGGACCCGGTATGCTGGACTCCATCTACGACGGCGTCCAGCGGCCCCTCGACGTCCTCGAGGAGAAGATGGGGACGGCGTTTCTCGACCGCGGGGTCGACGCACCGGGCATCGACCTCGAGAAGCTCTGGGAGTTCACTCCCGAGGTCGAGGAAGGCGACGAAGTCGAGCCCGGCGACATCGTCGGGACGGTCGAGGAGACCGTCACCATCGACCACAAGGTCATGGTGCCGCCGGACTACGAGGGCGGCGAAGTCACGTCGATCGAGGCCGGCGAGTTCACGGTCGAGGAGACCGTCGTCGAACTCGACAACGGCGAGGAGATCCAGATGCACCAGGAGTGGCCGGTCCGCGAGGCCCGCCCCGCCGGTGACAAGGAGACGCCGACCGAGCCGCTGGTGACGGGCCAGCGCGTCCAGGACGGCCTCTTCCCGCTCGCGAAGGGCGGGACGGCGGCGATTCCCGGTCCGTTCGGCTCCGGGAAGACCGTCACTCAGCAGCAACTCGCCAAGTGGTCCGACGCGGACATCGTCGTCTACATCGGCTGTGGCGAGCGCGGCAACGAGATGACCGAGGTCATCGAGGACTTCCCGGAACTGCCCGACCCGCAGACCGGGAACCCGCTGATGGCCCGGACCTGCCTCATCGCCAATACGTCGAACATGCCCGTCGCGGCCCGCGAATCCTGCATTTATACGGGTATCACGATCGCGGAGTACTACCGCGACATGGGGTACGACGTCGCGCTGATGGCCGACTCCACCTCGCGGTGGGCAGAAGCCATGCGTGAGATCTCGAGCCGACTCGAGGAGATGCCCGGCGAAGAGGGCTACCCCGCGTATCTGGCGGCCGCGCTCTCGGAGTTCTACGAGCGCGCCGGCAAGTTCCAGCTGATCAACGGCGGCGAGGGGTCGATTTCGGTCGTCGGCGCAGTGTCGCCGCCGGGCGGCGACTTCTCCGAGCCGGTCACCCAGAACACGCTGCGTATCGTCAAGACGTTCTGGGCGCTGGACGCCGACCTCGCGGAACGTCGACACTTCCCATCGATCAACTGGAACGAGTCCTACTCGCTGTACAAGGACCAGCTCGACCCGTGGTGGGAGAGCAACGTCGCCGGCGACTGGGCGGAGACCCGCCAGTGGGCCGTCGACGTGTTAGACGAGGAGGACGAACTGCAGGAGATCGTCCAGCTCGTCGGGAAGGACGCGCTGCCGGAAGACCAGCAGCTCACGCTCGAGGTCGCGCGCTACCTGCGTGAGGCCTGGCTCCAGCAGAACGCGCTCCACGACGTCGACACCTACTGCGAACCCGAGAAGACCTACCGGATGCTCGAGGCCATCAAGACGTTCAACGACGAGGCCTTCGAGGCACTCGACGCCGGCGTGCCGCCGGAGGAGATTACGGACGTCGACGCCGCCCCGCGGCTCAACCGGATGGGCACCGCCGAGGAGTGGGACGAGTTCATCGACGAGATCGAAAGCGACCTCGAAACGCAACTGCGCGCACTGTACTAACAATGAAAGAGTACCAGACTATCACGGAAATCAGCGGTCCGCTGGTGTTCGCCGAGGTCGACGAACCGGTCGGCTACGACGAGATCGTCGAGATCGAGACCGAAGACGGGCGAACGCTGCGCGGCCAGGTGCTGGAATCGAGCGAAGGGATCGTCTCGATCCAGGTGTTCGAAGGGACGGGCGGAATCGACCGCAACGCCTCCGTTCGCTTCCTGGGCGAGACGATGAAGATGCCCGTCACCGAGGACCTCCTCGGGCGGGTGCTGGACGGATCCGGGAACCCGATCGACGGCGGCCCGGAGATCGTCCCCGACGAGCGCCGCGACATCGTCGGCGAAGCGATCAACCCCTACTCCCGGGAGTATCCCGAGGAGTTCATCCAGACCGGCGTCTCCGCCATCGACGGTATGAACACGCTGGTCCGGGGCCAGAAGCTCCCGATCTTCTCCGGCTCGGGGCTGCCCCACAACGAACTCGCGCTGCAGATCGCCCGACAGGCGACCGTCCCAGAAGAGGAGGAAGCAGGCGAAGAGGGCTCCGAGTTCGCCGTCATCTTCGGCGCGATGGGAATCACCGCCGAAGAGGCAAACGAGTTCATGGACGACTTCGAGCGCACGGGCGCACTCGAGCGTTCGGTCGTCTTCATGAACCTCGCGGACGACCCTGCAGTCGAGCGACAGGTCACGCCGCGACTCGCGCTCACCACGGCCGAATACCTGGCCTTCGAGCAGGACTACCACGTGCTGGTCATCCTGACGGACATGACCAACTACTGTGAGGCGCTGCGAGAGATCGGTGCCGCACGTGAAGAGGTTCCGGGTCGCCGTGGCTACCCCGGATACATGTACACCGACCTGGCACAGCTCTACGAGCGTGCGGGTCGAATCGAGGGCAAGGAAGGATCGGTCACGCAGATTCCGATCCTGACGATGCCCGGCGACGACGACACCCACCCGATCCCCGACCTGACCGGCTACATTACCGAGGGCCAGATCATGATGGATCGAGACCTGAACAGTCAGGGGATCGAACCGCCGGTCAACGTCCTGCCCAGCCTCTCCCGGCTGATGGACGACGGGATCGGCGAGGGGCTGACCCGCGAGGACCACGGCGACGTCTCCGACCAGATGTACGCCGCCTACGCAGAGGGTGAGGACCTGCGCGACCTCGTGAACATCGTCGGTCGCGAAGCGCTCTCCGAGCGTGACAACAAGTTCCTCGACTTCGCCGACCGCTTCGAGGAGGAGTTCGTCCAGCAGGGGTACGACACCAACCGCTCGATCGACGAAACGCTCGACATCGGCTGGGACCTCCTCTCGAACCTGCCGAAAACGGAGCTCAACCGTATCGACGAGGAGCTCATCGAAGAGCACTACCGCGAAGAGAAGTCGGAAGCCGTCGAAGTCGAAGCCGAATAACGTCGCCTCGAGCTTTTTCTCGTTACGGTTCAGCGCTCCCGTTCGCCGTCCGTCTGCCGATCAGGGTGCACAGCCGCCCACAGCCGTTCGGGGACCGAACTGTCAGTTTCTGCAACTGATGGAAACTATCGTATGCGCCGTCGGTAAAGCGTGACATGTATGCACAAACCACTGCTCGTGCCGGAGTTTCTCGACCGGGCGCGGACGCACTACGGTGACGACGAGGCGGTCGTCGCCACCACGGGGGAGCGATTCACGTACGACGAACTCGGCGAGCGCGTCGATCGGTTCGCCGCGGCGCTCGAGCAACGGGGCATCGAGAAGGGCGACCGGGTAGCCGTCCTCGATCCGAACACCCACTACCACCTCGAGGCGGCCTACGGGATCATGCAACTGGGCGCGGTCCACACGCCGCTGAACTACCGGCTCACGCCCGACGACTTCGAGTACATCCTGTCGGACGCGGGCGTCGACGCGATTTACGCCGACTACGACTTCGCCGACAGGATCGAGGCGATCCGCGACGAGGTGCCGACGGAGACGTTCGTGACGAACGACGCCGATGCGGTCGACGGAGAGTGGGAAGACTTCGACGCCGTGCTCGAGGAGGCGGGCACCGACTACGACCGGCCCGAGATGAGCGAGGACGAGATCATCACGATCAACTACACCTCGGGGACGACGGGCGACCCGAAGGGTGTTTGCCGCACCCATCGCTGCGAGACGATCCACGCCTACCTGACGGTGGCTCACCAGGAGTTGACCGACGACGACACCTACCTGTGGACGCTCCCGATGTTCCACGCGAACGGCTGGGGCCACATCTTCGCGGTGACCGGGATCGGTGCGAAACACGTCTGCACGCGCGGCGTGGATGCAGGCGAGATTTTCGAGGCCGTCCGGGAGGAGGACGTCTCCTACATGTGCGGTGCGCCGACCGTGCTCAACATGTTGGTCGACTACTACGAGGAGAACGAACCGGAGACGACCGGCGAGCGAGAGGTCCGGCTCGCGACCGCAGGCAGCGCGCCGCCGGAGGCCACGATCAGAACCGTCGAGGACGAGTTCGGCTGGTACCTGAAACACGTCTACGGCGCGACCGAGACGGGCCCGCTGATCACCACCTCCGACGCGCGCCGTCACTTCGACGACGAGAGCGTCGACCGGTTCCGGATCAAGAAACGCCAGGGGCTCGCGTATCTGGGCACCGAAATTCGCGTCGTCGACGAGGATGGCGAGGACGTCCCCCGCGACGACGAGACCATCGGCGAAGTGGTCGTCCGCGGCAACCAGATCATGGAGAAGTACTGGGAGAAGCCCGAGGCGACCGAGGAAGCGTTCACCGACCGCGTCGAAGGCTACTACCACACGGGCGACCTCGCGACGATCGACGAAAACGGCATGATCGCCATCCAGGATCGCAAGAAGGACATCATCATCTCTGGGGGCGAGAACATCTCGAGCATCGAACTCGAGGACGCCCTCTTCGACCATCCCGAGGTGTCGGACGTGGCGGTGATTCCCGCGCCGAGCGATGAGTGGGGCGAGACGCCGAAGGCGTTCGTCGTCCCGGCCAGCGGCGATCCCGACGACCCGGGCGTGACGGAGGGAGACCTCGAGGCCTTCACGCGCGACCAACTCGCGAGCTACAAGGCCGTCCACCGGGTCGAGTTCGTCGACGAACTGCCGACGACTGCGACGGGGAAGGTCCAGAAGTACGAACTCCGACAGGACGAGTGGGAGGACGAAGAGCGCATGGTCGGGGAGGGATAGCCGGGCGTCTCGGTTCGACGCCGAAAGAGCCGTTATCGAACGTCGCGGCGATCCCCGTGCTCGTCGTCATCGTCGCGCGTTGCTCCGGCCGACGGCCGTCGGCCGCCGCGTTCCTTGGCGATTCGTTCGGCTTCCGCGCGGTCGACGACGGTCGGATCCGACGTTTCCCGGCTGATCGCCAGCCAGAGGACCAGCGTGAACGCGACCGCGATCAGCAGCATGAACACGAAAACGCTACCCATCGGTCGATGTGCGACGTGACGACCACAAAAATTTGTGTATTGACACGATTCGGGTACGTATGAGAGACGACGACCGCGGCTGTCCGAAGTGTGGCAACACGGAGACGGAGATCGACGAGATCTCGACGACGGGAAGCGGCCTGCCGAAGATGCTCGACATCCAGAACCGGCGATTCCACGTCGTGAGTTGCACGAGCTGCGGCTACTCGGAGCTCTACAAGGGGCAGTCGTCGGGCGACATGATCGACCCGTTTCTCGGTTAGCGGCGTGCGGTCGCGACCGATTTCCGCTCGTGCGGGCGCACGCGTCGCGCGGAAACTGTAAACAGTTATCCGACTGGGGGCGCTAGCCCCCCACAAGATGGCCAACGACGTCAAGCCCACCCGCAAGAACTTGATGGCGATCGAGGATCGCATCGAGCTCTCCGAGCGGGGACACGGGACGCTCGAGAAGAAACGCGACGGGCTGATCATGGAATTCATGGACATTCTGGACAAGGCCCAGGACGTCCGCGGGGACCTCGCACAGGACTACGAGGACGCCCAGCAGAAGATCAACATGGCCCGCGCGATGGAAGGCGACGTCGCCGTCCGCGGTGCCGCGGCGGCGCTGCAGGAACACCCCGAGATCACCACCGAGTCGAAGAACATCATGGGCGTCGTCGTCCCGCAGATCGAATCCTCGCGAGTCTCGAAGAGCCTCGATCAGCGCGGCTACGGGATCATGGGCACCTCCGCCCGCATCGACGAAGCCGCCGAAGCCTACGAGGACCTCCTCGAGAGCATCATCCTCGCCGCCGAGGTCGAGACGGCGATGAAGAAGATGCTTCGCGAGATCGAGACCACCAAGCGCCGCGTCAACGCCCTCGAGTTCAAGCTCCTGCCGGAACTCTACGAGAACCAGGAGTACATCGAGCAGAAACTCGAGGAACAGGAACGTGAGGAGACGTTCCGCCTGAAGAAGATCAAAGAGAAGAAGGAAGCCGAAGAGAAGGAAGAACGCGAGACCGCAGCGGAGACCGAACCCGAGTCCGAAGACGAGACCGAACTCGAGCAGGCGACCGCCGACGACGACTGATCGAACCGATTCCCACGGCGCCCGCGGTTGAACGCGAATATGGCCTGTTCCGAATGCGGTGCGTCGACGATTTCGTTTTCCATCCCCGACGAGTACCGCGAGTACTCGCCGTCCGCGGCCGCGTCCGCGACCGTCTGTCCGCACTGTCTGACCCTCGAGCCGACACCCGAACGGGACGAACACGCGATCGAAACGCCCGACTTCGCACGTATCAGCGACGCGTTTCCGACACAATCCGAGCGAGCGGTCCCGCTCGCGCTCGCGATCGGCCTCTGTTCGTCGCTCGCGACGAACCGTACCGAAATCGAGCTGCTGCTCAGAGAGGTCGAACGCGTCGGTACCGATCCGCTGCTCGTCCTCGATCGGCTCGTCGCCGATCCGTCGGTCGAGCCGGCGATCGACCTCGAGCGCAGACGGCATCAGCTCGAGCAACTGCTGTACTGACGGGGTCGATCGCGCTCCCGAGCGATCTCGAGACGAAAAGAGGTCCGTTACTTGCCGGTCGGCCGCACGCCGTCGCTGACGGCCTGTTTCACCTGCAGGGCAGCGCTCGCGGCCAGCCCCCGGGCGACCTCGTTGCGTTCGTCGGCGGTGATAACCTCCTCGGGAGTGGCCCCTTCGTCCATCTCCGGCGTGAAACCGGCGCTGACGGCGTGGCCGATGGGCGGGCGGACGGCGACGGTGACCTGCGGACCGGTCAGGCCGCTCGAGACGTCGGCGTCGACGACGTACTCGCTGGGGAGGAACTCACGTGTGCGGGCGGCGATCCGCGAGACATCGCGGTGGAGCAGCCGCTTTTGCGCACTCGAGAGGTCGGGAACGTCCGCCGCGGCGCGCTGCCCAGCCCCAGTCTCGCCCGGTAGCCCTGCGTACGGCGTATTTCCGTTCATGAGAAGTGTGTGCCCGTAGCAATGGGACGACAGGTAAAAAGGGTTCGCCTTCGGGGGATCCTAGATGATCGGCTCGCTGTCACCGTAGACGGCGAGGACGACGGCGGTCGTGTACCGACCCGAGTCCGCCTGGCAGCTCTCGACGGCGACCCGTGGATCGGCGAACTCCCAGTCCCGAAGGTCCTGACCGGCGGCCAGCCCCTCGCGGACCCGGCGTTCGACGTCTTCGCGATCCATTTCGCCCGACGTTTCGTAGAACAATCCCGGGCCGTCGTCGGCGGACTGCGACCACGCGAGCGCGGCACTCACGCGGCCGGGGCCGGCGGTGGTAGCCCGCGCCTCGACGACGGTCAGGCGCTCGCCGGCGGGGCCGAGATTCGGCGCGGTGCCGACGGCCTCGACGTCGACGCCCGCGGGAATCACGGACGACACCGAGACGAGGTTGTAGTTCTCGACGCCTGCCTCGGCGAGCGCGGCATCGTACGAAGACATCGCCGTGGGAGCCGATGCGGTCCCCCAGACAACTCGAATCAGACTCATACACGCATTCGGGGACGAGCGGCGTAAGGACTTGCGATCCGAATCGCTCTACTGCCGTCGGACGATCGTACAGCGGCCGCGAGCAGCGCTCGAAGAACTGAGGGCTCCGCGAGTCGGGGGAAGGCAGGCCGTCACCCAGTCACCGACCGCGAGCGACCGAATGCGCGGCGCTACGCGCCGCGGTAAGACGAGCGGCCGACGGCCGCGAGTCAGGGAGCGAGCGGGCCGACGACCGATGTGGAGGTCCCGAAGGGACCGGAACGGAGTGAGGAGTGCTTTTCATCGACGTTTCGCCGAGTGGGGTCGCTTTGCGACCCCACGCAGAGCAAAAGGTCGGTCGTTATTGGTAGAAGTAGCCAGCCGACGAGATCACGTCGCTCGAGTCGTCGTTTTCGATCTTCTCTAGGGCCTCGGCGAAGTCCGAGTGGGTGACTTCGTCGCGGTCGTTGCGGATGGCGAACATACCGGCTTCGGTGGCGAGGCTCTCGATGTCGGCCCCGGAGTAGCCGTCGGTGTCGGCGGCCAGCGCGGCGAAGTCGACGCCGTCGGCGATGTTCATGTCGCGAGTGTGAATCTCGAGGATCTGCTCGCGGCCGGATTCGTCGGGTTCGGGTACTTGGATGAGGCGGTCGAAGCGGCCGGGCCGGAGGATGGCGCGGTCGAGCATGTCGAAGCGGTTGGTGGCGGCGATGATGCGGATTTCGCCGCGGGCCTCGAAGCCGTCCATCTCGGAGAGCAGTTGCATCATCGTCCGCTGGACCTCGGCGTCGCCGGAGGTCTTGGACTCAGTGCGACGGGTAGCGATGGCGTCGATCTCGTCGATGAAGATGATGGCGGGTTCGCGCTCGCGAGCCATCTCGAAGAGGTCGCGGACGAGCCGCGAGCCTTCACCGATGAACTTGCGGACGAGCTCGGAGCCGGCCATCTTGATGAAGGTAGCGTCGGTCTCGTTGGCGACGGCCTTGGCGAGCATCGTTTTCCCCGTTCCGGGCGGTCCGTAGAGCAGGACGCCGCTGGGCGGGTCGATTCCGACCTCGTCGAACAGTTCGGGCTCCGCGAGGGGCTGTTCGACGGCCTCGCGAACCTCCCGGACCTGCTCGTCGATGCCGCCGATGTCGGCGTAGGTGACTTCCGGCTTCTCGGTGATCTCCATCGACTGGGCGCGCGCGTCGGTCTCGGCGTTCAGAATCGTCTGGATCGCGAAGGAGTCGTTGACTGCGACGCGGTCGCCGGGTTCGACGCGATCGACCATCCGCGTCGAAACCTCGGTGAGCACCTCCTGGTTGTTCCCGTGCTGTTTGACGATGACCTCCTCGTCCCCGAGGACGTCCTCGACGGTGGCGATGTACAGTGAAGAACTCTTCAACGTCTCGTTTTCGCGTTCGACGCGGTCGACCTTCTCCTGGAGGCGCGCTCGACGGTCCTCGGCGTCGTCGAGCTGGCCCGAGAGCTGCTCGTTGACGTCGACGAGGTCTTCGTAGTGCCCGCGGAGCGCCTCGAGCCGCTCGTCGTCTGGGAGGTCGGGGTCGATATCGCGGTGAGGTCGGTCGGGAATAGACGGGCTTCGAGACATCCTGATACACGCCGTTAAGATAGCGACAGTAAATGTGCCTTTGGGTCGCGGAGGGTTTTCTGTCGGATGGTATCAATGCACGCCCGGCAAGGACAGGGCGAACGCTGTGAGGAGATTCAGTCTCGGATAGCTCGACGAAACGATGGGCACGAACGCGATGTGGAGCGGCGAAACGGGTGACGAGGGGCACCTGCTCAGTCGAGCAGCGACTCGAACTCTTCGAGGCGTTCGCCGTAGGTCTCGAGCGCGCGCTCGATCGGCTCCGAACTGCTCATGTCGACACCGGCGATCCGCAGGAGTTCGAGGGGGTACTCGCGGGAACCCCGGCGAAGAAACTCGAGGTAGTCGTCGGCGGCGGGCTGGCCGCGCTCGAGGACGTCGTCGACGATGGCCAATGCGGCGGAGATACCGGTGGCGTACTGATAGACGTAGAACGCCCGGTAGAAGTGCGGAATGCGCATCCACTCGCGGGCGATCCGATCGTCGATAACGGCGGGTTCGTAGTAGTCCGCTTTGAGTCCGCGGTAGACCTCGTCCAGTCGGTCGGCGGTTAGCGGCTCGCCTTCTTCCTCGAGTCGGTGCGTTTCGTGTTCGAATTCGGCGAAGAGGGTCTGACGGTACAGCGTCGAGCGCACGCGCTCGAGGAATTCGTTCAGGACGTGCTTGCGGAACTCGGGGTCCTCGACGGTCTCGAGGAGGTGGTTGGTGAGCAGGGCCTCGTTGACCGTGCTGGCGACCTCGGCGACGAAGATCTCGTAGCTCGAGTAGATGAACGGCTGTTCCTCCTTCGTGAGTTCAGAGTGCATCGAGTGGCCGAGTTCGTGGGCCAGCGTGTACATCGAGGAGATGTCCTGCTGGTAGTTCAGCAGGATGAACGGCTGGGTGTCGTAGGTGCCGCCGGAGTAGGCACCGGACTGTTTGCCCTCGTTCTCGTAGACGTCGACCCACTGGGAGTCCAGTCCCTCCGCGACGCGGGACTGGTACGCCTCGCCCAGCGGCGCGAGCGCGTCGACGACGTACTCGGTCGCCTGGTCGTACTCCAGATCTGGGCCTTCGTCGCCGGTCAGCGGCATGTAGAGGTCCCACATCTGCAGGTCGTCGACGCCGAGTGCGCGCTGCTTGAGTTCGGCGTGGCGGTGGAGTTTGTCGACGTTGTCGTGGACAGTATCGACGAGCGTGTCGTAGACCTCGACGGGAACGTTCGGGCCGTCGAGGGCAGCCTCACGCGCAGTATCGTAATTTCGCGCTCGAGCGGTCTTGACGTCGGCCTTGACGCTGTTCTTGTAGCTGGCTGCGACCGTGTTCCGAACCGACTCCCACTCGTCGAAGTAGCCCTCGTACACCCGTTTTCGGAAGTCGCGGTCGGGCCGCTTGAGTAGGTTCGTGAAGTTACTCTGGGTGATCTCGACGGCCTCGCCCTCGGGGTCCTCGACAGTGGGGAACTCCATGTCGGCGTTCGAGAGCATGTTGTAGACTTCGCCCGTCGCGCCGGTCACCTCGCTCAGATCGGCCAGCAGCGCCTCGACCTCGGCCGAGCGGGTGTGGGGTTTCATCCGGAGGACGTCGTCGACGTAGTGGTCGTAGGTCTCGAGGGCGGGTTCGGTTTCGACCATCTCGTCGAACTCCTCGCGGGTCAGCTCCTGAATCTCGGGATCGATGAAGGAGGCGGCGGACTGGGCGTCGGCCGCCAGCGACTGCGACCGGGCCGTCAGCGCCTGGTACTGCTGGTTCGTCGTGTCCTCGTCGCGACGCATGCGGGCGTAGGCCGCGACCGTCGACACCTCGCGCATGATCTCGTCGCGCAACTCGAGCACCGAACGGAGGGTCTCGGCGTCCTCGGTGACCTGCCCCTCGTAGGTCTCGAGGTCCTCGACGCGCTCGGCGACGGCCTCGTAGGCGGCCTCCCAGTCGTCGTCGGTGGCGTAGATGCTCTCGAGGTCCCAGGTGTACTCCTCGTCGACCTCGGAGCGGTCGGGTACGGAACTCATATCGACGGATTCGGAGCGGCGGCGGTAAAGCGTGTCGGACCCCTTCACGCGCGGTGGATGGCAGCGTCGCCGACGGGCGCAGCCGCGGGCGACCGGGATCGAGGCTGGAACCGGAGAACGAACCGCTTTTCACGTAGATTTCCCGATTCGCCACCATGGACCGGCTCCTCGAGTCGTTAGACGACGCACCGATCATCGACAAGGACGGGTACGAGTATCTCGTCCACCCGATCAGCAACGGCGTTCCGCGACTCGATCCCGCCCTGTTGCGGGAAGTCGTCATCGAGGTGATGCGGGTCGCGGATCTGGACGTCGACAAGATCGTCGCGCCCGAGGCGATGGGTATTCACCTCGCGACCGCGCTCTCCCTGCAGACCGACGTTCCGCTCGTCGTCATCCGGAAGCGGCCATACGGGCTCGAGGGCGAGGTGTCGCTCCATCAGGAGACCGGCTACTCGGAGTCGGAGATGTACATCAACGACATCGAAGCGGGAGACCGCGTCGTAATCGTCGACGACATGCTCTCGACCGGGGGCACGCTAGCGGCGATCTGTGACGCGCTCGACGGCATCGGTGCGGAGATCGTCGACATCGTCGTCGTGCTGCGGAAAGTCGGCGACTCGGCGCTCGACGAGACGGACTACGAGGCGACGAGTCTCGCCGACATCACCGTCGAGGACGGCGAGGTGACGGTCCACTCGACCCGGTGACCGTCGCGACGACGTGCCGGGGTCTCGAGCGCCCGTTGACCGCCGACTCGATAGCGGCTGTCGGCGACGCGGACCCACGAGGTATGCACAAAGATGATCATTCGAGGCGTGATTACCGCCGGATTGAGCGCATGTACGAAACTTTTTGTGCATCCATTTGCAACGTGGCGGGCAGACAATGTCGACCGACTCGGACGGGAGCATCCAACTCACGTACGGCCTCGACGATCGGCCACCGTGGCCGAAGTCGATCCTGCTCGCCCTCCAACACATCGCAGTGATGATCGTTCCCTCGACCTCGGTGGCGTTCATCGTCGCCGGCGGGGTCGGGCTCGGCGCCGCCGACACGGCCTACATCGTCCAGATGGTCCTGCTGTTTTCCGGGCTGGCGACGATCGTGCAGGCGTACACACTGGGACCGATCGGCGCGCGCCTCCCGATCGTCATGGGCTCGAGTTTTACCTTCGTCGGCGCTGCGACGACGATCGGGGTCGACTTCGGGATGGCCGCGGTGTTCGGTGCGATCCTCGTCACGGGGTTCGTCGTGGAGGGGCTCATCGGGTGGCAGTTCAAGCGAATCCAGCCGTTCTTCCCGCCGCTGGTCACCGGCCTGGTTGTCGTCATCATCGGCCTCTATCTGATTCCGGTCGGAATGGACTACGCCGCCGGCGGCGTCGGTGCTTCGGACTACGGAGCGCTCCACAATATCGGGCTGGCGGCCCTCGTGCTGGCCGTCGCCGTCGGCCTCAATCTGTTCACGCAGGGCGTCACGCGCCTGCTGAGTATCCTCGCCGGCCTCGGCGTCGGATACGTCGCCGCTCTCGCACTCGGCGTCGTCGATTTCTCGGCCGTCGGTGACGCGGCCTGGGTCGCGCTGCCGTCCCCGACCCGCTTTGGCTTCGAGTTCGAGCCGATCGCGATCGTCACCTTCGCCTTTCTCTTTCTCGTCTCCGCGATGGAGACCGTCGGCGACATGTCCGGCGTCACCGCCGCCGAGGGGCGCAATCCCACGGAATCGGAGTTCCGCGGCGGTCTGTTCAACGACGGCCTGCTGAGTTCGCTCGGCGCGGTCTTCGCCGCATTCCCCGTCACCTCGTTCTCGCAGAACGTTGGCATCGTCAGCTTCACCGGCGTCATGAGCCGCCACGTCGTCGGGATCGGCGGCGTCATCCTCGCGATCCTCGGGTTCAGCCCGAAGGTGGGCGCCGTCGTCACGACGATCCCTCACGCGGTCTTCGGCGGTGCCGTCCTGCTGATGGTCGGCATGGTCGCCGCCAGCGGGGTCCGACTGATCTTCCTGAACACCGAGTTCAACCGCCGGAACATGACCATCGTCGCGGTCGCGCTCGGACTGGGACTGGGCGTCGCGACTCGCCCCGAGGCGCTTTCGGGGCTGCCGACCGCCGCCGAGACGTTCTTCGGCCAGCCCGTCATCATGACGGCGCTCTCGGCGCTAGTCCTCAACACGCTCGTTCCCGGCGCGGAGAGCCCGCTGTTCGACGCCCCGTCTGTCGAGTCGGAATCCGCTGCCGAATCCGCCCCTCTGGAACCCAGCGACGACTGATCCAGTTCGGCGCGTACGGCCGGGCACTCCCTGGCCCGCTCTTTTGCCGATCGACGGAGAACTGGCGGTATGGACGACGGCGATCGAGAGACCGATTCCACGGCTGCAGAACGGCCGACAGCGCTCGAGCGAGCGATCGGCCACGCCTGGGCCGACGACCGACCCTGGGAACTGCTGACCCGGTTGACCGAACTCTCCCACCGGCTGGGTGGGTCGGGCGGCGAGCGACGGGCGGCCGAAATCGTCCGCGAATCGCTGGAGGACGCGGGGCTCGCGAACGTTGAGTTCGACGAATTCCCGATGCAGTACTGGGAACGGGGTTCGACCGAGTTCGCGGTACTCGAGAGCGGGGGGACGAGCGGGCGCTCGTTCGAGGCCATCGCGCTGCCGTACTCGCCGGCCGGCGACGTCGAGGGGCCGCTGGTCGACGTCGGCTACGGGACTCCCGAGGAGATCGACGAGGCGGACCTGCAGGGCGCGATCGCCGTCGCGAGCACGACGACGCCACCGGGACAGCGGTTCGTCCACCGGATGGAGAAATTCGGCCACGCGGTCGCGGCGGGCGCGGCGGCGTTCGTCTTCGGCAACCACGTTCCCGGCCAGTTGCCCCCGACGGGTGCGCTCCAGTTCGACGCCGAGGCCGCCGCGCCGGGCGTCGGCGTCAGCGCCGAAACGCACGACTGGCTCGCGGAGTACGCCGACCGCGGGTCGCGGGCACGGCTCCGCGTCGACGCGACGACGCGTGACGGCTCGAGCCGGAACGTCTGCGGTGTGCTGGGACCGGAGACGGACGAGGAGGTGCTCGTCCTCGCCCACTACGATGCCCACGACGTCGGCGAAGGGGCACTCGACAACGGCTGTGGCATCGCCACCGTGGTCGGCGCGACGCCGATCCTCGCGGCGATCGAGGCCGACCTCGAGCGGCGAGTCCGAATCGCCGGCGTCGGCTGCGAGGAGGTCGGCTTACTCGGTGCCGAGGCGCTGGCCGACGAACTCGACCTCGAGTCGGTCCACGCGATCGTCAACGTCGACGGTGCGGGCCGCCACCGGGATCTGCGGGCGTTCTCGCACGGCTCCGCGGCGCTCGAAGCCCTCGCGAACGACGTGACCGACGCGTTCGGCCAACCGGTCGTCCCCGAGCCCGATCCGCATCCGTTCAGCGACCACTGGCCGTTTCTCCGGGCGGGGGTACCGGCGCTGCAACTCCACAGCCAACCGCCAGAGGGCGGCGAGCGCGGTCGGGGGTGGGGCCACACGGCCGCGGACACCCGCGACAAGGTCGATCCGCGAACCCTCCGAGAACACGCGATACTGACGGCGCTGCTCGTCCGCGAACTCGCGACGCGGGACGTCCCCCGCGTCGACGAGGACGAGCTCCGCGAGCAGTTGCGAGAGCAGGAGTACGAACCGGGTATGCGGGCGGCGGCCATCTGGCCGGACGAGTGGCGGTAGGTAACGGACACTGATCAGCGATCGGTTCGGCGCTCGCCGTCGCCCGGAGACGGGGAGTATTCGCTCGAGCGGGCTACCCGGTGCGGTTCGCTCCGGGAGCGCCCTCGGCGGTGATCTCGATGCTCGTCTCGGTGACGGCGGTCACTTTGCCGTCGATGGAAGCGTGGTGCGGCACGCCGATCCCGTTCGACGGGGGAGTCGCGACGACCGCTCCGGTTTCGACGCCGTCTCCGGGTTCCACGGCGGGAACACCGGGACTGACCGTCCCTTCGAAGTCCGGGTTCGTGACCAGCGGGATGCGAACGACATCCGGTTCGATCGTCGCCGTCGGTTCAGTCTCCGTCGGTCCGGCCGTCCAGTCGCGCGACTCGAGCACGTCGATCCGGCCGTCGCCGAGCGTGTTGTCCGCGACGGTCGATTCGGAAAGCACCAGGAGCCCGTTCGTCGACTTGTCGACCGCGAACTCGTCCGCCGACGTCTCGATCTCGAAACACCAGCCGGGACCGCCGGACGCGAGCACCGCGTCCGACGGAAGCTCGTCCGGCGGGCGGCCCGCGGCCGACAGGAGCTCGCTCGCGGGCGTCCCGATCGGAACCTCGAGGAACCGGTGTCTCGGGACGGCCCCGTCCACGTGGACGTACGTGTGCGTGACTGGCGTTCCGTCGGTCAACGCCCGGTAGACGTTGGCCATCGTTTCGGTGTTCTGGACGAGCCAGCCGCGATCGGTCGGCAGGTCGCTACCGACCACGGTGTCGGCGACGACGTCGAGGAGGACGCTCTCCATTCCGTACTGGTATCGAGCGTCCGTGTAGGCGAAGACGACGCCGGACTGGTCTTCGGCGTCGAGCGGAAGCTCGTCCGGTGGCACCACCGTCCCGCCGGTCTCGGCTTCCAGTTCGGTCATGTGTTCGTCCCGATCCGTCCACTTGGCGCTGACCACCACGGCTTCGAACGCGTCCTCGAGCAGGGCGTCGAAGAGCGACGCGAACTCGGCCGCTCGGGACCGCCCGAGCCACTTGTCGACGAAGAAGTTTGGTTCGCTCTCCTGATGGTTCACCAGCAGATAGTCCGTCGAGGCCACCCGCTCCCACTTCGCGTAGGACGGGAACCCGGCGCCACCCGCACCCGCGATACCGGCGTTTCGAACGCGTTCGACGCCGCCGTCCCGCACCGCCGGTAGAGCCGATAGCCGATCGGGCCGAAGTACCTCTCGTGGCATGACGACTACACCTACGCGTCGACCGCGAGTACGAATTCTGCCGCGTGCGTGAGGCTTCTTTTATACCCCGGTTGGGATAGTATCACAGTGTCGCGGATAAAGACGACGAACTCCGTATTCCGGGGTCGCCTCATCGAATTCCGTCGGCCACCTGCCCGGCCACCCGCGCGTCCGTTCGTCGGTCGATTCGGCGGCGTTCGAAGACGGCTCGAGCGCTGGCGGCTGCCTCCTCGTCGGTCTCGAAGGTAAGGTCCGGGTACTGCACGTCGGTCAGCACCAGCGGCTCCGGCGGAGCGGGCGCGATCCCCTCGTGACCGGGGAGCGGTTCGGACGCGAGGGCGCGGTCGATCTTCGCGAGCGGTTCGTCGCCGGTTCCCACGTCGCGAGCCAGCGACACCAGCCGGCGGACGAGTTCGCGGGCGAACCCGCCGGCGCTGACGGTGCAGACGAGATAGTCGCCCTCGCGGCGAACATCGAGCGACGGCGAACGCTCGGTGTTGCGGTCGTCCGGCGTCAGGTTGTGGAAATCGTGGGTCCCAGAAAGCGCCTCGCAGGCGGCGCGGAACCGATCGTCGTCGATAGAACGGGCCGCGCGATCGCTTTCGTCGGCGGGCGCGTACAGGTGATACGTGTAGACGCGGCGGTTGGCGTGGTGGGTCGCGTGGAACCCCGCTGGCGCGTCGGCCACCGCCCACGCCCGAACGTCGGCCGGTAGTTCGGCGTTCAGCGCCCGCGGTGCGAGCCAGTCGGGTGCCTCGAGCGCGATCGTCTGGGCGAGCGCGGAGACGCCCGCGTCGGTGCGACCCGCGGCGGCGTAACCGTCGGGTTTGTCGGCATCGGGAGCGAGAACGTCGAGCGCGCGGCAGGCATCGAAGATCGCCTCCTCGACGGTGGGGACGTCGGGCTGGCGCTGAAAGCCGTGGTAACTCGTCCCGTCGTAGGCGATCCGGAACGCGCGGTGTACCATTGGGTCTCGAGTCGACCCAGCGCGGCCAGCGAGTTATACCGATCGCTGTGGTGACGGCGGCCCGGCGCTCGAAACAGCAGCCGGTGACCAGGTGCGTAGAACGGGGCGATGGGGAGAGACGACGTGATCGGGACGAGAGTGCCCGAATCCGACACCACTTATTTGGGTTCAGATGAGCGGAACGAGGCTATTGGTCGCGGGAAGCGTGTGCTGTGCTAGCGTGCTCGATACTCACGACCGCACGGACACGGAGCGACGGAGCGTCCTGAAAACGATCGGAGCCGGCGCGCTCACGACTGCGGGTACGGTCGCGACGAGCGGGTCCGCGACCGCCGACGCCAGTTGGACCCACTATCACAACCCCGTTGGCCCGGTCGGGTTCGGTGACGTGACCGCCATTCAGGCCGATGACGGCACTTACTACGCGTACGGGACCGAAACGCCGAACGACATCGTTCCGATAGCGACCTCGGACGACCTCGTGGACTGGACGTACATCGATTCGGCACTCGACAGTTACCCCGACTGGCGCGACAACCCCGACGCCGGCGTATGGGCGCCCGATATCAACTACTACAACGGACAGTACTACCTCTACTACTCCTACTCGACGTGGGGAAGCGCCAACAACCCCGGAATCGGCCTTGCGACTGCCGACTCGCCGGACGGTCCGTTCGAGGATCAGGGGCCGGTGTTCAGGGCCGAGGACCTCGAAATGACCAACTGCATCGATTCGGAGTTTCGCGTCGTCGACGGGGTGCCGTATCTCGTATGGGGAAGCCGGTACGGGATTCACGGCGTCGAACTCACGAGCGACGGCACGGATTACGTCCCGGGAACGACGTTCCACCTCGCCGGCGACAAACGCGAGGGCGGGATGATCGTCCGCGAGAACGGCTACTACTACCTGTTCTACTCGACCGGCCACTGCTGTGAGGGCTCCGACAGCACCTATGAGATCGAGGTCGGCCGATCCGAGTCATTCTTCGGCTCCTACTACAACCAGACCGGGACCGACCTGCGCGACCTGAACGAACACTGCAGCGGCGTGGCGATCCTCGAGGGAACGAACGAGTTCATCGGTCCGGGCCACAACACCGCGATTCAGGACGAGAACGGCGACTGGTGGATGCTCTACCACGTCGAGGCCACGGCAGACCGGGAAGACCGCACGATGATGATCGATCGAATCCGGGGGGAAAACGGCTGGCCGGTCGTCGCTTGCGATGGAACGCCGAGTACGCAGAGCCCGATGCCTGGCACCGGCAGCTACGACTGCGACAGCGCTACCGACGGTTCCGAAATCGGCGAGAGGCTGTTCGATCTGCTGTAACGGGACGAGAGCGACTCGCTAACGGCGGAGCACGGTACCGGCGTCCAGCGTTCGCTGGTCTGTGCCCTCACCCCCGATCCACGGGTTCGCCCCGCTCGAGGTGCTCGGTGTCGCAGGCGGGTCGATTCGAGAGACACTGCGGACGACTTACGGTTCGGCGTCGTGATCGAACCGGTCGTGATCGGGCTCGTGAACGTCGAACTCGTCGGTTCCCGATTCGCCGATATCGTCGTTATCGATATCGAACGCGTCGGTCTCGAGCGACGAGCCATCGGCGCTGATGGCGCCCTCCTGAACCTCGATGGTGACGCCGTCCTCGTCCGACGACATGCCGAGTAACTGGCCGGTCGCCGACTCCACTTCCTGGTTGACTGACCAGACGAACCGCAGGACTGACTCGAGTTCGGTGCCGGCCTCGTGGACGCCCCGCTTGGGCGAGAGTTCGCCCATACTCCGTGCGCCCTCGGGGTGGAGGTACTGAATCGGGTGGTCGTTGGGGACCTCGCGGAGGTCGACGTCGAACGACCAGAGGTACGGGAGGGCCTGAAGGGCGTAGCCCTGCGGTTTCGGTGCTCTTCGCCCGACGGCGCTCAGAGCGATGGTCTTTGCCGTCGATTCGCCGTCGGTGTCGAAGTAGACGCCGGGGACGCGCGGGATGGATACTCGCATACCCGTGAGAGGAACCGGGAACGGGTGAGTCCGCACCCGGCACTCCCAGCCTCGTTTTATAGGGGGCTGCCGGGTCCGATCGTCCGCTCCCCGCCACCGCTATCAGTGGAAGGTGTCCGCGAACTTATCCCGGCGGTTGATATCGAGTTCGCTGATGCTCGAGCCCCCGCGGCTCGCGGCGAAGCGGATCGCCTGGGCGACCTCCTCGGGTTCGGTGACCTCTCCCTCGTCGAACCGCTCGGAGAAGCTCTCGCCGTAGGCCGCTCCGAACTCGGAGCGAACCTCCGCCGGGTTGACGATCGTGATGCCGATATCGTCGTCGCCGACCTGCGCCGCGAGGCTCTTGGCGAAGCCCCGGACCCACCACTTCGTGGCGGCGTAAACCGGGTTGGACGGCCGCGGGTGTCGGCCGGCGAAGCTGGCGACGAAGATCAGGTGGCCGTCACGCTCGCGAACGTGGGGGATCGCCGCCCGCGTCGCGTAGAAGACGCCGTCGACGTTGGTCTCCTGCATCGTCTCGTAGTCGTCGGTCGACAGCGACTCGACCTCGCCCCCGCGGGCCAGTCCCGCGTTGTTCACCAGCACGTCGATCCCGCCGTACCGCTCGACGGTCGCCTCGAGGAGCGCGTCGACGTCTCCCTCCTCGCGGACGTCCGTCGGCACGACCAGCGTCTCGACGCCGTGGCTCGTCTCGAGATCGTCCGCGATCTCGTTCAATCGGTCCTCGCTGCGCGCCGCGAGGACGACGTTCGCGCCCGCGGCCGCGAGTTCGCGGCAAGTCGCCGCGCCGATGCCGGTGCTCGCGCCCGTGACGATCGCCGTTTTCTGCTCGAGTGAGTTCGTCATCGGTCGACGGCTAGACGGGCAGCGACCTAAAATCGAGGGTCGCGGATCGTGAGGTCGGCGAACCGCCCGAAACGGAGACGGAATCGGCGCCTCAGTAGTCCTCGAGGTCGTACAGTTCGCCGTACTTCTCGGTGACGTACTCGAGGAAGGGATCGGCGGTCAGCTCCTCGCCGGTGGCGCGTTCGATCAGGTCGGGCGTGACGTAGCGCTTGCCGTGCTGATGAACGTTCTCGCGGAGCCAGCCGTTGAGTTCGTCGAACTCGCCCTCGTGGATCTGGTCGTCGAACTCGCCGCGGTCGGCTTCGGCGGCGGCGTACAACTGCGCGGCGAGCACCGAGCCCAGCGAGTACGTCGAGAAGTAGCCGAAGTCGCCGTGAGACCAGTGGATGTCCTGCAGGCAGCCCTCCGCGTCGGTCTCGGGGCGCACGCCGAGGTACTCCTCGTACTTGTCGTTCCAGACCTCGGGCACCTCCGAGACCTCGAGGTCGCCCCGAATCAGATCGCGCTCGATCTCGAAGCGGATCACGATGTGGAGGTGGTAGGTGAGTTCGTCCGCCTCGACCCGGATGAGATTGTCGTCGTACACCTGATTGGCGGCCTCGTAGGCCTCCTCGGGCGACACGTCCTCGAGTTCGGCGAACCGCTCGCGGGCGATCGGGAGGAAGTGCTCCCAGAAGGGACGGGAGCGGCCGACGTGGTTCTCCCAGAGCCGCGATTGCGATTCGTGGACCGAGAGATCACGGGCTTCCCCCAGCGGCGTCCCGTACCCGTCGTCCGGGAGTCCGAGGGTGTAGTTGGCGTGACCGAACTCGTGGATCGTGGAAGTGATCGATCCCAGCAGGTCGTCCTCCTCGAACCGGGTCGTCACGCGCGCGTCGAACTGTGTCCCCGAGGAGAACGGGTGCGGCGCGGTGTCGAGTCGGCCGCGTTCCCAGTCGTAACCGAGCGAATCCAGTACGTCGCGCGCGAGAGCCTCCTGATCGTCGTCGTCGAACTCGCCCGTGAAGGCGTCCGTGGCGAGCTCCGCGTCGCTCTCTTGAACGGCCTCGATCAGCGGGACGAGCTCCTCGCGTAGCCGCTCGAGCACGCGCTCGGCGGTCTCGAGGTCGATGTACGGCTCGTAGTCCGCAAAGAGCACGGCGTAGGGATCGGCGTCGGGGTCGATGTGCTCCGCGTACTCGCGTTTGAGGGCGACCAGCTTCTCGAGGGTCGGCGCGAACTCCTCGAAGTCGTCCTCCTCGCGGGCCTGCTTCCACGTGGGATGGGCGTTCGAGGCCGTCGCGGAGATTTCCTCGACGAGTTCCTGGGGAACGCTCGTCTCGCGGTCGTACTTCCGGCGGACCTCGCGGACGACCGCGGCCCGCTCGTCGGTCAGGTCCTCGCCTTCTAACTGCTCGAGCAACTCGCCGGTCTCGTCGTCGGTTAGCAGTTCGTGACTGAGCGAGGACAGCGTCGAGAGCTGCTGTGCGCGGGCGGGGGTTCCCTCGTCGGGCATCACGACCTCCTGATCCCACTGGAGGATGCCGGCGGCGTTGCCGACGTTCGAGATGCGCTTGACTCGCCGTTCGAACTGCTCGTAGGTGTCGGCCTCGGCGTCACCGGGGGCCTGATCGGTCGCCATGTTCGTCTCGTTCGACCGGACGCTGTATCAACGTCTGGGTTCCGGACACCGCGAGCGTCGGACTCCCCCTCGAACCACGGACGCCGGGGAGAGACGATTCGGTCCCGTGTCAGTCCCGAACTGCCGGTCGCGCGTCGATGGTCAGCGGCGCGGGGAGCGACGCGGGGCAGGCGAACGTCTCGAGCGTCGAGAGGGTCGAACCGTCGTCGGGACGGCCTCGGAAACCGTTGCGTCGGAGGAACGCAGAATCCATGATAGCCGTATAGAACGTGCAAGCAGCGGGCTGTTCCGCCGGGTCGACGTACGACGGGGTGTCATGGTCGCTACTTCACTCCTCGCGTCGCTCGTCGTGTTCCTCGTGAGCCTGCTGATCGGTGCGCTCGGCATCTACGCCGGCGCGCGAATTATCGTCGGTCGGACGAGCTACGATCACGCCATCGTCACCGCGTTGATCGGCGCGATCGTCTGGGCCATCGTCGGCTTCCTCGTCGGCTGGATCCCCCTCCTCGGGCCGTTGCTCGCCCTGCTGGCGTACGTCGCGGTGATCAACTGGCGGTATCCCGGTGACTGGACCGCCGCGGCGATGATCGGGCTCGTCGCCTGGGTCACCGTCCTGATCGTCCTCTACGTCCTCGCCGCGCTCGGCGTCGCGAGCTTCGGCGCAGTCGGCGTCCCGGGCGTCTGATCGGCGGACCGACGCCGCCGCCGGCGTCCAGAAACGGCGTCATCGTGAAGTCGGCCACGTCTCCGCGATTCGCCGGTAGGTCTCTCGGCAGCGCTCGAGGACGGCGATCGAGACGCTCTCGTCGTCGGTGTGGGCCTCGCCGGGTTCGGAGGGGCCGTAGATCACACACTCGGTGCCGGCCGCCGAGAGCCAGCCCGCGTCGGTCGCGTGGGGTTTCGTCACGAGTTCCGGTGTGCCGTCTTGCGAATCGTCGGCAGCCGCGAGCACGGCCTCGGCGAAGGACTCGTCCGTACACTCCATCGGGGGCCAGTCCTGGTCGACCGTCCACTCGACCCCCTCGAGTGCGTCGACGCGCTCGAGGGGAGCGCGCTCGCCCGGCACCGTCCGTTCGTCGATCGTGAACTCACAGCGCGCCGGAACGACGTTCCACGCGGAGCCGCCCTCGATCTCGGTGACGGTGAGCCGCCCGTCGAGCGTCTCGCCGGCCACGTCGACCGACGGGAGCTCGAGCTCGCGCACGCGGTCGACGGCAGCCGTGGCCCGATAGATGGCGTTTTCGCCGGCGTCGGCCTCGCTGGCGTGGGCCGCGGTCCCGCGGGCGGTGATCGTGCTCCCGCGCCGGCCCTTGTGGGCGACGGCGACGTCGGTGACGTCCGGCCCGGAGTAGTTCGTCGATCCCTCGCCGACGATCGCGTAGTCGGGCGCGAATCCGTGGTCGATCGCGTGCTGCGAACCGACGCCGCCGGTCTCCTCGCCGACGAAGCTCGCGAAGACGAGTTCACCCGCGGGATCGGCATCGCCGGACTGCGTCCGGCTGCTCGAGGTACTTCGTACCTCGCTATCGCGGAAGGCCAGCAGGGCGGCCGCGACCGCACCCTTCATGTCCGCCGTCCCGCGGCCGTAGAGGCGGCCGTCGCGTTCCTCGACGGCGTATTCGGTCGCGCCGTCCCCGTCCGCGTCGGCGACCTGCGACTCGGCCGGTTCCACGACGTCGTGGTGGCCGACCAGCGCGAGCGACTCCTCGCCCGCTCCCTTTCGGGCGATCACGTTGCCGGCGTCGTCCCGCTGTACGTCGGCGTCGGTCTCGCGGCGCAGCCACTCCTCGAGGAAGTCGCCCGCGGCGGTCTCGTCCTCGTGGCTCGGAATCGAAACGAGGTCGCGCGTCAGATCGACGAGAGTCATAGCTGGCGTCTCGACGGCCGCGATGTTCAGTCCACCGGAAGGGGCGACCGCCGTCCAGCGGTTGTGGCCGGGATCACCGCGCGTCGGCGCTCCGGCTCAGTCGACCCGCTCGTAGACCGGCGGCTCCGCGTCGGACTCGTCGTCGGTGAGCCGCGCGACCGAGTCGCGTACCTCACGGAGGCTGGCCGTCTGCTGCTCGCTGGCCGCCGCCACCGACTCCGCCGCACTGGCGACCTGATCGGCCGAGTTCGAGAGATCCTCGAGCGTCTCCGCTGCCACTTCGACGCCGCGGGCCTGCTGGTCGGCCGCGGCCGCAACGTCCTCCATGCCGGCCGCGGTCTTCTCGGCCGACCCGTGGATCGCCTCGAGCGAGTCGACCGTCTCCCGGACGCGGTCGGTGCCGGCGTCGACCCGAGTGACCGTCTCCTCGGTCGTCTCGACCGTCGCCGCGGCCTCTTCGCGGACGGCCTCGACGGCGGACTCGATCTCCGAGAGGTCCGCCTTCGTCTGTTCGGCGAACGAGCGCACCTCGCTCGCGATGACGCCCATCGTCTCGCCGCCGCCGCCGTCGCCGCGGGAAGACTCGATCTTCGCGTTCGCGGCGAGCACCGTCGTCCGCTCGGCGAGGTCGTCGAGTCGGTCGACCACCTCGTCGATCTCGTCGGTCCGCTCGGCGAGCGCGTCGACGGCGTCGGCGACGCGGTCGGTCGCGTCCTCGATCGCCTCGAGTTCGTCCAAGGCGTCGTCGGCCGCGTCGACGCCCTCGGCGGCCAGTCGCTCGGTCCGGTCGCTCTCCGCGCGGACTTCGTCGGCGACGCTCGCGACCTCCTCGACGGCCGCGCTCACTTCGTTGAGTTCGCTCGCGGCCCGCGTCACGCCGGCCGCCTGCGACTCCGTGTGGTCGCTGATCGCCTCGGCGCGTCGCGCGACCACCTGGCTCGAGTCGTAGAGGTCCGTGATCGGCTGTTGCACGTCGCGTTCGACCTCCCGTGCGAGTCGCTCCCGGCGCTCGATCGACTCCTCGAGCCGTCGGGCGTAGGAGTCGACGTACGTGTCCGTCGCGACCTGCAGGTCGAGATTGATGATCCGCAGCAGCGAGAGGACGTCCATCATCCCGTCGTCGATGGCCGCCCTGACCGCCTCCTCGAAGGACTCCTCGAGGCCGTCCGCCTCGTCGTCCTCGTCGCCGAGCCCCAGCGCGCCGACGAACCGCTCGAGTCCGCCCCCGTCCCGCTCGGCCTCGCGCTCCTCGGCCCACTCCTCGATGGCGTCGACGACGCGGTCCTGGACCCGCTCGTTCAGCCGCGAGAGGATGAGGTCGTAGTAGACGCCGTACTGGCCCACGTAGTGTTTTAGCGGCATGTCAAGCAGCTCGTGGAGCTTGCCGATCCGGGCGCGGTTCTGGAAATAGGACCGGTCGTAGTCGCCGGTCGCCAGCGAGACGAGGTACGCCTGCTGGGTCTGCTTGAGGGCGTCGACGCCCTTCGGCGAGCGATCGATGACCTCGCGGGTCCCCTCGTACCGCAGTACGTTTTCGTAGAAGTCGTCGGCGATCTCCTCGCGGTTGTCGCGCAACAGCGGCTCGAGCTCCGATAACCGCTGCTCGTCGGCCTCGTCGAACCCGATGAACTGCTTTCGCCAGGCGATTTCGGTCTCGTCGAGTCCGATGCGGTCGACGAGTTCGTCGACGTCGAGAAAGCCGTTGAGTCCCCCGTGACCAAACGTCTGTTCCGGTTGCATACGAGAACGTGTTCGGGCAGTCGTTTACTTTTCTGTGAATGTTCCCAGCGGGTAGGAACACGAATCGGAGGCCGGCGGCGGTGTTTGGGCCGTGAGAACGCGACCCGTGGATTTGCTGTGGACACCCTTATGGGCGTACGACGACCAGTTTACGTATGAACGTCGTGCCGGACACGAGCGTGGTCATCGACGGCCGCGTCTCGGCGACTATCGAAGACGGGCAGTTCGAGGGAGCGACGATTTGCGTCCCCGAGGCGGTCGTCGCGGAACTCGAGGCGCAGGCCAACGACGGGATCGACAGCGGCTGGGACGGCTTAGCGGAGCTCCAGCGGCTGGCCGAGCTGGCCGACGACGGCGTCGTCGACCTCGAGTACGTCGGCGAGCGCCCCGACGCCATCGAGCGGGGCCACGCCTCCGAGGGCGAGATCGACGCCCTCATTCGGGACCTCGCGGAGGACCTCGAGGCGACCTTCGTCACCAGCGACGTCGTCCAGTCCGAGGTCGCGAAGGCGAAGGGGCTCGACGTCGAGTACGTCTCCCCCGAGGTCCGCGAGGTCGGCACGCTCGCCATCGAGGAGTTCTTCGACGAGCAGACGATGAGCGTCCACCTCAAGACCGACGCCGTGCCGAAGGCCAAGCGCGGCGAACTCGGCGCGATGCGCTACGAGGCGATCGCCGACGAACCGCTCGACGAGGCGACGATGGACGAGTACGCCCGCGAGGTCGTCGACGCCGCGAAGGAGGCCCCCGGGGGCTTCATCGAACTGTCGGAGCCCGGGATGAAGATCGTCCAGTTCCGGGACTACCGGATCGCGATCGGTCGGCCACCGTTCTCGGACGGCATCGAGATCACCGCCGTCCGCCCGATCGCCCAGACCGACATCGAGGACTACGAGCACGCCGACGAGTTGAAAGAGCGGCTGCTCGAGCGCCAGCGCGGCGTCCTCATCTCGGGTGCGCCCGGCGCGGGGAAGTCGACGTTCGCGCAGGCGGTCGCCCGCTACATCGCCGATCACGACTACTCCGTCAAGACGATGGAGAAACCGCGGGACCTGCAGGTCGGCCCCGACATCACCCAGTACACGGAATTGGGCGGCCAGATGGAGAAGACGGCCGACGCACTGCTGATGGTCCGGCCGGACTACACCATCTACGACGAGGTCCGCAAGACCAACGACTTCGAGGTGTTCTCGGACATGCGGCTGGCGGGCGTGGGCATGATCGGCGTCGTCCACGCGACCCGGCCGATCGACGCCCTCCAGCGGCTCGTCGGCCGCGTCGAACTCGGGATGATCCCCCAGGTCGTCGACACCGTCGTCTACATCGAGGCCGGCGAGGTCGAGACCGTCTACGACGTGAGAACGGAGGTCAAGGTGCCCGCCGGACTCACCGAGGAGGACCTCGCTCGACCCGTCATCCAGGTGACGAACTTCCAGACGGGCGAGCCCGAGTACGAGATCTACACCTTCAACCGGCAGGTCGTCACCGTCCCGCTCAAAGACGAGGAGGGCGGCCCCGGCAGCGAGTCCGGCGTCGACCGGATCGCCAAACAGGAGATCGAACGCGAGATCCGCTCGATCGCCCGCGGCTACGTCGACGTCGAACTCAAGAGTCAGGACAAAGCCGTGGTCTACGTCGAAGACGACGATATCTCGAGCGTCATCGGCAAGGGCGGCGGGCGCATCACCGACGTCGAGAACCGCCTGGGGATCGACATCGACGTGCGGACCCACGACGAGAACCCCAATTACGGCGCGGGCGGCGCTGCCGGCAGCGCGAACGCGGACGGCGGCAGCGCGTCGCAGGCCGGCCAGATGGTCCAGCCCGAAATCACCTCGAGACACATCGTCATCCCCGTCGACGGCAACCACGGCGAGACCGTCGAGGTGCAGGCGGCCGGCGACTACCTCTTCACCGCGACGGTGAGCCGCGGCGGCGAGATCCAGGTGTCGAGAGGGAGCGCGATCGCGGAGGAACTCGAGCGAGCGATCGATCGGAAGGATCCGGTTACGATCGTTCCCTCGTAAGCGGCCCGTGAACGAACGGAGTGAGTGAGCGGATTTTTGGTGCAGATTTTTCGAGGAGCGGTGAGTGAGCGACGCGAACGAACCCGACGAGAAAAAGGTGCGTGTGTGAGATCCAGGTGTCGAGAGGGAGCGCGATCGCGGAGGAACTCGAGCGAGCGATCGATCGGAAGGATCCGATCACGGTCGTTCCCTCGTAAGCGGTTCGGAGCGAACGAAGTGAGCGAGAACCGCGAGAACGCTAACGGGCGTCAGCCCGTGAGCGAAGCGAGTGAGTGAGCGGATTTTTTGCGCGAGTGACCGACACCGCGATTCAGTGCGACCAGATCCCCGCTTCTCGATCGAGCAGCGTGACCACGACGACGTGCGGGAGCGTCAGCACGGCGATCGCGACCAGATACACCGCGATGACGTCGGGGACCGTCGCAGGCGTCCGCGGGACGGCGATCCAGACGCCGACGAGGACGGCCAGCGCGGCGACGGTCAACGGTGCCGCGTCGCGGGCGAAGCGGCGAAACGCGGTCAGAATCGCCCCGCGCTCGAGGGCCGCGCTGGCGACGGTATCCACGAGTATCGTTCTGAGAATGTGCCGGAGCGAGTGCCAGAGACAGAAGTAGAGCCCGATGGCGAGAATCGGGGGTACGGTGGCGAAGTAGCCGACGAGGCCGATCGTCTCCGCGGCGTCGACGAGCCACGGCCACCGCTCGCCGGGGTCCGTGCGACGGAACCCGAGCAGGAGCGAGAGCGCGATCAGGGACCCGAACCCGATCGTCACGGCAATCCGGAACGACGGTGCAAAGATCGGTTCGAGCACGGTCGCCGCGCCGGGATCGAACGCCCCGACGAGCGACTCGGCGACGAACGCGTACTGCGACGGGAAAGCGATCAGCGGGACGAGCATCGGGAGGCCGCCCCTGACGACGAGGGTGAGCAGACGACTGGCCCTCGTCTCGAGGTGGTCGGCGTCGACGAACTCGAGGAGCGCGTAGACGTCGCCCTGTCCCCAGTGGACGAGCGTGACGAGGATGAACAGAACGAACGCGGCGACGGGCGCGAGAAACCAGACGATGGCGTAGGCGCCCCCGAGGAGCAGGTAGAGGACGCCGACGAACGCGAGCGATCGCGGGGTCACCGGCTCGTCTCGGATCCGCGGTAACACGAGATGGTCGACGGCGCCGTGGGGGAGTCCGAGAACGAGGACGCTGAGCGCCAGCGGCACGTACTGGTAGACGAGCGGCGGCGAACCGAACGCGATCGTCGCCACGGCGGCGACGGCGAGCAGCGAGCCGAAGCCGAGGCTCAGCCGAGCGGCCCGCGATCGGCTCTCGGATCTGGCTCGTGCGTCGGCGCGCCGATCGATCGCGTCACCACTCATCGGAACTCGTCGGAAGCCGCTGGGACCCGCTCGTTCGCTCCGGAAGCCCCTCGAGTCGCTCGAGCACCCAGACGTACATGACGAGCCCCTGGACGACGAAGAGATTGGTCACGAGGAAGAACAGCGCCTCTTCGATCGGGAGTCCGAGGAGCGCGTACCCCGTAGTGTGGGCGTCGGAGATGACCCAGACGCCGAGTTCGATCGCGATCCGGTCGACGAGCCAGAGGTACAGCGTCGGGACGGCGACCGCGACCAGCAGCGACCGACGGATCTCCCACAGGTACGTCGATCCGAACCCCCACTGAACGGCGAGGACCGGCCCGGCCCAGAGGAACAGCCAGCCCAGATAGGACGTCGAGCTATCGCCGAGCAGCAACAGCAGCAGGCCGACGACGGTGATCGCCAGTCCGCCGGCGACGCCGAGGAGTCGGTGTTCCCAGGGAAGCGCCAGCGACCGATCGGCGGTCGGTCGCACCTGGAACAGCCAGAGCGCGGTCAGTATCGGCTGGAGGACGAAGAAGAGGTACTCCTCGATCGGCGTGTGCCAGACGGTCGCGAGCACTGCCCCGTCTCCGTACCACCAGACGCCGACCGGGATGAGATGGTTCGTAAACGGCGTCGTGTAGGCGATGGCGAGGACGATCATGACACCGAGGCCCGAGAGGGGGCGAACACCCCACCAGACGTGATCGCGCCGAGCCGCGAACCACCACAGAATCAGGATTGGCGGCAGCAGGAAGGCGACGTGGATTCCGAGGTAGGTGATCGGGACGGTCATGAGCAGTTCGGCGTTCGCCGTCGATGCCCCGGTGGGAACCGGAGCCTCCGTGAAGAGAAAGACGACGGGGAACGGAATAGAGCCGCGTCCATACTGGTTAGGGGTGCCAGGGCGCTCGAGCGGGACCGGACGAAGACGGTCGCGGAGATGCGGTTCGGGCGGGAACGCTCTCGTCAATCCGGATCGGCCGTGGACCGGTTCGATTAGTCGTCGCCCGGAACGGGTCCGGACATGCTGGCGCCGTAGTCCGCCCCGCCGGTGATCGCGTTGGGCTCGTCGGCGATGTAGCGCATGGCGACGAACGTCACGACGTACTTCGTGATGATATCGAGGACGCTGTACCCCCAGGAGGTGACGGTGACGTCCAGGATGGCGAATCCCTCGACGCCGAGCGCCCAGAGAATCGGGTAGCCGAACCAGCCGACGACGGTGAGCAGCTTCAGCGTCCCGAACAGGTCGGCCGTGCCGGTGACCCGCGCTTCTGCGGTCCAGTCGACGAGGATGAGGTAGACGATCACGAGGAAGAAGATCGTGCTCAGCACGAACCACCACCACCGCAGCGCCAGCGAGGACGTGGTCAACGCGGCGGCCAGGCCAGTGACGCACATCGCGATCGTGAACGCACAGGCCGTGAGTATCTTCGTCCAGTTCGACCCGGCGATCATCCCGAGCGCGATCAGGATGAACGGGGTCGAGAACGTCCACGTGAGGTATCGACCCCACATCGCCAGGACGCCGTCCTGGCCAGCCGTCGTCGCGCCCGCGGCCGGATGGCCCGGCGGCATCTCCACGACGCTCAGAGTGAGGCCCGACGCGAGGCCGGTGTAACTCGAGATCGAGACGATCGAAATCAACATCAGCGCCATCGCGATCGCCTTTGTCCGGGGGTCGGCCAGGTTCCGCCCGAGATATGCGATACCGAGGATTGTGAGGCCGGCCAGGGCGATGTTGAGGACGAACGATAGCGCGAGGAGCGTGTTGTCACCGCCGAAGACGTACTCGAACAGTTCCTGATCCGCCGCCCCGTTCTGCAGGACGGCGTTCTGGACGCGAAAACCGAGGGCGGGGGCTGACTGCATGAACGGAGATCACTTCACTACCGCGACACATAAACGAGTGTTCGTCCCGATCCAGATACTCACGGGCGGTGACCGAAACGGCGCTCGAGAGTCGCTATCGCGTCGATCGCGGTGGCTGCCCGTCGGTAGCTCGCGTTCGAACCGCCGACGGAATCGATCGCGGGTCGTCCGCTATCGGAGCGGCGCCAGGCCGATCGTCGAGAGTCGGTGCCGCGTCCTCAGGCCGGCGCAGCCGTCGGCGAAACGGCCCGCTCGAGGACGGAGCGGCTGCGGAGCAGGACCAGCCCGAAGCCCACCTTCGCCGAGAGGTCGAGCACCATGAACGCCGCGGTTTCCCAGTACAGCGGGAGGATACCGAAGGTACCCTCCGTGCCGAGGATCCAGACAACCGGGTAGAGGAGCCACAGCACGATGACCAGGTTGCGCAGCCGTCCGAACAGCGACGCCACCTCGGGAGACCGACCGCGCGCGTTCTCGGAGAGCGTCCCGACGAGGACGTACAGCAGCGCGAGCAGGGCGCCGGTGCTGATCGCCCACCAGGCGATCCGGGTACCGGGGGTGGCCGCGAACGCCGCGATCGCGCCGGTCCCGATCATGAAGACGTCGAGGCCGATCAGCGTCGCGATGGTGTTTCGGTTCGCCCCCGCCAGCAGCGCGAGGTCGAGCAGCAGCAACGGCGTCGTGAACAGCCAGTCGGCGTAGCGCGCCCAGTAGATCGTGAGCGCCTCGTCACCGACCATGACCTCGGTGACGCCGAAGCCGGTCGCCATCGCGAAGTACATCGCAGCGGCGATAGTCGTAATGAAGGTCGTGATGATGTAGAACTCCTGCATCTTCTGGTCGCGAACGCCGCGTCCGCGGCCGATGAAGTACAGGGTTCCGAGCGTCATCCCGATCGTACCGATCCAGAGCCAAACGGATTCTGAGCCAACTGTGGCAACCATGAGAGATGGTATGGAGGGCAAATATATACTGGTTGAGCCTAACGAAAATAACCTCTAGACTGGCGTGAATGACCGGGAATATGACGTTGGCGGTAAAATCGCAGCGTATTTCGGGACGCTCTGTGTCCGATCGGATAGCCCGAACGCAAAGCACCCTCCAGAATCGATGACTACGACTGATCCGAACGATCCGATCGCAGACGCACTGCTCGGTGAATCGACGTACGAGCGACTCAGAGTGGAGCGATACGCGCTGATCAAGCGCCGAATTCCGCAAAAGCTCGTCTACCAGAGCGGCCTGCTGTTCGCGCTCGCGCTCGTCGTGCCGATCGTCGCGACCTATCCGTCGTCGGTGCAGACGGCGTTTCCAGGCGGCAATCCGCTGTGGTCGTCTCCGCTCGTCCTCTGGGTCGGTGTCGCCGCCGGTGGCATCCAACTGGGGACCGCGACCTGCCTCGTCGCGGTGTCGATCACGCGCCGACGGTACGAACCCCACCTCTCGGAGTCGCAGGTACACGCGCTACTGAACGTCGAGGACGTCGCCTCGATGTTCGGACTGGCGACCGGCGGCTTCGCGATCCTGATCACGATCGGGTTCTTCCTGCTCGGTCACGCCGGCGTCGACACGTTCACCGCAGTCGTCGAATCCGCGCCGCGAGACCCTTACAGACAGACCGGCGTCTCGGTATCCGTAGTGACCGTCGGTGCCGCGGCGGCGATCAGTTCCTTCGGCGTCTACGTCGTCGGCCGATACCTCTCCTCCGAATAAACCGTCGACACCGGAAACGGTCGCACGCATCTGTGTCGCGTCGGGGGCGCTTTGCCGTGGAACACAGTCCGGCCAGAGGAACGTCTCTCCGTAACGAGGGAGGGATAGCAATACAGTAGCGAACGTCACTGTACACCCGATCGCACGATGGCTGCGCGATCGATGTGTGAACCGTTGCAGCCGTTACTATAGAGTGGACGGACGGCCACCGAACCGATCGTGAGCCGCCCATGCAGGTGTGAACCACACACTGAACTACTAGCTGTTTAAGGATTAGCTTCTTATGTGAGACAATCGTCCGATAGAGTAGAATGGAAACGAGTGATCCCCACGTATGAGCGTAGATAAGAAGACGTTCGTCTATTCGGACACCGGTCACACGAACGGACCGTTTTACACCGATCGCCGGTCGCTAGAGACGGTACGCGAACGGATCGTCGCCGACATCGAGACGACCGTCGCCGACGCCGATGCCGAAGGGGTCGTCGTCGCGATGAGCGGCGGCATCGACTCGACGCTGACGACGGCGCTGGCGGTCGAAGCCGTCGGAGCGGCAAACGTCCGCGGGCTGGGTCTGCCCTGCAACATGACCGATACGGCCCACGTCAGCGACGCCCGCACGATCGCGGACGGAATGGGGATCGATTTTCAGGAGATCCAGTTGCGACCGCTGCTCGAGGCCTTCGAGGAGACCGTCGCGAGCGAGCTCGAGCCGCCGGCGGCCGACGCGGACCGGCCGAACGAGCGCAACCACGAGATCGGCAACGCGACCGCGCGGCTCCGGATGGTCGCGGCCTACTACGCGGCGAACCGCGGGTCGCACGTCGTCCTCGGCACCGCGAACCGCTCGGAGGTGTTGCTCGGCTACTTCACCAAGCACGGCGACGGTGCGGCCGACGCCTACCCGATCGGCGACCTCTACAAGACGGAGGTCCGCGCGATGGCCAAACACATCGGCCTCCCCCGCCGAATCGTCAGCAAGGAGCCGACGGCGGGCTTCTGGGCCACCCAGACCGACGCCGGCGAACTCGGCGCGCGCTACGACGACATCGACCCGCTGCTCTACCGGCTGGTCGAGGAGGGACGAACGGTCGACGAAGCCGCCGACGAACTCCGGATCGACCGCGAGACCGCCGACGAAATCGCGTCCCGACACGCCGGAACCGCCCACAAACGATCGATGCCGCCGACGCCGGGGATCGCCGGCCGCGGCGATACCGGGACCGTAGACGGCGCGGACGGACTCGAGTGAAGCGGCTCCCGCGTTTCCGCTCGGCGGATCCGGGCGCGATTCAGCGCTCGCGGTCGTCCGCGTACATCCCCGGGTTTCGCCACCAGAACAGCCCCCACGCCAGCAGGAAGCCGACGGCCATCGCGATGATGTCGAGCAGGACGGTCGGCAGCCCCAGATCAGCCACGGCGACGAGCGCCATCGCCGCCCCGATCGCAGCCCCCGTCACGACGAACAGCACGTCACCGACGATTTTCGTCCGTGAGGCCTCCCAGTACGCCTGTCGGTCCTCGTCGTACCAGATGCCGACGTAGATCACCACCGGCGACATGGTCGCGATGACCGTGATCGTCCGGTACGTCTCCGGGAAGACGGCCGGCACGAGGACGAGCAGATTGAGCAGGTTCGCGACTAACACGGCCAGAAACAACCCGATCATCAGCCAGCCCCAGCGCGGCAACCGCTCTTTGTCCATACCGGAGACGATCACCGCTGGAAAATAATGCTACCGCTCGACCGCTACTCCGCGCAGCAGGCGTCCTTCTTCGGGGACTCCTCGACGCCGTTGCCGTCGGCCGCGACCGGCTCCTCGAGCCGGTAGAGACTCTGGCGAGCGTCCGCAAAGTAGATGTCCTCGTCGACGATTCCGATCTCCTCGAGTCGCTCGAGCGCGTACCGAACTGTTCGGGCCGAGAGCATCGATTCCTCGACGATCTGTTTCTGGGTCAGCGGCCCGTCGTACTCGAGAACCTTGAAGACGAGTTTCGCACTCGGTGGCAAGTCTTCGATCTCCTCCCCGTCGGTCTCTGCCATACTACGAATCGAAAGGCCCCAGCAGTATAAAAGTTGAGCCTTACCCGAACGGAAATCGGTATATATTACTACGTCTTTTCGCGGGTACGATTTGGTCTGAGCCCTCGAGCGGCGAGATGTCAAAATTGCGTCCGACGGGACGACACATATATGTCGTAGAGACTGTGCCGATATCGGACGCGTTCGATCGGGAGGGAACGACCCATCGGCGACCGGCCGAGGTAATCACCCCTCGCCGATCATCCGGTCTTCGTCCTCCCACTCCTGCCGGCGCAGTTCGTACTTCTGGGTCTTGCCGGTCGCCGTCTTGGGGAGCTCTTTGACGTATTCGATTCGGCGAACGGTCTTGTAACTCGCCAACCGGTCGCGGGTGAACTGGGTTAGCTCGTCGGCCGACACCGGCGGGTCGTTCGGATCGTCGTTCGACGGCACGACGAACGCCTTCGGCGTCTCGCCCCACTCATCGCTCGGCGCGGGAATCACCGCCGCGTCCGCCACTGCGTCGTGGTCGAACAGGGTGTCCTCGAGTTCGATGCTCGAGATGTTCTCGCCCCCAGAGATGATGATGTCCTTCTTGCGATCCCGGATGGCGATCAGCCCGTTCTCGTCGACCGTCGCGAGGTCTCCCGTGTGGTAGTAACCTTCCACGCGGTCGTTGAACGCCTCGTCGGTCTCCTCGGGCTTGTTCCAGTAGCGGTCCATCACCTGATTGCCGCGGACGACGATCTCGCCGAGCGTCGCGTCGTCGCGGGGGACGTCCTCGCCGTCCTCGTCGACGACCCGGACCTCGGTGCCGAGGACGCCCATCCCCTGTCGCTTCTTGATCTCGAAGCGGTTCTCGTCGTTCATCAGCCGCTTGGCGTCGGAGATGGTGATCAGCGGTCCCGTCTCGGTCGCGCCGTAGAGATGCTTCAGGTACCAGCCGAAGCGATCCTCGACGGCCCGGATGGTGGCCTCCGGCGGCGCGCTGCCCGCGGTCGTCACCCGGACCTGCTTGTCGCCCATCATCTCGGGCTCGCCCTCGCTCTCGTAGTAGTCGATCAGCTGATTGAGCACCGCTGGCGCGGCACAGAGGAAGGAGACGTCCTCCTCGCGGATCGAATCGACGACCTCGTCGGCGTTGACCCCGCGCGTACAGACGTGGGTCGCTCCCATACCCGTCACCGCGTAGATGTGGCCCCAGCCGTTGACGTGGAACATCGGCAGCGTCCACAGGTAGGTGTCGTCGTCGGTGATCTCGTGGTAGATCGACATCAAGTACGCGTGGACGGTCTCCGTCCGGTGGGTGCGACAGACCCCTTTCGGATCGCCCGTCGTCCCCGAGGTGTAGTTGATCGTGATGATCTCGTCCTCGCTCATCTCGGGTTGTTCGAACTCGGTGCCAGCCTCCTCGAGCGCCGCGTCGAAGCCCTCCCAGTTACCCTCCACGGCGTCGACGTCGTTCGTCACGAACGTCTCCGTCGGCACGTCGTCGCGGATCGCCTCGATCTTCTCGGCGTACTCGTAATCGGCGTAGATCGCGTCGACCCCCGCGTCCGAGAGGATGTACTCGTAGTCGTTCGGTTCGAGTCGGTAGTTCAGCGGCGTGTGGACCGCGCCGAGCTGCATCGCACCGAAGGCCGCCTCGAGGTGGTAGTGGGTGTTCGGATCCAGCACCGCCACACGGTCGCCCTTCTCGATGCCCCGCTCCTGGAGCGCCGCCGCGAAGCGGTCGGCGCGCTCGCCGAACTCCGCGTAGGTGTACCGGTCGCCGTCTACCCCGACGATCGCCTCCTCGTCCCCGTAGTAGGTGCGAGCCTGCTCGAGGAAATCCGTGACAATGAGTGGCGTTTCCATACGCAGCAATTTTTGCGGAACCAGCTGATACGTATTTCGTTTATTATCTATCGTTCGGAACTGCCAGTGAAAACAACAGTCAGGGTTGCGGAGACGGCGGGCCGAATCGATGCGGGAAGCGACGCTGCTTTCGGAGGGAGGCGCGATAGACGCCAGCTACGCGAGAACGGGAACCGAGAGACGGCCTCGAGAGCGGCGACGGAACCGGTCAGAGCCGTTCCCAGACTTCCTCGTCGTCATCGAAGTCCGGCTCGTCGGACGAGGTGAACGCCTCACCGCCCTCGAGTTCCGAGAGATCCTCGGCGGAGAGATCTCCGTCATCGACTCCGACGGGCGACTGTTCCTCGAGGTCCATCTCCGGCCAGGCGGTTTCCTCCCAGAGGCCGCGGTCGCTGTAGTAGTAGACGACGCCGTCGTTGACGACCGCGAAGAGCCCGCGCTGCTTGTCGTGGACGACGCGCTCGTTGGTGTCGATGGCGACGTCGACCACGTCCTCCAGCGTGTCGAGCGAGACGTGGTAGTCGCCGATCCACATCGGGATCGACCCCCGGGAGATCCACTCGGCGTAGCGCTGTTCGTGAACCGCGCGCCGAGCGGCGTCGATGTCCGTCGGCGAGCGTCGGGCGACGACAACGGCGCCGGCGAGCGAGAGCGTCCCGAGCACCGACAGCCCGCCGATCAGCGCCGGGCTACGGGATTCGGTCGTCCGCTCGACGCCGCTTTGATAACTGTGGGTCGCCGAGTCGGACAGCGAGCCGCCCACCCAGTACGCGTTCCCGGTAATCTGCAGCGGTGCGGTCGACGTCAGCGTCCCCGCCTGGCGACCGGTCTCGTAGGTGACGCGAAGCTCCATCGTGAGCGAGACCGAGCCGATGCCGCTGACCTCGCGCTGGAGTCGCTGCTGTCGCTGGCGGTAGTCTTCGATATCGATGGTCGCCTCCGACGTGGCGACGCCGTCCTCGACCGCCGGTGACTCGCGCAGCACCCGGTGGGTCTCGTTCCAGAACGTCGATCCGTCCCGGGTCGCCTCGTATCGAAGGACGAGTTCGTGCGTGATGTTCGCGTCCTCGAGCGAGCCGCCGGTCGTCTCTCGCAGTCGCGTTTCCGGCGTGACCGTCAGCTCCGGCGAGGCGTTCAGTACGTAGACGGAACTGTCCGTGAGCCGCTCGCCCTCGTTCCAGAGCGTTCCGTTCTCGGTAACGACCGCGCTCGTCCCCACGTCGGTCGTGACGCGTTCCTCGCCGAACTGCGGCGCGGTCGTGGTCTCCGGATTCGCGACGGCCCAGCCGCTCGCGCCGATGGCGAGCACGCCGACGACGGCCAGCACGATCACGATCGACCGACCGCTTCGTGCGAGCAACAGGTCGAGCCGCGGGTTATCGATCACTCGTGGGACACCTGCCGAGTCGCGATTGGTCCTGCCGTCCGCTCGCCCGGTTCGGCTCGCGGGACGCCAGTCCGCGGGCACGGTCGAGTACCGGGATAATCACGGATGAATGATGGAAATCTACCATTATAAGCATAGTGGCTTTTCCACCCGCCGTCGATCACTCTCGGAGCCACTTGCGAAGCTTGCGCTGAAGACGGGTCGAGAGTGGGACGTGATCGCCCGGCGTCCGAAACCGGACGTCGCCGCTGCCGAAGATCACGAGGATGAGCGCGACGGAAAGACCGACGATGACGCCGTTGGCTGCAGCGATCGCGGCGAGCGGGTGGACGCCGTGGAGCCAGACTAACACCTGTGGCGGCAACACGGCGAGATAGCGGTACTCGCCGAGGTGGCGCGTGTATTCCCCGGTTTGCTCCGGTGCGGAGAGCCGCACCGTGGTTTCGCCGCTCCCCCGAACGCCGACCGTCTGCCACTCCGGCGTGGCCTCGATCCCGCCGCTCTCAGCGTCGTGGACGACCACCACGGGCAGGTAGCCGGCGTTGTCGACGGTGCGCGTGAGTTCGGCCGTCGCACCAGGCGCGACGATCTGCGGATCGTCACCGGGCGACTCGGTACTGACGAGTCCGTACTCGTAGGTGCCCGACGGGACGACCATCGCCGCGGTCGCGAACGTAACGAAGACGAGCAAGACGAGTCCGAGCGCCGTCCAGAACGCGATCACGTTCTCGCGGGAGCGACGTCTGGTCGTCTCGCGGTGTTGCGGCCCGAGGCGCTCGAGGACGGTGCCGAAGCCGAGCAGGGCGACGCCGACCGCGACCAGCATCGATCCGAGGCTGTTGGAGGTAGCCGTCGCGGTCACGCCGACGATCGGTGCGACCGTCCCGTAGGCCCGCTCCGCGATTCCCTGAATGGCCGTGACGGCGGCTCCGAGGTGGGGGATCGTTACGACCGTTCCGCGGATCTGGAGGGCTTCGGCGACGATCTGTCCGTCCTGGACGGGCGGTTCGCCGCCGTCCTGATCGGTAAACGGGTTCGCATCCCCTTTCGTGATGTACCCGTCGTCGGTCTCCCTGACGACGCGGTGGGTCGTCAACCCGCCGTCGTGGAGCTCTCTGGCCTGATAGACGACGACGTCGCCCTCCTCTACGTCGCCGGCGACGACGCTTGGGATCGCGACGAAGCCGTCGCCAGCGTCCATCGTCGGCTCCATGCTGCCGGTCGCGACGTAGCCGAGGAGAATCGGTTGCCCGAGGAGTTGGCCGACCAGCAAGAGGACGACGACCAGCGCGACGACGAAGCCCAGTCCCCGCTTGAGGAGGTCGGCGGCAGTCATAGGCGAGGTGCGAGGACGGTCATGGTTGGCTGACGGTTCGGCTTTACTATGAGTCTGCTCCAGTATAAAGCCCGCGAGAGTTCCGACGATGACGGCTCGAGTTCGAGAGCCACGAGTGAGTCACCGTACCCGAACCGTTGCCGGCGATCCGTCGACGATCGCGGGGACGGTTATCGAAGGATCGCCCAGCGACGGTTCGCCGTCACCGCGAGGAACAGCAGCCCCGCCGTCGCCGGCGGCGCGAGCGCTGCCGTCGTCGACGCCGACAGCTCCCGGTTTCGAATCGCAAACGGTCCGGGTTCCTCGACCGTCACCTCCCCCGCAGCCACCCCACTGACTGCGATATCGTGCGTCCCCGGCTCGGCGAAGGCCCGCTCGAAGGTCACCGTCCGCTCGCCGTCGGCCGGGATCGAGACGGCCCGACTCTCGACGACGATCCCGTCGACCGCCAGCTCGAGCGTGCGATCGACCGGCGCGTCGGTCGGATTCCTGACTGTCGCCCGGATCATCGCCGACTCCCCAGCGGTGACCGTCGCATCGTCGACGGAGGCGTTGACCACCTCGATCGGCGGCCCCTCGACGGTCACCCGCCTGCTCCCGACCCCCTCGACCCCGACCTCGTACGCGCCCGGCCAGTACATCGTCCGCTCGAACGCGACCGATTTCGTCTCGCCGGGTCGGAGCTCGAGCGTCCGCTGATCGACGACGGTGCCGTCGACCGTTAGCGCTGCCGTGGTCGTCCCCGTCTCGTCGCCGTAGTTGTGGTACGTGGCATTGGCCGTCAGCGTGTCGCCGGTCTCGAGCGCCGTCGGCGAGACCGTGAGGTTCGTCCCCGCGATGGCCGGTTCGGAACCGGATTCGGGCGCGGTTTCGTCGTACTCCGCGACGACCGAGAACGTCTCCGTCCCGCTCTGGGCGGTATGAGTGTCGATTGCGACGCCGATGTGGGCAGTCTCGTCGGTCGATAGCTCGAGCGGGTCGGATTTACTGATCGTGTCGGTCGGATCGCCACCCCTGTAGAACGCGAGTCCCGCAACGTCGTTCTCGATCCAGACTCGCTCGACATCGTCGTCAGTGACGGTGATCGTGAAGACGTTGCCCGCGCGCGTGACGGCGTCGTCGTTTAAATTCTCGAGATCGAGCCTGAGTTCGCCGTCAGAGACGGTCGCATAGTCTCCGTTGGGTCCGGTGGACGGAGTCAATTGAAGACCGTCCGCCGCGTCGGTCTCACTTCCGGCGTCTGTGATGACCGCCGCACCGGTCGGGACGGTGACTGCGAAGGCAGCAAAAACGACCAATACGGCGAATCGGGAGACCATTAGTCTATTAGCGGTTCAGAGGTCGAGCGGTGATTATGGTCACTGAGTGCGTTCGGCCTCGATAGTGATCGTTGGCTCCCCAGAATCCAAGGAGGTGTCACTTGTGTTGAGAGCGATTCCGAGTGTTTTCGTATCAGTTTTAGACAAAGTCTCAAGATCCGCAAGGTTATCGGAACCGAATGTGCTGGGGCGCCCGTCTGTCGCGTTATAGACTTCGACGGCACTGTGATTGCTGTATGCCGTTACGGTGATCTGTTCGTTATCGTTGTTGGACACGTTCAGAACGTCGTCGTAGTATATCTTCGCGTTGTCATTGGCGTTGTCGAAGTGGAGTTTCACTACGCCATTACCTCCGTTGGCATCGGTTACGTTGTAGTGATTAGCATTATCATTGATGGCGAGCCCGAGCGCGGCGTTTGCATCGCCGGTAGTATTCACGGCCACAGTTCTGTCCGCCTCAACCTGACTGAACGCACCCGAAGCGATGAGCATCCCGCCGAGGAGGATCGTCGTTCCAAGCACGAACAGCACATTGCGTCGATTCAGTCTCATGATTATTATCTGATTTCTCACCACTCTGATGAACGTACGCGACGGTTTACCAGCGTGGTTCTTACCCGATCCAATGAACGTCACCTACTTTGTATTGAGTGGCCGGAACTGTCGAAAGACCGGCCATACCGCCGTTCAAGCCGACCCTGAACACCTGTCGAGGCGGCCGGTCGGTGAGCGGTTCTGAAACATCGCCGGTGAGACTCGCGTAGCATCGATCGAAGGTCAACGAGTTGCGCTCGTGGTTCGAGAACGGGTCGAGATTCGCGACCGAAAGCGCCACGCCGTTCTACCGCCACCGAAAGACGGTTTCGACCGCCGGTATCGGAAACCCGACTTGAAATCGCGTACTCGATTATCATCACCTAGCTCGTCGGCAACAAGCGTTATGTATCAGTAGAACTGTTATTCGTACTGATTAGGGGGATGGCGACCAGCGAGAGCCAACCGACGACAACCGGGACTGCGGGGCAGAACGAGCAGTCGCGAGAAGGCGAAATTTTCGATCTATTGAGCAATCAGCGTCGCCGGTACGCCATCCACTACTGCAAACGTGAGGACGAACCCGTCACGCTGGGTGATCTCGCCGAGCACGTCGCTGCCTGGGAACTCGATAAAGAGATCGAGGAAATCACTTCAGCGGAGCGAAAACGCGTCTACACCTCGCTGCAGCAGACGCATCTGCCGACGCTCGAGCGCGCGGACGTGATCGAGTTCGATGACCGAACGATCGAACTCACCGACGAGGCGGCTCGGCTAGACGTCTACCTCGACATCGTGCCTGGCGATTCCGTCCCATGGGGGGTCTACTATCTGGGCTTGACGGCAGTTGGATCGGTCGTGATGGGTGGGTTGTGGCTCGAGCTGATCCCGACTGAGACGATATCGGAGCTCGGCTGGGCGACGCTGGTGTTCGCGCTGTTCGCCGTTTCGGCCGTCGTCCACGTGGGTCAGAACCGGCGAATGCGACTCGGAGAGATGGAGCGACCGCCGTGACGATGAACGCGATCAGCAAACTCGCTTTCGTCTTCCTCGTCGTGGGTGCAGTGATACTGTGGGGACCAGTATTTGGATTCAGTACGTTCGCCGCCGATCGGGGAATGAATGTCGAAACCGCGGCGAGCCAGAATGCGTTACTGGGGATCAATGCGACCGATCAAACGGTCCAAGTCGCCGGAAACGATGATAATCCACAGAAGATCGGAACGGTTTCCAACAACTTGAACCAAGTCGCGACGGTCTCGATCGAAGTCGTTCATATCCCGAACGGAAGCGATGGAATACTCCAGGCACACCCAGCCGCGACGAACGTCGACCCTGGCGCTTCGACAGATGCTACCGTTGAATGTGCAGAAGGGACGACTCTCGGCGTAGAAGACGTCCGTTTTCGGGCCGAAGCAGAGGGATCGTCGGTACAGATCACAAACGCCACGTTTACCGTCACTATCGATATCCAGTGCGGTAAGGGAAGCGGGCAGATCTCACCGACGAGCTCGGGGCTCAGCGGGGTTTTCGCGTCTAACCTCACTAATGGAAACTCGAGTCAGCCGCAGACGATCGAGTTCGATCTCACAACGGATCTACCGTCTAACGAGACGGTGACGATTACGCTACGAGACGTTCAGAAGAATAACCGGCTTGATTACACCGGCACGACCATCGAGACCACCTCATCGGATTCGGTATCGGGACGAACCGCCGGAAATAACGGACACGATTACGAAATCGTATTCGATCCAAACGAAACGATAGCGGGGGGAGAAACAGTTACGATAACCATCAATCAAGTCGACGCATCGGGTTCCCAAGCTGCGAATTCAGCCCCGTACGATGCTGTGTTCCAGCGCAGCGACAAGTCTGACTCCGAATCCGATACCTTCGACGTCAATTGATCGGTGCGACCGTTTCGGTTTCTCACGCTACTGGCAGCTGTGCGATCCGTCGATCAATGCGAACGCCTTTTTAGCGCCGGCCCCCCACTTCGATGCATGTCGACCGAATCGATCAGCGACCGACGCGAACACATTCGCTCGGTCAGCGTGACCGCCCTGTCCGCGCTGCTGGGCGTCGCCGCGGCGCTGGCCTCCGCGACCTGGGTCGGGTTGTCTGAAGCGGCGGCCCAGAACACGCAGGCGCTCGCGTTCGTCCTGGGCGCGATCCTCGTCCAGTATCTGCTCATCAACGCCTCGGGGATCTACGGCGAGGACGAGTTCGGAACGAAACACTACCTGTTCGTCGCGTTCATGACGTTCTCGCTGTGGTTCGTCACGTGGGGTATCCTCCTCACCGCGGAGGCGACGGGCTAACATGGCCGACGACAGCATCGCCGTCGTAGATCTAGACCGGTGTCAGCCCGACCGGTGTAGCTACGAGTGTAAGAACTACTGCCCGCCCAATCGCACGGGCAAGGAGTGTATCACACTCCGCGGCGAGGAGGCCGACGAGGGCCAGCCCGAACAGATCCACATCTCCGAGGAGATCTGTCTGGGAGAGACCTGCGGGATCTGCGTCGAGAAGTGTCCGTTCGACGCCATCGAGATCATCAACCTCCCGCAGGAACTCCAGGACGAACCCGCCCACCGCTACGGCGAGAACGCCTTCTCGCTGTACGGACTGCCCGCACCGCAGGAGGGGCAGGTGACCGGCATCCTCGGCCCCAACGGGATCGGGAAGACGACCGCAGTCCGCATCCTCGCGGGCGAACTCGAGCCCAACCTCGGCCGCTACGACGAATCCCCGGGCTGGGACGAGGTCCTGGAAGCGTACCGCGGGACGGAACTCCAGGATTACATCGCGGACGTACGCGACGGCGACGTCACGATCGCGCGCAAGCCCCAGTACGTCGACCAGATTCCGAACAGCTTCGACGGCAATACTCGAGAGCTGCTCGAGCGGACGAACGAGCGTGGAGCATTGGACGAACTGGTCGAGCGGCTCTCGATCGGCCCCGTGATGGAGCAGTCGATCGACGACCTCTCGGGCGGCGAGCTCCAGCGGGTGGCCATCGCGGCCACGCTGGCCCGCGACACGGACTTCTACTTCCTAGACGAGATCACGCCGTATCTGGACATCGGCCAGCGCGTGACGGCGGCGCGGCTGATCCGCGAACTCGCCGAAGAGGAGAACAAGTCGATGCTCGTCATCGAACACGACCTCGCGATCCTGGACCTGCTCGCCGACACGCTCCACGTCGCCTACGGTGAGCCGGGCGCGTACGGCGTCATCACGTCGCCGAAATCGGTCCGCAACGGAATCAACGAGTACCTCTCGGGGTATCTCGACAACGAGAACATGCGGATCCGGCCGAACCCGATCGAGTTCGAGGAACACGCGCCCCGGAGCGTGACCCGCGCCGATACCCTCGTCGAGTACCCCGACCTCACCAAGAGCTACGGCGACGGCGAGTTCTCCCTCGAGGTCGAGGGCGGCGAGATCCGCGAGAACGAGGTGCTCGGGGTCGTCGGCCCCAACGGGATCGGGAAGTCGACGTTCGCCAAACTGTTGACCGGTAACCTCGAGCCCACCGAGGGCGATGCCGATCTCGATCTAGACATCTCCTACAAGCCCCAGTACGTCACCATCGACCAGCACATGCGGGTCGACGCCTTCCTCTCGTCGATCACCGACCAGTTCGGCTCGTCGTACTGGAACACGGAGATCGCGGGGCCGCTCCAGCTCGAGCGGATCATGGAACAGAACCTCTCGGATCTCTCCGGCGGGGAGCGCCAGCGGGTCGCCATCGCGGCCTGCCTCTCCGATTCGGCCGACCTCTACCTGCTCGACGAGCCCTCCGCGCATCTGGACGTCGAACAGCGAGTGCAGGCCACGAAGGCGATCCGGCGCTACGCCGAACAGCAGGACGCCACCGTGCTGGTCATCGACCACGACATCTACATGATGGACCTGCTCGCCGACCGGCTGATGGTCTTCGACGGCGAACCCGCGGTTCACGGCCGCGCCGGCCAACCGCAGCCGATGCGCGACGGGATGAACGAGTTCCTCGCGAACCTCGAGGTCACGTTCCGCCGGGACGAGCGCACCTCGCGCCCGCGGATCAACAAGCCCGAGTCGCAGCTGGATCGCCAGCAGAAAAGCGAGGGCGAGTACTACTACGCGCCGTAGACGGTCGGTTCTCGGCGGTTGCTGTCGCGGACGGAAATTAGCCCATCAGCCGCTGACAGCTCCCACAGAGGTTCTCCTCTTTGATGTCGACCTCGCGGACCGTCGGCGAGAAGTTCATCACGCAGCGGTTGTTGTCGCAGTGCTCGAGGCCGTAGGTATGGCCGATCTCGTGGACGATCTCCTTGCGGACGCGGTCCTCGAAGATGTCGGCGGCGCTCTGATTCGAGAAACCGCCGTCGCTCGAGGTCTGGAGCCGGTAGGTCGAGACGACGCTCCCGCTGCCGTCGAGGTAGGCCAGCCCGAAGACGTAGTTGCGCCGCCGATAGAAGAGGTCGTGGGGAGTGATGGCGATGTTCTTCTCGCCGCGGCCGACGCGCTCGGCGAGTTGGATGAACGTTTCGGCGGAGTACTGGTTTCGGTCGGAGTCGTAGGCTCCGTTGGGGACCGACTGCGAGTCGTTGACCGACACGTCGCAGTCGTAGACCGATCGCAACGCGGTGGAGGCCGCCCGCTTGACCTCCGCGGGGACGTTGCCGACCGGCACGATATCGACGAGCATGGAAAGTGGTATGGCCGCGGGCGGCATAAACGTCCCGCCGTGGGCCACTCTCCCAGGGATTTCGGGTCGCTACTCGAGTACCTCGCCGGGTACGAGCGCGTCGTCGAGGTCGGCATCGGTCGCCGAACCGAGACGGCTCGAGCGCTGGCGGACCGCGGCGTCTCGGTCACCGCGACGGACGTCCACGAGCGCGCGGTTCCCGACGGCGTGACCTTCGTGCGCGACGACGTCGTCGACCCCGACCCGACGGTCTACGCGGGCGCAGACGCAGTGTACGCGCGGAACCTGCCGCCCGAACTCCATCGACCGGCGCTCGAGGCGGCTCGCGACGCCGGTGCCGACTTCCTGTTTACGACGCTCGGCGGCGACCAGCCGGCGGTGCCGGTCGAGCGCAAACCGATCGCGGAGGGAACGCTGTATCTGGCTCGAGCGCTCCGATAGCGAAGGCGGTCGAGCGGGACCGCCAGCCTCCCCGTTGAGCCTGCCGGGTAGGGGTATACGACCGTCGCGCTGGTGGTAGTCGATATGGGACTGAGCGCCCGCAATCGACTCGAGGGGACCGTCCGATCGATCGAGACAGAAGGGATCATGGCGGAAGTCGCAATCGAGACGGAGGGAGGACAAACCGTGACGGCGGTAATAACGAGCGATTCGGTGGATCGCCTCGGGATCGGGGAGGGGGACGAGGTCAACGCCGTGGTCAAGGCGACCGAGGTGATGGTGGAGAACGCGTAGCCGATCCACCCGCGCGGCGGCGAGCGAATCCGACCGCCTTTATTCCCGCCGTCCCGTCTGGACGAGCATGAACGCAGACGCTGTCGTCTTGGATATCGACGGGGTACTCGTCGACGTCGCCGACTCCTACCGGCGGGCGATCGTCGAATCCGTCGAATCGGTGTACGACCGGACGATCCGCAAGGACGATATTCAGCAGTTCAAGGACGCGGGCGGGTTCAACAACGACTGGGAACTAACGTACGCCGCCGCGCTCTACGTGCTGGCGACCGAGGAGGGGTACGACCGGTCGCTCGAGGACTTCACCGACGCGATCGCCGCCGCGGGCGGTGGCCTCGAGGCGGCCGAGGCCGTCGTTCGCGAGGCCATCGGCGCGCGGGCGACCCAGCGCGTGACCGAGCGGTGGGACCGCGAGCGCCTGCGCGACGTCTTCCAGCAGCTGTATCTCGGCGACGAACTCTATCGCGGCCTCGAGGGCGGGGAGCCCGACCTCGAGCGCGAGACGCCGGGGTTCATCCACGACGAACCGGTGTTGCTCGAGTCCGAAGCGCGGGATCGGCTGCTCGAGAGCTACGACGTGGGGGTCCTGACCGGGCGGCCGGCGGCCGAAGCCGAGATCGCCCTCGATCGCGTGGGGCTCGACGACGCGATACCGGCCGATCGACGCTTCACGATGGACGACTGGGAGGAGGGCAAACCCCACCCGCGGGCGCTGACGACGCTCGCGGAGCGGTTCGACGCCGGCGCAGTCGCCTTCATCGGTGACACGTTAGACGACGTTCGAACGGCGGTCAACGCGAGCGAGGCCGATCCGGACCGCGAGTACAGCGGCGTCGGCGTCCTGACCGGCGGGCTGACCGGCGAGGAGGGGCGACGGAAATACGAAGACGCGGGCGCTGCAGCGGTCTTGGAATCGGTCAACGCGATTCCAGACTGGCTCGAGTCGTAGACGAGCGGTCAGTCGGCTTGGTCGTCGGGGAGGCGGACGAACGTGAGCCAGAAGTCCTCGAACGAACGACCGAGTTCGATGAATTCGTCCGGTTCGACCGGCTTTTGAATGTAAGCGTTCGCGTGAAGATCGTACGAGCGAGCGATGTCCTCCTCCGAAGCGGAGCTCGTCATGACGATGACCGGGATCGATCGCAGCACGGGTTCGGACTTGAGTTCCGAGAGGACGTCGGCGCCGCTGACGCCGGGCAGTTGGAAGTCGAGCAGGATCATGTCCGGCCGCGGGCTATCCGCGTGATCGTTCCGCTGGTGAACGAAGTCGAGCGCGGACTCGCCGTCGGTGACGGAGTGGACGTCGCAGGCGATGGCGGCGTCTTCGAACGACTCGGAGAACAGGCGCGCATCACCCGGGTTCGGCTCGACCAACAGGACGATGATGGCGTCCTCGATCGGCGGAGGCATACCTCCGTTTAGCGGCGAGATTAAAAGAGTTGCACGGTAATTCCGGTCGAGAGCGGCCGCGTGTTCGACGAGGGCAGTTATCGGAGCCGGTCCGGACAGCAGATTTGAGGCCGAACGGTCGTCGTTACGCGGCCGGCTCGTCCAGTCGGCGACAGGAGTCGAACCGATCGTCGGTCAGGTAGACTGCCCCGTCGCGGACGGCGACCGCGATCGACTCGAGCGCGTCGCCCCGACACGGGCCGGCCGTACAGACGCCGTCGTCACACTCGAATCGCGCACCGTGTTCGTGACAGACCAGTTGGTCGTCGCGAACGATCGCGCCGGGGCCGGGATCGAGCCGCACCTCGGGCTTGTGCGGACAGGAGTTTCGCCACGCGGAGACCGCCTCGCCCTCGCGCCGGAGGATCAGTTCCGTTCCCCGATTGCCGGCACGGGCCTCGCATCGGAGCGTCCCGTCGGTCGGCACGTCCGCGAGCGGGGCGATACGGCGAGGGTCCCCGGTGGCTTCCGCGCGGTGATCGTCGCCGTCCTCCGTGCTGCCGTCGACGCTGAATCGAAAGGTCGCGTCGCCGGTCGACACGTCCCCCTCGTTCCCGTAGACGGTAACGGACGTCGCGTCGTCGTCACCCTCGAGCGTCACGCGAACGGAATCGGTCATACCCGCTATTTTCGGCCAGCCTAAAAGTATGTTCCGAACCGACACCGTTCGGCTCGGACCGCGTCCGATCGGGCGGAGCCGCACGCTCGACCGGCGCGTTCGACCAGTGAGAAAACGACGGTACGCCTATAGGGGAGCCCGAAGAACGGACGAATATGGACGACACAGACGTGACCGTCGACGTCGAGGTCGAGGTCGAAGTGGACTCGAGCGAACTCGAGATCGAGGTCGGAGACGAGCGGGAGTTCGAGGGCGAACTCGAGGCGGACGGCCTGACCATCGAAGTCGAGGCAGAGGTGGCGGTCGAAGGCGAAACGGAGGGTGAAGAAGACGAAGCCGAAGAAGAACCGACGGCCGAGACCGACGAGGGCGAGGAGTCCGACGCCGACGAGGAGTAATCCGCGGTTCCGCGGGACTCCCCGGACGGAGACGTCGTTTTTCGCGCGTGTCGAAAGACGCTATGTGCTGGCACCGCAAGGCGAGGGTATGAGCTGGACGGTTATGCCGACGTTCGACGAGTACGAGGCGGCCCGCGAGGAGTTCGCCTGGGACCTCCCCGACGAGTACAACCCGGCCGTCGACTTTCTGCGAAAACACGAGGACACGAGTCGAACGGCACTGCGGTACGAGGACCCCGAGACGGGCCTCGAGACGTACTCCTTCGACGACCTCGACGAGCGGTCGGACCGCCTTGCGGCCGCGCTGGCCGACCTCGGCGTCGCGGCCGGCGACCGCGTGGGCGTCGTCGTCCCGCAGAAGCCACAGAACCCGCTGACTCACCTCGCCAACTGGAAGCTGGGGGCGGTGTCGGTGCCGCTGACGGTACTGTTCGGCCGCGACGCATTACAGTACCGGCTCGAGGACAGCGAGGCGAAAGCCGTCGTCGTCGACCCGAGCGTCCGCGAGACGGTCGACGAGATCCGCGACGAGTGTCCCGCGCTCGAGGCCGTGATCGAACTCGGCGACGGCGAGTCGGTCGAGGGCGAGGCTCACGCGTTCGACGACCTCGTGGCCGCCCACGAGCCCGGTATCGAACTCTACGACTCGACGCCGGCGACGCCGACGGCGATCATGTACACGAGCGGGTCGACGGGGCCGCCGAAGGGTGTGCGTCACAGTCACGCACTCTGGCTCGGGCGGGCCGCCGCGGCGTACAACTACTTCGACCAGGGGCTCGCGGAGGGCGAGGCCACGCTGTGGACCCCGGCCGACTGGGCCTGGGGCGCGGCGCTGGGCGGAACGCTGTTCGCGGCGTGGCACCACGGCTGTACGATCGTCGGCTGGCCTCGCGACGGGTTCGACCCCGCCGAGGCCTACGAGCTCATGGAGCGCCACGACGTAAACAAGGCGTTCATGCCCCCGACCGCGCTCCGGATGCTAATGGGCGTCGACGATCCGGAAGGGCGGTACGATCTCTCGCTCGAGACGTTCGGCTCGGCCGGCGAACCGCTCACCTCGGAAGTCGTCGACTGGGTCGAGTCGACGTTCGAGGACGTCGCGATCAACGAGTTCTACGGCCAGACCGAGCTCAACCTCGTCGTCGGCAACTCCGAAACCTGGTTCGACACGCGCCCGGGCAGCATGGGGAAACCGTTCCCCGGCTACGAGATCGCCGTGCTCGATCCGGACACACACGAGCGGCTCGATCGCGGCGAGGTCGGCGAACTCGCCGTCAAGCCGGGCGATCGCCGGGTCTTCTTCGACGAGTACCACAGGCTGCCGGAGAAGACCGCGAACAAGCGAACCGAGGACGGCTGGTTCCTGACGGACGACCTCGTCGAGCGCGACGAGGACGGCTACCTCTGGTTCGTCTCGCGGGCCGACGACGTGATCCTCACCAGCGGCTACCGCGTGGGGCCGATGGAGGTCGAGGACGCGATCCTGACCCACGAGGCCGCCGAGCAGGCCGGCGTCGTCGGCGTCCCCGACGAGACCCGCGGCGAGGCGATCAAGGCGTTCGTCGAACCCGCAACCGACGAGTACGCTCCCGACGAACTCCGCGAGGAGATCCGCGAACTGGTCCGCGACCGACTGGCCGAGTACGAGTATCCCCAGCACATCGAGTTCGTGGAGAGGCTGCCGACTACGACGACCGGCAAGATACAGCGCCGATCCCTACGTGACGACGAGGACGACGAGACGTAGCCCGTCCGTCCACGAGCGGCCGTCGTCCCTCCGGCGCCGCCGCATGGCGCTCGCTCGTCCCCCGAACCGATCCGAATCGACGAGAGTCAGAGACGGTTTTATTGTTCCTGGTTCTGAACGTCGAGCCATGTACCGCGTTTTGCTACCCGTCGACACCAACGAGGATCGCGCGCTAGCCCAGGCGGAGTACGTCGAATCGCTGCCGAACGCCGCCGACTCGGTCGAGGCGTACGTCCTGTTCGTCTTCAGCGAGGACAGCGACGACCTCCCACAGGAGTTCGAGAAGTTCAAGTCCGCCTCCCGGATCGGCTCCGTCCGCCGCGCCAAAGAGAGCCTCGAGGAGGCCGGCATCTCGGTGACGATTCTCGAGGACAGCGGCGACACGGAAGACGACATCCTCGAGGAGGCCGAGGAGTACGACGTCGACGAGATCGTTCTCGGCGGCCGGAAGCGCTCCCCCGTCGGGAAGGCGCTGTTCGGCAGTATCACGCAGGGCGTCATCCTCAGTACCGACCGGCCGGTGGTCGTCACCGGCGGTGGCGGCGAGGAGTAAGCCGGCTTCGGGAGCCGATCACGCCGCTTGTTCCCGCCGGCAGCCATCTTATCCGGGTCGATACCGACTGTTCGGTATGGCAATTCGGGAACCGGAGCCGGACGAGTCCGAGCGGATCCGCGAGGTCGTCGACAGTTCGATGACGACCTCGTTCACGCTCAGTCCGGGCCAGATCGACGGGATTACCGACGAACAGTTCGCCGACGAGACCGTCGCCGAGAAGATCGACGACGAGGACACCCTGCTTTACGTCGCCGAAACCGGCGAGGACATCGAGGGCGAGACCATCACCGGGTTCGTCGAAGGGCACCTCGAGGACGATTGGGGCGAGGTGAACTGGCTGTTCGTCGATCCGGAACACCGCGGCCAGGGTATCGGGACGGAACTGTACGAGACCGTGACGGAGTCCCTCCGAGACCACGGCGCCGAGCACGTCTGCGTCACCGTCCTCGAGGCCAACACCGAGGGTCACCAGTTCGTCGAACAGTTCGGCCTCGAGCACAACGGCGACCGGCGCATCGAGGTCGCCGAGGAGTCGCTCGTGAAGTACGTCTACGCGGACACGGACGTCGACGTGGAGCTCCCGACGGAGTCGCGAGCCGACGAGGGAGACGAGGAGGACGCGAAAGCGGAGGAGTTCCCGGAAACGGAGGAGACGGACGGCCACCTGACGGCGACGAGCGACGACGGGAAGACGGTCTACATCGCCCGCGAAGAGGACGAATCGGGGACCGCAGCCCCGTTTTTCGTCACTTACGAAGACGAGGAGTACGACGAACAGTACGGCTTCTACTGCGCGAACTGCGGCTCGCTCGACGTCTCGATGAACAACATGGAGCGGCTCGAGTGCGGCGACTGCGGAAACGACCACGCAGAGCGGTCCGGCGAGTCGTACGACGACTCGTACCTCTGATTGACATCCTCCCACCGCTAAAGGGGTGGGATTTCTCCGGTGGGATGTTGGCTATGCCGTACCCACGGAGGCGAGTTTCCCGTCGTCGGCACTCTGGATTGTGCGCTCCTCGTTGGGACTCGCCCTCTCGGGAGAGCGTGACGACTCCGACCACGTATGGTCGTCCCACTTGAGGCGCACGGGCCGTGCCATCGACCCGACTTCTCTGCCAGCCTGTCGTTCGAGGAACGTCCGCGAGGCACCGAGGTCGGCGTGTCCCTCGTAGCCACACGAACACCGGAACACGTCGCCGTCCCGCTCTGTATCGTCTCGCTCGCCACACACGGGGCACTCCGCCGTCGTGTATGCTTCTGACTCGGTTTCGACCGCGATGCCGTACTCCTCGGCGGTCGTGGCGAGACGGTCGATGAACGAGCGATACGCCCAGAATTGGTGCGTTTTCTCGTTCACTCGCGCCGACCACTGTTCCGACAGCACATCGGTGAGGTCGCCCACGTATACGGTGGCAACGCCCTCGTCGTACAGTCGTCCCATCAAGTCTCGCACGAGCGTGTCCTGTGCGTGGTCGCGTCGACGTGTCCGCTTGCGACAGAGGCGTCGAATCCGTCGGCTACTGTACCGTCCCTCGCGGAGTGTCGATTGCAAGCGGGCGATCTCCTCGGTGGTTTCGCGGAAGCGGGCGAACAGGTCACGGCCCTCGTAGAGGTACTGCTGGCCGGTCGTGGTAGTAGAGGCGACGAGGTTGTTCGCACCCACGTCCAAGGCAGCCGATTCCTCGGCTAGTGGTGAATCCCGTCGAGAATCAGGCACGGTGATGGGACGTGAGCCTCGAAGAAGCCTATCAGGGGATTATCGAAGCGGGGTTGGAAGCGGTGGAACATCCAGACGAGCAATAGCGCGTGGATTGCCGAGCCATGCTGTCGCTTACACCCACCCATTCAGGGGTGGCTTCCGCTCGCTGCGTGTCACTTCGCGAAGATGCTGTCGGCCGTCGCCGCACCGACGACGCTGAAGACCGAACCGACGCAGACGGCCTTGAACGAGGTCACCACGAGCTCGCAGGAGCGCGCGGCGCGCTCGAGGCCGCCGGACAGGGCCGCGAGGCCACAGGAGGCCTCGGCGTCCGCGAGGAACGTCTCGGGGGCGCCGAACAGGAGCGCGAGCACGGTCACCGAGCCGAAGGTGACCACCATCAGCGAGATAAAACGGATCGGGACCCCGGCGACCTCCTGTTCGTCGTCCAGGTCTCTGGTCGTGTCCGCCTTGTACAGCGCCGCGTAGCCGATCGCGAAGACGATCGCGACGATCGCGAGCGCCTGCAGAATGTGCATGTTCCCGGCGAGGACCCAGACCTCCTCGGTGACCACGAACGGGCCCGCGAGCAGGAACCCACCGACGATCTGCTGGGCCGAGTCCGCGAGCCGAAAATCGCGCGGACGGCGCGGCCGTCGAAGTTTCATAGCGGGGGATTACGGCGGAGCGACAAAACGGTCCCGTTTGCCCGAGTGATGACGCCGGCAGCCGATCGGTCCGCCGACAGCCGACATCAGACGAACAGCAACAGTGCCGCGTACCCCGCCCCGCCGAGCGCGAACGCCCAGAACCGGCTCTCGCGGTCTGACGGCAGTTCCTCTTTGATCACGTTGAGGATGACGCCGCCGGCCAGAAACGGGAGAAAGACGGCGACGAGGAGTTCGGTCCCCTCGAGCGCGTACCCCGCTCCGAAGCCGGCGAGCACCGCTGCCGACAGGATCCACCGGCCCCGACGATGGTAGACGCGCCCGTGGTGCTCGCGGAGGCCGTCGTCCGTGACGACGAAGTGGAGTGCCATAGCGACGACGAACAAGCCGACGTTGCCGAGTTCGGGGTCCCAGAGCAGCGAACCGATGACGGCGTTGTAGACGGCGAACGCGCCGAGGTGGAGCCAGAACACGCCGGTCGCGTCGGCGTCACCGTCCCGGTCGGTGCCGCTGTTCCCCCGGCGGGCGAGTTGCTCGAGGCCGTAGAACGTGACGAATCCGAAGAGGGCGACGAGATAGCCGTACTGCTCGGCCAGCGGCGTCGAGAGCCCGTGCCGATCGATCGTCGCGGCTGCCTCGTGGATCTCGGGCAACAGGTGGACGAACACGTACGCGACAGAGACGCCGCCGGCGCTCGAGAGCCACCGACTCCGCGGGATTCGACCGCCGATGCCCAGTCGGCCGGCGAAGAAGTGGACCAGTGCGAGGACGAACGCGTACGCGAGGAGAATCGCGGCGGCGGGGTCCGCCGACTCGGTCGGAGACATTGGCGGAGGCGTATGCGAGAGACGGACAAATGGTTTGGCCGGCGGCTCAGTCGTCGACGCTGTGTGTCCGATCGCTCCGTCCCGGCATCGCGTCGCCGACCGTCCCGGCGGTTCGCCGGAGGAGGCGACGGAACGACTGCCAGCGGCGAACGAACAACGCGAGCCCGAGAACGACGTAGATCCCGGTGTAGACGAGCAGCAGTTCGGTGCTCTCGATCGGGAGCCCGACGTACTCCTGAATGATGACGAACTCGAGGAGGACCTGCGAGAGGAAGAGGACGAGCAGCGTGATCGCCTCCCTGACGGACATCTCGAAGTTGAGCAGGAGGCCGATCGCGAAGAACGACTGAGCGGCGGTCAGCCAGATCTCGGCCTCCTGCTTGAAGTCGAAGGCGAGCACGCCGTACTGCCCCAGCGCGATCGAGTGGACGACGACGAGCGTCCCGATGAGCAGCGTCCACTGGTTGAGCTTCGAGGAGATGAGCGCGTTGAACCCGGCCGTCGAGCGGGCCTTGTTGACGAGGTAGATGACGACGATCAGCTCCGGCGATTCGGAGGCCAGCGGCGCGATCCACTGGATCATGAAGAACGACGGGACGCCGACCTCCTGACCGAGGTGCTCGAGACCGTGAGCGAACGGTTCGACGGCCGTGAAGATCATCGCACCGGCGTAGCCGAAGAGAACAAGGACGGTCAGGACGCGGCGACCCCGCGGATACCGCTGGAGATACGCCGGGACGCCGACGTGTTCGGTCTCCGGTTCGGCCTCGCCGCGAAGGATGACCGCGATGTAGAGCACGTAGAGGCCCACCAGAAACAGCATGTCGAAGATATCGATGCCGCCGTTGAGGGGGACGAGGAACGCCCAAGCCGTCGCGACGAGCAGGAAGACGACCTCGAGGCCGATGTCCCGGTCGAGGACGACGACGTCGGCGAGGAAGCCGGAGCGGGGCTCGACCGCGGGATCGGTCGACGAACCTCGGCGGAAGATCGTGAAGAGGGCGACGCCGGCCCAGCCGATGCCGATGAGGATCCGGTTCGCACCGGTCATATTGGCGACCGCGAGGTTCCCGGCCTCCATGCCGCGTTCGGTCCCCGCGAACACGCCCGCGTTCCAGGCGTAGAGGGCGTCGACGGCGTACTCGGGTGCGACGGCCAGCACTGCCAGCACCGCAATCGCGAACGCTCGCGGCACGTCCTTCTCGGCGGTTTCGGCCGCCCACGCGAGGAGGAACGAGGCTCCGAGGACGGCGAGGCCGGTCACGATCACCGTCCCGAGCGTCGACAGCGACTCGAGCGGTGCCGGCGCTTCGTAGGCGACCCCCGCGACCGTCGCCGTCCATGGCAGGAGCTCCGTCGCTCCCCAGACGACGACCCAGGGGAGTGTCAGTGCGAGAGCGGCCGAAATCGCGCCGAGCGCTTGTCGTCTCATACGGGTCGTACTGAAACGGGTGTAGCCGAGCCGTTATAAGTAACGCGTTGCAGTGACGGTGCTGCCTGCTACTGCTGCGGGGTCCGCTCCTCGAACGGCTGGACGATGACGAACCCGTCGGAGCCCGAAAACTCGAGCTGGTAGCTCTCGTCGGAGGACTGGCCGATCATGTTCGAGAGACTCTGGTCGACGTGACTGCCGGGCGTGGTTCCGCTCCAGGCGACGGTCGCGCTGGGGTCGGTCCGGACCGGCGGGCGCAACACCAGCGGCTCGCCGTGGGTCGTGATCGCGACGTAGCCCGGGCCGACCAGCGAGACGTTGGTCAGACCGCCGGCGGAGAACCCGGCGATGCTCTTGATCGTCCGGATCTCGTAGTCGACGCTCGACTCGAAAGCGAGGACGTCGTTGCCGTTGACCGAGATCTCCTGACCGGCGTCGAGTTCGAGGAGCTGGATCTTCTTCTCCTGGTCGGCCAGATAGACGTGGCCGGTGCCGGTCGCCTCCATTACCGCGGTCCCTTCGCCAGTCGCCTTCTCCTTGAGGAAGCCCGTGATACCGCCCTCTGCGGAGGATTTGCCCTCGAACGAGACGTCGCCGCTGTAGGCGATCATCGATCCGGCCTTGGCAGTCACGGACCCGTCGAGGGCCACGTCCAGTAGCTTGCTGTTCTCGAGCTGGAACGTGTCGTCCCCTTCTTTCGGTTCGTTCGCGTCGACGAATTCATCGAGATTCATGATAGTCCGAGCCGTGAACGGCTCTATCGGGCTCGTTGGTCGGGATCTGGCAAATAGTTACTCATCGAATACGTCGTCGACGGTGACGCGGCTGACTGTCGACTACTCCGTTCCCCGAACGAAATCCGCCGCCTTCTCGGCGATCATCGTCGTCGGCGCGTCCGTGTTCCCGCTCGTGATCGTCGGCATCACCGACGCGTCGACGACGCGCAGCCCGGAGAGCCCTCGGACCCGAAGTCGGTCGTCGACGACGGCCATGTCGTCGTCGCCCATCTTGCAGGTGCCGACGGGGTGGTACAGCGTCTCGGCGGTCTCGCGGATATGCTCGATCAGGCCCTCGTCGCTCTGGACGTCCGCGCCCGGCAGTACCTCCTCGCCGCGGTACTCGTCGAACGGCTCGGCTTGCATGATCTCCCGGACCAGTTTGATCCCCTCGAGCAACACCTCGAGATCCTCGTCCGCCGTCAGATACTGCGGATCGATGACCGGCTCGTCGAAGGGGTCGGCAGACCGAAGCGTGATCCGACCGCGGCTGTCGGGTCGCAGGCGGAGCGCCCCGAGCGAGAAGCCGTGTCCCTCGGGGTTGTCGAACCCGTGTTCGACGAAGTACGACGGGCCGAAGTGGAACTGGATCTCGGGCCGATCGGCGGCGTCGGTGACGGACGCGAAGCCGCCGGCCTCCGCGATGTTCGAGGTCAGCGGCCCGCGCTTCAGTACGAGGAATTTCAGCAGGTTCCGGAGCGAGTCCGCCTCGGCGAGGCTGACCGGCTTCTCGCACTCGTAGTTGACCCCGATCTGGAGGTGATCCTGCAGGTTCCGGCCGACGCCGGGGAGATCCTCGACGACCTCGATACCGTGGTCCGCGAGGTGGTCGGCCGGGCCGACGCCCGAACACATGAGCAACTGGGGCGAGTTGATCGCCCCGGCAGAGAGGATCACCTCCTCGGTCGCGTCGACCGTCGCGGGACTGCCGCTGGCGTCGTCTCGAGCGTACTCGACGCCGACCGCCTCCCGTCCGTCGAACCGAACACGTGTCACCCGCGCCCCGGTCACCGCGGTCAGGTTGTCGCGGTCGAGGGCCGGCTTCAGGTAGGCGTCGGCGGCGCTGTGGCGGCGGCCGTCTTTCTGCGTGACCTGATAGAAGCCGACGCCCGCCTGGTCGCCGTCGTTGAAGTCCTCGTTGTGGGGCAGTCCAGCGGCCTGCCCGGCTTCGACGAACGCCTCGCTGAGTTCGTTCGGCGACCGGACGTCGGCCACGTTCCGCGGGCCGCTGATCGCGTGGGCGTCCGAGGGACCCCGCTCGTTGTGCTCGGCCCGCTTGAAGTACGGCAGCACGTCCTCGTACCCCCAGCCCTCGTTGCCCAGTTCGGCCCACCGGTCGTAGTCCTCGGGCTGGCCCCGGATGTAGATCATCGCGTTGATCGAACTCGAGCCGCCCAGCGTCTTCCCCCGGGGCCAGTAGAGCTCCCGGTCGTGGAGTTCGGACTGCGGTTCGGTGTGGTAGTTCCAGTCGACGCTCGACTGGAACAGCTCCGAGAACGCCGCCGGGATCCCGATTTCGCGCTCCTCGTCGGGTTCCCCCGCCTCGAGGAGGAGTACCTCGGTCTCGGCGTCGGCCGACAGTCGATTCGCGAGTACACACCCCGCCGGCCCCGCGCCGACGATCACGTAGTCGTAGGACCGCCCTTCCCCTGACATGGTACTCCATACCGTATTGCCGAATTATAATAAGCGTTTCACGGAATTTCGGCTGCTCGAGCAGGTCGACCGTCGGTAGGACCCGCGAGAAGAACGATTAGTTCGCGACGGCGATAGGCCTAAATAGATCTCCGCTCATCCCGGGATGTATGCGACACGAGGTGTTCAACGAGGCGGGGGAGCGCGACCTCGTCTTCGTGCTGGGGTGGGGGAACAGGATCGAGCACGGAAACGTCCAGTGGCTCGTCGATCGACTGGTCGACGCCGACTATCGCGTCACCGTCTTCCAGATACCGACCGTCGTCACCGACTTCGAGACGGAGTGGGTGAAACCGATCGCGGAGTACGTCGACGGCCTCGAGAACTACCGCCTGTTGAGCCACAGCACGGGCGGGCTCATCGCCGAGTACCTCGAGGGGGCCGAGTACCGCGTCTACCTGAGTCCGTGGTGGGGATTCCACGACGACATGCAGAATCCGATCGTTTCGCTGGCACTGAAGGTGCCCCTCTCGTGGTCGATCCTGCCGACCGGCGGCATCGATCGGGAGATGCTGGGCGAACTCGCCACCGACCGGCAACTCGAGGAGACGCCGAGCCGCATCGCGCCGACCTTCTTGCGCGAAGCGAAACGGGCACAGGCACACCTGCCGCCGTTCCAGTTCTCGGATCGCAGCGCCGTCTTCTACACGCCCGACGACGCCGTCGTCAGCGCCGCTGCGATCCGAGAGCGCGCACCCGAGGCCAATCAGGTCGTCTACGAGGGCGGCCACCAGCTGTTCGACTCGCCGTCGCGCGAGGAGCACGTCGAGACGGTGCTGGCGGCACTCGAGGAGGGACGCGCGGCGCTCGAGTGAACGGGAGTCGACGACGCTGGCGCGGCCACGTCGGCCCGGTCGACGGTCGCCCGAACTTCAACGCCCTGAACGTGTAACGCGACGGCGGAACTACCGTCGTGTGGCACGTGTGGTAGATGGTTCGTCGCAGAACGTGGCTGGTGACGCTGGTCGCACTCGTCCTGATCGTCGCAACCGTGACGTACGGCGTCCTCGCGGTGGATCGGCCGCGGGTCGAGTCGGTCGAGAACGAGTGGGGGACCGTCACGAGCGAACGGACCGAGATCGAAACCGAAGTCGCCGTCGACAACCCGTTCTTGCTCCGCCTCGGCGACGCTGCCGCGGACGTCTCCTATTCGGTCTCGCTGAACGACGTCGAAGTCGCGGCCGAAGAGGAAAACCGCGTGCGACTCGCCGGCGACGAGAGCACGGTCACCGTCTCGACGTGGATCGACAACGACAAGATTCCGGCGTGGTGGGCCTCCCACGTCAACAACGACGAGACGACGACGGTCCGCGTCGAGCCCGACATCGTCGTCGACTACGCCGGGATTCGAGTCCCGGCGGAGGAGTTGACGCGCACCCGCACCGTCCATACGAACCTGCTCGAGCCCCTGGCGACGAACGAGAGCCGGCAGTTCCAGGTCTCGAATCAGACGGTGTTCGTCGTCGACGAAACGGACGCCCAGTGGGGCAACGCCACCGTCAACCGGACGCCGATCGAGGCGTCGGCGACAGTTACCAACTCGCTCGGGATCCCGGTCCCGATCACGCAGCTCGGCTACACGGTCCGGCTAAACGGCATCGTCGTCGGGCAGGGCGTCGCCGCCCGGCAGACCGTCCTCGAGCCCAACCAGACGCGGACGCTCGAGGCCGGCGCGGCGATCGACAACTCCAAACTCGACGAGTGGTGGGTGACACACCGCCGACAGGGCGGTGCGTCGAACCTGACCGTCGACTTCAACGCCACCGTGGCGCTCGGCGGCGTCGAGCGAACCCTCCCGCTCGATTTCATCTCCTACGAGCGGCAGTTCCGGACGGACCTGTTCGGGGCGGAGAACGCGTCGGGGAACGCGAGCGCGAACGAATCCGCGAGTGACGAGGACGGGGGACGAGATGGCGGACGGGAGCCCGCCGAGAACGGAACACAGCTCGTCGGGAGCGACGGCGCATCCCGTTCCCGCGGGGTCTGAGCCGTTCCGGTTCGTCGCTCGCCTCGAGACCACACGACGACCGGCAGCGACTCGAGCTATTTCACCCTCCGCCGCAAAGGACCTGGTATGACCGACTTCCGCGGCACCTGGTCCGAGAGCGAGGTCGAGCGGTTTCTCCGGGAGGCGACGATCCCGATCCGCATTGCCACGCACCGACCCGACGGCTCGCTCTGGCCCGTCACGCTGTGGTACCGCTATCGGGACGGCGTCCTCGAGTGTGCGACGGGCGCGAATTCGAACTTGGTTCGGTTCCTCCGTCACGACCCCGAGATCGGCTTCGATATTTCGACGAACGACGTTCCCTACCGCGGGATCAGGGGCACCGGGACGGCCGAGATCGCGGCCGACAGCGACAAGGCGGTCCTGCGTGACCTCCTCGAGCGCTACCTGGGCGGCACCGACTCCCCGCTCGCCCGATGGCTGCTGGCCGACGACCGCGAGGAGGTCCGGATCGAGATCGAACCCCGGGAGATCTACAGCTGGGACTACGCGAGTCGGATGGGCGAGGGGTCGAGCGAAGACGATCCGTCCAGTACCTGACTCGGTGGTTCGAATCCGGATCTGTCGTCCGAGTACGCGTTCGACGTCGGCCTCGAGGAGGCCGGGCACAGCGGAACGCGGCCGGAGCCGTGACCGTGTCGGAACGTCAGAACACCTGTCTGTCACTGTACCGAGAACTGACCTATAACGGGCTCGGCGACCAACTTCGAGCGGGCCGATGAGCACCGAAACGTCCACACGGGGGGAGCGAACGACGTGCGACGACTGTGGCCTGCCGTACTACGCCGACGAGAACGACGCCTGTCCGTACTGTCAGCGCACAACCCGGGCGGAGCCGGGCTCCGCGGCAACGGCACCGAGCACTTCGAACGCGAGCGCGAGCGAGCGCGAACCGTCGCTTCTGCGACGACTCTCGAAGAGAGTCCGCGATATGCTGAGAAGCGTGTGACGACGGCCGGGACCGACCGGCCCCGCGCTATCGAGACGGAGCGACTGCCGCAGGCCGCCTCGAGCGGCCGGTCAGTCGGCGCCGTCGCCGTGAACGATCGGGACCCGCATCACTGCGTTCCGTGCCGGAACCACCGGTTCGGCCGTCGAACGGGCTCCGGCTACCGGTACGCGGCCAGCGGCGACTCGAGTCCTGCCCCTGCTTCGGCCCGGCGCTTGATCTCGCGGAGCAGCCCGCGCTCGACGACGAAATGGACCGGCTCCCACCAGAGGTAGTTCAGCGCCTCGTGGCGCGTTGGAAGCGAGAATCGCGACTCGCTCGAGGCGCGCCCGAGGTCCGACCGCGTTCGGGCGAGCAGCCGCGTCGTCTCCCGGTCGACCGGCTCCAGAACGAACGCCCACGTCCACGGCGGCGACTCGCCCTGGGGCTCGAGGACGAGCGCGTATCCGGGCTCGAGCAGGGCGATCTCCGGCGACTCGGCCGGCGAGAGCGGCGAGTCGTCGGCGACGTCGACGGTGTCGCCCGCCTCGAGGCCCGAGGCCGTCGGCGCGACCTGATACGCGTCGCGGCTGTCGGCAGCGACCGCGGCCTCGAGGGGATCGTCGCCATCGACTGCGTCCCGACCGCCGGCGAGTCGGACGAGCCACGGCCAGACCGCCTCGGCGGGCGCGTCGATCTCGAGCCCGTGCGTGACCTGGTCCGTCGCGTCCGGCAGCAGGTCGTCGCCCGGAAGCGGAGCCTGGGTTTCCCCGTCGGTCGCCCCCCAGCGGCGGTGCCAGGGTCGGATCAGGGTGTGATACGCGCCGGCCACGGCGAGCACGACGGCCGCGAGAAGCCGTCGGGCGGTCACGATCGACCCGTCTCCATCGTCGCGATCGGGCTCTGGTCGCGATTTCCGGCGTGCGAGCGCCGCCGCGTCGGTCCCGATGCGCTCGAGCGCTTTCGACATGAGATAGCCCGCGAACGGACCGATGAGTCGCCAGTACCGGCGGAAGTTCCGACGGGCACGGTCGTCGGTCGTGGCCGTGCGCGCCTCGTAGGTCAGCAGCGTCCGACCGTCACCGTACGGCCGAACGGACAGGCCGACCGCGAGTTTCGCGTAGCCCGGTTCGTCGAACGCCGCGAACGCCTCGGCGTCGACCCGCCGCCACTCGATGGTCGGTCGCCAGAATTTGCCGACCGCGCCGAAAACGAACTCCTCGCCGGGCTCGTCGGCGAGTTCGGTCCACTCGTCGGTGTCCGGGATATCCGCGAATCGTATTTCCGTGGGCGGCCGCTCCCGCGACGCGCCGCTGATCCAGTGGGAAACCGCCGCCGGGGCGTCCCGCAGCCGTCCCAGCGCGCGGACGGCCGGCCCGGTGTCGGTCAGATCGGCCGCGAGCATCGCCTCGTAGGTCGTCTCGGGATCGGCGTCGACGACCGCGTGCCGGACGGTCGTCACGTCGTACTCGGGGAGGTATCGGTCGATGTGCATCTGCGTGTCGGCGCCGTCCGCCCCCGCGGCTGTGAACGGGATTTGCATGAGATGCCCTATCACGACCACCGTGATAAGCGACCGGTCGCGGTTCGTCCCGGATCGAGACTCACTCGCTCGAGTCGTACTCCTGGTAGATGACGTGACCGCAGGCCTTGCAGTGGGAGGCGTCCCGGTCGTGGGACGAGAGTCCGCAGTTGGGACAGGTGACGTCGACCTTCCCCTTCCGGGTCCACTCGCGGACGATCTTGCTGGCCTGCCACGGGATGACGATAATGCCGGTGAGGATCGCAGACACCGTGATCCACCGGCCCGCTGTCGTCACCGGGACGATGTCGCCGAAGCCGACGGTCGACAGCGCCACCACGACGTAGTAGAAGGCGTCGCCGAAGGTGTCGACGGTCGGATTGGCGGCGTGTTCCGCGCTGTAAAACAGGCCGGCCGAGACGAACAGGAGGACGAGGACCGTCAACAGTAGCTTCAGCGCGCGCAGGGCGTTGTCCGAGATCGTCCCGAAGAAGAACTCCGCGTCCTGCGTGAACCGATAGAATCGAAGCACACGGACGACTCGAACCACGCGGAGGAAACCGACGCTGGCGACCGTCGCCGCACTCGGCCAGACGAGGACGGAAAGCGTCGGCAGGATCGCGATCAGATCGACCATCGTGTAGACGTTGCGGAACTCCTGCAGTCGATCCGGCGCACCGTAGAGCCGCAAGAAATACTCGAGCAGGAAGACGCCGGCGATGGCGACCTCGGCTTTCCAGAGCGCGGCACTAACGGGCGGCGAGAGCGGATACGTCTCCGCGACGAAGACCGCGACGAACGCGAGGTTCAGCGCCAGCAGGGCGACGTCGATGGCCTTCCCCAGCCACGTTCGGTGGTCGAGCAAGTAGAACCGCACGACGTCCCGAAGATCACGGCGCTGTGTTCTCGCTTCGGTCGTCATTCGACGGGAATTCCGGGTTGGAGCTACGTAGACCCTCGGATCCGCCGGCACGCGGTCACGCGTAGGAGAAGCGACGATCACCGAAACGCGGGCAGGGCGATCGGCGACGAGAGAAGGCCGGGGAGCGGCGCTGTCGCCTCGAGCGGGCAGTGACGACGCGGTCGATCGCCGTGTGTCAACGATACCACTGTCGATCCGAGCTGGGCCGGCGATTCACCAGGGGGCGGCAGCCTCGGCGGCGTCTAACAGTCGAGCGATCGTCGGATCGTCCTCGAGCAGGACGACGGCTCCCTCGCTGTACTCGACGAGCCCGTGTGCGCGCAACGATGGAAGTGCGAGATGATACAGATCGATTTCCGCCCGCTCGAGTGCATCGGCCGGGACCTCGACGAGGTCGCACTCGAGTTCGCGGGCGGCGACGTAGCGCGCGAGTTCCGTCCTGTCTACTGCCGACCCCTCGCGACGGAGGTAGGTCAGCGCGTGGCGTCGCGCCGGGTTCGCGAGGACCGCGAACGCGTCGTCGACCGAGAGCGACGAACCGCCGTCAGTACAGACCCGACTGGGAACCTCGTGGGTTCGAGGTGGTGGCGAATTATGCACACGGTATCGCGTCGTCATACACCTCCCACAACGGTACAGCCACTAAGATGCGTGGCTTGCGCCCGCTACCATTACGAGCCTGCTCGACGGTCGAAGTCTGCCGGCGGCTCGATGACGATCCGACCGCCGCCGATAGTGACGTCGTGTTCGTGAATAGAGACCGTAACAGCGACGGCGGCATCGCCGTACGTCGTGGCCGCTTCGACCGCACTGACGAGAGCATCGGGGTCGACGCCCTCGCCGACAGGCTCTATTTCGACCGGTGAAACGTCGGCGATATGCGCCACGGATCTGATGGCGCAGATGAGTACGTCCGACCCATCGGTGGTATCGTAGGACTGTTCGTACGTCCCTGTTCGTGCATCGAAGCTCGGACCGTCCGCTGGTGGGTGGCGTTTCTCTGACATAGTTGGAAACCATTCAGTGCGGGAAGTCCGCTACCCGTGCTACAATCCACAGACTGTTAAATTTGCCCCTCTAAGGCGCCTGTACCCTGCGATTTTCCCAAAGGTGAAATCGTTCCCAGAGATGAAAACGAACCTGCTGCTACAGAACTCTCAGAACAGTGTTGCATACTCGGACCGGTCCCGATATCGTTCGTACAGCGATTCAGCCCAGTGGAGAACGTCCGGGTCGTCGGATTCGACGAAGAGCCGAAGGAAGCCGTTGTCGTCGTGCGCGGCGATCCCGACCGTCGCGTCACAGAGAAAGAGTTCGAACGGACACTGATCGTAGACTAACACCTCGAAGCAGCCGGTTCGAGCCGCCTCGCGGGCGTGGCGGCCGTACTCGGAAAAGAGGATCTCGACGACTTGTCGATCGAAGATCGCGACGACCTCCGACCCGTTCTGGACTTGCTCGTACGCCATCTCGAGGTAGATCGGGGAGATCACCCCCGAAAAGAGACGGATCCGGTCGGCGTCCGACAGCAGATCGGTGATTCGCTTGGTCGTGACGTGGGCGTGTGCCGATTGCGGCTGCGTGACCTCGCGTCCGCAAGGTCCTCGAGCGGGAACGTTACCTCGGTCGTGTCGACCTCCTCGAGCAGCGGGCGGAGCCGGTCGGCGGTCGCGATCGTCGTCCGACACCGGGTGAGCTCGGTCGCGACGACGCGACCGAATCCGGTGAGTTCGAACCCGCGGTCGGTGTCGACGAGAACGCACTGGTCGGCGAGCGACTCGAGCGCTCGGTGGATCGTCGACCGGGAGAGCGACGTTGCGTCGTCGAGTTCGTTCGGCGTCTTCGGCCCGTCCAACAGTGCGGCGAGGAGTTCGCTCCGGCGCATCAACTCCACCGGATCGGGCGCTCCCTCGTCCTCGGGCATCGCGACCACTGGTTACACGCGTTCTATTTCCGGTTCGATGGCGTCGCGTTCGATCTCGAGGTCGTGTGCGTACGCGGCGTGGTTCTCGACGAGATTGACGATCTCGTCGGTGCTGTCGGCGCGAACGAGAAACGGACAGCCGTCCTGAAAGCACTCGAATTTGAATGCCATGATAAGTCAGTGAAAGAAACGGCAGTCGCACGGGTAAAGCCGCCCCCGGCGACTGCAGCCCTGAACCGACGAGTTCGAACGCAGCCCCGCGATCGGACCGGCGACGGTCGATACGGGGAATCGTGGCGGCGAGTCTACGACGAACCGCTTCGTCGTCGGAGTTCATCACGGAGGCGGGTGACGGCGTGTCGCATCGTCCGGGTGACGACCGACTCGCGGGTGTAGTCGACGCCCCACGACTCGAGCACTCGCCGCATCGTCTCGACGCCGTCCGTTCGCCGGATCCCTTCCTGTTCGGCGTGTTTGAGCGGATGGCTGAGCCAACTGTACTCGGTGTGTGCGTAGATGTCGGTTCGGTCGCGGCTCCGCTCGAAGAGGACGACGTGGAGCTGGCGGTCGGCGAGCCGCGACGGCCGATAGGCCCAGCTGCCGTCCGACCCGTTGCCGACCAGCGTGTAGTGGTACAGGCTCAGCGGATCCCAGGAGAAGCCTTCCTCGTGCAGTTTCTCCTCTACGTCGCCGATCGAGACCGGAACCGTCGCGACGTACCCTTTCGGCCAGACGCGGTACTCCGGTTGGCCGACTCGCTGTGCCACTCGATCGATCACCGGTCCCATCTGTCGGCGGAATCGACGGGGAATCGTCGGTCGAACGTCGCTACCGAACATCGGAGTGAGATACGGGACCGAGGACGAAAGTAACCACGTCGGCATCTGCTGCCTCTCGGGCGAGAATCGTTCCGAACTCTCGATCGATCGGCGGCAGCGCTCGAGGGCCGCCGAGACCGCGGCGGGTCCGAGAGCGATCGCTCTCAGATGGGAAGCGCCACCAGCGCGAGCGGAACGGCAACGAGCGACGCGAGGAACGCGGCGAACGCTCGCGGGTTCTCGAGCAGTCGATCCTGGACCGCGTCGACGGCCGCGTAATACGCGTCGTAGAACGGGAGCGCCACGATCGTGCTGAGGGCCGCGGCGGCGAAGAGAAGCAGCACGATCGCGATTCCAGCATCGGAATCGAGGACGACGGCGACGAGCAGCGTGTCCGAGAGCGTGCCGAGGCTAGCACCCATGACGTACGGGACGATCTCGTTTCGTTCGATGTAGCCCCGGTTGTAGATCGGAACGACGACGCCCATCGAGAACGCGACGCTCGTCGTCACCGCCGTGACGACCAATCCGAGGGCGAGCGACAGCCACCGCCGGCGGAGCAACACGGACGCTCGGTCCCGAAGTCGATCGGTCTCGACGACGTTCAACAGGCGATCCAGCAGTTGCAGACAGCCGAGAAAAAGGATCGGCGCGAGCAGAACGCTGGGGACTGCGCCGACCGAGCGGACGGTCGCGGTCGTGAGCGGTTCGAAGAACGCGGCCCCGCGGAGGTCGAGCGCCACGTCGACGCCGTCCCGCCAGACGCCTCGCTCGGCCCACCATATCGCGAGCGCGCCGATCGTCGTCGCCGGGACGTAGATCGAGTGACTGACGACGAACGTCAGCAGGCCGAGTCGTAGCGCCTCCGGGAGCGAGTGCTCCGACGCGCGGACGAAGTCCAGAACGCCGAGCAACACGATGATACCTGCAGCGCCGAGGCGAGAGCCCGCAACGAGCAGGAATAGATCCAGAACGTCGATCAGATCGGCCGAGAACGGCGACAGCGCGATCGCCGCGACGACCGAGCCGTTCAACAGCACGTACGCCAGCAACCAGCTGACCCCGACCAGCGAGAGCGCGCTCGTTCGCCGATGGAGGAGCGGTCGAACGGCCGGTGAGAGTGCCCTCATCGCCTCGCTCAGCAGCTGTACGGCGAAGAGGAACGCCAGGGCGATGAGGAGGAACAGGCCCGCGCGAAGGAGCGATCGAACTGGAACCGGCCCCCGATTCTGGTTGGACATTCGACTATTCACCGGTGAAGGCGCACGCCCCGTGACGATAAATCAGTGGTCAGTAATGTGTGGTAACGTTTGGCGGACTTGAACACCGTTCGGATATCACGGGAGAACGGACCGCCGGGTCGTGACGGGACCCGAACCCCCGATTATTCCCCCGTCCGCGTCGAGTAGTCGTCCGATGAGCGCGGCCTTCGAGCTACTGCATCGAGTTCTCTCGCTGCTCGTCCTCGCGTTGGCGGTCAGGATCGTCGTCGACGCGTGGCTCGAGGTCCCGTACTCCGTTCTCCTCATTCTGATCGGGGTGATGATTTCGGTACTGCGGGTCGACGTCGGGCTCCGACTGTCCAACGAGATTATCATGACGCTCGTTCTGCCGATCGTGCTGTTCAACGGCGTGCTCGAACTGGATCGCGCCGCGCTGCGCGAAAACGTGGCCGTGCCGATCGTCCTCGTCGTCGTCGGCGTCCCCCTGTCGGTCGCGCTGCTCGGGTCGGTCGGCACCGTCGCGTTCGGACTTCCGATCCTGGTTTCGCTGCTGTTCGCCGCGATCGTGGTTCCGACCGATCCGGTGGCCGTGCTCTCGCTGTTCGAAGAGCTCGACGCGCCGGAGCGGTTGTCGGTCGTCATCGACGGCGAGAGCCTGTTTAACGACGGAGTCGCGATCGTTATCGTGAACGTGCTGCTGGCGCTCGCGGCCGAACGGACGACCCCGACGGACGGCCTCGAGATTGCCGGGGAGTTCGTCGCCGACGTCCTCGTCGTCGGCGTCGGCGGATTCCTCCTCGGTTGTTGCCTCGGCTACGGGGCAACTCGGATCATCCGCCGGATTCCCGAGCGGATGGCGATCCTGCTCGTCACCGTCCTGACGGCGTACGGGAGTTTCGTTCTCGCGGAGCACGTCGTCGGCGCGAGCGGCATCCTCGCGACGGTCGGTGCGGGGCTGTTCGTGGAGCCGACGGTTGACGGAGATGCCGTCGACGGCGACACGTTCGCGTTCGTCCGCGACACCTGGGAGGGCGGAGCGTTCCTGCTGTCGACGCTCGTCTACGTACTCATCGGCGCGCAGGTCCCAATCGCGAGCCTGATCGACCATCTGCGAGCCATACTCGTCGCCGCCGGGCTCGTCCTGCTCGTCCGGGCAGTGATCGTCTACGGACTGGTCGGCGCGGTGAACGCGACCGCCACGCGGCCGTTCCCCTACAGCTACCAGCACGTCCTCGTCTGGGGCGGCCTCCACACCGTGGTCCCCATCGCGCTGGCGCTCGGTCTCCCCGCGTGGGTGGCCCACCGCGAGTTCGTCCGGGCGATGGTCTTCGGCGTGGCTATCGTCGGCGCGCTCGTGCAGGGATTCCTGATGCCGTCCGTCCTCCGCGCCGCGGGGATACCGACGCGCGTGTCGCGGGCCGGGTCGACGGAGGGCGCGTCGTGACGGCCGCCATCGCTCGAGTGCTGACGAACGGCGATCGCGGCCTCCCGAGCGGTTCGTCTACGGCGTCGGATCGGCCCCGCTCGGCGTTGGGGACGGCCTCGAGGTCGCGCTCGAATCGGCGACGGCGAGCGTCCGCCAGTCGGGCCTGCGCTTGCGGGTGCTACTGACAAACGACCGCTCGGTGGAGGTCGCGACGGAGGCATGAGAATGCGATATATCCATAGACGGGGCGATCTCCCGCGTTCTGGCCGCTCGCCGAACCGACAGTCGACGTTGCGCCGACGGCTCCGGCGCCGACGAACCGATCAGCCGCTCGTCCCGGAGGTGAACATCCGATGTCGTCCGAACAGGAGAACGTGATGGTCACGGAGTCGGCGCACACACCGGAGTCGGCGCCGAACGACCGGTCTCGCGGACGGGGCAGCCGGCTCGCCGTCGCGGCCGTCGGCGGAACGCTGGTGGCGCTCGGACTCAGACGGCGATCGATCGGGGGTGCTGCGGCGGCGCTCGCGGGCGGCTGGCTGGTCTATCGGGGGTTCGCCGGCGACCGGTCGCGCCCGGAGCTCATCGAAGAGGGCGCTTCGAACGAGGCGGATCGATCGGTCGGCGCGGTAGAGACGACTCGTTCGGTCACGATCGGAAGACCGGCGGACGAGGTCTACGAGCGCTGGCGCGATCCGGACGCGATGACGCACATCTACCGCGGACTCGTCGATGTGACGGCCGAGAGCGAGGATCGCTGGAACTGGACGGCGAACGGCCCGCTCGGGGCGAGCGCGTCGTGGACCACCCAGGTCGTCGAGGACCGACCCGGCGAGTTCCTGCGCTGGGAATCGGTCGAGGACGCGCCCGTCGCGAGCGAGGGATCGGTCCGCTTCCGGGAAGCACCGGCTGGCCGGGGAACGGAGGTGACGTTCCGGTTCCGCTTCGAGCCGCCGGGTGGTCCCGTCGGTACCGCGGTGACCAAACGCCTCGAGATCGTTCCCGACTCGCTCGTCGCCGTCGCGCTCGATCGATTCAAGAGCCTCGTCGAGACGGGCGAGATACCGACGCTCGAGGGGAATCCCTCCGCGCGCGGCGCGGGTGATGCGCTATGAAAGCGCTCACCTGGCACGGCGAGGAGGACGTCCGGGTCGACGACGTTCCCGATCCCGAGCTCGTCAACCCCCACGACGCGATCGTCGAGATCACCGCTACGGCCATCTGCGGCTCCGATCTGCACCTGTACGACGGCTACGTCCCGACGATGCGGGAGGGCGACGTGCTCGGCCACGAGCCGATGGGCGAGGTCGTCGCGGTCGGTGACGCCGTCGAGACGCTCGAGTCGGGCGACCGCGTGGTCGTCCCGTTCACGATCAGCTGTGGCTCCTGCTGGTTCTGCGAGCAGGGGATGTACTCGCTGTGTGATAACTCGAACCCCAACGCGGAGATGGCCCGGAAGGTGATGGGCCAGTCGCCGGCCGGGCTGTTCGGCTACTCGCACATGCTGGGCGGCTACGCCGGCGGGCAAGCGGAGTACCTGCGGGTTCCCTACGCCGACGTCGGTCCGATCGCGGTCGACTCGGACCTGCCCGACGAGCAGGTGCTGCTCCTCTCGGACGTGTTCCCGACGGGGTACATGGCCGCCGAGAACGCGGAGATCGAGGAAGACGACACGGTCGCGGTCTGGGGCTGTGGCCCGGTCGGACAGTTCGCCATCCAGAGCGCGTGGATGTTCGACGCCGGCCGCGTCATCGCGATCGATCGCGTCCCCGAGCGCCTCGCGATGGCCCGCGAGCACGGCGACGCGGAGACCATTCATTTCGAGGACGAGGACGTCTACGACCGCCTCATGGCCATGACCGGCGGTCGCGGCCCCGACCGATGTATCGACGCGGTCGGCACCGAGGCCCACGGCACGGGCCTGATGGGCCTCTCGGACAAGGCGAAACAGCAAGTGAACCTGGAGGCCGATCGGCCTCACGTCCTCCGGCAGGCGATTCGATGCTGCCGGAAGGGCGGAACGCTCTCCGTCCCCGGCGTCTACGTCGGCCACGCGGACAACGTCCCGGTCGGCCCGCTGATGAACAAGGCGCTGACGGTCAACACCGGCCAGACCCACGTCCAGCGGTACCTCGACCCCCTGCTCGAGAAGATCGAAGACGGCGAGATCGACCCGTCGTTCGTCGTCACGCACGAGGAGCCGCTGGATCGGGGTCCCGAGATGTACGAGACGTTCCGCGACAAGGAAGACGGCTGCGTCAAGGTGGTGCTGACCCCCTGAGCGGGGGCAGTACCCGAACGGGAACGACACGGATCGACGGATCTTCGCCGGCTCCGAACGGGACGTCCCGGTTCGAGATCGGCGATCCGGAGCGAAGCCGTTCCCGGTACGGGACGCCTCGAGGACGACGTCGATCGCCCGCCTGCGCGGGTTTTAGGCTTGCCTAAGATCCGAAACCGTTTTGTATTATTAGGTGAGCCTAAAACCTATGTTCGAAGACGATTCGGCAGACGGGACAGCAACGCGACGCGAGTACGTGAAGTACGGCAGCGCAGTTCTCGCGGGCGGAGTGCTCGCTGGCTGCGCTGGCGACCGAGGATCGGATGGCTCCGAATCGACGGACAGCGAGTCCTACTCGGTCTCGATGGAACCGATGGGAACGGTCAGTTTCGATTCGGTGCCCGAGACGTGGATGGCGTATTTCAGCAACTACGGCGATATGGGGATCGCACTTGGCCAACTCGATGGGCTGCAGGGATTGATCTTCACGGAGAACTGGCCGCTCACGTTCTTCGACCACCTCCCCGGCGTGGACGTTTCCTTCGACGACGTCCCGCAGCTCATGGGCGAGGGTTCGATCCCCAAGGAGTCGTTCTACGAACTCAACTGCGACGTCCACCTGATGGACCCGAACTTCATCAGCCTCCTCGACGACAACTGGGACGAGGGGGACTACGACGAGATCAGAAACAGTCTCGGTCCCATCGTCGGTAACACCATCCGTCGGCGTGGCGAGGACTGGCACGACTACCCCTACTACTCGCTGTACGAGGCCTTCGGGAAGATCGCTGAGGTGTTCCAGCAACAGGAGCGGTACGAGGCGATCACGCAGATCCATGACGGTCTGCTCGACGACGTGCAGTCGCAGCTCCCCGACGAAGAGGAGCGGCCGACCGTCGGCCTCCTGTCGGTGAACTCGGACTTCGAGGAGGGATCGTTCTACGCCTACCCGGTCAACGACGGGAACGGCCACAAGCAGTATCGGGACCTCGGGATGCGCGGCGCCTTCGACGACGTCATCGAGGGCGGGTACGCCGAGTGGGATTACGAACAGCTCCTCGAGGTCGACCCCGATGCGCTCGTCTTCCAGTACGGCTTCTCGCACGTCTCGACCGAGGAGTTCGAGCGGCGGATGGACGCGATGCGTGACGATTCGGTCGGCAAGCAACTGACCGCAGTGCAGAACGACCGTCTCTACCGGGGCGGCACGTCGTATCAGGGCCCCCTGATCAACCTCTTCCAGACGGAGGCGGCGGCCAAGCAGTTCTATCCCGACACGTTCGGCGAGTGGGAGGGGATCGACACGCTGGCGAAACCGGACGCGCGGCTGTTCGACTATCAGGCCGTGGCGGACATCATCAACGGGGACTTCTGAGCGTACGAATCGGCGGTCCGGCCTTCGCGATGTCGTATCGGAACGGATACCGAGACAGCCGGTGACGATGGGTAGGAACGACTGCTAACCCCGAATCGTTTTCCAGTACTCCTTTACACCGGAACTGGAGTGCGTGGACTCGACCGACGTGTCAGGCAGTTCGAAATCGGTCTCCTCCGTGCCCCGTCACGATCCGATTCGCAAGAACCAACTACGATTCCGCAGCGAACTCGTCGAGGACGGTATCGTCGCCGGGTTTCGATTTCGATCTGTCGAGTGGAGTCGGCCGCGGCCAGAGGTACCGCCACATGAGCCCGGCGGCGATTCCGCCGAGCGTCGAGGCGATCATGAACATGACGGCATCGAACGGCTGGATTCCCGCGATCCCCGACGTGAAGATGCGGGCGAGGGCCACCTGCGGGTTGAAAAACGCCGTCGAGGACGTTCCGATGATCCCCATACCGACGGTAAAGCCCACGGCGAGACCGATCCATTCGCTCTCCTGCCGGATCAACGAGACGACGGCCGATACGAGCAACATGGTGCCGAAGAACTCGGCCAGCCAGGTCGACGCGGGTCGTTCGACGGCAGAGATGGCAAACACCTCCCACCCGATCGTGCTCACGAAGGTGAGTCCCGCCAAGCCGACGCCGACGAGACCACCGAGGAACTGCACGGGAATGTACTGCCGCGCGGTCTTCATATCTGTGTCGCCGGTCACCAGCAGCGCGACGGTGACCGCTGGGTTCACGTGAGCGCCACTGATCGGCCCGAGCATCTGCACGATGACGAACAGCCAGCCGGCCGTCGCCAGTCCGATGAACAACACGCCGATACTCGGACTCGCCTCGAGTACGCCGTCGGCGAGCAGTCCCGACGACACGAGGACGAAGACGAGCGTCGCGGACCCGAAAAACTCCGCGACGAGTTTCTGTCTCGTAGTGAAATTATTGGTAGTCATTATCTATCACATAATATACGGTCTCGACCGAATATATACTCGTCTCCGAACCGCTCGGCGACCGCACTGTCCGCCTTTTCGGACACTCCACGGCCAACTGTGTCGGATCGCCCGCATGATACGCCCTCGTGAGCGGATACACGGCGGATGCTCCGGTAACAGATCGCTGCCGTGGTGGAAGACGGCATTCGGTACGATCCGGTTTTCGTCCGGCCGCCGCCGACGAGGACGGCGAGTCTGGCGTATTTCAGCGAAGACTCGCGGAATTCTATGCCGAATCGTCGAGACGGTGTAATTGGGAGGAGAGAGGACGGGGCGCGGAAGTCGAAGGCCTCGGCACTCATAGGGCTCGTCACGACCGGGTGCCGAGTCCGGCTCGGAGCGGGTGCGTCGTCATCGGCCACGCGACCCTACACGCGTCGCTCCAAAGACGGTTTGGATTCCGCAAACTCGAGATAGCTTACGCCGCTTCGTCGCCGGTCGCGTTCGCGAAGGCGGTGTTCCACTCGTCGACCAGATTCTCGAGACGCGCCGTGTTCCGGTGGGAGAACGTCCGGGGGGCGCGGTCGGTGGCCGTTCGCGGATCCGCGACGGCGCGCTGGGGGGCGGTCTGCGTTCGCGTTCGATCGGTCGTCGGTTCGGCGTCGGGTCGGGTCAGGTGTTGGGTGCTCATGTCGGTCGGGGTTGGAATGTCGTCGAAAATCGGTACTCGTCGTGGGCAACGAACTCAGGCTGCTACGTGTACGACCGACATCTTACTCCCTCGTACTGACCCCATGCTTATAAAAGTTCATGATAGATCTGCTCTCTGGGAACAGCTGTCTGGAAGCAAACACCACGCGAGGTGTTGGCACGATCCGGCGAGGCGGCGTACTCCGGCCAATACCACTCCGATACCTTGAGAAACCGGGCCCGCGACCGGTCGAGTGAAAGATGGGGAGCGACGATCCGGACGGCGACGACGATGCCGATGTCAGCTTCGTCATTCCAGCGAAAAACGAGGGGGACTATCTCCGGGGGACGCTGGCGAGTCTCACCGGGCTCGATACCGACTACGTCTACGAGGTGATCGTCGTCGACGGTAACTCGGGAGACGAGATGCGCGAAATCGCTCGCGAGTACGACGCGACGGTCGTCCACGAGGACGGCTCGAGCGTCGCCACCGCGCGAAATTTCGGCGCCGAGCGCGCAAGCGGCGAGTGGCTGGCCTTTCTCGACGCCGACACCCGGGTGCGAGCGAACTACCTGACCGAACTGCTCGGATTCGTCGAGACGGAAGGGGTCGCGGCGGCGAGTTCGTACTGTCGGATCACCGGCCCCCGACGCGCGAAACTGATGGAGGTCACGATCAACCACCTCTTTTCACGGTTCGCACACCCGATTCTGCCGGGCTTCAGCTGCGTCGTCCACCGGCGAGCCTTCGAGGAGATCGGTGGCTTTCCGGACGTCCCGAACGAGGGCACGGCCTTCAGCCGGCGACTCTCGAGGCGTTTTCCGACGGCCTACTGTCCGACCGTCCTGGCCGAGAGTTCGGGTCGCCGGATCGCCGACCTCGGACTGACGGGGACGCTGTGGCACTACGCGCGACTGGACATAGCGCGGCTTCGTGCGGACTACTGATCGCTCCGCGCCTCACTCGTGCGGCCGGGCGACGCCGGTCACTTCGAAGCGAGCACCGCCGGACTCGCTCGCCGTCGCTTCGAGGTTCCAGTCGTGAGCGTCGGCGACCCGTTCGACGATTCCGAGACCGAAGCCGGTGCCGTCTTCGGCCGTGGTAAAGCCGATATCGAAGACCTCGTCGCGCTCGTCGGCCGGAATCCCCTGGCCGGTGTCCGCGACGTAGAACCCGTCGGCGTCCGTCCGGGCGACGGCCGGCCTGGTCATGAAAGAACCACTGAATACGTGGCGAAGACGAACGTCGAGGTAATAAGCGATATGGCAGACGAGTAAGGCGGCAGCCGTGCCAGCCGTGACAGAGGCGGCTTCACCGGCACCGCCAAGGCGGCCGCTTTTGTCGCTTCTCGCCGGCGTTACGAGCGTGTCGACAGTTCCCCCGGAGGCGGAGCGACTGCTCGAGAGCGAGCCGCTGATGGCCCACCTCGCGACCTGCGTCGAGGGGCGACCCCACGTCGCGCCGGTCTGGTACCGGTACGCGGAGGGGGTCGTCGAAGTCGTCACGACCGGCCGGAAGCTAGCGAATATCGAGCGGAATCCGCGCGTCGCCCTCTCGATTCAGAAAGACGATGACGGACGGACCCGCTGGATGGTGTCGCTGCTCGGGACGGCGACGGTGATCGAAGACGAGGCCGAAACCGATGCGGCTCGCCGTCGGATCAACGAGAAGTACGACGCGGAGCCGAACGCCTACGACGAGAACACGCTGGTCCGGATCGACGTCGGCTCGGCGACGTACCGGACGTACTGAGGGGGCCGCGAGAAGCCGTCGGGTGTGCTCCGCGGTTCACTCGCGGCCCGGTGACGGCCCGCGAAGCCCCGGATGCGTCTCCGCGTCCCGCACGCGTCGCATCCGGGCGCGGAGATCGGACGGGGCAGCCGGCACCGAGCGCTCGAGGCTCGAGTCCGATTCGCCGTCGCCGTTCGCCTCGATTTCGGCGACCGATTTCGGGAACGTCCGGAGGTCCTTGTGGATCGCCAGCCCGGCGTAGGCCCCGTCTCCGACGGCGATGGTGGTCTGGTTCTGGCCGTGGGTCACGTCGCCGACGGCGTAGGTTCCGTCGACGCTGGTCTCGCGGCGCTCGTCGACGTCGATCGCGCCGTCGTCGTCCAGTTCGCAGCCGAGGTCGTCCGCGAGGCCGGCGTTGTACGCGGAGCCGTACATCGCGAAGCCGCCCAGATACTCGCGTTCGGTCCCGTCGGCGAACGAGAGCCCGCCGAGCCACGGCGGTTCGTCGTCGGGGATACTCTCGTCGTCGTACGCCGAGACGACGGCCGTGTCGACACGGTCGACGGGATGGGCCTCGAGTTGCGCAGCGGTCTCGTCGCTCCACTCCGGCTCGCGGTCGTCCAGCAGCAGGTCGACCTCGGGAGTGAAGTTGAGCATCGTCATCGCGACGTGGGCCGCGCTCTCGCCGTGACCCAGTACGAAGACGGGTCCGTCGCCCAGTGTGTACGCGTCGCAGTGCAGACAGTAGTGGAGCCCACGGCCGGTGAAGCGCTCGAGTTCCGGCACGTCCGGACCCCGGTCACGGAAGCCAGTGGCGAAGACGACCCTATCCGCGTCGACGGTCGCGCGGGCCGCCTCGAGTCGAAACCGCGGTCCATCGCTGGAGCTCAGCCGGGTGACTGACTCGACGGCGTCCGGATAGAAGTCGCCGCCGTAGTGGTCGAGCTGGTCGACGGCGTGGGTAGCCAGTTCCTCGCCGGAGACGTTCTCGGAGACGCCGAGCATGTTGTGGACGTGGGTGACCGCCGCGTGGCGGCCGCCCTCCTTCTCGAAGACGGCCGTCCGGTGGCCGAGTCTGGTCGTGTACAGCGCCGTCGTCAGTCCCGCGGGCCCGCCGCCCACGACGGCGACCTCGTACTCGAGGGGATCGTTCATCGTGCCCACTCGCGGCCCCAGCGGGTTGAGGCTGGGCCGTGAATATGCGGCCGTCGAGCGGGCAGGGCTCGAGGACCGCGTCGCGCACCTCGAACGCCGTGAAATCAGCCTTCGAGCCGTTCCCGCGCGGCGGCGATCACCAGCGGGAGCGTGATCGTCGCGTCGGCGTAGACGGAGACGTTCTCGGCGTCTTTCTCGAGTTTGCCCCACGAACGGGCCTCGTCCAGCGTCGCGCCGGAGAGGCCGCCGGTCTGTTTGGGGTCCATCGTCAGTTGGACGGCGTAGTCGTACGCGCCGGGGGTGACGAGCATCGTCTGGAGGGTGAAGTTCTTCGGGACGCCGCCGCCGACGACGAACGCGCCGGCCTCGTCGGCGTCGAAGGCGATGTCGGTCAGCGGCGTCATGTCCGCCAGCGCGTCCAGCGAGAACGCGGAGGTCTGGGAGTACATCCACGCCTGAAGTCCGAGGACCGAATCCTGGACGGCGGGGCAGTAGATCGGTACGTCGTTCTCGTAAGCCGCGGCAGCGATGCCGGGGTCCTCGTCGACGTCGTCGCGCTCGTTGACGTCGGCGTTGGCCCGGCCGAGTTCCTCGGTGAGCCGCTGGATCGAGACGAGTCCGTCTTCCTCGCATTCCGCCTCGAGCACTGGAAAGACCTCGTCGCGCAGGTGGGACTCGAACGTCGCGAAGAACTCCTGTGGGAGGTAGACGTTGTAGATGCGGTCGACGCCCTCGTCGCGGAGGGTCTCGTCGTGTTCGCGCTCGGTCTTGCCCTCGGCGTGGACCGAACCGTGGTGGTGTTTGCCGCCGATGGCCTCGATGGCGTCGTGGGTGAGGTTCGCCCCCGTCGTGACCAGCACGTCGATATAGCCCTCGCGGATCAGGTCGGCGACGATCGCTCGCATCCCCGTCGGTACCATCGCGCCCGCGAGGCTGAAGAAGACGGTCACGTCGTCGTCGAACATCGCTTCGGTCACGTCGACGGCCTCGTGGAGGTCCGCCGCGCCGACGCCGGCGTTGCCGTACTCGTCGGCCAGTTCGCCCACCGTCATGCCCGCGCGGACCTCCGCGTGCCCGATCGGGTCGTGCGAGAAGGTGTGGCGCTCGGGTTCGTGGTGACCGTCCGCTTCGTCGCCGCCCTCGCTCTCGTGGTCGTGCTCGTCGCTCATGTCCTCGGCTCCGCGAGCCATCCGTTTGAACGTCGCGGTCTCGCACGGGCGAGGTGGCCGGCAGCGTCGACTCGCTGCCGATCGGCTCCCACCGCGGCCGTCGATCATTGCCGCTGCCAGCGCCACCACCAGAGCGGTATCGAACAATCGTCGGCGGCCCCACTCGAGGCGGTCGCAATCTCCTCGCCGCCAGCGAACAGAGCGACGCGCACGAGTCCGTCGTCGCCGGATGCGACGAAACAGCGCGTCGCGTTCGGCGGGACGACCAGTCGGGAACGGGTACCGGACTCATAGTCGGCGCTCGAGGGGGCACCAGCCGCGGATCGAGCGCGCTCGCTCGCAGCCGAGGGCGCACCGTCGACCACCTCGCCGAATATCTCCTCCTGACAGGCCTCGTACTCCGGGTTTCCGACCGAGAGATCGCCGCCACCGGGAACGACCGGCGTTCCCTCGCGGAACGCGTCGACGCCGGCGACGATCGAATCCTCGGGGATGTCGTCCACGGTCGCAATATCGAAGACGGCGCTGCCGTCGACGGGACCGAATTCCCAGAAGATATTCCCGATCCCGGCGTCGGTGAGGAAGGTCGCGTCGACCATCACCTCGGCGAAGTCGCCCACGACGCGGATCGTCTGGCAGTCGATGAAGAAGATGCCCTCCTCGATAGGCGACGCGACCCACTCGAGTTTCGCAGGCGATCGGCGTCGTTTTCGACGCAGAACAGCGCGGCGTCGTGGTCGGCGTCGACACAGACCGTCTCGAGAGCGATGTCCGTGGGGTCGACCGGCGTCGGGGTACGATCGTCGGGCCGACCGCCGGCGCTAGCGCTCGAGACGCCGAGTGTGCCCCCGCCGATAACTGCGCCGGCGGCGGAGATGGATCGCAGACAGTCCCGTCGGGTGTGTGAATCGTCGGTTGTCATAGGTCAGCCCCCGGAGCCGAGTCCGAGAGTGACGGAACCGTCGTTACTACTGACTATTGTTACCGACAGACTGTCTCAGTTTCGTACGCTCGAGCAGCGTCCGCAGCGATCGAAACCGATGATAGGGGGCACCTGCCCGCACTGACCCGTCCAGCCAAACTCGGTCTCGGCTGCCGAAACTGTTTCAGCGGCCGGAACCGGCCGGCAGTCTCGAGTTACAGCCCCGTCGGCACGTCGAGGAAGGTCGTCTCGAGTCCCCACTCCTCGAGCAGGTCCCCCAGCGACCGGACGCCGAAGGTCTCGGTCGCGTAGTGACCGCCGAGGACGACGGTGATGCCCGCCTCCTGTGCCTCGTGGTAGACCTGCTGTTTTCCCTCGCCGGTCACCAGCGCGTCCGCGCCGGCCTCGACGGCCTCGTCGAGCCAGTCGGCCCCGCTGCCGGTGACGATCGCGACGTCCTCGATCTCGTCGGGGCCGAAGTCGAGCAACTGGACCGGCCGGCCGCCGGTGTCGAGCCGTGCCTCGAAGCGGTCGCGCAGTTCGTCGGGCGTATAGGGGTCGGCCGCGGCCCCGCGCTGGCCGATGTATTCGGGGCCGAGTTCGCCGAAGGGAGCACGGTCCTCGAGTTCGAGCAGGTCAGCGACGCCGGCGGCGTTGCCCAGTTCCTGATGGCCGTCCAGCGGGAGGTGTGAGACGTACAACGCGAGGTCGTTCTCGATCAACGGCGCGATCCGCTCGTAGGTGCGGCCCGTCAGGCGATCGAACCCGCCCCAGGACATGCCGTGGTGGACGACGAGCAGGTCCGCGTCTGCCTCGACCGCGCGGTCGACCGTCTCGCGGACGCCGTCGACTGCCACGGCGACGCGGTCGATTTCGGCCTCGTCAGGACCGATCTGGAGGCCGTTCGCACTGGCGTCGAGGTCGGCGTAGTCTGCGGTCCGCAACTCCTCGTCGAGTCGGTCGACGACGCTCGAGAGCTTCATACCCGCTCGTTCAGGAGCGATCGTCTTGTATCCGGCTGCTTTCGGGCCCGCGACGCCGACGGAACCCACCGCCTCGTTCTCGGTCGAGAAAATCGAACCGCGACCGACCGCGCTACATCAGGTAGAACAGCGGGAAGAGGAACACCCAGACGATGTCGACGAAGTGCCAGTAGAGGCCGAAGTACTCCACCGGCCGATCGTCCTCGAGGTAGGCGTCGACGCTCGCGATCCGGTAGATCATGAACCCGGCAATGAGCAGCCCGAGGATGACGTGGAGCGCGTGCAGCCCGGTCGTCACGAAGTACATCGAGTACTCGAGGTCGGTGAACCAGTAGATGTCGTGGGCGAACTCCTGACTCCACTCGTAGCCCTTGATCGCGAGGAACGTCAGACCGAGCAGCAGGGTGACGCCCATCGACCCGAGCAGCCCCCGTTTGTTCCCGCGCTCGGCCATCACCAGCGCGATGACGACGGTGAAACTCGAGGTGAGCAGGACGTAGGTGTTGACGAGGCCGATGATCTCCGAGGGCGGTACGGTCCCGATCTCCTGCCAGCCCGTGTGGAGCCGCATGAAGATGTACGCGCCGATGATGGCACCGAAGACGACGACGTCCGACGCCAGGAAGAACCAGACGCCAGTCTTGGTCGTGCCGACGCCCTCGAACGGCCAGCGCTCGGCGATGGCCATCTCGGGCGCGTTGAACTCCTCGCGGCCGTACTGGAAGAGCGCGCCCAGGAGGATGGCGGCACCGACCACCGCGAGTGCGGGATAGAGGACGTTGGCGGATCCGCCCGTCTGCCCGGCGAGTTCCGCCCCGTGGTTGGTGGCGAACGTCGCGACGTACGGCGTCAGTCCCGAGAGCCCGAGGAACGTGACGAACATGCCGACGCCGATCCCGAACGGCCAGATGCTCGCGTGGTCCTCGTGGTCGGCCTCGAGCGGCTCGGTCTGCGTTCGCTCGTGGGCGACCGCGCCGCCGTCGGTCGCGGTCGACGATCGATCGTCGACGAACTCGAGTTTCCCGCTGGCGTAGCTTGGCCGGTCGGGCCAGTTCTCGAGGGGCGGCGGCGACGTCGTCGCCCACTCGGCGGTCCGCGAATAAGCCCACGGATTGTCGGGCGCGTCGGGGCCCGAAACGAAGCTCTTCGCGAGCGTGACGAGCACGAGCAGGACCGACAGGCCGAGCACGAACGCTCCGACGGTCGCGAGCTGCTGGAAGAACTCCGTTCCCGGCGGGTAGTCGAAGACCCGTCGGGGCGTCTCCCAGGCGAGGAACATCGGGAAGTACAGCAGGTTGAATCCGAAGAAGTAAACGGCGAAGCTGAGCTTCCCGAGCCGTTCGGAGTACATCTTCCCGGTGATCTTCGGCCACCAGTAGTAGAGGCCGCCGATCAGCGCGGTGACTCCCGAGACCATCACGTAGTGGAAGTGCGCGACGACCCAGTAGGTCCCGCGGAACTCGTAGTCCAGCACGACCGCACCGAGGAACACCCCCGTGATGCCGCCGATGATGAACAACACGAGCGCACCGAGCGCGAACAGGAACGGCGTCGTGAACCGGACCCGCCCCTTGACCATCGTGTAGATCAGCGAGAAGACCATCAGGTCGAACGGCAGCGAGATTCCGATCGTCGTCGCCATAAAGAGCGTCTTGATCTCGAGATTGATCGTCGTCAGGAACATGTGGTGCATCCAGACGAGGAACGACTGGACCGCCACGAGGACCATCGCGATGATGACCCACTTCCGGCCGACCAGCCGCCGTCCGGTAAAGGTCTGGAACGTTTCGAACATGATCCCCAGCGAGGGGAAGAAGACGATGTACACCTCCGGATGGCCGAAGAACCAGAAGATGTGTCCCCACAACAGGCTCGAGCCCTGTTGGGTCGAGGAGTAGTACTGGGTCAGCAGGATGCGGTCGGTCAGCATCAGAATCACCGCGGCCAGCAGCGCCGCGAACGCGAACAGCATCATCCAGACCGTCAGCAGCCACGACCAGGTGAACAGGGGCATATTCCAGGTCCCCATCCCTTCGGCGCGACAGCGGTGGATCGTCGTCAGGAAGTTCACCGACCCGAGGGTGATCGACATGGTGAACAGGGCCAACGCGAGGATCGTCGTGTTCCCGCCCATCGTCAGCGTGTAGCCGGGGTTGTAGATCGGCACGTTCAGCGGCGCGTACATGTACCAGCCGTTTGCCCACGTCACCCCCTGGAAGAACGAGAGCAGGACGAGCAGCCCCGAGAACAGATAGAACCAGTAGCTCATCGCGTTCAATCGCGGGAACGCCAGATCCTTCGCCCCGATCTGTAGCGGCACGACGTAGTTGGCGAAGCCGGTTCCGAACGGAGAGATAAACCAGAACACCATTATCAGCCCGTGGATCGACACCGCTTGGTTGTACTCGGTGTTCGTGAGGAAGCCGGTCCCGCCGGCCTCCCACAACTGGACGCGGAACAACAGGGCGAGGAGACCGCCGGCCAGCAGGAAGAACATCCCCGTCCCCAGATAGAGGATGCCGACGTCCTTGTGGTTGGTCGTCACCAGCCACCGCTTGATCGTCGTCCGCGGCGGAAAGTCACTCATCGAGCCACACCTCCCGACCGGGCCGAACCCTACGATCGGCGTCCTCGCCGGCTGAGACTCGACCAGAGAAAGCCGTGAAACGCCGGCCGAAGCGACGACGCTGACGAGCGACGGAATCCATAATCAACACATCCTCACACGATTTGCCGTATCAAGGTGTCCGGTGCGTTTGCAGGCGGTATTTATACGATCGCGTCGGCAGGGCGGGAAAATCCGGAGACGGAGCTGTTGTGTCGCTCGAGGAGTGAATCCGCGGATCGTCGGCAGACGAGCGTTCGGCCGAAGTGGTGGTCGAGAGCGCCTACTGCGACCGTAAGTCACCGCCCAGCCACGGATAGTCGGCGACGATCCCGTCGACGCCGGCGGCCGCGAGCGCGTCGAACTGAAGCCAGTTCGTCGCCGTCCAGACGTTGACCGCTCGGCCCTCTGCGTGAGCGGCCTCGAGCACGTCGATCGACGGTTCGCCCGAACGCCCTGCGTACGCTGTTCCGGTCAGTTCAGTCCCGACGATCGCGTTCCGTGGCGGGTGGATCGCCTCGCAGTCGTAGCGACGCGCGATCTCGAGGCCGGCCTCGAGGTCGTCCCAGAGCAGCGGCGCGGCGGCGTAGTCGGCGACCTCGCGTAGGGCCGCGATCGCCCCTTCACAGAACGACGAGAAGAGCAACTCGCCGCCGAAGGCCTCGCAGTCGGCGACGACGCGATCGACGAAGGGCCGCCACGCCTCGCGTCGCCGGTCGCGGTCGGCCGGCGGGAGCGGCTCGCCGACCCGCAGGTCCGATCGGCCGGGACTCTTCAGTTCGACGTTGACGCCGACGGTCTCGGGGACGGCCGCCAGCAGTTCGGCCAGCGTCGGAACCGTCGCCTCGGTGCCGAGTACGCGGGTCTCGCGGAGGTCCTCGAGCGGCGTCTCCCGGACGAGCCCCGTCGCGTCGGTCAGCGGCCGTCCCTCGCGGGTTCCGTCGAGGCGCTCGTCGTGGACGACCACCGGCGTCCCGTCGGCCGCCGGCCGCAGGTCGATCTCGAGCATCGACGTCTCGTCGTGTGCGACCGCGCGCTCGACGGCAGCGATCGTGTTCTCGGGGGCGACGCCGGCGTAGCCGCGGTGCGCGATGACGGCGGGACGGGCCATACCGGGAGCGACGAACGGCGGGATATTGAAACTCCGGTCGCCGCCGACACGCAGTCAGCGGCGGGACGTGGCGATTCCCGGCCGGCCTTTGATGCGTGTTCCCCGCGACGAGTCTGCTATGACCGAGACCACGCTCACGGACGTCGAACGCGCGCTCGACCGCGCCGCCGACCTCGAGACCGAGGAGGCCGTCTCCGTCTTGCGGACGGCCCGGCAGGACCTGCAGGATCTGGGGAACGACGCGGACGTAGACGAGGAGCGGCGACGGGAACTCGAGACCGACCTCGAGCAGCGGATCCGTGCAGTCGAGGAGCGAGACGCCTACGACGGCGGGCTGGGGTCATCGATGAACCCAACTGAGGACGACGCGCCGTAGCGGCGTTACGAGCGGCTGCAGGCAACTGCGGTAGGTCCCTGATCGACGTGCGGTGGCGCGCGCTGTTCAGCGATGAACGACGAGTGAATCGCTGGACGGTATCGTGCGAGGTCTTCGCGAGCCTGCGAGCGAAGTCGTTCGAGATGGCAAAGCCGTCTCGTGATGCCGAAAACGCGTCGCGTTTGCGAGCAGCTCGGAAGACGCGACGCGTCTTCCGGTGGATGAGCGAACGCAGTGAGCGGTAGCGCGGGACCGACGGTCCCGCGAACCATGCAAACGGGCAGTGCGCGGCGCAACGCGCCGCGACTGTCGGGACGGTGGAACCGTCCCGCAGCGCCCGTGAGCAGAAATCGGCTGGGGAGGAGTGGTAGTCCCTCGTTGCCACGCTAGCAGAGAACCTACCGACCGTCCGGCTCTATGCGTATTTGAGGTATCAGATTCCGCTGGCAGGGTATTTCGTCAGAGAACCCGGCGAGATCGGCCGATCTCCGGCCCTTTTATTCGGATGCCCTCCCGAGAAGTGGGTATGCGAATCGCACTACTCGGCGGCACCGGCGACATCGGCGAAGGACTCGCGCTACGCTTCGCTCGCGACACGAGCCACGAGATCCTCATCGGCTCGAGAGACCCCGAGAAGGCCCGCGACCGCGTCGCGGACTACGAGGAGGTCCTCGAGGGGCGCACCGACGAGGTCGACATCAAGGGCTTCGGCAACGAGATGGCGGCCGACCGCGCGGGCGTTGTCGTCCTCAGCGTCCCGCCGTACTACGTCGGCGACACCGTCGAAGCGGTCGCCGACAGCCTCGATTCGGACACCGTCCTCGTGACGCCCGCGGTCGGCATGCAGGGTGACGAGGACGGCCTCCACTACCACTCGCCGAGCGCGGGCAGCGTCACCGAACTCGTCGCAGGGCGAGCCCCCGACGAGGTCCCCGTCGTCGGCGCGTTCCACAACCTCGCGGCCGACGCGCTGTCGAACCTCGAGAACGAACTCGACCTCGACACGCTCGTCGTTGCCGACGACGACGCGGCCGGCGACACCGTCGTCGATCTCGCGAACGAGATCGAGGGCCTGCGCGCGCTCGAGGCCGGCCCGCTGGCCAACGCGGCGGAAGTCGAGAGCGTCACTCCGCTGGTCATCAACATCGCGAAGTACAACGAGGGCATGCACGACGTCGGCGTGAAGTGGATCTAGACGGCGACCCGTTGTCGCGTTTTCGAACGGATTCTCGCAGTGAGTGAGGCGAGCGAGCGCGTCGCTCACGGGTCGCGAAAACCGGAAAACGGCTGCGGTTCGTCTACGCGCCGGCGGACTCGAGGGCGTCTTCGATGTCGTCGCGCTGGGTGACGCCGACGAAGCGCTCGACGATGCCGTCGTCGTTCTCGATGATGAGCGTCGGCAGCGAGCGTACCTGATACTCGTTGGCGATGTCCTGCTGTTCGTCGACGTTGACTTTCTCGACTTCGAATCGCCCCTCCCAGTCGTCCTCGAGCTCCTCGAGGATCGGATCCTGAGTCTTGCAGGGGCCACACCAGTCCGCGTAGAAGTCCTTGAGTGTGACAGTCATGCGGTCAACGCTACTTGCTCCGCGGCGCGCATAAGGGTTTCCCACTCCCTCCACATTGCCGTGATCGCCGACGCGGCGGGTCGAAAGGTTTAGTTCGAGGGAGCCGAAGGGACGAGTATGGATAAAGGACAGAACACCGGGGGGCTGATGTCTAGTGCCGGCCTCGTCCGGTACTTCGACTCCGAAGACTCGAACGCCATTCACATCGACCCGAAGACGGTCATCGCGTTCGGCGTCATGCTCGGCGTGCTGATACAGCTCCTGACCTTCGTCTCGTAACGATCGACTCCCGTTCTTCGCGTCACCGCTCGAGACGACGACGCTGCCCGATAGTGGCGTCTCCGCTCCCCTGGAGCTCGACTCGAGAGTGAGAGGCCGGCGATCCTCGAGCGAACGCCGCGTCGGCCGCGACGAACAACGTTTTCGTAGCGGGGGTTCGTACGTGGTCAGCTAACGAATGGTCACCGGAACTGACAACGGTCGCTCGACGCCGGACGTGTTCGACTGGGCGTTCTTCTCGTTAGCGCTCGTCCTCGCGGCAATTCACCTGTACCTCGGACTGTTCGCGACGTTCGTTCCCGACGAGCGCGTGTCCACGTTCCTCGTTATCGGGGTGGTGTTGCTCGTCGGCCCCCTCGTCTACGTGACGCCCTACTGGCACTCGCTGCTCTATCTCCTCGGCGCGGGACTGGCCATCTATCTGGGCGTGATCTGGCTGCTCGGTGGCATGGAGTTCGTCCTCGTCGGCGCACTCACGGGGGCCGTGGCGACGGCCTTCGCACTCCTCGCGCTCTATCTGTTCGTCCGCGAAACGGCGCAGTCGAAACGGGCGTAAAGAGGAGAGCGCCGTGGCGCGACCTTTTTGAGCGGGCCGTTCGTACCGGTGGCCATGTCACTGACTGCGGGTGTCGTCGCGGTCCAGGGCGACGTATCCGAACACGCGACGGCGATCGAACGCGCCGCGCGCTCCCACGGTCACGAAGTCGTCGTCCACGAGATCCGCGAGTCGGGGGTCGTCCCCGACTGCGACCTGCTGGCGATGCCGGGCGGCGAGTCGACGACCATCTCCAGACTGATCCACGGCGAGGGAATCGCCCCCGAAATTCGAGATCACGTCGCCGCCGGCAAACCGCTGCTCGCGACCTGCGCCGGCCTGATCGTCGCCTCGAGCGACGCCGGCGACGACCGAGTCGACGAACTCGGCGTGATCGACGCGAGCGTCGAGCGAAACGCCTTCGGTCGGCAGAAGGACAGCTTCGAAGCCCCGCTGACGGTCGCGGGCCTCGACGATCCCTTCCCGGCAGTGTTTATTCGCGCGCCCGCGATCGATGCGGTCGGCACCGCGGACGTGCTGGCGACCTGGGACGATCGCCCGGTCGCGGTCCGGGACGGACCGGTCGTCGGGACGGCGTTCCATCCCGAACTGACGACGGACAGCCGGATCCACGGACTGGCCTTCTTCGAAAACGACGCGACGGAACTGCCACTCGAGGAATCGCGGTAACGCCGGTCGCGACGGGAACGAGCCGATCCCGGCCGGTGCATGCACTCGCGACCGGACATGTTTTCCCCCTCCTCGTCAACGGTAGGAGTATGCAGGCATCCATCGACGCGGTTCGCGTCGCAGGGACGCCCCAGGGCCCGGTTCCGGTGGTCGTCCTCGCCGTCGACGGAGAGGACGATGTCGTGCCGATCTTCATCGGGTTCAACGAGGCGACCAGCATCGCCCGGGGACTCGAGGCCGAGGATATCGGGCGGCCGCTGACCCACGACCTTCTGCTCGACGTCATGGAGGAACTCGGCAGCCGGATCGACCGCGTCGTCGTCAACGAGATCAAGGAACGCGACGGCGGCCAGGGCGGCACCTACATCGCGGACCTCCACCTCGAGACGCCCCGCGGCGAGACGGTCATCGACGCCCGGCCGAGCGATTCGCTCGCGCTGGCCGCCCGGACGAACGCGCCCGTCGAGATCACCGAAGAGGTCTTCGAGGACAGCCGAGACGACAGCGAGAAGTTCGACGAACTCGAAGACATCCGCAACGTATCTGGTGACCTGTAGATGGACGACGTGCTCGAGGACCTGTTTGCCGTCATCGAAGACCGAAAGGAAACGCTGCCCGAGGACTCCTACACCGCCTCGCTGTTCACCCACGAAAAAGGCGAGAACGCGGTGCTGGAGAAACTCGGCGAGGAGACGACCGAACTCGTGCTCGCCGCGAAAGACGACGACCGCGAGGAGATCGCCCACGAGAGCGCCGACATCGTCTACCACCTGCTCGTCCTGCTCTCGATGAAAGACGTGGCGCTCTCTGATCTCGAGGCCGAACTCGAGGCGAGACGCTGAGCGGGCCGCGAGACGCGCCGATTCCGATCGACTGCGAACCGCTCACCGGAGCCCGCGCTCGGTGGAGAACGTGTACCTTCATTGTGGGGTAGCTCCCATACTCACTCGTTTCGATACCAACAGGTCGGTCCGCCGACCGGAACGGAAGTGAACGGACGTGTCCGAGGACTCCACGCCAGACGACGCCAGCGCGGCCGATTATCGACAGCTCTCGTTCGTCGCGCTCGCGGCCGTCGCGCTCGTGTTGGCGGCCGCGTTCGCGCCCGGCGCCGCGGTGCCGGCCGGTTCTGAGTCCGGGGGCGACGGGTCGGGGCCGCGCCTCGAGCCCGGCGGTTCGGACGGCGGCGACGGGCCGAACGTCGATTTCGACTGGAAGCGGCTGCTCGAGTTGCTCAACATCGATCGGGGCGAGGGGAACGGGGAACAGACCGAGACCGAAACCGAGACGGCCTGTGTCATCGCCCTGGATCGAACGCCGGTTCCCGGCGGCCAGGTGACGGCGACGATCCGCTACGAGGGAGAGTTACTCGTCGACGCACCGGTGTGGTTCAACGGTCAGCACGTCGGACGGACCGACGAGTACGGTCAGGTAACCGACGAAGTGCCGTACGTGAAGGAGCTACGGATTCGAGTCGGCGCGGAAAGCGACGTGACGTGCCGTGCCGGAGCGAGCACGGCGAGAGAGGGGGTCGCCGTCGGTGCCGGAAGCGGACAGTCGGTGGGAACGACAGCGACGGGAGCCACCGCAGGGACGCTCGTGGCGACACGGGCCGCGGACGGTATCGCGGCGGCGCAGGCGGCAGCCGATGGCGAGGACGAAACCGGGAACGCGACCGGATCGTACGAGGTCACCGGCGAGATCGAGATCGGCGTTTGCGGCGATCCGTACCCCGGCGAGGAGATCACCGTCGACGCAGTCATCGAGGGGATACCGATGCGCGAGGCGACCGTCTCCATCGACGGGACGGCGGTCGGTCGGACGGGCGACGACGGCACGGCGACGGTGACCGTCCCCGACGACGGCTCCGAGCGGATCACGCTCGAGGTCGCCCGGGGGGACTTCTCGGGGACGAAGACGGTCGACGTACTCCTCCTCGAGGCACACCTGCGGCCGGCTGGACTCGCGCCGGTCCCCGGCAGTCCCGGTGCCGTCGCGGCCGAGATCGACGGCGAACCGGTCGCGAACGCCACCGTCACCGTCGGTGGCGAGCGGGCGGGAACGACCGACGCCGACGGACGATTGTCGCTCGCGCTGCCGCGCGATCCGACGACGACGGTGACGGTCAGCACGGGCGATCGGACCGCGAACCAGACCGCGAGCGTGACCCTCCTGGGTGCCTACGGCGGTCCGGCGGCCGTCGCCACGCTCGTTGTCGCTGGACTGGCGGCGTTCGCCTACCGGACGCACGGCCGCCGTGGACCGCTCACCGTCGTCGGAGCCGCGGCGGCGCTGCTCGCGGTACTCGTCGTCGAGGCGTTCTACGGACCGTGGGCCGGGCTCGCGGCGTTGGCCGTCGTCGCCCTGCTCGGGTTCGGACTCGCCGTCGGCCGCTCCGGCGGTCAGCGGCTTCGCGACCGCGAGGTGTCCCCGATCCGCGAGGCGCTGGGCCGGTTCGCGGCGTGGATCGTCGAACGCGCGATGCGGGTCGTCGACCGCCTCGAGGCCCTGGTCGACCGGGGGCGGGCGCTGGCGGCCGCCGTTCGTGCGTGGCTGCGGTCGCTGCCCCGGTCCGCGAGCGGCCTCTGGACGCGGCTCGCGGACTGGCTGCGAACGTGTCCGGCGCGCGTTCGATCGGGGCTCCGACGGGCGCTCGTCGCTGCGCGGACGCTGCCGCTGCGAACGGTTGCGATCGGAATCGGAGCGCTCGCCGTACTCGGCGGGGGCTACGCGGTCGACGGCCTCCGCGGGGCCGCCCTCGTCGCGGGCGGTCTCGCCGTCGCCGGCGTGCTCCGACGACGCTCGGCGGAGCCCGACTCGACGAAGACGGGCGGCGATACAGACGACAGTGGCGAGTCGACGACACCGGAGCCGACGGCGAATACCGGAGACGAAGACCGACGACGCTCGTTCCGCGAACTGTGGCGTGCGTTCGCACGGCGGGTCTCGCCGGGTCGCTGGCGAACGCGAACGCCCGGCGAAATCGAGCGACGCGCCCTCTCGGACGGCTACCCCCGGGAGCCGGTGCGCGAACTGACGACGCTGTTTCGCGAGGTGGAGTACGGCGGCCGGCCCCGCTCGAGCGAGCGCCGCGACCGGGCGGCCGCCGCGTACGACGAGATCGAAGCGGAGCACGACCGGGAGCGGAAGGGGGAAGCAGCGGCGGACTCGCCAGCGACCGAATCAGCGTCCGGGACTGACGGAGGGGAGGTATCGTGAGCCCGCGACGCACGACGATCGTCGCCCTGTTCGGGCTGGCGCTCGTCGCGATCGGAACCTTCCTGGGGGTCGTTCAGAGCGGCGGCTCGGAGGGAGCCGGTGGACTCGTCGCCCTCCTCGTGCTCGTCGCGCTCGGCCTCGGGGTTCGGAACGTCCGCGGCTCGCTCGACGGGACCGCCGACGCGCCGACCGTTCCCTGGGCCGCCGACGAACCGTTCGCCACCCCCGCGCCCGAGCGGACCGATCGCGACCCGCCGCTCTCGAGCGAGGAACTCGCCGGGTTGATCGAGACGGCCGGCGAGCGCGCCCGCGACGAGGGGAGCGTCGATAGGGGGCTCGACGCCGTCCGCCCCGCGCTCCGGACGGCGCTGGTCGACGCGCTCGAGCAGGGCGGCCGCTCGCGATCGGACGTCGAGGCGGCGCTCGCGGACGGAAGCTGGACCGACGATCGAGTCGCCGCGAGCGTGCTCTCGGCCGAGATCGCGCCGCCGGACCGGTCGTTCCGCGAGCGGGTCCGCGCGTGGCTCTCGCCCGAGCCCGTCGTCCGGCAGCGCGCCCGGCGAGCGACGAACGCGGTCGCCGCGGCCGCCGACGAGGCGCTGCCGACGGTGCCGGGCCAGACCGCGCCCCGGACCGTTCCGGTCGTCCAGCCGACCCTCGAGGACCTCCAGCGGGGTGCGGACGGCCGGCTCCAGCGCGCCGTCGAGCCGCGGGCGACCGCTCGCGGACCGCAGCCGCGTCGCCCGCGCTCCGGTGACGAACTCGAGGAGGAGACCGACGACCGGGACGAGAGCGAACGGGACGGCGACGGAGAGAACGCGGAGGTGACCGGCGCGTGAGCCGTCGGCAGCTGCGCTGGCGGGGTGGCGTCGCCGCGACGGTCGCGCTCGCGGTCGCGGGGGTGATCAGCAGGACGCCGGCCCTGCTGCTCGGCGCGGTCGTCCCGCTCGCGTTCGTCGCCACCGGCTCGTTGTCCCGCGTTCGGGTTCCCGACGGCCTCGTCGCGACCAGGACGGTCTCGCCGACGCCCGCGCCGCCGGGCCGACCCGTCACCGTCACCCTCGAGGTGACGAACGACTCCGACCGGACGCTGACCGACGTTCGGCTCGCCGACGGCGTCCCCACAGCGCTGGCCGTTCTCGAGGGATCGCCGCGGGCGGGCACGACGCTCGAGCCCGGCGAGAGTTACAGCGTGACGTATCTCGTCGTCACCCGCCGCGGCGAGTACGACTTCGAACCGCCGCAGTGTCGACTCCGCGGCCTGGGGGCGAGCGCGGTGGCGACGGTGTCACTTCCGGTGTCGGGCGATCGATCGCTCGTCTGTCGGCTCGACGCCGACGCGCCGCCGATCGAGGAGGACGGCAGCGGCCACGCCGGCCAACTCACGACCGACGACCCCGGCGAGGGCGTCTCGTTTCACTCGACCCGGGAGTACCACCCCGACGACCCCGCAGACCGGATCGACTGGCGACACTACGCGAAACGCGGGGCGCTCGCGACGGTCAACTACGAGCGACAGGTGTCGGCGACCGTCGTTCTGGTCGTCGATGCACGCGCGGCGAACCGCGTCGTCGCCGGTCGCGGGCGGCCGACCGGCGTCGAACTCGAGGCCTACGCCGCGACGCGGGCACTGACCGATCTACTCAACTCGGGTCACGACGTCGGCGTCGCCGTGATCGGGCTCGACGGCCCCGGGCCCGCGGGCTGTCACTGGCTCGAGCCAGCGAGCGGGCGCGATCAGCGGACCCGCGGACTCGAACTCCTCCGGGCGGCGGCCGACGGCGACTCGTCGGCCGACTCGGATGCGACGCCGGGCCGGACGCGGGCGGACGTCCGGCGGCTGGACGCACAGGTGCGCAAGGTACTCGAACTCACCCCGTCGAACGCACAGCTCGCGCTGTTTACGGCCGCACTCGACGAGCCGCCCGTCGACGCGGTCGAGACCTGGCGCGGCGCGGGGCTGCCGGTGGCCGTCTGCTCGCCCGATATCGTCCCCGAAAACACCGTCAGCGGTCAGTACGAGCAGACGCGGCGGCGCACTCGGCTGGCGCGCTGTCAGGCCGCCGGCGCTCGGACGGTCGACTGGCGGCGCGGAACGCCGCTGCCGCTGGTCATCGAGCACGCCTTCGCCGCTGACGCGCGGCTCTCGAACACGCGGCTGCTCGGCGGCGGGTCGGCGAACGACGGCAGCGAGACGGCCGGAAGCGGAGCCGCGGCGGAAAGCGACCGCAACGGGCGAGCCGAACGGGAGCCGTCGGCCGGCCGGCGGACGCAGCCGGGGGGTGACGACTAGATGTCGCTGGCCGGCCCGCGACTCGATCGGCCGTCCGCGATCGGCGACGAGGGCCGACCACGGGCGACGAGCCTCTGGATCGCCACGCTGGCCGTCGTCGTCGCCGTCGGACTCGTCGGCGTCGCGATCGGCGAGCCGTCGCTGCTGCCGACGCTCGGGCTTCCCGTCGGGCTGACCGTCGCCGGCGTGGGTCTGCTCGAGCGCGACGGGTTCGTCGACCAGTTCGTCGCGCACGCGCTTCTCTTGACGTTCGGCACGGCGTTCGCGCTGATCGTCCTCCTGGCCCCGTTCGTCGCCGGACCGGGGCTCGCGGTGAGCGGGTGTGCGCTGGCACTCGCCGGGGTCGGGGCCGCCTGGGCCGATATCGGCGGCGAGAAGCTGAAACCCGCCGCGACGGGGACCGTGCTCGGCTACGTCTCGATGCTGGCCTCGGCCGCGGCAGTGACGGTACTGCTCGGACTCGGCTACCTCGGCACGGCGGTGGTGAGCGGGATCACCGGCGTCTCGAGCCCGATCGGGTCGCTCACCGGCTTTCTCGTGGTCGCGGCCGGTACTGCCGGGGTCGTCCGGCTGTCGCTGCGCTGGCTCCCGATTCTGGAGTTGACACCGCGGCGTCGGCGTCCGGTGGTCGAACGCCGGCTCGCAACCCTCCGACAGTATCTGACGTGGACGATGTCGGGAGCGATCGTCGCGATCGTCGTCGTCGCCGTCCTCGTGCTCGGGGGCGTGACGGCCGGGCTATCGGCCAGCCAGTCGGTGCTCGCAGGGGGGCTCGAGGCGCTGTCGTCGCCGATCGTCGTCTGGCCGATCGTCGCGGTCGGCGCGCTGAGCGCCGCCGCCGGCGCAGTCGCGCTCGTCCTGCGGCGCCTCACGCGAGAGGTCGACGCCGACACGACTCGCCAGACCGCCGCGGTCGTCGCCGGGTTCGGATTCTCCGTGCCCTTCCTGTTCGGCCTGGTGCTCCTGATCGCCAGTAACGGAACCGTCCTCGGCCCGGTCCTCCTCGGGGCGGCGCTGCTGATCCCCCTGCTGATCGGACCGCTGGCTGTCGCGTTCGTACTCGGGGGCGGCGTCGTCTGCATCGCCCTCGGCATACTGCCGTCGCGAGCGACCGGGCCGGCCATCGCCGCGGCGGGGCTCGTCGTCGCCGCGATCGGCGTCGCCGGCGTGAGTGCGCTCCTCGCCTTCGGCTGCATCGCCGCCGCGGTCCTCGTCTGGGACCTCTCGACGTTCGGGCTCGGGGTAACGGCCGAACTCGGCCACCTGCCCGAGACCCGCCGGCTCGAGCTGTTCCACGGAGCCATCGCCGTCGGCGTCGGGATCGCCGCCGTGGCGGTCGCGACCGGCCTCGAGTTCCTCCGAAGTGGCGCCTTCGCGGGCGTCAGCGCAGCCGGTGCTGCGTTCGTCGTCGTGGTGGGCGTGTTACTCCTGTTAGTTCCCCTCCGCGGCTAATCGGCTTCGGCCCGGCGCGAGAGGGGAGGCTTCTTGGTCATCTAGCGTCACTGTCGTGTATGGACGAGACGAACGCGACGCCCGACGACGCCGCACGCACGGTCCGGCGCGTCGTCGAACGCATCGAGAAAGCGGCGGTCGTCGACCGCGAGGTTCTGCAGACCATGCTCGCCGCCGTACTCGCCCGCGGACACGTGTTGCTCGAGGACGTGCCGGGAACGGGGAAGACGGTCACCGCCCGGGTGATCGCCGAGTCGATGGGACTCGAGTTCAAGCGGATTCAGTTTACGCCCGATCTGTTGCCCTCGGACGTGACCGGCTCGATGATCTACGACGAGCAGGCCGGCGAGTTCGAGTTCGCCGAGGGGCCGGTGTTCACGAACGTCGTGCTGGCCGACGAGATCAACCGCGCGCCACCGAAGACTCAGGCCGCGCTGCTCGAGGCCATGGAGGAGCGACAGGTCAGCGTCGACGGCACGACCTACGACCTGCCCGAGCCGTTCGTCGTCGTCGCGACCCAGAACCCGATCGAGCAGGAGGGCACCTTCCGGCTGCCCGAGGCCCAGCGCGACCGCTTCAGCGTCAAGACGTCGCTGGGCTACCCCGACCGCGACGGCGAACTGGGGCTGCTCGAGCGCCGGGCGAACCGCCGGTCGCTCTCGCCGAGCGTCGATCCGATCGCGAGCCCGGAGGCAGTCCGAGTACTCCAGGACATGACCGAGGACGTCACCGTCGACGAGAAGGTCCGCGGTTACATTATCGATCTCGCGCGGAAGACCCGGGCCGACCGACGGGCCGACACCGGCGTCTCGCCGCGTGGTGTTCAGCGCGTCTTCGAAGCCGTCCGCGCCGCGGCGCTGATCGACGGCCGATCGTACGTGACGCCGGACGACGTCAAGCGCCTCGCCCGGCCGACGATGGCCCATCGGATCGTCCTCACCACCGAAGCGACCGTCGAAGGCGTCGAGAAACGCGCCGTCGTCCGCCACGCGGTCAACGCCGTGGACGTGCCTGCGGTCGCGCCCGGGAGCGACGAGCCCGAAACGGACCCCGAGACAGGGGCGGCCGCCGATCCGGAAACGGACGGCGTGCGCCGACCCGAGGATAGCTCCGATGCTGGCGCCGAGCCCGAAGCCGACTCCGCTCCACCTCGGAATCGATAAGCGAGCGAATCGACCCTAGCGCTCCGCAGCAGGCGTCCACTCGCGGTCGGTCGCGCCGACGTACCGCGATTCGGGGCGAATCAGCCTGTTGTCCTCGAGTTGCTCGAGACAGTGAGCCATCCAGCCGGCGACCCGCGAGACGGCGAACGTCGCGGTGAACAGTTCTTTCGGAACCCCGACGCCGTCGAGTAGCGCGGCGGTGTAGAACTCGACGTTCGTGTCAAGCCGGCGGTCCGGGCTGTGGGCAGCCAGTTCCTCGACGGCGACGGACTCGAATTCCCGGACGGTCTCGAAGAAGTCGCCGTCTGCCGACTCGGCGTAGAGGCGTTCCGCGGCCGACTCGAGGACCGCCGCTCGCGGATCGCGGACGCGGTAGACGCGGTGACCGAACCCCATCAGTCGCTCGCCGGCGGCCAGCTTCGCTTCGACGTAGCCGGCCGGGTCGCCCAGCTCGTGGACCTCCCGCAGCATCTCGAGGACGGGCCCCGGTGCGCCGCCGTGGAGCGGTCCTTTGAGCGAGCCAACCGCGGCGGTCGCGGCGGAGACGAGGTCCGACTCGGTTGAGACGACAGTTCTGGCGGTGAACGTCGAGGCGTTGACGCCGTGATCGACGACGGTGGAGAGGTAGGTCTCGAGCCCGCGGACCGCCGCGTCGTCGGGTTCCTCGCCGGTCAGCATGTGGAGGTAGTTCGCGGCGTGGCCCAGGTCGTCGCGCGGCTCGATCGGCTCTTCCCCCCGCCGGTAGCGCCAGTAGGTCGCGACGATAGTCGGGACGACGGCGACGAGTCGCCGGGCGAGCGTGGCAGGATCATCATCCACGAGCCCCAGGTTCGCGGCCGCGACGCCCATCCGGAGTGCGTCCATCGCGGGTTTCTCTTCCGCGGCGGCGCGCCGGAGCACCGCCCGAACCTCGGGACAGATCTCGCGACGGCTTGCGAGATCGGCACGGAAGTCGGCCAGTTCCGCGGCCGTCGGCAGCCGGCCCTCGAACAGGAGGAAGACGCTCTCCTCGTAGGTCGCGTTGGCCGCGAGTTCCTCGATCGGGAACCCGCAGACGGTCAGTTCGCCGTTCTCTCCATCGATTCGACTCAGTCCCGTCTCCGCGACGGTGATCCCCTCGAGCCCGGGCCGTATCGTCTCGTTCATACCCGAAACGAGGAGCGAACGATATGTAAGCGCTTGGAGCAATATCGTTCCCCCTCGAGCCGAGCCTGATGACGGTCGATCGTCGAGGGGTGTGGACAGGACGGCGGATTTCCGGAGTCAGGGCGCGCCGGCCGTGTCCCGATAGCAGCGGTGACGGGGCTGATTACGGCCGTTTCGCGAGAAGATCGGCTCCGGACATCCCACCGAAACCGGGCGAAGCTACCGGGGAACGCAGTTTCTCCCCGCCCGCCGACGCGTTCGGTCGCTCAGTCCAGGAGGTCCTCGAGGAGCCGCTCGTCGGTCAGGACTGTCTCGACGACCGATCGGCCCGCGTCGGTCAGCCCGTAGCCATCCTCGCCCCTGACGACGAAGTAGTCCCGAAGCTGGCGCAGGTGGTAGTTGAACCGGCCCTTGTCCTCGATCGACGACGATGCGCGAAGCGTCGAGTAGGCGACGGGGTCGTCCCGGTCGGCCAACAGCAAGAGCAACTCGAGGCGGTCGGGCTCCGAGAGGACGGCGAGCGTTTCGGAGACGGGCTCGAGCGCCGTCGATCGAACCGGATTGCGGACCAGCGAGTCCCCGGCGACGTGACGGTTCTCGACGGGGGTCCACGCCGTTTCGCTCGCGCCGACGTACTGGCTGGTCGGGCGGACGAGGTCGTCGGTCTCGCGTTGCTCGAGGCAGTGGGCCGCCCAGCCGCCGACCCGCGAGACGGCGAACGTCGCGGTGAACAGCTCCGTCGGAAGTCCGAGTTCGCGGAGCAAGGCGGCGGCGTAGAACTCGACGTTCGGCTCCGTCCCGCGCTCGGGGGCGCGCTCGGCCAGCACGTCACCGGCGACGGTCTCGAACTCGCGAACGGTCTCGAGGAAGCCGTCGTCGCCCGTCGCCCCGACGAGTCGTTCGGTGGCTGCCGAGAGCACCGTCGCTCGCGGATCGCGGACCTGATAGACGGGATGACCGAACCCCTTGATTCGCTCGCCGGCGTCCAGTCTCTCGCGGACGTACCGCTCGCCGTTGCCGGAGTCGTGGACCGCCCGGAGCATCTCGACGGTCAGCTCGAGCCCGCCGCCGTGGCGCGGTCCCTTGAACGTCCCGACGGCGGCCGTCACCGCGGAGACGAGGTCAGATTCTGTCGACATGACGGTTCTGGCGGTGAACGTCGAGGGGTTGAGCCCGTGTTCGAGCAGGGTTACGAGAAAGGTCTCGAGGGCGGGGGTCTCGGCCTCGGTCGGCTCCTCGCCGGTCAGCATGTACAGGTAGTTCGCGGCGTGGCCCAGGTCGTCGCGCGGCTCGATCGGCTCTTCTCCCTGTCGGTAGCGCCAGTAGGTCGCGACGATCGTCGGGACGATGGCAACGACGCGCTCGGCGGCCGTTCGCGGATCCGTCTCGTCGGTCTCGAGAGTCGCCGCCGCGACGCCCATTCGGATCGCGTCCATCGCGGAGTTCCCCGTTTCGGCGGCGCGCTCGAGTAGCTCTCGGACCGCCGGCGGGAGTTCGCGGCGACTCGCGAGGTCGGCCCGGAAGTCAGCTAGTTCCTCGGCCGTCGGCAGCCGGCCCTCGAACAGGAGGAAGACGCCCTCCTCGTAGGTCGCGTTCGTCGCGAGTTCGTCGATCGGATAGCCGCCGACGACGAGCTCGCCGCGCTCCCCGTCGATGTCGCTGAGCGCGGTTTCGGCGACGGTGACGTACTCGAGTCGGGGGTCGAAGACCGACGGTGACACGACGGCTAGAGGATCGGAACCGGCCGTTGTAATGGTTTGGAAGCGGGTCAGTCGCTGACCGCGGCACCGACGACACCGGCGACCGCGCTCTCTATGGCCATCACGATCGATATCGTGACGGCGAACAGGAAGATGCCGATACCGGCAGCGCCGGAGACCGCGCCGCCGACGGGGCCGAGCGCGAGGCCGGCCACGCCGACGGCGACGCCGACGAGCAGGCCGCCGATGATCCCGCCGAGCGAGCCCGCGAGCAGTCCGTGCCAGAACCCGCTTCCGAGCCCGCCGCCGGCCATGTAGCCCGCGACGAAGCCACCGAGCAGACCCGCCGCGAGCTGGCCGATACCCGGAACCACGAGTCCGACGATCCCGAGGACGGTCGCGACGACGAACCCCACGAAGACGGCGCGCCAGTCTGTCATGCGATACCGTAGGACGGCGGCAGACATAAGCTCGCGGCGGCCAACGGACGCCCTTTTATGGTCACGCGTTCTATTCGCGAGCATGATTTTCGAAGACCTTCCGACGACGCCCACGTCGGAAGAGCTGATCGACAAGGCGTTTTCGCGGGCGGCGCGGGCCGGGAAGGCCAAGGGCGGCCTCGAGGCCCAGCAGTCGATGCTCCAGACGGCGGCCAACATCATCTCCGACAACCTCGAGAACGTGGTCACGGCGTGGCCGGACTTCGAGTACGAGGACGACGTCCACCCGTTCTACTACGAACTGGCCGACGCGATCGTCGACGTCGACCGGCTCCGCCAGAGCCTCTCCGAGGTAATGTGGGCCAGTCGGAAGGCCCGCGAGATCCACGAGGAGTACCAGCCGCGGCTGCGCAAGACCGACGTGGACACCGCGCGCAAGCACCGCAAACAGGCGTTCGCCCGGCTCGCAGACATCGTCGAGCAGATCGACGACGAACTGCTCTACATCAACGAGTCGCGCAACGACCTGCGCGACCTGCCGGAGATCGACCCCGACGAGCCGACGATCGTCGTGGCCGGCTACCCCAACGTCGGTAAATCCTCGCTCGTCAACGATGTCACCAACGCCCGCGGCGAGACCGCATCCTATCCCTTCACCACGAAGGGGATCGGGCTCGGCCACTTCGAGCGCGATCACATCCGCTACCAGATCGTCGACACCCCCGGGCTGCTCGACCGCCCGCCGCAGGATCGCAACGAGATCGAATCGCAGGCGGTCAGCGCCATCGAACACCTCGCCGACTGCATGCTCGTGATGGTCGACCCCACCGGAGAGTGCGGCTATCCGATCGGCTCGCAACTCGAGCTCCGGGACGCGATCGCGACCCGGTTCGACGACGTGCCGGTGCTGACGGTCGCGAACAAGGCCGACCGCTTCGAGGCGGACGAGCTAGACGAAGCCGTCGCGGCCGATTACACCATGAGCGTCGAGACGGGTGCGAACGTCGAAGCCGTGATCGCGGCCGCCGTCGAGGCGATCGATCACGAGCCCGAGTTGCCGTTCGAGGGGTGACGGCCGTCGATCGGCGGCCGTCGCGAAGCCGCTTTTCGCTCGCTCTCGCACGGACGCGGCCGATCCCGGTCGAAAACCGGCCGCCGTACCACCGACGGTTGCACTCGAGGGGGTAGCGAGCGACGTTTGCACGCCTATTAGTGCAGTGGGAGTGAGTAGCAAGCATAGATGCTCGAGAAGCCAGATCTGAACGGCCAGACCGCGTTTATTACGGGAACGACTCGAGGAATCGGGAAGCAACTCGCGCTCGCGCTCGCTGAACAGGGATGTAACATCGTCTCGACGGGAAAGACGGTCGACGATTCGGACTCCGACCTCGACGGGACGATCCACAAGACGGCCGACGCGTGCGCCGAGAAAGGCGTCGAAACGCACGCGATCCAGCTGGACGTCCGCGACGAGGAGAACATCGACGCGGCCATCGACGAGGCGATCGACGAAATGGGCGAGATCAACATCGTCATCAACAACGCCTCGGCCATCCAGACGGAGTCCGTCGAGGAGATGCCGGCGAACCGATTCGACCTGATGAACGAGGTCAACGTGCGCGGAACCTACCTCGTCTCTCGAGGCTTCATCGACCACCTCAGAGAAGTCGAGGAAGACACCTGGATTCTGACCAACGCCCCGCCGGTCGCGATGGACCGCGCGCCGGGGCGGGCCGCCTACGCCTGGTCGAAGATGGGGATGTCCTTCATCACGCTGTCGCTGGCCGACGAGCTGGCGGACGACGAGATCGGCTGTAACTCCTTCTGGCCCGTTACCGCGATCGACACGCGCGCGACCCGCTACTTCGGAATGGGGACCGAAGACGACTGGCGCACACCCGAGATCGTCTCGGACACGGTGCTGGAGATACTCGACCGCGACCCGGCCGAGTTCACCGGAAACTACGTCTACGACGAAGACTTCCTCCGGGAGGCCGGCGTCGAGGACTTCTCGCAGTACAATCTCACCGACGGCGATCCGGCCCCGATGTCGGCGCAGATCTTCGATCCCGACTACTCGCGGCCCGAGAGCGGCGACGGGACCTAGGGGCGTACAACCGCCTTCGAACCGACGCGGATCAGTTCACGCAGCGTTGAACACCAGTCGATCCTGGGCGCCGTGAATCGTCACGACAGCGCGATGCTCGCCGGTCACGAGCGACCGATCGATCGTCACCTCGAGCACCGTTCCGACCCGCCACTCGTCGCCGGATTCGAGGACGCGTCTCGAGCGCTCACCCGATTCCACGTAGCTCCCGTCGAGCAGTATCTCCAGTGCAGCAGGCTCGAGTGTCTCGCCGCCGACGTTCTTGACGTACAGTGTGATCTGCCCGTCGGTGTCGTCGTACGTCGCACCCGCTTCGGGATCGTTGATAACGGCGATTTCCGCGTCGATCGTCGCGACCGCCCGGTCGGCCTCCGCCGCGGTCGATTGAGCGAACAGCGACGACTGCGTGACGACCGTGCCGGCGAACGTAGCCGCGATGCTCACCGCGGCGATGAACAACAGCGCCTGGGCGACGGCGGCTCGAACCATCCTCCGTGTTCGAAAGCCAGCGTCGGGGAACGGCATATGCCTGCCGGCCGGTCGGACGGCGGCACACCGACGGGCTGTACGCGCACGGCCGCCGCTCAGTCGAGGACGGTGACGTACCTGACCTCGACTTCCACGGACGCGTCGGCGTGGCGGTTGACTCGCTCGCTGAGGGTCTCGGCCAGTTCGGGGACTGACCCGTTCGGCGGTCCGCCGATCGTCACGACGACCTTCTCGGGGCTCCGGAACGGGTAGTCGTCGCCCATCATCACCTCGAGTTCGAGCAACTGGAACGCCTCGTACTGTTCCTGCGAGAGGGTCGATTCGACCGCTTCGCGGGCGTCCTGTTCGAAGTTGCCCGCTTCGTAGGAGGCGTACGTGATGCCGCCGAGGAACACCGCGAAGACGAGGACGATGACGACGAGGCCGACGATTCGCTGGCGAAGGCGCTGTTCCGTCTCCCCCATCCGGAACAGGTTCTCCGGTCGGTAGCCCGCGTACCACAGCGTCAGGAGGCCGGCGAGGTTCACCGACAGCAGGTTGACGAGGACGAGAACCGTCGCGCCGATGGCGGCCGCGGGCTGGCCCCACGCGAGAGCGATCCCCGCGACGCCCGCGGGCGGGATCAACGCCGCCGCGATCATCACGCCGACGAGCGCGACGGAAGTTCCCGTCGCGATGCTCACGACGCCCGCGACGCCAGCACCGAGCGCGATCGCCAGCGAGAGCAGATCGGGAGCGAGCCGCTCCGAGATCTCGCCGACGTTCGACAGGACGAGCCCAGGCGGCACGATGTTCGTCATTCTGGCGAGCAGGGCGAACACCGCGGCAGCACCGATCGCGAGAACGACGCCGATGATCTGGTAGGTAACGCTCTCGGTGAACAGTTCCTCGTCGTCGATCACCGTCCCGACGCTGGCACCCAGCGCCGGCCCGATCAGCGGCGTGATCACCATCGACCCGACGACGACCGCCGGCGAGTCCAGCAGCAGCCCCGCCGTCGCGACGATCGCGCTGATGATCGTCATCACCGCGTAGACCGGAAACGTCGGCGTCAGATCGTCCGCTTCGGCCTGCAACTCCTGACGCGAGATGCGGTCGGACTCCACGTCGCCGTCCTCGTACTCCTCGCGCAGCGCCTGGAACCGCCGTGAGACGACCGTCTCCGCGTCGACGACGACCGTGTACGCGTCCTCGTCGACCCCTACTTCCTGTAGCTCGTCGAGCACCGGCTCCACGGCCGCATCGGGCAGCGGAAAGTAGACGACCGCCGTGTACTCCCGACTGCTGTCCTCGTCAGTCAGGACGTAATCGATCCTGCGCTCGTCGAGCGTCTCGAGGATCGTCTCCCGCTTGCCCGTTGGGACCGTTAACTGTACGAGACGCACGGTCCGATCTGAAACACCCCGGGGTCATAACTCCGGGGCATTCAGTCCCACGCAACGGGGTCACGGTCCGGCTCCCGCCCCCTCCGTGGCTCGAGGGCGAATCAGACCGATAGCCGTCTCGGTGGGTATTAACCCGCGACGCGCCTACACCAGGGTATGTTCGATACCCGCCCGAATCGGGAGGCCGAAGTCGCCCTCGTCGGCCGCTCGAACGTGGGCAAATCCACGCTCATGCGCGAGCTGACCGGCCACAGCTTCGACACCGGGGGCAAACCCGGCGTCACCCGCTCGCCCAACCACTACGACTGGGCACCGGAGGACTTCGTCATCACCGACCTCCCCGGCTTCGGGTTCATGAGCGGCGTCGACGAAGACCACCGCGAGCAGATCAAGACCGAGATCGTCCGCTATCTCGAGGAGTACGCCGACAACGTCCTCGTGGCGATCCTCGTCGTCGACGGCAAGAGCGTCATCGACATCATCGACCGCCACTCCGGCCCCGACGAGATCCCCTACGACGTCGAGATGTTCCACTTCCTGCGCGATCTCGGCATCCCCACCGTCGTCGCCGTCAACAAGATGGACAAGGTCGACGACCGCGACGAGCGGCTGAACGAACTCTGCGACCGCCTCGGCCTCTACCCGCCGTGGAAACAGTGGCAGGAGACCATCGCCCCGATCACCGCAAAGAACGGGCAGATCACCGCCCTCAACGAGGCCGTCCGCGGCCACCTCCACGAGCAGAATCGGGACGACCTGTTCAAATTCTTCTAACGAAATTTTGCCCTGCGTTCTGAGCGGACGGGTGCCCTGACAGCGCACCCGTCCGCTCGTCACTCGGCAAAATTTCGATGAAAAGCACTCCTCCTTCCCCTCCACGCGAGCGCGGCGCGAACCGCCGCGCTCGCGTTTCGGGTCAGTCGTCGGCCCGCTCGCTCACCCTTCGGGTTCGCTCGCGGTGAATGCCGGTGAGCGCCTGCCCTCCCCCGGGTTGCACGGCTCTCGTGGTACTCGAGCCGCGCGCCCGGCCATCGACCCGTGACCGACCGGCTCAGACGACCCTGTTTTTCAGTTCGTCGTCGCGCTCGAGCCGATCGACGTTCTCGCGGACGATCTCGCCCACGTCCCGGAAGTAATCCCGCGTGTAGGCCGCGCAGTGGGGAGAAACGATGACCTCGTCCATCCCCCAGAGCGGCGACTCATCGGGCAGGGGCTCCTCCTCGAAGACGTCCAGCGCCGCGCCCCGGATGTCGCCGCCCTCGAGCGCGTCGATCAGCGCCGACTCGTCGACGACCGGCCCCCGGGCGACGTTCACGAAATAGGCGTCGTCGCGCATGGCTGCGAACACCTCGGCGTCGAAGAGGTGGCGCGTCTCGTCGGTCAGCGGGACGGTGACGATCACGAACTCGACGTCGGAGACGGCCTCGAGTAGCCGGTCGTTCGCGGAGACCTCGTCGAAGCCGGGGACGGGGTCACCCGAGCGCCGGACGCCAGTCACGCGGGCCCCGAGCGCGCCCAGCGTCTCCGCGACGCCCCGGCCGAGCGTGCCGGTACCGACGATACAGGCCGTCGACCCCGGGAGGGTGAACGCTTCGTCCCACTCGGGACGGTCCCACCGACGCCGTTGCTGGTTCGCGACGTGGTCGTGGAGCCGGCGGGCGAACATGAGCAGGTAGCCCGCGACCGTCTCCCCGACGGTCCGATCGTGGATTCCCGTACTGTTCGTGAGGACGACGCCGCGGTCCGCGAGCGCGTCGAACGGGAACCGGTCGACGCCGGCCTGAATCGAGTGGATCCAGTCCAGATCGAGGAACGCCGCGCGGTGCTCGAGGGTGACGACCGCGTCGCAGGCGGCGATTCCGTCGTCGCCGATCACCGCAACCTCGACCGGCAGGTCGGCGAGAAAGTCCGCGAGTTCCGCCGGCGGAAACACGTCGTCGACGGATTCGTGAATCCCGAGTCGCTCGAGTTCGAACTGCATAGCGGGCGGTACGCTCGAGTCGCGGTTCAAGGTTTGGGCGACGCCGATGCCAGAGGGCGCTCCAGGTATCAGAACGGTGGCTCGGTGAAGGCTATCATCACAAGGGGCTAAGCGGGGGTAACTTTCGTCATCGCCACCGTCTCGGCGTACGAGCGACCGACGCAAAAAACCCCACGAACCGGCCGACACCCGAACCGCTCGGCCATCCCGAGCACCGGTTGTGATTTTATCAGCTTCGGAGACGTCTGTACGAACGATGGCGAAGACAGATATCGAGCGGTATCCGGGCGGCGAATCGGTCGGCCGATGACGGACGGTCGCACGGACGCCGATCGCGGCGGTGACGGGCGTGGTCGCCGATTGCCGTACGGAGACGACGAAACCGCCGTGTTCGTCCGGGATGTCGTGAGCGTCGTCGCGATCGTCGCGGCCGTCGCGCTCGTTCTCTTCGCGGTCAGCGGCATCTGGCCGCCGTTCGTCGCCGTCGAAAGCGGGAGCATGGAACCGAACGTCCACACGGGAGACCTGGTCTTCGTCGTCCAAGAGGAGCGGTTCGTCGGCGACGATCCGGTCGCGGAGACGGGGATCGTCCCGATCGAAAACAGCCGAGGCGGCGACGAACGGCTCGGACGGGCCGGCGACGTGATCGTGTTCCAGCCCAACGGAAACCCGTCGAAAACGCCGGTCATCCATCGGGCCTACTTCTGGGTCGAGGACGGCGAGAACTGGATCCGGACCAGTGCCAACCCGGCCTACACGTACAACCGCCCCTGTGCGGAGATCGAGAGCTGTCCGGCACCCCACGACGGATTCATTACGAAGGGCGACGCGAGCGGCGTCTACGATCAGATCGGCGGCAACGAGCCGAAAACGACCGTCGTTCGCCCCGGCTGGATCGTCGGAAAAGCGATGGTCCGAATCCCCTGGCTCGGAAACGTCCGACTCCTGCTCGAGTCGCTGCTCGGTCTCAGCGTCGTCGGCCCGGTCGCGATGACGACGCTCAGGTGATCGGCAGACCGTTTGTCCTGCTACCCCTGTGGCCAGTCCTCGAGTCGGCCGACTCAACCGACGGCGTCGATCACGGTCGGCGGTCGGTGAAACGGGCGTCTGGTAACAAGTATAAGAAATAGCCACTCACGTTCCGAAATCGTTCGTGCATTTATTCGGGTCCGGTCAGAAGGAGTAGCGAATGGCTGCAATCGAAAACGCATCTTCGTTCGACGAGTTCGACGCCGACGCGATCCTCGAGAAGATACTCGAAATCTGTGGCGATCAGGTGCACTCGTTCGCCGAGTACGATGCCGAGACGTACAATATCATATATATGAGCGAGCAGATGGCCGACCAGTTCGATGGCGAGGACGACATAGCGGAACTCTCCGATCGAATCCACAGCGACTATCGACTCGATTTCACTGAAAAGGAGATGTACGAGGACGTCTACGGCGAACTCGGCGAAGTTCGCGCGTTCAGCGTCTTCTTCGATCAGAACGCTATCTTTCGATTCGTCGGTGAACGGACCGGCCTATACGTCTCGTTGGCTCCAGACGCGCCCTTCAACCAGGTAATCGAAGCGGTGTACGACCTCATCGGGGAGGGGTCGTGGTGATGCGTACCGAAGACGAACAGCGATTGGCGCGGGCCTCAAGCGTCTTGCTTCTCGGGTCGATGCTCGACCGTCCGACGAAACAGTCCCACGAAACGCTGCTGTCGGAGGGGGCCGACGAGCCGACCGACATCCTGGCACTGACGTTCCAATCCCCGGACCAGTGGCTGCGATCGTGGTCGGGTGATTCGGAGACGCACGACGGCCGGATCGGGATCATCACGCTCGACGAGTCGCCCGCTCGGATGCAACGGCAAGCCGACGGGGTGACCTCGATTACGGTCAATCCGGCGGATCTGACCGGGATCGGGATGAAACTGAGCGACTACCTGTCGAGTCAGGTCGAAACGGGCACCGAAACGGCGATCTGCTTCGATTCGGTCACCGGCCTGCTCCAGTACACGAACCAGAAGTCCGTGTTCCGATTTTTGCGGGTGATCACCCGCCGTATCGAGCAAATCGACGGAATCGCTCACTTCCACCTGGACCCGGGCGCACACGACCGCAAAACGATCAATACGCTCAAGTCGCCCTTCGACGCGATCGTCGAGGTAGACGATTCGAACGAGGACGTCTCCGTCTCGACGCGTTACTGAGGCGAGACCGGACGAGTTGCCGAGACGACAACGGCAGTTCGAAACTCCGCCGCCACAGGGAACTCGCGGGGGTACCGCTTCGTCACGGCCGTCGTCGGCTGCTATTCGCCCGAGGGGTCGCGGTCCGTCGTCTCCCGCCCTGCCGAGGCACCGCCGTCGCGCCACTCCTCGAGGCCACGCAATTCCTCGGCCACGGCCTCGATATCGGCCGGCTCGAGCGCGCCCCGTTCAGTGACGACCTCGGTCACGCAGTCGGCGGACGTCACGTCGAACGTCGGGTTCAGGACGTCGATCGGCGCGTCGCCGTCGTACACCGCTGATCGGTCGCCGGACTCGAGGTTCACGTCCTCGCGGGACGAGACCTTGTCCGTGGCCGCGACGACCGAAACCGGAACCCCCTCGCGGTCGGCGGCGATCGCCAGCGCCCGCGTTCCGGTCTTGTTCACGACGGAGCCGTCGGAAAGGACGGTGTCCGCACCGACGACGATGCGATCGACCGACTCGCTCGCGAGGATGTGCGCGATTGCCGCGTCGGTGTGGACCGTCACCGCGCCGTCGATCGCCTCGGCCAGTTCCTCCGCGACGGCGATTCCCTCACGGGCCGGCCGCGATTCGGCGACGAAAACGCGGGCGGGCGCGCCCTCGCGGAGCGCCTCGAGGACGGTCCCCGATCGCGAGAGCGTGGCGACGCTCCCCGAGAGACGCTCGGCGGCGTTTCGAGCGGCGTCCGCGTCGGCCGACAGCGCGCGGTCGATCCCCCTCAGCGCGGCCTCGAGAGCCGCAGGTGCACCCGTCTCCGCTCCGTCATCTCCGTCAGCCTCGGCCATCGCTCGGTTCACCCGATTCCGGAGGACCGCCATCGACGGTCGCGCCTCGAGCAACCGACCGGCGAGTTCCGCGAGTTCGTCCCGCTCGCCGTCCGGGTCGGCGCCGAACTCGCGACGCTCGGCGACGAGCAGCCCCGCCCGATCGCGCAGCACCTCGAGCGCGCGCACCGAGAGATACGCTGCGCCGTGGTCACCGTCGGCGGCGATCGATCGAACGGTGGGCGCGACGCGTTCGTAGGCCGTCCACAGTTCCGGTACCGTCTCGCGGTCGTCGCCGACGCCCTCGAGCAGTTCGGTGGGGGATACCCACTCGAACTCGTCGTGTTCCTCGCTCAGTTCGATCGCACGAGTTTCGCAGTCGAACAGGTAGGGGTGGACGACCCACTCGCGTGCGAGGTCGGGATCCTCGAACTCGACCGGTCGCCCGGAGCGGACGAGCGAGACGGCATCGGCCTCGAGGCCCGTCTCCTCGCGGATCTCGGTGAGAACCTGTTCGTCAGGCTGACCTTCCGCGAAGCCGGAGACGCCGCCCCACTGTCCCGCGTAGGTGCCGACGGCGTCGCTGCGGCGCAAGCAGAGAACGTCACTCCGATGGCGGAGGAACGCGGTGACGACGTGAGCCGACTCGTCGCGCGTGGTGTCGGTGTCCGGGCACATACGATGGCCCACGGCGACCGGGAACGTGTCGCTTTCGAACGCGCCGTTGCGGACCACGAGGCGCTCGACCCGAGACCGTCCTCGAGTGAGCGAAACGGACGACCGGGGATCGTCCGCTGACCAACGCTTTTCTGAACTGGCGGACGAACGCACGGCTATGACGCGTATCGCGATCGTTTCCGATACCCACGTGCCCACTCGAGAGCCGGAGCTTCCCGCGTGGGTCGTCACCGAGATCGAGGCGGCCGACCACACCATACACGCCGGCGACTTCGAGTCGTTCGGAGCGTACGAGCGGGTCGTCGACCTCACGGGTGGCGAGCTGACGGCCGTTCGAGGCAACGTTGATCCGGCGACGCTCGACGTGCCGACGACGGCCACCCTCGAGATCGACGGCGTGACGTTCGTCGTCACCCACGGCGACGGATCGTCGGGCAACTGGCGGGAACGAGTCGTCGAGACGGCCCGCGAGGAAGCGGGCGCGGACGCCGAAACGACGCTCGTCGCCGTCGCCGGTCACACCCACGCGGTGGTCGACGAGACCGTCACGTTCGACGAGTTCCGCCCGGCAGACGAGGGCCGCGCAGCCGGTCGCGTCCGGATACTCAATCCGGGGAGCGCCACCGGGGCTGCACCCACGACTCACGTGACGATGTACGTCGCGACCGTCGACGACGGCGATCTCACCGTCGAGTTACGGACCGACTGACCGTCGGCGGGCGGCCGCGACGGCGCGAATATACTCGCGAGGCGAGTGCGTGAACTATACCTACCTCGGCTACCCCTGTCTGACCATGACACAGCACGTGACGGGATTGCTCGACGGCGAATCGGCCGCGGGCCAGGAGGGGAGAAGGATCGATGACGGGAGGTGAGCCGAGAGCGGACGGAGGCGCGACCGGCGACGGCGAGACGCGGATCGGCGTCGACGTCGGCGGGACGTTCACCGACGTGGCGCTCTCCGTCGACGATCAGCTCGTCACCGCGAAAGTACCGACGACCGACGACCAGCACGTCGGCGTCCTCGAGGGAATCGAGAAGGCCTGCGACCGCGCCGGTGTCGCCCCGAGCGAGATCGACGGCTTCGCCCACGCGATGACCGTCTCGGTCAACGCCCTGCTGGAACGCGACGGCGCGGAGACCGCGCTCGTGACGACCGAGGGCTTTCGCGACGTGATCGAGATCGGCCGCCAGGACCGGCCGGCGCTGTACGACCTCGAGGCCGAGAAGCCCGCGCCGCTGGTCCCCCGCGACCTGCGGTTCGAAATCGACGAGCGGGCGACGGTCGAGGGCGTCGAGCGTCCCGTCGATCCCGAGACGGTCCGGGACCTCGCGGCGACCCTGCGCGAGCGCGAGGTCGAGGCGGTGGCGGTCTGCCTGCTGCACGCCTACGCCGACCCCGAGAACGAGCGCGTCGTCGCGGAGACGCTGCGCGAAGAACTGGACGTGCCCGTCTCGGCCTCCCACGAGGTACTCGCGGAGTTCCGCGAGTTCGAGCGCACGTCGACCACCGCGGTCGACGCCTACCTCCGGCCGGCGATCGACGACTACGTCGGTCGGCTGGTCGACGAGGCCGACGACGCGGGCATCCCCGAACCGTGGATCATGCAGGCAAACGGCGGCATCGCCGACGCCGAGACGGTCCGCGAACAGGCGGTGACGACCACGCTGTCGGGACCCGCTGCGGGCGTCGTCGGCGCGGCGGCCACCGTCGACGAGCCCGACGTAAACGGGCTCGTCACCTTCGATATGGGGGGCACCTCGAGCGACGTGAGCCTCGTTCGCGACGGGCGGGCCGAGCGGACGACCGACGCCGAGATCGACGGACTGCCGATCCGGACGCCGATGGTCGACGTGAACACGGTCGGCGCGGGCGGCGGCTCGATCGCCTGGGTCGACTCGGGCGGTGCGCTCCGCGTCGGTCCGCAGTCGGCGGGAGCCGACCCCGGTCCGGCCTGCTACGGCAACGGTGGCACGAAGCCGACGGTCACCGACGCCAACGTCGTGCTCGGCTACATCGGCCCGGAGACCGCGCTGGGCGGTGAGCTGACCCTCGACGTCGACGCGGCGCAGAAGGCCCTCGAGCGACTCGCCGACGAGGCCGGGCTCGAGGGGGCGCTCGAGGCGGCCCGCGGCGTCTACCGCGTGGCCAACGCGACGATGACCCGTGCGATCCGGTCCGTGACGGTCGAGCGGGGCCACGACCCCCGCGGGTTCGCGCTGGTCGCGTTCGGCGGCGCGGGGCCGATGCACGCCACGGCGCTGGCCGATTCGCTCTCGATCGACCGCGTCGTCGTGCCGCGGCCGAGCGGCGTCCTCTCCGCGTTCGGCCTGCTCGCGGCCGACGAGAGCTACGACGCCGCTCGAACCGTGGGGGCCGACCTCGAGACGGCGGAGCCGGACGCGCTCGAGGCAGTCTACGACGACCTCGTGGCGGACGTGCTCGCGGACGCGTCCGATCCGGACGCGGCGCGAGTCGAGCGGGCGGCGGACTGCCGGTACGACGGCCAGAGCTTCGAGTTGACCGTACCCGTCGGCGATGCGTTCGATGCCGAAACGGTCGCAGCGCGGTTTCGAGAGACCCACGAACAGGCGTACGGCTACGCGATGGACGAAGCGATCGAAGTCGTCACCCTCCGCGCGACGGCGACGGTGCCCGGGTCCGAGCCGGCGGTCCGCCACGAAGGGACGGGAGGCGACATGATCGGCACCCGCCGCGCGCACTTCCCCGGCGTCGGTCCGCGCACGGCGACCGTCTTCGATCGGGATCGGGTCGCGCCCGGTGCGACGATCTCGAGCCCGGCGATTCTCGAACAGGACGAGAGCACGACCGTCGTTCCGCCCGCGTGGACGGGCGACGTGCTCGCGGACGGGACGCTGGTGCTGACCAAAGAGAGCGACACGACGGAGGGAGACCGATGACCGAACATACTGACGGAACGGACGACAGCGGCGGAACCGACGTGGCCGATATCGATCCGGTCACCCTCGAGGTGCTGCGCAACCAACTCGAGAGCGTCGCCGAGGAGATGGGCCAGACGCTGATCCAGGGGGCCTACTCGCCGAACATCAAGGAGCGACGGGACTGCTCGACGGCACTGTTCGACGCCGACGGTCGGATGGTCGCCCAGGCCGAGCACATCCCGGTCCACCTCGGCGCGATGCCCGCCGCGGTCGACGCCGTGCGGGAGCGCGATCCGGAGCCGGGGGACGTGTTCGTTCTCAACGACCCGTTTACGGGCGGGACGCACCTGCCGGACGTGACGATGGTGTCGCCGCTGGCACCCGGAGACGACGGGAGCGGCGACCGCGAGATCGTCGGCTACGCCGTCTCGCGGGCCCACCACGCCGACGTCGGCGGGGCGACCCCCGGCAGCATGCCGGCCAACTCGCAGGAGATCTATCAGGAGGGGTTGCGGCTCCCGCCGACCCGCTTGGTCGGGGGCGGCCGGCTCAGGGAGGAGATCCGGTCGCTCCTCCTCGCGAACGTGCGCAACCCTCGCGAGCGCCGAGCCGACCTCCGCGCACAGCGGGCAGCGAACGAACGCGCCGAAGACCGGCTCGCTTCTCTCTTCGACGAACACGGTCGGGAGACGGTGCTCGAGGCGTTCGACGCCGTGATCGACTACTCGCGCGAGCGCCTCGAAAGCGAGATCGCAGGGCTATCCGACGGCACCTACGAGGCGACCGACGTGCTCGAGGGCGACGGCGTCACCAACGACGACATCGAAATCGCCGTCACGGTGACGATCGACGGCGAGGCGATCGACGTGGACTTCGCGGGAACCGCCGACCAGGTCGCGGGGAACCTGAACGCGCCGCTCGCGGTCGCGAAGAGCGCCGTCTACTTCGTCGTTCGCTGTCTCACGAATCCCGAGATCCCGCCGAATCACGGCTGTTACGAGCCGGTGACGATCAGTGCGCCCGCAGGTTCGCTGCTCGATCCGACCCCGCCGGCGGCGGTCGTCGGCGGCAACGTCGAGACCAGCCAGCGAGTCACCGACGTGGTCTTCACCGCCCTCGCCGAGGCGGCCCCGGACCGCGTCCCCGCCCAGGGCCAGGGGACGATGAACAACCTCACGATCGGCGCGCGGGACGGCTCCGTTACCTACTACGAGACGATCGGCGGCGGCTTCGGCGCGCGTCCCGACCGCGACGGGATGGACGGCGTTCAGGTCGGCATGACCAACACGCTGAACACGCCGATCGAGGCCCTCGAGACCGAGTACCCGCTCCGCGTCGAGCGCTACGCGCTCCGCGAGGGCAGCGGCGGTCGCGGCCGGTATCGCGGCGGCGAGGGCCTCGAGCGCGCGGTGACCGTCGAGACGCCGGCGACGGTGTCGCTGCTGACCGAGCGCCGTCGCCACGCGCCGAAGGGCGTCGCCGGCGGCGAAGATGGCGCGACCGGCGAGAACCTGATCGACGGCGAGGACGTACCCGCGAAGACGACCGTCGACGTGGACGCCGGAACGACCGTCACCGTCAGAACGCCCGGCGGCGGCGGGCACGGTGAGCCGGACGAGGGAGAGTGAGGGGCGCGGTCGTTCACGCCTATTCTCCGGTGACGGTGCCCTTTTGACGCCGCTGCCCCACCCTCCGGTATGGAACTCAACGGCGTGGCGGACCTGCCCGAGATCCGCCCCGGCGACGACATCGCCGCCCTCGTCGCGGATCGGGCCGCCCTCGAGCCGGGCGACGTGCTCACCGTCGCGAGCACGATCGTCTCGAAGGCCGAGGGTCGGACGGCGGACCTCGAGGACTACCCCGTCAGCGGCCGAGCGCAGGAGATCGCCGACCGGATCGAAGAAGTCGCGGACGAGGAGAAGGACCCACGATTCGCGCAGGCGATTCTCGAGGAGAGTGCAGAGCTGTTGATCGACGCCCCGTTCCTGCTGGCAGAGACACGCTTCGGCCACATCTGTCCGAACGCGGGGATCGACCGCTCGAACGTACCGGGCCACGACCTGCTGCTCCTGCCGAAGCGACCCGACGAGAGCGCCGAGCGGATCCGATCGGGCCTCGCCGAGCGCGGTATCGAGGACGTGGCCGTAATCGTCACGGACACCTGCGGGCGGCCGTTCCGCCACGGGCAGACCGGGGTAGCGATCGGCTGGGCAGGGATGCCCGCGAGCCGGGACTGGCGCGGCGAACTGGATCGGGACGGCCACGAACTCGGCGTCACCGTCCAGTCCGTGGTCGACGAACTCGCCGCCGCGGCGAACCTCGTGACGGGCGAGGGGGCCGGGGGCACGCCCGCGGTCGTCGTCCGCGACTGGGAGTTCGGGAACCACGAGGGCAGTAACGAACTCTTTCGGTCCGTCGAGGACGACCTCGTGCGACAGGCGCTGCGGGAGTGGAGGTTCGACGAGCAATGAGCGACGAAGCGTCCTCGAGCGAGCAGACACCGCTCGAGAACGACGTGCCGACCCGGGCCATCGAACTCACTCCCGAACACCCGCCCGATCGGATCGCCGACCTCGCGGCGCTGGCCGAGGACGAAGGGTTCGACGTCGCGTTCACGAGCAGCCACTACTTCAACCGCGACCCGTTCGTCGTGCTGTCGCGGATGGCCGACGCGACCGACGACCTGCGGCTGGGGCCGGGCGTCGTCAATCCGTACGAGACGCATCCCGTGAAACTGGCCGCGCAGACGGCGACGATCGACGAGGTGAGCGACGGTCGCGCGGTCTTCGGCGTCGGCGCGGGCGACCGCTCCTCGCTGTCGAACCTGGGGATCGAGCGCGACCGACCGCTGCGGCGCGTCCTCGAGACGTTCGACTTCGCCCGCGATCTCTGGGCCGGGGAGACGGTCACCCACGAGGGTACCTTCGCCGCGCGGGACGCCTCGCTCAACCTCGAGCCCCCGTCGGAGCGGATCCCGGTCTACGTCGGCGCGCAGGGCCCGCACATGCTCCGGATGAGCGCGAAACACGCCGACGGCGTGCTGATAAACGCCGCCCACCCGCGGGACCTCGAGTGGGCGGCGGGGCAACTCGAGCAGGGGCTGGCAGAACGGCCCGATGAGCAGGGGCCGTTCGAGTCGCTGGCGTTCGCGAGCGTCAGCGTCGCGGGCGACGAGACGGAAGCGCGCGAGGCGGCCCGGCCGCCGGTCGCGTTCATCGTCGGTGGGGCCGCGGAACCGGTCCTCGAGCGCCACGATATCGACCGCGGGGCGGCGACCGCGGTGAGCGACGCGTTAGAGCAAGGGAATCTTACCGAAGCCTTCGGTCACGTTACGCCGGCGATGATCGACGCGTTCTGCATCGCGGGGACGACGGAAACCGTCGCGGAGCGGTTCGAAGCGGCACTCTCCCACGTCGACGGAATCGTCGTCGGCTCGCCGCTGGGACCGGACCTCGAGGACGCGGTCGAACGGGCGAGCGAGGCGCTCGAGCGTGCGATCGAGGAGTAAACGGACGAGAAAAAGCGCGTCAGTTCGACGTAAAGAGGCTGCCGACAGCACCTAGGGTGAGAACGCCGAAGACGGCCATCGAGAAGGCGACGAGAAGCGCACCCATGAGAACGAGCAGCGGTGCGAGCCCCGCACCCGTCGCCACGTCGCCGAAGAGGCTGGTCATTTCGGTGAGATTCTCCACGATAATGTTCAGCGGTGTCACGGTGTTCATAATCGGGGGTTGTAACCGGTCCTACTTGGCCGTGCCGGTCCCGCGGCGGAGCGATTAAGCCGCCGCCGTGCGTATCCTCATCCGTGACCGACGACGCGACGCTCTCGGACTTCGTGTCGGCCGACGGTGAGGAGACGAGCGAGACAGACGACGCCGACGCCCCCCTCGAGTCGACGACGCCCGCCGATTCCGGCTTCTCGACGTACGCGTGGGGTGCGTACACGTGCGGCCGGTGCGAGGAGACGACGACCCGCGTCTGGCGGAACGACGGCGACCTCGTCTGCCCGAACTGCAAGACGTGGTAAACCGTGACTGACAGGGGTAATACCGGGATTCTCGGACCATCCCGGCGAGTGCGCTCCCGAAGCTTTATATTTTCGTCGTGGCTTTATTGACCTGCAATGGCGAAAGGTACGGTCGCATTCTTCAACGACACTGGCGGCTACGGATTCATCGAGACCGACGACGCGGACGAGGACGTGTTCTTCCACATGGAGGACATCGGCGGCCCTGACTTAGAGGAGGGTCAGGAACTGGAGTTCGAAATCGTCGAGGCCGAGAAGGGGCCACGCGCGACCAACGTCGAGCGGCTCTAGGCAGGCGATTCCGCAGGAGGCATCGTTTTCCGATCGTTACGCGGGGAGCGACGGCTCTCGAGCGCGCGGGGCCCGACTCCGCGGCCGATTCACTCTCGAACAGTCTCGACAGGCGCGACAAAGCGTATTTCTCGCGTAACTGGTAGTTCATGTGACACAAAACATATGTTCCGCAGCGACGGATATCTTCGTACCGACTGGGTCGTCCGAGTCCCCCGCAGATACCTTTGAGAGTATGACCAACGCCAATCCGACAGCGGAGACAGGTACCGATCCGACGACCGACGGTGACGCCCTCCCGATAGCTACGGTCGAGCGGCTCTGTGCCGACATCGAATCGAACGTCTCGCGCGTGATCGTCGGCCACGAGGACGTGATCGAACACGTCGTCACCGCCGTCCTCGCCCGGGGACACGTCCTCCTGGACGACGTTCCCGGCGTCGGCAAGACGATGCTCGCCCGATCGATCGCCAAGTCCGTCGACTGCACGTTCAGCCGCGTCCAGTTCACGCCCGATCTGCTCCCGACCGACGTCACCGGCGTCAACGTCTTCAACCAGAAGACCCGCGAGTTCGAATTCCAGTCTGGCCCCGTCTTCGGCAACATCGTGCTGGGCGACGAGATCAACCGCGCACCGCCGAAAACGCAGGCCGCGCTGCTCGAGGCCATGGAGGAGGGACAGGTCACCGTCGACGGAACGACGCGCGAGCTCCCCGCGCCGTTTACCGTCATCGCGACCCAGAACGCCGTCGAGCCGAACCGAACCTACGACCTGCCCTTCGCCGAGATCGACCGGTTCATGAAGAAACTCCACCTGGGCTATCCCGACCCCGACGAGGAGGCCGAACTGCTCGGCCGGACGGTCGGCGATCACCCCATCGAATCGCTCGAGTCGGTGACCGATCGCGAAACGCTCGTCGCCGCCCGCGAGACCGTCTCGACGGTGCAGGTCGCCGAGCCGGTCCGGAAGTACGCAACGCGGCTGGCGGCTTACACCCGAGAGAACGCTCACATCGGCGTCAGCCCCCGCGGGACGATATCGCTGCTCCGGGCCGCGCAGGCCCGCGCCGTCACCGACGGCCGCGAGTACGTGATCCCGGACGACATTCAGATCGAGGCGCCCGTCGTCATGGGCCACCGGATCAAGACGACCGGGCGGGATCGGGACGGTGCGGCGGTCGTCGAGGACGCCCTCGAGCGCGTGTCCGTCGAATGAACGCGCGATTCACGCTTCGGGGCTGGACCGCCGTCGGCGTGATCGCTCTCGCCGTCGCGATGAGCTGGTGGGCCGGCCCACGGGCGCTCAACGCCGTCGTCGTCCCGCTGGCCGTCGTTTTGCTCGCCGGCGTTCTCGCGATCGTCCGGGCCGACCGACCGCGGGTCGACCGTCACCCCGTCAGCGAGGGGTTCATCGGCGAACGGCGGCAGGTCGAAACCGCGATCGAAACCGACGGAACCGTCGCCGCGACCGTCCGCGATACGGTCGGCGACGGGCTCTCGCCGGTCGAGGAGCCGATCGCCGAGACCACCCTCGAGGACGAGGAGACGTTCGTATACGACGTGCGACTCCAGGATCGGGGCGACCGCCGGATCGGACCGCTGTCGGTCGCGGTCAGCGACGTGCTCGGGCTCGTCGAACGCCGGTTCGAGTACGAAGCGACGACGTCCGTCCTCGTGTATCCACGCGTTCGGGACCTGAGCGAGGGTCCGACGGCCGACCTCCAGACGCTCGCCAGCGTCGCGGATCGGCGCGACGCCGAGGAGTTCGACCACCTCCGGGAGTACCGCCGCGGCGACGCCCTGCGCGACGTCCACTGGAAGAGCGCCGCCAAGCGCCCCGACGACGAACTGGCCGTCGTGGAGTACGCCGACGAGGCGGACGCGGGGGCCGTCACGGTCGCCGCCGAGTGCGTTACCGACCGCGACGACGAGATGGCGTCGGCCGCCGCCAGCGTCGCGACCACGCTACTCGAGCTGGGCGCGACGGTCGGCGTCACCGTCCCCGACGGGACGCACCCGCCCGGATCGGGACGTTCCCACCACCGCGACCTGCTGGGGCTGCTCGCTGTCGCCGAGCCCGGCGAGCTTCCGGAGCGAACCCGTCAGGACGCGGACGTGCTGGTCCGAACCGACGCGGACGGGACGACGATCACGGTCGACGGCCGCGAGATTCCCTTCGAGCGGCTCCACGGCGGGTATGACAGCGAACTCGAGGCGCATCGAAATCGATCCGGTCGAGACGGGCGACCCGGCCGCGACGCCGAGAGCGAGACGGAGGTGCACGCGTGAGCACGGATTCGTCGACGCACGCCGGCGACCGGGCGATATCGGTCGGCGAGGGCGGCCCCCTCGAGAGCGACGCGCTCCGCCGCCTGGCTCTCGCCTGCGTGCTCGCCCTGACGGCTTCGTACGTGAGCGTCCTCTATGGCGTAACGCGGGTCGTCGGCGGGAGCACAGCGCTGCTCGCGATCGTCGCCGGGATGCTCATCGGCGCGACGGTGGTCGCGCGAGCGGTTCGCCCGCGGACTGCCGTCGCCATCGCGCTGGTGGCCGCCTGGTTCGGCTTCGCCCACTACCTCACGTCGGCCGGCGTCGAACTCGGCGTCGTCTTCACGTCGACCGACGCCATCGTCTCCGACATCATCGCGCTCGCGACCGGCCTGCCGTTGCTCCGGATGGTCCAGGCCGGGATCTGGACGCTCGGGTTCGCGCCCGCCCCCGTCTTCCTCTCGTGGTACCTCGCTCTCCGAGGCTACTACGGCTCGAGCGCGCTCCTTGGCGGCGGAGCGCTCGGCTTTCTCGTCCTGACCGGCGACGCCGGCACGTTCGCCACGTTAGCCGGCACCCTCGCCGGCATCGGGGCCGTCGCCGTCGGCGAACTCGAGAAACGGGACGGCTCGATCGCACAGGCCGACCTGCTGGCCGCCCTCTTCGCGCTGGCTATCGTCCTCTCGCTGACGGTCACGGTCGTCCCCGGCGACCCGGCCGGGCCAACCCAGCTCGTCCAGGGGAAAGATGGCACGCTCGAGGCGACGCTCGACACCGCACCCGAGCGGTCGGGAATCTCCGGACAGGTCGACCTCTCGCCGGAGGTTCGCTTTACCGTTGAGTCCGAGGAGCCGTCGTACTGGCGGACCGGCGTCTACGACCGGTTCACCGGCGACGAATGGGTTCGGACCGGCCAGAGCAGCCGGTACGACGGCAGCGGGATTGCCTCGCCGCCCGGAAACTACGAGACCGTCGAGTACACCGTCACCGCCGAGACGAAACTGGGCATCATGCCCGTCGCACCGCAGCCGGTGTCGCTCGGTGACAACGCTGCCAAGCGCGCGCTACTCTCCACGCACGGCCAGCCGCGGCCGAACGCGCCGCTCGAGAAGGGCGACAGCTACGGTGCGGAGAGCGCGATCGTCGACCCCGAGCCGGCCGAACTGCGGGCCGCCGGAACCGACTACCCCGACGAGATCACCGATCACTACCTGCAGACGCCGGCGGGGACCTCGAACGAGTTCCGCCAGCGCACCGCCGAGATCACGGCCGGCGCGGAGACGCCGTACGACGCCGCGGTCGCGATCGAATCCCACCTCGAGTCGACGAAGACGTACTCGCTGGACGTCTCCCAGCCCCCCGATAACGTCGCCGAGGGGTTCTTGTTCGAGATGGACGCGGGCTACTGCGTCTACTTCGCGACGACGATGACACAGATGCTCCGCGAAGAGGGGATTCCGGCCCGCTACGTCACCGGCTACACGAGCGGCCAGCAGATCGACGACGACGAGTACCTCGTCCGGGGGCTCGACGCCCACTCCTGGGTCGAAGTCTACTTCCCCGACCACGGCTGGGTCCGGTTCGATCCGACGCCCGGGGAGTCCAGAAGCGAGGTCCACACCGAGCGACTGCAGCAGGCTCGCACGAACGGCAACGAGGCGGCCGACATCGAGGAAAGCGAAGACGTGCCGATCCGCGACGACCCCGACGAGACGCCGAACGAGACCCCCGGCACGGATCCCGGGACGCCGAACGAGTCCCCGTCCGACCCCGGAACGCCGAACGAGACCCCCGGCACGGATCCCGGGACGCCGAACGAGTCCCCGTCCGACTCCGGAACGCCGAACGAGAGCGACGGCGACGACCGGGAGTCGTGGCTCACTCGGATCGCCACGGTCACGCGCGAGACGGCCGCGCTCGGGCTCGTCGTCCTCGTCGGCCTCGCCGCGGGTGCGCGCCGAACCGGCGCGACGGGACGCGCTCGTCGCGAACTCGGCATCTACTGGCACGGCTCCCGCGGCGATCCCGATCGGGACGCCGAGCGCGCGTTCCACCGACTCGAGCGACTCCTGGCCCGTCAGTACCGACCGCGACGTCGCTCGGAGTCGGCTCGCGCGTACCTGACGGCGCTCTCGGAAGCGGCCGACGGGGACGACGACCCGCTCGATCCACGAACCGAGCAGGTGCTCGAATGCTACGAACGGGCGGTTTACGGCGGCGGCGTGGACCGAGCGGACGCGGATACTGCGATCTCGATCGTCGACGAGCTCGCTCGCGACCGACTGCCGGTCGTCCGCCGTCTTCACTGAGCCGGCGATCGATCGGTCGACGAACGTCGGGAACGGGCGCTCGGCGTCGATCACCTACTTCTATCCACCGCCGATCGGCCTGCACACTCAAAAAGAACCACGCGAGGGCATGCGGGTCCCGATAGTGTTTAATATGCCCGTTTCATAGCTACGAACGTAATGTCGGAAGTCTGCTCGACGTGCGGGCTGCCCCAGGAACTCTGCGTCTGCGAGGACGTGGCCAAGGGCCAACAGCAACTCAACATCCGCATTGACGAGCGCAGATACGGTAAAGAGGTAACGATCGTCGAAGGATTCGATCCGAAGGACGTCGATCTCGACAGTCTCTCGTCGGATCTCAAGTCCAAGTTCGCCTGTGGTGGCACCGTCGAGGACGACCACATCGAACTCCAGGGTAACCACACCGGCCGCATCGAGGAGTTCCTTCGGGACCGCGGCTTCAACGTCGCATAATGCCCGCGATGCTCTGAGACGACTTCCGAACCCACGACCGCGCCGTGTGATCACCATCTTTTCGATGCCGATACCGTCCAGTCGCGTCGCCGCCGCTCGAGTTCAGAACGGAGACTCGCGCTCGGCCGATTCGCCGCTCGCCGACTCGTCGCCGTCTTCGCGAACCAGCCCGAACTTCATGCCGTACTTCTCGAGGCCGCCGTCCATACTTTCGACGCGGGCGTCGGCGGTCCCCTCGTAGGAGCCGATGAGCTGGGCCGCCTGGACGCTCGCCTTGCCGTGGGGGCAGACGGTGACGATGCGGTCGGCGTCCTCGAGTTCGTCGATCCGGTTCGTCAGTTCGTGGAAGGGGATGTTCTCGCTGCCGGGGATGTGGCTGTGCGCGAAGTTGCGCTCGTCGCGGATGTCGACGATGCGCACGTCGGCATCGTCCTCGAGGAGTTCCTTGACCTCGTCGGTGGAGATTTCGCCGTCCATTACCGGCGCGTTAGGCCGCGCACCGAATAAGGGTACGGGTCCGGGAGCGGCCGCCGTGGGTCAGAGAGAGGGGCGCTCCCACCGGGACGGGCTACAGGAGGCCGTCTTCTTTCGCCAGCAACAGCCCCGACAGCGTCGCGTCGTTCGTCGGCCCCTCGCGGACCCGCTCGAGCGCGTCGTCGACCGGCACCGTCGTTACGTCCAGAAATTCGTTGTTGTCGAGTTCGCGTTCCCCCAGTTCGAGTCCCTCGGCGTAGACGATGGCGCGGTCGTGGCGCAAGACGCCGGTCGCGACGGCGTACTCCTGGAGAAGCGCCGTGCTCGTCGGCCGAAAGCCGGTCTCCTCCTCGAGTTCGCGCGCCGCGGCCTGCGTGTACGATTCGCCGTCCTCGACGATCCCCGCGGGGAGCTCGAGGTGGGTCTCGCGGATCGTCGGTCGGTACTGTTCGACGAATAGGAGGCGGTCACCGTCCGCGGATTCGTCACCGCCGTCGGCCGCCGCGAGGACGTCGGCATCGATTCGCGCGACCACGACGACCGCGGGCGGCAGTTCGGCCCAGTAGTATCGCTTCTCGCTCCCGTCGGGCTGCTCGAGCAGGTCGTAGCCGCCGTCGTACCAGCCGGTCTCGTACTCGGTGCGCTCCTCGAGGAGGTTCCACTCGTCGGGAACAGTCATAGCGTATCGTGGGTCCGCGAGCGGATAATAGGTGGCGTTTCGACCGGCGTCGACGCGGAGCGCGGTGCCCGTGGGGCTGACGGACGGTACCGCGATATCGTGACTCGCTGGACACTCGAGAAGAGCCGACCCGTCGACGCCTCGGTCGAGCCCCCTACGACCGGTCGACAAGCGGCCGGTACAGCCGTCCGAACGCCTGCCGCCGGAGCGTCGCGATCGCCGCGTCCTCCTCGTTCTGGAACGTCGCCGCGACGGCCTCGCCCTCGGGACCCGCGTGCCAGACGACCCGATCGACGTTCTCGCTGCCGACCGTCGTCACCTCGCCGTCGTAGGACTCCCGCCACTCCTCGAACTCGTCGCGGCTCCCGACGCGGACCTCGAGCAGGCCCGCGAAAAGTGCGTCTCGAGCGGTTTCGACGACCTCGCCGGTGACGCGCTCGTCGTACTCCTCGCGGTCGAACGCCATCGCCTTCGCGACCTCGCGGACGACCGTCTGTGCCGCGGGCCCGACCTCCTCGTACCGCTCGCGCGCCGCTTCGGCCGACGACGGCGAGAGCGTCCCAACCGTGTGCATACCCGTACGGTGGACCGACGGGCAGTTACGCGTTTTCGTTCGTCTCGGCGTCGCCGTCCGAGTTCCCACCCTCGTCCGCGTCATCCTCGGTCGCGCCCTGCATCTCTCGGGTCAACTCGGCCGCCTCCCGCAGGACGTCCTCGGTTTCGGCGGTCATCGAGCCGCGCCCCGGCTGTCGACTCTGTCGGGCGATCCCGCCCTCGAGCGAATCCGGACGGCCGGGACCGTGGCCGTGCTGGTGACCGGCCGTATCGAAATCCGGTGTATCGATCTCTTCGGCGTGTGGACTGACGATCTCGCCGAGTTCTTCGGGACTGCAGTCGCTCCAGTCGGGTGCGTGTTCCTCGAGCCACGCGCGGTGCTCTTCGCGACCGAGCGAAGCAGTGATCGCGAGGTGGTTCGCGAGGTGTTCCGCGTCTGCTTCCTCGGCGTCACAGACCGGACAGGCGTATCCCATAGGTGTGCCTACGGGTCCAGCCGGTAAAACGTCCCGCCAGCGTCTACCCGAGTTTCCGAATCATCACGATCGCGTCCTCGTCGTTCCCGTAGTAGCCGGACACCCGGCGGAGCGGCTCGAACCCGAACTCGCGGTAGAGCCGTTTCGCCCCGTCGTTCGATCGTCGGACCTCGAGTTTGACGGTCTCGGCCCCACGGGCGGCGAGAACACCGAGCGAGCGCGAGAGGAGCGCGGAACCGACACCCGCACCGCGGTGGTCCGCGTGGACGGCGATGTCCTTGACGTGACCGAGCGTGCGGCCGATCTGTTGGGTGACGTCGGCGACGACGTAGCCCGCGATCTCGCCGTCCGTCTGGGCGACGAGAAACCCCGGTTCGCCGAGAAATCGTTCGAACGCGTCGTACGGCCAGGGCTGGGAGAAGGAGTCGTTCTCGATGCGAACGACCGCGAGGAGATCCGCACGCTCTGCGGGTCTGATCGACACCTCGTCGCCGTCCTCGTGAGCGCGCGTCGTCACACGAGAGAGTAACGCACCGAACGATAAAAGCCGTACCGTCCCGGCACCGCTCGCCTTCGGACCGCAGCGCTCTCTCAGTCGGTGCGGGGGGTCGTATGCGGGCGTCTACTCGTCCTCGTCGTTTTCGTCGTCTTCGTCGAGGTCGGTCGTCGGCTCCTCGTCCTGGGTCCCGCCGTACTGCGTCTGGTCGTCTTCGTCGTCCTCGGTATCGTGGTCGTCGGACACGGTGATCACTCGGCCGGAATCGCGTCCATCCCGAACTGTTCGGTCAGCTCCTTCAGTTCGTCGAGAGCGTCCTGTTCTTCCCGGAGGTTCTGCTCGAGGAGGTCGGCAGCCTCGTCCATCCCGAGCTGGTCGGCGAGCGGAATCAGGTTTCCGTAGGCGGCGATCTCGTAGTGTTCGGTCTTCTCGGCGGCCGCCATGTTGTGATAGTCCATCACCTCCTGGGACGGATCCATCGACGTGAACTCCTCGTACTCCTCGAGGATCCCCTCGATTCCCTCACACTCTTCTTTCTCCGGCGGCTCGCCGAACTCGTCGAAGACCCGCTCGAGCCGTTCGATCTGTTCCTGGGTCTCCTCGCGGTGCTCCGCGAACGCCCCCGCAATCTCCTCGCGATCGGTGTTGTGCTCGAGTTCCTCGAGCGCGTCGAGGAGCTGGTGCTCGGCGTGGTAGATGTCCTCGAGGCCGTGTTCGAACAGATCCTGAATTGTGTCCATGCTCATGGTGTGACCGCTCGGTCGTTCAGCTGCCGAGCGAAAAAGCCACGAGCCTGCGACGGCAGGGTTCAGTACGGTCGTCGAGCCGCTACTCAGACGTCTTCTCCACTCGATTGGCGTGTTTCTCGAGGTCCGCCGCCAGCTCACGAGCCTGCGACGGCGTCAGTTCGAGTTCCTGCATGTGCTTCGGCAGGAACTCCTCCGAGAGGTTGTCCAGTTCGAGTTGGAGGCGAACGCTGTCGGGGTCCTCACGGTCCGCGGTCGCGTTCACGACGGCGACCGACTCCCACTCGAACGTCTCGCCGACCGCTTTTCCCTCGACGTAATCCAGCGTCGTGTACGCGTTGACCGTCATCAGTCGATCGGACATGCTACCTCGAGTCTCATGGCGCGATCACTTATACTGCGGCTCTCCCGGACGACGCGACTCGAGGTCAGCCGCTTTTCCCGTGCGGACACGGAACACACAGTCCGTTACGAGCGCACTTTGTAGCGGCAACTGTTGCTGGATTCGGGCCGCAGTTGCTCGACCGTGGTGTCGGGTACGGCGAAATCGGAACCCATCGATCAACTCTGTTCGACGCGACACCGGCTGTGACGAATCGAACCGCCGATACAGACCACCGACGGGCCTGAAGAAGGGCATCCAGGACAGCACGACCGATCGGTCGCTCGCTCGAATAGTCGCCGGTAGCTCCGCCTCGAGCAGCCTACGGCCCATTCGACGGCTTCCTCATCGGCGAATAGAGACGGAGAGAGTGACTGTACGAGCAGTTAGTCGCTCAATTCGACGGGTCCACGACGCTCGAACGGAGATTTCTGTCAGAGATAGCGGCAGAATCAACCCGAATGACTGAACAGAGGTATCGCTTGCGGCCGAAGCGGTACTTATGACGACAGGGTTCGAACGGGTGTCCATGACAGATGCAGCCGAATGTACGCCGGAGCCGGTCGAGCAGGAAGCGGAGGAGCGCGACGACGCTCACCTCGACGATATCGAAGAAGGAGCCGGCTGTACGGAGATCTGGGAGCACCTCGCCGAAAAGCGCGAGGAGTAACACGTATATTCCATCTTGGCAACGATCTTTTTACGGAACGCCGTCTACTGGTATTCATGACCGATAACCGGCCCGGCGACCGTTCGAACCGCCGCGGCGAGAACGGTCGATCGATCCCGACGGACCGCGAATCGCCCGTCGGCGCACCCGTGATCCGGGGCGACGAATCGGTCGCCGGTACTCGCGCCCGCGAGGCCGTCCAGTTCGATCCCGACGACCCTGAGAGTCTCGCAGATGCCGCCGAAACCGTCCGGCAGTTCGCCGGCGGCGAAAGCGGCGACGACCACCTCTACATGCTCCGCGGCGCGGCCGCCTGTGCCGCCCTCGTCCGCGGGGAAGGGTCCTACAAAGCCGCCGCCGAACGCGCCGGCGGTGACGCCACCGTCTCGTTCATCCGAAAATGGGCTCGCGTTCACGACCTCCCCCGATCAGTCCGCAAACAGGTTGCACTCGGCCAGATCGCCCCAACTGCCGCCAAACACATCGCCCGCGTCGCCGGCGAATCTCGGCTCCTCCTCGCATGGGCCACCCTCGACGGCAACCTCACCGTCCGCGACGTCCGCAGCGTCGCCAGCGCCGTCAACGACGACGTCCCCCTCGATCAGGCCCTCGCAGACCACGGCATCACCCTCGGCCAACTCGAGGTCATCCTCTCGCCGAGTACCTACCGCGACCTGCGGCGGCGCGCGTCCATCGACGGCGTCGACCCCGGCCAAATCGTCACCGACGCTCTCGAACAGTACCTCGAGTGAGCCACCCGGCAGCGGAGAAAGAAACGTTTAACCGCTACTCACCGAAAAGGGAAACTACGGGGCCGGTAGCTCAGTCTGGCAGAGCGTCTGGCTTTTAACCAGACGGTCGCGTGTTCAAATCGCGCCCGGCCCGCTTTCCTGTCGCGAACAACTCCGTGAGCGACAGGTAACGGAACCGGCGGGGTCTGAATGCAGGGAGAGTGCAGTCTCACGAGCGAAGCGAATGAGGAAGCGATCGACCGTGTGTTCAATTCGCGCTCGGCCTGCCACCCTGCTGCGAGCGTATTCTTGGAGAGCCACAGCTACGGGATGAAACGCAGGAAAACAAGTCCTACGAGCGTATACGAAAGCAATCGAACGTGTGCCCCCAGTCGCTTCTTTGAACGAAATCTCGTCGTGACAGCACAACTCCGAAATGAAGCGTTCACACAGAGCACGACGGGGAGCTGACCCGAAAGCCAATCCGCTACAGTTCGAGAGAGCAACGGCTTAGAAACGAATTGTCGTGAAGGAAAGCCAAGGGCCGGCTTCTAGGCAGAACCTTACAAGCCATTAGCCCGTCTGCCACAGTATGGCAGGGGCCGACCCGCGCGCAGAAGTTGACGATCTCCGGGATCAGTTACGGGGGCGGGGTGCCGACCAGCGCTACGTGCAATACGACGCGGACCGAGACCACCTCCTGAAGATGTCGGACAACATCCGGCTGGTCCCGTCGAAGATCGGGGAACACCGGCACCTGAAACTGTTGCGGCACACGAGCCGGATGGCAGCGCTCGCCCCACCGCCGACGATCGAGGACTTCAGGGATAACGGCGAGGCTGCTGCAGCCGACATCGCAGACGCGGATGACGTCGAGGCAGTCCTCGAGGAGCACGGGCTGCTGGGTGCCGCGCTCGACTACCGGGCCGCCGCCGAAGCGATCGTCCGCTGGATTAACGACGAGTACGCCAACGAACATACGAACCAGGACTACCGGACCGCCCTGCGGTCGTTCGGCCGGTACCGGTTGAAACAGGATGAGCCCCCGGCCGTCTTGAGCTGGATCCCGACGGGGACCAGCAACGACTTCAATCCGGTGCCCTCTGAACGCGATCTCCTCCTGTGGGAGGATGACGTGGTGCCGATGATCGATGCCGCGCACAACTCGCGAGACAAGGCATTGTTCGCGGTCCAGTTCGAGGCCGGGCTCCGAAGCGGGGAACTCTTCGACCTGCGCGTCGACGACGTGTTCGACGCCAAACATACCGTCGGCGTGCACGTCGACGGGAAACGCGGGGAGCGGCCGGTCCATCTCATCATGGCGGTGCCCTACCTGCAGAAGTGGCTCGACGACCACCCGGGCGACGGGAGTGACTACCTGTGGACAAAGCTCAGCATCCCCGATCGGCCGTCATACAACACGTGGCGGGACTACTTCCGGGACGCCGCCGACCGCGCCGGGGTCACAAAGGACGTGACCCCGACGAACTTCCGTAAAGCGAACACCCGCTGGCTGGTGATGCTCGGCTATGCCCAGCCACGGATCGAGGACCGGCAGGGCCGGAAACGCGGCAGTGAGCATACCGCCCGGTATATGGCCCGGTTCGGTGAGGAGAGCAACGAACGCGTGTACGCGCGCCTCCACGGTATCGAGGTCGAACCGGAAGAGGACACGGAGATCGGACCGGTCGAATGCCCGCGATGCCACCGGGACACTCCGCAGCACGAGGAGTTCTGTGTGTGGTGTCACTTCGCCTTGACGCCCGACGCCACCGACCAAATAGAGGCACAGGACGATCGGATCTTTGCATCCGCCGCTCAGGCACCGCGCACCGGTGACATGACTGATGACGAGGAGGTGACGACCGAAGACGTGATGGAAGCCCGCCAGTTGATACGGGAACATCCGGCCCTCCGCCGGCTTCTTCTTCCTGATCGGTAACTTCGTAAATAGGAGTACTCCGATGAGGGAAACGGGAACGCGTCAGGATTGATCCCGGGTTCGTCAATCTCGCCGTTCACAAGATAGCGGAATGTTTCAACCGTATTCTGACCGCTCCCCGTCGCCGCGACAAACCGGTGGCGACCCCGTTCGGCAGTGAGGTACTCCTGCTTCAGCAGCGGTCTAGGCTCTATTGAAATTATCTCCTTTATATACCTAACCTAGTGAAAATACTGTCCCACTGACCTAGTTCAGTCTCCCTCATACAAATGAAAACATCCTATCTTGCTGAAAACACCTTCTGTATCATGCACGCACCTCCTGCCAACTGCTGGGGAGATTGAACAAGCCGTGCAAGATACATGGCGCAAATTCAGCAGAGCCGGCTGATGCGAGTGATCGGTCGGCTACTTACTCGATGAACCCCCGTCAGTCGGGAGCCGTCGGGCTATCGACATTCACTACGAGCGGGCCCGAACCAACAAAGTTGATGATACTTACCTGCTCTGTATCGGCGGGATTGATATCACGGTGGACGATTCCAGGCGGAATCTGCGCAAATAGAGGAGCGGTTCCTTCGAGTCGCTGGTCGCCGTCGGGACCGTGCTCGAGAACTACGCTCCCTTCGACCAAATAGATGTAGACGTGGCGGTCTCCATGGTGGTGCCAGTCGGTTGCTGTGTTTCCGGCGACGCGCGATTGCACCATCACGTTATTCTCGGTCTCGAAGGCCATTCTTCTGTCAACACCCGGCGTCTCGGCAGCCGATTGGAGATCGGCAGGCGTGACGAACTCGGGGCTCGCCGATCCCCCATCAGGGACAAGGCCCCCATCTCTGATCACTGGCGAATTATCGACCATATGTGCCACACGTTAACAAATCGAGTGGCGGCCTGAAAAATCTACCTCCCGGGTAGCTACTGACGCGACATACGGCAGCGGGTTTCCACCGTGTACACTGCTGATGGCCTGTCCTGATGAATATACGCCCTATATATTCCACATCGTTTCTAGCAGAATCCCTATATTTAGTGGAGTCGATACAAGATACAAGGCGCGAATGTGGCACGATATTCGGCACGGTTTGCGAAGGTGGTGATCGCTCAGTACAGAGTAAAGATGGAGCGCGGGTATCTCGTGGAAAGTTACTTTCCCCGGTACGATTACTCATACGTATGAGCGAAGGTCCACTTGACGACCTTGACCGGCGTATCGTCCATAGTCTTCAACAAAACGCTCGGAAAACATCGGCAAGCGAGATTGCAGAACAAGCAGGTGTCTCGGCCAGCACAGTCCGTAATCGCATACAAAATTTGGAGGCAGCAGGCATCCTCACTGGCTACCGCCCTGAGGTAAACTATGAGGCAGCCAGCTATCAACTACAGACGCTCATCGTCTGCACTGCGCCGGTTCCCGAACGAGAAGTGCTCGCGAAGAAGGCCTTAGAGGTGCCAGGCGTCGTCGCCGTTAGGGAGATTATGACCGGAACCGAGAACGTCCACGTCGAAGCGATTGGATCGGACGGCGATGACCTCAGTCGAATCGGCCGCGATCTGGATGAGATCGGCCTCGAAGTCGTTGACGAGGACCTTATACGGAACGAATACGAGTGCGCATTCCATGGGTTCGACGTTAAGGACGTGTAGGCGTACTTATGACATGTTCAGTATCGAAAGCAGTTCGTACTCCTCCCTACCGGTCAGTCCAGGCAGCTCACAACGGTAATCTAGGACAGGTGAGCAATATATATGGGGAAATATTCTCGGTTCCGCAATTAGACCGGCTAGTTTATGCTGATCCGGGACGGATGCAGCCATATGGACGCACTCATGAACCGACAGTTCACTACGATTTATTTCGATCCCGTCGGCAACGCACAGTTTTTGAGTCACATCCCGAAGTTCATCGTCGCGAGGGACCATGGCTAACTCGACGGTCCGCCTCGAGCGCTCCACTCCGATTCTTCAGCGGGCGTATATCGTCATCGACGACAGCGTTGGTCTCTTCCTCGCAGAGAGACTGGCTTCACACGTCGAAACGATAGTCGTCAACGCAGATGACAAGACGGCGGCGAGCGCAGAGCGTGTCGATCTCGAGACCCGGCAAGCCGACGTAACGGATTCGCGCTCGCTCGCCCTCGCTGGCCTCTCGGACGCGGAATTGGTGATCGTCGCGTCCGAATCGGATGCGCGGAACATTCTCGTCGCGCAGATATGCCGGACGACGTTCGGCGTCACTGACATCGCCGTTCGCCTCTCCGATCCGCGCAACGCGAACGCGTTCAAAGATATCGACGTCGAGACGGTCTGCATAGCCTCAACGTTAACCGATGCGATCGTAACGCAATTGGGAATTTAATCAATGCCGAAAGAACTCGAGCGAGATCTCGGCCTATTCGCGGTAGTCGCTATTAGTATCGGCGCGATGATCGGCAGTGGTATCTTCATTCTCCCCGGGCTGGCGCTGAAGACGGCCGGGCCGGCGGTTATCCTCGCATACCTGCTTGCGGGCGTCCTCGTGGTGCCGGCCGCCCTGAGCAAGGCGGAGATGGCGACGGCGATGCCGGAAGCAGGTGGGACGTACATCTTCATCGAGCGTGGCATGGGGCCGCTGCTCGGAACGATCGCCGGCGTTGGGACGTGGTTTTCTCTGTCGTTCAAGGGTGCACTCGCGCTGGTCGGTGGCGTCCCCTATCTGTTATACCTATTCGACCTGCCGGTAAAGCCGGTCGCGCTCGCCTTGGCGACCGTACTCGTGCTCGTCAACATCGTCGGCGCGAAACAGACGGGGCGCTTGCAGATCGCCATCGTCGCGGTAATGTTGGCGGCGATGGTGTGGTTCGTCGTCGGCGGCTTTCCGTCGACCTCAAGCGGCCGCTACGGCGAGTTCTTCGCGAAGGGGGCAGACGGCCTCCTCGCCGCGACCGGGCTTGTCTTTGTGTCGTACGCGGGCGTGACCAAGGTAGCAAGCGTGGCCGAGGAAGTGGAGAACCCGGACCGAAACATCCCACTCGGGATTCTCGGCTCGCTTTTGTTCACGACACTCTTGTATGTCCTCATCGTCGTGGTGATGGTCGGCGTGACACCCCCTGAACTGTTGAGCGACTCATCGGTGCCGATGATCCACGCGGCTGAAGCAACGCTCGCGTGGCCGGGCGTGGTTGCCGTCATCATCGCGGCCGTCCTTGCGCTTATCAGTACGGCCAACGCGGGAATCCTCTCATCTTCGCGCTATCCATTTGCAATGGCCCGGGACGACCTCGCACCGCCGTCGTTGACGGCAATCCACGAGAAGTGGGGGACCCCTGTCCAGGCGATCACGCTCACTGGTGCCGTGATGTTGCTGCTCATCGCGTTTGTTCCGATCCTCCAGATTGCGAAATTGGCGAGTGCGTTCCAGATCGTCGTGTTCGCGCTGGTCAACGGCGCGGTTATCGCGTTCCGAGAGGGTGACGCCGAGGAGTACAATCCCAGTTTCACGTCACCCCTATATCCCTGGATGCAGCTCGCCGGCATCGCCGGCGGCTTCCTCCTCATTGGATACATGGGAACGATCCCGCTCGTCGGTGCCGCCGTTATCACGGCGGGATCGATGCTCTGGTACGCCTATTACGCTCGGAATCGCGTCCAGCGCGAGGGCGCAGCTACGGATGTCGTCCGGCGGACCGTCGGTCGAAAGGCCGTCGAACAGACGAAATCCATCTTCGATGCGAGCGACGGCTATGAGGTGCTCGTCGCGATCACCGAAGAGACGAGCGAGCGGCGAGAACAGACTCTGCTACGGATCGCCGCCGATATCGCCCGCGAAAACGACGGGAGCGTCACCGTCGTTCAATTCGACGAAGTTCCCGACCAGGTGTCGCTCCGACAGGCGTCGGAAACGAAGTCACCGGCGGACATCAAGTTCGAAGAGTGGACGGAACACCTTACTAAGGAGTTCGACGTGCCGGTCGCCTACGGGGAGATTGTCAGTCACGACGCGAAGCGAGCGATCGTCAACTTTGCCGACCACGAAGGAGCAGACTTCCTCCTGTTAGAGCGCAGTGACGAGCCGCTCTACGCCCCGATATTCGGGACGACCGTCGAGTGGATCACTCGGAACGCGCCGTGTGACGTTTTGCTTGTTGAGGATCGCGACGTAGAGCAGATTGACTCCGTCACGGTCGTCACCGATCGTGGCCCCTTCGATCCGCAGAAGATCACCGTCGCCAATGCGCTAGCGAGTGAAGCTGGAGGTCACATCGACCTAGTGTATCCGCTTGGGACCACAGCGACCGCAACCCAGCGCGGGACGGTAAACGAGTACCTCGCGGAACTCGAATCGCTCTGCTCGGTCCCCGTGAATCGTTCGATCATCGAAACCAACGACCCCGAGCGGGACTTCGTCTCCGTGACCACCGCCGACGAGATACTCGTCATCGGGACGGACGGCGGACGAATACGGGGAAACCTGTTTGGACGGCCGGCGGATCGGATCATCGACGGCGTCGATTGCACAGCAGTGCAAGTGAAGTCGAAACAAAACAAATCTGGTCTGCTCCGCCAACTTGTCGAACGTTTGGTGTTTTAACAGTGGTCGTCAGAAATAACATGCTAGTTATCGCTGAGTGTACCCGATGCGGTGAGCCGTTGGTTCAGCAGGCTGCCGAATTCACTAGGGGTGATGTATTTAAGTGTGAGAATGACGACTGTATCCGCATTTTGGCGGTATGTGACGTTGGCGAAAATTCTTATAGAATAATAATATGATTCCCGATAGACGGTAGGTTCGCAGACCTACCGAACGGTTGATTCAGTAGATTGGGCGTGAAACAAGCGAGGTCATCGTGCTGCATAGAGTCTCTACCTTGCAGGCTCCTGCTATAAGTTGTTGAGAATTTCAACAGAGCCGTGATCTGATGTTCTGCGGTTGACGACGACGAGACTTCCCGCGGATCTCGTCTATGACGGCCGACACATCGTAATAGGTGATAACTGGAAGGTCGGCGGCCTCACCGTGTTCAGTAAGGTGTTTCCTGGCTATGGAACCTAACGGTTCGAGAAGGGAGATCTGCTGGGGTTCTCGGCTCCGGAACACGGCATATGCCACTTTATCGGGTGGACCGTCTGGAGTCGTCTCCTTGCTCCTGTTCCAATAGCCGGAGTGCCCGCTGGGCATCTTCAGCAATCGGCAATTCCGATGCGGCAAGCCGGCGAAACAGTTCTTCGTGCTCTTCAAGAACGGTGACGAGGTCTGACCGATCCGGGTCGGAAGTCGTCTTTGCGGTCATTGTCACCGCCGTGCTGGTCCCTGACGTGGGCGATCTAATCCGTTTCTGTTCCACATCCCTGTGCATTGGTACCATGCCATTATGCTTAAGCATGTGGGTCACAACCTATACCATGGTGAAATAGCCTATGTCAGCAACCGATCCGTCCCGGCCGCGCGGGCTGTTGAACGAGCGGGAGCGCCGCTACCTGCTCGGGCAGACCGATATCGAGCCGAAATCCCAGGCTGAACGCGACATCCGGGCGACCATCCGAAACCGCGTGCGACACGCCATCCACGACTTTGCCCTCCTCTTCTACCAGCTGGAGGACCGGGATATCGAGCAGGTCTTCGATCCACGGGCGGACGATGTCGCCGAGATGCGAACGGCGCTCGAGGAGACGCTCGGATTGCTGTATCGGGCGACCATCAACTACCATCCGCCGTTCCCCTATCTTGCCAAAGAAGGGATTCAACGCGCCGAACAGACCCACTTCGACCGGTACGTGAAGGCCACAGTCGACGTCGAACCGACCGCGCCCGTCGACCCGACAGTCATCAAGGAGAAGGTCGAGGCACAACGGCCGCAGGACCTCACCGTCGAAGAGGCAGCCTGGATCGCCGAGACCATCGTTGCATCCGACGCCGTCTCGTTCACCGAGCTGAATCAGGCTCACGACCAGGTGCGCGACCAGCACGCCGGCCGCGACGATACATCCCCGTCTGGTGACACTGATCATGACTAACAGTGCAGCCCGCGGCCATGGCTGACCGGGACGATACTCCCCGGCCACGGGAAGTCGACCAGCTCCAGGAGTTGCTGGACCGGGTCGGGGAAGACGAGGACCGAAAAGACCGGCTGCTGCAGATCGCTGCCCTCGACCGGGAGACGTATACCGATCTGATGGATCTCTACCAGCGGCAGGCGGCACAGGTCGTTTCAAAGGATGTGTTCTACCCGTACGAGGCGATACCCGGTACCTTCCGTATCGGAACGGATCCTGACGGCCAGCCGATCGGGCTCACACACGACCAATTGAACGAACACCTGCTCTTGGTGGGAATGACCGGGAGCGGGAAGACGACCTTCTTCTACAACCTGATGGACACGTGCGCCGCGATGGACCTGCCGTACATGGTGTTCGACTTTAAGAACGACTATCGCCATCTGGCAGCGGAGCAGGACCTGCTGGTGATCAACTGGCGGGACTTCAAGTTCAACCCGTTGCAGCCACCGCCCGGCGTCCAGCCGGGAAAGTGGGGCGAGATCCTGGCGGACACGTTCGCTCACGCCACCGACCTCTTAATCGGTTCAGAAAGCTACTTCCTGGAACAACTGCGGCTGCTCTACAGTCTGTACGATGCCGATACCGCGACCGAGCACTGGCCGTCGGTATTCGAACTGCGGGATCTCGTGGCCGCGGACGAGATCACGAAGGCCTCACCCAAGTTCAAGTACAAGGAACGGGTCGCCAGCCGCTTATCGATGATGACCGGGTTCTCCGGCGATATCTTCGACTGTAGTACGGGCTACCCGCTCGCCGACCTGCTGGAGCGGAACGTCATCTTCGAACTGAAGGAACCGAACCAGTATGTGACCAACTTCGTGGTCGAAGCTCTTCTGACGTGGATCTTCTACTATCGGGACGCACACAGTCAGCGTCAGGAACTGCGGCATCTGATCATGTTTGACGAGGCCAAGCGTGTCTTCGACGTCAACCGCGGCCGGCAGCCCGCCTCCGGCTATCCACCGATCGACGACCTCGTGGGGAAAGTCCGCGAGTTCGGGGAGGGCCTGATCGTCGGCGACCACGAACCGTCGAAGTTGACGGACAGCCTCAAGGCGAACACGAACGCCAAGCTCTGGCTGACGCTGGGTAGCGGGACCGATATCACCGAGATGGCACGGACGTTCGGTCTGGAGCGGGACGAGACCGATTTCACCCGGACGATGGAGAAAGGGGAAGCCCTGTTCAAGCTGGCTGATCGGGAGCCCGTCCCGATTCATTTGCCGGACTACACCGTGGAGAAGACGCTGACCGAGGCGGACATCCGGGCACGCATGGAGAACGAGCTGGCGGCGCTCGAGTCCCAGGCGCGGTCCCGGCCTGACCGCTTCACGGAGTATCTCGGGATCCACGAGGAGGACCGCACGGATGATACCGCGGCTGTCGGCGAGGTCGCGGAAACCCTGCTCGCCAGCGTGATCGAGGCACCGTTCCTGTCGATGGCGAAACGGTACGACGCGATCGATGTCGACTCGAAGAAAGGGACGCAGGCGAAGAACGAGTTGCTGACACTGGGACTGGTGCGGGAAGTCGAGGTGGCGACCGGGACGCCGGGACGGAACCCAAAGCTGCTGGAACTCACCGCAGAGGGCCGAACAGTGCTCGAAGACCGTGACTACGATGTTGAGGACACCGGCCGACGGGGGATCGAACACCGGTACTGGCAACAGCAGATCGCGGACTACTACGCCGACCGGGGATTCACGACGGAGACCGAGTTCTCCATCGGGACCCAGCGGATCGACGTGTACGCCGTGCAGGGGAACGAAGCGGTTGCGATTGAGGTCGCCCGCAGCCCGGAACACGAAGTAGACAACATCAAGAAATGTCTCGACTACGATGTCAACCAGGTGCAAGTCGCATACCTCGAGGAACACGTCAAAGACCGGATAGAATCCGCGGTTCGTGAGGACCTGGGCCATATTCCAGGCCGAGTTGAATTCATGCCGGTATCATCCTTCACCTAGCCAGATCATACGGATACTGAGCCCGGCGATTGATTATTTCCGGGAGTGAAAATAAACCTCACACCCATATTCGAATGCGTCATTGAAAGAAATACAGAGGTGGAATAATAGTCCCTCTAAGGTTGTTTAGTGCATTCATTCAAATGCAGCCGATTATTTTCCCATACTGCGGTTTCAGGATCCTCCATAGGCGGTCTAATTGGTTCTCGTGATTCTTGCGCTGCCGAATAGAGAAGGGGAGGAAAAGAAGAAAAGAGAGGGAGAAAAGGGAGGAGAGAAGAATGGTAAGGAAAGGGAGAGGAGGGAGGGAGCGAGGAGAGGGGGGAGTACTGATCGGGGGACGTGGTTGCCGATCAGCGAAGGGAGGGGGGGTGACGCGCCGCGAGGGAGAGGGGGCGGTCATACCAAGAGGGGTAGGACGATGCGTTCACTCATCGCGTGGTGATTGAACCGGAGTAGGATACGAAAAGGGGGCTAAAAGGGAGAACAGTGCCCGAGACCGGGCGTGTTCGGGGGGCGCATGCAGTGGTCTGAGACGGGAGGATGGACAGGGTGACGAGACTGCAAGCAACGCGTCCCGGGCGTTTGGCGGCGGTTGCTTTGTGCAGTGGGAGGGGCAGGAGGTGACGGTGGCGGGATGCACCGTCTCCGGTGAAGGTGGTGTTTGCGGCTGTGAGCAGCAGCGGGCCGGGGGGGCGCTGGAACGGCGCGGGGTTGTTTAACCGGAGCGGCAGAGAAGGAGGGCGGCGGAGGCGAAAAGCCGCCGCGGGGAGTGGGTGTATGGTGGTACGCAGGAGAGTTGATGGACGGTGAGGGGGATGCATATCTGGAGTAAAGGGGGAACGGTGGTGGCGCCGCGGGAGGCAAGGGAAGGGACAGAGAGGGCGGGGGCGGAAGGAGAGCAGTGAAGCCGGGAAACGTGTGAGCAAGGGGGATCCGGTGCCCGTGATTCACTTATCAGGGGAGAGGGTCTGTAAGGTCTGAATGTGGAGGATGGGTGGGGGAGCGGTGGACGGAATATACGCGGGGCTTCTGCGGTGGGAGCAGTGGCGGGAGATCGTCGCTCTGTGTCTATTGCGGCGAGGGGTGCGGGCAAGACCCACGGACGGGCCTCGGGAGCGACCGCGTGTCATGTGGTTCGTTCCATCGCGACCCCAGCAGGTGGGAGACTGGTGGTTCGCGATGGACTTCACACACATTCCAGCGGTTCTTAAGGCCGAGGCCCAGTGGGTCTGCTGGCGTACCGAGGACCGCGATGGCGAGGCGACGAAGGTGCCAATTGACGCGCAAACCGGTGTATACGCGAGCGTGGCGGAGCCGGCGACGTGGGCGGACTTCGCGACGGCGCGGGAGTACGCCCGTGAGGTGGACGGTATCGCGGGGATCGGGTTCGTGTTTACGGCGGCCGATCCGTATGCAGGCGTGGATCTCGATGCCTGCCGTGATCTGGCGACGGGCGAAGTCGAGGACTGGGCGATCGATGTCTTGCGGCGGCTGGACTCGTACACGGAGCGGAGTCCGAGCGGCACCGGCTTCCACGTGCTCGTGCAGGGTGCGGTACCGGCCGGTGGGCACCGGGCGGGGCAACTGGAGCTGTATGATCGTAACCGGTACTTTACGGTGACGGGTGACCGGGTGCCGGGTGCGCCGACGGTGGTTGCGGTGCGTGATGTGGAGTTGCGGGCGGTTCACGCGGAGTATATCGCCTCGTCCGGGAAAGCGGATGACACGGCGACCAGGGGAGACGCGGTGACGGCGCGGGCGACGGACGTGGATCTCTCGGACGAGGCGTTGCTCGAGCGGGCGATGAACGCGGCGAACGGGGAGAAGTTCCGGCGGCTCTGGGCCGGTGATACGTCGGGGTATCCGAGCCATTCGGAGGCGGATCTGGCGTTGTGCAGCCTACTGGCGTTCTGGACGGGCGGCGATGCAGAGCGGATTGAACGCCTGTTCGACCGGAGCGGCCTGGTGCGGGAGAAGTGGCGGGAGCGGCCTGACTACCGGCGGCGGACGATTCGGACGGCGATCCGAGGCTGCGGTGCCTTCTACAATCCCGGTACGGAGGAGTAAGGCATGTGCCTCGCTGCTCTGCCTATCGTGGCCCCGGATGTAGGGGGAGAGATCCCCAAGGGCCGTGTTCGCCGGGAACGTGACCGTGTGTGTTGAGCGGGATTTGCGGTGTTACGGCTACCGCGCAGTGCGGTAGAAGAGGGCAAATTTGTTTCCTAGAGACTATCCAGATATCGCATAGATGCATGAAAAGCTATGATGTTTTGTGGCGGACACAAGCGTATGGCCGGGACTGATCCGCAACGTGACCGTGGCCGTGTGGATGACCGGGATCGGTCAGTGGCGGGGACGGTGACGTTTGCGACGGGGGAGCCGGGCCGATATGCAAGACTTCATCGGGGCGTATTTTTCTTTATCGGGGTGTTCACTGGTGGTTTGGGACTGATATTTCTGTTTGCTTCGGGCGGGGGATCGCTCACGCGGGAAGCGGTGGCGTTTCTGGGGCTGGTGGGAAGTACAGTGGTGAGTTGGTATGGTGTTGGCCAGGGATATGCGGTGGCGGCGGTGCCAGGAGTGGTTGCTGCGGTTCTCAGTCTCGTGTTAGGTATTTGGATGGTGATGTTGGCGGTTGTTGAACTGGGTGCTGTGTTCGTAGTGATGGGTGTGACCGCCGCGATGACGAGCGTGGCGGCGTGGATGGAGTTGCTTGCTAATCCGGAAGCCGAGGACGGAGCAGCGGTGCCGTGACGAGAGAGGGGGGGAGACCGGGGGCGAATCCTGTGGCCGTAGCACTAACGTGGTTCGAGGTTCCCACTCCTGTTCACGATTGGCGGAGAGATCTGCACGCGGAACGTGCTTCTTGGCTGGTTTGCATGGTTGACTCTCACTGGCAAAGGGAGGAGCCGGTAGTACGATTGTTGTTCGTTACCAAGTAGTATATATTGGTATGGGGGGACGTGCCGGGAACGGAGAGGCCGGGCAATGGGGACGGGAGAATGCGATAGTGGTGGCTGTGCAGGATGATATCGATCACGGCGTATCGGTCTACGATGCGGTGTTCCGGCGGCAGCGGGACCGGTTCGGGGAGGCGTTTGTCGCAGAGTATCTCAGTGAGGTGGCGACCCATATGGCGGTCCAGGTCGTGCGGGCGTTCGAGGCGCACGACCGGAAGCAGTACGCGCGGTGTGCCCGGGCGTTCGGGGAGGTGTACATGTTTCTGTGTCCGGTGGCGGCGACGGAAGCGCATGCTGCGGGTGCCGGGTACGCGTTGGCGTTGAAGCAGCATGACGTGATCGAGGACGGGGTAGACGCGGTAACCGCGGACGACCCGATCACCACGTGGTATCGCGAGGCCACGACAGATGGGCCGGTGCGGGCGCGAGCGATCCTCGAGCATCCGTACTGGAACGCGGTTCTGTGCGGGTTCGAACTGGTGGCTGATTTTCTGGGCTTGCCGAACGTGTATGCGGTGGAACAGACCGAGTTTTTCCGGTACCATACGGCGGCATATGAGGCCCGGGACCGGGCGGCGGTGCGGAACCAGGAATTGGAAGAGAAGGCGATGGTGCACGCAAAACGAGCGCAGAAGACCAAGTTCGGTGTCTTTATCGATGATGCGAAAACGCTTGAAGCGATCGCGGAGCGATACTTGGCGGCAGTCCGATCGCACGACACTCACACGATGGCCGAGCAGGAGACGAACATCGGCCGGATGACCTGTGTCTATGACCGGGTGTTGGCCAACGTCGTTGGGGGCGGAGCCGCTTGCGTGGTGAGTGTCTAGTATCGATGATACAGCGTAGGCCTAGGAGAATAGGTTAGAGGTTTGAAGAGGATCTGTTCTAGCAGTCCGTTTAAGAGGGGAGATGAGGTTTGAGCGGGGCATTGCCGGAACAAGGATCATCTCCGGATTCGCATTCGCCCTGTTCGGATCTTGAAGCAGGTGTCAATCGATCTCTTTTGAGACGGAAACTGCCTGTTCTCCATCACGGTTCCATCAGACCGTGGTTTGGAACTATCGAGTGGAAATTTAATGGTTTTCTTCGAAAGGGGTCGGATGGTGAATGAGGTGGCTGATGTTGAAACGGTCTATACGACTATTTTGACTGCGGACTACAATGAAGAACAGGATACGTTTGATGTTGTTCTTCATTACCAGGAAGAACTGCCAGCAGAGCCGTCCAAGCCAATATGTGGGTGGTATCCGGTCGGTCCATTAGCCGCTCAACTGGAGGGGAAGCGAGAGACGGCGTTCTCGGCCTATGGTATACCGTACGACTTGATCGTGTATAATGCGATGAGAGGTGTGTTTGACGAACTGCTGGGCCGCGGGACGCTCTGGACGACATGGTTGGAGGAGGAAGGATACGGGGAGTTCGTTCACCGGCTCAGTGAGGCAGAGAAGGCGGGTGAAGTATATCTTCTGGGAAGGAGGGACAAGGTCTCAGAGGCGGTGATTCGGGATGAAGCGTGTGCCTATCTTCATGAGGCTCGGGAACAACAATGGACAGATGGAGAGAGCCTGCGCTCCTTCTAGCCGGTTCTCCGGCGGGCACGACTTGCCGCCAAGTGGTCCTCGCCCGGCACGTCCGTCGCAACGAAGTCGTCTACGACTGCTGCTGTTTTCCCGAAATAATCTTCCCAGTCTGCGGCACCTGCCATGTTCTTCGTGTGTCGTTTGAGAACGGCGTCCCAGGCGCAGTTGCCTTGCCGAGGATCGTGGCGTTCGCTACAAAACGGACAGTGGAGAGGCGTCCGAATCCCGTTGACCGACTGTCCAATCGCTTGATTGAGCATGTTCTGTGCGGCAAATGTGTCACAGAATACATGGAAATACCGCCGTCCTCCGATGAGTGTCGTGCTTAAATAGGGGTTGGGCAGGTAGCACAGCGGCTGGGTATACTCCGTGCAGAGGATCACACAGCCGCAGTGGCCGTATGCCAGGGCTGCATCACACAGGATTTCTTGGGTGACGAATGGCTGGGACAGGAACCGGTCGTCATGGATGAGGTTCTCGTACCGTGTGTACAGCGACGGTGTCCGCCGTGCAGGCGCATCGAGCAGTGGGAGGGAGACACTGTTGCGGCAGCCGAGCGCAGTATCAATCGCCAGTTCCTGGATACAGTCATTGAAGAGGGTGAAGAAGCGCTGACGGTAGGCATCGGTCATCACGTAGTGGTGCAACCCATCGTCCCAGGTCATATCGGCATCGGTGACCGTGAGGGAGACCGCCTCGGTGTCGTCTATTAAGGTATTGAAAACCTCTTCAAATCGGTCTTCAAAATCGATGGCGGCGATCCTCTCTGCACGCGTTGCTGCTGCGGCCTCCATATCGGGCAGCGGTATATTCAGTGCCAGAAAAGCAGCATATAATGGGACCAGCGGTGTCCCGTACCGGGCCGCCAATTGGTGCAGTTTCGCGTCTAACGTAGTGCTGACCGGGTCACGCCCCATAAACTCGTGTTGTATGATATTTCTTCCGAACGCCATCCACTGCTTGACAAGAGGTGTCTCTGGCCCGGGATCAAAGCAGTCGAATATCGTTTGTACCAGGTACTGGTCTCTGGCCTCCATGAGGTCTGCGCAGTTGCGGTAGATTGCTTCACATGCCCGTTCGTTGTGGACGATCCTTTCTTTCGCGGTCGAAATATCTTCACGCTCGTTGATGAGCGCTCGGAAGGCCTCGCGGCTGTCGTGTTCAAGCCACGCCATGGTCCGAACATGGCCTGAAGATGCGTGTCGGAAGTGTTCGACTTCTTCCGGCAAACCACAGAACGCGTACGACCAGCTTCGCACCGGGTCTTCGTACGTGCCTGCCTTGACCTTGAGCACGCTCATTGACGGAACCGCGCGTGCCTGCTCACTTCCGGTGGGAAACGATCGGTGACCTGTCCTAACAGTCATTCTTCCTGGTTTGTCGTTTCTTTCCAGATGTCAACCACTTCCTCAGCAGAGAGAGTCGACTCTGATGCAAAGCTCCGCAACTGCTCTCGTTCGGTCTTAGTCAGGCCGAGTTCTTCGGCAACCGCTTCCCCGGTCTCAGTAAGGGAGTATAACGTCATGCGGCGGCTTCCCTCCGTCCTATCCACGATCGTATCGGTCAGGGCCCGCAGGTTTTGGTAGAAGTTTTCCTTCGTCGTATCCGTCCGGGGATCAATGCGGTCATAGATTTCGGACGGTCGTAAGTGACCGTCAGTGGACAGTTCGCGAACGATCTCCTCACGCACCTTTGATTTCCGTACTTCGACAATCGCGGTCTCCAGATTATCTGGCATAGGTATGAGGGAATTGTGGCGGGATCGCGGTTGAACTATCTCTAGAACAGAGTGGCACCCAACCGAGAATAAAGTTTATGGTCCTTGCTAACGTCTCCCTCACTTAATGAAGTGAGACTAAATCGAGGATCACCCTAGAGATGGGTCGGCCCAGCCAGTCCCTGCGCGGAGAGGGACAGAGGGGCCCTGACGATGTTCCAGTGGCACGGAGCGAAACCTGATCCCGTCCCATGGCCCAACACCGACTTCACCGGGAGATCGCAGTCCTCGAACACCAATTCGAGGTCCACTACGAGCCGGCAGCGCGGACGGTGGTCGTCACCGACCTGGCGCTCCCTGACGGATTTACGCCGAGCACTGTCGAGATCCGGATCCGACTCCCGGAGCACTGGCCGGCAACGCCACCCCACATCGAACTGCCGTGGACAGTCCGCTACAACGGGCTCGTCCCGCGGCGCTGGCTCATCGATACCCGGTGGCTCGTCCGAGCAAGTCACCTCGGTGATCCGTTCGTGTACTACCCGGAGGCGACCAGTCTGCCCGCGGCGGTCAACGAGGTCGTCGACGACTGTGCGGCGTGCACGGATACGCCGGCTATGGACACGGAAACAGACAATCAACATGCGGAGAGAGACCAATGACAGAAAACAAGCAAGTGAGCGTGACGATGCCGGGAAGCGGGAAAACACAGGGAGTGACGGTCCAGCCGGGTGATCGGCCACGGGACGTGCTGGCGCGGACGGTCGACACCGACCCGGATGGCTACAGCCTCCGAAGCGGGAGCGGCACCGCGTTCGACCCAGACACGAACGTCTTCAAGGCCGTCGACGACGGCGATGTCCTCTACGGATCATCCCCGATGGTCGTCGGGACCGCGGGCACCTGCCCCAGCGGGGTCCATCGACCGTGATCACCATGTCACACCGTCGCTGTTCACGCACCGGGACGCACCGACCAGCAGGGTGCCGGGAGCACACCCGGCGGCCGGAGGTGAGGTAGATGGAAGACGTCCTCGTTGTCCTGTTGGTCGGCGGCGGCATCCTCCTCCTCACGTTCCTCAGCGACGTCGCCCAGCACGCAAGACGGTCGATAACCACGTCCTCTGCATCAGCACCGACCGCGCCGACTGCAACGGAGGCAGGTGCGTCCTCACAGGGCACTGATGCCGCGTTTGCGGATCCGAAGGATATGCCGTACTACCTCGCGCAGCGGGGCTGGAAGCAGGTCAGCGACAAGCCGGAACGCTACATCGGGCAATACCAGACAGGCGGCAAATCGATGGACGGCGGACTGCAGCGGACAGCGAGCGGTCGCCGCAAGTTCTACGTGCATGACCCGCCGCGGACGTTCGTACGCCGGGCGCGACGGGGCCGATGTCTGGCCGACCGCCCGCACCTGGCCGACAACGTGTACGAGGTACATTTCGATGCGGCACCGGACTCGTTCGGGGACGGCATCGACCACATCGAAGCCATGCTGGAGGGAGCATCATGATCCGCCGGCTCTGGCGCCATGCAGAAACAGAGCCGGCGCAACCAGCGGCGGGCGACACCGCCGATCAGGCAGCGCGGGACACAGACGGACAGCGATACGCCCGGCGCCTGATCGCGGCGGAGCTCGAGACGGCGGAAGACGCGTTCACCACGCGGTGGGAGAACGAGGCCGACCTGCCGGGAAGCATCGACGCGTTGAAACGGTGGCACGCCTGGCGGACGGCGCTCGCCTGTCTCGAGCAGGCCGAGACACCCGGGGTGACGTTCCACGTCGACGGAGTCGTGCTCGCAGACTGTTACACGGCGGTGTGTACCGCGCCGGACACGGAGACGCTGACGTACCTGACCGGATTGACAATCGAGCCGACCGTTCGGACCCTCAACCGGTGTCTCCGGGTCGACCACATAGAACAGTCCCGGGGCGGTGCAGCGGCCGATCCCGATGACTCGTTCGCGGTCCTGCAGGAACTGGACGCGACCGGCCGGCGGCTCATGGCGTACTGTCACAATCATCCCGGCCGCGGCGCGGCGGCGACAGCGCCGTCATCGACCGATCGCCGCTGCCAGCACCGACTGGAAGCCGCCGGCTACGACGTGATCGGTATCATCATGACGCGGGACGGCTACGTCCGCTGTTTCAGCAACGACCTCGACTTCACTGTGAACCTTCATGGGAACCATGTCCAAGAAATCCGACCACACCTCTTCCGACTCGACGAACCCGTTCGCACCGGATCACTCGGCCACGCGGCCTGAAACGTACATCGCCACGGCCGTGACGCCGGACCGGCCCGACCAGGCCGGGGTGACCGACCGCCAGGAACGGATCCCCGGATTCGACCAGTCCACGGTATCAGGGGCGACGGTGCTTCTCGTGGGCGCCGGCGGGGTTGGCGGCCTCGTCGGACGCTACCTCACCTGGAAAGGCGTCGGCACCCTCGAGATCCTGGACGAAGACATCGTCGACTATGCGAACCTGTCTCGACAGCCGTACCGGGACGCGGATGTCGGCCGGAACAAGGCGGTCGCACTGGCCCGGCTGCTGGCACAGGACGGGGCCTGCGACGCCATCATCACGGGATATCCATATCACTTCGAGGACGCGGTCGCACTCGGCTACACGTTCGACCCTGATATCGTCGTCTGCTGCCCGGACAACGATATGGCGCGACTGGCGGTCGCCGCCCGGTTCTACGGCGAGACCCCGGTCGTCATCACCGGCCTCGACGACGAGGCGAACGGCGGCTACGTCTTCGTCCAGGACCCGGACAGTGCCTGCTTCCAGTGCTTCCGGCCGGACGCCGGTGGCGCCGGTGCGTGTCCCGGAGCCCCGGCCGTCGTCGATCCCGCGCTGGTCATCGCCGGGCTCGCCCTGTACGCGGTCGACTCGACGCTCATGGACCGGGCCCGAACCTGGGACGTCACTGAACTCTGGCTGTCCGGGGAGCTTCCCCCGGTCGTGGCGACCGTCGACCAGCGGCCTGACTGCACCCTCTGTGGAGGTGGGTGACCGTGGCAACCGGTGCTCAGTCAGGACTGATGGACTGTGGGCACAGCGGGGAGTGGGAGTTCACCGGGATCTGCCGGTACGATGCGTGTGCCGCCAAAACCTGTCCCGAATGTACCTGTATCTGTCAGCAGTGTGGACGTACGCTCTGCCCGGATCATCAGGTCTGGCTGGATGACCGGCGGCGAGTGTTCTGTCCGAGTCACAGTACGCGGTACGTGCTCCTGAAAGTGGCACGGAAACTCCTGTTCGGAGGGGGATAAGCGATGGGCGAGGAGTTCACGAAAGACCATATTAAGAAGTTCGGGGCGCGCGGGGCACCGGTCTACGAGCAGGAGAAGTCCAAGACGGACCTCGATGATCTCACTACCCGGGTGGTCGAGACCGGGCACCCGTTCTGTACGTGTGGGGCACCGATTTCGGCCGTGACCGATGCGCCGCCGGCGGTCTACCGGTGTACGCGGTGCGAGCTGATCTCCTGTCAGCGCTGTGTGATACGGATGCGGAGACAGTCGCTTTGCCCGACTTGTGCGCGACGGGAGTACGTGGACAAGCGGACGTTCTTGGCGCTGACCTTCCTCGACAAGGGGGTGATGGAGCCGGACGACCTGGTGACCGTTGAGACGGTCGGGGACGAGCCGGTCGAAGTCACGATCGATCCCGCGACGAATCCCTTGTTCGAGAACGACTATCTGACCGACGACGGCCAGTTGTCGTACAAGGGGCAAGAGGCTGCCGCCGTTGGCAGACAGCTCTACGGCGACGACGCAGACATTCAAGCGGTCATGGGTCAGCTCCGGATCCAGGAGGTGGTCAACCGATGAGGGGGACGTTCGTCTTCCCCGGGACTGACACCGACTTCATCCAACTCATCGAGCTCCGGGGCAACAACGGGGCGCAGGACGACGTCGAGACGGTGTTCGTGCTGACGGGGGAGACGTACTACGTGCCGACCCGGCTGTTCGCGTTCGACGATCCAACGCATTACCGAGAGGCGACACCGACAGCGGTCGATATCGATAACCGGGCTGTGGCACAGACCATCGCCGACTTTTATGAGGAGCGAGTGGGTCCCCGGCTTGTTGCGCGATTTCATACCCATCCCGGTGGCAACCCGATGCCGAGTACGAAGGATAAACGGAACGCCGCCAAGAAGCAACGCGTGTTCGACCGGTACTTCGACGATTATGAACTGTTCCTCGGGATTCACGTCCTCGGGGAGCCGTGTGATCTCGATCCGGACTGGCTCCGCCGCCCGGAGCAGACCGCCACAAACGCGGTCTCGTGGCGGGGCGAACACCGCACGCATACACTTGCCCTCTATAACGGGAGGTATGAGTCCCGCTCCGTGGTCGTGGGATGACCCACCCGGGGCGGCCATGCACGTGTCCCGCAGTGCCCGGCCGGACCGGGGAGGCCGGTAATGCTTGAGCTGCTGTTCACCCTCGTCCTGTTTGCCGCCGTAGTAGCCGTCATCTATAACGTGTACCGGGAAGTGGTGCTTGCCGGCGCGCTGCTCATCACGGTCTGGGAGGCCGTCCAAGTCATGGGACCGAACCCCGTCTTCGCCGTCGCGGTCCTTGTCATCGTGGCACTGTTCTGCCTCTTCAGCGAGGCGATGGCCGGAAGGGACCAGGAGTCGACATCGCTGACCGTCTTGCTGGACGATCTCTTGACCGCGCGTGACGATCCACCGGGTGAAGGACCACGCCGAATCTGGACGGATGAAGAGGATGAGACATCCGACAATGACGAGCGGTGACGCCCGGGTCGCACCCGTCCCCGTACGATGCCGGCCGGCATCCGAACCAGGGCCTTCCCTGACCGGTTTCAGCAGCGGGCGACCCAGTGTCGAAGGATCGGTGAGCCACGATGGTTGATACGGACTACGTTCCCGATGCCTTACAGGATGAGGACCAGTGGGTCTGCTGGCGTACCGAAACACGGGACGGGACCACGACGAAGGTCCCGGTCGAACCGGGCACCGGGTGTTACGCGCGCGTGTCGGCGCCGGAGACCTGGCGGGACTATCGTACGACCCGGGAGTACGCCCGGCAGACCGACGAGGTGGACGGCATCGGGTTCGTGTTCACCGCGGCCGATCCATATGCAGGGGTCGATCTCGATACCTGCCGGGACGCCGATACCGGCGCGGTGGAGAACTGGGTGACCGATGTCCTGCAGCGACTGGACTCGTACACGGAAGTAAGTCCAAGCGGGACAGGGTTCCACGTGATCGTCGAGGGCACGGTGCCGGGTGGCGGCAACCGCAGCAACGGGCTCGAACTGTACGACCGGGACCGATACTTCACCGTGACGGGCGACCGGGTGCCAGGTACGCCGACGGAGGTTGCGGAGCGGTACGACGCACTCGCGGCCCTCCATCACGACTACATCGCGGAGACCGGCGTGGAGACGCCAGCCCCGTCCCGGACCGCAGTCCCGGTTTCTGACGAGGAACTGCTTGAAAAGGCCCGGACCGCGGCAAACGGCGACAAGTTTGAGCAGCTCTACTACCGCGGCGATACCTCGGGATATCCGAGCCATTCGGAGGCGGATCTGGCGCTGTGCAGCCTGCTGGCGTTCTGGACGGGCGGTGACCCGCAGCGGATCGAGCGCCTATTCGATCAGAGCGGGCTCGCGCGGGAGAAGTGGCGCGACCGGCCCGACTACCGCGAACGGACAATCCAGACCGCTATCGAAGAGTGTACCACGTTCTATGAGTCCGAAAAACGATAGGTCATAGTAGTGCCGCTTACTGGATTAGTTTCCCCCGGTATCCGTGTGCGCCGGCCAGGCGGTGGTTCTGAGATTTCGGTCAGATAACAGACGGTATTGCAGGACCAGGGCTGTGTACACGGAGTTGGCATCGGAGGGGGCGTTTTACTCCTGGGTCTCTGTTTCGTCGAGAACCTCGTCGACGATCGCTTCCGCGTCGTCACGGCTGACCGCGCTGTCCTTGAGCGCTTCCCGGATCGTGAACCGGAGGACATCGTCGTTACTGAGATCGCTCTCCGCCAAGGTGTCACGGAGACGGTGTGCAAACGCCTCTTCTTCCAGGTCACCACATTTCGCGTCGATCTCCGTCAGCAGGTCGTGGACGGCACGGCCGTACGCCGTCAGGTCGTGGGAATCCTCCTCGAGGTAGTTCCCGTCACGCCAGTCCGTGATCCAGTGTTGGACGCCACTCCGCGTCAAGTCAAGGTCCTCGACGATGGTGGCAACGTCGTCACCCTGTGCTAACCGGTCAAACGCCATCAGCCGGTGCTCGCTGTTGAAATCGTCGAAGATCGCACCGAGCAGACGCGGATGCTCCAACCCCGAGTTATCCATATCAGATCCTCAACGGAACACGTTGAAAAAGCAGTGAAGTCGGATATCGATATTCGAAATTCGGTATTCGAGATCTGAAATTCGTTCAAAATTCAGAAATTGTTAACAGGGTGCGGCGCGTAGAAGGGCGATAGGCCCATGACACTGCTCACACGGCGTGCGGTTCTCGCCGCCGGCGGGGCCACGGTGACGGGGATCGGAGCGTATTCGGTCAACGGCAGCAGAGGCAACGAAACCAGCCACCAGAGCGTTGGGGCACAGGAGAATGATAGCGACCGGTCGGCGGACACGGGGGCGTCCGCCAGTACCGCGCCCCGACTGACGCTTACCGTTCCCGACCAGGTGTCCGTGATACCGGACGAAACCGTTGCCGTCGAGTTCGGCATCCATAACGAGGGGGACGCGCCGTGCGAAGAAACGATCGCCCTCCGGTTCCTCGAGGGGTTGCCGGCAGAGCTAGAACTGGCCGACCGGTACGGCGACGGCGCAACATGGGAACCGCAGTCGACACCCGGTGCCACGGCGGACGGGTTCGTCTGGCAGGCAGCCGCGTTCGACGGCGGTTTCGCTCCAGGCCAGCGACTGTCCCCCGAACTCGGGTTTTACGCACCTGCATCGAGCGAACGGGGCACCAGTTCCGTCACCGCGGCACTGATTGTCGGTGAGAACTTCGACCAGGAACAGGTCACGATCGCCATCCGTGAATAGGCTGGCACACGACCGTGCCTCCTGTCAGCCGTTTCCTACGGTGTAGAAGGTTGGAGGGCAGAACCCGATGCAAGGTCCGAATGTCCGGACCACTAAATAGGGTGATGCCAGAGCACGTAGTCACGCATTGGAAATAGGAGGTGCTTTTGAAGCGGTGTTGGGGGGTTAGCACTGACGAAGATGCACGACAAAAAGGATGAATCGGTGAAGTTAGAGCTGGAATTAATGTCCTGAGAGAGATGGGAGTCGGTGGAAGCTTTATAAATTGTGAGGGCGATTATATTACTTGAAGCGGATGTCCCCTCATGAGTTCCTCTGATGTGGCTGTGACGGAACTGGGCGATGATCAGTACCCACTGACTCTGGAGGGCTATGGGGACGACTACTACAGTTCATTTTGGCCATCGGAAGTAGAGTACCAGTCGGTATTGACGTTTTGTGAGGAAAACCCGCCGACAAAGTTTGCGGAAGCAATTGTGCGGCCGGTGCCGGACGAAAAGGGGACAGTCCCATATGACGTTGTTGAGCAGTACTTGTCATCTGAAGTTGAACTTTTACGGATTAATGATCGGGAGTACAATGTGACATGGCAGGAGCGGGAGGGGATGAATCAGGTAGGATTCATCTCTGACGAAGCGAATCCCGAAATGGTGGAAGAGTTCTATCAGCAGACGACGGGACAGGCGCTGTCTTCAGACGAACGAGAGGAATTGTATTCATTTCTAGAGCGATACTAACAAGCAGTGCAGAGGACCCAGCATGATTCTCATGCCGATCTGTCGAAACCGGGTCACGGCGCAATCTGTCATCGATGTTGTGATGGAGACACGGCGAAATAACTCGGGGAAAATTCAGTGTAAATTATCTGGAAATCGGGGTATAGACCTCTGCCACGGTGTGGATATCGTGAACCATAGTCCGTGCCGGGTTTCAGCGGAAATTCGGCGAGGTACGGTCGGTAAGCGAGTTGAGTTTGAAGCGAAGGGGTCGGGAAACCGGTATGTGAAAGCCCAGGTAGAGACGGTAACAGTAGGGGCACGGATGTGTAAACCTGGTCCATTTCAGTCGCCACGACCGCGGAAAGCGGATTTTGATATCGGGATCCGTGTTGTCTCGTGTGCTCCGCCAATGGATATCATCGAGACCGCAGTAGATTATCAGGAAGATGGATCTTCGGGCGAATCGGGAGTTGTTGATGGAGATATCGCGGTTCGGCTGTAGATGCGTACGGATCTTATCTCGGTGGCGCCATTTCTCCTTGTCATCGTTATCGAGGCTTTCTCTCCCCTGACAGCCTACTATTGGGAGGAAGAACTGCGTTCAGAAGCATGCGGTATTGGAACGGCAGGAGAGGTGGAAAACCTGGTTGATGTATTGCGGTATGCAACTGACACGGTGCGGATGTTGACAACATCACTGGTGACGATTGTTGCAGGGATTATCGAACTCACCCCACCCACAGTGTATCTTGTTCCAATGTTCGTAGTGCTCCTCTTGTTGTCGTGCATACCGTTTTTCTATGAACACCGCCGACTTCCATCGAAATATGCGACAAAAGGTATTCGAGGATACACCCCCGCGTCCCTGTTGATCATCTTGATAAATAGTATCTTCATCATAGCCATTTTTCTCGGATAAAGAAATATTATTTTGAATTTTGCTAAATATTTTTAATGGTTGCGTGATTGAAGGTGGGTTCCGACTGCCCGAACGTTCGGACAGCATTCGAACCACGGCCTCTCCACACGATGAAGACAGTCCGTAGGCCGTACCCTGTCCAGGTGACAACCGATTACAGCGAATTTGTATACGTTCGACGGGATTGACGAACTCCGTGACACCAAACAGGAGCTGGCCGAGATCGAGCGCCACGACATCTACGCCCACAACGCGGACCACGACGAGTGGGCGGACCTGCCGTACCGCGACTCGTTGTGGACCGCGGACAGCACCCCGGTCGGCGACGTATCCGCGAACACCGATCATTACCACGTGTTCCAGCCGGCAGACATCATCGACTACGAGGCCCAGGCCCTCGAGCAGTACACCGACACGGTCCGACCAAAAGGCCATATCCGTGAATCGGGGGACGGCCGCAAGCTCACGGTCTACACGGATCTGGACGGGCTGGAGGTCGAACCGTTCGACGGCGACGTCTACGAACTCGGAAAGCGGACAACGCATGCCCACACCGGGATGCACGGCTTACATCACGACATCGGGGCCGTCCGCATGGTCTGCACGAACGGGATGGTCGCGTTCGATTCAGAGAAGCAGTTCAGCCAGACGCACAGCAAACCGTTGGACTACGCGTTGTTCGAGCACGCATACGACAGTATCGTCTCCGGCGTGGACGAGGTGGAGGATCGGATCCAAGCCGCGGCCGATCAAGAATTCGTGAACCGGGACGAGGCCCTCTTGGTGCTGACCGACCTCGGGATCGACACCTACCTCCCTGATGATCCGCTGGACACGCTGCGGGACGCCCTCGAGGAAGAACTCGACACGTATCAGGAGCAACCCTCGTTGTACGACACGTACAATGCGGCGACCCGGGCGCTGACCCATGCTGACAGGATGGACGCGGACACTCGGGACCGCGGCCTCGAGCGAGCAGCGCGGCTCCTAGACCATGACGGCGACGTGCCCGACGCAGCAACGGTGGGTCAGCAGGCCGTGGAGCAGCGGGTCGACCAGTACACGACGGACAACGAGATCGAACCGTACTGGGACAACGAGGAAGAAACGTTGCACGATCTGATCGCGGCGCACAACGGGTGAGACCCGGTGGCCGACGAACCCGGGCACCGAGCGGCCCTGAACCCGATCCAGCACCTGGCACGGGAATACGCCGAGGCCCGACGGAACGGAACAGAGCGGCGGTACGTCCGGCAGCCGCGTGACGGGGCACTCCAGTACGCGACGTTCAGCTACGTGCCCGTCCACCATTTCCAGCAGGCGTACGACACGATCGTAGCAGACCAAGCCTTTGAACCGGACGGCGGCTACGAGACGCAGTACGCGGAACCGAATTGGACTCCGGATTCCCACAAGTCAGCGCACGAGGCCGTCCACTCTGATGTATGCGACGTGCTCCACCTGTTCTTCCCCGAGGAGGACACGGTATGGGACTACCTGGAAACGCGGGACGATACCGGCAACCCGGACCGATACCAAGGACGGGAGTTGAGCATGGCAGCGACGTGGGCCGTGGACAACGCTGATCCTCCCGACTACCGGAGACAGCGAGGACCGGATCATACACAGGTCATGGAAGCGATCGAATATACACAGGCGGAGCAGTCACGCAGTCGGGACACCGATGAGTCGGCCTCAACTGCACGGACCGAGTGTAGTGATGGAGGTGATGGACGATAAGCGACGAGGATCCGGATGCCGCGGCGCGCGGCGGTGCAGTGGGCGGGGTGGCCCGTGACGATCTCCCGCAGGTCATCGCCGACTTGGTCGTCGACCAGGAGCAACCTCTCGAGATCTGGATCCGGCCGGAGCGCGTCGGCTACGGCTACACTGTGGAGTGGACGCCGGTCACGTTCGACGCCGAAGAGCAGGAGTGGCATCCAGCAATGTCGAAACGCGATGAATCTTACCGGACCACGGCGAGACAACTGTTAAACGACCTCACGGGGAATATTCGCAGGAAGATGCCGACGTTTGACGTGGACCGCGAACCGCTCTACGTGTTCTTGGTCGGTGATCGGTACCTGTTCAAAGCGTATTTCGACGAGGACAACATGTTTGACGCACTCCGACCCTACTACAACGAGGACGACTACCGGTTCGAAGTCCCACAGGACGCGTTTAATGACGTCAAGGAAGTCCTTGAGGACCATTTTTACGAACCGGTTGTAGTTCGGGACCTGGAGCCGTTCTGCGTCGTCTACCCGAAGTACACGGAGCACCCGACCGTTCTGTTCAAGGCCGCGGTCTTGCAGCGGAGCCGCAGCGACAAACACATCTTCCTCATGAAGGACCAGCGATCGGTCGAGCAGGCCGTGAACCGGGGTGCGATACCCTTGACCGAGTCCGATATCGATGGTCCCCGTTTCTAACACGATCGTGATAACTAAGGTGGTGGTGTGGCCTGCAGCCCCGGCAGACGACCGATCTGCGAAGCAGTGACGGATCTGGTATTGAGAAGAGCTAGCGCCGACCGCAAATGAGGGCTATCTGTGATACTCAAGAGAGGCCTGAGTATCAAGAAACTACCGTTTGTTTATGTTGACGGTTGGATGCCAGCAGGTTGAAAATGCAGCAATATCGCTCACCGCAATAATATCCATTATATATAAACCAGTATCAAACCATGAAGCAGTTGTGAATGGCCGACATTGGATACTGGTCTAGGGACTACTTCATCCATTACCACAGATAAGACCCATGACTAAAAGACGGCGACAACGCGGTTCACGAACGCACGGCGGCGGTAGCCATAAGAACCGCCGTGGGGCTGGTAACCGTGGCGGCCGGGGAAAGGCTGGCAGATCAAACCATGAATTTCATAAGCAGGAATCTCGGGGGAAACACGGGTTCAATCGCCCCGAGAAAGCCAAAGAAGAGGTAATCTCAATTAATATACAGGAGCTTGATGAAGATATCGAGATATATCGGGCCGAAGGGCTGGCCAAGGAAACCGAGGAGGGCATTTGGATTGATATCAGAGAGATCGTTGAAGACGCATACGAAGCAGATATCGTTAAGCTACTTGGCGGCGGCCAACTCCGACACACTATTAATGCAGTTGTTGATGACTTTTCTCAGGACGCCTATTCGCTTATCCAGGAACAAGGTGGGAATATCTATCTTTCTGAACGAAGCCCGTTAACGATGGTTAAAAAGCGGGTTCGCGACCGTTATAAAGATTCGAACAAGGGTAATAACCAAGAGGTGGAGAAACGGTTGGAGCGATATGCCGGGAAAGTGGAGGAGGGAACCCCTTTAGAATTCTACGAAGTAGAAGACGTATTAAAGATCGGTGAAGAGCACACTTATCCCGATAAAGCAACAGATATTTTGAAGAATCATTACCGTTTGATCGATGACTTGTCAGCCCTTGATGCAGTAAACCTTTTTCAGACGCGTTCCTTCATGGAAAAGTACGGGATAGACCACTCGGAGCTTGACGCCAAAATTGATGGATATTTTGACCCTATTGATACTTCTGATGAACGAAGGAAACAGCTCCAGAAAGGGGTGCCCTCATCTTTAGATATTGATGATGTGTTAGAAGGTCTCGATTACATTCAGGAGAAACATCAGAAGATGTACGGCGATGATATTGAAACCCGAGAACGGCGGATTGCCGTTGAGGAAAGAAAATACCTTTTTGCTGTTGAAGATCTCGTTGATTGGTTCTAATTTTCCTCCGAACCATTTCCCAGTCCTTTCAACCCAATATACTCATAGGAGAGTTCTTTCTGCGTATCATTCAGATCTTTAATATCAATATTCTGATCGTATGCTTTTTCGAGGGAATCAATTTCTTGCTTCGCGCCAAATCCAATCATTGAAGCAATAACATGGGTCGGGAGCGCAGAGACCGGTGTTGCACATTCTGCATCAGCAATGAATTCTTCTAACTTATCGTGACAGTCGTCACAAACATAGTTCAGTTCTTTTCTAACATCTGGGGTGAGATGCCGCCCGGTCGCTTGGAGATCTTCAGCGGACGGTGCCGCCTCGGGATACTCTTCCGACCACGCCATGCTGTCATTCCCTGACGTGGCGAGAGGTGAAAAAGATACTTACACCCGTCAGGACCACACAACACGATAAAAATACCCCTGTGAGAAGATTAAATGTACAGGTCCAATACCCTACAGTAGCTAAAAAGAAGGTGAGAATGCTGAATAGCGAACATAAAAAGCCTGTGACTGCAATAGTAAGATCATTTTCATACTTGGCCTTTTTCCATTGACGGCCATTCCTCGCCTCTTCATTCACCAGACCGAGAATATACCGTGTCATCCCCCCACTTAAGGCTGCGAGTGCTACAACCGGGGCAAGCGCTGTGATCGGCGGCCGACCAGAAAATAAGGAACAAAGGATCTCTATAGAGGAGAAGAGAAGAACCATCTCTTACGGGCGATTATCCAGATCGATATATGTAGTGTTTTCCATACACTAGGCGGGCGCTGTTCAGATTAGAGATGGAAGGGGATGAGGCGGTCAAATCCAGGCATGGACACATAGAATTAATCACCTTCTGGCACCCACGATAAACGCCGACGAGTGGAAAAATACGAGCACATCATGACCCTGCAGGACCGCGAGATGCTCGACGCCCTTCCGATACCAGAGGAACATGATGAAGCATAAGAGGACCGGAGGGAAACCGCCGGCCACGTTCACGCTCATACCTCCCCTGTTGTTTGTACAACATATGACCTAGCTTGATTAGCTTAGCAGAATCCCTCAAGCGGTGAGGATCTACCAGCGCATATCCTAATACCATCGGACGGTGATCAGTAACCAGCGCTGTCAGATGGGCGGCGGGTCGCTGCCTGTTACGGCTTCAACTCCGGGCATATGGATGAGTTCATCGATATCGGCCGGCGCCATTTCGGAGATATACAGTATGTTATGCGAGAGTCGTACGGGATCGTAACCTGCGGCCGCCCAGTACGAGGCAACACTCTCATACCGGTCAGCTGTTGCGGTCAGACTGACGGACCGTGGGCCATCCATCTGATCGATAACGGTCTCCATGTTCCGTGGCCGGATCGTTTGAAGCAGGTCGCCGATATCTTCTTGGGAAACATCCCTGATCTGGAAGCTGCCGTACTGGAACTGTTCAAACTCGTATCCCTTTTCCGTACACTGCTGTCTCACGTCATCATAGACTGTTTCCGTTGTCCCTATCAGCACCGTTGTCGGCTCATCAGCCGACATATATGCATCAGCAAGTTGGTACGATAACTCCTCCACCTGTTCCTCAAGCCGATCCCTGACGTTGTCCAAACAGCCTAAATCCCAGTCAACATCTTCATTCGAATATCCGAGTCTCTCATCAACAAACCGCTCGATTTCACGATCCAAATAGCTATCTTTATTATCCATCAATATTGAATATATTGATAGAGAATATTTTATATATTATCCAATTGAACGTGGTGTAAATGAAGGACCGGAGGTCCTGCAGCGGAGTCACGGTAACAAGCACGTCTTCCTCATGAAGGACCAGTGCTCGGTCGAGCAGGCGGTCAACAACGGGGCCACAGAGTTGGCCGATACCGATATCGAATTCGAACTTTAAACAGAGGGAGTACAAGTTCCGATTGAGTGGAGGGGAGAAAGGCAGCTAGATCCCTCGTAGTCTTCACTACAGCTACTGTGTAATCTTCGGCATTTTCATCCCTCTTTCAGCGAATCGTTTGTTAGATAGCTCATGCGAATTGAACATTGGATTCGTATTGAATTATTTCGCAAACTGGTGCTGGAGGTTTCTTCGAAGCCTTCACGCCTTTTTCTTATTACATCTATTACATCGGTTTCCGCCAGCACGCTCATCTTCGTTGGCGTCGTGTGGCCAATCATGTCCTCGAATCCAACAGATGGCTGTCACAAACCCGTCAGTGGGTTTAGGACCCCATGTCCACAATAGCATACGAATGAATAGAAATCTCGGCTACTTAAGAAGGATTACATCATTCACCTACATCACTCACTCCGGCCTTTGAAGCGAACAAGAAAAGTTCTGTGACACGTTGTATATAAGTTAGTGAGCAAAGCCACTGATTGGGATACGAACCGCGGTGTCTTCTTATGGATAACTTAGGACCGGAACCACCTATGTGTAGATAGTATGTCGTGGTATACTCGCGATGTCGGTACGGTTGACAGTGTGGAGATGGACGAACGCGAGACGGACCGGATGTGGCGTCAGATTGATCCTGTCATCTATTACACGGTGAAACGACGGACAGGAGAATCCGCCGCTGCCAATCCGTGACAAACCCGGTGCAGACGTACTCATCCGAAACGCGGACTGGGACAACCGGATTCACGGCGTGTCCGGTTCCATCAGGCCCGATCACGGTGAAATCACCAGGCAGGTTAAAAATATCTGGTGACAGCGCTGCTGTGGAGGATTCCGATGGGAGACCGCATCAATCTCGCAGAGGAAGCGACGGCGCTTCTCAAGCAGTTACGGCAAGAACTCTCCCCGTTACAGGTGACGATGGTACTGGCTGCCGCCCAAGAGATCCATACGGTCGACACTGCTCAGTGTGCCTCGATGAAACAGATTATCCGCGGCGACCATATCGAACACGCTGATCAGCCGGATAGGGAATAGCAGGCACCTTTACAGGTGTCTCCACGGTCACGGAATCGATCTCAGTAGAAGCGCTTCTGAGAGCCAGTACTGATACTGATACGTCAGACCAAATACACGAGAAGTGGGGTGTCTCCGCAGATCAAAAACCGTGGATTGCCCGGCGCCTGTCTGGTGGCTCGTCATCCAGTATACGGCAGCGAAACAAGCAGACTATATCGGTTTTCTGCATCGGCATCCGTTTGCGACCGATGCGTATGAACTGGGGTTCGCACCGGGTGTCAGGGAGGACTACAGCTATCGGTGTGAGCAGTATCCAAACGTTGAGCTTCCGGTCGTGATCCTTGACAATGATTTTCGTGATTCGAATCTCGATCGCTACCTGGAGCGGTTTGAGCGACATGATCCCTCGGTTGCGGTCCTCGGTGACGCCTATACAGCGGAGGAGGCGCAGACATTGAACGACGCTGTGCGGCAACTAACGGACGACTATCCGCACAAGGAGTACGTGGTCGTCCCAAAGTGCCGGACAGCCATCGACGTCCTCGATAACGAAATCACGCTCGGGTACGCCATGGGGTATTCTGATATCCAGGCACAAGATATCGCTGAGTACAGCGCATGGCGCGACCAGAAGGTCCACCTCCTCGGTGGCAGCCCGTACGAGCAGTACACGGTGATCGACCGGTTGACCCAACCGACACTCGCCAATGAGCCACCAGCCGACATCGTGGGCCTGGACTGGAACGGCGTACAGAAAGCCGCATACTACGGAAAATACTGGCACCCGGACGGCTGGCAGTCCGCCGACCACCTGTCCATCCGTGAAACCGTTAGAACATCGCTCCACGAGATTAAACGGTTCTGGCAGGACCGCAGTGTGTGGCCGGACACCGAGCCGATCGACCTGTACGGGCCGGCGGTCCACGAGCCGGATGACCCGGTGTACGCGGTAGACGGGGCCGACATCAGGTCACGAGACCAGCTGGAAGAATCGATCGTTGAGACGTATGCCGACTGCACCTTAGCGTACCGCACAGAGACGGAGCAAGCGTTTCTTGAGTGGCGGGACAGGCGGTAGGCCGTGACGGTGATGCGCCGACTGCCATTGGTTATTTGAAGTACCGGCCAAGTATTTCCTCGATCTCGGTGTCTTCGTCGACGAGGTTTCGGAACCGGGTGATGACCGTGTCCCGATTGATGACCAAGAGGTCAGAGCGTTCCAGCAGCGCCATCTGGTAGTCGTCCTGGAATCGGCCAACGGTCCGGAACTGGCGGCGGAGATCGGTGTGCTGGTCGGCATTGAAGGTGTCGCGGTGGAAGAAGGGATAGATGGCTCGCGTGAAACTCGTGGCACCGAGTTTCAATTCGTTGGAGACAACCGAGGAGAGGTATGCGGCAAAGATGGTAGTCAACGCGTCCAAGGTGAGCACGACCATGTACATGTTCTCCGCATAGTCCTCTCTGATCCGGTCGAAGTAATTGATCTCCTGCTGGCCGTCGATATCGAGGACCACAAAGATGTGGGCGACGGCCCCCTGTTTGAAGGCAAGCTTCCGCGCAAAATCCAGGTAGTTATCGTGTTTTCCAGCGGCCTTTTCTTTGGCGAAATTCGCTGTACTCCCCGATTTCGTGTCGACGATTCCGAGAACGGGTTCGTAGTCCGTGTGTTTGTAGCTACCTTCTTCCCAGAGGTAGAACACGTTGTCCGGCAGGTTTTGGCCTACGTCGGCTTCGCCGCCCCGGTCCGGCTGTGTCGGGAACAGGTGCATGAACACTGCTTCCGCCGTCTCTTCGAGGAGGTCACCAGAACCCGGCGTGATTTCACCGTTTTCCCGGAGCATACGGATGTTCGACAGGATCGACAGAATATACTGAGGGTTCGCGTTGGCGCGTTCGCGGACCATACCAGGCGAGGACGCAAACCGCTGTTCCATGACATCCTGCCCGAGTGCTTCAACCTCTTCAGCAGTTTTGAGCGTCTGGTTCAGCAGCGATGGATTGTCGAGCTTGGTGAAGGGGACGGCCTGAACGAGGTGGCCGACCGAGAACAGGAACTGCAGTTCCACGATATCAGTGATCTCGTCCCGGGGCGTGATCAGGAGGGCGGGCTGTCCGCGGTCGATCGCGTCCTCGTAGATCTGCTTCACCGTCGCACGATAGTCCCGCGGGGCATAGATGAGATAGAGCACTGTTCCCTGGTCTGTCTCAGCCCGGGCAAACCGTGGCAGATGCTGGCCGTCGAACGCGACCACCGTCTGGCCAAGGTCGGCGGCGACCGCTGAAAGCACCTGTTCGAAATCGGGCGCGTACCGCAACCGGTCGGCCGTCGGAATCGTTTCAAAGTGATTGTTGTGGCACCGGATCTCAAACCGGTCCTCGGTATCATCGACAAGGATGACGCCTTCGCCACATGTGGGACAGGTCGTTGGCTCCTGGACGCGTTCAACGATGAACCGGCCTGCCTCGAGGGCGGCGGGCACGTCTTCACGGGGCACGGGCTTCCCGCGGGTGATCACCGTATGGAGCGGTTCAAGCAACTCGTTATTCATCGAGATCCCCCAGCAGGGTTTCGATCGCCTTCTTGTTCTCGGCCGCGATCCGGTTCCCACGCAGCGGTTTCCAGTCGGCAGAATCGAGTTTGACCAGTTCGTTCTGGATCCGGAGGACCAGCCGGATGTTGTCCTCCTCGGCCTTCTCCAGATACTCCTCGAAGCTGAGTTCGATCCCTTCCACCGTTTCGAACAGTTCGTCCAGATTATCTGCAATAATCGTGAATTCGTGGGTGCCGGTTGACTGGTCGTCGGACACGGTATAGCCCACGAGCTGGACCGACTCCAGTCGCTGTTCCAGGTCCTCCGTGATCTCGTCCGGGTCGTCCTGCTCATGGACCTGTTCGATAGCGCTTTCTTTCCGGGTTTCAACGAGCTCCCGGACGGAATCAGCGGTATCGGCCTCGTCTTCCTCGGCCGCCTGTTTGGCGCCCTGCTGGATCTGTTCGACGCCCGGCGCTTTTGTCTCCTCCAGCCGCTCAAAGAGGTCGTCGACGTCGAAGACGTGGGAGAAGAGATCCTCGATCGTTTCTTCCCATTTATCGGTTGCTTTGGAGAAGGTGATCGTTGTACCATCATCAGTCTGATCGATGCCGATCGTGATGTTCCGTAAGGGGTAGTACTGGCGGCCCGTGATGTCCGGGTTCACCGGGCAGTCCTGCGATGCCGTCTTACGGAACGCGAACGTCTTTGCGTATTTCCGGCCGTATTCTTGGTGGATGTCGAGCGCTGCCGAGTCCCCGTCCGCGTCGACCGTGATCGCCATCGGATCCAGCTTTTGCTCCTCCTGATTCGTGTGGCGGAGGAACCGCCTCACCCGCTCCTCAATGTTCGCGAGGTCGAGCTCCTCGTCAAGCTGGAACTCCTGTTCGTTTTTCACGGCAAACAGTTCCGACCGGATGATCAACGAGTCGAGCTTGTCGGCCCGGTCCTCCTCATACAACACCAGCAAGAGTTCATACCGGTTCTTCACGTCCAACTTCTCTCGGTCAATCCCGAGAGATTCGTGCAGGTACTCTTCCCCGTACCGCCGGTTCACGTTCCGATCACTCAGTTTCTCATAGTCATCAAGAAACGCTCTGAGCTGGTCTTCATGCCGATCAGCAATGATCTCGATCAGTGTTTCCCTCTTCACGTCGATAGATTCCCCGGAAAAGACCGTGTATAACCGTTCCAGGAACTTCTTTGACCGCGGCGAAAGCGCCTCCTGCAGTTCCGGATCTGGGTTCACCGGTTCCATGCTCCGACCCCTCCGCACTGGATTGAAGGATTAATTCTCATAAGCATAACTGGCAAAGAAGGCTGATCCATCGAAAGACGGGCGCTCTCTACCCCCATTACTGCTATCTCTTGTGTGAATTCCTATTAATCCACCAGATTATCATGACGTCCAACCACTGGAAACCTGCTCTCATGTGTGATACAAATACCTCCGGTCGACCGTTGTCATCCGTGGCACGCAGACAGGACATGGACCGCCCCCCGAACTTGGAACGACTTCTCCGGTTTGCCAGGCAGACGGACCTGCTGCACGATCCGACAGTACAGACGCTGCTGGCCGCAACTACTACCTCACAGAATCCCTTCTTCAAACGCCAGACCGAGAAAGTGCTTGCGACACGAGCCATCCAGCGGTATCGTCATCCGTTTGATGATGTTTCACCGGTCGTGCCACCGGCCCAGGACCGGCTTACGCTTGGAACGACGATCACCGGCAGCACCTTCGATCTGCTCCAAGATGATCTCACCGAGCATCTGCTGGCGATCGGGCAGTCCGGGGCCGGGAAGACGACCCTGTTCTACAACTTGATGGACCAGATCACGGTCCCGTACTGGGTGTTCGACCTGAAACAGGACTACCGGCACCGTTGCCACGATGAGGACCTGCTGGTGCTGCCGTGGTCCGAACTCAATTTCAACCCGTTGCAGCCGCCGCCGGGTGTAGGGCCGCGGCGGTGGGCGCAGGTGTTCAGCGAGATGTTCGGCCACGCCACGGCGCTGCTGTCCGGGTCGAAGAACTACCTGATGCGGCAGGTGATCGACCTCTACCGACTCTACGGTCTGTTTGACGCGGTGGAGCCACCGTATCCAAGTCTCCACGAGCTGCAGCAATTCATCGAGGCAGACAAGATCAACTACGTGCGGAAGGCGGCGAACTACCGGGACACCGTACTGAACCGGTTAGAGGCAATGACGTTGACGGCGGGCACGGTCTTCGACTGTAGTGAAGGCTACCCGCTCACGGAGCTCTTGGAGTGGAACGTGGTGTTCGAGTTCGACGGGCTGGGCACCGATCTCCAGAACTTCTTGATGGAGACGTTGTTCGCCGCGGTGTACGAGTACCGGGTGGCGCAAAACCAGCGTGGTGGCGATCTCCGACACGTCTTCTTCCTGGACGAGGGCAAGCAGGTGTTCAGCGTGTACAAGGAGCGGCAGGACGCGGCCGGTATCCCGGCGATCGACAACCTCACCGCGAAGATGCGGGAGTTCGGCGAGGGACTGGTCGTGGCGGACCAGGAGGCAACGAAGCTGACGGACAGCATCAAGGCGAACACGCGGACGAAGCTGTTGCTCGCAACCGGGGATGCCACCCAGTTTCGGGAGGTGGCGGCGGCGATGGATCTGTCCGAGCGGCAGGCCACGGCTGCCCAGCGGTTAGGGACGGGCGAGGCCATCGTCCAGACCGGGAACCGTGAACCGTGCCCGGTCCACCTCGATAACTACGAACTGGAGAAAACCATCTCCAATACAGCACTTCAGAAGATACAACAGCAGGAGTGGAACGAACTATCGGCGACGCCACGCGACCAGCCGGAGGCGTTCCTGCAAGAGGCCACCTCATCCGGGACGGAGACCGATGAGCCGGTGATCCCGGACGACCCACAGGACGATCTTGAGCTGTCGGCAGCGGCGGAACGCCTGCTCACCGATATCGTCGAACACCCGTTTACACCATTGACGGAGCGGTATGACCGGTTCGAGAACGTCTACCAGGGGAACAAGGCGAAGACCGAGCTCGTTGAGGCCGGAGCGGTGGAGGAACAGCCGATAACAGTGGATGGCGAGAACCATAAGTTGCTGGATCTAACTGATCGGGGCCGGACGTACGCGGGGACTGAGCTCGATCTGGAGATACAACAAAAGGGACGTGGCGGGATCGAACACCGATACTGGCAGCACCGGCTCGTCCAATTGTTCGAAGCAGCGAGCTGGGCCGCAAAACGGGAACTGTTCGACGCGGATGTCTACGTCAACATGCAAGAGACGGAACTCGTGGTGGAAGTCGCGATGGGCGACAATCCGCGGGAGGTCGAGCACGTTCAGCAGCATCGGGAGCAGGGGTTCGATGCGGTCTGGGTTGTCTGCCGAAACGCAACGGTGAAAGAGGGACTGGAGCAGCGGCTGGCAGAGCACGACCTGTTGGAGGACTGCGTCACAGTTAGGACGGTTAGCGAAGTCTGCGGCGATGAGAACGCGTCGTTACAGGAGTTAGGCTGGTTCGGCTGAACGAAACTAGTAGAGAGAACCAGAGAAAGGGGACGACGGAACAAGAGGTCGTCATGGTGAGGGGCGGGCAGGATCGTCCCGTGTTCGTGACACCGTGATTCCGTCGGCATGAATCTCGTCGACCGTCATCTGCACGTCCCCGACATCGTCATCGATGTCGATCGTAATGGTGATCTGTGGCATGATACCCCAGTACTACTATACATTTTTATAATATTGCTACAGTCGCAACGTGCTGGCATTCAGAAGTCCGAAAATCTCTGCCCTGACCGTAGTAGTCACAGGCCACCACAAACCGCCCAACTTCTTCCAGACACGGCAGACAGTGGTTCCAATTCCAGATACCTGGCCAATATCTGGACGATATCGGTGAGACCGGGCCAGCCGTACCCGGCGGGGGTGAGTCGCATCGGTATTGGTATCCCGAGCTCGTGGTGTGAGCGGTGGGTCGGTCCCAGCGGGGTATCGGACGCCAAGTAACCGGATCTGTTGGAATACTCAGACGGTGATATATTTCAGTGGTATACAGCGTACACAGCGCGAATGCGGTACAAAACCCGGCTTGACCTGGGAGAAGCGGAGATCGCTCAGCAGAGGTCACGTAGGTGCCAGAGCTGTAATCGGGTAATCAGCCGTCTCTTAAAAAGTGCCTCACTTTTTGGCAGACTTGAATGCACTACGGGGGCGGTGTAGGTGAAGTCACCGCTCAGTCTGCTGCGCTGATGAAGGACAGCACCTCGTCGGTGTAGCGGTCTGGTGCGACGAGATGCGCCGCATGTCCGTGTCCCTCGAAGGTAGCAAGTCGACTGTTCGGCAACGTGTCGTGAAGTCCTTCGTTCATATCTTTGAGGTGCCCGCTCTCACTCCCGACGGGCAGTAACGTCGGCGTGGATAGGTCTGCGAACGGTGTGAGATCCCACTCGTACTCCCCACCCGCTTCTAACAGGGGCAGGAGGGTGTGCGGGAACGTCTCCACATGCGCGTCCCAGATCGGCGCCGAGCGAATCTCATCAAGTTCATCCGACGCAAATTGAGCGACATCGTCAAGGAACAGTGCGAGCGCCTGCTCGTTCTGCCCCGCGTCTAACAACGCCAGCATCTCTGCGATCGTCTCTTCGATGCCGGCTACACGCTCTTCAGATGGGCCGAAGGGCTCATGCAGGATTAAGCTACGTAGATTGTCGGTTCGCGGGGCCGCCCCCAATGCAAAGTTGGCTCCTGCGGAATGACCAAGCAGGTGTACCGGGCCGTCGATCGACTCGACGACCGCGACCACGTCGGCAAACTGTGCTTCCGGACTGATCGCGTCAGAGGACTCGCTGTCGCCGTGATTCCGTCGGTCCATGGCGTAGACCGTGGTCTGTTCCGCGAACGTAGAACGGACATCACCGAGTTCCCATATCGCACGATCAAAGATAGCTCCGTGGACGAGTACGAGCGGCGGACCACTTCCCGACTGCTCGTACGCAATTTCAGTCCCATCTGCGGACGTTACTGTCACTACCTCTTTTTCATCATCCGACCCTGTTGTTTTAGCCATGTGGCTTCTCCCTCCCTGCGTCTCACACAACGTATCCCGATCCCAGCGTGTCTGCGCTGTGAGCGCTACCCCCCTGTACGTCCTCTATCACGGTAGCTGTTACCATGTATCACTGATTAGATGGGTTGCATTCATCTCTGCGTCGCGGGAAAGAGGATCCCTGGCCGGTGAGGCCGAGTTGTTTGAACAGGTCCTGAAAGCCGAAGTGAATTTGGGTGCTATGTGCGGCATAGTGTCTCTATCGGCAGGAGATTGATCCTGGCAACATCCGGAGAGGCGAAGTCCTCCCTGATCACTAGCCCCTCCTGTACTTGCTGCTCGCTTCAATATAGCGGAAAAAGAAGAACTGGAGTTACTCGTTAAGAAGTCCGAGTTGGCTGAGGAAGTCCTGCTGGTCGAAAAACACACGCTCTTCCTGCAGTTTGCCGTCTTTGATGGTGAACCGTGCCATATCTCGCACCTCGAACGTTTCATGCGTCGGTGGGACCCCGTCGAGTGCTCCCTCGTGAGTACCCGACAGTGTACTCTCTGCCATCACCAAATCTTCGTCTGCAAGTAGTTCATGGACAGTTATCTGGAAGTCCGGAAATGCATCCGCGATTTCTCGAGCATAGGCCTCGAAGTTCGCACGACCCTCGACCGTGCCACCGGTCGGGGACGTAAACGTAAACGGTTCAGCAACAACAGTCGAGAACCGTGAGACTTCTTGGTTGTTCCAGATTTCAGCGTACTCGTTCACGAGCTCTTTTGCGTCTACTGTCGTTTCTGCCATTGTCTCCCCCTCCATTCTCTATCACGGGATATGGTACCGTAATACAATGCCTTGGGAATTCATACTCGGTCTTGAACGATCCGTGTATCACTCGGAGTGTCCGCTAGATTCAGATGAAGGAACGAAAATAAAATCCGACCGTAGCGATTCACACAACGAAGCACCCGATCAAATAGCGCCGCTCAGTCATCTATGAGACCAAGCTGTTCAATCGTTACTTGGGGGTTGTAGTAGAGACGGTCTTCTTGCACTTTCCCGTCTGCAACCAGGATCTTCGCCATCCCTGTGGACTCAATCTCGTGCCCGGTCGGGGGAATACCAGTGAATTCCCCTTCATGTGTTCCAGTCATTGTCCATTCCTTCATGACGATACCGTTACTGCTGATCCACTCGTCGACGGTGATGTTGAAGTCCGGGAATCCTGAATGGAACTCGCGGATGAACGCTTCCAACGCCTCACGGCCGTGAATCTCACCATCTGGTGCGGCGTGATGATACACATCGACTGACTCGGCAACCGCGTCCAGTTTCGAGAAATCACCGTTCCACAATGCGGTGTAGTCACTCATGAGCGATTCAAGCTCGGAGGTGGTGGTTTCCGCCATTGGGTAGCTCACCAGGTTCTTCTCCGTGACGTGCGTGGTTAGCATTACTCCGTGGGCATTTGCTCACCCCCCGAAACCATTAGCAGCCCGCTGAACTGGCGGGAGATAGGTGGCCGGTGAAACCGGTGTGATCTCTTGGTTGGTCCACCGACAGGGACAACTCTTAGATGTGAACCAGTCGTAGGAGTGGGAAACGGCAACAATCATCATGGAGTCTGCACTGGAAGCGCTTCAGTTCTTCGCAAATTCGGCAAACAGCGTCCGCGTATTCGAAGCACTCTCCACCGGGATACCCACAAATAGTGGCCTCGCGGAGCAAACAGGTGCCTCGCGATCAACCGTCACGCGTATTCTCAATGACGGTGAATCACGGGGCTGGATCGACTCTGAGGGCAGCCAATATGAACTCACGGACGAGGGACGGATCATGCTCGAGGAAGTTCGTGCCTGTCTCCGGACAGTAGAGGGAGTGCAACACCTTGGCGAGGCGATTGAGTGGCTTCCACCGCCTGCTCATTCACTCGATTACCGCTATTTCGCTGACGCCGATCTCATAACGGGGACACCGTCGAATCCGACTGAACCGTTTGATTACGTGGCCGAACGGATCCGGGCTACGACTGAGATACGTACACTTGCATGGACCGGTGTCCCCCGACTGACGGCACTCATTAACGAGCAAGCTCTCGCGGGACAACTGGATTGTGAAGCCGTTATGCAAGCCAGTTTTTTTGATACTCTTGTCGGGAAACCAGAGGTGGTCTCACACTGGCGTGCGCCAGCAGAGAGAGGGGACGTCTGGCGATACACCGGAGACGTTCCAATCAGTATGCATATCGTCGATGAAGCCGTGATGATCTGGTTAGGGGAGCACCATGCGGATGAAGTGGTGGTTCGAGGCGTGGTGGTAACCGAAGAGCGAGCCGTGATGTCGTGGGCCGAATCGCTATATGAAGAGTATCGGACCGGTGCCGAGTTGCTTGACCCAGCAACGTTGCCTACGACGTGATCCGGCGGTGCGTGCGTTCAGAACCGTGGCTTGAGTACGCGCCAAACCACGGTAGGGTGGAAGAGTGACTCCGGTGGCTCCTCCATCATGAGAACTCGATAGAACAGCTCCCGTAACTGGCCATCAGACTGCGCCTTCCGAAACAGCCGAGACATGTATCGGTTGATGAGGGCTGTCCCACGAGGCTTTGGGCCAGTCGTCTGTGGGAACTCGAAGTCAGATCCGACAGCCGTCATCCACGCAGGTGCAATAACTGAGTCAGTTCGGTCGAAAAAGCGCTTTGGAAGTGTCTCCAGAGCCGTCGATGCCAACTCGTGGTGCAGGACTAACGATTCTAACGCCGCTACCGACATCCCCTGGCCGTACAGCGGGTTGAAGCTACAGATCGCATCCCCGGTCACGATTAGGCCCTCAGGGACCCGATCGAGTTCTTCGTAATGGCGCCAAATATTGGAGGGAAACGGATAGTGAGAAATGTCCTCAGTGACCCACGGACAGCTCTCGAGGATGTGCTCCAAGTCCGGCGTAGGGAGGCTTGCCGCGAACGATTTGAACTCGTTGACGTCCGTTGGAGGCCGGTCGCCATGGACGCCAAAGAGCGTTACCAGCCAGCGGCCGTCCTCAATCGGAAACGCCGCTCCGCCCCGCGTACGCGGTGGAGAAGGCGGAACGAAGATGTTTCGCCGATCGGTCGCAGGGCGTTCAACTGTGGCCGTACTATATGCGACATCGATACGCACCTCGTCGACTGGGGGCCTGGAATACCCGTGGTTCTCGAGCCATGTCGGCGTTCGCGACGTCCGACCGGTGGCATCTACGACGAGGTCGGCAGTGAGCCGCTCCTGCTCCGTCCCCTTCTCTCGGACGACCACGCCGCCGACGGTTGGTGCCTCCTCGGCGACGATATACTTGACGAACTGGCAATCCGGCCGGAGGGTGATAGCGTCGAGACGGGCCACTCGCCGGCGAAGTATCTGCTCGAACAAGGGGCGGGTGGCGAAGTGGATCGGCATGCGGCAGGGTCCGTCGGCGAGGTAGTCACCTTCCTCGTAATGGATGATATCGCTGAGGCCGTCGATCACCAGCCCACCAGCCGAGAGGAGGTCTTCACAGTAGCCTGGAAAGAGGTCTTCCAACGTCGCCCGCCCGGCCTCCAGGAGGAGATGCACGTGGCGAGCTTGGGGGACTCCGTTTCGGGCGACTGGCTCGTCCGGGAGTGGATCCTGTTCGACGATCGTTACCCGCTCGAATCCGTCGGCAAGTACTCGAGCCGCACTCAGCCCGGCCATACTCGCCCCGACAACAACCGCGTGGTCCCCGACGGTCGCGACGCGATCGGGATCGTACCGTGGAATGGTTGCAAGCGTCATAGCGTGACTCCCTCGTATCCAGAGGGATCACCTCTGGGCCTCGCCAAATACTCGAACAGGGAAGACTATCCAGTTACTCGCTGAGCATCGTTCCACGGGTTGGCCATCCGCCCACGGTGCGAACATTGATACTCACTAGCATGGGACTGAGACTATGTTCAGTGACGCCGACCCGCTTCCAGACGGGGTGTTGGAGGAGATGGCGTATCTCTCTCGGTCGGAAAATCGACTGAGAATCCTTCACGTGCTGACCCAACACCAATACGAGCCACGTGAACTGGCGGAGGAAACGGACGTCCCACGATCAACGCTCCGACGGATTGTGACCGAGTTGGTTGATCGTGGATGGGCCGAGCGAACAATCGACGGGACGTACGTGGCAACACCAGTCGGTGAGCTACTGGCCGCTGAAACAGACCGATACGTCGGTGCGATCCAAGCGATACAAGCCCTCGATTCAGCGGTGCGCTGGCTTCCCCGCGAAAAGCTGACGATCGGACTGCACCACTTTCAGGACGCGATCATCGTGGGTCCTGAACAGAACGAGGCGGTGGCACCGGACACGTACGCAACCGAGCAACTCCGTGACACCACCGAATTCCGGAACCTGACCAATATCGCCCCGACACTGGGATTCGAGAAAGTACTGCATGACGGAGTCCTGGAGGGACCCCTCTCTACGGAGCACGTCGTCACCCCTGGTGTCATCTCCTACCTCTGTACGGATGTCGAACGACAGGATCGATGGCAGCAGTACCTCGATGCTGGCGCCGACCTCTACCTCTACGACGGCCAAATCCCGTGTAACCTGTTCATCCTGGATGAGACCGTGTTTCTGGCGAAACAGCAACTGGAGGGACTTGAATATATAGAGGTCCTCAATGAGGAAGTCTTCGCTTGGGCCGAACGCATGATCGATATGTATCAAGAAGATGCGGAGCGACTCACTGTAGTTCGGCCCGTTGAGGACCGGTGAATGCCAGTTAATCACACGGCGTGAGAGATCGTCATTCACTATGTGGCACGCTTTTCGATAGTGGTTCCGACCACCGAATTTGTGCGACTACCTAATCGGGAGGTGAACCCTCATCGTGTTCTCAAAAAACGCCGACAGGGGGTCGGCGTCCATCCCGCAGATGGTGTGTCAATGGGTCCGAGAGCGCATGTGACAATATGGCTATTGACCTGCGTTGCGGCGATCTCGGAAGCGGCGAGGTCTGTCTCGGAGTGGATCAGTCGGGGGGTCTCCGTTTGATCCTTCCCCCTCGCCAGTATGTAGATTCTCCTGGGGGTGGAATAAGATTGATGGCCGACGGAGTAAATCAACAGAGCCAACACCAATTACCGATGCTTCCCATTTGCCGCTTGCCTCCTTCCAAGAGGCACAATCCTTCCCCTTCCACCGTCTCTCCTCCCAAAGGGGTTTGCAAGCAGGTTTAACAGCAAAGAGCTATAACACTGAAAGTACTGCTAACCACGGAACGGAGCATCATTCACTATTGTGACTAAAGATCATTCGACTACTGAGATTCTTCTTGTGGAGGACAACCCAGGGGATGTTCGACTCGTTCACGAGGCCTTTCGGGATGCAGACTTCGACGCGACCATACATACTGCCATAGATGGTGTTGAGGCTATAGATTTCTTGATGGATGAGGCGTCTCCCTTCCCTGATTTTGTGTTGTTGGATCTGAATTTGCCGCGGAAAGATGGATTGGAGGTGTTACAGGAGATTCGCGGTGACGCCAAATTACAGCGTCTTCCAGTGCTTGTACTGACCAGTTCGACGGCGAGAGAGGACATGGCTGTATGTTACGAGGAACAGGCGAATGCGTACCTGACGAAGCCTACCAGTCCTGAGGAGTTTATCGAGTTAGTACGGTCCGTGGAGGAATTTTGGATCGAGCGAGTTCGGTTGCCGCCCTGTCCGTGAGTGACTGAGAATCAGCCAATCTAATGAGAAGCGTGCTGGGAATGAGCGCCCGATAGCGAGCGGTGATTGCGTGAGTGGGCCTGCTCGGCCGTGTTCCGGGAGAACTCGGGTACGCCCAAATTAGCACTCACGATGCACCGACCACCACTCAGTGAGTCCGTACGACCGTCTTCTCCGCAGCAGTACGGGGAGCAGACACGCGGAAATTGTCAAATTCTCTGACCACTTCGAGAAACTCGCTGGGATCGACTGGCTTTTGGATGACCGCGTCTTCGTCTGCATCGTGATCGAGGTCGCGTGATTCAACGATGTCTGCGTTCATCCCCGACAGAATAACGACGGGAACGTGTTCGAGTGCCGGGTGATGTTTGATTTGATGCAGAACGTCTTCACCGTCTACTTGCGGCAACTTCAGGTCTAACAAGATAATATCTGGTCGGGGTGCATCCGCGTATTCGTCTCGGCGGTGAATGAAGTCGAGCGCCGCTTGGCCGTCAGTAACGGTGTGAAGGCGGTTAGTGATGTTCCCGGCGCGGAAGGTTTCTTCGACGAGGCGTACGTCGCCGGGATTGTCCTCGACCAGTAGGATTTGCGCCTCAGGGGGACATGAGGGGCGACTGTCCATGCGAGAATCTGCTGGCGTGCGGTTATAAGCAACTCGGCCTTTGTTCCTCACTTCTGACTCGTTATCGATATTTCAACGTCGTTGTTCGAGATTGAGGCAGGCAGTACGCATATCTACGGAAGCTGCTGGTTCAGTGGATCGATCGTGAAACGAACGACATCATGGTGCTGAGCTCATTCTCAATAGTCACCACCCTGTTCCTGTCACACACCGAATGTTCCAACAGCTTCACATGACCGTCTCTGTGACGAACGCGCTTATGCACTAGACCAGGTCTGTGTAGCTCACCGCACGGGGTTCAGAGAAGATCGGCGACGTACTGGGCTTCCCAGTCGCGCCGTGCCTCGATCTCCCGCGTTCCGCGCCGGGTAACCGAGTACACGTTTGTCCGCTGATCCGCCGCATTTTTCTCGAGAAGCCCCTTGTCAACGAGCGTGTCCAGGTTCGGATAGAGTCGGCCGTGATGGATCTCCTTCTCATAGTAGTCCTCGAGTTCGTCCTTGATCGCGAGGCCGTGCGGGTCCTCCAGTCCTGTGGTGACGTAGAGGAGGTCGCGCTGGAAGCCGGTCAGGTCGTACATATCAGCCCTCATGGTGGTCAGCAACATAAGAATAATGATGACAGGGCCGCGTCACACATGAATAATCGTGGCTATTCCTCCAGCGTTTGACAATCCTTTTGTAGCGGACCCGTGCAGTTGCGCATCCAATGGGAGAGATGGGCACACCAGTCAGTACGGATGACGATTCAACGGAACTGACGCTATCTACGACTGCCGAATGGGAACACGATACCGAGAATACGCCGGTCTATGCAGTGATCTCCGCAGTGTCTGAAGTCTCTAAGCTGGATATGGTTGAGTTACCACCGCTCTATGAGGCGATCAACCCGGATGCGCTGAACAACGTATTCACGTCCCGCTCCGAACCTGCTGTCGACAAAGTGTCGTTCCAGTACGCCGGATACGACGTTGTCGTCCGTGGCAGCGGCATGGTCCAGGTCCAGACGACGGTCGACGCGTAACTCCACGACCGCTTTCCGGCACTGATCCTAGTTACGCGATTCGACTGTCGAACACTTTGCGTTTTAAATGTGGTAGGGGAATAGACAGGTGGTGATGGAATGGCAAAGAAGCTACAAGAAACCGGTATTCCGGCACTCGATAATATACTCAACGGCGGTATCCCGGAACAGCACACAATCCTTCTCGCCGGGTCGTCCGGCACCGGAAAAACACTGCTCTCGTTAGAATGGCTGGTGCAGGGCACAGAACACCACGATCAGAACTGTCTCTACATGGCACTGACCGAACCCGTGACCGAGATAGCGGCCAATCTACAGACACTGTCGATCACCGATACCATCGGTCAAGCAGTCAGCAACATCCGGTTCATCGATCTTCGGTCGACCTATGATATCCTGGATATTTCGGAGGACGACTGGGACGAAGAGACACTGGACGAGTTCCTTGACGCGATTGAACAGGTTGTTACCGCGGAGGAGCCCGACCGGTTAGTGCTCGACTCCATCACGGGGATTGCGCAGGCGATTAACAACCAGCACCTCATCCGCACGTTTGTCTTTGAACTCGGGACGATGCTCGACACCCATGACGTGACCGCGATCATGACCTCGGAGGCACCTGATGACGGGTACAGCCAGTTCGACGTTGAAGAGTTCATCGCCGACGGTATCATCCACCTGCAACAGGAACCGGTGCGGGGCAGCACCCAACGGCTGTTTCGCATCGTCAAGATGCGGGGGCACAACTTCGATTCTCGCGTGGTCACGTTCCATATCAACGAGACCGGGCTCAACTTCCACGTCGACAACGATGATCTCGCCTATGACACGGCAGACACCCGTGTCAGCATCGGTGTTGCCGGGATTGACGAGATGATGAACGGCGGAGTCTATGAGCGAAGCACGACACTGATCACCGGGGCCTCTGGCACCGGGAAAACCCTGTCTACACTCCACTTCGTGCATGAAGGGCGAGAAGCAGGGGAGAACTGCCTGATCGTGAACTTCGAGGAGAGCAAAGATCACTTGATCAGCACCGCCGCCCGGTTTGATCTCGCGGACGTGGATGAGGTCCACTGGTGCTGTGTCTCTCCACGTACGTATCATCCGCCAGAACTGATTTCCCGCATCACCGGCATGGTGGAGGACCACGCTATCGACCGGATCGCCGTTGACTCACTCACATCGCTGCGGCACGTGCTGGGAGACCCGGCCGACTTCGGGCAGACGGTCCATGACCTGGTACTCAATCTGCGGACGCACGCCGTTACCACGCTTCTGACCTCCGCCCACGATGCGTTGATCGGTGTCCGGTCACTGACCGCTGGCTCCGTCTCCAGTTTCGCGGATAACATTATCCTGCTCAACACGGTTACCGTGGACAGCACCATCGAACGGACTATGACAGTGTGGAAGATGCGGCGAAGCGACCATGACCACCGACTGAAACGATACGTGATCACCGAGAACGGGATGGAGGTCAAGAACGTGATAGAAAGCGAGGAGATCACAACCCGTTTCCCCTATCCCTCTTAATACAGCATCAACAATAGTGTAGTAATGGCGGAGAAAATTGTTACTTTATACTATTCTAGCCTAGCACAACCCGCATTCCGGGATCGGCACCGCGACTGCATCGAGTTCTGTAACGACCACGGTATCACGGTCAGAACCGTCGATATCGCTGAAAACCCGGAGCAGGCAAAAGAAGACGGGGTTATCGCTACCCCGACGGTTGTCACCGCCTGCGGAGACCACGTGGAGAAACACGTCGGTATCCCGGCAGGGTACAAAGAGATCATCCGCGACGCCTTTAATCTCTAAGAGCAGTACAGCCTGTATCGCCGTCACCGAGCCGCGTCAGGTCACTGTCCACCGACTCGGTGGACTACTTCAACTACCGGGATCCAAAGGCCGTTGCCGGGTATCTCCGGAATGTTTCAGCGACGGTGGGACTAGTCGATAAGACTCAGTTGAGCAGACGATCCGGTCGGCAGTCCGGCGCTGCACCGCGTTCTCTGATCTTGCGGAGAGAGGCATAAGGCCGCACTAGAGCAGGAGTGCGGATGCTATGATTAAACACGGTGTTAGTGGGCACTTCCGATGCTTCAAGCGGGGATGTGAAAACGGAGGGCGAGGAATGCCAAAGAATGTGCATCAAAAGGGATGGGCGGATTGTGGGAAGAAATTATATCTGATAATATGCTAGTTTGCAACGAGAAGAGGCTAAGAGATGGGAGATTCTAGACTAAGGGTGGTTTGGAAAGTTCTTACTCATGGATCCCTCAGACAGAGTAAGGTAGATGATCTGAATAACCGGGCGCGGGACTTTTTACTGGCAACGTTTGCAGCGTTTATATCCTTTGTTGCGCTGCCGGAGAGCATAATTCCGTCCAAGCAGTTAATACTGACTCCGTTAGGAAGTGCTGTGTTTCTGTTTCTGGCAGCGTATTTCTTCTCAGAGCGAACACAGCGGTTGGGCGTATATTATTGTGCAGGAACGTTCTATCTCGCCGCATTTGCACTGATGGTATTGTCCGCTACACAACTAGCAGCAGAGTTCCTGGCTGGCATGCCACTTCTAGGTATTTATGTAGTAGCTAGCACGATAATAGTCGGGCTTGTGTGGAATAAATCTCGGTCCATGTGGAACCTTTACAAAGTAGTGAAACAAACCGAGGAGTATGGGCGAAGGCCTGTGAGGAGAGATGAGTAACCCGCCATGGCGGGAATCATTCGATGTGGTCTGTCCGGCGTGTAACACACACCAAGCAGTACTGGCAAGGTACTCGTTCCAAGCACATCGGTTGGAGTTTAATACCGATCAGTGCATGGAGTGCGGCTGGAGTTTCGATAATATCCGATGTCAGGGCATTGGCTGTAACCTGTGTTTCCCGGAGGTATTAGCAGAATGTCCGCCAAAGCTAGGTGGCTGTGGCCGACGGCCCCAAGGGAATGAACCTCCTTGCTAGATATTTAAGAAATCATGTACCAGACTCAAGGGGAACCGATGGAAGATATATCCACTCTTTTCCACGGCACAGAGTTTATCGATCCCCAGGATCCGTATAAATTGGCGCTTGTCGCTTCCGGGCAAAAAGATGGGCATCTGGTTTACGATATTGGTCCAGACGAAACGGTGCAATTGGGCGGGGCATCGCAAGGTGCGGGAGCATTGACGGACATCTTACTAAAGCTGGAGACACCCTTTTTCACCCGGGAAGTCACGCAGCCGGTTGGAGACACGTATGGCAGCGGAGAGATTACACTCATCGGGTTCTTTGTTGGCGCAACGCAGGACTGGGTCCAGAAATACGATGAGAAACTTGAGGATGCCAGTGATTGTCGGACGTTGGGCGAGTTTGAAGGATATCCGGAATGTTGTGTGACCGAATTTTGCACCGCCACACCGGACTATCTAGAACAAGACGGTGACTATCTCGATGCTGTCACAGCATACCTCACCGAACATGAGGTCGCGGAGACGGATGCTCGACTGCTTACAATCCTGCCGGACCTCTCGCATTATCCTTGTTCCTTCGATTGTGAACGCTCTCTGACAATGTCTGAGGACTATTTGACGTTTTTCGACGATCACTACCAGGAGGCTTTTTCATACTTTGAGGAATTAAGCACCGAGCGACTCGCAGATAGAGGGCTGGGGAACAAAGGTGGCTGATTAGCCACGGAGAGCAAACGATAGTTCCACTAGATCGTCGATTAAGATCGTGTCACGGCTATTATTCTATGGCTGGAAATTGCAGTAGAGGAAACTCACATCAGATAGGGATGGGTGACCCGTGATCCGTGAATATCGCTATGGTCGCAGCGTGCTAGCTCTCAGAAGCCCGGATTTCTCCACTACTGTTCTGAGGAACTTTGTTGGAGATCTGCCTGAAACCGGTCGCCCGCTGCCTAGAACGAGCCCATATTCGGTTATTCGACCGGTTAGAGGGGGAGATGAGTGGTTGCGGCATTGAGGAGGATGGCCCCCAAGCTCCCGAAAGCGACGAGATGGGGGAGATAGTTGGTGCAGCGGTTCTCATCCCGCTCGAGGTCGTCATCGGCTGGTTCTGACGCATCGTTGCTGGTGGGACTGTGAAAGAGTGAATGGACGCGGTAGTAGCTGTGGGCGTCAGGCGTCGTCGATATCTGGGCGGCGAGGTAGCTGGTGGCAGTAAGGAATACGGCTGCGAGCAGGACCTGGGATGAGCCCGGTGGGTAGCGGAGAGTGGCGACGAGGACGAAGATGAAGCTGGTGAGGAGTATGAGCGTGTGGAGGCGAAAGAGATTGTATCTGGCCCCCTGTGTGCATCACTGCTTTAAGTGGAGTACCGGCCGCTTGTAGTGAGTTAAACCGGGGGATTCGCGGCCTGTGAGTCGGTCCGTGGTAAATATTATTACTTCGGTGATACGAGTCTTCTGTTACTGGACCTACTCGAGCCGTGGTGGTCTGGTGGCCGTACAGTCGGTAACAGGATCTATGAATGTGGTAGTGCCACACAGTGATTTAAGAATGGGGTCCCCCGTTTCTGTTGAAACCCATGCGAAGGAAGGTGTGGGGAACCGGATGTCAAGCACAGGCTCTCTACGGTTGTTTTTAAGCCCCGAGTGGGCTCTGTACCGACCGTTGAAAGCCCTGGCATCCGAACCAGGTGGTTCGATCACCAGCCGAACCGCGGTGTCTCCCCACACCTTCTGAACCTTGCCAGGTGACCCACCGGTATGTCATCCACGCAGTACGTTGATGTTGACCGAACACTTACAAACCTGTCTGAAACCAAGCTCCATCCAGATGATGTTCAGGCGATCCGAACGTTCATCGATCACTGTGCAGCCGAGGGGATCAGCGAGGTCCGGCAGGCCCGGCTGGCGTCCGCGTTGAAGAACCTCGTGCTGAAGGTCGCCCCCGACGACTTTCACCTGCCGAACGCGTCGGAAGCGGACCTGAAGCAGATGATCGCCGCCTTGAACCGGAGCGACTACGCGAAATCGACCAAGCACACGTTCCGGAGCGCGGTCAAGAAGTTCTACAAGGTTGAAAACGGCGGGCATGAGGAGCCAGCGAAGACGAAGTTTTTCGCCGTCGGCAAGCCCGATACCACCGTCACACGGGACGACCTGTTCACGGACGACGAACTCAAACAGCTGTTCCAGGGCGTTACCAGCACCCGTGACCGGGCACTCGTCATGACCCTGTACGAGTCCGCAGCCCGGCCCGGCGAAATCCTGTTACGCAATATCGGGGACTTCACCGCCACGGGCGGCGGCGACTTCATCCATCTCACCGGGGTGAAGGACACGCCCGACCGCACCAACCAGCTGGTCCGTGCCGGCCGTACACTCCGGGAATGGCTGGCACAGCACCCGCTCGGCGGCGAACTCGGAGACATTGCCGATCCGACCGCCCCACTCTGGGTGAAGACCGAGCAACAGGCATGCGTCCACTGCGGCGCGATCCCGCACAACCACGACGAGGCATGCGACTACACGCCGGACCAGGCTGACCGGCTGAACTACGGCGGCTTCTACCGCCGGTTCCAGCAGGCCTGCAGCCGGGCGGAGATTCCGGAGAACAAGCGGCGGCCCTACAACTTGCGGCACACCCGGCTGACGGAGGTGGCGACGTTCATGGGCTATGAGCAACTGAACAAGTTCGCTGGCTGGAAACCGGGCAGCGACCGTGCCAAAGTATACGTCCACCTCACCAACGATGACGTCAACCAGGCAATCCGCGACGAATATGGCCTCACCGGCGACGGGGATACACGGCAACAAGCGGAGTGCCCGTTCTGCAACGCGACCAACCAGGCATCGCACAGCGAATGCCGGCGGTGCGGCCGCCCCCTTTCACTCGAACAGCAGATGGACCGCGAGGATGACCTGCAGACGTTGGAACGGTTGAAAGAACTCGAGGAACAAGGCGTTCTGGACAAGCTGGACGAACTCGAGCGGCTGGCCAAACAGTAACAGCACGGAGGATCGTCCCAGACTGGGGAGAGGGGGTCCGCATCCCCTCCTTTCTTTTTCTGTCCACGGCAGCTTGGAGATCCATCCGAAGGCCGGTGATACCACAGCTACGTGACTGTCAGTTTGCTCTTCTACGCACATGGCACAAAGGCGTTCACGTGACCTGGCTGAAGCCGCGGAACTGCTGGCCGATATCGCATCCTGGTCAGACGACCGGATTGAGCGGTTGCCACCACTGTACCAGGAGAAGGCGCGGGAGTACCGGAAGTTTGTACGTAGCCGTAAGGATCACTGACGCATTGTACCCAATGGCAACAGTTCCTTCAGCGGCTGCCTGCATGTTGTACCCGAGGGCTGTACCATACTAGCCGTCTGCCGGGGCCCATGGTCCAACTGCCGTGGCATAGTAGTAGGACGGCGTGCTCTGCCCGACCGATGTCGCACCGTAGTCCCCAGCATACACCGTATCACTGACCGCCTGCTGGTCCGGATCAGTACAGCGTGTCTACGATACCAGTACAGTGATCACGCCGGAGGACCCGTGCAGCGGCTCCATGGTTTTCCCGATGATAGCCAGTGATGAGAACGCTGCATCATCCGGGTCGCCACGCATCCCTTCACCGGGCGTGTCTGAGGCCACGATCGGATCACCGCGCTGAATTGCACCGTTCTGGTCGTTCACCTTCACCGGAACAACCCCTGCCAGTCCGACAGGAACCTCTGCATCGCCGGTACTCAGGTTTTTCCGTGTTGCATCCCCGAAGTTGATCCCGCCGTCACTGCCTCCCATGTTGATGACCGGGCTGGTGGATACGGCACCAACTACGTCCGTATCGTACGCCTCGTTGCTTAACTGGACCGTGTTGTTCTCCGTATCACTGACCGCAACGATCGACCCGTTCTCGAACCGATCCTCCGCATCCATCGTCTCCGCCAAGTCACAGCCACTGCAGGTACCAACATTGTTGATATCGTTTCCATTCATATCCAGATTGCCGGAACCGTCGACGGAGAACTGTGAGGTATCACCCACCTGAAAGTCCAGAAAGTTCCCGGGTGCGGAGGAGGGGTTTGCTGCCAGGTACGTCTTCGTTGACCCTACCTTCTGACGGGGACCAAGTCGGAGTACTGCGTTGTTCTGTGTCGGCTCTCCCTGTAACCGCATGAATACACCGCCACCGCCGGCCGCCGCCGTCACCTTTGCAAACTTCAGATCTCCTGTATCACTCCGATAGTACGCAATCATGACGACATCGCCTGAATCCCGACCAATCCCCGTGTACAGGCCGGTCGTTCCGGTGGTATCGATATCGGTCAATGTCGGACTCCCACAGCTGTCGCTCGAACACTCCGCCAAGGTTAGTTCACCGTTCCCTCCATGCTGATAGCTGATCCGTGGCAGGCCACCAGATGTCAACACGATATCCGTATAGCCGCCTGCACCGACACTGGTTTCAATCGTCTGAATGCCGCTATTACTGGAACAGTCACTGCTGTCACACCGGATATACTCAAGGTCGCTGTTCGCCTCATCGAGATAACTGATCCGGGCGCGGCTGCTCCCATTCAGGGTGAGTGCCATGCCGGCTGCCGCATCATCCGCCGTTATCAGTGCCTGGATGTTTGATGAGGAACAGTCATCGGCGGTACATTCGACATAGTTGAACTGGTGATCAGCGGGGGATTCGTCCAGGTAGGCCAGGTGTGCGTGATCGCTGCCGTTCACGGCCATCGCCACGTTCAAGGAGTTAGCCGTATCTGCGTCAACTGTCGTCTTCGTATTTGATGAGCAGTCCGCGTTCGTACACTTCACGTATACAAGACTCTCTTGGCCTCCTTGATCGTTTACGGCCATCCGGGGATTCCCGTTCGGCGCAAGATCGACTGCTGTATCGGCTTCACCGTTACCAATGCCTACAGCCTCTACAAACTGGCGGTTATTGGTAGTACAGTCTTCATTTGTACATTCCGCCAGTTTCATGTATTCCTCGTTTTCTCCATCGTTTTCTCCAACGTAGGAGATGTATGCGTTATCATCACCGTCTAGAACGATATCTGTCCCAGATTCCAGAACAGGGCCACTCCCCCCCGTGTCCACCGTTGTGATCGTGGTATCCGTGCAGTCTGTGTTTTTACATCGGGCGAACATCAGGTTGCTGTTCGTCACGTCAATGTAGGCGATCCGGGCTAACCCGTCCGACCCAACTGCGACCGATGCATACTTACCGACGTTGTCCGTCGCATCCACTGTCGTCGTTGACGTGGAGGACTGACTGTCGTCGAACGCCCGGAGTACGGCCTCCCGCCCACCAAACGAGTTTCCGTTCTGCACGTCCAGCACCGTTGTCCCACCATTCTGTATTTCAAACAAGTCTCCTATCCCGGCCTGGTTCACGGTTGTAGCCGTTCCGGTACTATCACTATTGATGGTCAGTTCACCGTTCGGGACTTCGACGTTGTCGTTGCCATCAAACCGGATTGTATCTGTTCCGGTACCATCTTGTAACGCGTCCACCTGTCTAATGTCGTCTCCACGAACATCTAGATGACCACCGGGCAGTATTCGGATAGCTTCCCGATTTGATAGATCATCATTATCAATGAATCGGTCTTCCCCCGGACCAGTTGTTGCCCACGTGTAGAACCGGATATCTCCACCACTGATCGAAGACGCCATCATCCCTGCACCGGCGTTTGATCCATCGCCGTCAATCTTCCAGTGCGTCGAGTTATAATACCCAATATTCAGTCCAGCATACGACGACAACCAGTCGTTCTCAAAAACCCCCATTGGACGTCCTGCCCGGAATCCTTGTCCATTGGTATCTCCTACCTGGATATTTTTATCTACGTTTAACCTGTACCGGTTATCCGCACCGCCCAACGTTACTTTCCCGTTGCTTACATTCAAATCACCGTTCGGGATATTAACATCACCTCCTTCGTTGAATATTGCAATGTCTTGGCCGTTTGCAGAGTCCCAGAATGTCCATGCGCCACTGCCGCCTCCCGGCGTATTTATACCATACTTCCCGTTTTCAGTATTTAAGAAATTGATCTGTGCATTAGTAGTGCTCTCCTGAATAGCTCTTGCACCCCCCATCACTAGATTGCCATTCGGAATATCAACATCACCGTTATTTTTGAAGACTATTTGGTGCGCATCATTTTGCATACTGTAAAGATAGAGATTCCCTGTACTGGTATCTCCCCAACTACCACCGGGAACACCCCAGTACCAGCTACCCTGATCACCGGAAAGGCCCTTATGGACTATGCTGATGGTCGGATATGAGGCGTTTGATATGATATCTGCAGCCTCCAGTTGGCCGTTCGGGATCACGACATCACCGGTATCTTTCAAAGACATAACGCGAAGGTTAGTATCTGAGTCATCCGTTGACCGTCCTGTCGTCCTGAAGTCTACACGGGTTCTTGGATAGTTTGATCCAGAATTTTCATAAAATGAAAGGCCCACACCAAACGTAGAACCTTTTGACGCGTCCTGAGTGTTAGGCTGATGAAGCGTTAGAAGTTCCTGAACAGAATTATCAGTTCTACTAGAAATTTCATCTCCGATTATAGTCGCTGAAGAGTCCTTAGACAGTGAAGAATCCACGTTACTACTTTCAGAAATCTCAATGTTACCGTTCGGGATTACGAAGTTGCCATTGTCATAAGCACGCCATGCATAGTGCCCATTCTCTGAATCAACACTGCTAGAGTCAGCTGCAATCCAGCCGTAAATCTGTCCAGTACCTGCCTCATCGTACTCGCCGTAAACACCACCAATATCACCGTTCCCACTTGACGTGAACCAAAGGCCTTCTGTCCAGCCGTCCCCGGTCTTATCATCAATGATGACGGATCCATTTGTGGAAACGTTACCGTTCGGGATTTCGACGTTCCCTCCATCCTTAAACCGTGCAATATCTGTTGCCGCATCGTTCTGAATTGCAGTAGTAGAAACGCCCGACGCCTGCCTCAAGTCACTTATTCCTGTAAGAAGATTTGAGTCCATGTTCAGAGTACCTTCTATCGTGTCGCCCGAAACCTGAAGAAAGTCGGCAGGGACGTAGCTTTGGAGGGAACTTACGTTTAGATGGCTGACACCGTCCTGTTCCGGCTGGACAACACTCCAGCTCGCACCAGCAGCGAGAAGTCCGATAACCGCTACGAGAACAAGACCCACCTTCGCATAGGTGCTTGCTCGGGGAAACATAACACGGTATGGTGAGAGATGTTTTATATAAGTTCCAGCAGTGGCGTACAAAGAACCCCGCTTCACCGGTTAGGGTAATCTACGCATTTTCGGCCTTCGGATAGTAGCCGGAGAACTGTTATACTGTTTACTGTTCTGATGTGATACCCGTCGGCCCAGTTCCGTTGCTTGGCACGGTGTCAGTGTTGTCTGGTCGAGATCTTGTTTTCTCGTCTGCAGTGCTCCTGAAAGCTGCTCTTGTGATTCTGCCCCATGCGGTCGGTCATCCATGTATATCTCTGTAACAAATGATGTTTATATGCATAATTCTGCAAAGAGAAGTGCAGGATAACTCTCAGTCAATATAGATTGGATGTCCGTGCAGAGGTAGGACCGGTACTGACTGGCCTCAGGTCGTTATAAAACCCAAAAAGAACTCTACTGGGTTGCTGCCACGAAGCACGCCGGAAAGTCCCACTGCTCACGAACCGCGGTGAGGGCAAACGACCATCCGTGGCCAGCCCCCGTTTGATTATTTGAGGGGTATGGACTACGTCGACTACAGTGCATGGGATGGCCATGGCTCAGAGACAGACTGGGCTGAGGCGGTCGATCAGTTCCTGCAACGATCACAGCGCCAGCAGCACGACCGGTTGGCGGACGAACTGGAACAGATCGCGGAGCAACTGGCCGAGCGGGATGAGCTCCATGCGGAGATCGTCGCCGACCTGGAGTGGAAGATTGACCGGTACACCGATCAGCTTGAACAGCTGTCTCGGGTCGGACGCGACACAGGAGAGGGGCGACGCGGCCAGTTGAAGGATCGGATTACAGCGTTCTACCGGGAGTTACGGAACGAACAGCGCGAACATTGGCGGGACCGCCAGGAACTGGAACGCGAACAGCGGGATATCCGCCGAGAGCTGGCGGAACTCGAGGAGACCGATCTCTCAGAACTCCTGTAACGAGGTAGGTCGGATTTCTCGTGTCTTCCCCTGTGCTCCGCCGCGGTGATGAGTGACATCGATGAGGTGCAGCAGTTCGAGATGAGTGAGATAGTCACCGATCCGGCGGGCTGTCAAAGGGTCGGTCCCGCTCTCCCGGCAGTAATCAATGTATCGGTTGTAGACCGGGCCTGTGGTGACGCTGTCCGTATCAGCAGTCATCCGGTCGATCACGTCAAGGAGCACGCTATGGTGCCAGGTGAACTCCCCCAAGAGGCCGTCGCGGTACCGCTGCATCGCATCCGCTTGTACAGATCGAAGAACATCGACAGTGATCCGGGTCGCTTCGGTAGCCGCATACGTCAGCCAGTGAAGCGCCAGTGTGAGATTCGTCGTGGTGGCCGCGATATACTCAAGGGCGGCAGGTTCCACGGTGCCCGGTGGCAGTGCGGTCTCAGCCCGCTGTGTGAGGATGTGCACGGTTTCGTCTTCGGCGTACGGCGAACAGATGAGCTGCCGGGGCTGCAGTGAGCTGTATGTCCGTTCGTCGAGATGATCAGCGAGCGGTGTCGGGCTAGCGCTGATACCGACGATGCCCAGGTCGGCGCGGTGTTTGAGGCGTGAGAGGAAGTAGAGGAGGTCGTTACCGTCGTTGGCGAGGAGGAAGGCAAGGTCGTCTAGGACGATGACCGTCGGGGTGTGCTGGAGGTGGTGGGCGAGCCGGTCTTGGAGCTGGGCCGTATGGTAGCCAGAATTGAGGTTCTCGTCGCTGATCCGCTCACAGAGCGTTTTCAGGACCTTGTACTGGGTGTTGTGCGAGACACAGGAGAGATAGTGGGCGGTGGTCCTGCATTGTGCGAGGGCGGTGTGGGCGAGAAGTGTTTTCCCCGCGCCCTGTGGGCCGTGCACGTAGAGGTGCTGCAGGGGTTCTGTGGTCGCTGCATGGAGTCGGGCTTGTTCCTCATCGCGGTGGAGGACTGCTGGTGGACGTGTGTCTGGATCCAGACGGTGGCGGGTACGCGCGGTCATATGACGATCGGGGGTGATAAGACGAATTTACGGGTTCAGAGAGGCCGTGGTTCGGATGCAACCGGTATATTCTGTCGAGAATAATTTTTTAAGTTCGGGAGATGTTTCGAGTACAGCCCTTTCACACCGGGTATATCAGGTGTGAGCGCCGCTCCGTGATGTATACAGGGTTTATAATAGCCTGAACGCCCTGTTCATACGAAACACGGCCTCTCTCACGGTTTTTATGGCTGAACTAGCGTTTTGAGGGATCAAAGTGATGTTTGGCGACTCCGAGCGATCAACCCAACTCTTCAGCGATGAATCCGCGCTGAGCACGCGCTATACGCCGGATACCGTGATCGGTCGCGACCAGGAACGCCAGGCACTTGAGATGGCACTCGCACCGCTGACACGCCGCACGGCACCGGAGAACGTGGTCGTGTACGGACCGGCCGGCGTCGGCAAGACCACGACGGTCACCCATGTCTGTCAGCGACTGGAACAGCAGAGTCAGGTCCAGACCGTGCAGATCAACTGCTGGCAGTACAATACTCGGTCCGCCCTCCTCAGCCAATTCCTCATTGACCTGGGCTACCCGGCACCGCGAAAGGGCAGATCGATCGACGAACTCCTGCGCCAACTCCACGAATGGGTGGCCAAACACCAGTGCCTCGCCGTCGTCCTCGACGAGTTCGACCGGCACCAAGCCCAGACCGACATCATCTACGATCTGCACCACGTGAGCGCCGACGTCGATAACGAACTTGGGATCGTCCTCATCTCCAACCGGCCACCGGCCGAGATCCAGCTCGATCCACGGAGCCAGAGCCGCCTCAACTACCGACCAGTACACTTCCCCCGGTACGACGCAGACCAACTGTATACGATTCTCCAGGACCGGGCCGCCACCGCCTTCCATCCGGACACAGTCACCGACGACACCCTACAACGGATCGTGGACCGTGTCGCCGGCAGCAACGGCGACTGCCGCCATGCCATCGAACTGCTCCACCGCGCCGGCCGCATCGCCGAACGCGACCAGGCAGACGCTGTCACACCAGAGCACGTCGAACAGAGCTTCAATCCCGCACGGAACTGACCTCTGCCGCTATTTTTTGAGCGACAATGAACGAGTCAATCCGCCGGTTTTATCGAGTGTTCTCTTTGCGCTAGCTAGCTTTATCGTGGTGGTTGTTAGCAATCTACATGGTATTCGTCAATGGCGCAAGAATGGACCATCAAGGGGGACTACGTTGAGGCCTGTAACTGCGATGTCGCGTGTCAGTGTGTCTGGCTCGAACCGCCGGATGATGACGTTTGTACCGTCTCGCTGGCATGGCACATCGAGGAGGGCAACTACGGCGACATCGACCTGGGCGGACTGGATGTCGGCATGCTCATCGTGACCGATGAAGGGGTGATGTTCGCCCCCGAGACAGAGTGGGACATCGTGTTACTCATCGATGAGGCAGCCGACGATGACCAGCGCCGGGCCATCGAGGAGATCTACTCCGGCCGCGCCGGTGGGATCTGGGCACCCGTCGCTGACACCCACGTCCAGTCTGCTGACGTTGCAACCGTGCCAATCAGCTTCTCGCGAGATGGGACGGACTTCTCCGTCACGATCGGGGATGCCATCGAAATGGACGCGAGCGGCGCGGTCGGATTCAACGAGGAGGTCGGCACGATCTCGCCCCACCCACTGAACAAGAGCCTCGAGGTGCAGACCGGGAAGTCGACCACGGCCACCGTCTCCTACGATGACCAGTTCACGTGGGACGTCTCCGGAAACAACGCCTACCTCGGCGACTTCGAACTGGCGAACTCCTGAAAACCGGTGAGGAAGCCAGAGAGGCGATTTCCCATGGGAATACATGACTCGGTCCAGGACCGATTCGGCCGCCGGCGCATCCCGATTATCGCACTCATCACGTACGTCATTGCGTTGCTCGCGTGGGCGGCGGTCATCGGTCGCTGGCTCCCGATGCCTGGCAGAGCGATGGATATGCAGATGCAGATGTCTGATCCGGGGGCACCGGAAGCGATGGCGCTCTCGAACGGGCTGACCGGGATCGGCCTGTATCTGCTTATGTGGGGCGTAATGATGGTTGCCATGATGTACCCATCGTCGGTCCCGCTCTTCCGGCTGTACGCCGAGACACTCGAGGGAACGACGACCACGGGCAAGGCACTGCGAGTCGGGGCGTTTATCGGGACCTACGCGCTCGTCTGGACGCTAACAGGGCTTGTCCCGCTCGTTGTCAATACGCTCGTGCCGATTGTCAGCCTTGCGAACGCCCATGGTGGGCTCCTGATGGCTGGGACGTTACTCCTGCTGGCAGGGTACCAACTCTCTCCCTACAAATACCGGTGTCTCCGGTACTGTCGGTCACCGCTCGGGTTTCTTCTGAGCCATCATCAGCCAGGAGTGCGGGGTGCCATCCGGATGAGCTGGCAGTTCAGCGTCTTCTGCGTCGGGTGTTGCTGGGCGCTGTTCGCGTTCATGGTGATTGTGGGCTCGATGAATATCGTCTGGATGGCGCTCATCACGGTTGTGCTCTCGCTCGAACGGATGGTCGTATGGGGCGAGCAGTTGGCACACGCGGTCGGCATTTTGGCTGGCGCCGCTGGAACCGTCCTCGCCCTAATCACAGTGGTATAGTGCCATCAGTAAGTACTCAGCTGAGACCGTCCACAGTTGAGCACGGTACTCCCAGTATCCGTCTGTAGCTATAAGAATTAGGACACACTGGCGTGACGAGGCACAGATCACTCGTCCATCAGCTGCTGGGCGAGTGCGGTATCCTCGTAGCCAGTGAATTTCGTGACCTTTCCGTCCTCCATGTCGGAGACGTGGACGGCAGGGATCTCCATGACGTCGCCGTCTGCCGTGGTAACTCTGTGTGCTCCTTCCATCACGACGGTGTCGCCACCGTCAATGAACCGGTCGACAGCCACTTCGAACGTGTCGAATGTTTCATCAAGAGGTGTGAACACTTCTTCCAGAACGGCGTCTGGACCGTGGTGTGTTCCCCCGATCATCGGTGATTCCTCGGGTTCGGTCCACGTGATATCGTCGGCAAAGCCGGCCAAGCATGTCTCAATGTCTCCCCGGTTGAATGCCTCGTACAGTTCCTCAGCGATTTCGACGTTAGTTTTCTCTGTCGCTGCCATCGTTACCCCTCCGTCTATGAGGCCCACTCGCAAGGGTAAATAACTGTCATGTGAAAAACAGGAATGTGTGAGCGTATATACTGACCACTCTTTCGGATACTCATTACTATCAGGGGAACATGGCTGCTGATAGCCTTTCTGTAGGAGCCCTTATGATTGTGTCTCCAATTGGTAGTGGAAAGGAGACCGCATCTTCTCCACTCTGTCACGAGTATCGCGCAACCTGACTGGGTGTTCTATAGGGAGGGAGACGACAGGTAAAGCGGTCTTCGGAAACGGTCATCCTGATATTCAGAGTCATGGCTAAGCGGAGCCAACTGCGGACTATCCAGAACTCCCGTCACTCTACGATGCAATATTCCCTACAGCAGGCACTGGACACCGCGTGAGCTTCGATATCGGACGGACACCGTATTCGTACAAAGGTCACTACTTCTTCAAGCGTGTGAAAGAGCGGTGACGTGAGTTACCTGCGTTTCACTGTCTTTATATCTGCTCCGTAGAAGTCGCTGCTCCGAGCATGTCATCGCTTACAGACTCCCTTTCGACGGAAAACGTGGTGGCCTCGACCAGTATCGAGCAAGAACTGGATTTGAACGCGCTTGCGCGCGACCTCGACGGGGTACGGTTCGATCCCGATCAGTTTCCCGGGTTGGTCTACCGGACACAGGAACCCAAGGCAGCGTCACTGCTCTTCCGGTCGGGCAAACTCGTCTGTACCGGCGCCTCCTCGATCTCGGCGGCAACTGATGCCGTCAACCAGTTGTTTGAGGAACTGCGCGGACTAGGGCTTGCCGTCCCGTCCGACCCCACGCTGACGGTGCAGAACATCGTGACCAGCGGCGATCTCGGAGCATCGTTGAACCTGAACGCGATCGCGATCGGGCTCGGCCTGGAACAGGTGGAATACGAGCCAGAGCAGTTCCCGGGACTGGTCTACCGGGCAGACGACCTGGACGTGGTGATCCTGCTCTTCGGCAGCGGGAAACTCGTGATCACCGGCGGCACAGAGCCGGACGACGCAGAGCACGCGATCGAGAGCGTGGCTGGCACACTCCGTGACCTCGGTCTCCTCGAGTAGACACACCGCGATATGCACACCGTCTGTAGCAGCCGCTCTCTGATACGACTGCTACGAGCCGGTGGACGCCGGACACTCTTATACGAGCACCGTGAGACCCTCTGTAATGAGTGATGCGCCGTACGCGTCCTACCGGCTGACGCCACCCGTTGATGTCCCTGCTGCGCTAGACCAACTGGAGATCGACTATCTTACTGTACGAATGGATCGGCTGCTCGTGATCTTCCGAAACGCGGTTCTCAATATCGAAATCGGGGAAAAGACCCTGGGAGCCGCCGAACAGGTGACAATTGACGTGCTCGATGCAGCACCGCAGTCGGCGGATACGGAAAAGCAACTCGTGAACCAGTTTCTGGACCAGCTGGAAACGGTAACGGAAACAGCGTGGAGTCAATCCTCCGCGGCCTGAACGTACAAAACGGCGTGGGATGCAATCATCGTTCTCCGGATATGATTCATTATAGACCGTTCAGTCAATAGATCTCAGGCCCTCTCAGAAGGCACCCACGAGGAACGTATCTTGGCAGTTCCTGTGCTCTTGTTGCGGGAATGTATTCCCCCCTATCTACTTCTTATAGACACTGTGTTAAGAGATAATATGGTTCAAAGCAGATGGAGAACGATGGTCCACCTGACGCGAGAGACTACAACTCAGTGCCATATCTCAAGCAGTCCCATGCCGAACAGCGAGTTATGGCACACGACATAGGGGTTGAGTCGAGAGAGGAAATCATTCCTCGTCACGTGTGACGGGTGTCCGTTCAAACACGTAGCTGCTGAACGGAACGAAGTAGTACGCATCGGAGAGGGCCATCAACGAGAGATCGACCATGACGACACTGTCATTGAGGTACCGCCGTCGATCGAAGCATAACGATTGCTCCTCTGGTCTGTGTCCAGCTCGTCTAAGACGACGATCCAGAGATCTTACTCACACTACAGATAAGGCCTCCATCGTCCCGGTGGACGAGGATATGGTCTTCGCGAAACGTACTTCCATCTTTACGTAATCCCGTCGTCTCACCGTGCCACTTCTCGCCCTCGTTGATCGCATTGAGGATATTCTCTTTCACGTGTATGACTTCCTCATCCGGGTAGATGAGGGACCAGTGTTCGCCGAGAAGTTCGTCGGGCTCATACCCATAGAGAGTGGCGTAGGCTTGATTCACGTAGGTGAACTGCCCCTCATCGTTGAGTAAGCTAATACCGTCCTGCGCGGCTTCCATCGCCTCATACACCTGCTTGATCTCTTTTTCCGTCCGATATCTCGTAACCGCATTCGTAATCCGATTCGCTAAGACTTGGAAGGTCCCCATTCCATGGCCTTTCTGGAGGTAGTCGGTGACACCAGCTGAAATCGCCGTACTCGCGATTTCTTCGCTCCCCTGACCAGTAAAGAGAATAAAGGGAAATTTCTGATCATCGTCGCGGACGGCAGCGAGGAAGTCGAGTCCATCCTTCTGCGGCATCACATAGTCGCTCACAATACAATCGACATCGGTCTCTGAGTCTCGAAACACTGCTAACCCATCCTCAACAGTGGTCTCACAGAGGATCTCAAGTGTTTCCTCCACTTCACGTAGTGCTACCTCCGTGAGCCGCACATGCTTTTTGTAGTCATCCACGTGGAGAACCTGCGTCTCCTCACCCAGTCGGCCCATTGTTCCTCCTTGAACAAGTTCCAGGTTAACTGCTCTGCATGAGAATTCATCCCATACTAGTTCTCGACAATTATCTTCGACACCATTTCCTATATAAGGTATCCCGCCGGAAGCCCTACCGATTCTGCCTCAACACTTCTGCCTCAACACTAACGTTTATTGGTCGGACCGTGGCACTTTCTACCATGGAGGTGATGACCACGGCCAACGATACGCCGGCGAATCCCCTACTGTCAACTCCTCGTACCCCCTAGCCGTGAAGGCACCTACCATGAGAATGCGGATTCCCGAAGACTTGCTCCTCTGATTTTCAGTCGTTTGCCGACCAAGCACCGAAATGATGGCCCATGACGGCGTGAGCCGGACGTCACTACAACGCTCGGAGATACCCAAAAGTGATGGACGAGCACTCCCCCCTCACCGCCATCTGCCTCATCTCGGCCTCAAGTTCGGTAAAGGAGATCGGAGCGGCAGTAACCCCCGTTTTCCGGCCAACCGGCTGAACCTAGCCATCTGAGGGCCACTCTGACGTAAAGACGTTCCCACAGTCGTCACACTGGGCAAGGATCCGTACCCGCTCGAGTTTGCCTGCCATGCAACAAATAGGAGAAGTAGATGCGTGATTTCATATTAAAGGTAATATATAAATCAGAGAAAGTGCGGGCAATTGGGTCGTGGGATATGAGGCGTGCATGACCGATATCGCCCGATCCAGGCGACTGGTATCTAAAGCGATACAGGGAGCGTTCTCGTTCGATTACCAACCGTACCGTTCTCGGAATATGTGCGGAGATGCCGTATAGCGGTCCAGGTCTCGAGAAGAGCGACGATACTCGAGATGGAACGTGAGCAATACTACCGTTCTTGGAGAGTGACCGATAGTCTTCCGTTCGGTAGAGAGCTCTGAGAGACATATGGATGTTCATGAATAACCCTTACAAATGCCACGGGGAGACGTAAACCCACTAGCCTATTCATCCTTGTATGGCCTCGGCCGAAGGGACTACTGTGGAAGGGCCGGTTGTGGAGGTCGAATTCGAGGTGTGCAACACCCAATACCCGCTCGTCGCACTCTCCGCAGAAACCGGATGTGAGGCCGAGTTGATTCAGTTGCTCCCTCGCAGTAACGGTTCCTACACCGTCTTCCAACGCATCAGGGGTGCACCGCCGGACCGGATTCTTGAGTTTGCACGTCAATACGATGGTTTCGATGCACGTATCGTCAATCGAGGCGAAGAGAGCGCTATTATCGAATTCCGGATCCATGGTGATGGGGAGTTTTTCACGATTAGCTTGACCGATGCCGGTGCAATCCCGACGCAGTTAGCGAGCAAAGACGGTGTCGCACATATTGTCGCCGAAATTCCACCGATGTATTCCGCTTCAGAGGTGATCGCACATTTCCACGAGTGCTATCCCTCGATGGAGATCCTTGCACGGCGGCAGAAGCAATACCCGGTCTCATTGTTCCAGAAACAGGAGTTTCACGAGGCGATCGTTCGTCTTCTCACACCACGACAACATGAGGCTCTCATGCTTGCCTACACGAACGGCTATTACGACTGGCCACGCGGAAAAACCGGTGAAGAACTCGCGGCTGAATTCGAAGTCTCGTACGCCACGTACTCGGAGCACCTCCGAAAGGCCGAACGAAAGGTAATGTCGCTCATCTTTAGCCTCGAGTGAACGGGCCTCCCTTTTCTTGAAGACTCTCGCTGTGGCCGGTCGCCGATGGGCGATTTAGATGGGACCCGGATCGATCGACCGACACAACTCTGTGATGCAATAGTGGCAATCATCGATGACCTTGAAGACGAAGATATCCTCGGAGAAGATCGTGCATCCGAATTACGCTCCCAGGTCTACCGCTCGGTCGATACATCTGAGGAATACCCTGGACAAGCCGCGCTCACCTTTCAGTACTCGATTTGCATGACTCGAGAGTGTTCGTTCTCAAAGTAACTGCAGTAATTTCCTGCACCTCGCGCTGCCGGTTTTTTGGATGGACTTGGTCCTTGTTGCTATCGCTGTCGCCTCCCGATTGATGTATCGGAATGAGCCTGTCACCGAACCACATAGAGGAACGCACTACAAGGAGCAAGAGAAGTATAATGTCGAAGGGTCTCATCCGGCCCGCAAAGGCCGGGTCTCGATCGGCCCAGACTTCCAATTGATCGTCCTTTTCTTCCTGTTGGAATCAGTAGCTACTGCTCTCCACCGCAATCGGTGAACCCCGTCCTACTTATTCGAAAACGTTCTCTGAGTCGATTCGCGCCCCGAGGACGTGGCGGACACCGACCACCAGCCCGTGATCAGGGCCGCTGGCCCAGATCGCCGTCTCCTTCGGTTGACCAGGCCGTGCGCTTTCCGTCAAGGCATCCATCAGCACTGTTTGCCGATCGACCATCACGATGCGACCGAGCCACTTCTCTTCGATCGACGCTGGCTCGCTGGCGAGGTCCGTGACCACCACAGTGGCTGCCGGAGCGTCTACCTCGAGTTGCTCTTTCAGTTCGGTGGACGACACTTCGATGAGCGTTCGAACGCCGCGACCACTGGCCGCCGCTATCCGCTCTTGGAACTCGGGGTCGACGATGTCCTCGTCAGCGACGATGACGTAAATCTCGTCTGTTGCCTCCTCGAGCAAGCGGCCCACTCGGTCGGTCACGTGCTCGTGGTCGGCGATGGCCCACGCCCCCTTTTCTTCCAGTTCGTCCGATTTGTGGAGTTGTGAGAGGGCTTCTTCGGTGGCCTCGAGCGAGGATTCGTACTGGTCTCTGAGTATTTCGATGGCGGTCTCTATGGAGGTGGCCCGATACTCCCGGGGGTCGGACTGCTGAACGTCCACAAGACCGCGTCGGTGGAGTCGATCGACTGAGTCGTAGACGCGCGATCGGGGAACGTCCGAGAGCGTTGCGATCTTGGACGCGGTCGCTACTGGCACTCGAGTGAGTGCGACGAAACAGCGTGCTTCGTACTCGGTCAGGCCGAGTTCTTCCAAGAGCTGAACCGCCTGCTCCTCAGTAGGCATTAAGCGGGATATCAAACGAAGACGTGTAGTAGCAAGGCTTGCAGCATGTGATCGAGTCTGGATGTCAGTAAGACAGTAACGTGTTCGTCCATCCTTACTTGGCGTCGGACGGTGCACTACCTGACCGACTCGGTTGTTACTCCTCGCGTACTCACGGAGCGCTTAATCAGGACGAGAGCGAACCATCGTCAATGGTCTGTACTGTATGCGGAGAGGCGATCGAAGGAGTGAGAGTGTACAAGGAGAGCGAGACGAACGGCCTTGGAGTCTTTCACCCCGAGTGCAGACCGTAAACACGGTAACACAACCTCCTTGGGATTATCATCGGGAGTGACAGAACGACGCGACCGACCTGCTGGCGGCTCGTCGTCATGCGGTGCTCGTCAATGGTTTCCTCAACACGGTAGAGCGTCTCGCAAGAATTCGGCCTCGTGATCCCGTTGGTAACTACCGTTGGTCATCCATCGGTGGAGGGTTTATTGCCCGTGACTGTAAGAACACGATAATGACCTCCCGCTCGTTGACCGAGAGCCTCCGCGAAACCCTCGAACTTTTCGATGGGACCGGCGCTCCCTGGACAACGACCGAGGTTGCTGATCGGCTCGATCTCGGGCGCCGGAGTACCTATGAACGTCTCGAGCGCCTCGTCGGCCGAAGCCGGTTGATCCGGACGGCTTCCTAGATGTCGTTCGGCCGCTCGAGAATTTCTGGCTCGAAGTCGTTTGGTTACCGCCCACCGCCGGCGAAGACGAAACCGGATAACATTTGAATAAGCGGAGATGTCGGTCCTCTGCCGGCAGGCTTCACTCAGTATCCTCGTCGCCGTCTCCGTCTCTGTCTTCATCATCGCGATCCCGCACTCGATCTGGTTGACCAGTTGTGATATCCGACCAGTCGGGCGCTGGTATGCGCCGGGATGTTTGGTGAGTTTGGCAACCGTCTTGACGACTAACTGCAGTCGTTCGGCTCATGATCGTCTTCGCGGCTCGGTGTGTGACACCGGCCACCAGCATAATTGTATCTAAATTCCTTTATCATGAACCACATTAATTGTGTATGTCCAAGTAGCACCGTTCGGGAGTTAGATAGTGCAGAGTATACGCTTATGAGCGCCATGAATAACAGATTGTCCTATGGCAGAGGACAATAATCGCCGAGATGAGAATCAAGATTCATCGCACACCGCGTCCGATGGAAGTCGCCGGATGGATGAGATCTTGACTGCACTCGCCGATACTCACCGGCGATATGTGCTCTATCACCTCCAGGACGTAGAGCAGGCCTCAGTCACTGACACTGCCGAACAGGTCGCCGCGTGGAAAGAAGAGAACCCACCGCCTGCTGTTCCGGATGACGCAGTTGAGCAGTGTGAGCTTCGATTATCTCACCACCATCTCCCGACGCTGGAGGAGATGTCCCTTATCGAGTACGATGATCGATCCAAGCAACTCGTATTCACCGATCCGCCAGAGCTTGTCGACCTCTGTCTCGACCACTGTGCAGATCGGGACCTCCCCGGCTGAGCTATTCTCGGTCGTGAACTACGATCTCCCCATCGTCGTGGAGGGTAGTCTTCATGCCTTCATAGGTGAACGTCACTGTGACCTCGTTTCCAGCGCCGACGAGCCTTTCGAGTGCGTCACACGGGATCGCGTCAGTTACTGGTGAGAGATCTATCGGACTACTATTTCGAAGTGTAGTGTGGGCGCGGACCACTGTCTCCGTCGCTGTTTCGTCTGCTGCAGGGTCAAGCCGGTGAGAACCTCTGGATCCTTCCTTGGGCATATTCTCCCTGAGTGCCGATTCACTCGGACCCTCACACGAAGCCCAGCATAGTAAACCGCTGGCCAGTACATGCCAGTGATCACCCCTTGTTAGTGCCGTCGACTACGGTGGTGATGGTCCTCGAGAGCGTTCACGCCTGATTTGGCGTCTGAACCGAAGTGATCAGGCACGCGAGCGACGAGATCGCGTTGCCCCTCGGCTTGGCTTCCGCGGCCGGGTCTCGCTCGGCGTCACTCGATCACTTCAATACTTCCCTCACGGCCAGAGATACGCCATCTCCCCAGCAAAGACGATCGAAGCTACAATCCAACGACCCACCTCTGGTTACAGTCAGTGCATTCGAGTTCAACGTTACCCTCCTGTTCAAGCAAGAGGCTGGAATTTTCTTCCCCGCACTGTGGGCACTTGGCACTCTCCATACCCAAGTCATGTCACCACCTGTCAAGGGTTCTCGCGCTGCAGAAGAAAACTATGAAAATCTGAGTGACAAAGCCGATTCTTCTACTTGGCAGTCGCACCTTAGCCGACCAGGATCGCTCAACACTCGGATTTGGCCTTGTTTAGACGCTCAAACGTTCGCAGTGTAGAGTCGATCGAACTCATATCGCCGTGCTAGTAGCTCGGGGAAAATACCACATCTACTAGGAAGTGAAGCGGGACGGGTTCGTTGTGCACACGAAGACTTCCCGCTTCACAGAGAAGATTGTATGGCTCGCCCAAAAAGCCGTCGTTGGTTCGCCAGTTCCGGCCTACCGTCCGGGAGAAGAAGGCTACGCTGACTGGGTAATTCTCGCCGTTCAGGGGTTGAAGGAGTATCTCGGCCATCCGTACCGGAAGCTGGTTGACGTCCTCCGCGAGATGCCGAGAGTGACGAAATCACTCGGATTGACGCCTGAAACGGTCCCACACTTCTCGACCGTATGTACACGAAAGCAGGCGATTCCGATGAAGCGGTGGCGAGCGATCCTGGATCGGTCCGTCGAGCTGTATGATCTCGGTAATGTGCAGGCGATCGACGCAACCGGTGTCGATCGCGTCCAAGCCAGCCAGCACTACGCAAAACGGACGGACGACACGTTCGAGGCGGTGAAGACGACGCTGCTCATCGATTGTGAAACCAGTGCGATTCTCGATATACACTGTTCGATGAAACAACCGCACGATACGCAAGTCGGCTGGCAGGTGTTAGTGCGGAACCTCGACGAGTTGGAGACTGTCGCTGCGGATAAGGGCTACGACTGGGAGGAGCTTCGCACGAGGTTGCGTGCGGAAAGTATCACGCCGCTGATTCCGCAGCGAGATCCTGGGATGCGGGGATGGGCGAGAAACTTGCTCATCAAGGATCGGGCGTACCACCTGCGCTCGAACGCTGAATCGGTGTTTTTCGGGCTCCGACGCAGATACGGCGATACGCTCTGGTCGAGAACCTGGTTTGGACAGTTCCGTGAACTTGTCATGAAATCAGCGGTCCGCAACATCGAACGCGCCATCGATGACTCACAGCCGTGAAATCACGCGTTCAAACAAGGCCCTCGGATTTGAATCGCGGCGCTGGCGATCGACGTGATCCCGCTACAATGAGTGGGGAAGACCGGGAGTGGCTGGCCTTCAGATGGTATACAACCAGGCAGATAACCCTGTAGTATTCTCCGGTTGTGCGATCCTCATAAACATTTCCGCCATCGCTGAGAGTCTTCGTTCTCGTCCGGTGCTGGATGGATGTTACTACTCATGTACTCCCAAAGCAGTTACGTGTGTGAATCACGCACGTAGCACTGCTATGGAGTTCCGGGCGTGGCTGAGGTGCCCCGCGTGCGGCGCCGACGGTGTCGATGACGTGAGCATCTTGGCCCACGAGACGGCGATCGTCCTCGAGTGCTACGACTGCGGTGCGATCCGGGAATTCGAGATCGGGGAGGATGTCCCCGTTCACGATCTGAATCCACCGGAGATCGAAGCAACGGAGAAGGCTGACAACGACTGACTCCCACTGGAAGATATCACCCACGGATTGCCGATAGATGGCGTAGAGCGGCCGTTAAGCCTATCTCCGTTTTCGTGATTATGTTCGCGATGACTGATGGGTCACTTCACCAGCCAGAACCGTCGCTCGACGTAACACAAATCGAGATCTCCCATCAGTTGGAGGCGGCACTGGTTGCAAAGGACGCGAGCGAGAAGGACTACCATATCCGGGAGGTACTCCAACTCTTTGTCGCGCGGGAGCATCAGTGAGGACGGTACTCGTCTCGGTCTAGGAAGCCGGGGAAAGGGCCGAGAGCGGGTGGGGGTGGCGAGCAGACTCCCACTCTCGACCGGGTCCCAGCGGCAGACTGTCTGGTTCGACTCGAGGAATCCCCTCGGCCACTATCAGCCGGGTTCGGTTCTCTGTCACCCGGCCGTGTGGGTGTTTCTCGTGGGCCAAGATGAGTCGTGGCCTCCGTCTCAGTATGTGAGAGAATCGCTATCACTTCGCGGCTCGAGGGAGGAGGGGTTCTCTCGCCGATACACTGACGGTGCAGAAACACGGTGTTTCTCGCGGGAACTCAGTGGTGGGGGATACTGAGACAGTCTGGTCATGTCGTCGGCTACTCGGCCGCTGCACCGTCGGATAGTTCGCTATAGGTCCGGGCACTGGGACAGCCGAGGATTTCTCCCTCGACACCGAATACTCGAATAGAGTCACTCATCACATACGCATCGCAGTTGCCCCATGGGGGGATGGGTGACACCGAGAATTCGATGAAATCTTTCCAAACGTACTGGCGGTGGCTCACTGAGCAACATCTTCGACGGGCACGCCGAAGAGGAACATCAACTCCACTTAATCCACGCGAAGCCCGTCTGCCGTGCGTCAGACGCAGCGCTGTCAGCGATATTCTTGCATCTCCAGTCGAAACAGGGGTGAAATGTGGTTGCGTAACAAACGCGAGGCACCCCTCTTTCTAGGCTGGTATCAAAGGGGGTACTTCACCGAAGTACCCCTGAGCGTGACCGGATGCCTTGATCAACGCGGCGGTAGTGGCAGTTGGTCGTGAGTGATCTGTCGCCCCGGCGTTTGCTCTCCTCCGATCGATCGGTAACTACAGATGCGAATCTACCGCTGGCACTTCTCTTAGCTATCGGTGATGGTGGCAGAACCGTGCTGAATATAAGGTGCGTATCGCGCACACCGAGTCGATAAACTCTTGGAGTTCCCCGTTGAACCGGGTCGGGGTGAGGTAATCGCCGAGGAAGGATCGAGATCGGCTGTGAGCGGTTGCGCTGAGTGTGTTCAACACTTTTCGTCGAATACGTGTGTCGAGACTTACTCACTATCGTGTCCCAGGTAGGTGCCGTTGCCTGAGAGCATTGCTGCCAAACGACAAATCCGAGCAGACGTGACTCTGCACCCTCACAACGTACCGAACAGAGGCAGAACCGCGACACCTGAGCTGGTCACGGAGAACCATCGACTACGCCGAGATCACATCCGGAGTCACCGGTCTGGATTTCTCGCGATAGGTCTCGAAGAGTTCGACGGCCCACGAGTGAATGCTCTCGTCGTCGGTAACCAGTCCTCCTTTGAGGACTCCCTGATCGTCGGTAAGGTTGATTCCCACGGTGCCATCGACGATTCCAACCGAAATCGGGATATCCTCATGGACGGAATAACACGCATTCTCCGCGTCAAGCATCTCGCGGAATCGCTGTGCTGACGGTGGATGGTTCCGGACGGTGTCCAAAGCCTCAGGCGTGACGACTATTTCGACTCGTGTCTCCCCATGGATGGTTAGTTCCCATTGATTTTCGACGAAGACTGGGGCGGCGACACGTGCGACGCCCCGGACCCAATCGCCAGAGCGGTGAAACTCGACGATTCGTCGTATGAGGGCAGTCGCGTCACTCTCGTCGAGGAGGATGATCTCGGCATCGCGGAGACACTGGATGTCAAACGTCACTACGTCGGCAGGTAACCACTGCAGGGGTTTGCGCAACCGATGCTCGGCCTCCATCTCATCTACCAAGTGAGTGAACTTGTCGCACACCCACTCGCCAAGCGGAGTCACCGAATACGTCTGTCCCGAATACTCGATCCAGTTTCGGTCTTCGAATTCGCGGAGAATGCGCGCGATCGTGACCCGCGACGCATCGACCTCGCCGCGCAGTTCGTGACGGCTCCACGGTGCCTCAGCGACCGCCTCGAAGACCGCCACGCGATTCTCCGAGTTCGCGAGAAACGCGATGTCGTCGAGTGCGGCACCCATGCTAATAGGTATCGTCCCCCAAGGTATGAATCTATCGAGGGCGACGTAGTGGTGGCGTCAAAGCGCACGGCGTTTCCTGCATCCGTCCTGCGTCGTAGGCGAAACCTGGGAGGTGTACGACACCCTCGGGACGATCCAACGAATTGGAGCTGCCCCAAGAACAGTCTACTGGATAGCCATTCTTCATCCCGGATTCTCTGGTTACGCTGTGAACATCGTTCAGCGGATAATTCGAATAGCTGTCGCCGTCAAGACAGACATAGAGTCAGAGACTCCACGGAGGACTCACTGATGGCAACAACGCAGACTACCCGACGAAAGGAGGAGCACCGCGAATTCGGGGTGGGTGTGTCCCGATGACCGTTCTAGACGCCATTCTCTCAGGACTCGCCATCCTAGTCCTTTCACTTGTAGTAGTGGTGGCGATGCGATATATCGGACTTATTCCGCAAACGAAGCCGCCCAAACGCACCTATCTCTTTGAGGACGAGACAGGCGAACGGCAGAACCCCTTTGATGAGCGCTACCAAGAGATATCTCCCCCGACCGCCCAGCCTAGTACTCAGGCCGATACGCATGTCCTGTCGAGTGCCAGTGACCACACTGAGCCTACTGGCGGCACTCATCCTTACGCACAACCGGGCACTCCACCCGCTGCTAATGAGATTATCTGTCCCACCTGTGGCTTCCACAATCTATCTGTATATTCATTCTGTTCGCATTGTACAGCACGTCTTACTCACCAAAAACATTAGCATACACCGCCAGACGAAGTTCGGATGAGAACCGAGAACAAGTCGGAACGCATTTCGACTGATTCACGGACAAAACCGCCTGTCTCGTCGGTCGTAGCGATCCCTCGATTAGGGAGGCGGAACGAGAGATGGCACTCAAGCCGGCGAAGAAACTCGGTGTTCGACTGCATCTAGCTGGCTTATCACCTGTCAACGACTGGCTGCAAATAGTCGAGTTACAGCCCAGGGAGGACGTGGTCGATTCTCCAAGGCCGCCGGGCAAGGACAAGAGCAAACACGGCCGTCTTGCGAACCCAATGGAGGATATCTCGGGTATTATTTCCCTAAATTAACAGCGACCGGTGAGAGCAGAGACGAACGCAGAAGCGAAACTGTCGACTGTTCCATAACTTGATCTGCAGATAGACGCTCTGAGAGAGTTATAGATAAATTTCGTATAAAAATTATAAGTAAGGTATCGTAGTACCACTAGTTGATGCCTGGTAGCGCGGTTAGTACTACCGCATCAGTGTTCGGTCACCAGAAGACCGAACGGGAGGGAGAAACCATGGCTAGTCACCAACACCCGTACGACGACACAGTGACAGACATCAAGGAATCGCTCGGGCTTCTTCCAGGCTATTTAGAAGCCCTTCCTGAACAGGAACTGGTGAACGAGTGGCCGAACATGAAACGGTTCTTCTTCGGGGAGACGGAAATCGATCCGAAGACGCGTGAACTTGTCGGCCTCGCGATGGCGGCGGCCATCGGCTGCGAGTACTGCAGACACTTCCACAAGGGCGCGGCCCAACTACATGGCGCGACCGAAGAGGAACTCGCGGAATTGTTCTTCCTCGCAAGCTACACGCCACGATACAGCGCCCTCATTCAGGCACAGGACTACGATCTCGATGTCTTCTACGAGGAAACTGAACAGATTGCTGAACACCTACAAGAGCAGATGGCTGTGGGTGATGACTGACGAGCGCGGTGACAAACAGACAATGGCAGCAACAACTACTCCAGAAGAAAATAAGCGTCTTGCACGGCGGTTCCCAGAGGAGATCGCGACCGAGGGGAAGGTTGATCTCATTGATGAGATCTGCGCCGAAGAGGTCACCGACCATAACCCACTCGGCGAAATGCATGGTCGTGACGAACTGAAGGATCACCTCACGTCTCTTCGGGCAGCATTCGGAGGATTCTCGGCGGCCGTCGAGGAGGCAATCGCTGAAGGAGAGATCGTCGCGATGCGGGTAACCTTGCGCGGGAACCATGAGGGTGAGTTCCTGGGTATTGCTCCGACCGGTACCGAGGTCGAAGTTGCGAATATGGTGTTTACTCGTGTTGAGGATGGACAGATTGTCGAACGCTGGGTCCAACCCGACATGCTCGGGCTTATGCAACAGCTTGGTGTCATCGACGTACCCGGAGAATAGCAACTCCTCCGTATTTTTGCCACCTATCCGCCGGGCGTGATATTTCTGTTCCGGGTCTCTTCTGTCGCAATCCTCAGACACCCCATCCTTTTCCCCCTCAGCGTGCATGGTGACATCGCACGTATTACTTGAGAGGCGGACATTAGTTCCTGCCCTTACTTGGCCGTTTGAGGCGCGTCACCCCGACGAATTCGAGGATATCCGTTTTATCGAGTTCGTCGAGTCTACGTTCAGCGTGCCCAGTACAGTAGTAAAATGAGGCCTCTGTCCCGGACTCTAGATTGATGATCTCAACCCGGTGGGTCGCCTCATCATCACAGCTGGGCCACCATTCACAGATCATGGTATATGCTACCACGCCAAACACGATAATCCTTCACCGTTAGCCTAATCTGCCTGTCTAATCGGGGGGGGTCTTCGATGAGAGAAGAATATTTGGTTCGCCACCGACCGTATAGACGCAGTTCCATCCCGATTTCTGCCATCTATTCACCGTCGCTGGAAGAGTGGATCTGGCGGTGCTACAGCGGCTCTGGTGGAGATAGCCATTAAAAACAAGGTTGTTACTCAAGCGAGGTCGAGAAGAGGTTCAGTCGCGAACTGAACATCGACGCGTCTTCGCTGAGCGTTTCACTGTCATCGACACCGAGCGTCTGTCCACGGACGAACAGAACAGTCGTTGGTTCTAGTGGGCCGCTGTCACTCTGATTCCGGACGACGTACCCGTTGTACTCGTCGGGTTGCGGAATCTCCGGCACGGTCTCTCCCTCGGTGGTCTGAAGCAGTCGCACTGACGTTCCCTGCTCGAGTTGGGAGACGACGTCGAACGTTGCGCCGGCTTCATAATCGTAGGTGAAGAGCAGGACGCGGTCTTCTCCCTCTTGCACCATTATTCTCCACCTCCATTCTCAGCGGGGGTCTCGTTGGTCGTCTGGTTCCCCTCGGCCGCCTGCTGGCCTCCTGTTTCGCCACCGTCTAGTGTCGTGTTGAGAAGGTTCAGATTGGAACTCAGCACCGATGCGTCTGGTCCGATCGTGCCGCTGTCACCGCGGCTGAGTCTGCCACCGCGCACGAACAGGAACGTCGTGATACCCGCTCCCCGGCCGATATCGTACCGGATGATATGTCCGGTCCATTCGTCGGGCTGGGAAATTTCCGCCACCGGTTCGTCGTCGACCTGCAGGATATCGACTGTCGTCCCTTGCTGCAGTGGATCAACGACGTCGAAGTTCGCCCCGGGGTAGTAACTGTCCGCGAAGACCGCGACCTGCTCCTGCTGAGCGCCGACCGTGGCCGTGCCGAACGCGCCCGTCCCGAGTGTCAACGCCCCCGTCGCGAGGGCACTCTTCGCCATGAACGACCGCCTCGTGTCGCCTGTCGTTTCTTGTTCACTCATTCTCCCTCACTGTGGTATCCCCCCTCCTTCCTAGGGGCATCCTTTTGTATGTTACCAAGTAGCATAAGGGGCGCTGATTGTTTCTCCGATGAATGATCGGACGGTGGCCGATAAGACGGCGTGTCGTGTGGCTGGTAACTACTTTTCGATAAGTTTCTGGCAAGAAGCACAAACAGGGAGAACAGTATATTTCGCGTCTGATAGTTTCGGCTGATAACTATCACCCTGATACCAATTTCAGGTTAGGCCATGACTGGACACCGCTGGACGACAAGAAACTAGGCGTTAGCTCCACTGGTTCACCGTCGTCAGTTGTCCATCGCAGAGCGGTTACCTGATTTCTATACGTTGCGGCCACCATGCTCTGAAGAAGAAGAAGAAATGGTAACAGGGCCACTGCCGATTACCGCTTTGCTTCGTTCCCTGGTTCAAATCACTTACTGCTTTCACGGCTTACTCTCGTTCGCTGGAAAACGGGCACAGAGAGAGCTGTTGTTTCTGATTATGACGGTTCTCCTTGAGGACCGTAATTTCGCTGGTTTCAGATGGGCTGTTCAGAGCTCCCGATATACCAGTTGTGATGTTATAAGACATCTTGGAACGAGGCGATCGGGAAGCACAGCAGGAGGCCGAACCGTTAGCACGAGTACGATTTCTTGCGTTTGCCTTCATGACTCTTGTTAACATGAGGCGAAGAACTACGACTGTACGTCCCATAGGGGTACTGAGGGCTCATGGGACTCATGCAGAATGTGGTCCGCTGGTACAGGCTCAACCACGGCGTCGGGAGGCAGATGGTGGAGGATGGCGCCGAACGCATGACGTGCCCGTACTGTAATGGCGAGACACCGGTTTTCAAATCCATATATAATTCGGCTGGCCTACCGATCTCGTTCAGTGTTTGCCTCTGGTGTGACGGGCTTATCGAATACAGCGGGACATCGTCACAGCCACATACACCATACGCACCCGCACAAGAGAGTGAAACTGAGGAACACCACTCTCAGCCATAGTTTGCTCTCCCTCCTGTAGAACTATGGAGATTGATACCATACTCCATGCATGGGCACGGATGAACCGTATTCGATCGGTTTCCTTGAACGAGACGCAGAGAATCCGGCTGTCGGAACGTTCCCGCCGACCGTGTCATCAACCGAATTTGATGCTGTGACCCGTGGCGATCTCGTCTACTGGGGAGAATGGACAGATCGGGGTTGGCTCGTGGTCACAAGGTACCGATCTACCTACGAGAGCGATTCTCGGTTCACTGAACTGGGCCAATCGATGCTCACCGCTGACGGCACGACGACGTTACCGCCACCTGTCGTGGATCGCATCGAACAGTGGGCAGCAGGAAAGATCCACGTTGTCCGGGACGAGTCGATCCCGATGGTCTGCCTCCTCATGGCAGATGACACGTTCGTTGAGTAGGGAAAGATAGAGAAGGAAATCATCACCGCTCCTCAGAAGGAAGGGTCACACGCAGTTCGTCACCAACCGCATAGAAGTATCCACGCTCAAGCAAGCGTGTGATTGCATAGTCGGCGTCTTCTGGTTCGACGGCCAACTCGTCAGAGTCACAGAGTATGTCTACTGTCTGTGCACGATTGATGGCTGGAACGTGGCACTGGCCGTCACCGGTCTCAGTGTCTGCCATGTGGCTGGAGAGAAGAGTGTAGGCGTCGGTCACCCAGTCGGGAAGTGGGGGACGTGGATCGTCGACCTGTGACATCTCTCAGACCACCGGTTTATCTATCGTTCAATACAGTACTGCTTAACTGTATCCCCGAAAAGGGGTCGCAGTCTACTCGTATTCAGGCGATTATCGAGTAGAGTCAGTCAGCTGATTGATCGTGTCCGGACGGGGTCGAATGATCGTCCGTCCGAAAGCCGGTCATGAGCCGGCGGCCCCGCCGGGAGAGATCCTTGAGGAAGCGCGGGATATTGCCGGGGCCGTCGTGTGGACCAGGCGACCGGTAGCAGACGATCAGTGACCACATGATGGCGACACCGGCCGAGCCGAGCGCCGAGAACCGCATCCCCAGTGTGGCGTACGTGATGGTGTAGATGCTGCCGATGGTCATAGATGGCATGCTCGAGCCGAGCGGGATCTGTGCTGTTTTGTCTCGCAGTGTCGGTGCGAGAAAGACGATCGAGAGCACGCTTCCAGCGAGGAAGACGAAGTCCTGCCACATTATGGCCAAAACAAACTCGGTTACGAGTAAAAACTTCTCGATGCTCCAGCTGTTCCCATCTTGGTACCATACCACGCTGAGAGGGGCCGAGATTTGAACTGGACGAAAGAGTTCTCACTCCCTACGACGGCCCGAAGATCAGAAGGCTGCTGTGGTCCTTTGGCCCTCTCCTGCATGTGGCTGTGTACTGGAATACGTCAACCCTGGTGATTCAGTTTCCTTCATCTACATCCTCGTGGTATGCAGTAGATGTGTCCTCTCGGCGATACGGTGGACGGCACTCGGAAGTGGCGGAGGAGCACGCAGCCAGTTATAGACAAAATCCAGACTTCTACGTGAGAGACACATATGTCCTGATTCGGAAAAGAAGTCAAATACAGATTCGTTGAAGACTCACGCGAGATGCACGACCTCACCGGCTTCCAGCGCGACCTCCTCTACGTCATCGCAGGTGCCGATCAGCCCTCCGGCCAAACCGTCAAGGACGAAGTTGAGCAGTACTACAGCTCCGAGATCAACCACGGCCGCCTCTACCCGAACCTCGACACACTCGTCAACAACGAACTGGTCGAGAAAGGCCAGCTCGACCGGCGGACGAACTACTACGCCATCACCGACGCAGGCGAAGAGCAGATCCAGGAGCGCCGGGAGTGGGAGACCCAGTACGTTGAACTGTGAGGGAGAGACTCGTTTTCGGCTGCTCGGCATAATCTCCGATACCAACTTTTTTCCTCCAATACGAAGGCCGATACTGGCAGAACCGCGTTCGCAGAGTATGCCATCTGAAAGAAATCTTATAAATCATATCAGAATTATTAGCAGGGGAGTACCAGCAAACTAGGACATGAGCGTCGACGGCACCATCGAAATGGGCGATGCCGATCCCTGTGAGGAGGCCGTCGTCTCAGCGCCGACGGCAGAAGGAACGATCGAAACCGGCGTTGACCGGTTCCGGTTCTCTGGCGAACTGACAAACGTGTACCTCGTCGATTGGAACGGCGTCCCCGCGCCAGAATCATCGAGCATATCGGTGGTTCACATCGATTACGGTGTTCCTGCGCGAGCAGACGGCAGCTAAACGACAAGACAGTCGCAGAAACCGTTGCAAGTGGGGGAGTTCAGCAAAAAATTCCAGGGGGACCAGAAATCAGTGGACACTTTGCTAACTCTCAGCAGCCCCGATAGGGGCGGTAACTCACCCAGAGCGTAGCTAGAACTATTGCGAGAATGATGAAAAGGGCGGCTCCCAGAACAAGAAGTACGATAGTTCGCAAGGAGATGGTTGCTTGGGGCCTCTCCGTGCTGGACGTTCCCCGGTCGATCTGGTCTCGCCGAAGTCGCTTCGTGGATTGTCTGGCCATTGTCGGCGTCCTCCTCTGGCGCGCAGGCGATCACTCGTGGAACCCGAACGCCTACTGACGAATTCAACAAGCAGCGTGTTAGTCGTTACCAATAGTCAAAGATGGCGACCATCTCCTGGGGGAACTCCTAGTCGCTTGTCCGCTCCGCACAGGTTCAGGGGAGGGAGTCAGCGGTCGTCGGAAAGCCCAGTCCTAGTTAGTCGGGAAGATTCTGTGTCGCATAGGCGAAGGGCAGTTCCTGGATAGTGCCGTCTGCGATGCAGATATCGAACGGGCTCCGACTACTCGAACCTGTCAGCATCACGGTCCCAGTGGTGATTCCAGGACGGACACGGACATGGCCCAGCAGGTGTTCCAAGTGGTGGAGATCGGCCTGGATCGCCAGAGAAACCGTGGCACCAGTAGAAGTGACCGAGAAGTGACCGAGCCGGGGAGGACAATGGCCTTCTGAGTGGCCTACCAGAGGGCGTTCCAGGGCCACCAGTTGAGAGGCAGTGCAGAACGGACTTCCAACAAGAGCATCGGCCTGTGACGCTAGTCGGCTGTTCGCTGCCGCGAGAGATTCGTTCAGAGATGGACGGCCAACAAGAGTGACGCTGGCAGCGTTACCGGAGGTCGGCGATATCCTCGCGTGAATACGTCGGCCGGTAGCCAGCCAGCCGACCGATGGGTGCGAGAACTTTGAACAGTAATTTCTGGACGATGATCGGGAGGTCAGTTGAGTAGAAGTGGTCAGGATAGGCATCCTGGAATACCGCAAGCGGCAGCAGGTCTGGATTTCCGTGTTCATCCGCCTTGCCCGCCTGTGCGAGCACAAACGCGGTTTCGAGCGCCTCGTCCATATGGATGGCAGGCCGTGCCTCGTAGCAGATGCGCGCCGGCCTGTCGCTTGGATTCCAGTGGCGGTGAGGATGCTTGCCGGAGATCGTAATCTTGTCACCGTCGGTCAGCAGATACTCCTGGTCCCCAGCGACAACTTGTAGCCCACCTGAAATAATCTGAAAGGTCTCCTTGACCTGCGGATTCACGTGCTCATCCGGGATATCCGCTGCCCACCGAGCATAGGGGAGAGCGGTCTCGGCGTGTGGCCAATCCAAGGACGGCTATGCCGTATACTCAACGCGGACGAACTCGCCGTCCGTCTCGTCGGCCCCTTTCACAATATTGAGCGGGTCAACATCAGTCAGGGTTGATATGGTCTCCGTCATAGTGACCTTCGATGCGGCCCGTGCATCACCTAGCCTTGGTGGACGGGCCACTTATACCCATACCATATGGCATCACACCTGCTGCCAGTCCAGTGGCTAGCGGCCCCCTATCAGCCCATTCTAAGGCGGATCGATGCGGGCGAAATCAAGTACTCCGCTCACGAACTCGCCGGTGACGGCGATAGTAGATTGACCGGTGCTGACCCACGTGAGGAAGCAACAGTCGTCACAGACCATGCCGCAGAGGACGCAATCAGGATCGGTATATGTTGCATTCTCAGGAAGTGACAAATTCCAGTGACTCTACCGCGCACAATGGTCTAAGTTTCCGAACTCTTCCGAATCCTACTTTGTCAGGTGGCGGTTCCTGTGATCGGCCTCTCCGCTCGAGGTATAGACTTGACAGGAATCTCCAGATCATACTACTGTAGATGATAATCTCCTATCGGGACTATTTGATAGGTATATATATGTAGTTACCATATGCTCAAATCCCAGAGAAGAAATCGGTAGTAAATCCATAGTGAGAGCGTATCGGCGTGTTTGCAGCGAAAGCACGGAAAACTGACCGATAACCGAGTCACACAGAGATTGTTTCGAATAACTGCCACATATATTCTGTTGGATACATTCAGCATGATCGACATCATATCAGTTATCGCGTGGATCGCGGCCGATCGTGTTGCGGTCCTCGGGCTTGGCGGTCTCACGGTTTTTGGTGCCCTTTTAGAGGTCTGGAATCGGTTCAAGCAGGGTGAGGCGGGTCCTGCCACATCATCTCCTTGCCGAATAGAGAGTGTCTCTGATCGGGAGCGGATTCACAGGCTGCTTCAGGAGAACGAAGGGCTGATGAAACAATCCGAGATCGTTGACGCAGTCGACTGGTCGAAAGCCAAGGTCAGTCGTCTATTGTCGGACCTGGAAGAAAACGGAGAGATAACGAAGATCGCTATAGGTCGGGAGAATCTCATCTCCCTTCCCGGTCACGAACCTCCTGCAGCCATATCGTAGGACCGGGATTCGGGCCGGTCTTGCTTCTTTCTGTGCACCATCTTGCTAGCGGCCTACTCACTCGATTCTTGGGGATTTCGTTCTCCGACCGCATCTGGACTGAGATCCTCGAGGAGTTGAATGGTCACAAATGAGTCACTGCTGGAGTGAGGCTGGTATTCCCCGGAGCAGAACTTGCATTGCGTCACGTCGTCCGGTAGCTGGGAGAGGTGCTGTTCAGTGACCTCACGGGCACGAGGAAGACCGTGGCAGTCGGGCGAGGTATGATAGTGGGTGCGTCTGGCAGCGACGTACACCGGTTCGTCGTCGGTCACGAGAGGTCACCCTCTTGATCCACTGCGCTTCCGTCCTGGAGTTCCCGGTAGGTCGTACAGGTAGGACAGCCGTGAACTTCACCATCGATGCCGAATACCCGGATGAAGTCCCGGGTAACGAACTCGCCACATGCACCGCATTCAGGCATATAGGGACCATACTCCGTTCACTACGTCCCAGTCTCCCTGGGCAACTTGTTCATATCCGATCCCTTGTCGGCTGCAAGGCTGAGAAGGACGAAGATCAAGCGCGATGAAAGCTGTACGTGACATGCGGACTGCTCTTCTCCTCCTCGTCTTCCCAGTATCATCATATAGTATTTCTGGATAATACTCGTGATCCGGAGGACAGTTGCGGCTGACGATCTCCTAGCGCTCACCGACAATTGCGACAGTTATCCGGTGAAGTTCTTTCGAGTCAGTGTAGGCGTATCGAATACGGCGATCGCAATCGTGGCGAAGCCAAACGCGAGTACACCGGCAGCACCGACGGGGCTTGCGACCAGTTCCTCGAGCACTGGCCCATCTGCGGCCGCATACACCACGACAAGCCCAGCTGACCCGTTGAACACGCCGTGGAGAATTGCCGCGGCAAGCACGGATTGTGCCCGGATGACGATGTAGGTATAGAGCGGTGAGAAGGAGAGGCATGCGATCGTCATGGCAATTACACCGATATAGGGGAACGACGGGTAGTTGTATCCGGCAACGATCACGGGTGTATGCCAGAGGCCCCAGAGCGAACCGATCGCGAATGACGCCTTCCAGAAGCCCCAGGGTGCAAGTTCCCACAGGAGATAGCCGCGCCAGCCGAACTCTTCGCCAAACGCAAAGACTGCGTTGACCGTGGATCCGAGGACGAGCGCAATCCCAATCGTGACCACCACGCCGAGGAGGCCGGGGGGTAGTTCAGCGCCTGGAATCGGATCGGCAGTCGGATCGAAGGCTATCCCGGGGACGGCGACTGCGAACACAAGAGTCAGCCCGATAAGGGGCAGTGCCACCACGGCGGCCGCGGCAAGCCAGCGGAGGCGGCCACGTCGAAGTCCAACATCTGCCAGTGGGATACCCTGGGACAGGCAGACGGCGAGGCCAGCGACCATCGGCGAGAACATGTAGGCCGGTGCAAGCGTGATCGGACTCACGTTTGCACTGGCTGCGATGAGAACAAGCGCCGCGGCAGCAACCAGCAGAATACCGACAAAGAGCCCGAGTCGGCCGTGATCAGGATCAGTCATCGAAACCACCCTGAAATGCATCGCCATATCTGGACGGTTCACCCGCTTCACGGGTGGTCCAACAGGAATGCTGGCAACTCAGTCCTATCATATCGAATTGCTATACAATACGGATATATAATATTACTTGGCAGCTTCTTCTGACAACAGCCACCGATAGAGGAGTTCTGAGTAAATGTTGGGTGATTTCTCCTTCCGTTCAGTTCCGTGTGATCAGTCGTGCTTGGCATCTCCCCAACTATGTCGGGCATACAGCTTTGTCCTCTAGTGAGATGAAGTAGGATGCGGTTGCTCCAGATCCGGTATCTGGCTGTCCCGCGCACGGCTGGCCGCTACGTAGCGGTCACTCGTGGACATCATCTTCACCACAGTCACGGTTCTGCTCCCAGTGATCCGTCCGTTATCGCTTGTCCACTGGTTATTCGCCGGTAATACCACTTTACTATGGCCGTTCTTTTCCTTGATTTTCTGCCCTGCATGTGCCTGCGTCTCAGTCTGTCTTTATACGTCATGGTGTGGGAGTAGCTGGGGATGTCCACGAGTCAACAGCTGACCGCAATCCCGGCCGATCTTACATCACCACAGGCGAAACTCGTCTACTTGTCCCTCCTCGTGATCGAGGACGCGACAGCGACCGACCTCCAAGAACTTCTCGGACTGTCCAAGCTCACACTGTTCGCCGTGCTCGAGTCGCTCGTTGCGAAGGATCTCGTTCAGCGGACGGAGGATGGCTATGCCAGCCAGTAACGGTTCAACGTCTCCGGCCGTCCCGACCGAGACAGCGACCGATCTCCGGGTTGACTGTTACGTGCGGTCGTCTGTTCCGGGGCTGACTGCCGAAACGATCACCACGATCGTCAACCGGCTCCAGCAGCTCTGCGACCACGGGCACATTAGCACCTATCAACTCCACCCATGGCCGCCGGAACAGCATGCAGTCATCGAGACGGACGAGACACGTGAACCGGCGCGACATGAGCTCGTGGCCGAGTTCGAACGCTGGGCCGACCAGCACGGTGTGACGCTCGAGCCAGCGTTCCGGCGACAGGAGGTTCCCTCGTCACCACTCGGCATCAGCGCCGACGAACCGCGCGAACGTATACGGGTGCCGCTTGTGGCGCTGGCGCTGTACGAGGACGATTCCGCTGCGGCAGATCAGGAGAGTGCATCCCTCCAAGGGGTTGTCCCCTATACGGAACAGTCACCGACAGGTACCGCGCAGACATACACCGTCGATGAGTGGCTTACTGCAGTCAGTACAAACACAGGCGAGATCGTCACGTACAATTCTGATTCCCATGATGATCACCAGCCGCTGCTGGAGCGACAACAATGAATGTCGAACAGAGAGAGCGGCCACCTGAACTGGAACAGCCGTCTCGCCAACCACTCGCAGGCCGGACGTGTCTCGTCACCGGCGGCTCATGTGGCATTGGGCATGGTATCGCCCGTGAGCTGGGTCGGCACGGTGCGACTGTCATCGTCAACTATCGGTCGTCGGAGGCTGCTGCCCATGAGGTTGCTGACGTGATCACGGAAGCCGATACCGAGGGGACGGCCCATCCGATTCAGGCCGATGTCACGAACCGTGACGAAGTTGACGCGATGCGTGAGGCGGTCCAGGACTCGTTTGGGCCGATCAACGTCCTCGTGAACAACGCCGGGATCACAGCCGATTGTACACTCGGCAACATGAGTCACGAAGACTGGCACCGTGTCATCGATGTCTCCCTCCACGGGTCGTTCAATTGCACCAAGGCGTTCTACGATGATTTCCAAACCGTCGACGACGGACGGGTGATCAGCATCTCGAGCGTGATCGGGAAGCAAGGGAACGTCGGCCAAGCGAACTACGCAGCGGCGAAAAGTGGACTATTCGGCTTTACCCGGTCGCTTGCACTCGAGCTGGCAGATACGGGCACAACGGCGAACTGTATCGCACCCGGCTTCACATTGACGGAGATGGTGGAGGCGATTCCAGACGAGATCCAGAATGATCTCCGTGCGGATATTCCGCTCGAGCGGTTCGCCGACGTGAGTGAGATTGCAGGGCTTGTTCGCTACCTTGCCAGTGAGGAAGCGGGCTACATCACCGGTGAGATCATCGACATCAACGGCGGACTTGATCTGTAAGCTCTCAATGTGACGTCGAGAAGTCGTCGAAGAGCAAGCGTGTCGTCACTAGCGGACTGTCTACCTTGCAGATACCGTCGCTGGGTCAAGCAATTCCCCTTCATTTCGATAGTCTTCGTAGAGGCCCTCGGCCCAGGACAGAACGGCTGGGACCTCTACGACTAACAATCCCCGAACGACCCGTTCTTCGTCTCGGTCTTCACCTAACCAAATCGCCACTGAGTCATCAAAGAGATGCATGTTAAGCGGGACCCCCCCATCACAGGTCCAGATGCTGTCTCGCTCTGCGCGGGCCCGCAATAGCGGCAGTTGCTCTGACTCTGCAGGGAGGGTCTCAATCCAGTCCGCGTCGATTACGAGTTCGGTATCCAACTGCCGCTCATTGACCTGGTCATGAATAAGCGTCACATATCGAGGCAGTGTGACCTCGACAAGTGAGCGGACCTCGTCCGTACTGCGAATCTTCTCGGCCACGTGATCGTATGGCCGGGAGGGGGTCGGCGTTTTCGGCGTTATGAGATCGGCGGTGCGGAAATGGCGGTAATCGAGCGAGTGAACCGGTGCTGGGAGCCATTCGATAGCGTCACCGAGATGCTGGATTCCCTCGACAGTCTGCAGATAGGTGCGGAACTCAGCGGTCATGATCTCCCCTTCCTCCGTGAGTTCGTATTGACTTCCCTCGGAGGTGATCCACCCGCGTGATTCCCCTTTGTCGAGGATTCGTGCGACGGTTGACCGTGAGGCACCGGTTTGCTCTGTGAGGTCGCGGCTCGTCGTCGACCCGGCGGTGAGTGCTTCAAACACGTGCACGCTGTTCGCTGAATCTGCGAAGAACTGGATCGCGTCCAGTGCCGAGTCCATGTTTGTTGGGAGCGCGTGACAATGACTGGCCATGTCGTACGCTACGTCCGAGCAGTCGCAAATACCTTTGCAGGGGGCGGGAAGATTAGCAGGGCCTCAGAAACTTCCCATCAAGTAGGGCTATGCATCACGCAACGGTATGTGTTACCAACCCACAGGGGGTGAGAATGAATAATCGAATACGATGAATACCGAATTGAAGGACAGTCGAGAAACAATTATCAGGAATGCCTAACGGAAGCATCCGACAAGCGGTCAAAAGAATGAGAAATGTAACCCGACGTACGGTGGAAAGAATGAGTGGCAGCCGTGTGAGTGTATAGCAATGACCAACGAACCGAATTCAGACCGTGTCTTGCGCCGAACGCTATTGAAAGCGGGGGCGGTCATAGGGGGTGCACTCGGAATGCTCCCATCTGCAACGGCTAGTGGCAGCGAGAATGAGACACAGACTGACGAAACGACCACAAGCGATCCTGCTCAATCCCAACGGGGATACGTGATTGCTGTCGACGGGATAACCGACAGGGACCGATATATGAACGAATATTTCTCTGTTGCTGCAGAGACAACTGCCGCACATGACGGCGAGGCGCTCGTGATCTCGTTTGATCCGACTGTGCTTGCCGGCGAATGGGGTCATGACCTGACGATCGTCTTGGAATTCCCGTCCGTTCAAGCAGCGAGGGAGTGGTATGCCGATGATGCCTTGCAAGAAGTTCGGCCGATTCGCCGCGAGACTACCGCCTACTCCAATAAGATCGTCACCTCTCAGTACTCCCCTGAAGCACAGGCATAAGGAATTCCACCATCTTCTTTCCTTGGGAAATTGGAAGTACCCGCTCCCCGTGGTTTCAAAAAGAACAACAGTGCGCTATATACATATGCGAACTTACCACAGCGCTATGAGTCGATCACGGAACTGATCCCATCGTGACACCGTCGATTGTTGAGCAGATGGTTCTGCAGAGTTCTGGGCAGGTAGTTCGTGTCGGTGGAGGGCAACGTCCTGTCGGTCATCACTGTATGTGAGCATACATCGCGCAGTCTCGAGTTGCTCTAAATCCCCCGTCGGTGGCAAGAGGGTTCGTTCCGCCAACGACTCGCTGGAATCGGCATCAGCACTGGGAGTGATGAGGATGGTATTAGCCGAATCAAGCCCCGTTGCGTGGACGACAGCCTCAACGAACCGGCGTTCGTCCGCTGGGTCGTCAAGACCATCAAGTTCGTCAATCAGTCTTTGAGCGCAAGTACGAGCGTCGTTGGGATGCTGGCTTACCTGTCCAGCGCCATTACCCGCCACCAGTGGCTTCCGTGTCATGTCTCTCGTAGTGACGGGCAACAGCAGTGGCAATAAACCCCAACCCACTCCCGGGCAGTATTCCGCTTGTACTGAGTGGTATGTGCACCTCCTATACTGAGCAGCAACCGTATGTACGATCTCATCGAGGACTAATCTCCTCGTTGAGCGTCTGCTTGCAGTCTGTTGGGAGGACAAGCATGGGCGATTCGGACCAGTTGCCCGTGACGATGTGGACGCGGTGGCAGTCGGCGCGGTCGCCCGCTGCGGCAGTCAGTTCGGCGTTCCTCCATTCGCTGGCGGGTGTTTTTGCCCGGACCTCCCACCGCTGTGCGTTAGGATTGTCGTGCCATTCGTTGAGCACAATCTGTGGTCGTTCCTCGGACGAGCCGGGAGTGAGCTGATATGTCGAGGCGAGGACGGTCGTTCCCTCCTGGATGACTTCGACTTTCACGTCGACCGGTTCGTCGCTACTGTTTGCGAGTATGACCCGTCCAAGCTGCTGTGTTCGCAGTCCTAGTTCTGCCTGGATGGTGCTACATCCTGCTAGGGATGAGAGAGCAGCGACACCACCGAGTCGGAGAAAGGTCCGTCGACGAAGAGAGTCAGCCATAGTAAAAGGGAGATTCTGTGTTCGATTAGCCTGGGTCAGGCAGGAGTAGTGTCGTGTGGCGTGATTACCCCGTGGAGGTATCGGCGGCCGACGAGTGTCGCGATAACCACGACCAACATGAGACCGAGCGCCAAGGGGAATGGTTGGCTTCCGACCAGCCAGTTGCCGGCCGGTGTCTGGTAGAGGATGGTTGCCGGGGCGGCACCGCCGAGGGCGACGGCTGCCAGCCCGGTCAGGCCCTGGATGATATACTGGTCTGGGTCAACGTACAGGTAGACGCCGATGAGGACTGGCAGGCTTCCAAGCATGAGGCCCAGCAGTTCACCGGTCAGGGGATCAACGTACAGGATCCAGTATAGCGCGATGAAGGCACCGATGACAATACTGAGATCGAATTTTTGATCGTCAGTTAGTGCAGATACCATACCTGTCGGTACCTTTCCGGGATATTTAGTCTCTCTCTTGGCTGAAAGAGCCATTGTAGTCTCCCGGTGTCAGAGGAATACTGCAGTTTGTTCGATCGAGATCGCGATGACTATTCAGCGAGTGTTGGATGTAGTGTGATGGCCGCGTTGCAGCAGGACCGGGACGTATCGATCAAGGAGGCCAACGGTTCAAGAAGGTGTGGGATCGTCGGTGACGGTTAGCTGTGGAGATCTTGGTCTGTGCAGTGGTCGAGACAGAGGTCGACAAGCTCTGGCGGATCGCGGAACACGAGTTGTTCGGAGCGGTCATCGTATTCGACGAGGCACATCTCTTCCAGCAGAGGGAGATGGTTGTGGTAGAGTTGGATTTCGAAGTTCTCGATCCGTTTGTCCTGGATCTCGGTAGGTGGACAGTCTTGTTTCCATGCGGCAACGTGCTTGGCGGTCTCGGTGAGTGATGCCTGTTCTTCGTCTTGCAGGTAGTAGAGGACGTACCGTCGGTGGGTATCGGCAAGTGCGGTCAGGATTTCGTTGAACCGTTCCTGCTGGCCCCCATCACTGATTGACATGTTGTTATCGGTTATGTTCGTCTTATTACTGTTGTTGTCCGTCATTGGTTGGTCTCCTGTGTAACTCTATCTCTTCTACCGACGGTGATATGGCACGGTAGTTTCCGTGAATTGCTCTGATCCATATCGCCACGTACTGTAGCCCCGGCTAAATATGTTATTTTGAATATATTCTACGGCTTGTGGATGGTGAGTATTCGCCGATCATATTCTGCGGTCGCCCCAGGAATCACTGATGGACTTATGTGAAGAATGACTGATTATCGGGAACAGGGGGTCGACTATGTTCCGTCGGAGGATTCGGTCTTGTTCTCGTCCGGAGGAATGGGATCACTGTAGAATGTCACTGGCCGTGTCCGGCGTTGTTTCGTGATCTCGGTCCGTTCGATCTCTACATTTGATTCATGGACTTCATCGGAAATATCTGACAAGTCGCAATTATCCTTGGCCAGTACGTCGACATGGATGTTCGCTTTCCCGCCCAGCATCTCACGGATTTCGAACACGCCGTCAATCTCGAGAAGGTTTTCGACAACCTCGGTCCGGTCAGTGGGGGCTGCCGTCACCACAAAGATGGCTTGGATGGGGAACTCAGTATATTTGTAGTTGATCTGGGGCTGGTATCCAGCAAGAACATCGGTCTCTTCGAGTTGGTCGATGCGGTTGCGGATCGTGCTGGGGGAGACATCAAGCTGTTCGGCCATGTCTATTGCAGTGGTATTTCTGGCGTCCTGTTGAAGAAGGTGGAGTACTCCTCGATCGACATCATCCAAGTTACTACCCATATGCTATAGTCAACCGACATCTCCATATGTAGGTGTGGAGAGGCTATCGTATCTAGAGAGCTATTCTGGCACTTATTATGATCACTGCCTAACAATACACAGTTTCACGGTTCTCGCCCGAAATATACCTTCGCGTCCAGAACGGGGACAGTATCGCCAGTTCATGAGGATACGTTGTATCTTTGGAAGAGTGTGCGTCTTCTGCGGACTGCACCAGAAACTGGCGCAGTCTTTGAATGGACGCTGAAATCATTGGGCGTGGCACTCGCACCAGCAGTGTCTACTGTCGATATTACTGCCCGTGCTCCGGTCTACTCAACCGGTTTCGTATCGCGGGCCTTGTTGAAACCCTCAATCGGTGATAGGTTTCAGCCGTCGTGCTGAATAGAGAGCGCGAATGTCGCGCGAGATCGGGGCCGATTTGCGAAAGTGGTGATCGCTCAGTACAGGGAAGATAGCGACCGTGGATCTATCAAGTAAAGTTGGGTGTCATTCATTACCACTCATGGCGTAGAATACATGATCAATGCTGATGCAAATCCAAGAAACTCAGGAAGTCGCGTGTCCGAAATGCGGAGAGAACAATAGCGTACCAGTCCCAGAACAGGACGTGGAGCTGAAAGTTAGCCCGTATGTCGCCGCGTTCGGTGAGCATACGAAACTCGAATGTTCAAACCAACATTCCTTCTGGGTCTACTACTGCTAGCCAGACTCTCTTTCTACCGATCACTCAGTTCGCGCTCTACGCTCACCGCGATTTTCACATCCCGATCTCTGGAAGAACCGGAGTGCCCCCTGCTAAAAGTCTATGAGGGGATGCAGAAGGTTTTCCTTCAGACAGGAGTTACCTGTCTCCTATGACCGATCCTGCTCCATCCGGTCCAGGGAGGGACACCTACGATATCTCCACGGTTGATCTCACCGACGATCGCTACGAGGTCAAGCAGTCCGCAATCCGGAACAAGTATGCTGTCCGTGATAGTGCCGGCACTGTCGTCCTGCAAGGGAAACAGAAGATGTTCAAAATGAAAGAAGAGTTTCCGTTCGTGACCGGCGACGGCGAAGACGCGTTCACCGTGAAGGCCGGCGGCATCATGGACGTTGCAGGAAACTACACCATCACGGACGCGGGCACCGACCAGGAGGTTGTCGTGCTCGACGAGGATCTCTCCCTGTTCGTGGAGAACTGGACAATTCGTGACCCCGAGACAGGATCGATACTGGCGACCATTCAATCGAAGAGCAAGCTTCTCTCGGCACTCCGACACCTCGTGTCGGCTGCGAACCTCATTCCCAACAAGTACGAGATATTCGACGCTGATGGCGATCATGTTGGCGACATCGAGGGGAAGGTCTCGTTGCGGGATGCCTACACGGTCAGCATTGATGACGCCAGCGACGTTCCGAAAGAGGCGGTGATCGCCTCTGCGTGCATCCTTGACGCCCTTGAGAACCAGTGAGCACCCCCAGTGCTCACGGAACCCCACGTTCAGTAAAAGGGGAAGTAGGGCAACGGAACGATCACCGATCTTTGCGGAAGATAGCGGAAACTGCGTACTGAATAAAGAGGTTTATCCATCAGCACGGTCGCTCACGAACGAGTCGTTAGGTAGATTGCTGACGTATCAATCATCAACCTGATTGCAGTTGGGAGGTTACTGGGTATCTCTTCCTCCAATCGAAGGCTGTCAAGAACCGCTATAAGCATCTTCCACAGATTGGGGTAGCACGGTACCGGAAACTCACAGCTTCTTCTACTCAATACCTCTCAGAGAGATTCAGCCGTTAGAATCGGGACTGTTTCTTCTGGTTTCGGTTCATAGCTCGAAATTGAGAATAGCGACAGTGAGAATAGCTAAGTGAGACTCCGGACAGTACTCGGGGGCGGAAAAGGAGGGGAGGCCAATAACACGCTATACTGACAAGCAACTCCGTACCCTGTTACGTGAGTTTGCCGACAAGACGGAAAACGCCCCAACAGTGACCGACGTGAAAGACGCCGATGAGATGCCGACACCGGGAACATACCGACGTCGGTTTGGCAGTTGGAACGATGCCCTCCGGGCGGCAGGAATAGAGCCGTGCACGAATCCGTCAAAGGAGGAACTCCGCACTACCCTCCAAGACTTTGCTGACTCACTCGGGGAGACACCAACCGCGGCTGACGCTCGAGACGCTGATGAGGTTCCATCTCCCGTCACGTATCGACGACAGTTTGAGAGTTGGAATAATGCGCTCAAAGCGGCTGGACTTCCTCCAAATCTCTCTCAGGCCGCCCGCAACCTCTCGGACGACGACCTCCTTGAATTGTTATACGGGTTTGGGGAGACCGTTGGTCATCCCCCCACCTCGAACGAAGTACGGGACGCTGATCAGATGCCGTCTCCACAGACCTATCACAATCGATTCGGCCGGTGGCACACCGCCATCCAGAAGGCGGGTTTTCACTCAAGCGCAGCGGAAGAGGCACCTACTTGGGAATCCACCAGCGATGACCGTACACGGGGAGAGCAGACCGACACGGAGGAACCCGTCGTTCAGGTCGTCTCTCACTCAGAGAAATACACAGCCCAGCACCTTCCAACGGGAACTACTGTGAATGCCAAATCGGAAATAGAGGCCTTGAGAGCGTTAGCTGACGCGCTCGATAACGAGTAACTGATAGGGCGCACTGAGTCGCTTCCCAGTACAGCGCCGGAGTGCGGTCACAACTACTGCACTTCTTTCAGCATCAGAACTGCTCAGTGGTTGACCCTCCCTCTGAGTCCCATATATACTGTAGACGCAAATCAGGAATTATGAGGGAAGGCCGATATCACCCTCGCACGACTAAATCCGGTGTTCCACAGGGTTGTCGGAGGCCGTAAATACACCTGTCAAAGTGCTCCTTGCTCTTCTAGATACCTTTCTGCGTTATCACAAGACGACGGTATATTAGACCACCAACGCTTTTTGGTGAGAGCAGAGGAATTCTACACGCATGGTCTCTGAGCCATCCTCCTCCACCGTTGAAACATCGGACGCCGACCGCGGATCCAGTACCCTGATCAACGCGGTGATCGGGGCGGCCGCCGGCGTCATCCTCTCATTTGTTCCCCTGTCAACGCTACTCGGTGGGGCGCTCGCCGCCTACCTCGAGGGCGGAACGGCCAACGATGGTGTCCGGGTCGGTGCCATCGCCGGCGTCATCATGCTCATCCCGATGCTGTTCATGGGCATGTTCGGCATGATGTTCTTCCTCGGCTTCGGGATTGGCGGTGTACCGCGAATGTTTCTCTTCATGCTCCTCCCACTGCTGGTGTTCGGCAGTCTGTATACCGTGGGATTGAGCGCGGTCGGCGGCTACCTCGGTATCTACCTCAAGCACGAACTCTAACACAGTGGACCTCCGCTGTAGTGCCCGGCGATTGTCTGTATCGGCGGAGCGGTGGCGTTCCTAGAGAAGGAGGCTACAGGCTTTTCGTTTAGATGAATTCTCCGAGTTATACCGTGATACGGTTGTACTCGGTCTATTTTCAGTTCCACCGTGGTTGGATTGCCTATATGTGTATCCGGGTACTCTTCTGCTTGTAGAGGGAGTAAACACACCACCTCTACGAAGTCACACGCTCCCTCCCTATCACCGTCATCAATCCAATGTCCACGACAAATCCGCCGGATCTCGGCACATGTCCGTTCTGCCAGGCCGAGATCATGCCTCTCAACGTGATCCTCGAGTACGAGACCGATCTGGGACCGGCCGTATACGCTGAGTGTCCTGAGTGTCGTGACGTTGTGAATCCGGAGTGATCCCCGTCTCATGGTCCTTGGCGGAGTTGACCGGTTGCTCGGCCTACTGAATGAGAAGGATACTGTGTACGAGTGCCGGCGCTGTGGCACCTCTGTCGACAGGGATACCGATCCCTGTCCTGCATGCGGTGCAGAAGCGATCGTCCAACACCGGATGACCTGACCGATGGACGAAGGGCACGCTCAGATCCTGGAAATAGTCGCGGAGAAGCCGGGAACCACTGCTGAGAAGATCACAGAGCTGGCAGCCGATCGTGACATCACCGACACGGATACTCCGGATGCTCTCTCGGAGGCGGTCAGCAACGGCGATCTCGTTTGATTTGATGACCGGTACTGGGTGATGCGGACAGGTAAGTTCCGGTTCCGCCGGTACGATCATCCGGAAATCTGGTTTCCAGGGCTGGTCCCTTCGTCGTCTTAGCAGGTCATGGTCCCTATCCAAGTAGGGGATGGAGGAAAGTCGACTGTCGATTGTAGAAGCGGTATGAATGCGGCAGAAGACACAAATCGAATTGTGGCCGTCTGTACTACCTGTCGATCACCATACGCCGCTCGGCGCTGGCCAAATAGCGAAATACGGTTGATTGGAACGGGAGATCGGTGTCCGTGCGGCGGCACTGAATTTCGGCCACTTCGGCGACCAGTATCGGTCAAGTAGATCATGGACCATCGACCGATCTCTCTGGGAGATAGCAGAAACTGTGTGCTGAATACAGAGGATTGGGGCAGTACACCTCCCCCTTTATCTCAACTTGATAACGGAAGAATCAGCTACTCCGTAGAACTGCTATCGAATATTGGCGGAGAAATAACCTTCAACGAAAATTGGCTGATTACAATTCGATAATTGTGTATGTGATATGATACCTTCCCTTTATTACCCTATAGGGATATTCACGGATAATGGATTCGCAGGATGACGAACTCATCCGGATTCTTACGGATAGTACTAACCGAGCGATTTTGACCGTTCTCACGGAAGCCTCTCACGAGCTTTCCGTGACTGAGATTGCTCAACAGCTCGCTTCAGAGAACGAGAAAGGTCTCGACCAGATGGTCATCTCGCTCCATCACAACTACCTGCCTCGACTTGCCGACGTAGGACTGATCGAGTATGACCGCGATACAAACGTCGTCACTGAGGGGAATAACTCACTAGATGATGCCAGTTGGATGGACACAGATGTACTCAACGAACTGGTCTCACGGTTTCGGACGGAACACGGAACAGACGAAAGTACTGTTGGACGACTCGAAGGCCGTGAAGAGGTGTACGACTACTGCCGAAAGTTAGCCGATAGAGCAGAGGATGAACTGTTTCTGATTTATGCTTCCGACGAACTGCTTACTGAGGAGTGTCTCCCACATGCAGAGAGCGCCATTGAGCGGGAAGTTGAGTTCCACGCTGGGGCGAAAAGCCAGGAGGTACGGAGGTTCTTTCGGGAGTGTCTGCCTGAGGCAACGATCTGGGACCCGCAAATGGATTGGATGTACGAACAGGCGAACTACCCTAAGGTGAGCCGACTGATTGTCGCTGATCGGAACAAGGTCGTTATCGGTCTCTGGGATGAAGATAGGGATGGAACGAAAACGGAAATTGCAATGGTCGGTGACGGAACGACCAATCCCTTGGTGGTTCTTGTCCGTGAACTACTCGGCCCCCGATTAGATCATCTCGATTACCAGAGTGACGATTTCCTCGAAGGTCTCCCGTTTGAACCATAACCACCAGATCTACAGTGGGGGAAATCAATACCGTCATCACCTATCCTGAACAACCGGACTAGCCTTCGAGCGGCCAATATCCTGTGCAACATTCGTGCTGTGTAGTGCACAACAATGATGCAGAAAACTGCCGTGAGATAATCGGATATCATCGGCGAAATTAAGGGGCACCGATCCTGTGTTGGTCGACTGAATGAATGGGATGGTATAATCCGAGCACATCGTCGGTGTCTGTGAGCGCTGTGGAGCAGCGTATGCTGCACAAAGTGCTATCGGCGGGCCAAGTTTGTCCAATTGGAAAGGGACAGCTGCTCCCTCCAGGGAACATTGCTATGTAGTCACTTCAGACCCGGTCTTAGAGTAAAGAGAGGAGGGACTCTGTTCGCAAGAGTCACTCATCAGGAAAACCGAAGTCTGTCCCCCCGCATTCGGGACAGGAATCCCAGTTCCGTGGCTGCGGATCAGTAGCACTCGACGCCCGCAGAACGAAGCCACAGCCCCCACACTCACTATATTCTATTCCCATATTCGTATATCATCAACTGGCCTCTAACAGCCTTCTCTCGAAGTAATTTGGCAGTCAGTGGATGCGGAACCAGTACTCGGTACTGAGAAGACGAGCGAGTCGTGCAGTATCGGAAGTTCAGTGGTTCGGCAGTGAGAGTTGGAACTCTTTCTCCTCATTTCGGGGACGACCGTCTGGAGGGACACTGGCTTAATCCGCAGTGGAAAAGGGGATATTGTGCTCGTCCCTGACATCGGGAGTGCTGGTGCGGTCAACCTGTGGGCAGTTGGCGACCAGTGGTGGCGTTTGGTCCGGGGGGAGAGTCGCTGACTCAGTCGCGGGTGGGTGCCTATTCTCTGGCCGGGTCCTGTGGGAGTCCGGCCATTCTTCCCTTTTCCCCGCATCCCAATATCTCCTCTACCATATCACTCCGGTACTCCGGCCAGCATGGTCCACACGGACCGCTTCCGCAGGAGGAGGATCATCGCACTAGGGCAACTGAGCAGGTATCAGGAATGGCATCAGTCAGAGTACTGCCCTACATCCTTATTCGTGCTGGCCCCACAAGGGTAACAGGGTTCTCTTGAGGGTTCAGAATCGCTTTGCCTCCCAGAGGAGGCGGTTCCTAACTCGGCGAATCTCCGACCGTGGATTCATGCTACTCCCATCCAAAAGAAGGATTATAGATACCAATGATTGACCGCCAAGATATCGATTTGTCTGATGAGCAGCAATTCAACGACGCACTCACCGAACTGCTCCAAGCAGCCTATGAAAGTAATATCGACCTCGTTGGCTCTTGGTCAAGCCGCAATGGATCATCATATCCGGATTGGGATGTCACGATAACGGAGGCGCAAAAGCCACCGGACATCAATCGAGGAGAATAGAAGCAGGGTATCCATTGCTGTTCTGGGTGACGGGAAACACCCTTTCTCCGAGTCTGTGGTGTTCTCTTCTACTGGACGTGAACCGTGAAAGGTGTGTCTGTCGTGACCAAAATACTCAAATACTCTCCTTGGGGCGGGGACTAGGAGAGCCCCCAAGACCGGATCGGATGGTAGATCGGCACTGCACAGTCCATGCTGCACCGGCACTGCTCCTACCGTGTACCGATTCGTTTGGCCTATGCGGGTGGGCCTTCGTTAGTGAGTGGGCCTTGCCTCGACTGTCTGTACTGCTGGTGGATCCGTTGGCTGGTGTCTGGCGGAGATCGTGCGCTGGACGCCCTTGCGTAAGTGATTCAGCGCTTCGTGGTGGTGATCCTTCCGTCGATGGCAGCCGACCGGTGTCACTCCGTGGTTTTCATACGCAGCGAACGCATCAGCCGGTACCTTTCCTGTCTGCTGGAGATAGTGGCGGAGTTCAACGAACAGGGCGTGCAGGTGGAGGAACTCGTCTTTCCGCATAGTACTCCCAGTGGACACCATCGTAGCCAGTAAGCCAACTACCCCATTACACCGGTATCAGCGTAGGGACTGACACAAAACGGATTTATTCTGTGGTCTGCGTGTCGAACGCGGCGGTGAGGAGTTTCTGGAGGCCAACCTGGAGATGTTGATGAAAGGTCGACGGTGAAATGTTGAGGGTGTCTGCAAGGTCATCTCCGGTCGTCTGTCGTGGCCGCTCGAAGTACCCTGCAAAGAGGGCTGTACGAAGTACTTCGCGCTGTTTCTCTGTGAGTCGGTCACTGAGATCCTGCCGAAACTCGCGGGCCGTCGTTCCAGCACGCTCTCGTGTCCGTTTGGCGACCACCTCCGAATCCGGGAACGTCGTTTGAAACGTCTCGACGACGGTCCGGACGTCCGCGGTCTGTGGGAGTTCGACAGTAACGGTCCCTACACCGTCTCTCGCGGTCGCCGCCGTCACTGTTCCACCACACTCGGCAAACGTTTCGACCACGGTTGGCCCGGCGAAGACGAACTCCAGAAGGGGCTCGTCATCACGGTCGGTAACAACCCGTGCGTGGTCGATATCCGGATCCTGATCCGCGTGGTCGAAGACCGCCTCTATCGAGCTGCCCGTTGCCGCAACGTAGACAAGATACGAACCGTTTGACTGTGCAATGACGTCCTCGAGGGTGAACGAGACGTCGACCTCCTCGGTCACGCTGAAGAAAAAATGATCTGGCTCACGGACGCGGACCTCGAGTTCGACGATTTCATCGGTGATGAGGGCCTCCTTGCGCTCCAGTGCCGTGATAGCGAATCCGATCCAGCGCCCGCACGCGGCAAGCAAGGACTGGTACTGGTCGGTGAAGGCATCTTCCTGCGCAGCAGATACGACGAGGACGCCGTAACACGTGTCTTGGAACATGATCGGGATCGCCATCGCCGACCCCATCCCTTGATCGCGTAGGTATTCGGCGACCGGCTCGTCGTCCGTGGCTTGGAGAACTGCTGGGTCACCGGTTTCGACCGCACGCAGTGGAGCCGTCACTGCGTCCCGCTCAGCACCAGCGTCAGTCATCGCAGTGACGGCCTCCTCTGTGATCCCTTCCCACGCCGTCGGGGTGATGTGCTGGCCGGTGACCGGCCGGTTACCGATCCAGGCTGCCTCATAGAGGGGAGCGGTTGCGATCCGATCGCAGACAGACTGCTCGATCTCCTCCCGTGTTGATGCCGCTATGAGCGCTTGCCACACCTCGTCCACAAGCTGAGTGAACTGGAGTACGTCGTCGACCATCTGCTGCTGTTGACGGTGCTCGAGTTCGGCTTTCACCCACCGCCCCACCACGGCATGGAATTGTCGCTCGCTGTTCGAGACCGGATCTGGCCGCGGCTGGGCAGGGACGAAAAAGAGGAGTCGGTCACTCGCGCCATCGACCTCCACGTAGGTGCCAAGCGAAGCCTGTACTCCGAACTCCTCGATAACGGTCACACCACGACTACCGTTCTCGGTCAACGGCAACTCTGCGACAGTCCCACTTTCGATGGCAGCCCGGCACGCGGTGTCCGTGAGGGGAAGCATGTTGCCGGGCGTGAAATAGTCGTGGTCACCGCTTGCATATTCAACCTCGAATCGCCCGGTCTCCGGATCAGCACGCGCCATCACACCATGCGCGTACCCAAATCGGTCACAGCCGACCCGGAAGAAATCACGGATAGTCTCCTCGATCGACCGATCCGGTCGGCTACTGATTCGGGCAAACTCGCGGAGGAAGTCCTCGTGCTCGTCGCACTCGAGGAGCGTCTCGCTGATTTCGAGCAGTCGTTCCAGCATCCGCTCGACAGGGAGATCATGGTCACTGGGATAAGCACCAGGCTGATCTGCTTCCTGCAGCGATGGCATATAATAGACGTTCTGGTTGACCGTCTGTTCGTATACGATATGTGGATGTGTTCTGAGAACGTCGTGGATGACCTCGTCGGGGAACCGGTCGTGGTGGTATTGGCAGAGCCCAGTCGCGGCTGTATCATGGATCAGTTCGTTCACATCCGTCTCGTACTCCATAACATCTGCAACCGCAGTGTCATCCTCGGCGAGCCACGTCATCTCAGCGGCTACACGCAACCCCTCGTGGTCCGCCACGGCATCCTCGATCGCCTCAGCGTAAAACGCACGCATGGCATCCGGGTCGAATCCACCGCTGCCCTGATACGTCTCTGCGACCGACCGGATAACTAATTGCTCATCATCAAGTGCGCTGTCGACAGCAATCCCGGCAGTCCGTAAGACGTCAAGGACGGCAGTACGTCCAGTCCCGTCAGTGATATACAGACACTGCTCACCACGCTCAAGGCCCTGCTCAATAAAGGGAACGACAGCCGCGAACTGTTGTTCACGGGTCTCGTAGATCAACGCGAGATGTCCGTTCCCCCCGTGATCGTCGAGCGGCATGGCCGGGCCCCGGAACTGAGGACGCGACCGTAACGCATCAACGCTGCTCTCCCAGTCGCCTCCCTGGTGATGGTCAGCACTCTCCTGCATATGCGATTGCTTTCCGTAAAGAAGCACCGGTCACCCCTAAAGGTACGCCCTGTAACATCCATACGACCAGTCAGACGTCCACCACGTTACGTGGCCGTCGCTTACGGAACTACTGGAATGAGAGTGGCTCCCTTGGCCTTGGTGCTTTGCTCATCCGGCTTTCTGAACCACCAACTGACCGGTATCACGGATCTGGACTGCATACTGGTGATCGGGCTGTTCCAGACTGATCGTCACAGCCGCCATGTTGGTAGTGCCGGTCGCAAGACGGTCGAGTGCATCTGGATCGATATGGTCGTATAACGTGATTCCGGCCTCGTCCGGCAGATCCATGGGATCCATATCTTCGATGACAGCGATCGCCTGGATAATAGCGATGCTGGGCGGTCGGTCATCATCAAACGTCCATTCGATCCGGGATGGGGTGTCCTCTTCGGAGGAGGGGTTGGAGCGATCGGTCATCAGTCTAGCGTGTAGAGAATCGCGGCTATAACCTCACTAGGTGTTTATTCCGGTAGTCTGCGTTCCCTGCTGCCGATTCAACGCCGAGCCGACCTCACCAGAATCGTATAGCTGTTCCCTTCCCGTGAGGACACGATGGGGATCTAATACCGGATCAAACGGGTCGTGTATTAATATCCCTAGACTCCACTTCGTCAGATCGCAGTTGGGAGATCTCGTCTCCCCTTACTTCCTGCTGGTTTCGCCAGTATTCAGGGGACTATCTGTCCCAGACTAGCTGACTGACCGACCGTGGCAGACGATTATTGAGAAGGGGCCGCAGTATACAACCGTTCTAACCGTCCGGGGATGCCGGAGAGTATAACGAAGCGGGAGGCACACCGGGGGGAATCCAGCCATTCGGACGCAGCAACCACCACGGGGCGTACCAAGAATGGTCTCACTGTAGCGGCCAGTCCCCCCTCTCTAGTAGCGCTTTCAGTACCACTGGGAAAGATGCCAGGGAGTATCCGATGCACCCCATAGGTAAATTTTCTAACTCGAAATCATTATGTTACTGGGTTGTGACGTTGGTGCGTGTAATGGCGCAGCATGCTTCCACGGGGAGAGCGATTGCGGCCGCTGCAGAGGGGGTGGAGAAAACATACTATCTCGGCGAACCGGTACACGCGCTCGATGGGGTGTCCGTCTCATTGCCGACCGAGTCGTTTACCGCGGTGATGGGACCGAGCGGGTCCGGGAAGAGCACCCTCATGAACCTGTTCGGGTGCCTGGATACACCCGACGAGGGAACGATCACCATCGGGGGCGAACTCGCCGACGATCTTTCTGACACGGACCGAGCACGGCTCCGGGGGACGGAAATCGGGTTCGTGTTCCAGACGTTCAACCTGATGCCACGGCTGACTGCCGCGGAAAACGTGACCCTGCCAATGGTGTTCCACGACACGGGGCACGAGGACCGCCACGAGCGTGCCCATCGTCTCCTGGATCGCGTCGGACTGGGCGACCGCCTTGATCACAAGCCGACTGAACTCTCCGGCGGCCAACGCCAACGGGTGGCGATCGCCCGTGCCCTGGCGAACGAGCCAACGATCATTCTGGCGGACGAACCGACCGGCAATCTCGATACAGAGACCGGCGAGCAGATCATGGAACTGTTCAGCGATCTCAACGATGCTGGGACGACGATCCTGATGGTGACGCATGAACGGCACGTCGCCGAAGCTGCTGACCGTATCGTCCATCTGCTGGACGGACAGATCGAGACAGTTGAACAACTCGTGGAACCACCTGATGAGAGCGGGACAGCACCGTCAGAAGACGGAGGTGAGGAGCAATGAACATCCGGGAGAGCCTTCGCATCAGCTGGCGGGCGATCAGGTCGCATAAACTCCGGTCGACGTTAACCACGCTTGGTGTGATCATCGGTATCGCTGCCGTGATCACGTTCATGGTCCTTGGATCCGGGTTCTCCCAGAGTATCGTCGGCGAGATCGAAGCCGATCAGGATCCGGTGATGACGGTCCAGACCCAGACCAGTCCAGAGGCGGGAGTCGGTATCCAAATAGTCGATACACCGATTTACACTGAGAGCGATATTGCAGCGATCGAAGAGCTTGATGGTGTTGCGTTTGTTGCGCCTCAGGGATCAGTCGATGTGGTCCAAGTAGCGTCCGGCGACGAACAGGTGACTGGTGTCGTTGACGCTCAGGCAACGACTCCGGAACGGTTCAAGTACATGAACTTCACCGAGGGAGAACCGTTCTCGGGGGAGAACGAAGTGGTCGTGAACGAGCAGGCCAGCCGACTGTTCGAGGAGAATATTTCCGCCGGTGACGACCTCAGGGTCGCGTTCGAAGGTGGCAACACGACAAACGTCACTGTTGCTGGCGTCGTTGAGAATGAACTCGGCCCACAGACACCGCCACAGGTCTTCTTTTCCGCCGACTCCTACTACACGACAACCGTTGAGACGCCCGATGGGGACCAAGAGCGTGCATACCCGATGCTCCAAGTCGGGGCCGAAAGTATCGGTGAGATTGATACGGCCCAACCAGCAGTGGAACGCTACCTCGAGGACGAGTCGGACGCAACTGCCTTGAAACAGGCCGACCACGAAATCCAGGTCCAGACGATACAGGACGCAATCGAGCAGTTCACCAGCATCGTCGACCAGTTGACGGCGTTCATCGGTGCGGTCGCAGCGATCGCATTGGTGGTCGGCTCGATCGGGATTGCCAACATCATGATCGTGAGCGTGACCGAACGAACCCGCGAAATCGGGATCATGAAAGCCGTCGGCGCCAGAAAACGGGACATCATGCAACTGTTTCTGGTCGAAGCAGTCATCCTGGGGGTCGTCGGTGCCATCGTCGGCGTCCTTGCCGGCCTCGGATTCGGCTATCTCGGTGTCACGTTCCTCGACTGGCCGATGACGTACCCGCTCACCTGGATTGCCATCGCGATCATCGTCGGTGTCAGCGTCGGCGTCATCTCAGGCCTGTATCCGGCGTGGCGCGGTGCACGCGTGGATCCAATCGAAGCGCTACGTCACGAGTAATCGACTGCCCACTTCCGTTCCAGGGTCCACCTATGACCTGTTCACTTCAGTCTGATCACCGACGGTACACATGATGCCAGTGAAAACGTGGTACGGATCATTGATCGCGGTGGAAGGAAGGGATGGGGGGAGAGGGCAGGACAGCATGCCTCTGACATCCAGTGGGGGAAAGGGGATGTTGGAAGGGGGAGTGGTACGCCCTGCCCTACTGCTATCGATGAAAGTGATAGGGATAATACTACTTCCAATATCCTTTGGTATTGCGAAAAATCGGCGGTCATTGACCGCCAGCGGAGCCCCCCATCCCAACTGGAGGACCGGTGATCGGTCCGGTCAGCGACCGACCACGATGTGGACGAGGTTCCGGTGATGTCTCGGATGTCGAACAGGTTCTATCGGGCAACGACCGAACGTGTGCTCCTCGTCCATGTCGGGGATGCAATCCTCGTTTTGTAAGTTTGTTGGCCACGTTCATCCGTACTCACTGGTCAAATGACGCATCTCTAAGAACAGTCAGTAGTGGAGTATCGTTCGGTGCTGGACTGCAACACCGTTGGCAGTGTGTAACGCGAATCTGAAGAAGAATCAGCGGACAGAATCGATCGGGCCCACGGCATTCTGGCGAGGAACAATCGGAAACTCAGTGGTCATCACCGGATAGTGTTTTATCGTTGGATCACCTCTGTGCCATTCGTTAACGCACATTCAATAAATAAACATTGCTGTTGCGGCATATCTGATGGCCCCTTCGCTTCAGAGAAACGGTATTTCTGGCTCCGTCACTGATAAAAACGTGATGAACGATCGAGGAACGGGCGACTCGACGGTGATCTGGGATCATCAGGTTGCAGCCTTCTTGGTCTTCACGTCCGGGTGGACGTGGACCGTGTGGTTCTCTGGAATCGCGTTAGGATACGGTGGCACACGTGGACTCCAGGCTGTCGGGGCGTGGGGACCGCCTCTTGCGGCGGCAACTGTCACCAAGACTGCAGAATGCGACGTACATGCATGAGCTGCACAGCTCCGCCCGAAACAAGATGTGGGGGTCCGGTGGTATATTATCGCGCTCGCCGCTCCACTGCACTCACCCAGACCGGGGCCGTGATCGGCTGGATTCTCGGTGAACCGGTGATGTTCGCCGACCTACCCGCAATCGGGTTTCGATTTCTGTTTACTCTGTTCCTCGCCGGTGCCCTCGAGGAGTTTGGCTGGCGGGGATTCCTCCAGCCACGGCTTCAAGAGCGGCGATCGGAACTGTTTGCCGCGGTCGTCATCGGGATCATCTGGGCGCTGTGGCACGCATCGTTGACGGTCGGTGGAACCGGTGCCGGATACGAGAGCGGGGAGATAACCGGCCTCTTCATTGGACTCCCCCTCTTCTCGATCGTGATGGCATGGGTCTACAACAGTACACGGGGCGGGGTACTGTTCGTGATGCTCTTCCACACGATGATCAACACCACGTCAATACTCGAGGCAGCGGACGTTACGGCCGTGATGGAACTCGCGGAGCTCGCTGTCCTCCTTGGACTCCCGCTCGGTATCCTCCTCTATTATGGACGGACATACCTGGCTGCTACTCGGCCTGAGCCGCCGATCCCCGGGAAGGACTGCAGGCAGCAGGACACCGGATAGCTATCTGACCAAGGGCCTATACTGGATTACACATCTCTTCGAAACGGTTCCAGATTCGTAATGGAAGAATTGGTCGATCACTTCTCTGCAACCGTGTTCCCATTGTGGAGTGAGTCTACCGGACGGTTTCGACGTCGAACTTGCTGTGCCAGCGGTACCGGCGGCCGCCCCAGACGAACGTTCGGCGTGCAAGTGCATAGACCATCAGCGGCGCTTGGAGGAGAATCGCAGGATACGCGAAGACCACTGTCCAGCGCCGAATACCGAAGAACGTGTAGACACCGGCGATACACAGCGTGACAACAGTCGCCGCATAGACGGGTGCGAGGAGACAGAACAGCGCGAGAGCAGCTGTGACGACGCCCATGAACACGGTATCACGTGGATTGTGCCGATGGACGATCTGTGTGAACCGCACGTGTCGCTCGAGCGTCTCACGGATCGTTCCGCCGATTTCGACGTGGCGAACCCGGTTGAGAGGGGTGATGTCGAGGTATTCCGAAAGAAGACCGTCATCGCTGACGGTGCGCCGGAGGTCCTGCAGGAACGTGTCGGCGTCCAGGTCATCACGCTCGAACATTACAGCACCGCCCCATGCTTTGTCATTCGTGTACGCCCCAAGTGTTCCACCGAGCGCATAAATCGGTTCAAGCAGCAGGGAGAGGCCGTCTCTTCCCACAAAAATGGGAGTTCTGAGACGGGGCCAGACCGGTCGTACGCCTTGTGGAGTTCGGAGAGCCACTCTGACGGATGATGAAAGTCATCGTCGGTCCAGACGATCCGGTCGTGGGCGGCTGCCTCCATCCCTGCAGCGATGGCATTTGCCTTCCCTGAACAGCCCCTGGGTTTGCCGGCCATGATGACCTGCGTATCCCGGTATTCGGCATCAGCGTCGGCGATCGGATCGGACTCGTCGTCACAGATCACGAGCAGTTCATCTGGCGATGAGAGCTGTGTGGCAACCTCTTTGATAACGGGTGATCGCGTGGTCGTTGGGAGGAGAACACTTGTCGGTGGTGGCATTGTCGCGGAATACTGCCTAAGAATAGATCTAGCCACAGGAATAAATATTCGGCACCAGAATCGTCTTGAGACCGTTCGCTGTTGAGAAGTATAGAGGCATGGTACCGTGAGAGCGTTCTCATCGGGATATAAGGTACACAGAGAACCTACCACCACTACCCAGCACACATTTTAGCATGATCCTCCAGGCACTCGTTGATCAGGCGCTTAGGGTCGCTCTCATCATCGCATATCTGCTGGCTCCTAGTCTCGTCGCAACGCTCATCTGAGCATCCTTTCTGGGTTCGAGCCGGATACGATCCCTGTTCAAACAGCTACCTCCTTTCAACTCGCTGATCGTGACGTACACGGTCGTTGGAGTTGGTGCATCGTTGCCGTACGTATTTGGATTACTTACCGTCATCATGATGGCTGATCCAGACGGTATCTGGGGACCACCGATACTCACCATAACCGCCGCTCTCTCCCTCTGCTATATTGTGGCGATTCTGGTCATCAGTGTCTTCAGCTTGCCACGGCTCGGTATCGGCTGGGATCCAAACGGTTACAGCAGGACAACATGGGCTGTATTCATCGCAGGCAGCATCTGGTACGCCACGATCTTTGCAGTGCCGCTCATAGTTCTAGGGCTTCTCCACTCACTTCCCGGCGGCTATTGACTGGTGACTACAGTTGTACAACGACCGGAACAGGGCACCAGTATCATCAGCTACGGCTATCCGAATGCACTAGGGCGATAGTACTAGATCCGTATTCGATGATAATGTGTACAGAAATAGCGGCGGTGCCTCCGTCTCTCGGTGGTTACTGGTTTTGACTCTGGGTAACGGATCCTTCTTCGTTCGGTTGGATGACGACGAAGCCGTCGGAGCCGGTAAACTCCATCTGTATTGATTCGCCGGAAGTCTGGCCAATTTCGATCATTTTGTTCGTTTCGAAGGACGGTGAGAGGTTCGCACTCCACGCGACGGTCGCGTCCGGGTCAGTGAAGACGGGTGGCGTCATCACCAGTGGATCACCGTGCGTCGTGAGAGCGAGTTCTCCTGGACCAGTGAGATAGACGTTTATCAGGCCGCCAGCAGCCATTCCCGAGATACTGTTGACAGTGTTGATCTCGTAGTCGATGCTCGACTCGAACGCGAGGACATCATCACTATTGACTGAGATTGACTCGCCCTGATCGAGTTCGAGGACCTGCACTTTCTTTTCTTGCTCAGCGACGTAGAGGTGTCCATTTCCCTCCGCCTCCATGATCGGTGTGCCTTCGCCACTCACTGCCTCCTTGACGAAGCCGGTAATACCACCCTCAGCGGATGACTTGCCCGTGAAGGTGATATCGCCAGTGTATGCGATCATCGATCCGGCTTTGATCATTACCCGACCATCGAGTGGAATATTTAGGAATCGGTTGGTCTCTTTCTGGAATCCATCGCCGCCTTCAACTGGGCCGTTCGATTGCATGGATTCTTGGAGGTCCATAGCTCCAGTAAAATATCTGTAGGCAAGACTTGTAATCCTCGTGGAAGACTGAACCGGTTGTGGAAACGGCTCACCGGACGGTTGAACGCAGGACTTAGCCTTAGATATGCGAGTAACTAGACGGCCTCACTGTGTAGACTGACGGACTACCGCAGTGATCTTTGTTGCCGGTCGAAGCTGAATCGACGGAATGAACGTGAGCGGTCCATCAGTGGTCACATCGAGATCGACACGGCCAACCATCGTTGCCAGGGCCAGCGTCAACTCTTGTCGGGCAAAGTCATTCCCAATACAGCCTCGGGGGCCGCCACTGAACGGGAAATACGCATACTCTGGACGGTCAACGTTGGCAGCCCATCGGTCGGGATCAAACGTTTCGGGATCCTCCCAGAACCGTTCATCACGATGGGGGACCCACTGCGGAATGAGAAACTGGGCTCCCGCGGGCAGCTCGTAGCCATCCAGCATCACGGGACCGGTGGCCTGCCGGTTGATACCTGTTGTCGGCGGGTACAGTCGGAGCGTCTCGGCAACAACGTGTTGTGTGTACTCGAGATCAGTGTACTCCTCGATCGTCGGCCGATCACCGGTAACAACCCGGTTGTACTCCTCACAGAGCGATTCATACACGTCGGGATGGTCATCCAGCAGATACCAGACCCGGGTGAGTGCACCAGATGGGGATTCGTGACCGGCCATCAGGAACGCAACGAGGTTGTGACGGACTTCTGCCAGTGACAGCTCTCCGTCCTTGTAGGCGCCAAGCAACATTGCGCATACATCTTCGCTGACATCCGTCTCCGCCGCTTGCCGTTCGGCAATGAGGTCGTCGACGAACGTATCGAGACGCTGGATCGCGCGACGAAACCGACGCTCCGTCGGAGTTGGTATCCAGTCCGGAAGCAACTGGCCAGGCCTGCGGAAGTTTGTTCGGGCAATGAAGGCGTCTGCAGCATCAATCACCACATCCTCCTGTCCGCGAATGTCCTCATTGAGAAGTGTCTCAGCTAAGATCTGAACCGTTAGACGGTGCATCTCAGGGTGAAGGGCGACTTCCTCACCGTCGTCCCACTCATCGACAAACCGGGCTGTCACAGCCGCCATGCGGTCGCCGTAATTCGTGATACTCTCACGGGTGAACGCCGGATGGGCTGCCCGCCGGAGGCGCTTCCACCGTTCACCCGTTGCGGTCGTCATGGCGTTGTCTTCGACGCCCTCAAACGTGTCCTGCTGTTCTGGGCCGATCGTGAACTTGTGCTGCTTCTCGACGAGTATTTGCTTGATGAGCTCTGGGTGGGTCACCAGGTACATGGACTCTCCCATGAAGTGAAGGTGAACGAGGTCACCGTGATCCGCCCAGGATTCCATCGCACCGACTGGATCTTTGGAAAAGGACAGGCCGTTGCCGAGGAGCGGGATACCCTTCGGAGACGGTGGGTCCTCCGCCTCACTCATAGTTATCTCTCCCTGGGGTACCGTCTTAATCCTATTGTGCCGTATCTGGAGCGGGTTTACCGCTACTGGGTCTTCCAGAACCTAATCCTCTGCTGGTCATTTAAGCGTCTGAAAGGCTGTCCCGCCACATGGGCATTCATGGCCAGTACCGATGAGTCTGATCTCACCATCTGGCCAGATCCGGGCAGCGTACGGTGATCGGCACTCTCGACAAACAGCAACAGTCCGATTTATACGATCCGCATATTCCATACTGACAGTAGAGGCAGAGAAAGGTATCTGTGCGGCACCTAACTAGGCAGGTCTCGGACCGTACCCTAACGGAGACCATGAACGATTTCCACAAATCTGGCCTGAAACATGGTTTAACCGCTTCATATCTTGATCCCAGGTTTCTCACTTCACACACTTAATCAGTCCTTGGCACGCGAGACTCCGGTACACAAGCTGAGCCAGAAGGGGGCGACCGAATCTGGTGATAGTGAATGCGACGTTCTGGCGGATTCCGAGGTCAGTGTCACCAGTGACCTCTTTTCTTGCCAATCATCCGCCAGTCGGTCTCAGTACCCGCCACATGATTCTGGGCCGGAATAGCGAGCTAGGGGGCTGTTCCATCATTTGGACGCGGAAGAAGGCATCAAATAGCATGCCGTCGGTGTGTGCCTGTCGGATCAGGCGGGTCAAATACCAGTTCAGGACGTCCGCACTCCGTGGCTTTGGGCCTTCAGTTTGGGGGAACTGAACATCAGCACCGACGGCCATGCTCCACGCAATATCGACCGTCTGCTTGATCCGCTTGAAGACCCGGGACGGGAGATCCTCACGGCCACCTGCTGCAAGGGCGTGGTGGAACTCCAGGGCCTCGAGTGCCGCCACTGACATGCCCTGGCCGTACAGTGGGTTGAAGCTGGCGATCGCATCTCCAAGAACGACCAACCCGTCAGGGAACCGGTCAAGGTCCTCGTAGCGGCGCCGCATATTAGATTGAAACGGATACTGAACGATCTCTTCAGTGATTTGTGGATACTCGTCGAGTAGTCGTTTGTGATGGGGTATCGGAAAGCTCGCCGTGTACTCCTGAAAGCCATCGAGGTCGGCCGGCGGATGATCACCGTGCATACCGAATAAGGTTACCTGCCATTGGTCGTTTTCAACCGGGAGGAACGCCCCACCACGAGTGCGTGGTGCAGAAGGGACAACGAGAATCCCGTGGCGGTCATCGCTAGGACGTTCGATAAAGGTGGTGCTATAGGTTACGTTGATCCGCACCTCGTCTGTAGGTGGCGACGGATACCCGTGTTCCTTCAACCAGGTTGGTGTGTGACTCGTACGGCCAGTCGTATCAATGACCAGATCAGCAGGGAGTTCTTCGGACTGTCCGCCTGCTGGTTTCACTATCACTCCCTCCACGGCCGTTACTTCCTCATCAGTACGGAATGTTATGAACTGGCATTCTGGACGCATCTGGACATTGTCGAGAGTGGTGACGCTCCGGCGAACGATGGACTCGTACAGCGGCCGGATCGCGCTATATACAGGTATGCGGTGAGGACTATCTGCGTTGAAATCTCCTTCGTCATACATTTTCAGATCGCGTGTCCCGTCGAGCACTAGACCGCCGTTCGAGAGCAGATTTTCACCGAAATCCGGGAAGAGGTCCGTCAGTGTGGCTCGGCCGGCCTCCTGCAGGACATGAATATGATTGGCCTGTGGGACACCACGGCGGGCGACCGGTTCATCAGGTAATGGATCGCGCTCAATCACCGTGACATCCTCGAACCCGTCAGCGAGGACCCGGGCCGCGCACAGACCAGCCATGCTTGCCCCGACGACAACAGCATGGTCGCCGACCGAGGAGAGCTGTTCCGGCTCGTACCTCGCCACACCTGTTAACGTCATGACCTCCCTATGGATCTTTGGTGGGAATAGTGTTAACATTTATCACGGTGAAAATGAGAAAGATGTATGAGAGGTAGCACTCTCACTTGGTCCACCGCTGGCACGATATCTAGTTCTGATTACTCGGTCGGTCGCTTACGCGGTAATGAAGCATCTTTTACTGCATTCCTGCTCGTTCTAGCGGTATGGTGGCACCCGATAGGGGAGAGAGGGACCGCACACGTATCTACCGGGAGACGATTGAATTGGATTGAGATGCGGCGGCCGGACGTGTTCGACGAGTACGGGCGGAATCCGTTAGTCACAACACGGCAGGGCCGTGTCCACTTGACGACGCTGCGCGGAAACTGTTACCGGTGGACGCGGCCGTGTATTGTGACAGGGACCTGTCCTCATGGCCGGGACACCGATACGTGACGCGCTCGAGTACGATCAGGCGTTCAAGTGTCCGTCGAGCGTGAGTCCGCATGCGGTGCGGCGAGGTGGGATCACGTACGCGTTGAACAGTGAGTAGCCGACGAAGGCGGTCGGTAACCGGGCAAACGTCTCTGAAGCAGTGCTGGATGAGTATTATGACCGCCGAACGAAGGAGGAGAAAGTAGAGCAACGGAGGCAATACCTCGAGAATATTTGAACATGAGGTGCACCACATAGTCACCCGATTGTAATCCTTGGCGGTGACAGCGATATCAGGTGAACCGCTCCGCTGGTCGTGGCTGAATTTTTTGACCGGAAAATACGTTTTACGTGCTATTCTCTCGGTTGCTGGCGCCGTGCTACATGTTCTTCTCTGGATCGCGGCCGAGCACATCTGCTACAGATTTGACACGGTCCTCCGCTTGCTGGTCACTTCCTTGATCGTCAACCTCTACAGACGTTATAATCCGGTTGGCATCAACTGCATTGTGTGCTGCCTGGATTGCTTCGAAGACTTCATCGACGTCCTTGGCTTCAATGACCGTGTCTGTCGCGGTCATTTTGTATGAGATATCGAAGTCTTCGAGTGCATCAATGGCCTGTGCAATGTCTTCGGATAAGCTTCCGTCGTGAACTGGGATAACCTCGAATCTGGCTATGACTGTCATGTAGTCACCTCCGATCAGGATGGTGCAGTGGGGTAACTACCCACGTGCATGAGTGCGCTACGAGAACGAGGATCATAGCCGTTCGCAGTTATCAGAACCTCCGCCAATATATTTGACCAGTATTTCCACACGGAGGAAGTAGTTTTCTCACTAAGAAAGCGAAAAAGGATGATTTTGCTTTAGACACGGGCAAGTGCTTGTTCAGAGATATCGGCTTTCTTGTTTGCATACGCATTGTAAGCTGAGAGAGCAGCGACAATCACGCCGGCGATTGCAGTACTGGTTGCGAGTACACTACTCCCCATCTCGATGATAAGGGGAGACAGGAGTGCCCACAGACCGAGCAAGACCGTGAGTGATGCAACACTGACGCTCGCCAACCGGTCTCTCGATAATCGGACGAAATTATGGCCACTTGCAAAGAGAATCGTCATTCCAGTGCAGATACTGTTCCAGATTGCTACGCCCGCAACATTGAGAAAAAACGGTGAGACAACGAGATAGAACCCGATCAGTGCGATGAGAGCGCTTATCCACCGTATTGTATCCGCGTTGAGCGTATTGTACCGATAGAGAGAACTAGTATTTGGCTCATCACTCATCTTTCATCAGGCCATAGTAGCTATCTAACTTTGGTTACTTCTAGGTTCAAGTTCAGATAGATCGTTGATAGTCACACGTTGGACAGAACATGGTTTGAGATCGAATAAGAAGCAAACTCTTTCCACACTTACAGGGACCCCCGATCGAGATATTGTTTGCTTCCTGTGTGACTCCTTTTAACGTATTCTCGAGTTGATTGACCTGCTGTTTGGTTTCCTCCACTTCTTCTTCAAGCTCCGATAGCTGCTCATGAAACGGTTGTCGGCATCGTCTCCGTCTACCTGATCGTCCTCTCTGACGCATATCTAACCCACACTCCATTCACGAATAAGGGTGTGGGAATACTTGGCAAGGGGCGGTACGTCTGAGAAATCAGACAGAGTCGGACAGGAGATCGTGAATCAGCAGTAAATACAGAGAGTCTCCCAATCATGATTCATTGAACGACCACTTTCCCTCAACACTGTGTATTGAGAGACCGGAGTTGGTTTGGGACGCGGTCACGCGGTCGTGGAGCTGAACGCGGTTGGAATCCTCTCTACCGGCACTCGCATTGTAACAGCCTGTCGCTTGTTCGTTCTCACCCCACGATGGGCTACAAACCCCGACTACATAGCGTACTTCTTCGTAGACTTGTTGGAGTTCAGTAGGCAACGATTCCAGAAACTACTGGGATGGCAGGGGATTCAAACCGTTTCTGCCAACCATCGTGTAGCCAGTTTAGTTGTGGGGAGTCGGAGCCTGGTGGGTTGCTGAGGGTAACAGTGATAATCGATTCACTGTACAATTAGTTCCCCTCATGGTACCTTGCCTCGATTGATTTCTCTTGGAAATATCCTGTTGCGAGAGTGAGCCACCAATGCGCACCGACCCCGCTTAGAGCGGCAACTCCAAGTATCCCCCATAGTCTGACGGGAGGGCATATTTGCAACTCTCTAGACAAGAGTTTGTGATTTTTGATGGATACCTCTCACGAAGGCGCACGCCTACTGAGCAGTTGGTTCAATCGTGTCCGCGGATCAAGCCTGCGCGTTCTCCGGTCAGTGTAGCGGCAAGTACAGGGAAGGTACGTATCGATCAGTACGACAAAGCATTTACCAATACTGGCAGAACATCGCTTTATGGTCTCGTTCACTCACTATAACATTTTCCGATTATATTTACACTGTTTAGCGTCTTACTTCTGGGGGGCACTGTCTAGTTTAGTACCTCTACTGGCGTCTATCCGTTAAGTGACTGGTGCGGTCGTTGTATGTTATAGTAGTGGACGAACTGTTCAAGCCATCCTCTGACGCTGGCCCGACTACCCACCCCACGAATTATGGAAGCGGTCAACCCGCATTTTGAAGGTGTGAAACCACTTTTCGATCAGATTTCTTTCGATGTAGTCGAGGTGACTGCTCAATCCTAATCGAGAGAGGGCAGTCAGATAACCGTAGCCATCGACGAGAAACACAGCGTCAGAGAGATCGTGTTTCTCGGCTAAGCGATGCAAGAATGCAGCGGCTGGATCTGTGCCTCGTCGTCCAAACACTGCGACATCGAGGATGAGTCTAGAGTCTACGTCTATTGCAGCATACATCCAAGATCATTCACCGTTAATCCTGGCAGCGGTCTCATCAATAGCGACCCGCGACGGCTGCGCCGTCGGCGGATCCGGAACTCTATCAGCCAGCCGACATACCTAGTGCCAAATCGCCTGGTGAGAGCGGTCAACGCCAATCAGGAAAAGAATCGCTTGTGTCTCTCGAATTTAACATCCGGTCGCGTGGAGCCGGACGGCGAACACCCTGACGGGCGTCGCCGTCCGCTCACGCTCCCAAGATTCATCAAATTCCGCCGCGTAACACTCGCTGAGCAGGTCTGCGAGCATCATCCTAAATTCACTCCACGACCTGCTCGTTTCTCAAACCGCGCTAACTAGACGGTTCCAGTATCAGAATAACGTTTATAGCCGTGAGAAAAAAGAAACTACCATGTTCTCTTCAAAGTCATCTACTTCATCGATTTTGGTCCAGGTGGAGAATATCGGTGGAATCGATAGTACCGAGATAACGTTACGTCCCGCCGTGGACGTCTTGACTGGCCGGAACGCGACGAACGGACCTCATTTCTCCAGGCGATTATGGCCGCGCTGGGGAGTCGTCGATCGTCGCTGAAGGGCGACGCGGATGCCGGTCATGTCGAACTCACAGCCGACGATGAACAGTATATACGAGAACTCGAACGGCAAAACGGTGAAATCGTCTTCAACGGTGATCCATATCTCGAGGATCCGGAATTCGAGGATCTATTCGCCTTCCTGCTTGAATCAAACAAGGCACGCCAGACCGTCAGGCGCGGCGATGACCTCCGCGAACTCATTATGCAACCGATCGACACGGACGAGATCGAGGCCGACATAAGCGCGCTCGAGGCCGAAAAACGCGAACTGGACGATCGGCTCGACCACCTCTCACAGCTCGGGAACGACCTTCCCAGCCTCGAGGCCGAGCGGACCGCGCTCGACGACGAGATCGAGACCACGGGCGAGGAAATCGCCGACCTCAAGGCCGACCTCGACGAGTTCGAACTTAGCGTCGAGACAAGCCGTGCTTGCAAGGAAGAGATCGAGTCGGCGTTCACAGATCTCCAGAACGCCCGGGAGGAACTCGAGTCCATCGAGTACGATCTCGAGACTGAACGGGAGAGCTACGCCGAACTCGAAGCAGAACGCGACGACCTTGAGGCGGAACTCGACGAGATCGACGTCGATTTCGAGTCACCTGACCGTGTCGAGGGCCGCGTGCAGGAGCTTCGCGCCCGGAAGCACTCGCTCGATACGACGGTGAGCGAACTCCAGAGCGTAATCCGCTTCAACGAGGATCGCCTCGCCGACGACGGCCTCGACCTCGATCTCGACGGTTCGATCAGCGGCGACGGCGACACTGACGGCGACGTCGCCGATCAGCTACTCGCCGATTCTACCGACGTCGTCTGCTGGACGTGCGGCTCGGAAGTCGACCGCGAGCGGATCGAAACGACGGTCGACCGCCTGCAGTCACTCCGCCAGTCGAAACTCGAGGAGCGCAGCGATCTCCAATCACAGATTGACGAGTTCTCTGCGCGCTACAAGGAACTCCGCGAGCAACGCGACCATCGCGAACGGATTGAAACACGACTCGACTCGATCGAGGACGAACTTGACCACCGATCCCAGCGCATTGAGTATCTCGAGGCTGAGCTTAACGACCAGCGAGCGCGCGTCGACGAACTCGAAGAAGAGACTGAGACGGTCGAGAACGCGGCCTATGAGAACGTCGTCGAGACTCATCGCGAACTCAATCAGCTTGAACTCGAGCGCGAGGATCTTAAAGATGAACGCGACGATATCGAGGCCCAAATCGAGGAGATCGAAGCGATCTTGAGGACCGCCGCGAGACCGTCGAGACGGAGTTGACTGACCTCCGGACGCGCGTCGACCGACTCGAGAAAAACGCCGTCGGCGCCTTCAACGACCACATGGAGTCGATCCTCGAGTACCGAAACATCGACCGCATCTGGATCGAACGCCGCGAGAAGACGGTTCGGGAGGGCCGTGGAAAAGTGTCCCGCCCTGCATTCGACCTCCATATCGTCCGGACGACTGAAGACGGTGCGACCTACGAGGACACCGTTGACCACCTCTCGGAGAGCGAACGCGAGGTCACGGGGTTAGTCTTCGAACTGGCGGGCTATCTGGTCCACGACGTCTACGACATCGTCCCGTTTATGCTACTAGACTCGTTCGAGGTGATCGACGCTGATCGGATCGCCGATCTCGTCGACTACTTCGAGGAGTACGTCGACTGTTTCGTCGTTGCGCTGCTGCAAGAAGACGTTGAGGTGCTTTCGGACGACTACACCTACGTTTGCGAGATATAAATTGGAAACTTATCTTCTGTATTTTATATCCATGGAGTATCGTACTGCTTCGATGAAAGATATGAACGTTATAATTTCCTTCAGCCAGGGTGATTAGACACTAGTCTCCTTCTCAGATAATTTCATCTCCCTGCTGCTAGCACTACTATTAAATTTCCTGATGCTCTAACCGGGCGATGGAAAAGCGATACTGAGCCCTTTCTCTACTCAGAATCCCACGCGAACAGATCTCGTAGGTCCTCCCCGATCTCCTCAATCTCGTGGTTTTTCTCCGCTTGACGGAGTTGGGTGTAGCTTGGACGGTTAGCTTGGTTCTCCGTGATCCACTCGCGAGCAAATGTACCGTCTTGGACGTCTTCCAGCACCGATTCCATGTTTTCGCGAACCGTCTCATCAATAATCTCGTCACCGCGAGAGAGCCCCCCATACTCGGCGGTATCAGAAACGGAATCCCACATTTCACCCATTCCTCCTTCATACATGAGGTCGACGATAAGCTTCATCTCATTCAGGCACTCGAAGTACGCCATTTCTGGAGAGTACCCAGCGTCGACAAGCGTCTCATATCCTTGCTTTATGAGGCTAGTAATACCACCACAAAGAACTGCCTGCTCACCGAAGATGTCTGCTTCGGTCTCCTCTTCGAATGTCGTCTCAACAACACCGGCACGAGTACAGCCAATCCCCTTCGCGTACGCCAGCGCTTCCGTTTTTGCTTCGCCGGTTGCATTCTGATAAACTGCAAGTAGACCGGGCGTGCCTTCACCGCTCTCATAGTTCCGGCGAACAAGATGCCCTGGACTCTTCGGGGCAACCATCGTCACGTCGATGCCCTGAGACGGTTGAATCTGGTTGTAATGGACGTTAAACCCATGAGCAAACTGAAGCGTATCGCCAGCATTTAATTCGTCCTTGATCTGATCGTAGACAGCCGGCTGGACTGTATCTGGTACTAAGACGGACACAATATCGGCTGCTGCCGCAGCCTCAGCAGGTGTCGTCACTTCCAATCCATCGTCACGCACAGCCTCGCGGGATGAAGAATCCTCGTGGAGACCGACAACCACCTCTACACCGCTCTCGTGTAGATTAAGCGCGTGGGCGTGTCCCTGACTACCGTATCCTAGAATAGCTATGGTTTTGTCCTCGATAGCTGAACTGTTTGCATCGTTGTCGTAGTATACTGTCGTAGTGAATTCGTTTTCAGTCATGTATTCTATAGTCGTTATTTTATCTCTTGTCTATGATTATGCTGCGCTCTCGGCTATGAGCGTAGGTCGTATATTCCTGTTTTTACTACTGTTAGCAGATCCAATTATTCAGCGTCTCCTCTTAGATGTTACTGTTGAGATATCCTATTTGGAAGGCACTAATTTTCCCTATAGAAATAGGCATTATTTTCTATAGATGGCGATGACTGATGGAGATCCTGGATAATCAGCCTTCATCTTTGCGGTGATCAAGAGGTATCCTACGGAGCAGAAGAGCGCGGATATGCTTATTGAGAATATGCTGGCCTGTAGAATCAGGAATAGCCACTCTCTTTACACATATTGATGTAGTAGTACAAGTTGAATATATTGATGATATAACGTGAACCATCACATACGCTTTCGTATATTCGGAGCCGGAGAGGAGAGTGGATGTTTCCTCCCCGTATTCGTACTACTGTTCCATTTCCGATCTGTTTATTGGACGTCCTGCGTATATGATGGACGTTTGTGTGAATTTATAGTGGGATAGTGATATTATCATATTCGTCCTATTCAGTGATCAGGGTCTTATTTACATCCATATGATTGTAATCTAGTGCGGATCCGTACTTCATCACTATCCCGGATATTGGGATAAGGGAAGAGATCCCGTTCATGCTGCCGAAAGGATCTGTATGGATGGTTGACAGACTTGGAAGTAAGGGGAGGAAGCGTAAGTTGGAGAAGTACCGTCTATATCACTCTCCTGTACCGTTGTTCCACCAAAGACGCCAGTAGTATCGTCTCAGGATACTCTCAGAAGGCAATTATAGAATTTGCGCGTGGGTGGTGCCTTAAAACAAAGCAGGTCGGTGGATTCGTGCTAAAGGGGACGAATGACGTTTTCGTAGCTAGTTGACGAGAACAGAGGCTGTGCTCCGTGAGCGTGGGTCCATCTACGAACACGATCAGAAAAACTCTCCAGCCTCTTCTAAGAAAGCAGTTCAAAGATCATGTGGTTCCAAACGTCTTAGTCTGGATCAGTATTCTCTGCTCCGAAGCACTTCTAGTACACTGTTGACTGACAAAGAGGGTCTTGCAGCGCTGCTTATTCCTCAGCAGATACAAGCCGAGGACCAGTTCGGGTCTTGTTTCCGTTGTCACGGAGTGTTCTTCCGGTATCCAGTTTAACGGGATCACCGACAGCAAGATCGCTCTCGAGTTGCCCGACAAGATTTACTTCGTCTTCAAACTGGGCAAGACCGAGCAAATTTGGCGTCGGGACGCCGTCAGGCGAAACGTGGACTGTCGTGATGGCGAGAAGTTCGCCGGTTCCCGGTTCACGTTCGATCCAAGAGCTGTTCCCGCATTCTAGACAGCGGCGTTTCTCGTAGAAGGTACAATTCCCACAATCAGTACACTCGTGAAGCGTAGTCATGAGGCACCACCTCGAAGAATCGTGCAAACAGTATTATTTCCGAATCCAGCCACGTTGATTGCCAGCCCGAGATCTGCGCCATCGACTGCACGGTTATTCGGAGCGTCACCGCGTAATTGCCAAACAAGTTCGACAATTTGAGAAACACCAGTCGCACCCAGTGGATGACCCCGGGCCTTGAGTCCACCGCCAGGATTGATCGGAAGTTCTCCGTTACTGGCAGTTGTTCCGTCGATAGTGAGTCGCCATGCCTCGCCACGCTCTGCGAGGCCAAGCTCTTCAGTTTCCAACCATTCTAAGATACTAAAGGCATCATGGATACATGCAACATCGAGATCAGTAGGCGTCACTTCGGCCGCTGTATAGGCAGACTTGCCTGCTCGCCGAACGCTCTCGATCATAAGCGGATCCGATCGATCCGCGACAGCATGAGTGCCAACCGCACTTTCACAGGCTGCAACCTGTACGCCATCTCCCCCCGCAGTAATGACTGCCGCAGCGGCACCATCACTTGTAGGACAGCAATCAAATAGACGAAGTGGCGCCGCCACGGTGGGGGATTCGAGGACATCTTCGACCGTCACTTCGTTTTTGAATTGTGCATAGGGGTTCTGAGCAGCGTTCGCGTGATTCTTTATTGCGATTTGCGCGAGGTCTTCCCGATCGGCCTCGTATTCCCGAAGGTACCGATCAGCTGCCAGCCCAGCGAACGAGGGAAGAGTTACCCCTTGTGCGTACTCTGCATCATGAGTGATGCGGCTGATGATCTCTGTGGAAGTCGCTGTATCGGCAGCCGACATTTTCTCCCCACCTATAACCAGTGCCGCATCGGACCGCCCTGCTCGAATTGCGTCTACTGCATCGAGGAACGCACTCGCACCGCTTGCACTCGTATTTTCAATTCGTTTAGTGTCGGCATTGGTAATCCCCATCTGTGAGGCGAGGGCGTTACCCAACCCTGAACGGCTATTGAACGCTTCGGCAGCTGCATTACCGACGTGGAGCGAATCGATACTCTCTGACGGAGTGGACGCGTCCTTCAGAGCCCGATCCGCGGCAACTGTGAGAAGTTCAAGGAGGGACCGTTCATCTTTCTTGGTGAAGGCGGTCATACCAACGCCAGCGACGCTGGGAGACACTTCTGGCTGTTCCCGTACCCGTGACTGATATGCCATCGTATACCGTGACGCACTACCTATAGGAATTTAAGATTGTTGCCTTAGCAATTTCTACCTCTTTCTATTGGTTCTCATACTCTTTGTTTGCTTACCAGAGTGTCTTCTCTCTGTGGCACCGAGTAGACTCCTTCATTCGCCCTATGATCACTCAGAGTAATATATGTATATGTTTGCTAACAAAAATTCTTATTACCATCATCCAAGATGGGTCCTGTATGGCAGATGGAGATACTACTCCAGAGAAAATACTAGATGGTATAACTATGGTCGACCTGACAACATTCGTCACTGGCGGGTTTGCTACAACGATGCTCGCAAATCAGGGGGCAGACGTTATCAAAGTTGAGCGGCCAGATGTGGGAGACGATAGTCGGTATTCCGGCCCCCCGTTCATTGATACTAGCGAGTACGAAGGTGCAGGTCAATCGGCTGCAGAAGAAGGTGAATCGCCCTACTTCTGGACAGTCAACTACGATAAGAAAAGTATCGAACTTAACCTCAAGTCCCCAGAAGGACTTGCAGTACTATACGATATCATCGAAGAGGCAGACGTTGTTATCGAAAACTTCCGTCCTGGAACTGCCGAGCGGCTCGGTATCGGCTACGATGATGTCCGTAATGTTAACGACACGATCATCTATTGTTCCATTTCAGCGTTCGGTGACTCAGGACCGTGGAGTCAACGGCCTGGTTATGATTTACTCATCCAAGGCATGAGTGGGATGATGAGCGTCACCGGGCCTGAAGATGGTGACCCCGTCAAGGTCGGTCTTCCGCAGACCGATCTTATCACAGCAATGTGGGCCGCATTCGGCATCGTCGGTGCTTTATACCGACGTGAACTCACCGGCAAAGGAGATCGCGTCGAACTTGGAATGCTTGACGCTTCCCTCCCCTGGCTTACCAAACAGGCGGGTAAGGCGTTCGTCGGCGAGGAACCGGAACGGATGGGTACAAAGGACCCCGTTCTCGCGCCATATCAGAGTTATCCGACTGCAGACGGCTATTTGAACGTTGCTTGTGGTAATCAAAAACTCTGGGAAGAACTCTGTGACGCGATTGACCGCCCGGAACTGATTACCGACCCACGATTCAAGACAAACTCCGCTCGCGTTGAGCATATGGACGAGTTAGAGGAAGAACTCGTGCCAACGTTCAGTGAACGAACAACGGACGAGTGGGTTGAGATACTGGCTGAAGGGGAGGGTCTCCCAGTGGGGCCAGTCTACGATGTTGAAGAGGCATTAGAAAATAAGCAGGTACAGTCGCGCGAGATGATTACAGAAATGGAGCATCCTGCAGCGGGGAAGATTTCGGTAATCGAACACCCGCTAAACTTCACGAACGCTGATACAGGGTTCGAGGATGCACCGCCGCTACTCGGAGAAGACACAGAAGCAGTGGTACACGACCTCGGTTATACCGACGAGCAAATTAACGAACTGCGCGAAGCCGACGCAATACCAGATCGATAACCGCCATCGAGCCGCGATCATCCCCGACAGCTGTGCATAGCATCGTATGAACTAGGCCGAACGCTGTCCTCCAGTACCGTCATCCTTCTTCCATCGTTCATTTTCCGGCCGTTCTCGGTATTCGAATCAGCTCTATCGACGAGGAATGTGCGGATAAACAAGGAATTGTGCCATTTCATGGTTTATAACGCGCCCTCAGCGGATATCTCTTGAGCGTTACTGGCGACTTGACCTTTCTACATAGTAGCCGTCTTGCTTATCCTTCTGTTTCTCATCCTAATATCCGGGACTCAATCCCGCCAACCAGTCGACCATTATTACAGCCATAGGATTGTAATTCGACTACTGAGATTCCTGTAAGGCGCCTGCTAGACAAAGCCAATGAAGAAACCGGCAGCCAATAGAAGACATGAGTTGTTCATCAGAAACGGTTCCTGGCGTTGCACATGGTAAAGATTGGTGGAGAGGAGTTCCTAATCAATAGCCGCGATACGTTAGTCCTAAAAAGAAATTCTTTATAAGACTGGGAATAGTACCGATCACTATGAAAGAACAATCAAAAACACGGGCAAAGACAACACAAAATTCACTAGAAGTGGTTGAAGCGCTACGTGAACTTGGCGGTTCAACTTTAGAGGAGCTATCCGAATATACGGGATTTTCTACGAGTACTGTTCACAGACATTTGGCGACCCTCCGGGACTACAACTATGTCATTCAGGAAGATGATGTCTATCGAGTCGGACTCCAATTCCTCACGATGGGAGGGTACGCACAGCGGGAGATAGATGCCTATCCAGTTATCAAAGAGAAGGTAGACCAGCTCGCCGTTGATACGGATGAGCGGGCGCAGTTTATTGTCGAAGAAAACGGTCAACGGGTATACCTTTACACCGAGGTTGGACAGAGCGCGGTCAAGACTGGTGCACGTATCGGAAAACGTGGCGAACTCTACACCAGTGCTGCCGGGAAAGCAATCCTAGCGAACTTACCGGAAGAGCATGTCTACGAAATCATCGATATGCGCGGTCTCTCCGGAGAGGCTAGCAATGCCATCACGTCCAAAGAGGCGCTATTCGAGACCCTAGAGGAAATCAGAGAGCGGGGGTATGCTTTCAACAAACAGGAGACGACAGACGGAGTCCACGCGATCGGCGCCGCCGTGACAGACGCTAATGATGAGGTCCTCGGCGCACTCAGCGTTGCGGGCCCGGCTCACCGGCTGAAGGGCGATACCTTGACTGAGGAGTTGCCGGAGCAGATACTGGGCACCGTCAACGAACTAGAACTCCATATCCAACATTCAGTCAGCTAACTTCTCAGCCCCAATAGTTTTCAGGAATACATGCGGTGATTAGTCTGTAGAATGGGAGATACATATCACCAACCAGCAGACGACCGAAGCACACTGATCAGCCGTGCCTCTTCCATATATAAAAATTGAACTATTTGTCGCCGAGGCCATCATATTCGTCGATGAGCCCTGTTGCTATCGAGTATCCTTCACCTGGCCATGCTACCTGCTCTGAATGCACCGGCCTCATCAGTTAGATACTGGGGTCAATGATTATCTTCCCAAGTACACCGGAGGACATGAGTCGTTCGTGAGCTGCCGGCAATTCGTTGAGACCGAATACACGGTCGACCGTTACCGTGAACCGCCCATCAGCAAGCCGCGGGGCCACCTGACGTAGGATCGGCGCTTGATCGTCCGCCGAAGCCGCTAGCGACATAAATCGTAGGTCAGCGTCAGCCTGCTTCGCCGTCATCGCAGGACCGGAAGGAATCTTGATGGACGACTCCTCACCGATAATCACCACACGTCCACCTCGTGTAAGGCGTGCGAGGTCGGCCTCAAGGTGGGAATCAGCGTGTGGCTCGAGCACGACATCAAGCTGCCGTCCGTCAGCAGCGTCCTTGAGTCGACTCGCCAGATCGTCAGTGCGATAGTCGATGACAGCGTCTGCGCCGAGCGAGCGGGCCAACGAGGCCGGATCGCCCTCTCGAGCCGTTCCGATCACGTAGCTACCCGCTTGAGCTGCAACTTGAATAGCAGCGTGACCGACACCGCCAGATGCACCGTGAACAAGGGATACATCTCCGAGCGAGAGTTCGCCGCGGGTGATTAGTGCTCGCCAAGCGGTAGCAAACGCCATTGCGGCTGCCGCTCCATCGCGAAAAGAGACTTTCTCGGGAAGGTGAGCGAGCATATCTGCTGGCGCAACTGTATACTCTGCATATGTTCCGGGCGAGAAAATGCCCAGACCAGTAGCAAATACCCGATCACCTGGCTCGAAGGTATTGACATCCTCACCAACGCTTTCAATGACCCCCGCCATGTCGGAGCCACCGACATGAGGGAGACCAGCAGTCGGTGAGATATTCCCTCCACGAAGGTACGTATCGATCGGATTGACGCTAGCTGCCTCTATACGGACAAGCACCTGATCCGCAGTCGGAACTGGTCTCTCAACATCTTCTTCGAAGGTCAATACGCTCTCATCACCATGTTCATGATACCGAACAGCTCGCATACGATAACATCCCATACTGTCTTCAAAAGGAATAAGATCGCGGCCCCTTTTGCCGCGAGAGCTATTATAATTGCCCTAAACATAATAAATCATATTATTTGATTAGGTGATATTCATCCCCGGATAGTTCTTTTAGCGGAAAATAGAGTTCTGATGGTGTTCATGCTACCAAAACAAGGGGTACTCAATAGTGACATACTATGTGTTACCCATCACCCAAAGACTTAATATAGGATGCGTCAATTGTCCTGATAGTTCAGCGTAGAAGCCGCTGGACGAGGCTCATATATGTTTGAGAAAACCAAGGTCAATCGACGGTCGTTCATTACGGGAGCATCGTCTGCTGGAATTATCGGCCTTACTGGCTGTCTTAATAGCACAGCAGGTGGGAATGGTGGTTCCAGTGGCTGGACGCTAGGTACGTCTTCTGAAGGATCATCCTCGTTCCGTATCGGTTCTACGTGGACGGAATACGCCAAAAAGAACGATCTTCTTGACGTCGAAATTGATGCAGTGATCACGGAAGGGACGAGTGCCTCCTACCGCCGACTCGATCGAGGCGATTTCGAGATGAGCGGTACTACGACCCAACTACTCGATACCTCACCTGATCAGGGCTCCTTTGAGGAAAAGCCCCTCCAGAATTTCGACTCGATCCGTCAAGTGCGTGGATATATGGGATTCTACAACTTCGGCCTTTACAATGCGGACAAGGTCAGCGGCTGGGATGACCTCGAGGGCCGTCCCGTCGCCATCTCTTCAGCCGGTTCCGGAACGCGGCCACCGGTTGAGTGGCTGGTAGATCAGGAAGTTGGACTCGATAATGTTGATAACCGATATATGGCGTTCGCAGACATTCCAAGCGCGTTGCGCTCGGGGCAAGTCGACGCTGCATTCACGTGGACAGTCAACAAGTCCACCCCACAGGGTTGGTTCCAAGAGATCGATGCGACGGTCAACTGGGAGCCCCTTTCATTCTCTGATTCGACCATCAGTGCGCTCAATAACGATCTCAGTTATTCCACCCACGTTGAGCTTGGATCAGACACCGTCTCCCAATTCAGCGAGAACTACCAAGGAGCGATCGATTCGTTCACGCTGACGTACCTATATGTGCTCCACAAGGACCGTGATCCCGATACTGTCTACGATATCGCGAAAATGACGCACGAACACGGCGAAGATCTGGTAGAGGAAGACGAAGTGATGAGCTTTTTCCCCGACCCTGATGCGTTCCTCGGAACGATTCACCCGGACGTGCCCATCCACAAGGGAGCATACGATTACTACAAGGAGGCTGGGCTCTGGGAAGAGTACGACCTGACCGCCCCGCCTGAAGCCTGATTCAGGAAGTCGCGTATTTTATTACTATGTCAAACAAAGAAAATAATAATACACGGACATTAGAGGACCTTGAGCGCACAATTGATGAAAAATTTCGCGACAACTATCATAGTTCCATTTGGGATAGTGGTCTGATAGATCTAGCCATCTATGGGTTCGCGATCATCTTCGCTGTATACCACCTGTGGTACTCGCTCACGTTTGCGATTCCGCGTTCCCGCCACGGAATCGTTCACCTCGGTCTGGTGCTCTCCCTGTGGGGTCTCATCCAGATGCTTAGCGTTGACCGAACGACGCTGCGGGGAAAACTCGCCACGGTCGGCTATGGTCTTTACAGCGTTGCCTCGGTCATCCCGCTGTACGTAATCCAATCCAACTACGACAGTATCGTGGTTGCTGCAGGGATCTATAGTGATACCTACGTGTATCTGGGGATATTGGTTATCGCTTTGGTGTTCATCGCGCTCCTGCATATCTCCCGTCTTATTAGCGGGATTGCCCTATTCGGGTTGGTATATTCCTACTTTGGACCGATGATGCCAGGGATCCTGGCTCATCGGGGTCTCACGCCACGTCGTATTATTACGATGAACACTGTCGAGATGCAGGGCTTGTTTGGAACGCTCCTTCAGATTTCAGCAACATGGGTTGTGATCTTCCTACTGCTGGCCGGACTGATGGAGAAGTATGGCGGGATGGCGACGTTCATCAAAGGTATGACCCGTCTGGCTGCACGCCGGAAATACATCGAGATCGGGCAGGTCGCCGTGGCCGCAAGCATGTTTATGGGGTCGATCAACGGCTCGACTGCCGCGAACACGGCGACAACCGGCGCGTTCACCATTCCGCTGATGAAGGAGAATGGCTACCGGCCAAAAGTTGCAGCCGCGATTGAGGCGGTCGCATCCTGTGGCGGACAGATTTTACCGCCGATTATGGGGGCAGGTGCATTCTTGATGGCGGAGCTCATCGATCCGAACTACTCTGATATCGTCCTCGGTGCTGTTGCGCCCGCGCTGCTTTTCTTCTTGACAGTTGCAGTCTCGATCTCGCTGACAACCAGTCATAACGTCTCGAAGAACATCGAAACTACGGCCGATTCTCGGGGCGTGATGAAGCGAGTCTTCGATATTGTCCGCCACTACGAGTACCTCGGTATGTTTGCCGTCCTGCTGTGGTGGTTGATCGGTGTCGGTGCAGATCCGATGGTCGCCGGTTTCTACAGTATCGTTGTTCTGATGGGGCTGCGGCTCCTTCGTGTCGTCTCTGACATCGCACGGGGTAAGGGAGATGCCAAGCCGGAACTGAAATTGTTCCTCCGTACGACGCTTGAGGGACTCCGTCGAGGAGCGGAAGCGACTCTCGATATTACGATTCTCCTGGCGAGTCTCGGTATCGTCATTCGGGCGCTCATCGTCACTGGCTTCGCCCAACAGTTATCGTCATATCTTGTGCTCTTGTCGGGTGGCGAGGTCGTCATCATGCTCTTCCTAGCGATGTTGGCGGCGATCGCCTTCGGGATGGGGATGTCGACGACAGCGGCCTACATGATCGTTGCCGTACTCGTCGCCCCGTCGCTGGTCAATATTGGCGTTGACGAATTCTCCGCCCACATGTTCGTATTCTACTTCGCTATCGTCTCGAACATCACACCACCGATCGCACTCTCGGTTATCATCGGCCAAGGGATCGCAGGATCCGACTTCTGGGAGACTGCCATCGAGGCGCTCCGCCTCGGCTTCCCCATGTTCCTGCTGCCATTCGCGTTCTTCTATAACAGCGCGTTGCTGTCCCCAGGGGTAATGACTGTCGTGGCGTTCCTGCTCGTGTTCGCCGGGTTCATCGCGATTAGTATCGGGCTTACCGGTCGCGCTGGAGGAAAAATCCCATCACTCGTCCGGCCGGTGTTCATCGCACTCGGCCTCGGCGCGATCTTCGTCCCATCGGTTATCGGTCAGACGCTGATCACTGCCATCATCCTCGCCAGTCTGGTCTACTACCTGCGCCCTAACCAGATCAGCCGGTTCTGGGCGACCACAGGGTAATCCAACCAGACTTACCCTCTTCCGTCTCTACATTTTCCACCGTAATTCTTCAGTCTCGTGACTGCCGTCTCGGCAGGTGATTTTATTATGCTGGCAAGTTATGAACCAGTATGTCAGATGGATGGCAACGAATCCGTCCCAAGGATGAGAGCCCGCGAAGCGATAAGCCCGGCCAACGGTGGGAACTATCTCCAAAGCTAGATATCGACGCGTTCAATCTTAACGTCGCGATTCTCGAGCCCGATGAGCGACTTTCTCAGAATCACTTCCACTATCACGAGAACCAGGAGGAACTGATCTACGTCGCCGCCGGTTGCTGTCAGGTTGAGGTTGCCGACGATCAATTCGTCATAGAACAGGACGACGCGGTGCGGTTCGACGCAGGTGAGGACGGTGTCCACCTCGTCCATAACCCCTTTGACGAGCCGTGTCGCATCATCGCAATCGGATGGCCGCCAGAGGGCCGATATCCAGTAGAGAAAGTGAAAACGCGCGACGAATTACTCGCAGAACGGGAATGAGTTCAGTTCGAATACCGAGTAGCTCACAGGGTCGTAGAGAGGGTTTCGTCGTATCGCCAGGGAGAGGAGCGCGTGCAGACTACATACTGATACTCAGCTACCGAAATAGGGGTATCCCCGTCGAAACTATACTAAGGGCGACGGAGGCGGTAGCCGTAGACATGTGCTACACAGAAAGAGGGTGAACGTGAACACCTGTTCCCCTGTCGACCGTAGTGCCAGCCAAAGCCAGATCCGCGTTAGATCCCACAGCTAAAGCCGTAAGCAGTTCAAACAGGAGCGAATCGGTAGCCGTCCCACTCTTGACCCTCAGGTTCGCGAATACCGGCGCCGGGTTCACGGAGTTCCTCGACGTAGACAGGTTCGACCTCGTCCCCGGTTTCGATATCGTCGGTTGTCACTTGACCGATCGCGCGAACCGTCTCTCCCTCGATATCAAACTCGACGATTGCGAGCGTGTTCGGCTCACGGACACCGGGCGGCGTCGCGGTGCTAGTGGTCCAGGTGACGACCTCAGCGGTGTACCCACTAAGATCGACCGTTCCGACCGGCTCCACGCCGTTCGGGCCGCGCGGGTGACCGGGGTAGCTGATCGAACCGTCCTCGTATCGAGTCGCGTCCATACTCATTGTGCTGCCTCCATGATGGTCGTGATCACGCAGTTACCGAAGCCGCCGACGTTACAGCACAGCCCGGCCTCTGCCTCAACCTGTCGGGGACCGGCCTCGCCGACGAGCTGTTCATAAATCTCGACGCCCTGAGCGACACCGCTCGCACCGAGTGGATGACCCTTCGATTTCAGGCCACCAGACGTGTTGATCGGCAGCTCACCGTCGCGCTCGGTGTACCCCTCCTCGACGAGTTTCCAGGCCTCGCCCTGCTCGGCGAAGCCGAGGCCCTCCATCTGCAGGAACTCGAGGATAGTGAACATGTCATGGAGTTCGGCCACGTCGATATCGTTGGGGTTGAGGCCACTCATCTCGTAGGCGCCTTTCCCACTCTCAACGACGCCGCCCATCACGGTCGGGTCCTCGCGCTCGTGGACGACGTGGGTGTCGGTCGCACCGTCGATCCCCGAGATGATGACGTACTCGTCGGCGTACTCCTCGGCGACGGACTCGGGACAGAGCATGAGCGCGGCCGAACCGTCCGTGATCGGACAGAAGTCGTAGAGTCGGAGCGGATCGGCGACGATCGGCGATTCAAGCGCCGTCTCCATATCGATCTCCTTCTGGAACTGCGCGTTCGGATTGTCGACGCCGTTCTCGTGGTTCTTGACGGCGACCTTCGCGAGACTCTCACGGGGCGCATCAAACCGCTCGAGATAGTGGCGCGCGGTGAGTCCGGCAAACGAGGGCAGCGTGACGCCGGTTTTGTACTCGACGGGATGGGTCAGCGATGCAATGACGTCGGTGGCCTCGCCCGTCGTCTTGTGGGTCATCTTCTCGCCGCCGACGAGGAGTGTCATGTCGCTGGCCCCGCTTGCGACCGACTGCCAGGCGGCGAAGATCCCCGCGCCGCCGCTCGAACTCGTCTGATCGACCCGCTGGGTGTAGGCTGGCATCGCGTCCAGGTCATGCGCCAACGCGTTGGGCACACCCGTCTGTCCCTCGAACTCGCCGCTCGCCATGTTCGAAACATAGAGGTGTTCGATAATCTCAGCGTCGACACCTGCGTCCTCAAGACATTCGAGTCCTGCCTCGGCGAGGAGGTCCATCACCCACTCACCTTCGCGTTGCCCGAACTGGGTCATCGAAGCGCCGATAACCGCCACGCGTTCCCCTTCCACGGATTGTCGACGAATTGTCATTTACACTCACCGTCCGATGTTAGCAGCGAGCATTCCTGCTCGTGCATTGCTCGATTGGCGGGTGCCTGTCTGAACAGATCGTGAATCATACTAATACTTAGTAGAGAGTCCTTCCGCTGATATCGTTGTTCGTAGAGATGTGACGGTCGGTTGCGGATGAGTGTCTGTGAGCGCTCCCCATGACGCTCAGTTGCGACTGCAGCGATCGACTTAAGCCCGGCAAAGAGTGGCCGATCAGACAGCCTCAGGAGTTGTTGGAGTCCAGTAACTGTCGCCTCCTTCGTTCTGTGAGGGGGATTAGTCTGTGGCGGTGTGCAACTGGCTGACGCCCTTGTTGGATATTCACTTGCGGACATCATTGTCGATTATTAATGTAGAAGCATATAAATCTGGAGTGAGTGACAGTCACATAGCTGTACCCAAATCAACGGACAGAAACAGAGTGGAGAGTACCTCTCACGGAAAAGTGATTAAAGCGGAGATGAAGATCTTATTTGCCGAGAATCACTACGAGATGATGAATTCTCTTGTAAGACAGCGATAGCCCACGATGGTGAAGTCTCCAGAGAAGGCCGTTTAGAATACACCGATAACGGCATGGTCAATAGCGCTGAACGCCAAGTTGAATCACCACTTCACCTGCTCGTTGATTGGGTTATATTCAATTTATATAATCACAAAGAAAAGAACCAACCACTATAGCCAGTAAATTCGTATTCGAGACGGCTCGTGAGTTCGATTCCGTATCTCGATTGGGATGACGAGGAGACGGACGGAGTTGGTGATCGTGGAAGCGCGTATGCGAGTAGTTCAATAGGCGTCGGAGGCTCATCCCGGTCGAGTGATGTACCAGCGAGTGAGCTATTTTTGGGGACCGGTTTGATCCGGCTGTCGTTGAGTTGGGTCCGACAGGACGCTCCCGGCGCGGCGACGACTTTGGCATTGCTTTCTTCAATCTGATCGAAGAGTATCTCACCGATGGACTGACTTAGTGAATAGTGCTCAGCCTCGTACCCGAACGTCCCGGCCATTCCACAACAGCCCGAATCGAGTGGATCAACGGCGTAGCCGGCCCGCCGGAGGACACCGACTGCATGATGATCCTTTTTCTCCGCCTTCTGATGACAGTGGCCGTGATAGACGACCGAATCTTCGGGTGCTTCCCACGCGACGTTCTCGTCGAGTCGGAACGTGTCCACGTATTCACAGAGACCGTAGGCATTTTCGGCGACCAATTCAACCGCCTTATCTGAGCATAGATCTAACACGTCGGACTGGAACATCACCGCGTCCGATGGTTCCGCCACGACGATATCCCAGCCTTCACGGACGCGTGGCTCGAGTTCAGCGATGTTCTTCTCGACGGCGTCTCGAGCGTCTTCAATAAACCCCTTCGACAGTGCCGGCCGGCCGCTGTCGGTTCGCTCGGCCACATCGACATGAACGTCCGCAGCCTCGAGGACACGAACCGCCGCCTTACCGACTTCCGGATGATTGTAGTTCGTGTAGGTGTCCGCGAAAAGGATAGCCTTCCGTTCGGCCTCGGCCACAGATATCCGTGAGCCACGCGCGTCGAACCAGTCTTGGAATGTCTCACGGCGGAATTCCGGGAGCGACCGTTCGCTCGCGATCCCAACCGTCTTCTCCGCGATCACGTCCGACCCGGGAAGCAATTGCACGAGGTTCGACACCGGTGCTAATGTACTCCCGATCGCCGCAAGCGTATCGAAGTTTGCGAAGAGGTGGTCCCGAAGACTTGCGCCGTGTTCCTGATGCCGCTCGTGCATGACTTCGGTTTTGAGTTTCGCGACGTCGACGCCACTCGGGCAATCTCGCTTGCAGCCCTTGCAGCCGATACAGAGGTCGAGCACCTCTTCGGCGAACTCGTCGTCAGTGGGATCATCCGGTAGATCGCCGCTCATCGCCTGTCGGAGGAGGTTCGCCCGTCCGCGGGTCGCCGTAATTTCTTCGTCTGCGGCTCTGTACGTCGGACACATCACGCCGCCGGTCGTCTCCTGGCTGCCGCGACAGCCGCCACAGCCGTGGCAGAGTTCGACCATCCCTTGCATGCCGTTCTCGTTGTCCCAGTGTAGCGACGGGTCAAATCCGGCGTCATACTCATAGGTATCATCGTACCGAAGGTGTTCGGTCATGTCGTGATCGCCACAGACGTTCCCTGGGTTGAGTAGCCAATCGGGATCGAACGCGGTCTTCAGATCACGAAACGTCTGCCAGAGGTCCTCGCCGTAGAGTTTCCGATTCCACTGAGTCCGAGCACGGCCGTCGCCGTGTTCACCAGAGACGCTACCGCCGAACTCGACGACCATGTCTGTCACTTGGTCGGCGATCGCGACCATGTCCTCACGATCCGCCCTAGCCTTCGTATTGACGAGAGGCCGAACATGGAGGACTCCCGGCCCGGCGTGGGCGTAGAACGCGGCATCGCTGTCTCGCCCCTTCTCGGTGAGCAGCGATTGGAAGCGCTCAACGAACGCGGGGAGGTGTTCGGGCGGGATCGCGCAATCTTCGATAAAGCTGATGTGCTTCTCGTCGGACGTTCGTGAGAGAAGGATCGGTAGCCCCGCTTTCCGGAGTGTCCAGAACATCTCACGGTCGGCCTTATCATGGGCCTCCAGTCCAGCGAACGCGATCGACTCATCGATTACCGCTCGATCATCGGGTGGCGTCACCTCGGTATCAGTCTCGGGAACTCTGTCCGTGAGGAGGCTAGCGGTCTGCTCACGGCCGTGCTCGTCATTATCGGCGTAGAACTCGACCAGTAGCGCTGCTTCAGCTTCGTCCGGAATGAGTGATGCTGCCTCCTCAAATTCGGTCGTCTCTCGAGCTAGTCCGAGGAGCACATCGTCGATAAGTTCGACCGCAGCCGGTTCATGCTCAAGCACGTGTTGGACGTCGGTCACAGCGTTGAGGACACTCTCGTAGAACAGTAGAGAGACTGCCTTTGTCTCTGGGACGGGCTCAAGCGATACTTCAGCTTCGGTGACGACGGCGAGGGTTCCTTCGCTGCCTGCAAGCAACCGTGCGAGGTTGACGGTTCCCGTCTCGGCCTCGTCAACGAGTACGTCGAAGTTGTAGCCTGAGACGTTGCGTTTCAGATCCGGGAACCGATCCTGAACGGCTTTGCTCTCCTCGTCGATAATCCGAATGACTTCTGCGTACACCTGCTCGAGAAGAGAGCCGTCGTGATCAGCACGTTCACGAAGCTCCGTGACAGATATTTCGCCGAGCGTGGCGACTGTTCCATCGGCGAGGACGACCTCACACTCTTCGATATAGGCGTCAGTCTTCCCGTATACGAGTGAGTGAGCGCCCGTTGAGTTGTTCCCGATCGCACCACCGATTGTACTACGATTTCCCGCAGCCGGATCGGGCGCGAACTTCAATTCGTGGGAAGCGAGCGCCTCGTTGAGTTCTTCAAGAATCGTTCCAGCTTCGACACGAGCCCGTTGTTCTTGGGGATCGACCATCGTGATCTCATCCATATGGCGAGTGAAATCGAGCACGACGGCCTCGTTGACGGCTTGTCCTGCGAGACTCGTCCCACCGCCGCGCGGAAGGACCGGGATTTCCCGGTCTGCACAGTACCTCATAGTCACGGCGATGTCGTCGGTCGACTTCGGATAGACGACACCGATTGGCGTTATTTCGTATGCACTTGCGTCAGTCGCGTATAGCTGCCGTGTATAGGTGTCAAACCGAACGTCACCGTCGACACGGTCGCGAATATCGTTCACGAGTGCTGGCTGACTCACGTCCTCTGAAGCTAAATCGTACGTGGCCTGCGGATCGGCGATTTCGTCTCCACCATCGAATACGTTGTTAGAGCTCGCAGTCATCCTCAACTGAACACTTCAAATAGATTGTCACACAGTTCCCAACGAAAAAACATTCGGCTGGACGACGATTCTGCTCGTGGATCACCGCGATAGCTGGTCGTTCACGAACCGAACAAATCATGCTGATCGCACTATCTAGATGACGAAAGACGTAGAAAAATGAATCACGTTGTGACCCGTGAAACCACCATTTAGAACTAATACGGATGAATCTGATCCCTCAAGCGTGGAAATCTGGCCATCTAATGTCTCTTTCCGAAGATTTACCATCATTAGAAACGTAGAAGCAACTGAGATATCATTCTCTATCAGAATAGCTCAATTAGATAGTCACAGATAATAGCACACTCCTGAGAAAACGGTAAACGGCCGGGGAAGCCGTACCGTTATTTGACACTTCACAGGGGGACGACACGAACAGGGCCGGGTGTGGTCTGGCAACTCCCCTGCGCCTAAATAGTGGTGCCAGTTATCAATAAGCACTCGGGAACCGGCAGCGTGTTTCGGTTTCTGGAGGTCCAATACTCTGGAAGAAATATTCGCTGGTCACCGATCCCTGTCTCTGTCGAAGGGAGACGGGAGGTGACGGCAGGTGGTAGATGAGACGCTGGTAGAGCATGCAAATATACAATCTAGTGGGTTGCCTATCGTACTATCATCTACAGATGAATGGGAAGAAGACCAGTTCTCAGCCTTCAATACGGTATTATCCACAGGGAAGTGCTCTGTAATAGTCCGGGGTTCTATAACTCCCATGAATATTTTACACTGTATGTCACTGCCTAGTTTAGAACCTCCACTAGGTTCTATCCGTTGAGTGATTTGTGTGGTCGTTGTGTGTTTTAGTAGTGTACGAATTCTTCAAGTCATTCGCGGACGCTCGCCCGACTGCCAACCCAGGAGGTATGAAAGCGGTCAACGCATAACTTCACCGACTGAAACCATTTTTCGGCACTGTCTAGTTTAGTACCTCTACTGGCGTCTATCCGTTAAGTGACTGGTGCGGTCGTTGTATGTTGTAGTAGTGGACGAACTGTTCAAGTCATCCTCTGACGCTCGCCCGACTGCCCACCCATGAATTATGGAAGCGGTCGACTCGCATCTTGAAGGTATGAAACCACTTTTCGATGAGGTTTCGATCAACGTAATTGAGTTGACCGCTCAATCCTAAACGGGAGAGGGCAGTCAGATAACCGTAACCATCAACGAGAAACATCGTCTCAGAGAGATCGTGTTTCTCGGTCAATTTATGCAGGAATACAGCGGCTGGATCGGTTCCTCGTCGTCCAAACACTGCGACATCGAGAATCAGCCGTGAGTCTAAATCTATTGCAGCATACACCCAAGACCAGTTTCCGTTGATCTTGACAGCGGTTTCATCAATGGCGACCCGCGACGGCTGCGCCGTCGGCGGGTCGTGTCCACTGTCAACTAGCTGATGCACTCAGTGTTAGATCGGCTGATGAGAGCGGTCAACGCCAATCAGGCGAAGAATCGCTTGTGCCTCCCGACCTGATGGGGCAGTTGGTGAAATACGAACTCGAACGCCAACAGCGTGAAGAGGATCTCCGTGAACGCACGGAGCATCTCAGCACGCTTATCGAGACCACCCCCGAATGTATCAAGACCGTTGCCCCCGATGGTACCTTGCTCCAGATGAACCCTGCCGGGCTGGATATGGTGGAAGCCGGTTCGGCATCGGACGTAATCGACGAAAACGTCTACGATCTGATCGCCCCCGATCACCGCGACCGGTTCCGTGAATTCAATGAGCGGATCTGTCAAGATGAAGAGAGAACCTTGGAGTTCGACATCATCGGACTGGAGGGGACGCGCCGCCACATGGAAACGCACGCCGCTCCGCTTCACAAGTCCGACGGAACAACCGTCCATGTGGCGCTGACGCGTGACATCACTGAACAGGTCGAACGTGAAGAGCAACTCGAGGAAACAGTAACCCAGCTCCAGCAGTCGAATGACCGACTGAAACAGTTCGCATACGCTGCTTCCCACGACTTACAGGAGCCGCTGCGGATGGTGTCGAGTTATCTGCAGCTTCTCGAAAACCAATACAAAGATGACCTTGACGAGGATGCACAGGAGTATATTGATTTCGCAGTTAACGGGGCAGACCGGATGCGAGCAATGGTCGATGATCTCCTCGCATTTTCACGGGTCGAACAGGCCGATGGGGAGTTCGAGTCGGTCGAATGCGACGCTCTCCTCGAACGGGTGATGAACGACATCCAGGTGCAAATCGAGGAGGCAAATGCCGAGATTACGGTACAATCGCTTCCCACGGTAGTGAGCGATAGAAGCCAGCTCGAACAGTTATTCAGTAATCTTGTTTCAAACGCCATCAAGTACCGTGGGGATGACCCTCCAGAGATTGATATCAGAGTTGAGGAACGGGCCAACTACTGGGAGTTTTCGGTTGTCGATAATGGAATTGGGATTGACCCGGATAAAACTGATCGAATCTTCGAGGTATTCAAGCGGCTTCACCATGAGGATGAGTATCCGGGGACAGGGATTGGTCTGTCTCTCTGCCAGAAAATCGTTGAGAACCACGGTGGGGAGATCTGGGTCGACTCCGAACCTGGTGAAGGATCGACATTCTTCGTGACGCTCCCGAAACGAACGGCAGAGTCATAGTCGGATGAATTGCAATGGCTGATGTAGACATTCTGTTGGTTGAAGACAATCACGGTGATGTCCATCTTGTTGAGTGGGCGTTCGATACTCGAAACCTCCCGGGCACATTACATGCCGTTCAGACGGAAGACGAGCGCTTGACTGGCTGTTTCAGCGCAGTGATTTTGCAGATGCTCCACGCCCGGATCTTGTACTGTTGGATCTGAACCTGCCAGCGGCCGGATGGCAAGAAATCCTAGAAGAAATCAAATCTGATCCTCTGCTCAAACGGATCCCGGTGGTCGTTCTGACGAGTTCCCAGGTCGATGATGATTTGAGAAAAGCATATGATGCGTCTGCTAATGCTTGTATGCGGAAACCGGTTGGTCCAGAAGATTTCGCGGACCATATACAACAGTTTGTGGGGTTTTGGATATCAACGGCAGTGCTTCCTCCAAGTGATGAGGACAATTGACACGCCTGAAATTGACTGGTTTGAAACACTCAGTATATACGCTGCGATCAGGCTGTAGATGGCGGATGAATTGCGTGTTTCTGCCTTATTCGATCGTGTACGTCGCGATCTCTGATCCACCGCATGCCGGACAGTGCTGTGTTCGCTGATCTACAGTTGTTCCACAGTGCCGGCACTCATGGATCACGTCAGCGGATTCGGTTTCCACTGAGCGTCTCGGTTCCCCATCTGTCGAAACCGCTCGTTTCAGTCGCTCCCATCCCCCCATGCTCAATCACCATACCTGTTTCACCAGTAACGCCAAAAAGCGTTTCGCTGATCCATCTCCTCGCCGTCCTGCGATATACACGTCACTAATGCTGGGCGGGTATGAACTCAGAGATCTTCAGGTGGCTGGGTGACGCGGAGTTCACTGTCGACCTCGTAGAGGTAGCCACGGTCGATCAACCGTGTCAGTGCATGGTCGGCATCCCCCGGTTCAAGATCGATTTCGTCAGTGGACAGGAGTACCTCGATTGCCTCGTCACGCGGGATCGCCAGGACGTGGTGCTGGCTTTCACCGTGGTCCTGTCCGGTGAGGTGATCGCAGAGGATATTGTATGCGTCCAGCACCCAGCCGGGGAGTGGTGGACGGGGATCAGTGGCCAGGGACATCTATCAGATCACCTGTCAACAGACTGTTCCAGACGCTCATGCTTAACTATATCCCCGGATCTAGGTGCCGGTACTGTATTTCGTGACTGTCCACATACTGTCCGAATGTATATGGTGTCACGTACTAGTGTATCTGATCAGCAGGAGACAGCAGCAGGATTTCTTACTCCAGAACTGCTCGTGAAACGCGCGTTCAATACAGGTCAGTTCTGTATCATTTTTTTTTGCTACTGGTTTTCGATCTATAGCACATTTTACAGCATCCCTCGTTCTCCGAGAAGGCAATTCCCTGTTATCAATATAGTTAACAGATAGATGGCTGATCCTATATTATGGCTTCAGACGGTACCGGTAACCCAGAGACGGTGCTCGCTGATCTTGAGCTGACGTGGGGCTCACTATCCAGATGACCGCGCTCAGCACACTCGGATTAGTTATCGCTGCGACCGTACTGCGCGGCCTCTATCAAGTCGTTACTGGACAGCCGGCGTCGTTTCAGTTTGTGTCCGGCATCAGTTGGTGGACCACCGCGCTGGACGTTCTCGTTATCCTCCTCTGGCAACCGTCTTCCTCGTCCCTCATGAGTGGCTGCACGGCCTTGCTATCCGGTACTACGGCGGCGAAGCAACATATGGCGTCGGGATCGCACACTTCATTCTTCCGTACGCGTATGCCACTACGGACCACGAGTTCACCCGCAATCGATTCATTGTCGTCCTCATGACCCCCGCTGGCGGTGATGACTGCCGTCGGTGTACCAGTAATGCTGATCTTCGAGTGGGGCTGGCTCATCGTTCCGCTGGCTGCAAACGCCGCTGGAGCGATTGCCGACCTCTGGATGACGATGACGCTCCTTGCTTTCCCCGAAGATGTCCGTCTCGAAGATCACCCCGACGGCGTCCGGATACTGGGCCATGAAAGCGATCACCGCCGCGCACTGTCGGTGACCGCTGTCGTCTAGGACATACTCGCCGGCGGCGTGTTTCTCGTGTTGGCAGTCGTCGATCCACTCATTCTTGATATCCTCGGCATTGATTCGCTCACGGTCGGCATACCGGACACGTTCAGCTTCCTGTTTTCGTTCTCGTCACCACCGACCGAAATTTCAATGAGTGTCGGTCCTGGCGTGCTCGGTATTGGCGCAGTCGTCGGGCTGATCTACGCATTCCTTGGAAGTTATCGACGCGTTCGGTTGAGCGCTGGTGGGTCACGGATCAAAGAATGGATAATAGATTTGCGTCTTTACTGAGCGAGTTTCTGTTGCTCCTGCTGTAACAAGGAGTCGGATTACTCCTCTTGTCCTCACAGCATCCTTTTCTGTGGCTTCGCCGATTCAGAGGCAATGAAGGGTGGGGAACGCACTCGACTTGTGGCAGCGTGCGAAGACTGTGGGACGATGTATGCGGCTTTCGAGCGGCCAAACGGTGAGATACGACCGATCGGGAACCGGAAGGGGTGTGCATCCTGTGGGGGAACAGCGTTCAGGCCACTCCCAACGTTCTCGGACGAAACCGGAGAAGCGAATGTTGACTGACCAGTACCGCCCAACTTCTGTTACCACCAAGGAAGACTCTTGACCAAGACATCTCTAAACCGGTCGATCGTACAGGGCGAGGAGGATCTGGGGTGCCTCTGACGGCGATAGGGATAATCTCGTGCCGCTCGAGATGAGTGGTGAGGAAGGAAATACAGGGCGGCGCTGGCCAGACACAACATGGGGTTCAGAGTTGTGCCGTGGCACTCAAAGAGGTCTCTCGGCAGACGATCAAGGGTTCTCCCTGAAGAACCGGGGAGAGCTCTCTGACCGGTATCTGAGAATCCTCCCTTCTGCTGTCATGGACTGTTTATCATCTGTTCACGGTCTTTATTGGTATCTCTTCCTGGAGGGAGACGATATATTGGGATACTTCTCGCTGAGTATGCTCTCTGATAAGGTGATCCTGAAGCGAACGATCCAACTCCAATATGTCCTCACAAAGTGGGCACTCGACCGGTGGTTGGAACGCCATCTTTCGTTGATTCACCTATTGACAGAATGGAGTAAGGCCTGCGTATTCCTGTGTATTATACTGCAGAAGAAATCACCCGGGCAGAGTCACGCCGCAGATAGGGTGAACGAGAACGTTGTTCCCTCACCGGGTTCAGAGTCCACCCAGATCTCACCGCCGTGGCGTTCGACGATCCGCTGACACAGCGCGAGGCCGATACCTGTCCCCGGATGCTCCTCATGGCTATGCAGTCGCTGGAACACCTGGAAGATCCGGTCCTGCTCCTCGGGATCGATGCCAATCCCCTTGTCATGGACTGCAATTATGTACTCTGATCCGTATTGTTCGGCATCGATGTGGATCTGCGGTGGCTCGTCACCGCTATACTCGATCGCGTTGCTGATCAGGTTCTGGAAGACTTGCTGGAGCTGGCTATGATCGCCATGGACCTCTGGCAGCGCGTCCACCGTAATCTCGGCGCTGCTTTCCTCAATCGCCATCTGGAGGTTCTCGAGTGTATCTTCGAGGACCTTGTCCAAATCGACCGGTTCGAACGGGTCGCCCTGTGTTTCCACCCGGGAGTACTGGAGTAGTCCCTCGATCATCTCCTGCATCCGGTCGGCGCCGTCGACAGCGAACTCGATGAACTCCTCTGCATCTTCGTCCAGTTCGTCAGCGTAGCGGTTTTCGATGAGTTGCAGGTAGCTGGTGATCATTCGCAGCGGCTCTTGCAGATCGTGTGACGCGGCATACGCGAACTGCTCTAAGCGTTCATTCGATTCCTCGAGTTGGCGTTCGTATTCTCGCCGGTCGGTAATATCCCGGCCGATTCCTGCGAGCACCATATTCCCGTCCGGGTCTTCGAGCGTCGATGCCACAAACTCGTACGGGATGTGTTCCCCATCCTTGGTGCGGACGTCTGCTTCGACCTGTGTCTGCCCCGTGGTGAAGCCGTCCTCGATCGCGGCTGCGATAGTCTCCTGGTCGGCCTCGCCGAAGAACTCCAGCGCGTGCATCGACTCGATCTCTGTGCTCGAGAACCCGGTGACAGCACTGAGACTCTCGTTCCATCGCTGGAGATCACCGTCCTCATCAAGCAGATAAAAGACATCATCAATCGCATCCAAGATCTTGTCCGTGTACTCTTTGTACCGTTTGAGGCGGTGTTCCCGTTCACGGAGTGCCTGCTCACGCCTTTTTCGGTCGGTGATGTCCCGGACGACACCGATTTCCTCCTGTGTATCACCGGTTTGTAATGTTGCAAAGGTCCCCTCCGCAGGGACACGGTTCCCCTCCGCCGTCTGAATCTCCGCCTCCATCGTCGGGGTGCCTATTTGCTCGTCAGGTGCTGCCAGCCGCTCCTGTGATTGCTCGATCGTGGCCTCGTCGACGACCAGCGAAGCGTGTGCACCGACGAGTTCTTCCCGCGTGTAGCCGGTCAGCTCCGCGTACGCCTCGTTGACCATCGTGAAATAGCCGTCCTCGTCCTTGACGTAGATGCCATCGTCGATCGTCTCCACGATCGTTTCATACTTCGCCAGTTCTTGCTCATGCTCGACCCGGTCGGTTACATCGCGGAAATAGACCGACAGGCCTGATTCCGATGGATAGACGTTAAACTCGAACCAGGCGTCAAGCTCCTCCTCATATACGTTGAAGCTGACTGGCTCCTGTGTCTCCATCGCCGTCTGGAGTTCCTCCCAGTACACGCCTTCTGTCGCCTCGGGGAACACGTCCCAGACGTTTCGCCCGAGCAACTCCTCTCTGGATTGTTGCATGATGTCGGCGGCCTGTTCATTGAGGTGGGTAAACCGCCACTCGTCGTCAATCGCGTAGAAGGCGTCGGAGATCCGGCCAAGAATTTCGTTGAGTTCGGTTTCGAGCTCAGTCTTCCGCTGTTCGAGTTGCTGTTCTCGTTCTTTGAGTGCGGTGATGTCTTTCCCGGCTGTCACGACACGGTCGATTTCCCCATCGGAGCCGAAGAGCGGTGCGGCATTGATCCGGAACTGTATCGGGTCGCTGTTCGGTGGATCGATCGTGAGTTCTTCCTCCAACACTGGCTCCCCGGTTGCGAGGACACGGGCCGATGGTGTTTCGTCCGGGGAAATCGGGTCACCATCTGCATCGTAGACTGTCCATTCCTCGATGTCTTCCGGTTCCTCGATGAACTCCTGTTCGGAGAGACCAAGAAGGTCCTGTGCCCGCTGGTTCGCCAGCACTGTCTCACCGTCAGCGTCCTGGACGGCGATAGCAACCGGTGCCGTCCGTAGCAGTTGTTCCGTTTGGCTGTACTGGCGGCGGAGTTGCTGTTCACGTTCTTTCTGCTCGGTAATATCGTCGACAGCCACGACAACCTGTTGTTCGTCGTACTTCTCGCCGTCGAGTGGTGCGGCATTAAGCGAGAGCCACCGGCGACCGAGATCCGGCAGTTCAACCTGACATCGGTAATCGTAGACCGGGTCACCGGTCTCGATGACCTGTGTCCACGGCCACTCCTCAACCGGGATCGGTTTATCGTCAGCGTCGTAGATCTCCCACGAGTCGACGCTATAGTCCGGGAGTTCTGCCTTGTCACTGCCGATCCGGTCAAGCATACGCTGATTTGCACGGACGAACTCACCGTCACGAGCAAGCACACAGATACTGACCGGGACGGTCTCGAGGATTTGTTCGGTAAGATCCCGTTCCTGCCGGAGCTGTTGTTCGTATTCACGCCGCTCGGTCATGTCACGCGTGACCTTCGTGAATCCCCGGAGTGTCCCGTCGGCGTCACGGATCGCGGTGATGGTGACATGCGCCCAGAACCGGGTGCCGTCCTTGCGGACGCGCCAGCCTTCATCCTCGGTGCGGCCTGCTTCCGCCGCTGCCTCGAGGTTCCGTTCGGGTACTCCGTCAGCGGTAGCGGTATCCGTATAGAAGGTGGAGAAGTGTTCGCCGACGATTTCATCCTCTTGGTAGCCCTTGATCCGTTCAGCGCCCTCGTTCCAGCTAGCAACGGTACCGTCGGGGTCAAGCATGAAGATCGCGTAGTCCTTGACGGCACTTACGAAGGACGCAAACTCCTCTCTGTCAGGCTGGTCGGGGAGGCTTTTGGATTCAGGCCGCCACCAGACCTGCGTACCCTCACCGAGCTGCCTGGTCTGGAGTTCACCGCTGTCGGCAAGATGTTCAAGACGTTGTCGTGCCGATTGCCGCGGACAGTCAAGCGTGTCGGCGACATCACCGGCAGTGATCGGCGTCGCTGGCTGCTCGAACTGCGTGAAAACACCCCGCACTTCCTCCCGAGTAACATCCGGAGCTGAACCGGGGAATCCCATGGACTCGTATCTAGACCCGGGACCGTAAACGCTTGACGTTCAGAAAATGCCCCAGAAATCATCTACAACTGAACCTGGCAACCCCCGTCCGACATATTCTTTCGGTCAAAATATCCTGAATGATAATGGAATAGACACGGAGAGGTGTCAGTCCCGTTTCTGGGCGATAACCAGTCCCGAATCACGAATGAGGATATCATACCGGTCCTCGCTGTAGAGACAGAGATCGACAAGCACATCACCGATTCCCTCTCCGTTGGTGAACAGGCGGTCTAGCGCTTCCGAATTGATCTGGTCATATAACCTGAACCCGAGTTCTGCTGGTGACTCCATGGGATCGGTATCCTCCAGAGCGGCAATCGCATGGATGATAGCGATACTGGGCGGTCGGTCATCATCAAACGTGAGCTCAACGCGGTCTGGGCTGGGAGAATCAGGGTTCTCTGGGGTCATTGTCGCTGGCAAGCATTACATCCAGAAGGATGAAATCCCCTCCAAGATCCCTGTAAGGTACTTTGAGGAGCGGCTTTATGCTGTCCGGTGCATTCGCAGGGGGCATCTCCCCGCCGGTGAAAGGAAATGCTGTCTGTCCTTCCATAGCGCTAGTTTTCCTATCGAGGGTCCACTTCATAGTGTCTGGCCACCTACGGATACTATGCTGGCTGCAATATTCTCCGTGCAGCCGGATGACTTCGCACTCGAATAAACCCTAGACGAGGTTCCAGGGATGCGTCTTGAGGCCGAGCAAGTTGCTGCACATAGCACTGAATGGGGTGTACGATACCGTTGAGTACGATCAAGAACGCGATCTGATTGTCCTTGCTGATCATACGGCGCAGTTAGGGCCCTTTCTGGAGCTAGAGTTGACTACCGATACACTGTGAGACGTTGGAACGCTGGGATGTCTCAGAGCGATAGTCGATAGTGGTATGAGGCCAGCAGAAAAGCCGGTATCCACTCCGAATGGTACTGGTTAGCTGTCTGCCGAGAGAAGCCGAAGATATGGGTCGAGGTCATCCTCCACCAGAAGTTGGACTGTCTTGTGTTCGTCATCGTACGTGATGACGCCAGCATCGATCAGCTGTGGAAGATGGAGATGTGAGAGGCCGGTGAGGATCCGTTCGTACCGGTCACGTGTAGTGACCTCTTCGCGGACCGCGATATATTCGGCGACATCACCGAGCGGTACTGCTGCTGGTTTGTGAGCAAGATATTGGAGCAGGCATTGGCGATGTTTGTGAGAGAGCACTTCGAACATCGTTGTCGGCTCGATCTCCGGGCTGTCAGCACCTATACCGTCAGGGTCGATTGCATCGGTCTTCATGATTACTCCGGGTACTCGGCTTACACGGCGCTCCCAACGACCAGTCGTCATCCAGCGACTTCAGCGGAGTCTACATACGAACGCGTAGAGCGCATACAAATAAATTCCGGTAAAGGTAACTGGATTTTACCACGACATTCTAAAAATCAGGGCGATTATCAGAGAGGATGTGGGTTATCGGAGGTACGCCCTACTCAATGAGCTCAGGATCGTATCCGGGGTCATCGTCGGAATAGACTTTTCTAATATCTATAACCCAGTTCGGTGCATCTGCCAAGGGAGTAGTGATCTCCCACTCTCCTTCGACTGTTTCATGGTTTGCAAACGAACGCAGGATGAGCGTCTCAAGGGCTTCCTCGAAGGAGGGTGCATGGTCCGGGTCTCGAATAGTGTCTGATGGAGTCATTCCCATGGTGGAGGGCGGAGCCACAGTCTACTATTTATGTACCGTGATACGATTGTGGACTCCACATATCTCCGGGGCGATGTATGGATATAACGTCATCGGTCAGTTCTCAATCACACGACGCCTTCGGGAAAGGCCAGTGGGCGGTGTGGCGACCTTGAGGTGTACGCTGCTGAACGGTATTTTCCAGTGACGGGTGAGCGTGTCCCGGGTGCGCCGGAGACGGTCCAGGAGCGTGGCGACGCTCTCGTAGTGACTGTGACGGTGTGAAAAAAGGCAGGTCTTCTTTGTCGAACATATAGATAACGTTCTTTGGTTCTTCCCTTGAACAAGGCCGCTCCCTACGCATGAACAACTTGCCGGCAGGGCAACGACCGAGAAACTGATAACGAAACTTGAGGCGGTCAAGATCGAGTTCACGGAAGCGGATGGCGCCGTCAGCGGCGTGACCGGGGCACTTACCAATGCGTGCTAGCAGGCAGACGTGCTAGCAGCATTACTGCTCTGAGTAGACCCACATCTCCCGGATTCCGGCCGCAACACGGTCAATAATCCCATGCAGTGGGTGTTTCGTTCCTGCAACAAGGAAGTCTCGAGGGCGAACTACACAGCGTGAGCAGGAGAATTGATCAACCCTGTCGTGGTATTAAGTACCATGGCAGGAACTCTGCGCGACCTGCCGGCAATCGCCCGTATCAGCTACGACTGTGCTGAGGGAGCCGCAATAGCAACCTGTTGGTTTTCAAATGGTGCCAAACTGCGGTACCGTGAAACCGGCGATGGCAGACTCCTCGAGGAAACATTTCATCCGCGTGATCCCCAGACCGTGTGGGAGGCAGTGGAAATCAGCCATGGTGAGGCCCGGCCGGGACAGACCGCATGTGAGTGTCTCGTCGAAGCACTCGCCGAGTACGATTGGTATGTCCGCACCACCGCTGAGACAAAACTCCAGCATGACTGGCCCCACCTTGCCGAGGTTCTCATCACCGGCAGTGATAGCGACTTCTGTCACTCCCCCTCTGGACGGAGCCAGATACTCGACTGATGGCCGGTCTCCCAGCACCGGGAAGGCCGGTTTGGGTACGCAACCGCTCTCTTTTGTCCAGGAATACGATGATCAATAGGCGGATCCCTGCCTAACCATCAGGGGGTGTCGATATCCCCGTTCGGCCAGGAAAAGTGCTGGAATATACGGTCTCAATCAGAGAGTCACCGGCCGTATCTGAGGGTACTATCCGGAGAGAATAGTGGCAGAATTTTTTGGCTTCCAATCTGGAGGAAGGATACCATTTTATGCCTGTGCCAACAACTACCATATAGGATGGGTGGTGTCTGTTCAACGTGCGGATTGCCGGTGGAACTTTGCGTCTGTGAAGACGTCGCCAAAGAGTCCCAGCGGATCACAGTCCACATCGATGAACGCAGGTATGGGAAGGAAGTCACCGTGCTCGAAGGGTTCGCCCCCACCGATGTGGATATGCAGAAGTTGGCATCGGACCTGAAATCGCAGTTCGCATGTGGAGGAACCGTCGGAGATGAAACAATCGAACTTCAGGGAAACCACACCGGCCGCATTGAAGACTACCTGCGAAAACAGGGGTTCACCGTCCAATGAGGGCTCCGACAGTATTGCCAGGAGCAGATACTGACTAAAGAAGCGGTGGAGACTCTAAGATGGTACCCGTGAGATAAACCGGTATGGGGCTTGCACCCGGCCAACGTGTGATCGATCGGGATGACGATGATCCTGACCTGGCAGTGGTTGTCCACTGTCCCGACGCGACCATCGAAGAAACATCTGTGACCGGGGCGGACAGCGCGGAGCGTACCGTCGCGGCGGACAACCCGGCGTACGATGCGACCGAGTCGGCAGTAATAGTCGCCTTCGTTGAGTCCGGCCTTGAGCAGGACTGGCCAGCGTGGCGTGACAGCCCCGCCGCGGACCTCTACGACGGGGTACGCGAACACGGTGTGAAGTGCTACACGTTTCCCGAAGCACGGCTATCGCCGGTCAATACCGAAGACGCTCCGGCAGAACCGGCAGACACATTGGTGGAACTGGACGCGCTGCAGACACGTCTTGCGGACGCAGAGTGGTCACTCACCCAGGCCGACGACGGGACGGTGATTGCCGAGAAACGGGGCGAGCAGTACCGGATCTCGCCGACGGGTGACGTGGACGGTGACGGCCAACTCCGTGAACCCTTAGAAAACCTTGTCACACACTACCGACTGTGATCGCTCCGCTACCCGCCAGCAGCGAAGTTCCCCCATCACAGAGGAGGACAGGAGACGGTATCACGAAACAGGGTTCACTGCCATCACGGCCACAGTAAGACCGTGTTGCGCAACGTAGAATCAGACAGGAACCGCCTGTCTGCTTTAATCGATCCGCCGACTAACGGGTCCACTGGAAGTGGCAAAAATTGGGGAGAGAAGGTTGGATTCTAAGGTTTTCGCTGGAAGCCAAGGGCCGGATTTGAACCGGCGATGGGCGGCTCTGCAGGCCGCTGCGTTCGGCCGGACTCTGCCACCTTGGCGCGTTTGATGGTTGTGACTGCGTTCGTTTAAGCATAGCGGTACGACACGGTTCGTGTCCGTACCGTACTGCGTATAAATACAGAAAGCCCCCAGCACCGGCTGCGGTGCTGGGGGCTTCTGAAAGTATAAGTATGAGTGGTCGGCGGCGAAACGAAGTTCCCAGAGGCTCGCGCACTCCAGTACTGGCCGTAACGCAGGCGAGCTTATCTTCCGTGTTCGGGATGGGTACGGGAGGAACCTCGCCGCTGTGGCCGCCTTAACGCCGATTCACGGAATCGAACCGCGATCATGCCAATATCGGTGGTGTCTCGACCGTAGTGTACGTGTAGTCCAGTTTGCGTCCGGACCCGTTCTCGCGTCACGGATC
>NZ_JAMQOJ010000006.1:0-463435 GCF_031626495.1 Natrinema sp. 1APR25-10V2
ATCACCTCGAGGCGGCAGTCGAGTCGGTCGACTCGAGTGCGGCCGCTGTCTCGGGCGCGGACGTCGTAATCACGGCGACGACGGCCGCCGATCCGGTGTTCGATGGCGACGACCTCCAGCCCGGGACCCATGTGACGGCGATGGGCCAGCACACGCCCGATCGGCGTGAACTGGACACGACCACTATCGAGCGATCGACGTACGTCCCCGACCTCCGTACCCGTGCAGCGCAGGACGCGGGGTCGTACCTCGCAGCGCTCGAGGCGGGCGTCGTCGACGAGGATCACGTCCACGCCGAACTCGGCGAGGTGGTCGCGGGGGTCACCCCCAGACGGACGAGCGATGACGAGATCACGGTCTTCGACAGCGGCGGAACAGGGATCGAAACGGTCGCAGCCGCCCACATGCTCTACGAACAGGCCCAGGCGGAGGGACTCGGAACCAAGATTCAGATCGCCCCAGCCAGCGAGGCCCTTACCGGCCGCCTCCCCTGATTCGACCGCGACTCGCGATTCCGTCGAGCGGATGTCAGCCAGTACTCGTACGGAGACGATGACGAGAAATCGAGCACAATCTCATCGTAAAGTAGTAGTTTCCTAGCGAGAGCTCTCGAGTCGTACGTGTTCAGACATCCCTCCATCGATGTGTACCGTGAGAGGACTGGGCTCGTCCAGATACGTAGACCGACGGGTGAATTAGTGATCGACGGAATCCGTCCGAGCGAGACGGGTAGTTACGTTCATCGGCACTGATAGCGAGTGAAGGCTCGTGCAGGATGTTCTTAAATCGGAAAGCCACTCGACATGCGCTCATCACTTCCATTCTCGTACCTAATGTCGGGGTTGCGCCGTAACACTCAGCCCTGTCGAGCGGTTCCCCAAGGGTTAGACTTTTCGCCCGGTCCGTTGATGCCAAATTATGAGACTTTCAGAGACGATCATCGAACAGGAGCCAGCGGTCGGTAGTTGGATTACCCTCCGCGACCCCTCTGTTGCGGAGCTCACCGCCGAAATCGGGTTCGATTTCGTCGTCCTCGATATCGAACACACGCCGAACACGATGGAAACGGTGATCGAACTGGTCCGGGCCGTCGACGCCGCCGACAGCCACACGGAAGCGATCGTCCGCCTCCCCTGGAACGATCCCGTCGTCGTCAAACGCGTGCTCGATACCGGTGCGAGCGGGGTCATGGCCCCGATGATCGAGAGTGAAGCGGAGGCGGAGACGCTCGTCGAGGCGACGCGCTATCCGCCCGAGGGCGTCCGCGGCGTCGCCGGCAGTCGCGCCTCTCGGTACGGACTCGAGATGGAAGAATACTACTGGACCGCGTCCGACGACATCGTCACCATCGCGCAGATCGAGACGGATCGGGGGCTCGAGAACGTCGCGGAGATCGCCGCGGTCGACGGGCTCGACGCGTTGTTCGTCGGCCCCGCGGATCTGTCCGCGAACCTCGGCTGTTACGGCGAGTGGGACAGCGAAGAGTTCCTCGCTGCCGTCGACGAGATCGTCGAAACGGCACACGACGCCGAGACGGCCGTCTCGACGCTCGCGGTTCAGAACGCAGACATCAAGCGCTGGGTGCACCGTGGGTTCGATTTCGTCATGGCCGGGATCGATACGACTCACGTTCTGGCCGGCAGCCAGCGGGCGAAATCGACGTTCGAGGAGGCGATCGAAGAGCGAGAGTCGTAATCGATTACCAGAGCTGGCGACTGGCGCCCGCGGTCTTCACTCGAGGAGTCCGTAGCGAAAGCGACCGAGGTGAGCAGTTGGCCCGCGGTGAACCGCCTCGGGGTCAAGTGGTTCGAGACACGAAGCGTCTCGTCATCGAGCGAATCCGAAGGTTTCGCGGACATCGCGAAGCTCCGCTCAGTCACGGAAATCTCTAGTTTCCGAACGACCCCGAGTCACTCGGGCTGCCCCGCCCGTAGATTTCGGCTAAAAACAGGCGTAGCGGTGCTGTTACGGGGTGCGCTACACGAAGCTTTATTAGTTCGAGCATCAATGCGTTATGCGTATGCATGCCAAGAAGAGTGAGTAATCACCTCTATTGGGTACAGGAAATCGGACGGGATCGTAGCGACATGATTGAAGCAGGCGCGAACGATCAGGACTGGTATTCCGAAACCGACTCCGTGCACATTCCACAGAACGTCTTCATTTTCGACGATGAGGAGACCCTGGTTCTCGATACGTTTTCGCCTGCATCGACAGAGAAAGTCCTCCGGGATATCGAAACCGTGCTCGACGGGAGGTCGCTCGATTACCTGGTGGTTTCCCATCCGGACGTCCCGCACGCCGGAAATACGATGGCGATACTCGAAAAGTATCCCGAGGCCGAACTCGTCGCTCCCGCGTACGGGAAAGGCCACGAACTCTACCATCTTGAGGACGCGCGACGCGTCGCAGAAGGGGATACGATCGATCTCGGTGAGCATACCGTCGAGTTTCACGAAGCGACGTTCCTCGATGCGGCAGTCTCCTTGTGGATGTCCGACCAGTTGACGGACACGCTGTTTCCCATCGACTGGCTCGGATTCCCTCATCTCGGAAGTGAGGAGTTGGCCTTCGTCGACGAGTTGGAGACCGAAATCACACCCGACCGCCTCGAAGAGTTTCATGGCCGCGTGTTCTTCTGGTTCCAGTACGTCGATGTCGAGAAGATCAACCGCGAGATCGAGCATCTAATTCAGAAGTTCCAACCGGAAATACTCGCCCCGGCACACGGACTGGTGATACGGGAGGAACCCGAACGGTATATGAAAATGGTTCAGCCAGTTATCGAGTCGATAAACGCCGACGGACGAGTGGGGACCCTCGGGTAACTATGTCACGCGAACTCACCTCCGATATTACGTGGATCCACGAATGTTACGATCACGGTGACGCTCACGAGCACGTATCGGTGTATCTCATCGAAGAATCCGAGGGGTACATCATCGTCGACACCGGCTCGTTCTATCACCGCGAACGTATAACACGGGAAATCAAGTCCGAAATAGGCGACAAAGAGCTTCGGGCGATAATTCTCTCGCACTCGGACTACCCTCACTCGGCCAACGTCGGTGCATTTCGTGACGAGTGGGACGACATAGAGGTGTTTGCTTCGTGTGGATCGCCCGCTGCACAGGGACTGGGAACGGCCACGAAATGTAATATCGGGAGCAGCATGGATATCATCGGCCGGTCGTTCAGTTTCATCGATCCACCGTTAGCCGATCGCTCTCACACGGCTTGGATCTTCGACCACGAGACGAACGCGCTCTTCGCTGCGGACGGATTCGGAACGGAACACCGAGAGGGACAGTGTTCGTTCACCTCGAGGGAGTTCGAGGAGGGTATTCCGGAGGAGCAGATTTATCGATTCCATCGCGACACCCTCGTCTGGCTCCGGTACGTAGATCCGATCCAGTTGCGGTCAGCGCTCGAATCGATTCTCGACGAATTCGGTGTCGAGATGATTTGTCCGGTGCACGGGAATCCGATCATCGGTACGGACATCGATAGGTATCTCGATCGGCTGACGAGTGCTGCCGATCGTATCAGCGACGAATACGACGTCGAACGACCGAAAACGGCCGACGACTAATTCACATTTTCCTCCCTCACGACGGTGTTCTAGGCCGTAGCTGTCACACCCCCTTCGTGAGGAAAAATAAGAAGAGTGGTCACGTCCGTTCTGAGTAACCGGACATATCCTCGTGCATTTACAAGTGGTCTTCTATGGGAGGCGGTATGAAGTTTCAGGGCTCCCTCAGACGATATCCACTGACAGTAAATAATATGAGCTACGCTATCACACATTGTCATATGGGTACGACGAACACGGATGGCCTGGTCAACTCGGACAGACGGCTATTGGAGATCATCGCCGCGCTTCAGGAACTCGACGGCGCGGGTGTAACAGAGATCTCGGAATACACCGGTATGAACACCAGCACCGTCCACAAACATCTGAAGACGCTCCACCACGAGCAGTTCGTCCAGAAGCACGAAACCGAGTACCACCTCGGGCTCAAATTCCTGGACCTCGGAAGATACCTGCAGGACAAAACCGAACTCATAGCCGTCGCCGAAGATCACCTCCGCGACCTAGCGGACAGAGTCGACGAACTAGTCTCGCTCTCCGTGAAGGAGTACGACTACGGAGTTTATCTCCGCTCGTGTAACGATAAATACGACATACAAGCCGCGACGGATCGAAAAATCGGCCAGTCACGGTTCGATCTCCACACCAGCTCTGCCGGCAAAAGCATCCTCGCGGAACTCGATGACGAACAGGTCGAATCGATAGTCGCAGAACACGGACTCGAAGCCCAAACGGAGACGACGATTACCGATCCCGAGACGTTGTTCGCTGAACTCGAAACGATCCGAAACAAGGGGTTCGCACTGAACCGAGGGGAGCGTATCGAGGGTGTTTGGGCTATCGGCTCCGGGTTCTACTCACCTCTCGGTGACCGTTACGCAGCGATCAGTATCACCTGCCCCAAACACCGTCTGACTACCGATGAAATTCGGGAGGAATACGCCGAGGAACTCCTCAGTACGATAAACGAGATCGAGCTCAAACTGCAGTTCCACGATCGAAACTAGGGTGGTCTTCGCCGACTCTCACGATACGTTTCTACTCACAGTGAAATGGTACTCGTGAGAGAAGCACCTTTTTCTCCGCTAGACTGTTCACGAGCGTCGGTAGCATCGGAGATGATCACTACACGGCGAGGCACCACAATCGTTTACAGACATATGGTTGTAAATCTCCTGATTACGGTATCCGCTCCATAATGAACGGTTGAGAGTACTTTCCACTGTCAGTGGATACGGGACTCTCCTCTCTCGGGGGCAAGTATCCGCTTTCATCTCTCACAGCGATAGGTGTACGGAGTACCGAGAAAGGCGCCGGATCCTCCGAATGGTGTGGCGTAACGCGCTGACGGCTATTCGGCGAAAAGTGCTACCGGAAACGGAGCGTGTCGCTGGTTCGGACCGCTACGAAGGAACGTGGACTAGTTGACGTTCAGCCTACGAAACGAGCGGAGCGTGAGTGCGTTCCCCGGCGACAGCGAAGCATGACGAAACGGTGAACGTGACCAATGGAGGCCGCTGTAAGGCGCCGCCACGGCAGTCGTTGGAAACGGAGCCGAAAACGGTTAGATGGAAAGGAAGTTTTCGACGAAGATGGAGAACTGCTGGAACGGACCAGTTCCCCTCGGGAGCGCGATGTTGAGGTTGGTGAACACCGCGAAAAACACAACCGTCGTCAGGATGCCGAACGCCACGATCCTGACGGGCCGTCCGCGGTACCCAAGCATCCACGCGACGACGACGAGGAAGAACGGCGTGGAGACCAGGAACCCCAGCGGTTCGATTATCCACAGATAGGTTCCGAAGGTGATGATCGTCGCGACGAACCGCTTGTCGCCTTCCTTCACGTCGACCTCGCCGCTGAAGGAGGGTACTGCAATCAGTTCCGAAATCTGGCCCTCAACTTTGGCCTCCTTGTAGATTTTCCAGAGGTTGACGACGCTCGCGAGGATGACGACCGAGAGAGCGGCACGCGGCCAGAAGGCGGCACCGGGATCGTACTCCGAAATTCTGATGCCAGCGAAATCTCGGGAGAGTACGATGAAGACCAGCGAGAACAGGATCGTAAAGACGGTAATTAACGCATCGTACCCGATATCCGGGACGGTATTGTCGGTCGGGTCCGTCGGGAGATCTCTCGTCTCGCTTTCGGTTTGACCCGGTCCCTCGCTCATGGTTCCACCTCCGTTTCGGCCAGTCCGAGCGCCGCGCGGACGCGATAGCCGACGGCCGTCTCCTCGAGCAACGGCAGCAGGAATACGAGCACCGAGGCGACGATGAGAACCAGCGAAACCGGCCGTTCGAGGAACACGGTGTACTCTCCTTGTGCCTTGATGATCGAGCGCCGGAACGACGGTTCGGCGATGGGACCGAGGACGAGACCGATCGCGAACGCCGCCAGTGAGTAGTTGTACATGGTCATGTAGTAGCCGACGATTCCGGCAGCGAACATTATCCAGAGATCGAACGTGATGTTCCGGGCCGCGAACGCCCCCATGACTATGAACATCAAGATCAGGGAGAGCAAGAGTTCGCGCGGAATCCGCCTGACCTGCGTGAAGACCTTGACGATGGGCCGATTAGCCAGCAAGACGCCGACGTTGACGAGCAGTAACCCGGCAAACATGGTATAGACGATGTTCCCCTGCGCCTGAAGCATCGAGGGGCCCGGCTGGATGCCGTGCAGGATGAACGCAGCGAGGAGGACTGCCGTGGTCCCGCTGCCCGGAATACCGAGCGTCAACAGCGGGATGAACGCACCGCTACAAGCGGCGTTGTTCGCGACCTCGGGCGATGCGATTCCTTCCGGAATACCCGTTCCGAACTTCTCGCGGATGTGTTTGGGAGAAACCCGTTTCCCGAACGTGTAGCCGAACAGCGCACCAGCGGTCGCACCCGCCCCCGGGAGGATGCCGATGAGCGTCCCGATGATCGAATTGACGGCGTAAATCCGCTTGAATCGCTTGAAGTAGCTCAACGGAGGGACGATCCCGCTCAGCAACGAGCCGCCACTGTCGGGACCAGTGTCTTGCTCGCTGCTGACCATTTCGCCGCCGGTTCTGACCTGTTTCAACACCTCGGCAACGGCGAATACGCCGAGGAGAACTGGGATGAAATTAATCCCGCTCAGTAACATTCGGTTTCCGAACGTGAACCGGGGCTCTGAGGCGAGCGGATCGAACCCGATGACACCGAGGAAGATACCGACACCGAGGGCCATCACCGCCTTGGAAACGTCACCGCGACCGACGGTGGAAACGAGCGCCAGTCCGAAGAAGATGACGGCGAAGAACTCGGGAGAGGAAAGACCCAGAGCCCACGACGCCAGTACTGGTGAGAAGAAGATCAGGATGAGCGCTCCGACGATGCCACCGAACGCCGAAGAGAACACTGCAGTACTGATAGCTTGGTTCAGTTTCCCTTGCTGGTTCATCGGATAGCCGTCGAGCAGCGTCATGACCGCTGGCGAGGCACCGGGAACCCTGAACAGGATGGCGCTAATCGAGCCTCCGTACACGGATGCCGCGTAGATGACCGACAGCATCATGAACGCGATGGTCTTCTCCATGACGAACGTCACCGGGATGAGTATCACGACCGTCATGAGCCCGCTCATCCCGGGGATAGCACCGGCGAGCATCCCGAGCAGGAGTGCGAAGACGAACACACCCATCGCCCAAGGCGTGAAGATGTTTCCGAACCCGGTCAGCAGTTGTTCGAGAGTCATGGCTCGAATTCACGCTCAATCGATGGTTCGCCCACAGTGTCACTGAATACGCCCGCTCTCGGAAGGTTTGTGGGTGCCCCGATCGCGTCGTTCCCGTTATCTGAGTACTGTCTGTGTGGATTCTGAGTACTTGGATTCATGGTATAAGTTGAATGTCGGTCAAGCGGCTACGCCGCTTGGCCCTCCGTACGTCTATGCACTCGTTTGCGTGACCTCCTCATAGAGATCCTTCGCCTCTCTCAGATCCTCGATACTCTGTTGCAGGAAGTCCATGTACTCCTGCTGCGGCATGAAGCCGTCACGCAGATATAACAGCGAATCCTCTTCGTAGCTCTGGTAGGAGTCGGTCTGCATGGCGTTCTTGATGAGTTTGGTCCAGAAGTCGAGCGACTCCTGCGGCGTCCCGTCGTACGCAACGAAGCCCCGTGTGACGGCATAGAGGGCCTCCCACCCTTTCTCACCGGAAGCGGTCACTTCGGAGAACTCGTCGACGGGCTCTTCGGTGCCGACGAAAAGGAGTTCGAGTTCCCCTTCCTCGACCTGTGGTCGAATCTCCTGGATTTCGCCCTGTGCGGCGTCGATTTCGCCGGAAATGACGTCACTTTGCATCCGTCCGGCGTCGCTGTACGTGACGATCTGGATGTTATCTAGAATACCCGCTCCTTCGGCGAACTGAAGGAGGAACACTGCACTGAGTGCGCCTCCGACGAGGCCGAACTGAACGCCCTCGTTATTCGCTTTCTCGACTAGCGAATCGATGCTGTCGTGACCGACTCCGTCCCTACCGCTGGAGTACAGCCAACTCGTGTCGTACTGCGTGCGGGCAATCCCGGCCCAGTCGTCGAGCGAGATGTTGCCCTGGTCCTGAACGATGTTCCGTTCAAGGACGACCGTATTCGCAAAGAGGGTGTGACCGTCTGCAGGCTGCGATTGGACGTACGATGTGGCGTTTAACCCGTTGGCACCCGTGATGTTCTGCACGTTAATGCTTACGCCGATGTCGTTCTGTCGGAGGATGTCTTCTGCGGGGTTCATCACGGACCGAACCATCGTGTCGGTACCACCACCGGCACCCCACGGAACGACGACGCTGACGTTCCGGCGAGGCGTCCAGCCGAAGTCGAGGTCGAATTCCTGTGTCAGTTCCGTCTCGTTACCGCCGTTTCCACCACCGGCGCAACCGGCGAGCCCAAGCGCAGTCGCAGATCCGACTGCCTGGAGCACCTTTCGACGATCGCTATCGATTGGCATGGTATGACCCACCAAAACCAGATCACAGTCTGATATAAAGACTTTTCCCTCATATAGGGGATTATACCGTCATTTAGGGGTTATATCGTAAAGATGTACTCGAGGTGTTATAGAATTGAATAGGCTCCGCTCCCAATATGATCGGTTGTCAACCGCCTCGGGGTCAAGCCCCGTCGCGTCCGCCTCGTACCGCCTGTGAAACTCGATCGTCCCGGGAAACGCGTCGAGTCGGCTAGAACCCCCTACTCGGCCACGACGGTATTCATCAACGTACCGACTCCTTCTACCTCGATCTCGACGGTATCCCCCTCGGAGAGTGGACCGACACCCGCTGGCGTTCCCGTGGCGATAACGTCGCCGGGCTCGAGCGTCAGATACGTCGTGATCTCCTCGATGAGCTCTGGAACCGAGAAAATGAGATCGTCACGCGTTCCCTCTTGGCGGAGTTCGCCGTTGACTCGCGCCCGGACGGAGGCGTCTGCTGGTACTTCTTCTGGTCCCGCAACTACCGGACCTATCGGTGCTGCACCGTCGAACGCTTTGCCACGGATCCAGTTTCGTTCGTCGAACTGATCGTCTCGGTTCGAGACGTCGTTGACGCAGGTGAACCCCTCGACCACGTCCATCGCTCGTTCGCGGCTGACGTTGCGGCACTGTTCGCCGATGACGACGCCGAGTTCGGCCTCGTAGTCGATGCGGTCCTTGCCGGCCAAGAGCGGGATCGTATCGCCGTGACCGGCTACCGCGTTCGGCCCTTTGAGAAACAGGGGCGGACGATCCGGTATCTCCTCTCCGGACTCTTCGGCATGAGCCGTGTAATTGAGGCCGATACACACGATTTTGGTCGGTGCTGACGGTGGCAAAATATCGACCTCGTCGAGGGCGTACGATCTCCTCCCGAAGTGGACGCTCTCGTCGTTCCATTTGCCAATTCGAACGGCTCCTGCCGGGTCTCGAAATCGAACGCGATGCATGATCCTCATTACGACAAATAGTTATAAATACATTCTGTCACACGTGTCACGTATAATCGGCCCCGTCGCATGGAGAGCACTTCGCCTTGGACGAGATGCCTTAGAAGTTCGCCGTTCGCCTTCGGGATCGGACCACGGACGGCAGCGCGTTACAAGCGAGTATCCGTCTGACCGAAGTCGATCTACGGTTGCAAGACGAGGTTTTGCAAGTCCGAATCCGAGTCGAGCCGATCGGCGTTGTGGGCGACGATGTCGGCGAGACGTGACCAGTGCTTGGGCGTGTATCCCCCAATATGGGGAGTTATGAGGCAGTTCTCGAGGGACCAGAGTGGATGATCCTGCGGAAGCGGTTCTGGATCCGTGACATCGAGGGCTGCGCCACGTATGGAACCGTTACGGAGGGCCGCCGTGAGGTCCTCAGTATCGACGATCTCACCTCTGGCCACGTTCACGAGGACGACGTGGGGCGGCAACGTCGCGAATGCTTCCGCGTCGATGAGTCCGCTCGTTGTCTCCGTCAACGGACACGAAACGACGAGGTAGTCCGTCCGGGCGAGTGCGTCGTGAAACTCCCTCTCGTCAAACCCGATAACTTCGTCAGTCGGCCCGCCCTTTGCTGGTGTATATCGGACGCCGATCGTCTCGACTTCCATTCCATCCAGCCGCTGGACGAAGGCTTTCCCGATGGAGCCCAGTCCGATGATCGTGACCGTCGAATCGGTCAGTTCGTGGCCCTGAAAGTGACGCCACTCGCGGTTCTGTTTCCGGCGCCATCCCTCGTGAAGGCGCCGCGTGAACACGAGGATATTGCCGAGGATTTGTTCGGCGATCCCGGGTGCGTGGACACCGCTGGCATTCGTGACCCTCACTCCCCGTTCTGCGAGTCGATCCATCGGTAGGTGATCCGTCCCCGCATAGACGGTGGCGAACAACTCGAGGTTCGTTGCGCGGTCGAGGAGAGCCTCGTCGATACCGATACCTGTAGCGATCTGCGCGTCCGTAACCAGTCGACGTTCCTCGCTCGGTGTCCGAGCGTAGCGGACCTCCCACTCTGAAAGACGGGTGCGAAGCTCTGCCGCATAGGACTCCATCGAAAGTCCTTCCGTTATTTCACGGAAGACGACTAGCGTGTCTTTTCTGCTCACACGCCATCCGCTATCGTCGATTTCCCACTTATATTTTTGCGTACAGGATGAATGGTAGGCATTAACAAGCATTTCTTCGATCAGGGTGATTCGAGAAGTATGGTCGACCGTAACGGTTCCCGTCCCGACGAAACGTCGGAAGAGTTGGCCGAACTCTCGTATGCGGGCATTCAGACATTCCTGAAATCAGAAACGTGCGCGGTAGATGAGTTACACGACGGCATCGACATCGCCGTCCTCGGCGTTCCGTTCGATGGTGCGGTAACGAGACGGCCTGGCGCTCGGTTCGGCCCAGCCGCAGTACGTGCCGCGAGCGGGTGGTACGCCTACCTCGGAAACTACAAAGGCGGAGTACTCAACGTCGAAACCGATCGCGTAGTCTCCTACGACGGCCTAACCGTTCGTGACTGTGGCGACGTGGATACCGTTCCGACGAGTATCGGGCGGACTCGTCCCAGAATCGAAGCGGCAGTAGAGGTCGCGGCTTCGAGCTCGTTTCCCGTCCTTTTGGGCGGAGACCACTACGTCACGTACCCGTCCTATCTCGGCTTTGCCAGAGCCATGGCCGAACCTGTGGGCGTCATTCAGATTGACGCCCATACTGATACCGTCGATTCGAGTCCGCTCCACGGCGAGCACTTCCATGGATCTCCGATGGCACGAATCGACGAGTCTGAATACGGCAGCTACGAGAATCATGCAATGATCGGGATTCGCGCGTACGAAGGACCGGAATTCGCTACGATCGAAGAGGAACGCGATCTCCACGTCAGTTACGCATCAGACGTGGACGAACGCGGTATTGAATCCTGCGTTCGAGATGCTATCGATCACGTGACGGACGGCGTTGACCACGTGTACCTCACTGTCGACATTGACGGCGTTGATCCCTCGTTCGCACCCGGGACTGGTACTCCGGAACCGGGTGGGCTGACGAGCGGGGACTTACTACAGGCGATGGATCTGCTCGGGCAGTGCGACGAGATAGGGATGGTGGATATGATGGAAGTTGCGCCGAAGTTAGATCCGACTGAATCCACCCAGCGACTGGCAGCGAACGCTCTCGTTCGTTTCATAGAGTCGAAGTTCCTCAAAGATATGGCGTGAGCACATCGGCGGATACAAACACTGAAATCTCGGTAAATCCTTAAATACTTCTCATTTGAGTAACCTTACGAAGTATATGATCGACGGAGATATCTCAGCGAAGACGGACGTGGTAGTAATCGGCGGGGGTCCGGGCGGGTACGCCGCGGCGATCCGCGCATCCCAACTCGGCCTGGACACGACGCTCGTCGAGAAAGACGCATACGGGGGCACCTGCCTCAATCGCGGGTGTATTCCGTCGAAGGCTCTCATCACCGCGACGGACGTCGCCTGCGAAGCCGGACAGGCTGAAGAGATGGGCGTCTACGCCGACCCTAGCATCGATATGACGGAAATGCAGTCGTGGAAGGACGACGTCGTTTATCAACTCACTAGCGGTGTCGAGAAGCTTTGCAAGGGCAACGATGTCACACTTGTCGAGGGTCGTGCGGAGTTCACCAGTTCAGACGAAGTTCGGGTCGTCAGCAGCGACGAAGGCCAGGGTTCGAGGTCTATCGGGTTCGAACATGCTATCATCGCCACTGGGTCACGACCGATACAGATCCCCCGCTTCGAGTTCGACGGTGAGAATATTATCTCTTCGAGGCACGCGCTCGAACTTCGATCGCTCCCCGATGAGCTCGTCGTCGTCGGTGCCGGCTACATCGGAATGGAGCTGTCGACCGTGTTCGCCAAGCTCGGCACGGACGTGACCGTCGTCGAGATGCTCGAGCATGCTCTCCCGGCCTACGAAGAAGACATCGCTCGCGTCGTTCGCAGCCGTGCCGAAGACTTGGGCGTCGAATTCCGCTTCGGCGAGAGTGCCAGCCATTGGGACGAGGTGTCAGGGAGAGTCCGCGTCACCACCGAGACCGATGCTGGCGCAACGGCCGAGTACGAGGCCGACAAGGTACTGGTCGCCGTCGGTCGTCGCCCCGTCACGAGCACGCTCAATCTGGAGGCGATCGACTTGGAACCCGATGAGAACGGCTACCTTCCGACGGACGACCAGACACGCACCGGAATCGAGAACGTGTTCGCCGTCGGTGATGTGGCCGGGAACCCGATGCTTGCACACGAGGGAATGTACGAGGGCAAGGTTGCCGCGGAGGTGATAGCCGGCGAGCCCAGTGCGCTCGACTATCAGGCGGTCCCCACCGTCGTCTTCACCGATCCCGAGATAGCCACGGTCGGGCTGACCGAGACCGGGGCCAAGGAGGCGGGCTTCGAGCCGCTTGTCGGCCAGATGCCGATGCACGCATCCGGCCGCGCACTGACCATGGACGAGCGCGCGGGTTTCGTCCGCGTCGTTGCTGACGAGGAGACAGGCTTCGTCCTTGGCGCACAGATCGTTGCGCCCGAGGCCTCCGAGATGATCGCAGAACTCGGACTCGCCATCGAGATGGGCGCGAATCTAGCGGACATCGCCAGCACCGTCCACACGCATCCGACGCTCACTGAGGCGACGATGGAAGCGGCCGAGAACGCCATGGATAACGCGATCCATACACGGTAGTTCTCCAGCCCGCACGTCTCGTCGTCTTCGATACGAATTGCCGAGCGGAACCGGGACAGAATCTCGCGAGTACTATCGTCGATCCTCGCCCCTTCGGTGGGGAGATGCTCACGTCGCCTTCCGTTCCGTCCCCGACCGCACCCTCGAGCCGTATCTCTAACCTCGGGAACTCGAGATACGGCCACTGGTGAGTGAACGAGTCATCGACATCATCCCCCTACCGAGAGTACGCCCTCCCACGGTGAGCCAGTTGCCGACGACTTCAGCCGCGGACCTCAGACTGTCCCGTTCGACGCGTTCCCAGAGAAGAGATCCTTTCCACTCCCAAAAGATGGGTGTCGGGCGACTGTGGCGTTCTCCGGTTTCCGACGGTTCCTCAGAGGCGCGAGAGCAGCATGTCCGGGTCCTCGATCCCTTCGATAAGCCGCTCCATGAACTGCCCAGCAGTGACGCCGTCTATAAGCCGGTGGTCGTAGGAAAAGGAGAAGCCGATCCGTTCTTTCACCTCGACTTCTCCGTCAACGGCGACCGGCTTCTCCTCGATAGCGCCGACGCCCAGGATACCCGATTCGGGATGACGGATGATTGGTGTCCCGAACGTACCGTGGCCCCCATGGCTTCCTGTATTCGTGATAGTGAACGTTCCCCCGCGAAGTTCATCCGGCGCTATATCGCGGTTACGAGCCCTCTCAATCTTCTCCTGCAGGTCCTCTGCCACCTCGACGAGTGATTTCTGGTCGACGTTCTCCACGACTGGCACGACGAGACCGTCTTCGGTATGCGTCGCGACACCGATGTTGTAGTACTGGTACTTGGTGATCTCCTCCGCATTCATATCCACGGAGGCGTTCACTAGCGGGTATTCCTTCAGCGCGGGCACGACAGCCTTCACGAGAAGAGCCGTGTACGTGATTCGGACGCTCTCGTGTTTCTCGTCGAGTCGCTCTTTGAGGTTCACCAGTTCGGTCGCATCGGCCTCGAAGCCGGAGGTTACGTGCGGAATTTCCCGCTTCGACTGCTGCATGTTCTCCGCGATGGTGCGACGGAGTCCCCGCAGGGGTTCGACCACTTCGTGATCATCTGCACGTTCGGTCTCGCCGGCGGCGTCCGTTTCCTGCGCTGTCGGGGACGGTGGCGCGTCGGCGTCATCACTGACGGTCGTTCCATCCTCGAGGTACCGGTCGACGTCCTCGCGTAGGACACGACCGCCGGGACCGGTCCCGGTGATCGTCTGAATGTCGACTTCGTTCTCGCGTGCATACCGTCTGGTCGACGGGGCGGCGAAAACACGCTCTTCGTTGCTGGTAGCGCTCGCTGTCTCAGTCGAGTCGACGGATCCCTCTGCCGCTTGTTCGCTTTCAGTCTGACTCTCGACGGTCGTTTCTTCTGCCGCTTCCGCCTCATCGGAGACCTGCTGACGCGGTGGATTCTCGGTACGGAACACCGCGATGACCTCTCCTACCTGTACGACCTCTCCCGCCGAGGGGACTATCTCCTCGACGATTCCCGTACATGGGGCGGGAATTTCGACAACAGCTTTGTCGGTTTCCACGTCGACGAGCGGATCGTCTTCTTGGACCTCTTCGCCCTCGTCGACGTACCATTCCGTAATCTCTGCCTCCGTTATCCCCTCGCCCGGGTCGGGAAAGTGGAATTTGAACTGCTGTTTCGATTCAGAACTCATAACTCATCACTGCCTCGATAGCTTTTTCGGCTCGGTCGGCATCTGGTAGGTACGCTTCTTCCGTTTGGTGGCCCGGGAAGTGAACGTCGAACCCGGTCGCACGCTTGATAGGCGCGTGGAGGTGATCCAGCGCGTACTCGTTGATAAGTGCGGAGATCTCTGCACCGAGTCCGAGCGTCCGTCGAGCCTCGTGAAGGATAACCGCTCGTCCGGTCTTCTTCACCGATTCCAGGATAGTTTCGACATCCAGCGGCGATAGTGTCCGCAGATCCACGATTTCGACGTCTGCATCGACGTTGTCGGCGGCGCTCTTTGCGTGCCGGGTCATCGACCCCCACGTGTATACCGTGATATCCTCGCCGCGACGGACGTATCTCGCCTCGTCCAAGGGGAGTGTGTACTCCGCTTCAGGGACGGGTTCTTTGCCCATTCGGTAGATTTTCTTCGGCTCCAGAAAGACGACCGGATCATCGTTCCGGATCGAAGCGGCGAGGAGGCCCTTTGTCTCGTACGGTGTACTGGGGACGACGACGCGGACGCCTGGGGTATGGACGAGGAACGTTTCCGTCGACTCGGAGTGGTACTCGCTGGACTTGATCCCCCCCGAATACGGCATTCTGACGGTGAGCGGGACATCGAGCTGGCCGCCCGAGCGCTCGTGCATCTTCACGAGCGTATACATGAACTGCCCAAACGCCGGGTAGAAGAAGCCCATGAACTGGATCTCTGGAACGACTCTGTCCCCGCGCATCGCCATCCCGACCGCGGAACCGATAATACCGTTCTCCGAGAGTGGTGTATCGATGACGCGCTCCTCGCCAAACTCCTCGAGTAGTCCCTCGGTGGCGCGGTACACACCGCCGATAGGGCCGATGTCGTACCCGAGCAGTCGGACCGTTTCGTCACGGTTCATCTCTTGGCGGAGTGTGGTGTTGATTGCCGTGACGAGATTCATCTCTCGTCCCTCTTCCTCCGCCCGGGATTCCGTCGTGAGGCTCATTCGAGACCCTCTCCGGTGAAGTCGGTAAACGGATTCCGCCCATCGAGTTCGGCGCGGAGTTCCGCACGCTGATGCTCTCGTTTCCACGTGTCGTCCTTGAGGTGGTTATCAAACATTGTTTCTGGTTCGGAAACTGGCACCTCTCGGGCACGGTTGACCGCTTCTTGAATGTCCTCTCGCACAGTCTCTCGAATATCCTCGGGGTCGCGCTCGTCGAGGAGACCCTCTCGGAGCAGATATGTTTCGAAGCGATCGATAGGGTCTTTATCCTCCCAGTACACCCTCTCGTCCTCGTCCCGATACACCGACTCTTCGTCGGCAGTATTGTGTTCAACCATTCGGTAGGTGACTGCTTCGATGAAAGTCGGACCGTCGCCTTGGCGAGCCCGTCGAACCGCTTCGCGGGATTTCTCAAACACTGCGAGAATGTCGTTTCCGTCTACCCGTTCGTGGGGAATCCCGTGCGCGACCGCTTTTTGCGCGAACGTCTCCGCTGCCGTCTGCCGGTGAGCCGGGACAGATATCGCCCATTGGTTGTTCTGACACACTGTCACAGACGGGGCATCGAACACTCCCGCGAAGTTGAGCGCTTCGTGGAAATCACCCTGGCTAGTTGACCCATCACCGATGTACGACATCGTGACGTTATTATCCCCACGGAAGCGATCGGTCATCGCGGAACCGACCGCGTTGGTAACGTTTACTGCCAGCGGGACGTAGATCGGTGTGAACGTCACTGGCGGTTCTTCATCAACGGGAAGGTGCTCGTCGATGGTCTCCGGTTCAGCGCCCATCAAGGCAGCTACTGCTCGATCCATCCGGACGCCCCAGTAGAGGCCAGCCGGAGTCTGCCGGTAGGACGGGAAACACCAGTCTCCTTCCTTCAATGCGGCGGCCGACCCACAAGAGACAGCCTCCTCGCCGGTCGCTCGTGCGATTATCGAAACTTCGCCCCGTCGCTGCATATGTAGCGTTTTCTCGTCGAATTCCCTGGACAGGACCATCGTACGATACATTCCCAACAGCGTATCGTCGGATATCTCTGGGGGGTCCTTAACGACTTCACCGTCTGGGTCAAGGATTCTGAAGAAATCCTCGTCCGGTCGCTCCTCTTGCCACTGTGGCATGAGAATGCAAAACATGCTAAGAGAAGTAATAAGTTAGGGTAGGGACAGAACATTGTCTATATCAGCTAGTCTCGGCAGTATACAGGACTTTCCGACCATGTTTCGGCAGTTGCGGGATTAGCGTTTTTAGCCTTCAGCAGCCGCTCTGGTCACGCCGTCAGATGAACCGTTGACGCCTGTGCCGTTAGTCACTCTCTGCTTTCCTGAAACCGATAGGCGGGGTTAGACTGACACGGATGCAGGCATCAGGGCTGGTTGGTAATCTTCCCCGCCAGGAAGCGGTATGTCATTCCATATCATAAAGATTCTGCTGTCGATCACTCCCGTTTCTGTTTGGACTCCGTGCTCAGAAGAGTGGCCGCCCTCGGAGAGTAACGCCCGGTGGATCGAATAGTCGTCCCAGTCGCCGGGTCGCGTCGCATTGGGCCGATCGGGACTCAAAACATCCTGAATCGCCATACACAGCTTATGTAAGTAATTTTACTTGGTAGTGTAGGTTCACGTTGAATATCCCGCTTGTCATCAACGTGGATTGTGTAGTCGAGTGACGCGATTCACACCTAACCTTCAACCTCGAGATGCCGGTTTCAGGACGGGATTCTCTCGCTGAGCAGATTGCTTTGCGTTCTGAGGACGACATAGTCGTCTCGAGCCACTACCAATAAAATTCTGACAAGATAAATGGCAGTTGGTCTTGAATATAGAGTACAAGATAACTTGACTCGAAGCCGGCTCTTCGGGTCTTGATCCTTGGCCGACGAAGCACCGAATAAACCGCCATATTCGCGCAGCTATTGGCCGAGAAGCACAGTTTCGAAAGCACTGGTTTCTCGTCGATGGTCGTCTATCTAATCACTCTCCTATTATTATATCTAAGCGACTATCTCGACTATATTGGTGGAAGATTAAGGAAAAGCACTTTTTACTATGATGAGTGAATTTAATAAACTCCAAACACTAGATCAGCAGTCGCTAGAGCGTAAGGGTCAAAATTGGGAAAACCCACACTATTATATCACGAATCGGCTGAAAAAGTAACTGAACATACAGAAGATAGCGGAGGTGCTACTAAAATAATAATGAGGAGACAGGAGCGTTCTCTTGAATTACCGAAGCGTCAATCCGACTGGGGCGCTCAGATACGACTCTTAATTCGTCCATGTGGCAAGCGTACCGTCTCCGTTTCTATAGATCGAGTTCCGTTACGTCGCTGACCTCGAACTGAAGGATTTCCGGATCTCCGGCGAGCAAATCCGGCCGTGCTTCCAAGAACTCCTGGGCGTGATCCGATTCCGAATGCGCCGTCATCGCCGCTTGGTCTTCGTACGAACATCTTCTGCTCATTGTTGCAAACGGTTAGCAGCGTGCCCGGAGACAAGTCTGAGAAACATTCATTGTGAAAATAGGCGGATTGACTACGTCTGATCTAAACGTATCGATTGATTTCGAATCTCTACCGTGACATTTTGTCACACAATCGAAACCCTCCTTAATAACACCCTAAGTGTGTTACTGTATCGCTGCTCGAAGAGAGGACTGACGCTCTATCGGCATCGCGAACATTTCTAACACAATCTCAGTTGAAATGCCGTCAATACGTTTCGAAAAGAGTCTACTCAAATTCCTGTATACGTTAACTCCTCTTTCGGTGTCTTCTCTAATGATAGGCCGCTACATTGGGAGAGACGGTCAAACCATTCTGGGATAACAGTTAGAGCACCAATATATTTGGTCGTGCAAGTAGACGAGTACACTATGAATCTCTGTGAATACCTCATAAACCAGATCAAACGTCGACCAGATGCTGAGGCGATCCTTCGGATCCAGAACGGTGACGCCACAATCACCTATAGCGACCTCGAGAAACGGATCAAACGCGTGGCTGCGTGGCTCGATGAACGCGGGATCGGGGAGGACGATCGTGTGGCCATCTACATGCCGAACTGTCCTGCCTACGTGCCACTAGTTTTCGGTATCTGGCACGTCGGCGCAGTCGTGTCGCCGTTGAATACACGCTTTGGTGTCGATGACCTTGCGTTCGTCCTCGAGGATATCCGACCGACTGTACTGTTCACGTCCGAGACCTTGGCCGATGAAACGGACGACCTAGAGCCCCGGATCGAGAGTCTAGAATACACAACCGAAATCGAGCATACCGGAGAGTTTGCCGAGTTCCCGGCTGCGGCCGAAGCCCCTCCGCGTACCAAGCGCTTGGACGGGGACACCGCGATCATTATGCACACTTCAGGGACGACAGGAGATCCAAAAGGTGTCGTCCAAACTCACCGCAACATCGGTGCGCAGGTCGACTCAGGAATCTCCGTCTTCGGACTGCGTCCGGACGACACGGCATTGGTGGCGATGCCGCTGTTTCATGTCGGTGGTCTCCATGGTCCTGTGTTGATGTCTCTGTTCTCCGGCGGTTCAGTCGCGGTCATGCCCGGGTGGGATGCCGAGGAGTGGCTCCACGCTATCGAGAATACCGGTGCGACCTACACCGGGTTAGTGCCAACGATGATGGTGGATGCGCTTGACACGATCGTACCGGAGAAGCACGATACCTCGTCGCTAAGATTCTGTTTCTTCGGGGGTGCACCCGCACCGGAACCGCTCTTAGAGGAGTTCGAAGACACGTTCGAGGTCGATCTGAGCAACTACTACGGACAAACCGAAAACGCAGGCGTCAGCATCACGCTCGACCCCGGTGAAAAACTCCCTATCGGATCACTGGGAAGGCTCACACCTGCTGTCCGCGGAAAAGTCATTGATATCGACACCGGGGAAGAAGTCCCGTCCGGCGATCGTGGCGAACTCCTCCTGCGTGGAGACATCATCACGCCCGGCTACTGGGAACGTCCTGAACGGAACGAGGCGTTGTTCACCGACGGGTGGCTGCACACGGAAGATATCGTTCGCCAAGACAAGGACGGATATCTTTACTACGTCGACCGGAAAGATGATATTATTCACTCGGGCGGTGAGAAGGTTCCGCCGAGCCGGGTTGAGAACGTCCTTCAGGATATGACGGGCGTCGAGTCAGTGGCGGTCTTCGGGACCGATCACAAGCGATGGGGGGAGGCCGTCACCGCGACTGTCATCGGCGACGATCTGACCGAGGAAGCGGTGAAGACGTTCTGCGAGTCTCGAGACGATCTGCCAGAATACATGAAACCCCGGCGAGTCGTATTCGTCGAGGAGTTCCCGCGGACGGGATCCCAGAAGATCGACAAGGTGGCGCTCGCAAAACAAGTCGATTTCTGAAGAGCGCATGTCGTAACCGTTTGGACGATAGCAACACGATTCGATCGGCCGGCGGGTAGGCGGTATTCCTCAGGTGGGTGATCGAAAGGTTCCGTATTGGTACTCGCAGATAGACGGTTACAAATCTGTTTACTCAAAGTCCTCGGATACGGCTGGTGCTCCCTCGACTACGATCGTTTCGCCGGTAAGATAGCTTGATGCTCGCGTCGCGAGAAACACCACTGCATCGGCAATCTCGTCGGCACCGCCGACTACGCGATCAACCGTCGAACGATCGTGTGCGGTTTCCGAACCGACACCCATGACACCAGCCGATCCGGGAGTGAGAACGAGACCGGGCGCGATGCAGTTTACTCGAACGCCTCGTCCCGCCCATTCGTTCGCCAGTGATCGCGTTAGATTTTCCACACCTGCCTTGGCTGCCCCGTAGTGGCTCATCGTATTCGAACCGTACTGCCCGGCGATCGACGAGAAGTTCACGATACGACCACCGTCTTCGAGATACGGCAATGCCGCTGTCGAACAGAGATGTGTCCCTTTCAGGTTGATCTCGACGACGGTATCCCAGCCGTTCGGAGAAATATCTTCGGTGTCACTGACAAACGAAGCACCAGCGTTATTCACGAGGATATCGAGATCGCCGAGCTCACTTATCGTCGTCTCGATCATCCGTTCCACGGCGTCGGGATCGGCGATATCGGTCTCGATCGGGACTGCTCGCGCATCGAAAGTCTCTTCGAGTTCATCCGCGACTGCTTCGAGATCCTCCAATGATCTACTTGCAATCGCTACATCGGCCCCGACCGCGGCGAGTTGAAACGCGGTAACCCGACCAATACCACGACTCGCACCAGTTACAAGCGCTACATCGCCGTCCGCGCGGAACCGTTCAGTCACGTTCGCAACATCGTCTGCCGAAAGCCATTCATATGCGTTATCTGCTGCCATACCGGGAAGTGTAGAGCCAAGAGAATATAAGTGTCGGAGGGATTAACCACAATCCAATCAGCTGTGGACGACCACTTCGAGAGTAGAAACGAAACTGGAAGAGTTCAGCTTCAGGCCCGACGCCTAATACGAGCGGGGGAGACCGAGCACACGCTCAGCGACGTAGTTTCGCATCATCTCGCTGGATCCAGGTGCAATGCGGGATAGTCGAGCTTGCTTCCAGAGGTCAACAACAAAGTAGTCTTCACTGAGACCGTTTCCGCCGTGTACTTGGACTGCGAAGTCACACGCGTCGTAGCCAGCTATGGACGCGCGCAGTTTTGCCATGTTGGCCGCGGAACCGGCGTCTCTGCCGTCAGAATCGACCTGCCAGGCAGCCTTCTTCTGGAGGAGTTCAGCAGCCTCCAATCGCGACCACTTATCGGCGAGCGGGTGCTGAATCGCCTGGTGCGTGCCGATCGGCGCATTGAACACTTCTCGCTCCGTCGCGTAGTCTACTGCCCGCCTCAGCGCACACTTCCCAGCGCCGATCACACCGGCGGCACCGACCAGCCGCTCTGGGTTAACCGTATCGAACAATTGATAGAGTCCGTTCCCCTGATCCCCGATGATCGCGTCGGCGCTGATCCGGTAGTCGTCAAAGTTGATCTCGTACTGTTTCTCCGGTGACGGAATTCCAGTGTTTAGCTCACGGTACTCGATCCCGGGCGCGTCCGGGTCCGCTAAGAACAGCGTGATGCCCTCGGTCCGGTTTTCGACTTGATCTTTCGGCGTCGTGCGTGCGACCAAGAGCATCTTATCGGCACGGCCAACACCGCTGATCCACTGTTTCGCTCCGTTGATTACGAACTCATCGCCGTCCTGCTCTGCAGTCGTATCGAGTTCGGGGGTGTTGTGACCTGCATTCGGCTCCGTTAATGCCATACAGAACTTCATATCCCCATTCGCGAGCTTCGGGAGGAACTCTTCTTTCTGACTCTCAGTGCCATTCTTCGAGAGTGTAATCGCACCGAACACCGGCGTTACGACGAACAGCATCCCGACACCCATACAGCCGTGTTCTTCGAGCGTACGGACGATCGTCGTTAGTTCTTGAACGCCCATCCCCTCTCCGCCGTATTCTTCGGGGATTGTCGCGCCGAGAAACCCGGCATCGGCACAGTCCTGCCAGAACTCCACCGGGTCTTTCTGTTCGTGATTGACGGTATGCCAGTAGTCGTCGTCGTAATCAGAAGCTATCTTTACGGCGATCTCTTCAATTAGTTCCAACTCATCACCTTCGCCAAAGGCTGCGCTATCCTGGGCCATATGCTACCAACTGTCTCCATCTTACTAATTGTTATTCATTCTGGGTTACAGGAACTCCCTGACTTGATTACGGTGGAATTCTCGAAACGTACAATATGGAAGTCAAAGAGTTGGAAAGCAGAGCAGTAGTACCGCTGTCGGAAGATTGGCTATCACCGCGTCGGTCATCACTTCATAGTTCTCGCTTCGGTGTTTAGCTCAGTCATGATCCGACCGCTCTCGTAGCTCCGACCGACGAATCTTTCCGGTGACCGTCTTCGGGAGGGTGTCGGTAAACTCCACGTCACGCGGGTACTCATGTGCGGCGAGTCGATCGCGGACGAATTGTTTGATTTCGGCACGAGTTTTGTCGGTAGCGTCTACATCCGTAGCAGGGACGACGAACGCCTTCACACGCTCCCCCCGCTGTTCGTCTGGGACTCCGATTACGGCCGCCTCGGTAACAGCGTCGTGTTCAACCAGTTGCGATTCGATTTCGAAGGGACCGATTCGGTAACCCGACGAAAGAATGACGTCGTCGGCCCGGCCTTCGAACCAGTAGTACCCACCGTCGTCCTCTCTGGCCAAGTCGTCTGTCAAGACCCACTCGCCGATCCGAGCGTCGGCCGTCTTCTCGGGGCGGTTCCAGTACTCGAGGAATGTGCTCGGGAATTCCTTGATCGCGATCTCACCGGTTTTGCCTTGATCCACTTCCTCGAGGGTTCCGGGTTCGACGATCTTCGTATCGATTCCCGGGTACGGCTTTCCCATACTTCCCGGCTTAACCTCCCAAGAGTCAAACGGATAGTTTGCCACCACAGTACCGTACATTTCAGAACATCCGTACGTGTCAAGGATCGGTACCCCGAACTGTTCTTTCGCCCACTCGACGACTGGCGCGTTGAGCGGTTCGCCGACTGAGAGAAGTGTCCGCAATTCCAAGTCTCGGTCGGAGAGGAGTTCCTCTTGTTTCCAGAGCATCCGGTAGGCAGTCGGAACGCTGAACAGGACGGTGATCGGATGCTCATCAAGGATGGTCACCCACGCTTCCGGGTCAAATTCGCCTTCGTAGACGATGATGGGAACTTTCCAAAACAGCGCACCGAAAGGATTGAGCCCGGTCAACCAGCCGAGATCTGCTGTACACCAGTAGAGGTCACCGTCTTGCAAGCCTGCCGGGAGCTTCGCGAAGCTCGCGTTTCCGATCGTGAAGTCGTGACCGTGAACGACGCCCTTCGCTGGTCCAGTCGTCCCGGACGTGTAGTAGAGAAATGCAGGTGTTTCGGGGCCTGTTCGAACGGTCTTGAACTCAGGGGAAGCGTCTTCGATTCGGTCGTAGTAGTCGATATCACCGTCGACAGTGGTGCCATCGTCTCGGTCGAGGACAATAACATTCTCGACGGAATCGATCCCTTCGATAGCGGCAGCGATCGTCTCGCGATTTGCTGCGGTCGTCACAATGGTCTCGGCCTCGCTGTCCGCGAGACGGTGGGCGATACCGTCTGGGCCGTACCGCTCGTTAATCGCCCCGAATACGGCACCGGTTTTCACGGTCCCCAGAACTGTGATATAGTGCTCAGGAATCCGTGGTAAATACGTGATGACGCGATCCCCCGCCTCGATGCCGAGGTCAGTCAGTAGGTTCGCTACCTTATTCGACCGTCGTGTGAGATCCCGGAACGTGTACCGCTTCTCCTCCCCGCCCTCCCCGAGCCATAGAATCGCCAGCGTATCACCGTCGGTTGCATGCCTATCGACCGACTCGTGTGCGAAGTTGAGCGCCTCTTGTCCTCCCCAGTCGCATTCGTCACGTATCTCTTCCCAGGAAAACGACTCGACAGCCGATTCGTAGTCGGTAACTTGGTTCAGGAACATCGACTGTCCTGTTGAACGTAAAATAAGTTATATCTACTGCCGGTGCCTTCGCGTATCATCCAAAGTCAGAGCAGGCGTAGCTGGCTAAGTAGACGAAAGAATATATGCGAGGATGTACAATCAGATGAAATATGAGTGATGTAAACGACCATCTCGATAGTTTGGTCGATACGGACGCGCTCTCGGAGTATCTAGCGACCGAACTAGGTGACACTGAGAGCTTCGACGTTTCCTACCATGATGAGGGCCACTCTAACGAGATTATCTTCTTCAACTGGGGAGATGGCGAGTACGCTCTGCGTCGCCCGCCGTCTGGGAAAACACCGGAGTCAGCACACGATGTCCTTCGAGAATACGAGGTTCTGTCTGCGCTCTCGGAGACGGCAGTCCCAGTTCCAGAGACGGTATTCGCATGTAACGACCATTCCGTGATTGGCAGCGACTTCTTCGTGATGCAGCGACTCGACGGCACTGTTATTCATAACGATACGGGCGAGCCAAGCCGATTTGCGGAACCAGAGTATCGCGAACAGATTAGCTCGGAATTAGTCGAAACGCTAGCGAAGATCCATGACGTCGACTACGAGCGTATCGGGCTGGGCAACTTCGGAAGCCCCGAGAAGTACCTCTCGAAGCAGATAGCCCTATGGACGAATCAGATGGAGCAGTGTTTCAAGCGGTCCGGTCGAGAGATCGACGCGCTTCGCGATACCGCCGAGTGGCTCGCCGATTCGATCCCCGAACCGATAGAGCCAACGCTCGTTCACGGCGACTATAAACTTGACAACGTCATCTTCTCTTCGGGGACACCTCCCGAGATCATCGGCGTGTTTGACTGGGAGATGAGCACGCTCGGTGATCCCCTTGCTGATGTCGGTTACATGCTGTTCAACTGGGAGCACGGGACCGACAACCCTGCTGTCCCGGAGTTATTCCCGCAATTCACGGAGTATGAGGGATACCCCTCTCAGCGCGAACTCGTGGAGATGTACGAAGACGCAAGCGGTCGTACGTACCGACACGATCGGTTCTATCGAGCGCTAGCTGGGTTCAAGCTCGGGACGGCACTAGAGGCGTTCTACGCACGATACCTCGAAGGAACGACAACCGATTCGATGTATCCGTCCCTGGAAGCCGGGATCCCCGAACTCGCCAACCGTATCCAGCGAATTATCGACGGAAAGGAACCGCTCAGCTGACCAATCGGGTCTCCAAAGCTACCAAGCTATTATTATGTAGTGGGATGACATCCCAATATGGAGATCTACAGTGTCGATCGAGTAATTATCGCAACTCCGAATATCGATGATACGATGGATCAGTTCACGGAATTGCTGGGTCTCTCGTTCGGGGATCTCATGGAACCGACAACCCAAACGGCCACCGGCGAGCAACCTGTTGCAAACCGGCTCAGTCCGAGCGGTATCGAGCTAGTGACTCCGAAATCGGACGACGGTCAGGTCGCACAGTTCATCGAACGGAACGGGGCGGGTCTGTATGCCGTGTCACTTCGCGTTGCAGACTTAGACGCGGCAGTGAAAGAACTCGAGCAGAAAGACGTCGAACCCGTTGGTCGGTACGAGTCGGCCGACTTCGACGAGGTGTTCTATCATCCGAAGCACTTCGGCGGTGCGTTCGTCATTCTCGCGGAGTACGACGCGCCCCATCCCGCGGAGACGGCCGCGGAGTAGTCGTCACTCGATCCGCTGGTCGATATTCTCCCCGACGGTATCGGCGAACCGCTCACTGATCTCCTCTGGCGACCATTCGTTGTCGGCGACCACCGTGTACTCGTACTTCGGTGCCGGAGTCACCAGGTCGATCCGATCGCCGCCGATTCGGATCGTCTGACCAGTCACCTCACAGTCGGGGCTCGCTAGAAAGACAACCATCGAGGCGCTGGCCTCCGGTCCGGGGAGGTTTTCCGGCCATTCTTCAGTGAGTCGTGTATCCGCGACCGGCCAGATCGCGTTGACACGCACGCCGTACTGTGCCAGTTCCTCGGCAGCGGTCCTGGTGAGCCCCAGTATCCCAGCCTTGGCCGCGGCATAGTTACCGAGTCCGAAACCTCCTGTCGCGATATCTGAGGAAGCATTCACAACAGTCCGTTCACGATCGATTCCGTCTTTCGACTGCTCACGCCAGTACGCGGCTGCGTGATGCAGGACCGAGAACGTTCCCTTCAAATGGACCCGAATTACCTCGTCGAATTCTGTCTCCGTCATGTTCACTAGGGAGTTCTCCCGAAGAATTCCGGCATTGTTATAGATAACATCGAGATCACCGAACGCGTCGAGTGCCGTCTCAACAGCCTGCTGTGCGCCGTTCCACGTACCGACGTCGCTGTAGTCGGCAACGGCAGTTCCGCCCGCAGATTCGATCATCTCAACTACCGTGTCTGCGGGCCGCTGATCGTGGCCTTCCCCTGACGGATCACCACCGACATCGTTCACCACCACGTTCGCACCCCTCTCTGCGAATTGGAGACAGGCTTCGCGTCCGATGCCACGGCCGCCGCCTGTGATCAAGACAGTCCGATTGTCGAGCGAGATCATCGCTATTTCCCCATGTAGGCCTTCATAATCTCGTCGCTGTTCAGGATCGTGTCAGCGTCTCCCTCGCTGGTTATTCGACCGTTCTCGATAATATACGCCCGATCTGCGATCTCAAGAGCCTTGTTGACGTTCTGTTCAACCAGCATGATCGTCGTTCCCTGATCGTTGATCGACTCGATCTCTTCGAGGAGTTCTGTCGCCAACATCGGAGCTAGTCCGATCGAAGGCTCATCGATGAGGAGGAGGTCAGGGTCCTGCATCAGAGCAATGGAAATGTTGAGCATCTGCCGCTCGCCCCCGCTCAGAGTGCTCGCATATTGGCCCTGTCGTTCCTCTAACCGTGGGAACAGGTCGAATACCCGGCTGAGACGGTCCTCTTTCGTATCCTTGCTAGCACCGTAGGCGCCCAGCTTGAGGTTGTCAATGACCGACATATCGGGGAAGACGCCTTCGTCCTCAGGCGCAATTTTCAGTCCTAACTCTGCACGCTTGTCGACCGGCGTGCCAATTATCGACCGGCCCTTGAACTGAATGTCGCCTTCTGTCGGCGTCAGCCAGCCCATGATGTTCCGCAACGTCGTCGTCTTGCCCGCTCCATTATTCCCGATGAGTGTTACTAGTTCTCCCTCCTCAACGTCCAGCGAAACGTCCCAGAGCACCTGTACGTCATCGTAACTCGACGAAATTAAGTCAACCTTGAGCATGTTCTACGAACTCCTCTCCGAGATATGCTTTAATGACATTGTCATTCGAGGATACTTCCTCGGGTGTTCCTTCGGCGATCCGCTGTCCGTTCTGAAGTACGATAATCCGATCCGATATGTCCATTATTGCATCCATTATGTGCTCTATTACGAATACACTTCTTTCCTTGTTGATCTCTCGTATCAGAGCAAGGAAGTCATCCATTTCCGAGGGGTTCAGTCCCGCCATGATCTCATCGAGCAGGAGCAGTTCCGGATCGGTCGCTAGTGCACGTGCAAGATCGAGTCGCTTTTGCTGGACTACGGTCAGCTCACCTGCACTCAGTTCGGCCTTGTCGCCCAATCCAACGAAATCGAGCACCTCAAGCGCTTTCGCTCGGTCGTAGGTACCGCTTCCGGCCTGTTGCGCGAATGTGACGTTCTCGAGGACTGTTTGGCTCGTAAAGGGCCGGGGTGTCTGGAACGTACGTGCGATCCCTAGTTGGCAGACGTCGTGTTGGGACTTGCTCGTAATATCTCGGCCGTTGAACGCGATCGTCCCCGCGGTCGGCTGTAACAGGCCGGCGATCATGTTGAATGTTGTCGTCTTTCCGGCCCCGTTCGGACCAATGAGGCTGTATATCAGCCCCGATTCGAGCGAGATGTCGACATCGTCAACCGCCGTTAGTCCGCCGAATTCCTTCGTCAGCCCTTCACACTGTAACAACGGCGTATCAGTCATCGGTTTCCTCCATATTAGCTAGTTCAGTTTGATTGAATCGCCGAGTGATCCGCTTGAGTCGCTTCGACCGCTGGACCAGCGATACGAGACCGTTCGGGAACGTGAGCACGAGAACCATAAAGAAGAGCCCGAATACAATGCCGTGGAAGAAGGGGTATGCGGCTTGGGTTTCAGCGCGGATCGGCGTCAACAGCAGGGCACCAAGAATGGGGCCGATCACGGTCCCCATGCCACCGATAACGCTCATGATCATCATATCGCCCGAGGTGGTGACTGCGAACATGGTCGACGGGTTGATGTACAGCCAGTAGAGCGCGGCGATCCCACCGGCGATGGCTGGGAAAAACGCGCTCAGCGCGAACGCTCCGACTTTGTATCGGGTGGTATCGAGACCTAACGAGCTAGCTGCTCCCTCGTCATCGTGGATGGCCGTGAGGGTAAGGCCGAAGTACGACCGCACGACGAGGTAGCTGGTCAGGATAGTCACAACGGTCACGGCAAGCATGAGCTCGTACGTGACTAGGGTGTAGTCTCCGACCGGGAGGACCTTTCCCTTCGTTCCGCCGGTTATACCCAGATTCACTGCGATCTCGAGCATCAACTCGGCGAATGCGAGCATGACGATTGAGAAATAGACGTCGCTCAATCTAATCGTCGCGACAGCCACCGGAAGGGAGATGAGCATAGTAAACACGCCGCCAGCGAGTATTGCGAGGTAAATGCTGATGCCGAAGTCAGTAAAGAGGATGGCACACGTGTAGCCGCCGATACCGAAGAACGCGACATGACCGAACGAGATGTACCCCGTATACCCGCTGAGGAGGTTCCAGCTACTGGCCAACGTTACGAACATGAGTGTCGTAAACGCGATCCCGATAAGATACGAGTTGTCGGTGAGGAAGGGCATCGCAGCTAATGCGATCACGAGGACTGCGCCAATCACGAACCCATATCGGTCCCACCTGTGGGGACGTAACGACGAGAGGATGTTCATACTCGAGCACCTCCGAACAGTCCAGTTGGCTTGACGAACAAGGTGATGACGAGGATCGAGAGGAGTACCAGGTTCCGGACGCCAGGGTCAAACAGGTAGCCGCTGATTGACCCGACCATACCGAGGATGAGTGCGCCGGCCAGTGCTCCAGTAAAGCTCCCCATTCCACCGAAGACGATGACGAGGAAACCAAAGATGAGGTAACTGAAACCTGTATCCACCGAGACGGTATACACCATTCCGATCATCGCACCAGCGATGGACGCTAGTATTGCCGAGAGACCGAATGCAGCATAGTAGACGCGATCTCTGTTGATCCCGGCAGCCTGTGCCAGTCGTGGGTTTTGGACGGTGCCCCTCATCGCGCGCCCGAACTCGGTTCGAGTCATCAGATAGTAGAGACTAATCATCGCTACGGTGGCGACCATGAGCGCGTAGATCCTCGCAAAGGTGATGTTGACGCCAAGGATCGTTACGGTCTGGTCGAGCGGGGCCGCTTGAAGGCTTCGCGGATCGACACCGAACACGGCCCGAGCGACATTATTGAGGAAAAGAAATAACCCGAAAGTAGCCAACAGTGAGATGAGTTCCGGGTTATCTGACTCCAGAATCCGGTTGATCACTAGATACTGGATCAACACGCCGGCCAAGAAGAAAACTGGAAGCAAGAGGAAGATCCCGATCGCCGGATGAATCCCCAGTGCCTCATTGAGGTACAACGTCCCAAAGGCGCCGAACACGATGAACTCCCCGTGGGCTAGGTTGATCACTTTCATTACTCCGAAGATGAGGTTCAGGCCTAGTGCAACTAGTGCCCAGAGTGCACCGATGACGAGGCCTCCGGTGAGGACCTGCACTATGCTACTGACGTCAAGCGCTAACAACGTTGGCGGTAGTGTCGCTGGACCCATTTTCTCTTTATTCCGGTGAACTGTCACGGTTGCCCCAGTTGGGCGTCGGAAGCCACACATCGCCCGTCGCGAATTTTTCGGGGTAGAGCAACGTCATCTCTTGGTTCTGCCATTGACGAACTGCCTCGTTCTTGTACTGATGACGATTCCAGCCTGTTTCGTGGAACTGGGTACGGCCTAGAGGTGTTTCGATATCCAGACTTTTCAGCGCTTGATTAACATCGTCTGCGTTCGTGGAACTGGCCTCCTCGATCGCTTTCTCGAACACCATCCCCGCCGCTGTCGCGTACGAGAGAGGCATCTCTGCAACCGAGTCCTTTCGTTGATTCCACATCTCGACGTAGGTATCGACGCGGTTGTAGTCGTATCGTCGATCCCACCACGCCCCGTTCATCATGTAATTGACCTGGTCGCCAAGGGTGTCGACAATGACGGTCTGAGAACTGTAGTTCTGATAGTGGATGTCGACGTTTAGGCCCGCCTGCTGAGCCTGCTCGGCAAACCGCGCCTCGTCGGCCGGGAACCCGCACACACAGAGAACGTCTGGGTCGGCATTACTGAGTTCACTGAGGATGCTCGAGAAGTCATTCTGGTCCGTGGGGTACTCCTGTTCGTAAGCTACCTCGAACCCTTGGTCCTCTAGGTTTTGTGTCAACGCCTTCCCGAGGGTGCTCGTGTACGCGGCGTCGGCTCTAAGCGTAGCCGCGGTCGACGGTTCGTCCATGTCGAACGATCCCCAGTCAAGCGACGCAAGGAACTCTGGGAACGACTTTCCGTATTTAGTCGTCTTGCTAAGCGTCGAGTAGTAATACTCCAGCCCCCGACTGAAGATCTCGGGGTCCGACGACGCTCCCGAGACCATGGGGATCTGATTTTGCTGAGAGACGAGCGACGCCGAATAGTTGTTTGGGCTCCCGTATGGGCCGAATAGAAAGTCGACGTTATCCTGCGAAGCAAGACGGTTCGCCAACTCTCGTGCTCTCTCGGGATTGCTCTCGTCATCGTAGTGGACTAGTTCAACCTCTTTGTTGAGAATACCACCGTTTTCGTTGACGTGGTCACGCCAAATTTGGAAGCCCGTGTGATATTGCTTTCCCAGCACAGCAGTCGGTCCCGAGAGCGAGGACGTATATCCAAACTTGAGTGTGTCGCCACCACCACCGCTACCACCAAGGCAGCCGGCGGCCGATGCAAGCGCTACTGCGCTAAGTGAGCTTTTTAAGTACGTTCGGCGATTCGTGCGACTATGCTTGTCAGGCTCTACCATATCACTACTTTCAAGACATAGTCACTTATAGCCTTTGGGATATATTAGAAAATCCACATTATTTGCCGTAATTAGGTGTCGGGGTAATTTCACTTTTGCCCCAGATGGAGATAGAAGGAACTGGCCGAGTTACTGATAATAATCGTCCCAATCCGCCGCCAACTCGAACTTTCTGATTTTCCCTGTCGTGGTTTTCGGAAGCTCATCAACAATCTCGATCGACTTGGGGGTTTCAAACCCAGCCAAGTGTTCGCGACTGTACTCGAGAAGACTCTCTTCGTTCACTTCAGAATCCGCGGTCGGCACAACGACCGCCGTCACGGCTTCACCCCAGCGATCGTGGGGAAGTCCAACGACTGCTACTTCGGCGATATGGGGGTTATCTAGGAGTATGGATTCGATTTTCTGGGTCGAGACGTTCTCCCCGCCGGTTTTGATCATATCTTTCTTCCGGTCTACGAACTTCAGCAGATGATCCTCGTCGAAAAACCCCATATCGCCAGAGTGGAACCATCCATGTTCGAACGCTTGTTTGGTCTCCTCTGGGTTCTTGAGGTAGCCTTCCATCACGTTCGGGCCGCGATAGACGATCTCGCCCACCTCGCCTTGCGGAAGGAGTTCCCCCTCGTCGTTCATAATAGCGACATCCGTGTTAGCATTCCCAGTCCCCCAGTAGTTGCCTTCCTTCTCGAGTTGCCATTCGGGCTGGTAGATTACCGTCGGCGGATACGCCTCCGTCTGCCCGCTTCCGAGTGCAAAGTCGGCGTCGAACGTCTCGATACACTGTTTCAGAACTTCATTACCCATGGGCGTCATCGCGTAAAGACAGAATCTGAGCGAAGAGAGATCACGCTCGTCGATGTCGTCGCGGTTGAGTAGTCCCTCGTACATGACGGGGAGTAGGAATGACCATGAGAGATCACGCTCTTCGACGTCAGCCAGGAATGCCTCCTGTCCGAAGTCACGTCGAATGACCGTCGTCGCGGAGACATGCATTGCTCCTTTGATCATCGTGAGTTGTGCGCAATGGAATAGGGGCATGACACTCCCCATCACGTCATGTCGCGTAAGGTCGCCGTTTGTTGCGACGTTAAGTGAACCGGTGTAAATCGTCTTATGACTGTGCAGGACGCCTTTCGGCTTCGAGGTCGTTCCACTCGTGTACATGATCTGGGCCAGATCTGTATCATGAATTTCGACATCAGACTCTGATTCGTCGCAGCCTGCGGTGAACGCCCGAAACGACTCTTCCGGAACGTCAGTCTCGCCCCACTCAAACGTAGCAACCGTGTCCATGTCGCGGTCCTCGAGCAGCGGTGCAGTCTTCTCGTAGAGGACGTCGTCGACGAAGAGCGCGTCGGCATCGGAATGGTCGAACTCGTACGCGATATCCTCGGGCGTGATCTCGGGGTTGATGAACACTGGAACAACACCGGCCTTGAGCGCCCCGAAGTACGCCTCAAGGAACTGGAGAGAGTTCCCGGCGACGAACGCAATCCGCGATCCCTTTTCGTACCCGGCGTCTAGCAGGGCGTTGCTAGCGCGATTCGCCCGCTGGTCAAATTCTGAGAACGTGACTTGCTCGTCCTTCTCCGGAACGATGAACGCCGTCTTTTCCGGCATCCGGTTCCCTGCACGCCGAGCAATATCTCCGGCTGCGATACGACCAATCTTGTTCGTACGCTTGACGTCAACAGTTTCCTTACTGGTATCAGTTGCCATGTCATTCTGTACCTAATCTTGACTATTAAGTGTATTCCCAGTGGCACTGTTCCTCCTCGCTAGTTTTGATCTCGCCACTCGGCGAAGATTCGCTCCTCGTCGTGTCGGCGGACGACTTGTTACATTCGGGCAAGGTTTTTACAGCGCATGCTCGACGGTAACGGACACAGGAGCAGAACTAATGATCGAATTCGAGCTCAGTCCAGAACAACGTGCGGTCCGACAAACCGCCCGCGAGTTCGCGGAGAGCGAAGTTGAACCGGTCGCCCGGAAAGCCGAGGAAACGGAAACATGGCCCCGCGATGTCTGGGAGGCCGCCGTAGAAGCAGACTTGGTCGGCGTTGAAGTCCCCGAAGAATACGGTGGGCCCGGAATGGGAACGCTCGAGAGCGCGCTCGTAAGTGAGGAGTTAGCCAGAGTTGATGCGGGAATGTGTGCCGCACTGGGTACCTCGTTTGGGTCCCGTATGATCGAAGAGTACGGGACGGAGTCCCAGAAGGAGCACATCCTCCGCGGTATCTGCTCGGGGGAATTAATCGGAGCTCTCGCCAACACAGAACCGAAACACGGCAGCGACGCCGCACACATCGAGACGACTGCGGAGAAGGACGGCGACGAGTACGTCATCAACGGGGTGAAGACCTTCATCACTCATGGGACTATCGCGGACTACGCGGTAACGACGGCGCGGACTGGCGGCGAGGGTCATAGCGGAATCTCGGCGTTCATCGTCGAGACAGATCGCGACGGCTTCACGGTTGAGTCCGAGATTCACAAAATGGGGTGGAACGCCTCCGAAACCGCACAATTACGGTATGATGATGTCCGCGTTCCAGCGGAGAATCTCATCGGCGAGAGAGACCACGGTTTCTACCAGCTCATGGACTTCTTCGAACAGGAGCGCGTCGGCATCGCCGCGCAGTCGCTCGGAATTGCACAGGGATGTCTCGAACAGTCGCTCGACTACGTGCGTGAGCGCGAACAGTTCGGTCAGAAGATTGGTGAGTTTCAGTCGATCCGGCACAAACTCGCGGACATGGCCGTAAAAGTCGAAGCGGCGAGGCGACTTACGTACGATGCCGCTGCTCGGATTGATGCTGGCGGAGAGCCGACGAAACTGGCTAGTATGGCCAAACTGTATGCTAGCGAGATCGCTGAGGAAGTGGCCAGCGAAGCCGTTCAGATACACGGCGGAAACGGATATACTCGTGACTATCCCGTCGAGCGGCAGTTTCGCCACACCAAGATCTACCAAGTCGGGGAGGGAACGAGCGAGATCCAGCGCAACATCATTGCCGACGAACTCCTAGACGGACAGGGCTAGGGATACGGGCGTCCGAGTACCCGTTGAAGTGTCAGTGATACCGCTGCTCGCCGAGTAGATAGTTGCAGTTACTCTAGGGTGACGAGGGTATCACCCATATCGACGCTCTGGCCACCTGAAACAGCAACATGCGTGACGGTTCCGTCGGTCGGGGCAACGATGTTATTCTCCATCTTCATCGCCTCCAACACGCAGACCACATCACCAGAAGCTACTTTGTCGCCTTCTTCGACATCGACTTCCAGAATCGTCCCTTGCATCTCCGCGGTAATCTGATCGCCATTCAGCGAAGCTGTCTGGTCGCCGTTGGAGCCGCTAGTGGCCGCTCCGCCTGTCGAACTGCTTCCACCAGACGATGGTTGTTGCGTTCCGTCGACGATGATTCCCGGATCTTCGAGGGTGACCTGGAACCGCTGCCCATCGACTTCAACAGTCAGTTCCTGTTCAGTAACATCCTCACTGCCCCCGTTCGCGTGCGCCGCGGATCCCCACTTCTCCTGGGCTTCCGAGATTCGTTCGGTGGCGATATCATTATCGAGGTAGTTCGTATCGTGTTTCCCGGTCAGAAACGCGTCATCTGCCAGCATCAGGCGATGGAACGGAATGATCGTCGAGATTCCCTCGATGTCGTATTCGCGGAGTGCGCGCTTCGAGCGGTTGATGCACTCCTCGCGGTCGCTCCCACGAACGATCAGCTTCGCAATCATCGAGTCGTAGTCGGTGACGAGTTCGTCGCCCTGTTTGACCGCGTCGTCGATTCGGACGCCGAGTCCACCTGGTGGATCGTAGGTCTCCAGTTTTCCGCCGGTCGCGGGTGTGAAATCCTCGGCGGCGTTTTCAGCATTAATTCGGAACTCCATCGCGTGACCGTCGATGTCGACATCCTCCTGAGCGAAGGTGAGTTCCTCTCCGGCCGCGACCCGCAGTTGCCACTTCACGATATCGATGTCGGTGATTTCTTCGGTAACGGTGTGTTCGACCTGAACTCTAGTGTTTACTTCGAGGAAGTAGAAGTCCGCGTCGGGACCCAGCTTTTCGCCAGGATCGCGGTCGGGGATTTCCCCGACCAGGAACTCGACGGTCCCGGCATTGTAGTAGTTCGCTGCGTCGACGCCGCGGCGGGCGGCTTCGCCGATCTGCTCGCGGAGCTCGTCGCTCAATGCAGGACTCGGTCCCTCCTCGATGACCTTCTGATGGCGACGCTGGAGCGAGCAATCACGCTCCCCCAAGTGACGGACGTTGCCGTGCTTGTCGGCGATAATTTGGACCTCGACGTGGCGTGGGTTCTCCAGATAGCGTTCGAGATAGACCGAATCGTTGTCGAAGTATGCGTCACCTTCGCGCTTGGCACTCTCGAGTTGGTCCTCGATCTCGTCTTCCGCGTGAACGATCTTCATGCCACGGCCCCCGCCGCCGCCCTCGGCCTTGATGGCGATTGGATAGCCGTGTTCGTCGGCGAACTCGTACACTTCTTCTGGATCCGTGACAGGATCGGTCGTTCCGGGGACGATAGGCACGTCGGCCTCGCTCATCACCGTCCGTGCCTTCGTTTTCTCTCCTAACTGCTCCATCGCGTCGCCAGTGGGGCCGACCCAGGTGATCCCCTCTGTGTTCTCGACTCTCCGGGCAAACTCAGCGTTCTCTGCGAGAAAGCCGTAGCCAGGGTGTATCGCGTCAGCATTTGCTTTCTCTGCTGCCTCGAGAACGGCCTCATGGTCGAGATAGGAATCAGCTGCACGAGCTGGACCGATGTTGTACGCGTCGTCGGCGTATCGGACGTGGCCAGCGTGCTTGTCCGCCTCGCTGTAGATGGCGACCGTTTCTATCTGGAGATCGGCACAGGCCTGCATCACCCGCACTGCGATCTCGCCACGGTTTGCTACAAGAACCTTATCGAACATTCACTTGTACTACGATATCATCTCCCAAATAAATTACTCCGGAATGGATTTCGAGTTACACCCCGACTTGATCGGATCCTCACAGAAATCCAGTACGTACGTCGCGTACGGGCCGGGAGACAACCGTCGATCAACGTCCCGTCGCTACTCTGGCTCTCCCAGACCCAGCGTTGATGAGGCGAACGTTGATAGCGTCGTCCGTTTCGGCGACATCGTTCAGTAGGGTCCTACATCGTCGAGGATCCGCTTACAGTATCAGGTGCTCGGCAATCCAGCTAGCAGAACGTATCTCCGTGACCGCTGTTTGCTTCCCGTCAGCGTTGACACCCGCGACAACCCTTGATCCACCATCCGCAGAGCGCTTCGCCGTCGCCGAATCGATGCTGGATGCGCCATTGTCAGAACCCTCGCCGAATCCCCATAGTCGGTAGTATCGCTCTCAGAGATAGCTACTTCCGACCTTATTTCGGCTGTACAAGACCGGGGGAAAGTATAACACGAGTGCTCGAAATTGTGTTCTCATGACTGGTAGTGACGCAAATGGAACTGAGCGACTGGACGCATACCATTTCTACGAGCAGGAGTGGGATAGCTACGAAGCCCTGTACGAGGCCTTCGAATGGGAAGTCCCGGAGCAGTTCAATATTGCGGCGTACGTCTGTGACCGCTGGGCCGACGACCCAGAACGAACGGCTATCTACGCCGAGGACGAGGCCGGTGGGACACGGAAGTACAGTTTCCACGAGCTACACGAAGAGGCCAACCAGCTGGCGAATTACCTACAGTCGAGAGGTGTTCAACGAGGCGACCGGGTTGGTGTGAACCTCCCGCAGAAGCCTGAGACCGCCGTCGCCCACCTCGCCTGTTGGAAGCTCGGTGCGATTTCCGTCCCGTTGAGCGTGAAGTTCGGTCCCAATGCGCTGGGCTATCGGCTTGACGACGCTGGTGCAGTGGCCTGCATTATCGACCGCGAGAACGTCGACAGTTTCCGAGAAGTGCGCCCAGGATTATCGTCGTTGGATACGGTCTTGACCGTCGACGCTGACCCGACGGAAGGCGAACGTGATATAGCGAACGCCGTCGAAGGCCGGTCCACGGCGTTCGAGACAGCCGACACGGCGGCGGAAGATCCGGCGATTATCATCTACACCTCGGGCACGACCGGCGATCCGAAAGGGGTACTGCACGCCCACCGGTTCTTCCTGGGCCACCTTCCGCTGTTCGTCACGGACTTCTGTAACATGAGGCTCCGTGACGACGTGTTCTGGCTGCCCTCGGAATGGTCGTGGATCGCAGCGTTTGACATCGTATTCCCGGCCTGGTTCTACGGCAAACCGGTGTTGGCCTACGAGTCCGACGGATTTGATCCGGCGACCGCGTTCGACCTGATCGACCGCTACGACGTGACGGTGACGTTCATCCCGCCGACCGCTCTCCGAATGATGAAGGACGTCGACGATGTCGCCAAATATGACCTTTCCTCATTGCGGACTATCGCCGCCGGGGGTGAGGCGCTGGACCGCGACACGTTCGAGTGGGCCTTCGAGACATTCGGTAACGACATCGCGGTCCACGAAGGTTACGGACAGACGGAGGCAAACATGCTCATCGCCAACTGTACCGCCCTCGCGGACTACAAGGTCGGGAAACTCGGACTCCCGGGTCCGGGCCACGAGATCGAGATCCTCGATTCCGACACTGGCGAACCGACGGTCCCGACCGGCGAGGTCGGCGAGATTGCTGTCAAATACGAGGACGATCCCGTCTGTTTCCTGGAGTACTGGAACAAACCGGAGAAGACCGCTGAGACGATCCAGAATGGCTGGCTGCTCACCGACGACCTCGGATGGGTCGACGAAGACGGCTATTACGCGTTCGAGAGTCGGAAAGACGATGTTATTATCTCGGCAGGCTATCGCATTAGCCCAGAGGAGATCGAGGAGACGCTGGCTAGCCACCCGGCCGTCGCCCAAGTCGGCGTCGTTGGCGTTCCCGACGATGAGCGCGGCGAGGTTCCGAAAGCATTCATCGAGATCGCCTCTGATTACGAGGAGACTGAGTCGTTACGAACGGGGCTGCAGGAGCACGTTAAATCGCAGCTCGCTCGCTACGAGTACCCCCGTGAAGTCGTCGTCAAGGACGAACTACCGAAGACAACGACCGGCAAAGTGAAACGGAGTTCGCTGGTAGATAGCGGATGACAGAGTAAGAAGTTCGGATCGTCTTCGTCACGGAAATCGCACGGGTGGACGAAATTGATGTGGTGAATCCTGTAGGGTACGCAGTGGACGATAGCCGAGCAGTTGTCTGAAAACGTCTGTGAGAAACTGTACATAATGGGGGTTCGCAATTCCTCCATCGAGCGTCTCTTTCGATGGAGGCGCTTGTGGCCGTCCGCTGGTCTACAGTCGAGGATCGACGGTAATTCGTTCGAAACGGAAGTAGTCAGTGAAACCGGAGGGGGGTTAGCTACATCTCATCCAGGAATTCGAGGAATCGGTCGGTGAATTCATCAGTCTCCAGCATCGGGTAATGGCCGATATCTGAGAGACGGACGAACTCGGGGTCGAGCGCGTTCCGTGTTTCCTCGACGAACTCCTCCGGGAGGAAGTAGTCGTCCTCTCCGTACACGTACAGGACCGGGCATGTAATGTCCTCTGCCTGGTCGCGAATGTCGTGGTTATTCCAAGCTGTTAGGTCGGCATGCGTCACAGCCGGAATCGCCCGCTGGTGAAGCCAGGCGTGTTCCTCCACACGGCCTGGGTCGGCTGCTTCCCCATGACAGTGCCGGGAAGCGTTGTAGAAAAACCGACCCCAACCCGGGAGGCCGCTCTCATGTTCCATCATCGCGAGAAAGCCCTCGGGATAGGTTGGAGTTCGCAACGCCCCCTCACAGGCAGCGATGGCCCCAATCTCCTTCGCGTGGTTCGCCGCAAGATCGAGGACGATATCACCGCCGATAGAACAGCCAGCCACGACGGGATTCTCAACGCCGCGAGCGTCGACGAACTCCCAGACGAACTCCGCGAGCCCGTGCATCGAGTCGATATGTCCGTCCGGATGCGGGAGCGACTTCCCGTGACCAGGCAAATCGAGCGTCTGTGCGTGGTAGCCAGCCTCGCCGAGTGTGGGGAGAACGTGGCGCCACTCCATCGCATCGTGACCCGCTGTGTGGACGAGCACCACATCCTGACCGTCCTGTGGTCCTGCTTCCTCGTAAAATGCCCGAACGCCGTCAACCTGCTCGTAGCCTGCGCGGATACCGTTGCTCATTGTGCTGCCTCCCCAAGATCGACCGTGTCTGGCGTCTCAGCGCGTAGGTGCTCAACGAGAAGGTTTAGCCCGTCGGTCACCCGCGTCGCTTCTAGCACATCGCCTCGAAACTCGATCTTCCCGAGCGTCTGCTGCTCGCCGAAGGGATTACGATCCTCGGTGAGTAGCCGCATCCACTGGTCCGTTGACCCCGCGACGGTGAACGTTGAACCGAACTCCGCCTCCTGACCGAGGATTTCGATCACTTCCCCGCGGTAGAGTTTCATCCAGACTACCTCATCGCCGACCTCGAGTTTTATCGAACCGTCGAACCGAGACATTGCCCTCCTGAACTCCTCGTCTGCCTCGAGCGTCTCGGCGAACGAGCGGAACCACTCCGCTGATGGAAATGATGTCATTGTTATATGATGCCAATCCACTCTTATATATTCCAATATATAAATCCTGACTACGGTTCCCTGGCTTTACGCTTGAAATGGGTTATCACCACCGCAGTCCGTATCGGTCACCGTTGATCCTCACGAACTCCGTTGAAGTCGATTGTCACGAGCCTAGTTGAGCCGATGTTATTTATCATGGGAAATCTTAACATTGAACCGTCAATGAGCTTAGTCGACTATCCGGAGTCGGACCGTGCTCGCGAACTGGCTAAGAGAACTCGTGATCTAATGGACGAGGTAGTCTTGCCCCTCGAGCGCGATCTCGATCCCGGCGAGGCCGTGTCCGAGTCTGGGCTGAGGACGCTGCGCGAAGCGGCACGCGACTACGGCGTGTACTGTCCCCAGATGCCCGACGAGTACGGAGGCATGGGTGAGTCATTCCGCGATTCGTTAGCCGTCTTTGAGGAGGCCGGTCGGTCGTTGTTGGGCCCCCCAGCACTTCGCGTCGACGCCCCTGACGAAGGAAACATGCATACGATTGAGATTGCAGGAACGGAAGAACAGAAACAGCGGTGGTTGCCGCCGCTTATCGAGGGCGAGGCTCGGTCGGCGTTCTCGATGACAGAACCGGCTCCAGGCGGAGGATCCGACCCGAAGATGATCAAGACTACTGCCGAGAAGGACGGAGACGAGTGGGTCATCAACGGCCACAAGTGGTGGACATCGAACGGGCACGAGGCGGACGTATTTCTCGTGATGGCCCGAACGGATCTGGACGCCCACCCTTACGAGGGCTGTTCTATCTTCCTCGTGCCCGCTGAAACGGATGGGCTCGAACTTGTCCGCGATGTCCCCGCCATGGAGAGTTCGATCCTCGATCTGAGCCACGCAGAAGTGCGGTACGACAATGTTCGCGTCCCGGAGGAGAACCTATTAGGTGCCGAAAACGAGGGATTCACCATTGCCCAGCAACGCCTCGGTCCAGCACGGCTAACCCACTGCATGCGTTTCTGCGGTATGAGTGACCGGGCGCTGGCGATCGCACGAGCGTACATGCAGAACCGAGAAGCGTTTGGCTCGGCCCTCGCAGACAAGCAAGCGCTTCGACACAAAATCGCCGAGCAAGAACTCGCGCTTCACGGGACACGGACGATGACTCGAGATGCGGCACGGCGTGTGAGCAACGGCCATGAAGCCAGAATTCCAGTCGCAATGTGTAAGATTCGTGCTGCTCGCATGGTCCAAGAGACCGTTGATATTGCGATTCAGTGCTGTGGCGGTGCGGGGCTATCGCGCGATCTCCCGCTTGTGGACTTTTACGAAGGACTCCGCTTTTTCCGGATCGGTGACGGTGCCGACGAAGTCCACCTCCGGTCCATCGCTCGCGAGGCCTTCAGCGACGAACATGTTGCTGAGGAAGATTTGAAGAATCTACCTGAATTTTAGGGTTAAGAATATTGTTCCACAGGTGTGCCCGGATTCGAACGTGATATCGTCGGGCGGATGCTCGCTTATATAGTTGTGGCGGCCATCCGCTCTTAGAGTTGGCGTGTGAATACGGGTATCGCCGCTTGAGGGGCCGTTTTCAGAACTCGTACGGGAGCGGAGCAGTAAGTTGGCCACCGTCGACCGTGAAGTAGCCGCCTGTCACGTAGGCGGCTGCGGGGCTGGCGAGGAACAGCACGGTCGGGACGCAGTCGCCGGGCGTCCCAAAGCGGTCAGACGGGATATCGTCGAGAAGCGCATCAGGGAGCGATCCTCGGGATGCCTCGATGACGCCTTCCGTCTCGATTATCCCCGGGGCAACGGTGTTAGCTCGGATCCCGTCTTCCGCCCACTCGGCTGCGACCGTCTGCATAAGATTGTGTATGCCGGCCTTCCCAGCGCCGGAGTGAGCGTGGAACGGTGCGCCTCGTTCTGAGTTCGTTGCCCCCATCGCTAGGATCACGCCGCCGCCGTTCTCGCGCATGTGTTCACCGGCAGCGAAGGTACAATAGGCGGTCCCGTCGAGGATCGTTCCGACGACCGCACGCCAACCGTTTGGCGAGAGATTTTCGGTCGGGGTGACGAAGTTCGCTCCCGCATTGTTGACCAGAATGTCGATTTCGCCCAACTCGTCTACGACCGTATCGACCATCTGCTCGACAGACTCGTATTCGCGGACGTCAACAGTCGTCGCACATGCTTGTACGCCGCGGTCCTTGATCTCCTCCACGACGGGCTCGAGATGGTCCATGTCGCGACTGGCGATAGCGACATCCGCCCCGTGGTCCGCAAACGCTACCGCGATCTCCTTTCCAATTCCGGTGCCTCCACCGGTGACGAGGGCTACCTCGCCGTCGAAGAGATCGTCAGTGAAGATATCGGTACTCGCCGGAGTTTCGCCAAGGCCCGCCATTATTCCATCCCCAGAATTTTGCGAGCTTCGTCTGGCGTTGCCGGTTCGCGGCCGACGTTTCTGGTCAACTCAGCGGCCTTCTCGACGAGTTCGGGATTGGTCGCCATCTCGCCGTTCGGCAAATAGAAGTTATCTTCCAGTCCAACGCGAACGTTGCCGCCCATCGAGAGGGCAGCCGCTGCCAGCGGCCACTGGTCTTCGCTGATCCCGATGACCTGCCAGTTGGCGTCCGAGGGTAGCTGCCGGACCTGGTTCGTGAGATTCTCAACTGTCGCCGGAATGCCACCGAGCACGCCCATGATAAGGCTAAACTGCAACGGGTGCTCGAGTTCTCCAGTTTTCAGGAGTGGGCGTATGTTCCCGATGTGGCCCGTATCGAAACACTCTAGTTCTGGTTTGACACCGGACTCGTTCATCGTCCGGACGAACTTCCTGATATCGTCGAACGAGTTCTCGAAGACCATGTTGAATACGAAGTCATCGCGGGACTCTGAGTATTTCGCGTAGTTCATAGACCCCATGTTCAAAGCAGCAATGTCGGGTTGTACCTCTCGCAAGTAATCCATCCGCTCTTCAGGGGGGACGTCCATTGCGCCGGTCGAGAAGTTGATCAAAATATCGGTTCTATCGCGGATTTCGTCGTAGATCTCTTGGTAAATTTCTGTATCGAACGTTTGCTCTCCGTTGTCGGTCCGTGCATGGATGTGAGCGATCGACGCGCCAGCTTCCCGCGCGGCGGCAGCATCTTCGGCGATCTCCTCCGGCGTATATGGGATCGCTTCACATTGGTCTCGCGTCGTCAGCGCGCCCGTGAGCGCGGCTGAAATGATCGCTTTCTCCGAGTCGTTTCCTTTGATGGATTCTTGGTTATCAAGAGTCATGATGAGTTTCGTATTCTGATCTTCTGGGTTTTCACTATTGCATTCATATGTAGTAATCAACCGATGCGGTCAGAGGAAGGCCCTGGTATATGGTTTCACACATCATGTCTCAATTCCTGCCTGTATACTTATATTCTTCGTCGAAACGATATCGCCAGCGGGAATGTGGTTGAATGACGTCCCCTCCATCCACGAATGCTGTTACAGATCTGCCCTGAACAGGCCAGATTACTTCCACGACCAGTACAATTATTGTTGTCGAGAGAATTGAATCGCTCAACCGATTCGCCGTTTCGCAACCGGCGAAGCAGCCAATGGACTGTTCAAAACAATGAAAATTAATATCGACGGCCAATACGACGAAAAAACCGCTCGAGCAATAGTCACAGCAATTTCGCAACACTTCGGAGAGCCAGTCGAGCTCAATGGAGACGAAACATCGTCCAGTGAGTCATATGATGAGGCAATCATTACGGAACGGGAAGAAACGATCCGAGAAGAGATTGAGGAAATCATGTCCGGCGGTCCGGAGCGAGGACATGAGAAGATCGAAGAGCTGGGGAAGCTCTTCGTTCGTGAACGGATGGATCTCGTGTTCGACGAGGTTCGCTTCGAGGATGGCACGTTCGCGGGTCTTGATAACGACGACTGGACGCCGGCTGACGGCCTACTGACAGGTGTCGCTGAGATCGATGGACGAGAAGTCTACTTCTCGGCAAACGATTACACGGTAAAAGCAGGCTCAATCGGAAACCAGGGTATCGAGAAACAAGTTCGGCTGAGCGAGCGGGCGGTAAATGCGCGCTCGCCGATAATCAGGCTCATCGACTCCACCGGAGCCCGGCTGACGCCGGGGGAGCGAGACGAGACCCAATCACACGCAGACCGGTATACCGGCGGAAAGTCGTTTTTCAACCAATGCATTCACTCTGGACAGGTTCCACAGATAGGCGTCCTATACGGTCCGAATATCGCCGGGTCGGCCTACACTCCCGTGTTCTGTGACTTCCTTATCATGGTCGAAGGAACATCCGGAATGGCGATCGCGTCGCCGCGGATCGTTGAGGAGATGACCGGCGAGGAGATTGACATGCAGGATCTTGGAGGCCCAGAGGTCCATGCGAAGCACTCCGGCAGCGCAGACCTCGTCGTGCCGGATGAAGAGACTGCCGCTGAGAAAACCCGCCAGTTACTGAGCTACCTGCCCCAGAATCATGATGCCGAATTACCTTCTGAACCGTCAAAATCGCCCGATCTTAACCCTAAAAGCCTGGACAACGTCATTCCGGAGAAGCCGAACAAGTCGTATGACGTCACCCAGGTCATCAGGCGAGTCGTCGACGGGGACTCGTGGTTCGAACTAAAACCGGACTTCGCACCTGAGATCGTTACCGGCTTCGGGCGCATCGACGGAAAACCAGTCGGAATCGTCGCCAACCAGCCCGAGCATGTCTCTGGCGCGATCTTCCCAGATTCTGCCGAGAAGGCGGCCGGCTTCATCTGGAAGTGCGACGCATTTGGAATTCCGCTTGTGTATCTCTGTGATACACCTGGATTCATGATCGGCTCTCAAGTCGAGAAAGAGGGAGTCCTACAGAAAGGACGGAAGTTCATCTACGCAACGTCCAACGCACAAGTTCCGAAAGTCTGTGTCATCACGCGCAAAGCATACGGGGCTGGGATTTATGCTATGTGCGGACCGGCATTCGAGCCGGACGCGACCCTCGCACTCCCCTCGGCCGAACTAGCCGTCATGGGCCCTGACGCTGCTGTCCGAGCAGTATTCGCCAGACAGATTGAGGAGATCGACGATCCTGCCGAACGGGAGGCCTTCATTGAAGAGAAAAAACAGGAATACCGGAAAGATATCCGCAAACAGGCGTCGAATATGCAAGTCGATGAGCTCATCCCCGCAGGCGACCTACGCGAACAACTCGTCCACAGACTGGATTCCCTGCGGAGCAAACAGCGGACGGAGTACGACCGAAAACACGGGACAGTTCTCTTCTGATCATCTCTAGGGAGAGCCATTTTCGAGTTTTGTATTTCTCTGGCTCATTCCTCGGTGTGTAGCCCGGATAAGGAGCCAGACGCTATATTCGCAAGAAAGCAACTCAGACGCATCTCAACAAGAGCGAGTCAGAGATTCACTGCCAGAAGGAAAAGGGAGTGAATTGGCGGTCAGACACCGAGATTGCAACGTCAACATACTCGTCGTGCTCAGAGAGGCGAGCCATATTCGAAGTAGCATCCTTTTCAGAAGACGTTTGTGAGACATCGAAAAATTCTATCTCGCCATCTTCCCAAACGAACCGCAATGAGGTCTTCTTTATCCACGAGCTGCGCGTTAGTTCGACTCTTCGGAGCGCATGAACTGGGACAGTGAAATTTCGATCATCGAAAGCGGTGATCTCGGAGAGAGAGTAATCTGACAATCGATCCCGGTGTGCTGCACCCATATCAGCCTTCAAGAGAAGCGAGCTATACGATTCCCCGATAAAACAGAAGATGAGCCGTTGGTCAGTGACGAACACTTCCCAGTATTCGAGCGAGTATCCAGTCTTCTTGCACCAGCCGCTGAATCGACACAACTGTCGCTCGGCAGCATCCGTTGGTGGCGTGTCAGCATCCGTTCTTTCGTCCATAGGCTCTCTTGAACACGAACTAAAAAGAAGATGGGGTATCTACTGCTCGAGGAGCGGGCGAATGTCGGCCGGGACACTATAGTCGCTCTGCGTGGCGAGCGAAACGACGATGAACACGATCGTCGATAGCAACATCGCTGCCGCCCCGACGACGACCGTCTGAGGGAACGGGTACGTCGCTGAAACCGATTCGGCGACTGAACTCATCCCGATCGTGCTAAACGCTGTCGGCAATACCTCGTAGATGATATTGAGGGAAAGACCGACGACACTGGCTGCGATGGCGCCAGGAGCTGTCGCGCCTTTCCAGTTGAGCCCGAGAGCGACAACCGGGAAGAGAGACGCGGCGAACAGCCCCCAGCCGATCACACCGAGAATGCCTACGAGTGCCTCCGAAAAATAGACGACGCCGGTAGCGGCGAGGGTGATTCCGACGAGGGTCGCCTGTGTAATCCGGAGTTCGAGTTGGCTGTCTTCGATCGGTCGACCGAGTGAACGTGGGATGTCCCGTGTGACGGCTGCAGCAGCGATGTTCAGGAACGAATCACTGGTACTCATGATAGCAGCGAGCAGCCCTGAAAGGACGAGTCCAGCGACGATGCTCGGCGTGTGATCCAACACGAAGATCGGCATCGTTTGCGAGGCGCTCTCGAGCGCATTGATGTTGCCCGATTCGACCATCGCCCGCATACTCAACCCCGTAGTGAACGCTAAGAGGCTCGAAATTCCATAGGATATCGCAGCAATTGGTGCCCCCCACCGAAGGAGCTTGATGTCTTTTATCATGTAGAACTTCGTGATCGTGTGCGCTTGTCCCAGGCCACCGATAGAGAACAGTATCCACCAACTCAGCGCCATGACTCCGCCCAAAGCACCGAACGGACTAACCAGGGCTGGGTCAGCGGCGGCGAGATTCTCTGAGATGTTCTGTGGGCCGCCACCGAAGGAAAGCGCATAGACGAACACGAGGACCGCACCGCCAACCATCGTGATACCTTGAACGAAGTCCGTCCAGACGCCTGCGATCATACCGCCGATTGCGCTATACAATAACAGGATAAATGAACCGATGACGAGTCCCCAGAGAACTGGAATGCCGAAGATTGCTTGCATCACGTACTGGAGTGCCGCGAGATTCGTCGCGAGATACCCCGTCACCGCGACGATGATCGTGACAGCGGTCAGTCCACGGACCCAATTACTTTCGTACCTCGCATACATCCCGTCTGGAAGCGTCATAACGTCTCGGATGTCCGCCAGTAACCGCATTCGTTTTCCTAACAGCATCCACGTGACTAGGAACCCGAACGACGCGGTTCCGAAAATCCAGAAGGGCGTCAGTCCGAACGTATATATCAGTTCAGGTCCACCAACGAATCCGAATCCCGACTGAGTGACTGAGAAGATAGTTATTGCGAGTACCCACGTCCCGATACTCTTCCCCGTTATCAGGAAGTCGCTTAGCGTGTCCGTCCTCAGGTATCCCCAGACGCCGATTGCCAGGATCAAGAGAATATACAGTGAGCCGATAACCAGCACGACCGGATCATCAGCGACCGGAATTTCGGACGCCTGAAGCGGATAAGATGGTGCAATCATCAATCATCACCTGCCGGTTGTTCTGCAGCTGCCATCGGAAACTCGGAGGTAGTCTGTGCCTCCTGAGCGTCATCGAGAATCGAATCGATGATATCGTCGTTTACTGTCTCATTGAACGGTGAAAGCGCGTAATAGATCGTGACGAAGAACGGGAGGAACCAGATGAAAAAGAGGTATATTGCGGTCGGCGTCGGCAACCCGATAATATAGGTGTATTCTGCGGCGCTCACTCCGGGGTCCCACGTGAGCCAGATTCCCGTCATTCCGAGTAGTAGTATAATACCGAGGCTGACGATTACACCTCCGTATGGACTGATATCGAACTCACGGTCGTTACTCTCGATCCCAGCAACACTGAGCACGGAGAGGATGAACAAAACTGCGATATATGAGAGTGCAACGGTCGACTGGAATACGCTCGCAACCAGGAATGCGGTGGCGAGGAGTGCGACTACAACCATTATTTTATTGTTCTCTGTCTGCGACATGCACTCCCACGGTATTTGGACGGACAACTTAAAAGTTAGGCTAGCACGACCGTTCATCGACACGAACGAAATAAATCAATGATTTGTTCTCGAGTTCGAACAAACGGCAGGCCGAGAGCTTCGTCGATTCACAGTCGTAGTAGTATGGCGAGGTACATTTTAACGAGATGAAGTCGCGACGATTCGCGAACTCGACGCCGAACATTTATTCAATATGCGACAAAACAGCCTACCGATGATATCAACCACAGAGAAGTTACGATACGAAATCAGTGACGGAACTGCCTATCTGACGTTCGACCGGCCTGAGAAACATAACTCGCTTACACCGGAGATGATGCGGGACGGGGCGCGAGTAATCCACGACGCCGACGCAAACGATGATGTCCGGGCGATTATCGTGACCGGAACCGGAGATGAAGCGTTCTGCACGGGTGCCGATCTCGAGGAGACGATCCAGGAAGTCGTCGAGGGGGACGCGGACCCCGGTCCGGACGAGGATGATTTGTTTTTACGACACGAACTGGTTCGGACACCGATCATCGCCGCCGTCAATGGTCTCTGCGTCGCCGGCGGGATGGAGTTCCTTCAGGCAACAGATATCCGAATCGCGGCGGAGAGCGCACGGTTCGGCCTTCAGGAACCGCGATGGGGAATCGCTCCCGTGGCCGGTTCTCACGTGCGGTTGCCGCGCCAACTCCCGTATTGTCGTGCGATGGAGTACCTGCTAACCGGCGACCTGTTCTCGGCAACGCACGCACTCGAGACGGGACTAGTGAACGCTGTCGTCCCTGACGGCGAGACGATGGCTCGTGCAGACGAGATAGCGGACAGTATCGCAGAGAACAGTCCGACTGCAGTCCGCAAGATCAAGGAGACGGTCCACCGGTGTGCCGGGTTGCGACCCAGTGATGCGTTCCGTCTCGAGACACAGATCGGCGAGGAAATTTTCGCAACCGAGGACGCAAGAGAAGGACCACAGGCGTTCTTGGAGGACCGTAATCCGTCGTTCCGCAGGTGAATCTTCCACTCCAAGCCTATACTAATAAGTGCCTGCGTGGAGGACAGTCAGGAAGCAGTTTGTTAGCATCCAACCATGACTATAGACATCGACTGGCAAACTGAACCGGTGCCCGACCTCAGTAGGTATGAGACATATGACAGAGCGTGGAACGATTGCGAATGGGACATTCCCGATACCTATAATATCGGAACAGATGTGATTACCAAGCATGCAGACGACCGCGGCCGTGTCGCGCTATTCACTGAATCTGCAGACGGGAGCAGTGACCAGTACACTTTCTGGCAGCTCGAAAGACGCTCGAACGAGTTGGCAACGGCGCTCCGAAACCGGGGGATCGAGCGTGGTGATCGAATCGCAGTCGTCGCACCACAACGGGTCGAGACGGCCCTCATTCATGTGGCAGCATACAAGCTGGGTGCAGTAGCAGTACCGTTGTCCGTGCTCTACGGACCGGACGCCCTCTCGTTCCGTCTCGATGACAGCGGAACCGACATCGTCTTTGCGGCTCCGGACGTCTTCGACACGGTCTGTGAGGCAGTCGCGGAGGTCGATTCCGTCGAGTACTTGATCGGGATGGATGCGGAACCCGAGACGCCAACGGGGGTCGTCGGCGAGCAGTTCATCGACCTACGTGGATCTCATCGATTCGATCCGATCAGAACTGAACCTGAGGATCCGGCGGTCCTCATCTATACGAGCGGGACGACTGGCCGACCGAAGGGTGTTCTCCAAACGCACCAGTATCTCCTCGGTCACCTACCGTGCGTCCAGATGGCACTCGAGTTCCCGTGGCACGATGTCGACCCAGTCCTCTACACACCTGCTGACTGGGCATGGGTCGGTGGTCTCTATGACGTCTTGCTGTCCGCTTGGCACTATGGGCTGCCAGTCGTCGGTTACCAGTCCGATGGGTTCGATCCCGAAACGACCTTCGAACTGATCGACCGCTACGGTGTCACCTATCCACTGTTGACACCGACGATGTTGAAGATGATGAGTCAGGTGGAGTCTCCTGCAAACAGCGTAGAGCACGTCGTTGCTATCGGAACTGGGGGAGAACCAGTCCCGTCTGAACTCCACAACTGGGTGGCCAAAACGTTCGATGCGCCGCTGAACGAACTCTACGGACAGACGGAGGCTAACTTGGTCGTCTCGAACTGTTCTCAGTGGTTCGAACCAGAGCCGGGAAGTATGGGGAAGCCGGTCCCTGGTCATACGGTCGACATCGTCGGTGACGACGGTAAACCGCTACCCACAGGCGAGGTCGGTGCTATCGCAGTAAAGCGCCCGGACCCGGTTGTGTTCGAGGAATACTGGAACGCACCTGAATTAACGGATAGCACGTTTTTCGGCGAAAACGACGAGTGGCTAGACACCGATGACATCGGTTACAGAGACGAAAACGGCCGGCTCTGGTTCAAAGCCCGCGACGACGACGTCATAATCACGAGTGGGTACCGCGTCGGCCCAGCCGAGGTCGAGGATGCGCTACTCGAGCACGATGCCGTTGCAAACGCGGCGGTCATTGGCGTCGACGACGAGACACGCGGACGGATCGTGAAAGCGTTCGTCGTCACCGCTCCTAGGGACGACCCAAGCGACGACCTCGCGACGGCGATCAAACGGTACGTTCGCGAGAACCTCGCCAAGTACCAGTATCCGCGGGAAATCGAGTTCATCGACGAACTTCCGAAGACGACTACTGGGAAAATACAGAGGCATAAGTTGCGGAAGAATGATGAAGATAACTGAGGAGGAAATTAACTGACGCCAGATAGTATAGAGGAAAAGGTTTACTGAACAGCCGAAAGAGCAGTTAGACGGGGAATGGACTTCACTACTCCAACACCCCAACTGTTAACCAACCATGTCATTTGATCCCACATCACTCTCGAACGAAGATCTGACCGTTACAGTAAGTGACGATGAAGTGGTCGTGCGGGCGACTATCGATCGCCCGGACAAGCATAATGCGCTCAATGATCAGGTGTTAGATGGATTGATCAACGTGATGGACGCCGCTGACGAAAGTCCAGCCCGGGTCATCGTGATTCGCGGTGCCGAGGGGACGTTCTGTTCCGGCGGTGACCTAGAGGGCATGGACAAAGCGGAGGAGCCATCGATGCAGGATCGCCGACGGAGTTCATCGAAACTCAGTGAGTTATTCGATCACATGGTCGCGACCTCTGCCCTGACGGTCGCGGCAGTTGAGGGATACTGTCTCGCTGGTGGTTGCGGACTCGCGGCGGCGTGCGAGTTCGTGGTCGCTGCCGATAATGCCGAGTTTGGGACGCCCGAAGTCAACGTCGGGATGTTCCCAATGCAGGCAATGGCTTCGATCATGCCCGCCGTCCTCGAAAAACAAGGGCTGAAAATGCTGTTTACAGGAGAACACGTCTCGGCTGAAGAAGGCGTGGAGATCGGCCTTGTCACAGAGGTATTCGATTCTAAAGCGTTCGACGATAGGCTTGACGAATTCGTTGACACACTGGCTGCAAACAGCCCAGTGATGATCTCGATGGGCAAAGAAGCCTACTACAACCAGCGAGACATGGCCTTCGATGAGGCGTACAATTACCTGAAAGAGATGCTCGTCCTGTTGATGGAGAGTGAGGACCACAAAGAGGGCGTCGCTGCGTTCGTCGAAGACCGTGAACCAGACTGGAAATCGCGCTAGCTATAGCCAAAGACTCAGATCCTCTCTGGAATATTCTCTGCTTTAACCCTGTAGCTGAATCGGCGCCTGGCAATGCCACGGGATGCTATATCATCACAACCTATTTTTCTCCGTATAATGAGGGAGTCACATGGAGTTCGAGTTCGACGACTCGGAAACGGCGACGGACTGGTCGAGCGAACGAAAGCGTTTATGGACGAGGTTGTCATCCCGCTTGAGCGTGAAGACTTCCTCGGGAGCGGTGAGATCACCGACGATTTGATCGACGAACTACGTGCAGAGGCGAAGAGTCGCGATCTCTACGCACCTCAGGTTTCCAAGGAGTACGGTGGGTTAGGGTTGGACTTCCGCGACGTCCTTCCGATGTTCGAACAGGCCGGTCGGTCGCTGCTGGGACCGCCGGCGCTCCGCGTTGACGCGCCGGACGAGGGAAACATCCATACGATCGAGATGGTTGGTACGGAGTCTCAGAAAGACGAGTGGCTTGTTCCGCTCGTCGAAGGTGAATATACATCTGCATTCTCGATGACCGAGCCGATGCAGGGCGGCGGATCTGATCCGAAGATGATCCAGACCACCGCCGAGAAAGACGGCGATGAGTGGGTCATCAATGGGCACAAGTGGTGGACAAGTCAGGGCGACGAGGCGGATGTCCTTCTTGTCATGGCTCGCACGAACCCGGATGCCCACCCCTACGAAGGCTGTTCGTTCTTCCTCGTACCACCCGACACCGACGGTGTGGAGTTCCGTCGTAACGTCCCCTATCTGGGGGAATCCTGGGGAATCAACCACCCCGAGGTCGTCTACGATAACGTCCGCATCCCCGAGGAATCTACTCGGACCGAAAGACGAGGGATTCCAGATCGCCCAGCGACGGCTTGGTCCAGCACGGCTTACACACTGTATGCGGTTTTCCGGGATGGCGAAGCGTGCGATTGAGGTTGCCAAAGCCTATGTGAGCGAACGGGAGGGATTCGGAGACCGGCTCTCAGATAAGCAGTCTCTGCGGTTCAAGATCGCCCGTGCAGAGACGCGCCTGTACGCAGTAAAGACGCAAGTCCGCCACGCAGCACGGCAGATAGCCCAGGGACGAGAGGCTCGCATTGAGGTGGCGATGTGTAAAGTGTTCGCCGCTAACGTCGTCAACGACATCATTGATGATATGCTCCAACTCTGTGGGGGCAACGGAATTGCTCGCGACCTCCCGATATCATACTTTTATGAGGAGGTCCGGGGCTTCCGGATCTTCGACGGTGCCGACGAGGTTCACCTTCGCTCTATCGCTCGCGCTGCCTTCGACAACGTCGACTCCGACGAACTCCAGACGGTCACCCGCTTCTGAGTTCCTTTGACTGTAGCTGATTGGTATCCAGTTACAGTGATTATAGATACAGGTACGAACAATAAGTCGGTGACCCGGAACCCCTCTCGGTCAGTCGAGTCGCTCACGTAGAGATACTTTATCGATCTTCCGGGTGGACGTCTTTGGAAGTTCTTCGACGAACCTGAACTCCCGTGGTACTTTATAGCCAGCGAGCCACTCGCGACAACCGGTGTCAAGCGCCTCTTCGGTGGTTTCTCCGACGACGAATGCGACGACCTGTTCCCCGAGACGATCATCAGAGGCACCGACGACGGCAGCCGCTTCGACACCATCCAGACCATATAACACGTCTTCGACTTCTCGCGGATAGACGTTCTCCCCACCCGTGATAATCATATCATCGATCCGGTCTTCAATGAACAACAGATCATTCTCATCCTTCCGACCGATATCCCCGGATCGGAACCAAGTCCTGCCGTTACGCTCAACGAATGTTTCTTCGTTCTTTTCAGGAAGGTTGTAGTATCCGTCCATCACCGTATCGCCGCTCCAGAGAAGTTCGCCCTTTTCGTTGACCCCGACCTCTTCGTTAGTCTCCGGGTGTTCGATACGGACGTCCATAACTTCCTCACAGACTGTCCCGATGCTTCCTGCCTTCCTGATTTCAGCACCCAATTGGTTGATCGCCGCCAGTGGTGTCGTCTCCGTCATACCGTATCCCTCCAGCAACGTACAGTCGAAGGTCTGCTCGACGGCTTCGATCCGCTCTTTAGGCATTGGTGCCCCGCCGACTCCAATCACGTCCAGTGCCGACAGATCGTACTCCTCAATGCCATCGTAATTCAGGAGGTCGATGACCATCGTTGGAATGAGGAACGTGTACGTCACCTCGCGCTCTGCCATCGTTTCGAGGGCAGTTTCTGGATCCCAGGCCGGAAGGAAGTGGTTTGTCGCTCCGGCAAAGACGTAGGGTGTTGTCGTAATGTTCAGCCCTGAAACGTGGAAACACGGGCAGACAGTAAGGGCAGTCTCGGATTGACCCCAGTTCATGTAGCGAAGGAATCCCCGAGCGTTTGTGGAGAGGTTACCGTGAGTATGCTTAACTCCCTTTGGACGGCCTGTTGTCCCCGATGTGTACATGAGTTCCGCCACTTCGTCTTCTTTTCGCGGATAAATTGAGTAGTCGTCTCCCGCGTCCTGAACGAGTTTCTTGTATGCCAGTCCGTGCTCGCCGTTCGCCACAATGCTATGTTCGAGCGAGTCTACGTCGAGATCGATCATCGTATCCTCGAACTCGCCGCTGGTAACGACTACCGCCGCTCCGGCGTCTTCGAGGACGTATTGGATTTCGTTTCCTTCGAATCGCATATTGATCGGAAACGGAATCGCACCGTATTTCATCGCGCCGAAGTAGGCGACGACGAACGTCACGCTGTTGGGAAGGTATAGTGCGACCCGCTCGTTCGGTTCCACGCCGAGCTCTTCGAGGGCCTTCGCGAACGCGTTCGTTTCAGCAGCGAGTTCGCCGAAGGTCAATTCTCTGTTAGGGTCCACGATCGCAGTGCGTTCTGGATCGTCGCGGGCGGCTCTATCCACGCAGTTTGCAAAATTCATGGTACGACGAGACGGAGATTATGTAACCTTATAAAATTTTTGTCCAGTGTCATCATATCGCACTCCCTCGGTTCACGTCCGGAGAGAACTGAGAACAGAATAACGCTGATTCTGTAAATAGATGGATTTAAACATCGAATTCGCTAGCAGTCCCCGACCTTATCCTTTAATAAAAGGCTTAGGGGTGTTATTATCGAGATCTCAAACCGAATTTTAAAATCTATTGATAGGCATTTACAGACAAAGATCGAATTCCCTCTCAGACGATCGGCCTCAGGACGGGTGTCAATAAGCCTATTAGTCGACATCCGTCAGTGACGGCCAACGCGATCGCAACTATCAATCAACTTTCTGATGATAGAGCGGCGTTGGGAATCGGTGCCGGTGATAGCGCTGTCTACTCAATCGGCAAAGAACCACATTGGTCCGACTGAACTCGCTACCGACAGTGCTATACTCCGACCGACGCCGGCGCTGTTTCCGCGCGTGGACGACCGACTGGTCACCAGTCACCGGACGCCTTCAAACCGGCACGGGGTCGGTTCGACATGACCGAAGACGTTCGGTACGAGACCGACGGCGGTATCCGCTCACAGCGGCAGCGTCTTTCGACTCATGCTTACTCCGACAGTCATCAGCGAGTACGACAGGCAGGCGCCGAAGGACACAGCAACGGCGACGTTCGGCCTCGGCTGTTTCTGGGGTCCCGATGCAATGTTCGGCGCACTGGACGGCGTCGTACGAACGCGAGTCGGCTATGCTGGTGGAACGAAACCCGGCCCGTCGTACGAGGTCCTCGGCGATCACACTGAAGTCATCCAATTCGAGTACGACCCCGCTCAACTCTCGTTCGGTGAGTTGCTTGAGCGGGCGTTCGACGAACACGACCCGTATCACCAATCCTGTCTCTGTATCTACAGGCGGGACAGGCCGAGTGCCTCGGGGCTTGACCCCGAGGCGGTTCACATCTCGAGTTCCGTCACGTCACTGACTTCGAACTGGAGAACTTCGGGTTCTCCGGCGAGTAATTCGGGCAGTGCATCCAAGAATTCTTGAGCGTGATCGGATTCCGCATGCGCCGTCATCGCAGCGTGGTCCTCGTACTGTTCGAAGACTCGAATGACGGTATCATCCTGAACGTCGATGGTTGCGTAGTAGTTTTGCAGTCCATTCTCCCGTCGAGACGGCTCGACGAGGTCCGCTACTAACTCTCGCGCTTCGTCGTACCGATCCGGCTATATCGGAAAGCTTGCATATACCACTAGCATAACGCAGCAATATGTTATCGTCTACTATATAACCGGTGGGACGTCTCGAGATTAGTCTGGATCCTCTTACGGCAACACGCAAGGGCGTCACGTGACTGCCCCTGTTTGTTTCTGCGTCGCATTCGATACTACCAACGAAAATAACGCACTTAGGGTGTTATGTTCAGTATAGTAAAGTAGCATGACAAAACCAACTGGTAGTGATATACACAAGAGTTTATATTGGGAACGAATTATATCCCCATCTATCGTGCCTATTTGTACCAGAGAGAGGACGTACCTGCTAAAACGAGACGATGTACGGTCGTAACCGATCACCAAGCACTATATGCGAGCCAGACAACGATTTTCGCATGGCAGCAGTAGACGTTCTCGTGATAGGCGGTGGACCGGGCGGATACACTGCTGCGATCCGCGCAGCGCAGCGTGGCTGTGACGTCACCCTCGTCGAGCGGGAGGGCGTCGGCGGGACGTGTCTCAACCATGGGTGTATTCCGTCGAAAGCGTTATTGAACGCGTCGAACCTCGTTACCGACCTCGAGTCGGCCTCGGAGATGGGTATCTACGCGGAGCCGTTCGTCGACGTCGGCGAGATGGTCGAGTGGAAGGACGACGTCGTCGACCAGCTCACGGGTGGCGTCGAAAAGCTCTGTAGGGCAAACGGCGTCTCCGTGAGAGACGGTACGGCGCGGTTTACGAGCGACCACACCGTTGATATCACGGCGAACGACGGGACCGTCGAGGAACTCGAGTTCGAGCACGCGATCGTCGCGACCGGGAGCCGTCCGATGAGCGTTCCAGGGTTTTCCTTCGAGGACGAGTCGATCCTGAATTCGCGGCAGGCCCTCGCGCTTGAGGCCGCACCGCGTTCGTTGGCGGTCGTCGGGGCGGGATACATCGGCATGGAACTCTCGACCGTGTTCGCGAAACTCGGGACGGACGTGACCGTGATCGAGATGGAAGACGACGTCTTGCCGGGATACGAGTCGGACCTCTCCCGGCCGGTGAAGCGGCGGGCCGAGTCGCTAGGCGTCGATCTCCAGTTCGGGCAGGTCGCAGTCGAGTGGTCCCGTTCGAACGACGGTACCGTCGACCTCCACACGGAGGACGCGGACGGGAACGAGTACGAGACGGCCGCAGAGCGGATTCTCGTCGCAATCGGTCGTGAGCCGGTCTCCGATACGCTAGATATCGAGGCCGCCGGCGTGGAACCAACTGACCGCGGTTTCCTCGATACAGACGACCGAATGCGGACCGATCGTGACCACGTGTTGGCGGTCGGTGACGTCGCTGGCGAACCGATGCTCGCACACAAAGCGGTAGCGGAGGGTCTCGTCGCCGCGGAGGTCGCATCGGGCGGTGACGCCGCACTGAACAGCGCGGCCATCCCGACCGCAGTGTTCGTCGATCCGGAGATCGCCACCGTCGGACTGACGGAAGCCCAAGCGAGGGACGCCGATTACTCGCCGGTCGTCGGCGAGTTCCCGTTCAATGCGAGCGGTCGGGCGCTCACGCTGGCGGAAACGGACGGGTTCGTCCGCGTCGTCGCCGGCGAGGACACCGGCCGGATCCTCGGGGCACAGATCGTCGGCCCGGAAGCCTCCGAGTTGATCGGTGAACTGGGGTTAGCGGTCGAGACGGGGATGACGCCCGAGGACGTCGCCGGAACGGTCCACATGCACCCGACGCTCTCGGAGGGAGTCATGGAGGCCTGTGAGAACGCGCTCGGGCAGGCGATACACACGCTGAATCGGTGATCGGACGACGGCTCGTCGCCGCGTTCGATCAGGGCTCGACGAGGACTTTGATCTGCTCGCTGCTGGGGTCGCGAAGCTCCTCGAATGCTGACCCGACACTGTCCAACGGCACCGTCTCGGTAATCATCGGTTCGGGATCGATGCGCTCGTCGGCGATCAGCTCCAATGCGGCGGTGAACTCGGACTGTGAGGCCAGCGGTCCGCCCTGGAACCCGAACGATCCGACGAGTTCCCGTTCCGCCTGCATAATGTCGTTGGGATGAATCGGTACTTCCTCCTCGAAGACGCTGAGGACGACGACGGTTTCGCCGTACGCGGTGCTCCGGAGCGCGTCGGTGAGGGTCGTGGCCGTTCCCGCACATTCGAAGGCCGCCTCTACTCGGTCGGTCTCTCGCTGAATGTACTCGACCGCGTCGACGTCTGTCGGATCGAGGACGACGTCGGCGCCGAGGGCCGTCGCGGCTTCCCGACGGGCCGCTCGAGGTTCGCTAACGTAGATGGCGCGAGCACCGGCCGCTGCGGCACCCGCGATCACGCCGAGGCCGATCGGCCCGGCGCCGAACACCGCGACGCGATCGGTCGGTCCGACCCCTGCTCGGCGGACGCCCCGAAGCGATACGCCGAGTGGTTCAGCTAGTGCCGCGTGGCGCAGCGACACGTCGTCGGGAACGGGAACCGCCATCGACGACGGGACGACGATCCGATCGGCGAAGCCGCGACTGGAGACGACGCCGCCGTCACCGCGCTCGCAGAGGTGGTATTTCCCCGTCGCACAGTAGCGACAATCGTGGCAGGCGGCGACCATATTCAGGGTGACGCGGTCGCCCGCTTGGAGATCGTCGACGTCGTTACCGACTTCTGAAACGGTACCGGCGACCTCGTGTCCCATCGGCTTTGGCAGGTACTCGTCCCACTCGGTCTCCGGAATAGAGTGATCGGTCCCTTCAGCGCGAATCGGTACGGGTCCGACCTCGTATTCGTGGAGATCAGTGCCGCAGATTCCGGTGTACTCGACGTCGACCGCGACCGTTCCCGCGGATACGGCACGCGGTTCGACGTCGTCGATACGGAGGTCTCCAGGCCCGTGCAGGTATACGGCGTCCATCGTTCGATCTGAATATCTGTTCTTTCTCCGCTAAGGTAAAGCTATGTGTCCGCAAGGACGCGGCTAGCGGGGTTTGTAGTCAGCCCGTGATCGAACCTCGAGGCGGTTCGCTGAGCACCAGGAGAGAGATCCTCTCGAGTGAGGACTGTAGTACGAAACGACTGCGGCGAACTCTCCTGCGCGGAGCGCGCAGCGAGACGGCGCTACGTGAGGCCGATGTAGGTGCCACGGATGTATTTGTTCTCCTGGGATTCCGTCGCGGGCCCCTCGAAGGAGTCGAAGAACCCCTTCGAGAAGTCGTCCGGTGTGGACAGGGCTTTCGACTCCGTCACCCGCCCGTCTTCGTCGATGACGACGGTATCGGTATGGGTCCAAACGGTGTCGACGTTGCATAGGTCTCCCATAGCGCATACTATCGAACAGAATGCGTCGTAAAAAGCGTTCGCCTTGTCGGACCGTTCTGAGACTCTAATTCCGGCGATGTCGTCTCGAGAAGTGGGGATAAAATGTGTGTGGCTTTCGCTGACGGCCTCAGTTGGACGTGTTGTCCAACTCGGGCCAATCGTTGCTCCGTCCGGTTCCGTAGGCGTACGGGAGAAACGACTCGGGGTCGACGGTGGTCACGTTCTCCTGCGTCGTGCGCAGGTCCGCTTCGGTGTACGACGCGCCGAGCACCGACTCGATCTCGAGGTCACCGAGCGGACCGTCGGGACTTCCGAGCGAAAGGGACCCGGTGCCGGATTCGTACGCGTTGAGGTCGCTATTCAGCGTAACTCGGACTAACGTCGGATCGAACTGGAACCCCCGTCCGGTCGCGTCGGGGAGCGCTTTGTAGTGATAGACCGTCTGCGAACTCGGCTCGGGCTGACGTTCCGTCTTCAGGGTCGCGTCGATCTCGATGATCGACTCGCCGTTCCGGGTAACTCGTCCGCTCACCTCGCTTCCGTCACGTTCGAGCGAAACGGCCGCCTTCTTCTTCGGTTCGCCGAACAGCTCTCGACCCCACGTAATCGCGGCCTCCGTCGACATCGGCATGGTCAGGCAGTACTCCCCGACATGGCCGTCGTGCCGCGCTCGGACGTAGATTCCGCCGCCACGGAACGAGCCGACGCAGTTACTTCGTCTGACGTCGACGACGTCGGCCCGTATCACCGGCTCTTCGGTCGGTTCGAGACCGGGCGGGAGAATCCGCTCGACCGTCGACTCGCGAGTGCGAAACCTGATCGCCACCTGCGTCGCGTCGACGAATCGATTCTCTGCCATCCGCTCCTGGATCGCTTCAATTTCGTCTCTCGATCGGACGAATCCGGACATAGGCGGGGGTTATCGGCCCGGATATTTACGGTTTGCCTCATTGGGAGTCAGTGAGACAGGACGTCGTCGCTCGAGTTCTAACGGTATCCGAAGCCGACCGCCACAGCTACCCGAACGGTAATGTATCAGTTCCGAATGTCACTAGGTATGGATTTCCGGATCCCGGAGCAGCTCCAGCAGTTGCTCGACGAACTCGACGCGTTCATCGAGGACGAGATCGAACCCCTTCAACAGGAACACGAGCGGTTCTTCGATCACCGACGCGAAGACGCGCGCACGAACTGGGAGGACGGTACGCCGACGGCCGAGTGGGAGGCGTTGCTCGAGGAGATGCGCCGCCGCGCCGACGAGGCCGGCCTCTACCGATACATGCTCCCGGAGGAGTACGGCGGCCGGGACGGGAGCAACCTCGGGATGGCGCTGATCCGCGAACACCTCGCCAGGAAGGGGATCGGGTTGCACAACGTCCTACAACAGGAGGCCGCCATCGTCGGCAACTTCAACGTCCCCGAGTTACTGATCGAGTTCGGGAGCGAGGAGCGAAAGGAGCGCCACCTCGAAGACCTGATCACCGGCGAGACGACCGCCGCGTTCGGACTGACCGAACCCGAACACGGCAGCGACGCGACGCACATGGACACGACCGCCGAGAAGGACGGCGACGAGTGGGTGATCAACGGGGCGAAGCGGTACAACAGCGGCATGCACACCGCTGACTACGACGTCATCTTCGCACGGACGGACGGGGAGGACGGCGACCACGAGGGGATCACGGCGTTCTGGGTCCCGACCGACGCGGACGGCCTCGAGGTCGACTACTTCCACTGGACGTTCAACATGCCGACCGACCACGCCGAGGTGACCCTCGACGACGTGCGCGTCCCCGAGGACGCGGTCCTGGGCGAAGAGGGCAGGGGACTCCAGCAGGCCTCGTATTTCGTCCACGAGGGTCGCATCAGGCAGGCCGCCTCGAGCGTCGGGGCCGCCCAGTACTGTATCGACGAGGCCGTCGAGTTCGCGAAGGAACGCCACACCTGGGACGAACCGCTCGCGAAGCGGCAGGGAATCCAGTTTCCGCTGGCCGACCTGCACACGGAGGCCGAGATGGTCCGAAACCTGGTGTACAAGACGGCGTGGCAACTGGACGAGGACAGTCAACAGAGCGTGAGCGACAAGGTCTCGATGGCGAACTACCGCGCGAACCTCCTCGCGTGCGACGCCGCCGATCGGGCGATGCAGGTACACGGCGGACAGGGGTACACTCGCCACAAGCCGTTCGAACACATCTACCGCCACCACCGCCGCTACCGGATCACCGAGGGGTCGGAGGAGATCCAGAAGCGCAACGTCGCCGGTCACCTATTCGGCTACCTCGGCTAGCGAGTCGAACCGACGCTCGCGGTTTTGTAGCGGACCGAGGAAAATTGTACGTTCGAATCGAGAGTTCGATCAGCGGATCAGCCCCTTACACTCGTTCGATGATCGTCGCGACGCCCTGTCCGAATCCGATGCACATCGTCGACAGCGCGGTATCTTGGCCGGTCCGTTCGAGTTCGTGGACGAGTTTGGTGACGAGTGCGGATCCGGTCGCGCCGAGCGGGTGGCCGTGAGCGATCGCCCCGCCGTTGACGTTCGTGTCCTCCCAGGAGGCCCCCGTCTCCTCGAGCCACGCGAGGACCACTGGCGCGAACGCTTCGTTGACCTCGAAGAGATCGATGTCCGAGAGCGTCATGTCTACTTTCTCTAACACGCGTTCGGTCGCGGGGATCGGGCCCGTAAGCATCGTCACTGGATCGACGCCGACGACCTCGGTCTGGACGATCCGGGCCATCGGTTCCCAGCCGTGTTCCGCGGCGGCTTCCTCGCTCGCGATCAGTAGCGCACTGGCGCCGTCAACGATCCCCGAGGAGTTGCCCGGGTGGATGACGCCATCGCCCTCCTCGCGGAACGACAGCGGCAGTTCGGAGAGGGTCTCGAGGTCGGTGCCGGGACGCGGGTGTTCGTCCTGCTCGACGACGATTTCTTCGCCGTCGAGTTCCGTCTCGACCGGGGCGAGTTGTGAGTCGAATCGCCCCTCTTCGTTTGCCTGCCCCCAGCGACGCTGGGAGTCGACCGCGATCTCGTCCACCTCGCTCCGGCTGAATCCCCACTGTTCCGCGATCCGTTCCGCGCTCTCTCCTTGGTGAACGAGCTCCTCGTAGTGTTCGAAGTAGGTGTCGGCCATATCCGGCTCCGCCGTCCCGGCGTCGCCGCTCCGATTGCTCGACATCGGCACGCGCGTCATGTGTTCGACGCCACCGGCGACGACGACGTCGTGGAATCCGGCGCGGACGTTCGCCGCGGCCAGATTGACCGTCTGCTGACCCGATCCGCACATGCGGTCGAACTGGAAGCCGGGAATGTGGTCGCCCCATCCGGCGACCATCGGCGCGATTCGTCCAATGTTCGATCCCTGCTCGAACACGGGCTTGACACACCCGTACATGACGTCCTCTATCGTCTCGGGGTCGAATCCGTTGCGTTCGCGTAACGCCTTCAACGGTTCGGCCGCGAGGTCCTGCGGGTGGGTGTCCCTGAACGATCCGTCGCGCTTTCCGAACGGCGTTCTGACGGCGTCGACGATCACTGCTTCGGTCATATGCCAATCGTCATCGCATGACATATTAGGGATTTGGGTCGTCGACGATCGAGCGAGGGAGTCGGCATCCGCTGCGAGCGTCAATACGGCGGGCGTCTTCCGCGGCTACGAGTCCAGTTCCGATCGCTTGATTTTCCCGCTCGAGGTCTTCGGGAGCTCGGCGACGAGTTCGATCTCGCGCGGGTACTCGTGTTTCGAGAGTCGCGATCGGGCGAACGACTGGAGATCCGACGCCAGCGCTTCCGAAGGGGTCGCACTCGACGTAGGGACGACGACCGCTTTGACGATGCGGCCGCGAGTTTCGTGCGGTGCGCCGACGACCGCTACCTCTTCGACGGCGTCGTGCTTCAGCAACGTTTCCTCGACTTCTTCCGGGCCGATCCGGTAGCCGGCGGAGATGATCACCTGATCCGCCCGCGAAACGTACCAGAAGTAGCCGTCCTCGTCGCGTCTGGCAAGGTCACCGGTCCGCCACCACCGACCGCTGTAGGCCGTGATCGACGTTTCGGACTTCCCCCAGTACCCGCTCGCGCGAGCGTTCTCGTCGCGCTCGACGGCGATTTCGCCGACCTCGCCGATACCGACGTCGTTCCCGTCTTCGCCGAGCAGCGCCACCTCGTAGCCGGGAACCGGCTTGCCCATACTCCCGGGTTTGATCTCCCAGTCGGGGAACGGGTAGTTGGCGACGACCATCCCCGATTCCGTTTGCCCGTAGGCGTCCAGCGGCTGCGTCCCGAACGCGTCGTCGCACCACTCGACGGTCGACTCGTCCAGCGATTCGCCGGCGGAGACGAGCACCCGGAGATCGATATCGTATTCGTCGGGCGACGCAGCCGACGCCCGGAGCTTTCGAAGCCCCGTCGGCGGTACCATCGCGTTCGTCACCTCGAACTGTTCGAATGTCTCGAGCAGTCGTTCGGGATCGAACGGACCGCGGTAGCAGCCGACGGCGGTCCCGCGTAACCCCGCCGCGAGCATCCCGACGGTGAAGCCGTACGACCACGCCGGCGACGCCGCGACGAAGTAGCTGTCCGCCGATCGCAGATCCACCACGTGCTCGAAGTACGAGTGGAGCCGAACCGTTCCCTCGTGCGTCGACGGACACCCCTTCGGTTGACCCGTCGTTCCGCTCGTGTATTTGATGGCGTACGTGTCGCTCGGATGGCTGTCGACCGTTTCGAACTCCGTCCCGGAACGTCGGATTGCGTCGTACGACTCGAGTTCGATCCCGTCCGGTCGATCGTCGGGATCGATTGCGTCGGTCCCGTCGACGACGAGGACGGTCTCGAGCGTCGGCACCATCTCACCGTCGAGCTTCGGGACGTGTTCGGCCGACGTCACCAGCACCGACGCGCCGGAATCCGCTAGCCGATACTGTAACGCTTCGGGACCGAACAGCGGCGCCAGTGGCACGTAGACCCGTCCAGATTTGATGACGCCGTACGCGGTGGCGTAGAGCTCCAACTGGGCCGGAAGCATGGCGGCGATCCGATCGCGCGGCTCCGCTGTTTCAGCGAGGTAGTTTGCCACTCTGTTGGACGCGTCGTCGAGTTCCGAAAAGGAATACGTCTCCTTCGAACCGGTCTCGAAGTCGCGCAATCGGAGGCCGATTTCCTCGGAGTCACCGTGGCGGCCGAGCGCCTCCTCGGCCACGTTCAACGACCGACGGTCACCCACCGTGACTAGGTCGTCCCAACAGCGTTCGCGGTCGTACAGTTCGACGACGGATTCGTATATGCTCTCGTACGTCATTCTATGCTCGAGTTATCTGCCTGAAGCCGGCCGCAGACGCTACCAGTGCGGTCGCGTTCGGATTCCTTGCCGTAGTCTCCGTCAACTCACTTCGATTCATGTTCCTAGTAGGCGATACCCACGGTCCATTGTGAAACTATCGCAGGGACGCTGTCGACGTCCGTCCTCTCCGTTCGACGGGAAGGGGAAGTGCTGTCATCGACGATCGTCTCGCGAGAACGCGAACCGTGGGTCGGCCGTCCGTCACCAGTTCGAGGCGATTGGACTGTTGTCTCGGAGAGTGACTGCGATCGGATCCATTCCGTAACGTTATATGAGCCGCCCCAAAACCTTGGGACTGTATGTCAGCCACCTCCTTCGCAGAGAAGTTCGACTTTACGGACGATGTCGTAGTTGTCACCGGCGGTGCGAGCGGAATCGGCAAAGCAGTCTGCGAAACGTTCGCGGCGCAGGGCGCAAACGTCACCGTCGCCGACGTGGACGTCGGCGGCGCCGAAGAGACCGCTGCTGCGCTGGAAGACGAGTACGATACTCGAGCCATCGCGATCGAGACGGACGTCTCCTCGTACGACGAAGCGGAAGACATGATCGACGCCACCGTCGGCGAGTTCGGTTCGATCGACGTGCTGGTAAACAACGCCGGCCTGAGCACGGGAACGTCGTCGTTCCTCGAGTCGACCCCAGAGGACTGGGACCGGTCGGTCGGCGTCACGTATTTCGGGACGATGAACTGTACGCACGCGGCGCTTCCCTACATGATCGAACAGGAGAGCGGGTGCGTCATCAACTACGCCAGCGACTCGTACAAGGGGAACGATCCCAGCCTCGCCGTCTACGGTGGCGCGAAAGCGGCCAACGTCGCGTTCACGATGAACGTCGCGAAGGAGGTCGGCGAACACGGCGTCCGGTTGAACGTCGTCTCGCCGGGGACGACCGAAACGCCCGCGACCGAGGACTGGCTCGCCGAATACGGCGACAAGGTACGCGAATCGTACGCGCTCGGCAGACTCGGTGAACCAGAGGACATCGCCGACACGGTCGTCTTCCTCGCCAGCGACGCCGCCGACTGGATCACCGCCGAAGTGGTGAGCGTCAACGGCGGTTACATCCGGGGCTGATCCCGACTTTCGACGACGTGACACTCGCCGCTGGTGCGGACAGTACTGGTCGGTTTCGACACAGTATGAGCGCCGTCGATGCGAGTTTCGTGAACTGAAGCGGCCCCGTCGACCACTGTGACGGCTGAACCGCCTTCCTCGATGGACCACACCGCCACCACCGCCGCTACCGGATCACCGAGGGCTCGGAGGTGATTCGGAAGCGCAACGTCGCCGGTCACCTGTTCGGCTACCCCGGGTAGCACCGCGAGACGACCCGCAGGTTTTTGTAACGATACCGTACTATACCGTGGTATGCCATACCTCGACCCCGAGCGGATACTGGACCGATTCGCCACCTTCACGCGCGAGGAAGTGCGACCCGCCGTCGGCGACGACGAGTTCGTCCACGCGCAGGTCGGATCGATGGCCTCGACGCTCCAGTTCTTGGCCGGCGAAGTCGCCGGCCGTGAGACGGCCGTTCGGACGCAGCGCCGAGCCCTCTGCGAGAGCCTGGACGAACTCGAGTCGGTGCTCGAGCGAGACGACGTTGACTCGCCGACGGTGCAAAGCGCGATCGACGACGCTCGCGGTGAACTGGATACCGTCGACGGGCCGACTCGGGACGTCGAAGAGACGCTGGTGACCGCTGCGGACGACGTCCTGGCGACGATCGACGCGGAGTTAGACGGGGACGCCGCTGCGATCGCTCGGCGACCGCTGTACGAGTTCCTCCGTACTCGCGTCGACGAGCAACTCCGACTGCTCGGTCGGGAGGGCGACGAATGACGGAGTTTTCCTCGGACACGCTCTCGACGTACCTCTCCGACACGCTCGGCGACGGAGAGGTGTCCGTCGACGACATCGTCGCTCACACTGAAGGGTGGTCGCGGGACACGGTTTCGTTCACGGCTCGCTATCGCGAGGGCGGCGACGAGGTGACCGAGCGACTCGTCCTGCGGGCGGAGAACGAACTCCAGCACGACGCCGACGCGGAATCGCTGCCCGGCAACGACATCCGGACGGAGTACGAGACGCTCGCGGCGGCGCAGGACGCACCCGTGCCGGTCCCGCGGGTCCGCTGGTTCGACGAGGCCGGCGGACCGTTCGAACGCGGCCTCTTCGTCATGGACCATCTCGAGGGAGAGCCGCCGATCACGTGGGATCCGCGCGATAGACGGGAACTCTACGACGCGTGGGACTCCCCGGACCGGACGCTTCCGGACCAGTTCGTCGATGCCACCGCGGGCGTCCACGCGATCGACGGATCGGCGGTGCCGGGGATCGAGGACGTGCCACCGGACGAGGTCGTCACACGCGAGATCGACCGCTGGGAGGAACTGTACCGGAACGCCGAAATGAAGCGGGAGCCGGCAGTCGAGGAGGCGATCCGCTGGTTCCGCGCGAACGAACCGACCGTTCCCGAAACGACGCTTGTCCACGGCGACTTCCGGATCGGAAACGCCCTCATCGACGACGATCGGATCACCGGACTGCTCGACTGGGAGTTCGCCCGCGTCGGCGATCCGCTGTTCGACCTCGGCTACGCGAGCACGCGGTACTTCGCCGGCAAACTCGTCGAGCCGATCGAGCGGCCCGAACTCGCCTGTTCGCTGCTCGAGCGGGAGTGGTTCTACGACGAGTACGAGCGCCGGACGGGACGGACAGTCGACCGCGAGCGCGTCCGCTACTGGCAGGCGTTCTCGGCGTTCGTCATGCTCACTATCTGCTGCTGGGGCGCCAATCAGTACGATACCGGCGCGAGCGACGACGTCCGCAACGCCTGGTTCCAGTACCCCGTTCCGGGATTGATCGAGGACCTGCTCGCGATCATCGAGGACGACCGTCTCTGAGAGTCCCCCGCTCGAATCGAGAGATCCTCGCGTCTTCGTTCGGTCGTTTCACGACTAGGTATGATCGTCCCGCCGGGATCGTGGCTTTTGAACTCCATTGCTAACATTCACCACAACATATATTGGACCGGCTGTGGACTCCGGGGACGAACAGCACATGTATACACTTGGCATAGACATCGGGGGTACCTTCACGGACTTCACGCTGGTCGATCGAGAGTCCGGCGAAGTCACCGTCGACAAGGAGCCGACGACGCCGGCAAACCCGGCTGAGGGGGCGCTGACCGGCGCTCATCGAATTCTCGAGGACAACGGCGTCGCGTTCGAGGAACTCGACACCGTCATCCACGGGACGACGTTGGTCTCGAACACGCTCATCGAAGGCACCGGCGCGACGACGGGGCTGCTGACGACCGAGGGGTTCCGCGATACGCTGGAACTGCGACGCGGGTCGCGCTACGACATGTTCGATTGGGAGATGGAGTACCCCGACCCGCTGGTACCCCGCCAGCGCCGACTCGAGTTGAACGAGCGTCTGAACGACGCGGGCGAAGTCGTCGAACCGCTCGACCGCGAAGAGGTCCGCGAGCGGACTCGGACGCTGGTCGAGGACCACGACGTCGATTCCGTCGCCGTCTCGCTGTTGCACTCCTACGAGTCCGACGAGCACGAGCGGGCTGTGGCGGACGTCATCGAGGACGAATACCCCGATCTAAACGTCTCACTGTCATCGGAGGTCGTTCCCGTCATCAGGGAGTACGAGCGGACGTCGACCACCGTCATCAACGCCTACGTCTCACCCGTTGTGGCGGACTACCTCGACTTCTTGCGGTCTGAACTGGAAACAGAGGGATTCGCGGGCGAAGTCTACATGATGACGTCGTCGGGCGGTGTCGTCGACGTTCGAACGGCGAAGGCAGAACCGATCCGACTCGTCGAATCCGGACCGGCGGCGGGCGTCCTCGCCTCGCGTATCTTCGGCGAGAACCACGATCAGGAGGACGTCTTCTCGTTCGACATGGGCGGCACCACGGCGAAGGGATCGATCGTCGAGGGCGGCGACGTGCGGATGAAGTACAAGGCCGACGTCGCTCGCGTCCACCGGTTCAAGGAGGGAAGCGGCTACGACCTCGTCTCGCCGCTGATCGATCTGACCGAGATCGGAGCCGGCGGCGGCTCGATCGCCTCCGTGAACGACGTCGGGCTCATCGAGGTCGGCCCGGAGTCGTCCGGGTCCGATCCCGGCCCGATCTGCTACAATCAGGGCGGCGAGGAGCCGACGGTGACGGACGCGTCGCTGTTACTCGGCTACCTCAACCCCGAGAACTTCTACGGCGGACGGATGGATCTGGCAGCGGAGAAGACCGAGTCCATCTTCGCCGAGGATCTCGCCGAGCCGCTGGACGTGTCGATCACGGAGGCGGCGTGGCGCGTGTTCGAGGTCGTCAACGAGAACATGGCGACGGCGTTTCGCCGCTACGCCGCCTCTCGCGGCCTCGATACGCGCGGTCTCTCGATGACCGCATTGGGCGGCGCAGGCCCCTCGCACGCGTTCCGGGTCGCCCGTAAACTCGACATCGACGAGGTCGTCTGCCCGTACGGTGCGGGCGTCGGTTCGTCGATCGGGCTCACGGAAGCGCCCCGTATGTACGAGGCGAGTTCGACGAGCCAGGCCGTCCTCGAGGCGCTGTCCGCCGAGGACTTCGACCGACAGTTCGCGTCCCTCCGGGAGGAGGCCGCTGACGTCCTCGAGCGGGCCGGAATCGATCCGGACGAGACCGAGGCGTCGCTCAGCCTCGACATGCGCCACGTCGACCAGGGACACGAGATCAAGGTCCCTCTCGAGGGATGCGACGTCGACGACGTGACGCCCGACGTCGCTCGCGAGGCGTTCGAGCGGACCTACCAGGAGACGTTCAACCGCGAGACTCTGGAGTTCCCGGTCGAGGTACTCACCTACCGACTCGAACTCAGCGAGGCCGACCGCACCGCCGAAACCGCACAGCTCGCCGTTCCGGAGGACGGGAACGACGAACCGGACAGCCGCGACGTCTACTTCGGCGCTGAGGAGGGAACCATCGCGACCGACGTCTACCGCTGGGACGGACTCGAGGCGGGCCAGACGATGGAGGGTCCCGTCGTCGTCGAGGCCGACCAGACGACGGTCGTCGCCGATCCCGACTCGAGCATCACCGTGGCCGACAACTACGACATCACCATCGAACTATGAGCACGACAGACGACACCGACACGGCCGATTCGGCAGGCCTGGAGACCCAGGTGCTGTGGAACCGACTCCAAGCGACCGCCGACGAGATGTACGACGCCGCCGAACGGCTGGCGTACTCCTTCTCTATTCGAGAGGGAGCCGACGCGTCGACGGCGGTCATGACGGCCGACGGCGACGCGATCGGCCTCTCAGACCAGTCCGTCCCCGTTCTCTCGGGGGCGCTCTCCCGAACGACGAGGCTCATCCTCGAGGATCACTTCCCGCCGGAAACGCTGGAACCGGGCGATACCATCATCACGAACGATCCCTGGATCGGCGGCGGCCACCTGTCCGACGTGGTCGTCCTGAATCCCGTTTTCCACGACGGAGAGCTCGTCGGAATCGTGGGCAGTCTCGGTCACACCGACGACGTCGGCGGGAACCGCGGCGGCTGGTCGACGGATGCGGAACAGGTGTACGAGGAGGGGATCCTGATTCCGCCGACGAAACTCTACGAGGCCGGCGACCGAAACGACGCGGTCGATTCCCTCATTCGGAGCAACGTCCGGATTCCCCACCAGGCGCTCGGCGATCTCGAGGCGTTGCGATCGGGGAACACGGTCGGCGAGGAACGCGTTCGCGAAATCGTCGACGAACGGGGCCCCGAGACCTTCGACCGCGTCGCGAGCGAGGTCATCGACCGCACGGAGCACGCGCTACGCGAGAAACTCGCAGACCTACCCGACGGCACCTACGAGGACTCGATCGAGTTCGCCATCGCCGACCACGACCTCGAGATCCAGGTCGCCGCGACGATCGACGGTGACGCCCTCGAAATCGACTTCGACGGGACGTCCGCGCAGGTCGACGGCGGCATCAACTGTCCGTTCGGGAACATCGTCACCATCACCGAGTATATCGTGAAGTGCATGCTGGTTCCCGACCTCCCGAACGCGGAAGGGTTCTTCCGCCCCATCGAGGTGACCGCACCGGAGGGTTCGATCCTCAACTGCGATCGGCCAAAGGCGACGATGGGGCGCCACCTCACCTACTCGCGGGCGGAGGACGCGCTCATCCGCGCCTTGGGACAGGTCGTCCCCGAATCGGCGCTCTCGGAGATGGCGGGCATTCAACTCGCGCCGTTCTCGGGCGCCGACGAGAACGGCGAGGAGTTCATCGCCGTCGGCGGGACGGCCGGCGGCCTCCCGCCCAGCACCGACAAAGACGGCATATCCGGCGTCTACTTCCCGTACAACGGGCAGAACACGCCGGTCGAGATGTTCGAGCGGTACAGTCCGCTTCTCTGGGAGGAGACGGCGTTAGTTCCCGACACTGAGGGGGCCGGCGAACATCGCTCCGGACCGGCGATGCGGACATCGTACTCCAATCCGACGGACAGACCGGTGTACTTCGCGCTCACCTCCGGCCGGGCCGACCGCGATCCGTCGGGCTTCCGCGGCGGTCGATCGGGAAAGCGGGCCACCACTGCCTCTTCAGACGACGAGAAGGAGGTGCCGCCGAACGGCCCCGGCGTGCTCGAGCCCGGCGAGACGCTCACGCTCGTCTCGGCGACGCCGGGTGGATACGGCGATCCGGAGGACCGCGACCCCGAGGCCGTCGAGGCGGACATCGAACGGGGACTAATCACCGAAGAGCGCGCCCGCGAAGTCTACGGCTACGAGCCCGACGACTCATGAAGTTCGGAGGGTTCGTTGCCACCGATTCGGTCGCCGATGCGACCGAGTACGCCCGCTCGCTCGAGCGGTGGGGCTGGGACGCCCTCTGGGCGATCGATTCTCAGCAGCTCTACACCGACCTCTACGTCACGCTCACGGCGTGTGCGATGGAGACCGACGAACTGACGATCGCGCCCGGCATCACCAATCCCAAGAGCCGACACCCCTCGGTGACGGCGAACGCGATCGCCTCGCTCGAGCAGATCGCCGACGGCCGAACCGTCTTGGGGATCGGTGCCGGCGATAGCGCCGTCTACTCGGTCGGCGAACAACCGGCCACCGTCGACGAGCTGGCGGAGAGCGCCGGGAAACTCCGGCGACTGCTCCGCGGCGAGGAGGTCACGTTCGGCGGCGAACCCTTCCGCCTCGAGTCCCGCCAGCGGGACGGCACCGTCTACGTCGCCGCCGAGGGGCCGAAGACGCTTCGAATGGCCGGCGAAGTGGCCGATGGCGTCATCTTCGGCGGCGGGCCGAACCCCGACACCGTCGAGAATCTCGGGTTGGCAAATATCCGTGAGGGGGCTAAACGGGCCGGGCGGTCGCTCGACGATCTCGATATCGTGACCCTCACGCCGACCTGCGTGGCCGATACGCGGGCCGAGGCGGTCGAGAAGCTCAAGCCGGTCATCGAACCCATCGCCTACCACAACTTCAGTTTCTCCGTCGAGGACGCGCCGAGCGAGGTCCGCGATGAACTGCGCTCGCTCGTCGACGCCCACGACATGCAGGAGCACGGCGACGAAGAGGCGACCGCGCTGGACGACATCGGCGACGAGGTGTGGGAGTACCTCGGCGACCGCTTCGCTGTCGCGGGGCCGGCCGAGGCGTGTCGCGAGCGGCTGCGGGCGCTCGAGGATCTCGGCGTCGATCACGTAATGTGTCTGTTTCCGCCCGAGCGGTCCGCGGAGAACGAGCGGTTCCACGACGAGGTCCTTGCGGATTCCGAGTTCGGGCCCTGACGGGGATCGACCAGCGGAGGGCCCTATTCGCCGCCTGTTTTGTCGAGCACTCGTCACGGTTTCGGCCCGGTTTACACGGCGTCGAACGCCCGACCGGGGTACTCGAGGTACTCGGCGAGTCGATCGAGGAAGGCGCCCGAGTCCGCGCCGTCGAGCACGCGGTGGTCGATCGTGAGGCTGAACGTGATCGCCCGCTCGAAGTCGACCTCGCCGTCGCGCTCGACTGGGATCGGCTTGCGGCGGCCGAGCGCGAGGATCGCCACCTCGGGCGGATTGATGATCGAGTAGGAGACGTCCATGTCGAAGACCCCGACGTTGGTGACGGTGAAGGTCCCGCCCTGGATATCCGACGGCGCGTGTTCGTTCTCGAGGACCGCTTCGACGAGTCGTCGCCGCTCGGACGCTAACTCCTCGAGGTCGCGACCCGGCACGTCGTCGATCACTGGCACCATGAGCCCGCGCTCACTGTCGACCGCGTAGCCGACGTTGACCTCGTCGATGAGGCGGTGTTCGCCGTCCTCGAAGTGCGCGTTGAACTCGGGGAGGTCCTCGAGCGTCCGGCCGACGAAGTGGAGGATGAGGTCGTTCAGCGAGACGTCGACACCCTTCTCCTCGAGTCGATCTCTGACCTCCTCGAGGCGCTCGATGCCGATGTCGCGCGTCCCCATGACGTGCGGTTTCTCTCGAGCGCTCTCGCTCAGCCGCTCCGCGATCGTCTTTCGAGCGCCGGTGAGCTCCCGCGACTCCGTGACGGTGAGACCGCCGGCGGTCGCCTCCTCGCTCGCGCCGGTCGTCTCCTCGGCCCCCGAACCGGTTTCGCGGCTCGTGAATTCCTCGACGTCGCTCTCGGTGATCGCACCCTGCGGTCCGGTTCCCTCGACTCGCGTCAGATCGACCCCGGCCTCCTCCGCGCGCCGTTTCGCCCGCGGCGTCGCCTTCACGTCCGTCGACGCGCTCGCTTCGCTCCCATCGCCGTCGTCCGCCGGCTCGACTTCGCCGCCCGCCGCCGGTTCCGCTTCGGCGGACTCGAGGTACTCCTCGACGTCGCTCTCGGTGACCGCTCCCTGCGGTCCGGTCCCGTCGATCCCCACGAGGTCGATGTCTTCCTCGTTGGCGCGCCGTTTCGCCCGCGGCGTCGCTTTGACCTCCGCGGCCGCCGATCCGCCGTTAGCTTCTGCCCCCTTAGCGGAATCGGCATCTGTGTCGGACGTCGACTCGCCGCTCGATACAGGTTCGCTACTCTCCTCGCCGCCTTCGAGTTCCGACAGCGAGGGTGCCTGTTCGTCCTCCTCGCCGATCACCGCGAGCGGTTTCCCCACTTCGATCGCGATCTCTTCGCCTTCCTCGACGTACTGAGCGAGCAGGGTCCCGCTCGCGGACGCTTCGATCTCGGCGCTCGCCTTGTCCGACTCGAGGACGGCGACGATCTCTCCTTCCGTGACGCGGTCGCCTTCGTCGACCTCCCAGGAGACCAGATCGCCGTAGTCGCTCAGTCCGAGCTTCGGGATCCGCACTACCTCTACCATGGTGGTATCGTGGTCCACCCTGATATTTAAAATCTCACCAAGCCCGGTCCGCTTTCCGTCGCCGGTTGTTACGCTACCGAGGGCCCGTTTGGTACGACAGTCTCGTATTCGCCGCGCTCGCCGACAGAGGTGTTCGCTTCTCTCGAAGCCATCGAACTAGAAACGTACCGGCTCACGTCCTCACCTCCGCCGAGCGAATGCTCGGAGACGACCGATCGACGGTCACGAGACCGCGGACGGGGACTGCGTCCCCGCGTCGTCAGAAGAGCGACTCGATTCCGTCGGCGATGCGGTCCGCGGATGGCAGAACCTCCTGTTCGAGAACGGGGCTAAGCGGGATCGGCACGTCCTTCACGCCGATCGTCTTCGGCGGCGCATCGAGGCTGAAGAAATCGTTCTCGACGATCTCGTTCGCGATGTGGCCCTGCGTTCCGTATCTCTCCACGGTCTCGTCGACGACCACTAACCGCCCCGTCTTGCGGACACTCTCGGCGATGGTCTCCGTGTCGAGCGGCGCGAACGTCCGGGGGTTGACTATCTCGACGTCCGCGTCGACATCGGCGGCGGCTTCCTTCGCTCGGTGGAACATGAGCTGTGTGGCAACGACGGTGACGTCCTCGCCCTCCTCCTCGACTGCGGCCTCTCCGAGCGGGAGCGTGTACTCGTCTTCGGGAACCTCGCCTTTCGTCTCGCTCAGCATCTTGTGCGGGAGGAAGAAGACCGGGTTATCGTCCCTGATAGCGCTCTTGAACAGCCCTTTCGCGTCGTACGGCGTCGTCGCGGTGACGACGACCCAGCCCGGAACGTTCCCGAGCCACGAATGGACGGACTGGGAGTGTTGGGCGCCCGCGCCGATGCCGGCCCCAGAGGGGGCGAAGATCGTGAGCGGCGCCTCGATCTGGCCGCCGCTGACGTAGGGCTGCTTCGGGATCTGGTTGAAGACCTCGTCCCCGGCCGTCGCCGCGAAGTCGGCGAACTGTAGCTCCGCGACCGGACGGATGCCGCCGACGGCGGCGCCGAGCGCCATCCCCGCGATACCGATCTCCGAGAGGGGCGTGTTGCGAACCCGATCGCGACCGTGTTTCTCGTACAGCCCTTCGGTCTCGCCGAAGTTGCCGCCGAACTCCTCGACGTCCTCGCCGAACAGAATGACGTCGTCGTCCCGTTCCAGTTCCTCGTCGATCGCCTCCGCGATCGCCTCGACGTACGTGATCTCCCGCGCCATCGTCACTCACCCTGCCCGTAGAGGGGCGTTCTGTAGACGTGATCGTAGGCCGCTTCTGGCTCCGGTTCGGGGCTCTCTCGAGCGAATTCGACGGCTTCCTCCACTTCCGATTCGATGTTCGCGATCATGTCTTCGATTTCGCCCTCGGTCACGATATCGTTCTCGAGCAACCGCTCGCGGTAGTTCTCGATCGGATCCTTCTCCTCCTTGAGTCGTTCGTACTCCTCCTCGTCGCGATACGTCTCCTTGTCGCCCTCGAAGTGAGGAACGAGTCTGACGACGCGGCTCTCGATGACCGACGGCCCTTCGCCGTTCCGGGCGCGTTCGATCGCGTCGGAGACCGCGCGGTGCACTTCCTCCACGTCGCTCCCGTCGATGCTCTCGGTCGGCATATTGTGCGGGATCCCGTAGTCGGAGAGGTTGTCCGGCGAGAGCGACTCGGCCGGCGTCGATATCGCCCACTGGTTGTTCTCGATGACGAAGACGACCGGGAGGTCCCAGTAGGCGGCGAAGACGAGCGCCGTGTGGAACGAGCCGCGACTCGTCCCGCCGTCGCCGATAGTCGTCACCGCGACGTTGTCGGTCCCTTTCATCTCTTCGGCCAGCGCGAGCCCGACCGCCGGGTTCTGTCCGGAGCCGATGGTCGCGGCGTGGCCGTACAGCTTCCGGTCGACGTCGGAGACGTGCATCTGCCCGCCGTGGCCCTTGTTAGACCCGTCGACGCGTCCGTACAGTTCCGCCATGATCTCGGTCAGCGGAACGCCCTTCGCGATGTACTGACCGATGAGTCGCGCACCGCCGACGGCCAGCCAGTCGTCCTCTCGCATCGCGGCCCCCATTCCGACGTGTGATCCCTCGTGTCCACCGCTCAGGTGGACGAACCCGGGTATTTCTCCGTCGCCAAATCGGTCCTTCGTTTCTTCCTCGAAGATGTCGATGCGGAGCATCTCCTCGAGGAAGTCCCTCGCCGTATCGTCGTCGACGCTAATCTCCTGTGCCATGCGCTATCACATATTGGGTTGCTTCGGTGAACCGTATAAAACTACCCCAGATGGTACATATGCCAGGAAGTGCCACTCTATGGTACAACGGAGGTATGATGAAGTCGGGAGAGATTCGGCGGAGGTCCATCCATACTTTCTTGTGGGAGACACGCATCTTTGGGGGCGAATGCGAGGGTTACGAGACAAGACTGCGGTCATCACCGGCGGTGCGTCGGGTATCGGCCGTGCGACGGCGCATCGGCTGGCCGAGGAGGGCGTCGACGTGGTCGTTACCGACGTCGACGACGACGGCGGCGAGGAAACCGTCGAACGGATCGAGGCGAACGAGGCGGCGGACGGGGTGGCCGAATTCCGATCGCTCGACGTCAGCGACTACGATCGGTTCGAGGAGTGTCTGCTCGCCGCCGCCGAAACGCACGACGGCCTGGACATTCTGTTCAACAACGCCGGAATCGGCGAGGCTCGCTCGTTCCGCGAGACGACACGGGAACACAGGGACGACCTGATCGACGTGAACCTGAACGGCGTCTGGAACGGCTGCCACGCCGCACTTCCCGTTTTCGAGGAGAGCGGCGGCGGGGCGATCATCAACACGGCATCGATGGCGGGATGGAAGCCGGCGCCCATCACGACCTATGCGCTCACGAAGGCGGCGGTACTTCACTTCACGCGATCCGTGGCCGGCGAGTTCGCACAGTACGACGTGCGCATCAACGCGGTCTGTCCGGGCCTGGTCGACACGGCGATGACCGACGAGTGGTACTCCGAAGCGGAGCAGGAGGCCATGCGTCGCCAGACCGCGCTCGACCGCTGGGGCGATCCGGAAGAGATCGCGTCCTGTGTCGCGTTCTTGGCCAGCGAAGACGCCTCGTACGTGACCGGCCGCGCGATGAAAGTCGACGCCGGATACGTCTGAACGAGTGGGAGACGCTCGCTCGTCGACGTCGTTCGATCGGACCTACGCGGAATCGAAGGACGATGGTCGCGATCGAGCGAGGACGCAGCCCGGCTCGAGGACGCTTTTGAGGCTCGTCCGGAGTCATCGTCTCCCGCCGATGGTGATCCCATCGTGGGGCTGACGAAGGTCGGTACGACGTCCTATCGCCGAACGAGTTGTTTGATACCGCACCACACACTTATGGTCGCCGCTGATGAATCTCCGTAACGCAGGGGTAGATCGCAGCCGCACAACCAGCCAAATCCATCCGTTGTCATCTCCCCTGCTCATGAAACCCCGTGTCGGGCCGGTTTCCCCGGCCTTTCACCGTTCTCCGCGCGATATCCGCACGAGTCGGATCTCCTCGCCCCGCTCTGTTCAGGTCGGAAGTTCGATCCAGCTTCTCCCTCGCCAGAGAGCGAAGCCGAACGAGCGCAGTGGCAGTGCGAGTTCCGCGTGCTCTGTGGCCCCGCTCTCGCCGGCTATGAGCGCGGAGCCGACAGCACGAGCGGTCATCACGATACGAATAGCGTTCTCTGTTACCCGCTGAAAACGAGCGAATCGGCGCAGTTAGCAGGACACGCGGTCGCCGCTAGACCCGCTCGAGGATGGTAGCGACGCCCTGGCCGAAGCCGATGCACATCGCCGACAGCGCGGTGTCCTGTCCGGTGCGCTCGAGTTCGTGAGCGAGCTTCGTCATGAGCATCGCGCCGGTCGCGCCCAGCGGGTGGCCGTGGGCGATCGCGCCGCCGTTGACGTTGACGTCCTCCCAGGACGCCCCCGTCTCCTCGAGCCAGGCCGCGACGACCGACGCGAACGCCTCGTTGACCTCGAACAGATCGATATCCGCGAGGTCCATGTCGGCCTGCTCGAGGACGTTCTCGGTCGCCGGAATCGGTCCCTTCAGCATCGTGATCGGATCGACGCCGACGACCTCGGTCTGGACGATGCGGGCCATCGGTTCCCAGCCGTGTTCCTCGGCGGCCTCCTCGCTGGCGATCAACAACGCTGCCGAGCCGTCGACGATCCCCGAGGAGTTGCCGGGGTGGTGGAAGCCCTCGCCCTCCTCGCGGAACGACAGCGGCAGTTCGGCGAGCGTCTCCTCGTCGGTGCCGGGACGCGGATGTTCGTCCTGCTCGACGACGATTTCCTCGCCGTCGAGTTCGGTCTCGACGGGCGTGATCTGCTCGTCGTAACGACCTTCGTCCCACGCTCGCTTCCAGCGGCGCTGGGAGTCGGCGGCAATCTCGTCGAGCTCCGAGCGCGAGAAGCCGTACTCCTCGGCGATGCGCTCCGCTCCCTCCCCTTGATGGGTCAGCTCGTCGAAGTACTCGAAGTAGGTGTCGGTGACGGAGCCTTCCCCGTCGGCGCCCTCGGCGCCGTCCGACCCCATCGGGACGCGTGTCATGTGTTCGACCCCGCCCGCGATGAGCACGTCGTGCTGACCGGCCATGACGTTCGCCGCGGCGAAGTTGGTCGCCTGCTGGCCCGAGCCACACATCCGGTTCAACTGGACGCCGGGGACGATATCGCCCCAGCCGGCGACCATCGGTGCAAGTCTGGCGATATTGAGCCCCTGCTCGTCTACGGGTGTCACACAGCCGTAGATGACGTCTTCGATCGTCTCCGGCTCGAAGCCGTTGCGCTCGCGCAGCGCCTCGAGCGGTTCGGCGGCCAGGTCCTGCGGATGTGTATCCCGGAACGATCCGTCTCGCTTGCCAAACGGCGTTCGCACTGCATCGACGATTACAGCGTTTCTCATGGGTGCGTGTGTCACTACCACTCGCGGTAGTAATAGGCTTTGTTTATGATTTGTAATATGTAAAACCGATCTCTGACCGGTCTGTTCGTCGTAATTCGATCGTGCCACTCTGTCACTCCCAGCGCCCGAATTTGGTATCTGCGCTACCTCAAAGCATTTCGACGTGGCTATAACGTCCTATGGGTGTTATTAAGAAAGGTCGTCGGTGGCATTTCGAATGAGGTGATTACGCATTCTCCACGACTCACTCTCCGGAGTGATCGGGTGCCGATCGACGGTGGAGAATCGCGCCGGCTATGGAGCGAGCCGACAGTGCTCGGTGTACTACGCCCTCGCGACTGCTCCGATCGTACTGTCAGGGAGACGCGCTGACGAGCGCGTGTACTTCTCCCGCTCACATGCACCTCCGAGCCGATATCACCGCACACAGGGGAGAACGGGAATCGTACGAGACTGTCCTCGAGTCTCAATACACGTTTACGAGTTCGCGACGCCCTCACGCTCGCGGAGGGACTTCCGTCGGATCTTCCCGGTGGAGGTCTTGGGGAGTTCCTCGATGAACTGGATCTCACGCGGGTATTCATAGGGCGCTAATCTGTCTTTGACGCGCGTCTCGAGCGTCTCCTCGAGTTCGGCCGTCGGCCGACCGTCGTCTGCAACGACGACGAACGCTTTCGGGACCGTTCCTCGTTCGTCGTCCGGGATACCGATTACTGCGACGTCGGCGACGCTCGCGTGGCTCGCTATCGTCTCTTCGATCTCCTCGGGACTCACGCGGTAGCCCGACGTGATGATCACGTCGTCTTTGCGACCCTCGAACGAGAAGAACCCGTCTTCGTCGACCGAGCCGAGGTCTTCGGTCAGCAGCCAGCCGTTCCGGACTTTCCGATCGGTCAGGTCCCGTTTCTTCCAGTACTCCTCGAAGCAGACCGGATCGCCCTCGTATCGGACTGCGATCTCGCCGATTTCGCCTGGTTCGTCGATCGGCTCGGCCGTCTCCGGATCGACGATCGCTACCTCGTGGCCCGGCGCGGCGAGCCCCATCTTCCCAGGCCGGGGGCGTTTCAACGAGCTACAGTCGCCGATGACGAGGTTCGCTTCGGTCTGCCCGAAGAGCTCTTCGAGGGGCGCTCCGTCGAACGTGTCCGCCACCCAATCGACGACGCTCTCGCCGACCGCTTCGCCGCCCGCACCGACTCGGTGGACGGACGCCAGGTCGTATTTCTCCGCCGGAGCATCGAGTTGCATCATCATCCGCAGGGCCGTCGGCGGCGCCCCGAAGTCCGTCACTTCGTACCGTTCGAGGAGTTCGAACGCCGACTCGGCGTCGAACCTATCGGCGTCGTAGGCGACCACCGGTCGTCCGTAGTACAGCGCCGGCATCACGAGCGAGAACAGCGAGCCGATCCACGACCACTCGACGGGCGTCCAGAACACGGTCCCGTCCGTCGTCCCCCTATCGATGAACGCCTCGGCGAACGTCGGCAGGTGACCGAGGAGTAGCCGATGAGCGTGCAGTACCCCCTTCGGGTCGCCGGTCGTCCCGCTCGTGTAGATGATGATCGCGTCGTCGTCGGCGTTCGTCGCCGTCGTCTCGAACCGCCGTGACGCTCGCGTCTCGAGCGCGTCCCACGACGTCTCCGTCGCCGTCGGTTCGGTATCGACTGTCACCACCGTCTCCAGCGCTTCGAGGTCGTCGCGCACGGACCGGAGCGTCTCCGCGCTCGCGTTGCCGACGACACAGGCCGTCGCGCGGCAGTCGTCGAGTCGGTAGGCGAGGGCGTCGTCCCCGAACTGCGTGCTGAGCGGCACCGAGACGGCGCCGAGCTTCCACGCCGCGACGTGGGCGACGGCGGCTTCCGGTCGCTGTCCGAGGCAGATCCCGATTCGATCGCCCGCGGCGACGCCCTCTTCCGAGAGGTAGTTCGCGAGGCGATTCGCGTCGCGCTGGACGTCCCGAAACGCGACCGCCCGGCGGTCGCCCGACTCGTTTTCGGCGAAGAACGCGACGCGGCCGCGCTCTCGAGCCCACCGGTCACAGACGTACTCCGCCATGTTGAGCATCTCGGGGATCTCCCACTCGAAGGACTCGCGAAGCTGCTCGTAGCTCTCCCACTCACGTTCGTAGAAGTGATACTGATCGATCCGTGACACCATGTGGCAAGGGGATCACGGCGCTCGTATTAATAGTATCGTCCGTCGAACGGCGCTGCTCGGCAACGAGTGCTCTCCCGAGCGGACCGGACGAGGGGACTCACTCTGAGCTCGAAGCCGTCGCACACCGCTACTTTTTCTCGTAGAACCGGACGCCGTCTTCGAGAACGCTTCGGACGTCCCCGCGATCCTCGAGATACGCGACGAGTCCGACGGTTTCCGCGAAGATACGACCGATGCCGCGTTTCGTGCCCGCTCTCTCCGCCGCGATCTGGAAGGCCGTCGTTCGACCCGATTCGATCCGATCGAGACACCGATCGAGTTTGGACTCTAGATCGGCGATCGATCTGTCGAGGCACTCCTCGTACTGCTCGTGTACCGGCCCGTGACCCGGGAGGACGCGCTTGAACTGATACGTCTTGAGGCGCTCTAGGGTCGCACAGAACGTTCGCACGCTGTCTTCGACACCGTCGTCGAAGTTGACGAGTAGCGCCGGGGCACGGAACGGTTCGATCGCCATGTCGCCGGAAAACACCACTCGTTCGCCACCGAGAGTCGTCCCGAAACAGCAGTGGCCAATGTGATGGCCGGGTGAGTAGATCGGTTCGATCTCGCGCGTCCCGACGGTGAACGGATCGTCTCCGATCCAGACGTCGACCCCGTCTGCGGGGAGCGACTCGCGCACCGTGCGGTGAGCGGTAAGCAAGCGGTCGCTGGCGGAATCGAGGTATTCGGGTTCGAGGCCGGCCTCGAGCAGATTCGCTCGCGTTCTCTCGGCGACCGCTTCCATGTCTCGCTCGAATCGATCTCGTAATTGCTTCGGCGCGTAGACGGTCGGCGATCCGACCTCGAGCAGTGTCGGCGTCTGGCCGACGTGATCCGTGTGACCGTGCGTGAGCACCACGTGTTCGATATCCGACGGCTCGTAACCGTGGTCGCCCAGTTCCGCGTGTAGTTCCTCGGAACCGCGCTCACCGGGCGTACCCGCGTCAATGAGAATCGGCTCGTCGCCCGGTATCACGTACGCCGCCGCGTGACCAGGCGGCCACTCGACGGAGAACTCCAGTCGGTGGACGATCGCATCGCGATCGCCGACGGCCGTCCGATCTGACTCGCTCATAGCGATAGCTGTAGTGAACCACGATCGATAAGTTTCGATTAGCGGCAAAGCCGTCCCCTACCGGCGACGTCGCTCGGCGAGCGGAGGCCTGTCATCCTATCGTGGCGCACGTAGCGGTCGGCCGAAGGCCGAATCCCCCCTCTCATCGAGACCGGTCGATCGAATTACGGCGCCATCGCTACCATGGTCTCGCGTATCTCCTCGGGGTCCGCCCCCCGCGGGAACGAGATATAGATCGCGTCGACGCCGTCGATATCCTCGAATCGTTCTAGCTGCTCCCGGGCCTCCTCGGGCGTCCCGGCGGCCCCCATCTGATCGCGGAGCTCCGACTGTACCAGCTCCGTGGCGTGCTCGCGGTCCCCCCGTTGCCAGGCGTCGTAGATCTCGTGGGCGAGTTCCTCGCGTCCCTGCCGCGCGAGGTTGTCGCGGTAGAACGTCCCCATTCCGCCGAGGTAGAACGCGATGTGCTGGGCGACGAGTTCGCGAGCGCGCTCGCCGTCCTCAAGGGCGCAACAGCTCACGGAGAGGGTGACGCGGCTGTCGTCCGGATCCCTATCGCCGAGTTCGGCGCCTCGACGGAGATCCGCGAGCCGTTCCGCGACTCCCTCTCGGGTGTAGTTGACGGCGTGCCAGCCGTCGGCGAAGCGGCCGGCGAGTTCGACGGCCTTCGGCCCGAGACCGGCGGCGTCGACCGGCGGTGTGGGATCGGGTGCGTCACAGCGGAGCCGAAAGCCGTCGAGGCTGAAGTACTCGCCGTCGTAGGAGACCGGGTCGCCGGCGAGGACTTCCTTGACGATCTCGATCGTCTCTCGGGTGCGACGGAGCGGGTTACCGAACTCCATTCCGTGCCAGTTCTCGACAACGATCGGGCCGCTGGGACCGACGCCCAGGCGGAACCGGCCGTCGCTGGCCTCCTGTAGCGTCGCGGCCGTCTGGCCCAGCAGGGCCGGCGATCGAGAGTAGACGTTGGCGATGCTCGTTCCGAGACCGATCTCATCGGTCCGCTCGGCGGCCGTCGCGATCGGCGTGACCACGTCACGGCCCCACGATTCCGGAAACCAGGCGCGATCGTATCCTAACTCCTCCGCAGTTACCGCCTGATCAACGAGATCGTCGAGCGTGGGCTGTGCACCGACCGGGAGAAAGACGTCTCGGTCCGTCATACGACTCACACGTTGGTTCCCGTCGTCTTAAATGTGCATCCCCGACCGAGCGACGATTTCGACTCCTCGATCGGCTCTACCGATCCACAGCGGGTGACTGCGGACTGACGGCGAATCCTCGCCGGGCGAGTACTCGAGTCAACTCGACGCCGCTGATTTTCCCCGACACCGAACCGAACTGTTCAACCGCTCTGATTGAACAGGAGAATTATAACACTCGATTGTATTACTGGTAACATGGCGCGTTCACTACCGGAGTGTGAAAACTTCGTCCTCGAAAGAGATGACAACGTATTGTCAATCACGATCGACAGCACAACGAAATTCAACTCGCTCAACGACACGATGGGCGACGAACTGCTCGAGTTAGCGGCGTTCCTCAACGTCGACGACGGTACGCGATGTGCCGTCATGACAGGTTCCGACGGCGTATTCTGCGCCGGCGCCGACGTCGAGGGCTTCGCCGAAGACGGCCACCGACCCGATTCCGTTCGACGCGGTGCGTCGATCCTCCACGATGCCATCGTCCAGTTCCATCAGGCGGACGTGCCGTTGATCACCGGGGTCAACGGCGTCGCGACCGGTGCCGGACTCGGAATCGCACTTCTGGGAGATATCGTCCTGATCAGCGAGGACGCTCGCTTCGAGTACGCCTACCCGCGTCTCGGGCTGCCGGGCGACGGCGGTGCGACGTTCCACCTGCCTCGATTCGTCGGTCTTCGGAAAGCGAAGGACATCGCCTTGCTCGATCGGCCGATCACGCCGGACGAGGCGGTCGAGTGGGGGTTGGCGACCGAATCGGTTCCCGACGACGAACTGGACGGCCGGCTCGACGAGCTAGCCCACGAACTGGCGTCCGGACCGACGCGAGCGTACGGGGCCGCGAAGCAGCTCCTCACGCGGAGTTTCGATCGATCGCTCGAGGAACAGCTCGCGGCGGAGACCGACGCAATCGCGACGGCGGCGGAGACCAACGACCACGCCGAGGGCGTCGCTGCGTTCGTGGAGAAGCGCGAACCGGAATTCGAGGGGCATTGAGCCGGGCTCGGTCGACCGATTTCCATCCCGAACGCGGTTTTCCGCCGAAGAAATATACAAACGGACGGAGCACACACTCTGTTACAGAATACCATGACAGAGAAAGTCGTACTATCGCGGATAGAGCATGTTCCGTCGGACGCGAGGGTCTACCATTACGATGAACTCTCCGAGAAGGCAAAAGAGTGTCTTCCCCGTCTGATCCGGACTGATACTTCAGAACTGGCCGGTTCCGAACAGGTCGTCGCCGCGTTCGAATCGTACGACCTCGTCAAGTTCGTCGATTACTACCGGATCACGGTTCGCGAGGAACCGCCATCGGCATCGCCCCCTCGCTGACTATTCCTCGTCTCTCTGTCTCGAGCGACACGACCGATAGCTTTCGGTATCACTGTCCCGTCGTCGCCAAAGCCGGTGCTACTTCTCCATGCCAAATTGTACCATACACCTCTTCGATTTGATTTCGCACACTATTCTCGTCCGACGAGATAGAGATAACACCCTAAGCCCGTTATTCTCTTCGATCGGACGATGGATCTCGAACACTTTCACTCGTACGGCGATCACCGAACATAAAAAGTCGACTTTCGCGACGGGGTTCCGTGCCATCTGACCGGAAAGATCGATACAGCGTCCGAAGCGGTTCTGTTCCTCGTCTCAGTAATTGCGGCCAATCGAGTCGCCGACGCCTCGCTCTAATTTCGTCGATATCGATTCTGCTGCGATACGCGGGTTACGGAGACGGTAGATGGCGATCGCGACCGGAATATGCCGCTATCTGATCGGCTGACTGGCGATCCGGATACCTCAAAACTGACGCTGAAAGCCGACTGTCGATCGGTAGAACTACTCCTCGCCGCTCACACCCACGATCTCGCCGTCCTCCCAGACGTAGAACCCCTCGCCCGTCTTTCGACCGAGTTTACCGGCGCGGAGTTTGCGTTTCAACAGTTGGGGTGGCTTGAACCGTTCGCCCAACTCTTCTCGAAGATACTCCATCACTTCGACGTTGACGTCGACGCCGGTGTGATCGACGAGTTCGATCGGCCCCATCGGGAGGTTGTACCCCAGCCGCATCGTCTCGTCGATGTCCTCGATACTCGCCACGCCCTCCTGGGCCATGCGGATCGCCTCGAGGCTGAACATCGCGCCGAGGCGCGACGACGCGAACCCGGGGACGTCGTTGACGGTCGTGGGCGTCTTCCCGATGCTCTCGACGTAGTGGTCCGCGAGCTCCTTCGTGTCCGCGCTCGTCTGTTCCGCGACGACGATCTCCACCAACGGCATGATGTGCGCCGGATTAAAGAAGTGGAGCCCGATGCAGCGAGACGGCTCCTCGAGGACGCTCGCGATCTCCGTGACCGAGAGCGACGAGGTGTTCGTCGCCACGACGGCGTCGTCGGGTGTGAACTCCTCGACCTCCTCGAAGACGTCCTGCTTGAGATCGAGCTGTTCAGGGACCGCCTCGATGACGAAATCGGCCTCCTCGACGGCAGCCTCGAGCGAGACCGTTCCGGTAATTCGCTCGATCGCGTCTTCCTTCTCGGCCGGCGTGATCTTTTCGCGCTTGATCCCTTCCTCGAGGTTCGCCTCAATGCGCTCGAGGCCTTTTTCGACGAGTTCCTGTTCGATGTCGCGGACGATAACAGAGTGTCCGCCGAGAGCACTGACGTGAGCGATACCGTTACCCATAGAGCCCGCTCCGAGGACTGCAACCTTCATGCTATGTCAAACCTCACCGCTTACATCCGGGTCCTTCGTAATATAGTTATTGCAGACCGTCAGGCTTCGCGGGCCTTCGAGATGTGAACTCCCCCCACGTGCCGACTGACGTTCCGTCCGCAGGCGCTTGACCGACACCGAACGCGGTTGGAAACCCAGCACGGGGTGGGGGTGATCCGAAGCTATTTGACTTCCGCGGTACGTCTTGTAGCTACCCTATGTGTGCAGCACCCGCAGACAGCGGTGTCTCTTTCGATACCGGCGACGAAACCGAGCTGATCCTCGAGAACCTCGATCAATTCATCGAGCAGGAGATCGAACCGCTCGAGGACGAGCACGAAGCCCTCCTCGCGAACCCCAGAGTCGGTCACGAGGAAGACGGTCGTCTCACTGACGAGTATCTCGATCTCATCGAAACGGTTCGGAAGACGTCGGCCGAGGCCGGATTCTACGCGATGAACATGCCCGAAGACGTGGGCGGCTCCGGCGTATCGACCGTAACGTGGTACCGCGCGATCACGCATGTCTTCTCCAAGGGACGCGGACTGAACGAGCACGTGCTGGCGGGTCCCGAGGGGCCGAAGCCGCTGTTGCTGTTAGCCGACGACGAACAGCGCACCGAGTACGTCGAACCCGTCGTCCGCGGCGAGCAGTCGACGGCGTTCGCCCAGACGGAGCCGACGGCGGGGTCGGACTCGCCCGCGATGCAGACGTCGGCCGAACGGGACGGCGACGAGTGGATACTCAACGGACAGAAGCAGTGGATCACGAACGCCCCGTACGCAGACTTCGCCCAGGTCTTCGCGCGGACGTCGCCGCCGGACGAAGCCGGACGCTACGGCGGGATCACCTGCTTCATCGTCGAGGAGGATGAGTGGGAACTCGGCTCGATCAACAACACGCCGGCCCAGCTCGGCCAACAGGCGGAGCTCCGCTTCGACGACGTCCGAATCCCGAACGAACGCGTTCTGGGGGAGGTCGGGGACGCCTTCTACGCCGCGATGGACTTCCTCTCGCTCGGTCGCCTGGAACTCGGCGCACAGGCCGTCGGGTTGGCGGACTACGTGCTGGATCGGGCGACCGAGTACGCACAAGAGCGCGAGGCCTTCGGCCAGCCCATCGGGAACTTCCAGCAGGTTTCTTCGAAGGTCGCCCGCGGCCGGGCAAACCGCTACGCGGCCGACTCCGCGGGACTCCGCTGTGCGTGGGCGATGGACCGGGACCGACCGGTCGTCGAGGAAACGTCGATATTCAAGTGGCTCGCGACGCAGACCTACTGGAACGCCGCAGACGCCGCCGTCCAGATCCACGGCGGCAACGGGCTCAGCGAAGAGTACGGCTTCATGGATCACCTCAACTACGCGCGACTCCTCCGCATCGTCGAGGGGACCGACGAACTCCAGCTTAACACGATCGCCAAGCAGAACGGCCTCCTCGAGTAAAGTCGACTATCACGGGAGTCAGTGAGTACCTGTCGTAATCGAGAGCGATATCCGGGGCACAATCGCCGTTTCGCTCCCGCGCAGGGCCGAGTCGGCAGTGATACCGAGACGATGGAAGCGCTTCGGCCGTATTCGGACGGCTTTCCCGACGGGGAACCGCCGTCCACCGACCCCGGTCCACCGCGAGAGTTTAAGAGGTTGTAGTCGAATCACTCGGGCATGTCAGACGGCTCCCGCGACGACCTTCTCGAACTGGACGAAATCGATCGACGTATCCTCGAGATACTGGCGAACGACCCGCGGAGCCCGTACGCGGACATCGCGGACGAACTCGCCGAACACGGTATCGATATGAGCAGCGAAGGCGTTCGCCGACGGGTGACGTCGCTGCTCGAGAACATGACGAGCTTCTTCCTGCCTCGGCCGGAGCGAAACAGCTGGGAGATCGTCCTCGTGACAGTTCGGACGGCCGACGAACCCGATGCGAAACAGGAGGTCTTCGACGCGATGTCGGACATGGACTTCTGGTTCGTCGCGGAGGGCTTCGGTACCGTCGATCTGTACGCGATCGCCACCGCGAAATCGAACCTCGAGATAGACGACTTACTCGTTCAAGTGAGAGGGCTTGAGTCCGTGACCGAGATGGATCACTTCATCGAAACCGACCGTGCCGTAAACATAAGAAACTACCTTCCTGTTTATTGAAGGGGTCCTATGAGGACTTCTCTCAGCGTCTCTAGTGGAGAAAACGGTAGCAATGTTGCGATAGATTAAACGACAGAAGATTGTGGCGCCTACTTATCCTCGAACGGGCGGTTCGAACGCGATCGTATCGAACGTCGCGTCGACGGCGGATTCCGGATGAACTGTCGCGACCAAATAGTCGGTTTCGTCGGCGAAGTGGTCGACCAGTCTCTGCGTCCGTTCCGCGTCGAAAGCGCCCAGTGAATCCAGGACCAGCACCGGCGTGATCTCCGCGACGTCATACGTGATGAACCCGGCTAGCGCGAGCACCAGCCCGACCATCTCCCGCTCGCTCTCGGCGAGGTGGTCGAGAGAGTCCTGCTGGGTCTTTCCGTCGACCTCTCGGGCGATCACGAGTTCGAACTCGCCGTCGAGCCACACGCGCTCGATCCGCTCGAACTCGAGCGCGTCCAACAGTTCGTCCATCGTCCCGTTGAACACCTCTCGGAGTTCGCTCTCGAGGTTCTCGATCCGGTCGGTCAGCGCCGTGATCTCGTCGCTCAACTCCTCGATCTCGTCGCGTTTGCGTTCGATTTCCGCCTGCGTCTCTCGCAGCGATTCACACGTGTCTTCGAGCCGCTCGATCTCCCGCCGGAGCGTCTGGATTTCGACGCGCGTCTCCTCGATCTCCTCGGTGAGCGCCGACTGCTCGGAGCGCTGATCGGCCGCCTGTTCGGCGATCTCGTCGTCGAGTTCGTCGAGCCGGTCGCGAACGGTCCGGAGCTGGCTCCGCCGGTCGTCGAGCGAGTCGCGCCGACTCGCCAGCTTCTGCTCGACGTCTCGCTTCTCCGATTCGAGCTCCTGCAGTTTCGTTTCCGACCGCCGGACTTCCTCGATCTGTTCGGTTAGTTCGTCGATCTCGGGTTCGCGTTCCCGCTTTCGCCGCTTGTCTTCCTTGACGAGTTCCGTCAGTTCGTCGACCGTCTCATCCAAGTCCTCGAGGGGGGCGGAGCGGCCGCAGGTCCAGCAGGTCACCTCGTCGCCCATGAGGCCGGTATCGCGGCCGAGCGCGCCGGTGAACTCGGAGTCGAGCATCTCTCGATTCGCGGTCAGGACCGACTGCAAGACGTCGAGCCGTCGGGTCACGTCGTCGAGTTCGGACCGGACGCTCTCGCGTTCTTGTTTGAGTTGCTCGAGATCGTTCGATTCGACGGCCTCCCGCGTCGATTCGATGTCGGCTTCGATCTCGGTTCCCCGTTCCTCGAGCCGGTCGATAGCGCTCTCGAGTTGCTCGATCTGCGTCTCGTGCTCGGTTTCGTCCGAGCGGAGGTCGGCTCGCTCGTCGCGGAGTTCCTGGAGGCCGTCATCGTCTTCGGTGCTGTCGGCCTCTTGCTCGTCGTAGAGTTCCTCGAGGGTCGTCTCGAGTTCGTCGAGTCGGTCGCGCTTTTCGGCGAGTTCGCGTTCGCGGTCTCCGAGGCGTTCGTCGACGTCGCCGGCCGATTCCACGTCGCCGGCGAGTTCCCGCTTCCGGCGCATCTTCGACGCGCGTTCCTCCTCGAGCGCCTCGATGTTCATCGGTTCCTTCAGTAGCGTCTCGATGTCTTCGTTGCGAGCGACGGCGCTCCTGAGGGAGTTCGTCTCCAGTAACGCCGCGAACCGCTCGAGGAGGGTGACGTCGTCGGAGTCGCTGATCCAGGCCTCACCGCTCGTTTCGACGCCGGCCTCGGTCCGGCGAGCGGTCCGTTCGACGCGCCGATCGCCGATCGAGAGCACTGCACGCGCCTCCTCGGTTCCGCTTCGGATCGGAACCGTCCTGGCTCCGAGAGCGAAGAGGAGGCCCTTGAGCAGCGAACTCTTGTTCGCTGCGTTGGGCCCCTGAATGAACGTCGTTCCCTCGGTAACCGAGATCTCTTTCCGTTCGATGCCACCGATGTTTTCGAGTTCGAGGTGTAGTGTTCGTTCAGACATGGTTATTCATTGCAGCGACAGACGTAGCCGCGACGAATCGCTCGTTCGGCGGGGACGCGGGCGTGACAGTTCTCGCACTCGAGTTCGGCGGTGACTGACACGGCGACATCGCCCCCGGCGGTCAATTGACCCTTATTCGTGAGCGATTGGACGGCCTCCGACATCTTCGAATCGGCGTGATTCCGGGCGATTTCGATCGCGTCCTGTTCCCACTCGCCGCTCGCGAGTTCGACGTCGGAGTCCAGACACTCCTTCAGATGGGTCCGGATTACGCCATAGGACACGAAGTCCTTCCGTAGTCGATCGATCGGGACGCCGGCGTTGGCCAGCTCCGTCGCGACTTCCTCTGCGATCGTCTCGTCCGATCGGAGCCGTTCGTACTTCGACTCGGCCTCGTCCCCCAGCGTCGAGAGGCCCGCGCGGTCCATCTCGCGGCGCAGCATGAGCGTGTTGAACCACTCTGCGAGCTGTCGATATCCCTTGCGTTGCGGTGGATCCGCCTGCCACTGCTCGAGCAACTCCTCCTCGTATCTGTCCATCCCGTACTCGTCTAATATTCGGCATACTTTACACCCGTATTCGCTCATTGGTCGTAGCTACGTCCGGGTACAAATAAAAACCCCGATTCGAGCAAGCTGCGGAAACGCTATTGATCGCGATCGGCGTCTTCAGTCGCTCGAGTCGGGACTCCGGACTCGCTCTCGGAGCTCCGTCTTGACCACTTTGCCGACCGGATTCCGGGGGACCTCCTCGACGACCTCCAGCCGCTCGGGCCGCTTGTAGACGGCGACGTCGTCGCCCATGTACTCCGTGATGTCCTCGAGTCGGAGGTCTTCGCCCGACTGTGGCACTGCGAAGACCGCCACCCGCTCGCCCAGGTCTTCGTGCGGTTCGCCGACGACGGCGGCGTCGGCGACCTTCGGATGCTCGATGACGATGTTCTCGACTTCCTTCGCGCTGATGGTGAACCCGCCTCGGATGATGACGTCCTTCTTCCGGTCGAAGAAGCTCATGTAATCGTCCTCCTCGACCTGGAACAGATCGCCGGTGTAGAAGTAGCCGTCCGCGTCGAACGCGTCCGCCGTGAGCTCGGGCTGGTTGTAATAGCCGGCCATGAGTCCCGGGCCCTTGAACGCGACTTCACCGACCTCGCCCGGCTCGGTCACTTCCTCGCCGCTCTCGGGGTCGACGATACGGATGTCGACGGTATCGATTCGCGGGTCGTCGATACCCCAGTCGACGTCCTCGGCGAACCGCGGAAAGTCCGTCGCGCGCCGCTCGAGGGGCGTCGTCTTCGGACCGCTGATGGCCGACGTCCCCTCGTTCTGGCCCCAGATGTTGATGATCTCGATCCCCCACCGCTCGTTGAACTCCTGCATCGCCCACTCCGAGGGAGCGGCCGAGCCGGTCGTGATCGTCTCGACGTCGCTCAGGTCGAACTCGTCCACGTCGGGGTGTTTGAGCAACTGGTTCAGCATCGCGGGTACGAGGATGGTGAACGTGACGCCCTCGTCCTGCATCTGCTCGACCATCAGCCCGAGGTCGATGGGGTGGTGAAGCACGAGCGTTCCCCGAGCGAGCAGCCACGGCACGTAATTGACGCCGAGCGCGGTCATGTTGACCAACGGCGCCGCACAGAGGACCACGTCCCCCTCGTTCATGTCACATAGCGGCGGCGTCGGGTTCGACTGCCAGTTGTTGTGCGTCATCGGGCACGCCTTGGGATCGGCGGTCGTCCCCGACGTCCACTGGAGGTTGAACACCTCGTTGGCACCGACCTCGACGTCGTCGAGCGCCGCGGTATCCGCGTCGGCGGTCGTAAACTCGCGAACGTCCGCGAACGAGATGACGTCCTCGAGCGTCGCCGACTCGTCGGCGAACGCCGTCGCCATCTCGACGTGGTCGAATCCGTTAAACTCCCGCGGCCCGACGTAGGCGACGGCCTCCGTCACGTCCACTACGTGCTCGAGTTCGTGTCGCCGCCACTGGATCGGCATGGGCGACAGGACGGCGCCCGCCCGGGCGACCGCCAGATACAACATGGCCAACTCCCACGTGTTTGGCAACTGCGCCACGACGAAGTCGTCCTTTCCAATGCCGCGCTCGCGAAGCGACGCCGCGACGGCGTCGACGGCGTCGGCGAACTCCGCGTACGTCAGTCGCTCGGGTTCCCGGTCGACCAACTCCGGCGTGTTCGGCGGATCGACGACGGCCGTCCGATCGGGATACCGGTCGACGGTGTCCGCGAACCGCTCGAGTAGCGTCTCGTCGCCCCAGGCGCCCGCTTCCTCGTACCGTGCTATCTGCTCGGGATCGTGTAACTCCATGGACACTGTATATAGCCAACACATACCGTGATAGATGTTTTGCCCACCGACACCGCGCCGGTGAGGGAAACGAGCGTACGCGTCGACGACCGTTCTCTGCTCGCGTCGACGCTATTAAAGGCGCGAAGGAATCGCGACGTTCGTGGCCGGTCGGCCGCTGACCGACGCTCACCACGGTCGACACTTATCATGGTGCCGTCCGAATCGGTGGACGTGAACGCTATCGAAGTCGCAGAACACGGTGACAGTACCGTACTCAAACTCGTCGACAAACCGATCCCGGAACCCGAACTTGGCGAGGTCCGAATTCGGGTGGAGGCGGCGGGTATCAACTTCGCCGACGTCATGCAGCGCCGCGGCACGTATCCCGGCGGTCCCGAACCACCGTACGTCCCCGGAGCGGAGGCCGCTGGAACGGTCGACGCGGTCGGAGAGGGCGTCGACGCCGAGGTCGGCGACCGGGTCGTCGCCATGCCTGGTGGCGGCGGGTACGCGGAGTACGTCACGGCGAGCGAAGAGTTGCTGTTCCCGGTCCCCGACGGAATGGGGTTCGCCGAAGCGGCCGGTTTTCCCGTCCAGTTTCTCACCGCTCATTCCTGTCTCTTCGAGTGGGGCGAACTCGAGGAAGGCGAGTCGGTGTTGGTCCAGGCGGCCGCGGGCGGAGTCGGGACGGCTGCTATCCAACTCGCCTCTCGGGCCGACGCGACGGTGTTCGGCACCGCGAGCACCGACGCGAAACTCAATCTCGCGGCCGACCTCGGTTGTGATCACCCGATTAACTACACCGAGACGGACTTTCGCGACGTGGTCGACCGCGAAACCGACGGTGACGGCGTCGACCTCGTTTTAGAGAGCGTCGGCGACGACGTCTTCGAGCGGAGCCTCGATGCGCTCGCCCACTTCGGTCGGCTCGTCACCTACGGCGTCGCCAGCGGCACTCCAGCGGCCGCCGAGAACAAGCGGCTGCTCTTCGAGAACAAGAGCGTCCGCGGCTTCCACCTCGGGCAGGCACTCGCGCGTGACCCGGCCCGGATCACGACGGCCGTTTCGGATCTGACGGTAGGGTTCTCGAGCGGCGACCTCGAGGTGATTGTCGGCAGTGATTTCGCGCTCGAGGACGCCGCGGCGGCTCACCGGTTCATCGAGGAGCGAAAGAGCACCGGGAAAGTCGTCCTGACGCCGTGACGGTCGGTCTCTAGTCGAGCCATCTCCGGTCTCCGCCTCGACCGGAACGATCTAGCGGACGCGTTGTGACCACTCGAACCGCCGAACGAATCCGGGTCACGGATCGCCACGTCAGCGACGTCGACTCCACTCTTAGGAACGGCCGACACGGACGGACGGACGGACGGGCGTTACCTTCGGTTCCGCTGCTGATCTCAGATCAGATTTGATGAATTTAATCATTTAAATAAATCTCATATAAATTTATATTGCCGGCGGCAATTTTGACGAGTTCTCTGTCTGTTCACGGATCAATTCGGATTTTATCGCCCAATTATCCCGGAATTCGACCGGATCGGTGAGTGTAGTTTCGATCGTTGGCCGTGACGGTAGCGAAGATAAATTATAATTCAGTTCCGTATACTTCGCTCACGCGTCGTTGGGGAAGGTCGACAGTGATGATCGCGACCAGGCGGACCTCGACCGACCGTTGGCCTCGTACTGCGTCAGTCGCTGCTATCGCCGCGGCCGCTCAGCCAGGGGTTATCGTCGGACTCGCTACCGCCCTCAGTCGACGAACGGCCGACCTTATAGACGCCGCGGGCGGTCGCCACGCACGTATCGTCCGCATCGCGGACTTCGATATCGACCGGCGCGACCTGTCCGCCGTGTCGAACGACGGTCGCGGTCGCCCGAAGGTCGCTCCGGACGGGTGCGAGGTAGTCGATGCGCATATCGATAGTCGGGCAGACTTCTCCGACGGCAGAGATAGCTGCCATTCCGCCGACGTGGTCCGCCAACGCGTAGGTGGCGCCGCCGTGTGCGATCTCGGTGTGCTGGTTCGAAGAGAGGTCGTCTCGAAACGGTAACCGCGCCTCGGCGCGGCCGTCTTCCGCCTCCACCAGTTCGATGCCGAGGAGTTGGGCGAACGGATTAGAGTCCGTAATCGTGAACGGATCCATCGAACGCGTCGACCACGTCGAGCGAGAAAAGTGTCCGGTTCGCGAACACCGATTCCGACTCGAGATACGGGCGAACGAGGTCGTTCTGCGCTGTCAGTCGATATGGCGGCGTAATCCGCGCACTGAACAGTCCGTTCAACCGACTGGTTTTTCTGGTTTGATGGTGTGCTATGATCCGTGCCAACGGATTTACTACTGCCGCAGTCGAGGGGATCGAACACCGAACTGGCGGTTCGCGCGGAGGAACTCGGGTACGACGGCCTCTGGCTCGGCGAACTCTGGGGATCGAGTTCCGTCGTCGAACTGACCGACATCGCGAACCACACCGACACCGTCGACATCGGCACGGCGATCGTCAACGTCTTCTCGCGAACGCCCGCCGTCCTGGCGATGACCGCCGCGTCGCTGGCCCGCGTCTCGGACGGCCGCTTCCGGCTCGGCGTCGGCACGTCGACGCGAAAGGCCGTCGAAGATCTGCACGGAATGGCGTGGAACGATCCGAACCCGGTCAGACGGGCCCACGAGACCATCGAACTCACCAAGGCGTTCCTCGAGGGCGATGGACGCGTCGAATACGAGGGCGAGATCTTCGACGTCCGGGATTTCCCGTCGCTGAACGTCGACGTTCCGATCTACCACGCGGCGCTCGGGAAGGCGAACCGGCGCGTCGTCGCCCGACTGTGCGACGGCTGGATTCCCCACAACGTTCCGTTCCCCGACCTCGAGGACGAGTTCGAGTACATCGTCGAGCAGATGGGCGAAGCGGGACGCGACGCGACGATCGACGTCGCGCCGTACGTTCCCGCAGCCGTCAGCGACGATCCCGACGAGGCCAGGGACACCATTCGCGGTCACGTCGCGTACTACGTCGGCAACGGACGAGGGTACGAACGGGCGGTCGCACAGCGGTTTCCCGACGGCGCCGCTGCCGTCGCCGAGGCTTGGCGCGACGGCGATCGAGCGGCCGCCGCCGGAAACGTCACCGACGAGATGGTCGACGCGCTCGGCGTCGCGGGAACGCCCGGCCAAGCGCGCGACCAGTTCCGTGAGATCGCTGCCATCGACTGCGTCAGTCGCCCGATGGTGACCATCCCGAGCAACGCGGACGATCGGATCGTCGAACGGACTATCGAAGAGTTAGCGCCAGCGCGGTACTGAGACCGGAAGCGACGCGGCGTCGAGCGCCGTTCCCCGGCCGATACTCGAGCCGGGTCCGACCCTCGAGTATATGACGGTGGCTCTCGATCCTTCGATCGTGAACAAAGTCACGATCACCGACGTCGACCGGCGCATCGACTCGGCGACCGTCTGCCGCCCGCTCACCGGTGCGTTGGACGCGTCGAACGTCGCGATCAATCACTACGAACTCGCGCCCGGCGATAGCTTCGCCTACGGATACCATGCCCATGACACGCAGGAGGAAGTGTTCGTCGTCACTTCGGGGACGGTGACCTTCGAAACCGAGGAGGGAGAGACCGTCGTCGAAGCGGGCGAGGCAATCAGGTTCGCACCGGGGGAGTACCAACAGGGAACGAACACCGGAGACGAACGAGTCGAAGCGATCGCTCTCGGTGCTCCACAGGACGGTGGCGGCCTCGACCTATTGTGCGACTGCGAAACCTGCGGCGAGCGCACGCCGCACACGATCGAATGGTCCGACGACCGCGAGGCGAAACTGACCGTGTGTCTGGACTGCGGTGACCGGACTGGCCGGTTCGACTGACCCGCGGTCGAGGCTCCGAGCGCCGTGCTTGCTCCCAGAAGGCGCCTCCGGAGGCCGCGTTGCGATTCAGCAGGCTGCTATCGGGAACATGCCGAGTCAGAGCTTCGAGCAGCGGTCCCTTTTCGGTAGGCGTCCGTCATCGTTCCGAAACGCAGTCGATCTCGAGCGCGTCGAGCCAGTCGAGGAGCGCGTCGAGGACAAAGATACGAAGGAGTATCAGGTCCCCGCGGTAGCCCGTGTCGACTGCGTCGTCGACCTCGGCTTCGTGGATTGATTTTACGTCCCCCAGTTCCTCTCGTGCGGTCCGTACCCGATCCGCGAGCGCGTCGATCTCTTCCCGTTGTTCGGGGAGCGGTAAGTGATGTAAGAAGCCCAGTTTCATCACTAACTGCGGTTGGAGCGGCGAACTCGAGAGACCGTCGACCGGGTCCCGAAGCAACGACTGGAGCCGAGCGATTCCCGACTCGGTGATCCGGTACGTACCCCCGTCGGTGAGCGTGAGTCCGACGTGACCGGCTTCCTCGAGCCTCGTCATCGTGGGACCGAGGACGCCGGTGCTCGCACCCCAGTAGTTACCGAAGTTGTGCTGGAGGGTCTCGTGAACCGCTCGAACCGTTGCGGTCTCTTCTTCGGCCAGTACGCCGAGCGCGCCGAGCGTCGCGAGTTCACGTTGGTTCATACGGACAATGTCCGCGTCGGGCGTGATAAACATGTGACTGTGTTTCACATCCCGTGAATACGACACCCGTCCCCGGCGTCGCTCCAAGACGGCGGCAACCCACGGCGTTCCCCTCCGAGGCGTTCCGCAGCGACTACTTCGCTGGCCGGATAGTGTAGCTTTTACTATACTTGGTATTCGCAAACGGAGATGAGCACGAAGCTTGAAGCCCACGGCGACGAACTGACGACCGATGCCCGAATTCGGACTCGTTCTCCCCGACGAGTTTTCCCACGTCTCGCTCGAGCGGACGCTGGCGTTCGCCAGGCGCGCCGACGAAGCGGGCCTCCACTCGGTCTGGAAACAGGAGGCCTCCGGAAGCAACGGGATCGCCACGCTCGCCGCGATCACGCAGTGTACGACCGACATCCGGATCGGAACCGGCGTGGCCAGCGTCTACTCCCGGACCCCCACGTTGCTCGGGATGAGCGCCGCGACGCTTCAGCGGCTCTCGGACGGCCGCGCGCTACTCGGGCTCGGTGTGAGTTCGCCGCCACTCGTCGAACGGTGGCACGGGCTGTCGTTCGACCGGCCCCTCCGACGGCTCCGAGAGGCGATCGAGATCATTCGCCGAACGACGGCCGGCGGGACCGTCGAATACAGCGGGGAGGTGTTCGATATCGGTCCGTACACCATGGCGCTCGAGACGTCCGCCGACGTCCCGATCTTCAACGCCGCGATCGGCGACGCAAACAGACGGCTTACCGGGGAGTACGCGGACGGCTGGTTGCCGGCGTTCGTCCCCCAGTCATTGTTTTCGGCCGCCGTCGCGGACGTTCGCGAGAGTGCGCAAGCGGCCGGCCGAGAGCCGGACGACGTGGTCGTGGCTCCGTGGGTGCCGACCGCAGTCGATGCGGACCCGGAGAGTGCCGAACGACGAGTGCGGTATCTCCTCGCACAGGAAATGGCGATGGGATACAACGAGCAGGTGAACGCACACGGCTTCGGAGACGCTCCCGACAGGGCACACGACCTGTTCCGTGAGGGCAACCGCGAGGAAGCGGTCGCCGCTGTCTCGGACCGGATGGTCTCGGAACTGACCGTCGCTGGAACCGAATCGGACGTTCGCGACCAGTTTCGGCGGTACTTCGAGGCCGGAGCCGACGTGATCATCGCGATGCCCTCGATGGACGCGTCTGCCACCGAAATCGAGCATCTGATCGATACACTCGGTGCGATTTCGAACGAGTAATCAACGCTCGGACGATATCGCTCCCCGGTCATAGTAGCTATCGATCGACCGCAGAGTCACGGCCGCTCAGCCGATCGATCGCTGCGGACGCCCGCGATGGCGATCCTCGTGGAACAGTACAGACTCTCGTTCGCCTTGCCGACGAATCGGCAATTCAGAATTCCCTCTCGCCGTCGATGACTTCCTTCGCCCGCCGGCTGATCTCGGGGACGAGCGACCCCATCTTGGGATAGAGATCGTCGTTGCTGTTCCCGTTCAGATACCGGGCATAGAACATCTCACACACCGCGATGAGCATGTAGAGTCCCAGTCCAACGTAGAATCGGCGGTTCGTGAACTCGAGGCCGGACTGCCGCTCGTATCGGTCGAGGAGTTCCGTACGGCTCAGATATCCCGGTCGGTCGAGAAACGCCGGCATGAGGTCGTCGATCAACGGTTCGGTGTCCCAGTAACAGAGCATCCAGCCGAGATCGGTCGACGGATCCCCGAGGGTTCCCATCTCCCAGTCCAGCACGGCGTCGATCTCCGGCGGCGTCCCCGGCGCGTACATGACGTTGTCGAGCTTGTAGTCGCCGTGAACGAGCGTGTGCTCGTAGTCTTCGGGCACGTTCGCCTCGAGCCACTCGCCGATCTCCTCGATGTGTGGGACCTCGCGTTCGTCTCTCGTCGTCTCGTACGCCCAGTCGAACTGCTTGCCCCAGCGTTCGATCTGCCGCTCCGTGTACCCCTCGGGACGGCCGAGATCGCCCAGCCCGACCGCTTCGTAGTCGATCGTATGGATCTCAGCGAGCGTGTCGATGAGCGTCTCGCTGACCCGACGGCGCTGCTCGGGCGTCGCGAACCGATCGGGTTCGTGATCGCGGATAACGGTCCCCTCGAGTCGATCCATCAGATAGAACTCACCGCCGATCACAGACGTGTCGTCACAGCTGAGCACAGGCGTCGGGACTGGGACGTCAGTCCCGGCGAGGGCGGAGATGACGCGGTACTCTCGGAGGACATCGTGAGCCGTGTCGGCCGTCTCTCCGGCGGGTGGACGGCGCATGACGAAGTCTCGGTCACCCCACTCGATGAACAACGTCTCGTTCGAGTGTCCTTCGTCGTGGTACTGAACGGTGACGGACCTGGCGTCGCCGAGCTCTCGTTCGAGATACGCTTTCAACGCGTCTTCGTCGACGAGTCGCTCGAGATAGGTTTCGTTTTCGGCCATTGTCGTCCCCTCGACACTCGTCACCAAGCCAGTTTAATCTTAACCCCGTTACCGAAGCCTATTGGCGTCGAACGCCCGACGAGTCGCCGTCGGGGACCGCGTCGGACTCGAGCCGGTCGACCGCGACGGTCTCTGGTCGCGGCCTCCCCGAAGATAAATATATGTCACTTTCTATCAAGCATATTGGTATGGAGTACCAAGACTCCGAACGAGCGAGGGAGCTAGCGCAGCGAGCACGAGCGTTCGTCGACGAGGAGGTCATTCCCCGAGAGCGCGAACTCGAGGGTGGGACGAAAGTTCCCGACGACGTCATCTCCGACCTCCGCGAGGAGGCTCGAGAGCGAGGCCTGTACGCGCCCCAGATCGACGAAGAACACGGCGGCATGGGTGTTGAATTCCGTGACGTCCTCCCGCTTTTCGAGGAAGCGGGGCGCAGCCTCCTCGCCCCGCCGGCGATGCGCGTCGACGCTCCCGACGAGGGTAACATGCACACGCTCGAACTCGCGGGCACCGAAGACCAGCAGAAACGGTGGCTCGAGCCGCTCCTCCGTGGCGAACTCACGTCCGCGTTCTCTATGACTGAACCCCGCCAGGGAGGTGGCGCGGACCCGAAGATGATCAAGACGACCGCGAAGAGAGACGGTGACGAGTGGGTGATCAACGGCCACAAGTGGTGGATCACGAACGGCGGCGAAGCGGATTTCTTCATCACGCTGGCCCGAACGGATCAGGAGAGTCACCCATACGAAGGCTGTTCGCTCATCGTCGTGCCCGGCGATACACCCGGCCTCGAGGTGAAGCGAGACATTCCGCACATGGGTGACGATATCACGTCTATGGTTCACTCGGAAATGCTCTACGAGGACGTCCGCGTTCCGGCGGAGAACCTCTTGGGGGAGGAAGGCGAAGGGTTCACCATCGCACAGAAACGTCTCGGTCCGGCGCGACTCACTCACTGTATGCGATACTCGGGTATGGCCGCCCGGGCGTTGGAAGTCGCGAAAGCGTACACGAGCGACCGCGAGGGGTTCGGTGGTCCGATCGCCGACAAACAGGACATCAGATTCGACATCGCGGAAGCCGAGACGAATCTGCACGCCGCGCGGACGATGGTGCGCCACGCTGCCGACCAGATTTCCCGCGGCGATCAGGCCCGCGTTCCGGTGTCCATGTGTAAGTTCTTCACCGCCAACGTCACGGAAGACGCGATCAATACGGCCCTGCAGCTCTGTGGCGCCAGCGGGATCGGCAAGGACCTCCCCATCGCCGACTTCTACGAGAACGTTCGACAGTTCCGCATCGTCGACGGCCCCGATGAGGTTCACAAACGCGTGATCGCCCGCGACGCGTACGAGGACGTCGACATGGACGAACTTGATCCGCTTCCGACCTTCTAGGTCGGACCGAACCGGCACCTCACCACGCGTTACGAAGCACCGCCTCGAGCTCGTCCTCGGTCGGCTCGAGTCCCTCGGGCGCGTTCTCCATCATGACGTCATTCGCCACGTCGGCCGCGACGTCCGGCAAATCGGACTCGTACAGATCGTCGATGGATCGAAGCCGCGACGGGAGCCCGAGCGCGTCGCGCACGCCCGTGACGGCTTCGACGACCGCGCTCGCGGTTTCCTCGGCGGTATCCGCCTCGTCGACGTCGAGACCTTCGGCGAGGAGATCGCGGCGGCCGTCGACGGTATCGAACAGGTATCGGAGCGCATGCGGGGCGATGATTCCGTGGGCCCCTCCCTGCTGGATCGCGTACCCGCGGGCGATACCGTGACCGAACGAGTGGATGACCGACGGAGTGAGCGTCTCAGCGCCTAACGCGCCGTACTGCGCGAGCACGGTTCCCATAATCGAGTCGTGTAGCGTCTCCTCGCTCCGGTCGCCGTCGCCGAGCCGCCGTAAGCCTCGGTCGAGAAGGCGCAGGCTCCGAACCGCGGTCCCGTCCGTTATCGGCGTAGCGTTGCGCGCGTACAGCGATTCGACGGCCTTGTCGAACCCGTTCATGGCCGACGCACAGAGGATCTCGTGCGGCGTCGTCTCGAAGAGCGCCGGGTCGTAGAACAGCGCGTTCGGCATCAGCCGATCGTCGATGAGCGCGCCCCGAGTGAGTCCGCCCTCGCGAGCGGTAACACCGGCCACCGCGGAGAGGTCCGACCCCGCGAGCGTCGTCGGTATCGCAGCGATCGGCGTGAGCTCCGTCTCCGGAATCGGAACCGTCCGCTCGCGCTCGAACGTCGATCGGATCTCGTCCGGAGACGCGTCGCTGGCCGCGACGACGCTCATCACCTTTGCGATGTCGAGACTGCTTCCGCCGCCGAGACTTACGAGCGCATCGACCTCCTCGTCACGCATCCGCTCGACGCCCTCGAATACGGTCGACAGTCGTTTGTCCGGTGTCGTCTCGTCGAACACGTCCGCGAGTCGGTCGCCGGTCCCATCGACGACGGGGCCGATGACTTCGTCGACCGAACCCACCGTCGATCCGCAGACGATCAACGCCCGCTCGACCCCGATCCGCTCGAGTTCGTCGCTGATTCGCTCGACGCAGTTTCGACCGTAGACGATGGTCCCCGGATCGTACGAGAATCGGTAGCCGGTTGACATACGCTAGCATAACAACAGACGTTGCGATATATATGTACAGGACAGTGACGCACCTCGCTCGCCGTCTCGCGTACGAGAGTCGCTTGCGGTCGGTGAACGCGGTGGATCAGTTCGGCTCGAAAACCGGAGCGACGGATCCAGCGTCGTCGACCGTCTCGGTCAGTTCGACGGTCTCCCCGATATTGACCCCCTCCGGAACGTGGGCCATTACTCGGGCGTCGCCGAGCGTGACGAGTGCGACCTGGTACGGGCCGTCGAAGTCCTCGGGGACGACCTCGAGCGTGGTCTCGGTGTACACCTCGCCCGCGGTCGGGAGTTCGGTGGTCGCGAGCGTCCGGCTTCCGCACTGCGCGCAGGCCGCCTTTGGCGCGCCGGTGAGGTGACCGCAGTCCCCGCACCGCTGTCCGAGGAGCGTCCCGTCGCGGAGCGCCTCCTCCCACTCGCCGTATGTCAGGCGGTTTTCCGCTGCTTCGTCGTCGGTCGTTAGATCCTGCTCGCTCATGCTGAAGCCTCCATGACGGTCACGAACGTGGTGGCGGTATCGCCGCCGAGGTTGTGTGCGATTCCGGTCTTCGCGTCCTCGACCTGTCGTTGGCCGGCCTCGCCGCGGAGTTGCTCCGTCAATTCGACGATCTGTGCGGTTCCCGTCGCGCCGATCGGATGCCCCTTCGCCTTGAGTCCGCCGCTCGGGTTGACCGGGACCTCGCCGCCGAGCGCCGTGAGCCCCGTTTCCGCTGCGGTTCCGCCTTCGCCTTCGTCGACGAGACCGAGCGCCTCGATCGCCAGTACTTCCGCGCCGGTGAAGCAGTCGTGGACCTCCGCGAAGTCGACGTCGGCGGCCTCGATATTGGCTTGCTCGTACGCTTCCGTCGCCGCATCGCGTGCCGCTCTCGTCTCCGTCAGCCCCTCCTTGTCGGCGATCGGCACGATGTCCGTCGCGTGTCCGAGGCCGGTGACGCTCACGCCGGCTCCGTCGTAGCTGTCCGCGAGCTCGGGGGACGTAACGACGACCGCGGACGCACCGTCGGAGAACGGGCAGCAGTCCATGAGATGGAACGGGTCCGCGATGATCGGACTCTCGAGGACGTCGTCGACGGTCGCGTCTTCCCCGAAGTGGGCGCGGGGGTTCAGACTGCCGTGATGCTGGTTCTTGACCGCGACCTCGGCCAACTGTTCCGAGGTCGTTCCGTGCTCGTGCATGTAGCGCTTCGTGAGGAGCGCGAAGATCCCGGGGAATGTGATCCCCGTCGGTTGCTCGTACTGCCGGTGGGCCGCGCTCGCGAAAATCTTCGTCATCTCGGCGGTGTCTTTCCCGGTCGTCGGCGTACACCGTTCGACGCCGCCGACCAGTACCGCGTCGTGGACGCCGTTCTCGACCGCCTGAACGGCGTGTTTGAACGCGTTCGAGGACGTTGCACACGCATCCTCGAACCGCTGACACGGGATCCCGCGGAGGCCGATGTGACTCGCCAGCGCGGGGGCGAGGTGAGACGCGTTCTCCGTCATTCCGCCCAGCGTATTTCCGAGATAGAAGGCATCGATCTCGTCCTGTTCGATCCCGGCGTCGTCGAGCGCCGGCAACGCGGCGTCGGCGAACAGCTCCGGTAACGGTTGCTCGTGCGGTCCGAATTTCGTCATTCCAGCTCCGATTACTGTGGCTCGCTCTACCATACACACCGGTTTTCTGCCTCGATTAGCATAAAGCTGAGGCGGCCTCAGCATCGGTTTCCACTGACGGTTCGCACGTTACTGTCTTGATAGTCGGTCACCGATCGCAGTCGACGGGCCGTAACTTTATGACAGATACTGTGTAATATGCCGGTAGTCATGTTAACAGGGGACGAGTACGAAACGGTATACGAGTCGTTCGACTGGGAGGGGGTCCTCGAGTCGTACGATTGGGACGCGCCGGACGAGTTGAACACGGCCCACGAAGCCTGCGATCGGCACGCCGGATCCGGCGATGTCGGCTTCGCGTGGGTCTCGGAAGAGGGGGAGCTTTCGGAGTTCACGTTCGCCGAACTGCGCGACGCCTCGAACCGCGTCGCGAACGCGCTGACGGAACTCGGTGTCGAGCGCGGCGATCGGGTCACGACGTTGCTCCCGAAGATTCCGGAGACGATCATCACCGTCCTCGGTATCTGGAAGACGGGCGCGGTTCACGTTCCGCTCTTCACCGCGTTCGAGAAACAGGCCCTGGAATTCCGCATCAACGACTGTGAACCTGAACTGCTGGTGTACCACACCGATCACGACGATACGGTCGCGACGCTGGACGTCGACGACGAACTTGAACGGATCAGCGTCGGCGATGGTGACGCGCAGGCCGCCGACCGTTCCTACGACGAACTCGTCGGCGACCGGTCGACCGAGTACGACGTCGTCCGGACGAGCATGGACGATCCGTCGACTATGCAGTACACCTCCGGGACGACTGGTCCCCCGAAGGGCGTCGTCCTGTCCCACAAGGTGTTACCCGCCCTCTACCCGCACACGAAATACGCGCTGGACGTCACCGAGGACGATCTCGTCTGGGGCGCCGCGGACCCGAGCTGGTCGTACGGGCTCTTCACGACCGGATTCGCACCGATGGCGTTCGGGGCGACTCGGCTACTGCACTCCGGACAGTTCGACGCGGATCGATGGATAGAGATCCTAGACGAACACGACGTCACTGTCCTGGGCGCCGCGCCGAGCGCGTATCGCGGTATCATTGCGGCGGGCGACGACGTCCTCGAGGGGCGATCGTTCGACGAGCTACGAGTGCTGAGCAGTGCCGGTGAACCGTTGAACCCGGAAGTGTACAACTGGTTCGAGGACCATCTCGGTCTACGAATTCACGACACGTACGGGCTCACCGAGGCGGGCATGATCGTCAACAACTACGCCGGGCTCGACTTGGAAGTCAAAGCCGGCTCGATGGGACGTCCCGCCCCTGGCTACGAGGTCGAACTGCTCGATCCCGAGACGCGGGAGCCGGTCGGCACCGACGAGATCGGCGAGGTCGCAGTGAAACCTCGAGAGTGGGTGATCATGGACCGATATTGGGAGATGCCCGAGAAAACGGAAGACGCGTTCCACGACGGCTGGCTGCTCACCGACGATCTCGCCCGAAGGGACGACGACGGGTACTTCTGGTATGAAGGCCGGAGCGACGACGTCATCATCTCGTCCGGCTACCGAATCGGTCCGTTCGAGGTCGAAAGCAGCCTCATGGAGCACCCGATCGTCGCAGAAGCGGCCGCGATCGGCGTCCCCGACGACCAGCGCGGGCAGATCGTCAAGGCGTTCGTCGTGCCGGTCGAAACTCCGGACGATCCGGACGAGACGCTCGCGGACCTCAAGTCCCACGTCAAGGAGGGGCTAGCGCGACACGCCTACCCCCGCGAGATCGAGTTCGTCGATGAGCTCCCGACGACGGCGACCGGTAAAATCCAGCGATACAAACTGGAGGAGCGCGAGACTGAGTAGTCGCGGTCGATGACCGACGACGGTACGGGGAATTGACCTCATCGACGAGCGCGTCTATCCAGCGGCAGCGCGCGGCCCGCGATCGTCCGATAGTAAACGGAAAATTATAGTCCCCTTGTATTGTGATTTCATTCGTCATGGAGTACAACGTCGCCGACACCGAAGACGTACCGATCACTGACCTCTCTAAGATCGACGAGATGCCGCCGGACCTCGACATCCGCGCCGTCGACGAGGAACTCGACTGCCAGAACACCGCGGTCAAGATCTGGTACTTCGACGAGGGCGAAGAGATCGGCTACCACGCCCACGCCGAGCAGGAGGAACTGTTCTACGTCCTCGAGGGGACGTTCTCGCTGAAGTTGGGTCGCTCGGGCGAGGAGGAGTTCGTCGAGGCCGACGAGGGAACCTTCTGGGTTGCCGCACCGAAGATCGGGCGCGGCCACCGCTGTGTGAGCGAAGACGGCGGCGCTGTGCTCGCGTTCGGCGCGCCGGCGGTCGAGGACCCTGGGCTCGATCCACACTCGCTCTCCGACGAGGAAATCGACGAGGCGCTCGAGGATTCCTGACTCGAGACACACCTTTGCAAAAACCGGATTGCTCGTCCAGATGCTCTCGTTGACGGGGACTTCGTATATCTCCTTACCTCGTGAGTCCCCGGTAGCGAAAGCGCCTGTCGACCGTATGCCCTCTCACGAATCATGTAAAAGCCCTGTACGTACTGCTATATCCAAAACATGTATCGTTCCGTGAGTATCGGCCTTTCTCTGATATCGATCAAATAACGGGCTTAGGGTGTTATTAGAACCTCGCCAGAGTTGCGTTACAAACGATAACAGTGCGCATTTGAGTGGCGGTCGTTATCGCAAGGTAGACAGTTTCACGGTTGATGTATTCGCTCCCCTCGGCAGATGATCCGTCTCCGGTCCGTGGCTACTCGCTCACCGTACCCGTAAAATCGGTAGGCGGAGCTGGTTGACACGGATGTGGATGGCTGGGTTGACTGTGGTTTTGCTCCGCCAAGCCCTGTTATGTTATGGCATATCATAAAAGCTCGTCTGCCGACCCGCTCCGCTTGCCGTTTAATTATGGGAGCCCGTTTCGGCGGTAAACGTTGCACCCCTTACTCAGTATGATAGACGATACGATAATTCGTCTACGAGAACACCTTTATGGTCGTCCGTTGACGGCTAGGGTATGCGAGACGAACTCGACACGACTATCGTTCAGTTCGACGAAGAGACCGGAATCGGACACCTGACGCTGAACCGCCCTGACGCACTGAACGCGCTGAGCGACCAACTCCGAAACGACATCGTTGACGGACTGCGGCGCCTCGAAGCGGAGAACGACGCAGACGACGCAGTAGTCCTGCGCGCTGTGATTATCGAGGGTGCGGACGACAACTTCTGTGCCGGTGCGGACATAACCGAGTTCAGCGGGGACGCCGCCGGCGCGAGGTCCGATCGCGAGCACTACGAGTTCATCAGGGACTTCCCCGTCCCCGTCATCGCGAAGATCCGCGGCTACTGTCTGGGTGGCGGCTTCGAGACCGCGATGAGTTGTGACTTCCGGTTCGCTCACCATGACGCTCGGTTCGGGCTTCCGGAAGTCGACCTCGGGATCATACCTGGGGCCGGCGGCGCGCAGTTCATCAGTCGGCTGAACAATCCATCAGTCGCAATGGAGATCGCGATGACCGGCGACCATATCTCCGCGGAGCGAGCCAACGAACTCGAACTCGTTAACCGCGTCTACGGCGACGACCTCGACGACGCTACTCGAGAGTTCGCCGAAACGATCGCATCGAAGCCGCCGCTCGCGATTCAGGCGATCAAGGACTCGGCTCGCGCGGCGACGGAAGTCGGACTGGCGGAGGGCCGGAAGTACGATCGGCGTCTCGTCGAACCGTTGTTCGCCACGGAGGACTTCGAGAAGGGAGCGCGGGCGTTCGCCGAGGACGAGTACGAGCCGGAGTTCAAGGGTCGGTAATCAATAGCGGAACGGCGCACGTACGTCGATTCGACGATTCTCTCGGCGCGTGACACGCTGGCACTCGATCGCGTCGTTCGACCGGTTGCTTGTATTAGTCTCGTCGGATGGAGAATATCCCGAGATCGGCATCCGAACGCCGGACCTTCCGGACTTTCACAGGGCCTGCGCGAAGATCGCTTCGAGGTCGTCCCCGGAGACACGGCGCGGATTGCCGACCAGTAGCCGTTGAATCTCTGCCGTTTTCTCCGCGAGGCGCGGAACGTCGTCCTCTGTGACGCCGAGTTCGGCGAGCCCCGACGGGATCTCGATATCCGAACTCAGCGCCTCGACGGCAGCTGCGGCGCGGTCGCTGGCATCGCGATCGCTCATCCCCTCGACTGGTTCGCCGAGGAGTTCCGCGATCGTCCCGTAGCGATCGGCCGCCGCTGGTGCGTTATATCGCATGACCTCGGGGAGGAGAACTGCCACGGTGACGCCGTGTGGCGTGTGGTTCTCTCCGGCGACCGGATAGGCCATCGCGTGGGTCGCCCCCAGGCCGGCGTTGGTGAACGCGATCCCGGCCAGCAGGCTTCCGAGCGCCATGTCGCGCCGCGCCTCGACGTCGGAGCCGTTATTGACCGCCCGTCGTAGGCTGGTGCCGATGAGTTCGATGGCCTTCTCGGCGAACAGATCGGTCACCCGGGTCCGGCCGCCGTAGTCGGGTCGCTCGCCGGCCCGTTCGGGCGACGGCTTCGCATCGTAGCGTCGCGTGGTGTACGCTTCGATCGCGTGCGTGAGCGCGTCCATCCCGGAGGACGCGGTGACCGCCGGCGGAAGCGACACCGTGAGGAGCGGATCGACGATCGCGAGATCGGGATACAGGTGTCTACTCGAAATGCCCACTTTGAGCTCCCGATCCGGCAGGGAAACGACCGCTGCGGGCGAACTCTCCGAACCGGTGCCGGCGGTGGTCGGAACCGCGAAGACGAACGTCTCGGAGTCCGGGACCCCAACGCCGTCGCCGATCGGCGGAGCGACGTACTCGAGCACGTCGCGGTCCGTCGGGGCGAGCGCCCCGGACACCTTCGCCACGTCGAGAGAACTCCCCCCGCCAACGCCGACGATGCCGTCGGGATCGAGCTCCGTTGCGGTCTCGATCGCCGATTCGTAAACGCCGACGTCCGGGTCCGGTTCGACTCCGTCGAACACGTCCACGTCGACGTCGTCGGGGACGGACGCTCGGACCGTTTCGACGACGCCGGCTTCCCGTAGCTGTTCGTCGGTGACGATCAGAACGCTCGAGACGTTCCGAGTCGCGATCTCGTCACCCAGTTCTTCCGTCGCACCGTTCCCGAACTTGACGTGATCGGCGACCGCGAACTCCCATACCGTGTCAGACTCATACATACTCTGATGTGGGATTCAAAGAGGAGGTACTTAACAGTATGCTGGGACCACCGATAGCGCGGCACCGCAAAGGGACCGGCGTCGAAGCGGGCGAGGCCGGTCCGTCTCATGGAACTGATATCCTTAGACCGAACCGGCCGAAATGCTCTTTCGGCCTCCCTCGCGGCCTCGGCTACGACGGAAACGGCTCTCTGCTGTGTGCGTCCGACGAGCGTCGCTAGTACCAGACCGTGCCGGCGTCGACGTTGATATCCTGTGCAGTGACGTGGCGCGCCCGCGGTCCGAGCAGGAACGACACCGTGTCCGCCACGTCCTCGGCGTCGACGAGTTCGCCGAGGGCCGCGTCGTCCGTGAACACCCTCTGCTTGGCCTCCTCGTAGGAGATACCGCGTTCCTCGGCTTGCCTAGTGATCACGTCCTCGATCCGCGGGCCCTCGGTCGCGCCGGGACAGACGGCGTTTACGGTGACGTCGTCGTCGCCCAGTTCGAACGCCAGCGTCCGCGTAAGTCCGATCACGGCCATCTTCGACGCCACGTACGGCGTCCGTCCCTCGAGTGGGCGCTTGCCGCTGATCGAGGAGATGTTGACGATACTTCCGCGGTCGCTCTCCGCCAGAAGGGGGGCCGCGTGCTTCGAGACGAGAAACGGTCCCCTCGCGTTGACTGCCATCGTCCGGTCCCAATCGTCGGCATCGGTGTCGGTCACCGGTGCGGTCGGCCCGGCGATTCCGGCGTTGTTCACGACGCCGTCGAGCACGCCGAACGCGTCCGCGGTTCGTTCTATCAGTTCCTCGATCGACGATTCGTCGGTCACGTCAGTTCGGACCGGGAATGCCCGGTCTCCAGCGTCGGCCGTCGCGGCGATCTCCTCGATACCGTCGCTTCGCGCCGCCAGAGCGACGTTGGCGCCTTCCTCGAGCAACTGGCGTGCGATCGTCCGACCGATTCCGCGACTCGCACCGGTGACGATGAACGTCTGTCCGTCGTGCATGACCAGTCTTTCCGGGGCCGGGATAATAACCTCTCCCCGGCCGCGCCGTCAGCAATCGCTTTCGACCGCCTCATGCCTGCGACGGGATAATGAACCGGAAGCGTCAGTGAGTGCCCCGACGCCGACGCGTCGGCGATGATTGGTCCATATATTTAACTATCAGCGGTGCAGTTGTAACTGCGTGACTATGTCTACCACAGTCGAGTATCTCAAACAGGCCGACGACGCGTCGATCGAGATCGATCGGGACGTAACGGACGCGGTGCGCGATATCCTCTCCGGAGTGAGAGACCGAGGCGACGACGCGCTCTTCGAGTTCACGGAGCGGTTCGACGGCGTCGAGGTCGACGATTTCCGCGTTAGCGACGACGAGATCGAGGCCGCCGCCGCGGAACTGACCGCCGCCGAGACGGAGGCGATCGAGAACACGATCGAGAACGTCCGCGCGTTTCACGAGGAACAGCGCGAACACATCGAGGGGTTCGAGAAGGAGTTCGAGGAAGGCGTTCGTCTCGGTCAGCGCATCGTCCCCGTCGAATCCGCGGGGACGTACGTTCCCGGGGGCCGCCACCCGCTCGTCGCCGCGCCCGCGATGTCGATCGTCCCGGCCGAAGTCGCCGGCGTCGATCGGATCGTCACGTGTGCACCGCCACAGGACGACGGGGGTATCCAGCCGGCGCAACTGTACGCGATGGATCGGGCCGGTGCCGACGAGATCTACCGAATCGGCGGCGCACAGGCCATCGGTGCCATGGCCTACGGGACGGAGACGGTCCCGGAAGTCGCGAAGATCACGGGGCCCGGAAACGTCTTCACCACCGAAGCGAAGCGTCAGGTCTTCGGTCACGTCGGTATCGATTTTCTCGCCGGCCCGACGGAGGTGCTCATCCTCACGGATGAGACCGCCGATCCCGAACTGGTCGCGACGGACCTGCTCGCACAGGCTGAACACGACCCGAACTCCCGTCCGATCCTCGTCTCGACCGATCAGCGGATCGCCGAGGAGGCCGTCGACGATCTGTACGAGCAGTTGCCCGACCTCCGCACGGAGGACGTCGCACGGGAGTGCTGGGAGGAGAACGGCGAGGTGATCGTCGCCGAGACGTTGGACGACGCGGTCGCCGTCGCCAACGACTACGCGATCGAACACCTGCAGGTGATGATCGATGAGCCGCGGTCGATCGTCGACGACCTCACCAACTACGGCTCGCTGTTCCTCGGCGACCACTCGCCAGTCGTCTTCGGTGACAAAGCCGTCGGGACGAACCACAGCCTCCCGACCCTCGAGGTCGCCCGCTACAGCGGCGGGATCTGGGTCGGTACCTACCTGAAGACGCTGACCCATCAGGAGGCGACCGAGGAGGGCGCGGCACGCGTCGCTCCGCTGGCGGCCAAAATCTGCGAACTCGAGGGAACGCACGCCCACCAGCTCTCGGCGGAGGCGCGCCTTCGACCGGACGTCGGTCCCGATTACGGGCAGCGGGAGTGACCGGTGATCGCGCTCCGATAAGCGAACCGGAGGGTGTGCGAAGACGACTCTCGTGCGACAGTGTACCGTTTCGCTCTCCAGTATCCGATGACGGGACTACCGCCGCCGCTTCCGACCGACCGATGCAAATACAGCCTCGAGAGGGCGAGCGGTCGAGGGTCCACCGGCGATCACGTCGCCGGATCGAGGCCGACCGTTTTCCGTTCGAACACGTCCTCGTAGCCGGAAAACGACATCCTGAGCGACGGCACACCGGTGAAAGGCAGGGCTTGCAGGATGAGTGCAGGCTCGTCGAGACGCGCCCCTAACTCGCGGAGCGTCTCAGTCACGGCAGCGACCCGTTCGGCGCTCTCGGCGATATCGCAGTCCGCACAGCGGGCTCCGATCGGGGTCGGGAAGGTGACTCGGGAGGTCTCTGCGTCTCGGACGACCCATCCGCCGCCTACTTCGACCACGTCCGCGATCGCGCGTCGCATCGCGTCTTCGTCGGCACCGACGGCGAGCACGCCGGGGGTCTGCCACGTGTGGGACGTCGCGACCGCCCCCGCCTCGAGACCGAAACCGGAGAGGAACCCCGTAAAGCCGGCGCCGGTTCCGTCCGGCGTCCGGTCGAAGAGGGCGACCTTGAGCGCGTCGCGATCGGGCGTCGCGATGAACTGACCGTCCGAGGTCGCCGGCTCGACGGTCGTTTCGCTGGTCACCGTCCCGCCCTCGCACTGGATCGCTCTCACTTCACCGTCCGAACCGGCCGTGGTCGGGACGCGCAGCGCCGATTCGTCCACCGTCAGCGATATCGAATCGCGGAACCAGTCGGGATACGTTCGCGGACGGGGTTCGACGACCGCCGTTCCGCCGTCGACGACGATTTCGCCGCCGCTGATGACCGTCTCGACGGCGACCGTCTCGAGATCGTCGAGGACGACGATATCGGCTCGCGAACCGGGAGACAACGACCCTACCTCGGGAAGGCCGAAGTGGCGAGCCGGGTTGAGCGTCGCCATTCGGACCGCGTCGACCGGCGCTATCCCCGCTTCGATGGCCCGTCGAACGACCGCGTCCATGTATCCCTCGGCGACGATATCGGTCGGCCATATCCAGTCCGTCGAGAGCGAGAGCTCGGCCGGCCCGAACTGCTCGTAGGCGTCGGCGAGCGCGTCGATGTCGTCCCGAAATGTGCCGTAGCGACCGACCGCGTGGATCCCGTTTTCGAGGCGCTCGGCGACGCCCTCGCTCGAGACCATCTCGTGATCGTCGGTGATCGCCGTAGCGAAAGCGGTCAGCCGGCGACCGGCACAGCCGGCGCCGTGACCGCTCACCGTTTTGCCTAGCGTCCGGGCTCGCGCGGCGAGTTGCTCGACCGGCGATGAGCGCCCGACGATCTGTACCCAGGGAATCTCGCCGATACCGACGATTCGATCCTCCGAGAGCAGGGCGGACAACTCCTCGCGGTCCGCGTCGTCGAACTGTTCGTATCCGACGCTGAACGCGTCGAGGAACGCCTGCGGCGGCACGGTCGCGAAGACCTGAACCGGAAGCTCGTCCGTCGCCTCGAGGAGCTGTCGGACGCCGGATTCGCCGAAGCAACTCCCGAACTCGCAGGTCTCGGTTACGACGCTCGTGGTTCCGGTCTCGAGCACACGGTGGTAGGCCCGCTCGAACGGCTGGAACGAGTCGATATGCACGTGCGCGTTGACGAAGCCGGGAGTGATTATCTGCCCTTCGGCGTCGACGATCGTCGTTTCCGGCCCCGTGACGTCGCCGGCGTCGTCCGTGACTGCCGCGACCAGACCGCCTCGGACGGCGATATCACGATCTACGATCGTCCGCGGCTCGGGCAGCACCACTCGTCCGTTCGCGACGACGAGGTCAGCGTGGGCGGTTCCGAGCGCGACGCTCTGGGGCCCGTCGGCGTCGTTCGTCATGTGTTGCCCCTCGTTTCTCGCGAGAGTTCGTCCGGAGAGCGAGCAGGGCTTCTATCGGTACGGCGCGACGGTGTGAGAAGTGAGGGCATACAGTGCAGTGGGAACACCACCCATATAAAACCGTACTCCGACGGAACCCGTCTTCCGATCGCTGCGTCGATAGACGCTCGGTCTGAGCTACGAAACCCATTCGATAACAACACCTAACTTTCCGGCCGAGAATATCATTGGTATGAGTGAACATAACATCCGCGTTGAAGAATCGGACGGACGAGCCACGGTCACGATCGATCGGCCCGAGAAAGCCAACTCCCTCACCGGCGCAATGTTCGTCGAGATCGGCGACGCGGTCGCCGAGTTAGCGGACGCCGGCGTCGATGTGGTGACGATCCGCGGCGCGGACGGGACCTTTTCCGCCGGCGTGGACATGTCGGACGTCCCCGAGTGGGGATCGGAGAATCCGCTCGCCGTTCGCGACCAGCTCGAATCGGTCCACGACGCGCTGCGGACCATCGAGGAACTGGACGCGCCCGTCGTCGCCGCGCTCGAGGGGCACGTGCTCGGCGGCGGCCTCGAGCTGGCTCTCGCCTGCGATATCCGTATCGCAGACGACTCCGCCCGGTTCGGGCTGCCGGAGTCCGAGATGGGCCTCGCGATGGACCTCGGCGGCGCACAGAAGCTTCCTGGATTCGTCGGCGAGGGGCTGACGAAGTACCTCGTCATGACCGGTCGATCGATCGACGCCGAGCGCGCCTACGACGCGGGGCTGATCGAAGAACTCCACGACGCGTCGTCGTTCGACGCCGAACTGCGGGCGCTCGAGGACGATCTCGCCGGAAAGCCCACATACGTCCACGGACTCGCCAAGCGCCAAGTTCACTCGGCCCGGCCGCCGAACATAGAGGAGTCGATGCAGCAGGCGATCCACCACGCCATCGCCGCTTATCAGGAGGAAGAGACCCAGCGACGGGTCACCGACTTCCTCGAGGACTGATCGCGTTCCGCGGCTATCGCCCCTCGAACTCCGCGTCCCGTCCCTCGAGTTGCGCTTCGAACCCCTCTTTCCGGTCGCGTGTCCCGTACACCTGCATCGCCAGCCTGTGTTCGGTCGAGAGGCCGTCCTCGAGGGGGACGTCGAACGTCGCCTGGAACGCCTCGAGGGCGTTCTCGAGGCCCAGCGGTGCCTTCTCGGTCAGCTCGTCGGCCAGTTCCCTCGCTCGGTCGTCGACCTCCGCTTCGGGGACGACGTCCGTGACGAGGTTACACTGCGCCGCCTCTTCGGGATCGATGTAGTCGCCCGTCAGGACCAGTTCTTTCGCTTTTCCGAGCCCGACGATCCGCGGCAGGCGCTGGGTGGAGCCCTGGTGGGGGAAGATGCCCAGATTCACCTCGATGATGCCATACTTCGCCTCCTCGCCCAGCACGCGGAGGTCCGCGGGGAGGGTCAGCTCAAACCCGCCGGCGATGCCGGCGCCTTTGATGCCCGCGACGATGGGGGTCGTCGTCTCGTCGATCGTGTCCAGCAGCTCGCGGAACGCGCGGTGGAACTCGTCGTGGTCCGCCACGTCCTTCGCGTGCATCATCTCGAGCTGGAACCCGGCACAGAACACCGAGCCCTCGCCGAGCAGGGTCGCCGCGCGAACGTCGTCGTCGGCGTCTACGTTCTCGATAGCGGCCGTGAGGTCCGCGACTGTCGCTTCGTTCATGGCGTTTCGCTTCTCCGGGCGAGCGATGATCACGTCGGCGCGGTGGCCGTCGTGCTCGATACGGACGTGGCCGTTTCCGATTTCGGACATACGAGGTTCTTATTCGGCAACAGCAAAAACGTTTTGTCGCTCACACTCGAGCGACAGGTCAGAACTCGTGATTTCCTACGGCGAGGTCGTTCGGGTCGCCACGAATCGCGCTGGTGCTCCGTCGCCCCCCGCGAGAGCCAGCGGAAAGCCGAAGACGATCGGACGAGTGCCGACCAGCGAACGCGGGATCCTGAGGTGTTCCGCGATGAGGACGCCCTCGGCCAGCAGCGTCTGATGGACGGGATAGTCGTCCCAGTCGTCGGGCCGCGTCGCCCGGGGCCGATCGGGACTCGGAGTGTCCACGGCCAGCAGCGACACGTCCTGCTCGAGCAACCAGTCGCCGACGTCGGCCGCGAGCCACGGATAGCGCTCGTACTCCTCGTCGCCGTAGCGCTCGCCCCAGCCCGTCCGGACGAGGAGAACGTCTCCTGATCGAACGTCGTCCGCGGCCGCCGCCAACTCGTCCACAGTGATCGCCTCGGACTCGTCGCGGCTCACGTCCGCAACAGTCGCGTCGCCGACGAAGCGCTCGAGCGACAGCTCGTCGATCGTCGCACCGTTCGGAATCATGTGGCGGGGCGCGTCGACGTGCGTCCCGACGTGGGTCGGCGTTCCGATCCACTGGGCGTTGACGCCGTCGCGATCGACGTCGCTGAGCGTCTCGAACTCGGGCGCCGGGAGCGCCGCCGAGTGCGGTACGTCGGCGTCGAACGGCTGGGTGAGGTCTATCCAGTCAGCGTTATCGAATCGGTTAGTCATCGGTCTCTCTGAAGGTGGTATATGGGGAGCCGCGGTCGGTGACCGGTCAGCCGCCACCGATGATCTGCATCAGCTCTTCGTCGTCGGTAATCTCTCCGGCCACGTCCGTCTCGGCGATGATCTCGCCGCGTTCGATGACGTACAGCCGGTCGACGAAGTCTTTGACCTGATTGATCTGCGATTCGGCGACGAACACGGCGATGCCGAGCTCGTCACGGATCACCGAGATGCTCTCGGTGAGGTCTTGCTTGATGCTCGGCGCGAGGCCCTCGAACGGTTCGTCCAACAGGACCAGCTCCGGCTCGGCGACGAGCGCGCGAGAGACGGTGACCATCTGCTGTTGGCCGCCGGAGAGCTTCCCCGCTGGCTGATCGAGGAACCGCTCCATGGCGGGGAAGATATCGAGGACGACCTCGAGACGGTCGTCGATATCGATTCCGTCGTCGTCGCTCCCCCACAGCGCCATTTCGATGTTCTCTCGTGCCGTCAGCTTCGATATCAACCGCCGGTCTTCGGGGGCGAAGCCGATGCCGAGGCGCTTGCGCTCGTGCGTCGGGTACACCGTGATGTCCTCGCCGCGGAACGACACCGAGCCGCGCTGGACGTGTTGGAGCCCCATCACGGATTTGAACGTCGAGGTCTTCCCGGCACCGTTCCGACCGATGATCCCGACGACTTCGGTCTCGTCGACCGCCAGGTCGATCTCGCGGAGGACAGTGATGCCCTCGATCGATGCATCGAGTCCCTCTAGTTCGAGCAGCATCACTCTTCACCCCGAATACGCTGTTTGACCGTCTCGTCCTCGAGCACTTCCTCCGGCGAGCCGTCGATTATCTTTCGGCCCTGATCCATTGCGACGACGCGCTCGGCGTAGTCGGCGATGAGTTCCATGTCGTGCTCGATGAACAACACGGCTGAGTCGGACGTCTCGAAGTAGTTCTGCAGTCGGTCCATGATCGCGTACTTATTTTCGGTGGCGACGCCGCTCGTCGGTTCGTCGAGGATGAGCAGTTTCGGTCGCATGGCGACGCTCATACAGACGTCGAGGATCTTCTTGTCGCCGTGGGGAATCGCTTCGGCGTACGCCTCTTGCTGATCGGCGAGGCCGAACTCGTCCAGCAGCGCGATCGCTTCGGCGCGAGTGTCGTTCTCCCAGTTGAGTACGGTAAACAGGGAGTTGTTCCGCTGCTCTCGGGAGAGGATCGCCGACCGGACGTTCTCGACCAGCGTGAGATCGTCGCAGACTCGCGGGATCTGGAACGACCGGACCAGCCCCGCCCTCGCGCGATCGTGGACCGGCGATCCGTTCAGCTGTCTCCCGTTGAAGACGATATCCCCGGCTGTCGGATCGAGAACGCCGGTGAGCAGGTTGACGAAGGTCGTCTTGCCGGCCCCGTTCGGACCGATGATCCCGACGATCTCGCCGCTACCGATCTCGAAATCCATCTCGTCGACAGCCCTGAGATCGCCGAACTCCTTCGTCAACTTCTGTGTTTCGAGTACCGACATTATCGCTCACCTCCGTCATTTCGATACTGACGAACGCGCCGACGGACACGGGCGCCTATGCCCGAGAGCCCCTCGGGTTCGAACACGATCACGAGGAACAGGACGAGCCCCATCAGGAAGTGCCAGTACTCAGTCAGCTGTTGAGCCTGACTGCGGATGAGGATGAACGCTCCTGCCCCAGTGATGGGTCCGAAGAACCATCCCGTGCCGCCGAGGACGGTCATGAACGCCAGTTCGCCGGAGCGAGACCAGTGGAGGACGGTCCCGGGCGTGACGTGGCCGTTGAGAATGGCGTACATCGCACCCCCCAAGCCGGTGAACAGACCCGACACGATGCTCGCGTACCAGCGGTAGCGTCGAACTGGAATTCCGATGGCTCGCGCCCGTTCCGGGTCGTCGCGGATCGTCTTGAGCGTGAGGCCGAAGGGGGAGTGCATGAACGTCCACAGCAGTACCATCGTGATCACGAACGCGATCAGGATGACGTAGTAGAGGACGCCCATCAGGTAGCCCGCGTACCCCCAGCTCGCGAGGTAGTCGACGCCGGCGATGGTCGGCGTCGTGATCGGAACGCCGTCGGTCCCGCCGGTGACGGTGTAGAGCTTCACCGTGATCACGTAGATCAGGTGAGCGAGCGCCAACATCAACAGCGCGTAATACACTTCGGTGTGTCGGACTGAGATGTACCCGATGACGACTGCGATTAGGCCCGCTGTGAGGACGCCGAGGGGCACGAGCAGCAGTAGCTCACTCATTCCGGTGTACTCCATCGCGAGGCCGATCGCGTACGCCGAGCCGCCGAAGAACGCCGCGTGCCCGAACGACAGCAGTCCGGTATAGCCGAGCAGGACGTTGTACGCGAGTGCGGCGATGGCGAACGCGAGGATCTGGCCGAGCAAGAACACCTCGTACTGGCCCGTCCCGGGCAGGTAGGGGAAGGCGAACGCGCCGACGAGGAGCACGGCGCCCGCCACGCTGGCCGGGTTACGGAGGCGTTGCCTGATGTCGATCGCGATTCCGGTGGTGGTATCCTGACTCATACTTCGATCTCTCCGAACAGGCCGGTCGGTTTGACCAGCATCACGGCCGCCATCAGCAGGAACACGATGGCGAGCTCTAACACTGGCACGTAGTACGACCCGTACGCTTGCACCATCCCGATGATGAGGGAGGCGGCGATCGCTCCTTTGAGGCTCCCCAGTCCGCCGATGACCAACACGGCGAACGCGAGGATGACGAACTCGAACGCGAGGCCGGTCGTCATAGAGGCGGTGGGCAGGTAGAGCGCGCCACCGAGCGCCGCTAGCGCGATACCGATGACGAACACTTTGAGGTGGATCGACCGCGTGTCGATTCCGGTGAAGCTAACGGCCTCGTCGTCCTCGGCCATCGCGAGCGTGATCTTCCCGAGACGCGTCTCTTCGAAGAAGTAGTAGAGCGTCGCAGCGACCAAGGCGGTGACGAGGATGGTCAGTACTGCCCACCACGGGTACGTCTGTCCGGACAGATTGAACGTTCCGAGGAGGTTCGACGGCGCCGTCGCGCTCACCGGCTGTCCGCCCCAGACGTACTTCATTGCGTCTTCCATCATCAGAATAACGCCGAACGTCGCCAGCAGCTGGTAGTCGTCTTCCAGACCGTACAGCGGCCGGAACGCGGTCCGTTCCATCGCCAGGCCGATCGCCGAAACGACCGCCGGCACGACGATGACCAACAGCACGAGAAAGACGACGAATAACCCCGCGAAGCCGAGGGCACCGCCGATCGCCCCGACGGTCGCGTGAATGAGACTCGCCGCCAGATACGCCCCGAGGGGCAGGAAGGCAGCGTGGGCAAGGTTCAGGAAGTTGAGCATGCCGTATATCAGCGACAGCCCAGTGCCGAGCAGGAATAACGTCGCGGCTCCCGATAACCCGTTGAGGATTATTATCAACTGTTCGCTGATGAATTGGTGGATCATAGTTTGGCCTACTGACGGTGGGTTAGAAACTGTCGATCCACTCGGAGGTGGTCATCGACGCCGGCGGATTAACGTATTCGGGAGTGATCCAGACGGTGTCCCGGAGGGCGACGCGACCATCTCGCTGCTCCGAAAATCCGTAGAAGGACGGTTCGACGACGTTGTGACTCCCCTGCGGCATATTGACGAACCCACTCGGCGAGTTAAAGCCGATACCCTCCATCGACTTCACCCACTGGTCTTTCGTCGGGTACTGACCGCTCAGGTTGTACGCTCGTTCGATCGAGTAGACGTACGCCCAGATCGCCTGCCAAGCGTGGAAGGCCCCGTGAGCGTACGGCGGTTCGTTGTACTCGTTTTGGTAATTCTTGACGAATTCCTCGTGGAGCGTATTCCACTGCTGATCGCCGAACGGATAGTGCGGGCCACGAGCGCCGAAAAGGATTCCCTCCGGGATTTCGTCCGGAATGTTCCCGATAACGTGACTCCCCGCGGTGAAACAGGGGATGGTATCGTCGAACAGGCCCTGGTTGTTCGCCTGTGTGATGAAGTTCACAGCATCACCGCCCCAGTGACTCGAGTAGATAAAGTCCGGGTTGATGTCGTTGAGCGCACTGATCGTCGAACTGTAATCGTCGTTCGGGAACGGAGTGAACCGCGACTCGACGAGTTCGACGTCGATTCCCAGACTCTCGACGGCCTGACTGAAGAGGTCCCAGTTGTTTCGACCGAAGGCGTAGTCCTGATTGACACCGGCGACGGTCTGGACATCGGGGAGCGCGTTCTGCAGCAGCCGTGCCGCACCGACGGCGTCCGTCGAACTGCTCGCACACGTTCGGAACACGTACTGTGGGTCTTTATTCGCTTTGTCGAACAGGTCCGTCGTCCCCGTGTCCCAGACGACCGTCGGCTGACCGAGCTCCTCTGCGATCGGGGCGACCGATAGGATGTTCGCGCTCGAGATGTAGCCGACGATCACGTCGAAGTCCTCCTGTGTCGCCAGCCGCCGGTACTGCTGGACGACCTCGTCGACGTTCTCGTCGAACTCCTCCATCTCGATCTCCCGCTCGCCCAGGATCCCACCCTCCTGGTTGATCCGGTCGACGACCATCCGCGCGGACTGCATCATCGGCGTACCGAACACGGAGGCCGGACCGGACGTGAACCCGATGCAGGCCATTCGGAGCGGTTCGCTGGGAATTTCGCCGCCGCCCGTACTGCCGCCACCCTGTTGCGCGGGGTTGCTACAGCCGGCGAGCCCCATTGACGCCGCGACGGTCGCCGTACCTGCGCCTTTCATAAAGCGCCGCCGACCGATTTTCTCTCTGATATTTGGCACTCCGCTCTTTACGATCTCTCCGTCTGGATCAAATGACGATGCCATCGTGTGCCGAATTAGCATGGTACATGATAAACATTATCCCTAGGATGAAACAGTATCGTAATGACAGTTAAGAGCAGAATATGTTAGATACGGATGATATCCCCGCCGATGAAAGGCGAATCGAGAAATCGACGAAGCGATCAGAGTATCCCTTCGCGCTCCTCGAGCGAGGTGCGTCGGATCTTTCCGGAGGAAGTTTTGGGGAGTTCGTCGACGAACTCGATCCGCTGGGGGTACTCGTACTTCGCGAGCCGGTCGCGGACGTCCTGCCGGAGGGACTCCTCGAGACCCTCCGACGCTTCGAACCCGTCCGCGAGCACGACGAACGCCTTCGGAACCTCACCGCGCTCGTCGTCGGGGACACCGATGACGCCCGCGTCTGCGACCGCGTCGGTGTTCGCTAGCGCCTCCTCTATCTCGACGGGACCGATGCGGTAGCCCGCGCTGATGATGACGCTGTCCTTCCGCGAGACGAACTCGAGGTAGCCGTCCTCGTCGAGACAGCCGAGGTCTTCCGTGAGCAGCCAGCCGTTGCGGACCTTCTCGCCCGTCTTGTCCGGTTTGTTCCAATATTCCTTGAAGCAGACCGGATTACCCTCGTATCGGACGGCGATTTCGCCTACGTCGCCGGTTTCGACCGTCTGTTCGGCCGTCTCCGGATCGACGATCGCGATCTCGTGGCCGGGAGCCCGCCGCCCGATCTTCCCCTCGCGGAACTCAGTGAGTTTCGTACAGTCGCCGACGAGCATGTTGGCCTCAGTCTGGCCGTACGCTTCGTGGACCGCGGCCCCGTCGAAGACGTCCCGGGCCCACTCCACGATCGACTGTCCGAGCGATTCGCCGCCGCTGGGGAGACACCGAATGCTGGAGACGTCCCATCGGTCCGGATCGTCCATCTGTTCCATCATTCGGAGGGCTGTCGCCGGGCCGAAGAAGACGGTGACACCGTAGCGTTCGATGATCCCCATCGCGGTCTCGGGATCGAACTGTTCGTCGGCGCTGTAGGCGACGACCGGGCGCCCATAGAACATGGCCGGGAAGACGACGTCGAACAGCGTCGCTACCCAGGCCCACTCCGACGGCGTCCAGAAGACGTCACTGTCGTGCAACTCCATGTTACAGAATCCAGTGATGACCAGCGGGAGGTTCCCGAGGAGGACCCGGTGTGCGTGTCGGACGCCCTTCGGATCGCCCGTCGTCCCCGACGTGTAGATGATGATGGCGTCGTCCTCGGCGTCGGTCTCTACGGTCTCGAACTCTCGGGAGTGAGCGTCTACCAACTCCCGGAACGCGACCTCGTCTGCTTCGGGGTCGACATCGCCGACGGTGACGATGGTCTCCAGCGACGGGGAGTCGGTCGCCACGCTCCGGACCGTCTCGACGTTCGTACCGTCGACGAAACAGGCGACCGCGTCGGCGTCGTTCAGCCGGTAGGAGACGGCGTCGGTGCCGAACAGCGTACTCAACGGAACGGAAACCGCGCCTAGCTTCCAGCATGCCACGTGCGCGATGACCGTTTCGGGCCGTTGGCGCATGTTGATGGCGATCCGGTCGCCCCGTTCGACGCCCCGATCACGCATGGCGTTGGCCAGCGCGTTGGTGGCGTTTCGGACCCGCCGGAACGTGTACGTTTCACTCCCACCATCGCCGTCGTCGGCGAACAGCGCAACCCTCTCTTCGTCTTCGGCCCAGCGGTCGCACACGTACGTCGCCATATTGAACGTTTCCGGCACCTCCCACTCGAACTCCTCGAGGAGCCGGTCGTAGTCGTCCCAGTCGCGCTCGTAGAAGTGGTACGCCTCGAGCCGATCCGTGGTACTCATACAGTGATAGATAACCAGGTGAGTAATACAAGTTATGGTAAGATATATCATGACAAGACGGAGTGGACGGTTCGAATCCGGCGCTCGGCGCTGGTGTCTCTCTCAGTCTGATCCCGGTCGCCGCCAACCCATCGGTACAACTATAAATAACAGGCTCGGCTAGTTTCCCAGCCAGTACAGTATGCGTACACGTTACTCAGTGGTGCGAGGAGCATGGGTGTGAGCGAAATGGTCACGCAGCGCACTCGAGCGGGCGTTTTCGCGGCGTGTTTTCTCGCTTCGGCCGGAATGAACGCGTACATGATCGCCCCGGCGAGCATCATTCCGCTGCTCGTGGAGGCGTTCGACGTCGACAAGGCCGGGGCGGGGATCGCCATCAGCGCGGCCGTATTAGGGTCTGTCGTCGTCCAGATCCCGTTCGGCTTCCTGATGGATCGCTACGACAACCGACTGCTGATGACCGCTGGAACAGCCGTGTTCGTGCCGGTCGCGATCGCGGGTTCATTTGCGACGAGTTATCCGCTCTTTCTCGTGAGTCGGGCCGTCGCGGGAGTCGCCGGCGGTGCCGTGTTCGTCCTCGGAACCAACGTCGTCGCGCAGGTGTTTGCCGGGGAGCGACAGGGGGTCGTGACGACGGTGTTCATCGCGAGTGCCCCCCTTGGATTCGCGATCAGCCAGTTCGGCGGTCCGCTCCTCGCTGCCGCGTTCGGCTGGCAGGCCGTGTTCGTCGCCTACCCGCTCCTCTCCGCGCTGGGCTATCTAGTCTTTCGCCTCTCGAGACCGACGGCGATCCGCACCGGCGATCGGACCTCGATCCGGGAGTTCGGCAATGCGTTACGAAATCGAGCGGTGCTGCTCGTCTCGCTCTCCGGGTTCTGCTCGTACGTCCTTTACATCTTCATGAACTCGTGGATGCCGACGTACGCGACCGAACGGCTGCCGCTGACGCTCGGCGAAGCGGGGGCGATAACGGCGCTGTTGCCGGCCGTCGGCATGCTCGCGCGACCCGCCGGCGGCTGGCTTTCGGACTACGTCGGCTATCGTCGACGGTTGATCGTCGTCTGCTCGCTCGCGTTCGCGCTCCCGGCGTTTTTCATCGTCTCGCGGACGATCTCGATGCTCCTCTTCTCGGCCGTGATGCTCGGTGTCGGCTTCTCACTCCAGTTCGGTATGGGCGTCTACTACGTCTACACGCGAGAACTCGCCGCAGACGGGACCGGTGGGACGAGCCTCGCCGTGTTCACGTCGATCGCGTTCAGCGGCACGCTCGTCTCCCCGACATTGGGCGGCTGGCTGATCGGCGCGTTCTCGTGGGAGATGACGTTCTTCCTGTACGCCCTGATCGGCATCGCTGGAATCGGCGTGCTGTTCCTCACGCGCGACTCGAGTCCGGGTCCGACTGGGTGATCAGGCCGAACCCTCGCTTCCGCCGTCCGCATCCGGACCGCCTTCGATGGCCCACTCTTCCAGCCGGTCCGCGGGGGCGTATCGAACCGCACCCGTCTCGTCGTGTAGCGCGATGAGGAGATCTCGAAGCCGATCGTAGCCGTGTTCGGCGGCTAGACGCGTCGGTCCCTCCGGGAAGCCAGCGCCGAGACGCAGCCCCTCGTCGATCTCGTTTGGATCGGCCGCGTCGGCCGCGACGAGTTTCGCCGCCTCGTTGATCCCGACGGCGACTAGCCGCGCTTCGATCTCCTCGCGCACTGCGTCGTTCGGCACGTCCGCACCGCTGTCTTCCCAGTCGTAGAAGCCGCGTCCGGCCTTCTTTCCGAACGCCCCGTCCTCGACCTTCGCCTCGAGCAGCGGACATGGGGCGTACCCCTCACCGAGGGTTTCGTGCATGTACTCGAGTACGTCGACTGCGACGTCGATCCCAATCTGATCACAGAGTTCGAAACAGCCCATTGGGAGGTCGAGGCCGAATTTGGCGGTGCTGTCGACCTCGGCGACGGTGGCGTCGTCCTCGTGGACGATCCAGGCGGCTTCGTTGAGCATCGGCACGAGGACGCGATTGACGATGAATCCGGGGGTATCCTTGCGGACTCGGATCGGGGTCTTGTCGAACGACTCGGTCAGGGCTTCGGCGAGATCGAGCGTCTCCTCGGCCGTGTGTTCGCCCCGAATGACTTCGACGAGCGGCATCCGTACGGGTGGATTGAAGAAGTGCATCCCGCAGAACCGCGCCGGGTCGTCGACCGTTTCGGACAGTTCGCTGATCGAGAGCGTCGACGTGTTCGTCGCGTACACCACGTCGTCGGGGGCGTGGGCGTCGAGTTCTCGGTACACATCCTTTTTCAGAGCCATTCGCTCAGGGACGGCCTCGATAACGACGTCCGCGTCCCGCACCGCGGCCTCGACGTCGACGAACGTCTCGATGCGTTCGAGCGCCGCCGCGGCGTCGTCCTCCGCGATCCGTCCGGCGTCGACGAGTTTCGTCAGACTCTGCTCGATTCGGTCGTAGCCGTCCCGAACGAGGTCCCCCGAGACGTCTCTGAGGTGGATCGTGTATCCGGAGAGGGCCGCGACTTCAGCGATTCCGTGGCCCATGCTTCCCGCACCGATGACCGCGATCGTATCGATCTCTGTCGTGTCCATGGAAAGCGTTCACTAGCTGATCGTCGTTCGATCGTATAAAATAGGGTGACGGTCCTGCCACGAATCGAAACCGCATACCGGATTCCGCCACCGCGTGCACAGCCTGTTTTCGGGGGAACCATTTCTGTCTCGCGAGAGCGTCTAGTGGACCGTAGCGACAGCCGCGGGGACCTCTCTCGGCAGCCGACGATCGGCCACTCGCTCCTCCGTCGGTCAGCGCTCCGGAGCGTTCTCCCGGACGAATTCGACCGTCTCTTCGATCGACGTACCCGGGCCGAAGATCGCCGCGACGCCCTCGTCTCTGAGCCCCAACCGGTCTTCTTCGGGGATTACGCCGCCGACGAGGACCAGCGTATCGTCCGCGGCGTCGTACTCCTCGAGCCCGTCCATGATCTTCGGGACGAGCGTGTCGTGGGCGCCCGAGAGGATGGAGATCCCGAGGACGTCGACGTCCTCTTGGACGGCGGCCTGGATGATCTCGTCGGGGGACTTGTGCAATCCGGAGTAGATAACCTCGAACCCGGCGTCGCGGAACGCACGCGCGATAACGTGCGCACCGCGGTCGTGACCGTCGAGTCCGACTTTCGCGACCAGGCACCGAATCGATTGCTGTTTGGTCTCAGTGCTCATGGGAGGATCTATCTTTCCTCAAGGAGAGAACCCCGCCGTTTACGGCGGGAGCGAATCCGACACTTCCCACACAAACCACCGTCGATGGCACGGTGGATATTCAACGCTAATCCGTAGCATTAAGTAACTTTACCTACATAGGCTATATATGGCGATTCGGGCCACTCGTACCTACGTTGGTTCCATTCAGAACCACAGACAGGTCTGCGATGGCCTTGACTCGCTCGGAGATTCCGCCTCGAAAATCTGGAACGTCGCACGATGGACAGCCGACCGCGTATGGGACGAAATCGGTAAAATCCCAGACGAAGGTCCGCTCAAATCGTATATGAAGAACCAAGCGTGCTGGAAAGACTTGAATGCACAATCCAGTCAGAAAGTCATCGAAGAACTTTCTGACGCTTTCCAGTCATGGTTCGACCTGCGACACAAAGACGACAAGGCGAATCCCCCCGGCTACCGCAAACACGGCGATGAACGACCACGTTCCACGGTCACGTTCAAAGCAGACGGGTTCAAACACGACCCCGAGAACAACAGAGTCCGACTCTCGAAAGGCTCGAACCTCAAAGAACACTTCTCGGACTTCATCCTCTGCGAATACCAGACTCGTCCCGACGTTGACCTTTCGGAAGTCAACAAGGTACAGAACGTTCGCACTGTCTGGAACGGCGATGAGTGGGAACTACACTTTGTCTGCAAAGTCAGTCTCGAAACCAACGACTCAGCAGGCGACGAAGTGGCCGGTATTGACCTCGGTATCAAGAATATCGCCACGGTCGCGTTCCCTGACGAGTACGTCCTGTACCCCGGCAACTCACTCAAGCAGGACAAGCACTACTTTAAGCGTTCTGAGTACGACACGGAAGGTGAAAACGGCCCGTCTGAGAAGTCGATGTGGGCGCGTCAGAAACTTGCTGACCGGGAGTCACACTTCTACCACGTCCTCTCAGACACCATCATCACAGAGTGCGTCGAACGTGATGTTGGAACGCTCGCAGTGAGTTGGCCCGAGAACGTTCGTGACTCAGATTGGGGGAAGACTGGGAACAAGAAGTTGCATACGTGGGCGTTCGACCGTATCTACCAGTACCTCGAATACAAAGGCGAAAAACGCGGTGTTGAGGTGTTGAAGGAGGACGAGTGGGACACCTCAAAGACCTGCTCGAAGTGTGGTGACGACACTAAGTCCAACCGCAAACATCGTGGGCTGTACGTCTGCTCGTCGTGCGGGTTAGTCGGAAACGCGGATTGCAACGGGGCAGAGAATATGCGCCAGAAGATAACTCCGAGTCCTCATGGTGAGGATAGGAGTAACGGCTGTGTGGCACAGCCATCGGTACACCTGTTCGACCGCGAGAGTGGGATGTTTCACACGAGAGAACAGGCCGTGTCGTAAACCATCAAATATCCCACCTTCGGTACGGGAAGCCCCGTTGTTTACGACGGGGAGGATGTCACTCTCGTCGGGCCTATTGTTCTATCGGACACGCAGACGGTCCGCCGTCACCCATCGTCGAGCAGGTGCGCGGCCGAACGGAACTGATTTTCCCCAGTCCGCCGATCGATCGTTAGCTGAAAGCGAGGGCGCTAAGCCCCCGTCCTCAAGGAGCGACCGAAGAGAGCGAGTAGGCAGAGGTAGTTCACACGGGGGCGACCTCTTCCTGATAGCTGCCGTGGTGGTCCTCGAAGACCGCCATTATCTCGCCCATCGTCGCGTAGGCCTTCACGGCGTCGACGACGTACGGCATGACGTTCTCGTCGTTCTCGATCGCGTCGGAGAGCGCCTCGAGGGTCGCATCGACGGCTTCGTCATCGCGTTCGTCTTTGACGCGCTCGAGGCGGTCGAGTTGGCGGTCCCGCGTCGTTTCGTCGATCTGGAGGATCTCCGGCGACGTGTCCTCCGCGATCGTGTACTCGTTGACGCCGACGACGACCTCCTCGCCGCGCTCGACGCGCTCCTGGTACTCGTATGAGGCCTCGTGGATCTCGCGGTGGAAGTAGCCCCGTTCGATCCCGGTGAGGACGCCGTCGCGGATCGAGCCGTCGCCCATCTCGCGGATCTCCTCGAGGTAGTCCATGATCTCGGTTTCCATCTCGTTGGTGAGCGTTTCGATGGCGAAACTCCCGCCCATGGGGTCGACGATGTCGGCCGCGCCGGACTCTTCGGCGATGATTTGCTGCGTTCGGAGGGCGACGCGGACGGCCTTCTCGCTGGGCAGCGCCAGCGCCTCGTCGAAGCTGTTGGTGTGTAACGACTGGGTGCCACCGAGGACGCCGGCCAAGGCCTGAATGGTGACGCGGACGATGTTGTTGAGCGGTTGCTGAGCCGTTAGCGACTGGCCCGCCGTCTGCGTATGGAATTTCATCCGCTTGGACTCGTCGGCCTCGGCGCCGTACCAGTCGTCCATCACGCGGGCATAGAGGCGGCGCGACGCCCGGAACTTCGCGACCTCCTCGAAGATGGAGTTGTGCGAGTTGAAAAAGAAGGAGAGCAGCGGCGCGAAGTCGTCGATGTCGAGCCCGCGGTCGAGACAGTCCTCGACGTAGGCGAAGCCGTCGGCGAGCGTAAATGCGGCCTCCTGGGCGGCCGTCGAGCCGGCCTCGCGGATGTGGTAACCCGAAATCGAGACGGGATGGAACTTCGGCGTCTCCTCGACGGCGAACTCGATCGTGTCCGTGACGACCTCGAGTGCGGGCTCCGGCGGGATGACCCACTCCTTCTGGGCGATGAACTCTTTGAGCATATCGTTCTGGAGCGTGCCCCTGATCTCCTCGCGGGGTACGCCTTGCTGATCGGCGAGCGCGATGTACATCGCATAGATCACCGGCGCGGAGGGGTTGATCGTGAACGACGTCGAGACCTCGCCGATGTCGATCCCGTCGAACAGCACTTCCATGTCGGCGAGCGTGTCGACGGCGACGCCCTCCTTCCCGACTTCACCCTCGCTCATCTGGTGATCGGAGTCGATGCCCATCAGCGACGGCATGTCGAACGCCGTCGACAGCCCCGTCTGGCCCTCGTCGATCAGATAATGAAAGCGCTCGTTTGTCTCCTCGGCGGTGCCGAAGCCGGCGAACTGTCGCATCGTCCACGTCCGCCCGCGGTACATCGTCGGATACGGCCCGCGCGTATACGGTGGTTCCCCGGGAAATCCGAGGTCGTCCTCGAAATCGAGGTCAGCAATATCGCCGGGGGTGTAGAGTCGGTCGACCTCGTGATTCGAGACAGTCGCAAATCGGTCCTTTCGCTCGCCGCGTTCCAGCGACGGCTCGAGCGTGTCCGCTTCCCACTCTTCGCGCCGCTCTCGGATCTCCTCGAGCTCTCGATCATCGTACATTGATATGATCATCCGTACCAATATTCTAAAGCTTTGTCCTCGAACTTCCAAACTGGCCTTTTGACACCCTTGGTGAGAAATAAGCGTCCAATTGTAATTGATATATGCATATATAATCAATATGCAGGATCGAACACCCGAATAGACCGTCGACCCGGACAAAGCACGAAGGGGAGACACCGTAGTCTATGGCACCTAGATGTTGCTACTGGTTCCTAGTACTAGGTGCAGCTTATGGCTCGCTTTCAATGACCAGCCGTCACCTCCTTTGTGAGCAAAATCGTCGGCTTCCGCTATCGCTGGTTTTCCCTGGGCGCGCATTAGGCCGGAGCATGCTGGATAATGAGCGTGCGGCCGCCACTTCCCCTCAGTACGACCGGAAGAAAACGCCTGGCACCGACTTTTAAGGAACTGACCGATGAACCCGGTCGGCTCCGTGTCGACGGCGCGCCCGTCAGCACTGTCACCACCGCAGCGGACAGCACCGTCAAGGCTCCCGGCGCTGTACCGGGATCGGCCACCGGGAGCGATGTTCCCGTCGTTGCCGCTCATGATGGCAGCGGCTCGAGCCGAGTCCGCGCGCTAAGACCTTTTCACATCGTGAAATCGCGGCCTAGTGGTAGCCCCCGTCATACAGTAGATAGTTTCGTATGTTGAAGCATCGAGGAGATGATTGATGGCAAGAAAGTATAACTGTGTGGACATGGTCGGCTTCACGTAGCGCGATTTCGGAGAGCGAACGAAGGGGGAGCATGAGTAAGACACCAGCATTCGATACAGTACAGAGTAATGATAGTGGTCCGGCCCATCCACGAGCAGTCATCCACAAGCGGATCCTCTCGGTCGCAGAGGACCGACCGGGGGCGTCGATGGATGAGATCGCTGCAGCGGTCAGCGCTGCGTCGCCTCCGTTGGTTGAACAGGTCCTCGAAGAATACGGCGATCCAGGCAGGCCTACAGCCGACGCCGCCGAGACCAGAGCGGACGGTTCCGCAGCACAGGCGTCGACATCCGACGCCGACCATGAGCCGATCGAGAACCACGAGACAGCGATCGACGACACAACTGTGAACAACCACGAGGAAAGTCCCGAACTATCGATCCCCGAACCGGACGAAGTGACCGAGAAACAATTGGAGACGTTACATGCGATCCGCGACTGGCCGAACGCGACGCAGGCGACGCTCGCTGAGCGTCTGGGCGTGACCAGCGCGACGATCAGCCAGCGGGTCAACGGGATCGATGGCTTCGACTGGGCGACCCGCCGGGCGTTCGTCGATCGGTTCTTCGCTCAGGCCGAGTCGGCAGGCGACGAGGCCGAGGCAGTCGCCGACTCGGTCACTACGTCGCCGGAGCCAGCCGAGGATGACACGCCGACGAACGACACTGCCGCCGCAGCGAGTGCGGCTACGAGCGATGAGACTGACGAGGAGGCCGCCGACGATGACGCAGCCACCGATACGGCATCGACCGGTACGCCGACCGCAGCAGCACACAGCGGCGACACCGCGTCCGAGGCCGTCGACCGTGATGCGACGGCAAACGACGCGCCGAACGCAGCGCCGTCCACGGATCGACCGACGAGCCCCAACGCGGAGGCACCCAGCCAAGTACCTGCTGACGACCGCACGAGCACCGATCGGGCGGCCGAGAGAGGCAGCGAGAGCGAAGCGGTGGGACAGCCGACCGAACAAACGGTCGCGGCGCTCGCCGACAACGTCGCCGACCTTGCCGCCCGCCTCGAGCGGCTCGAAGGACAACTCGTGCGCGGCCGCCAGCACACGGTCGATCCAGCGCTCGCTCATAAGGTGCTTCGCGCCTGTTTCCGCTCCGACGAGATCTCGGCCGCCGAGGAGGTCGAACTCGTGGACGGGATTCTCGCCGCGGACAGTGCGGTGATAAGCCCACCGGACGAACCATCGGCGTCGGACTCCTCGAGTCCGGACTAGTGCGGTCAGAGCTGTCGCCGACGCTTCTCGCGGCCGCGACCCGATGAAGGTAGTATCCCTCGACCCGAGAGGACCACCCAGGGTGACCTCCGCCCAAAGACGGCCGAAGGCGCTATCGGCCCGTATCAGCCGTGCGTACCGTATCCCGTGTCAGCGTTCGTGATAATCGATCGTCCCGTCTTCGTACACGCTGATCCGATAACCGGCATACGTGAACGACAGCTGCAACTGCTCTGTGTCCGCGCTGGCAACCAGTCGCTCTAGCGCGTCGGGGTCAATCGTGTCGTGCAGCGGCGGCAGATGGGTCGGCGGTTCTCCCGTTTCGTCGGCAACAGCAGAGATAATTCGGTGAAGTACGGTCATTGGCTCAGTCGATGGTGGGGGCGACGCCTTGAGACTCGCAGTGCGAATCGTTGCTACTAGCTCCATTTGCATAAGCTCCACCATGCGCGTTAAAGCAAACACGGCAGTCACCAGTTCCGAAACCATCATATCACTGTATCGAATGGTGGACGGTATTGGTGATCACCCTTACATGGCGGAAGACGATGACGGCGGCTCGTTCGGGAAGCGACACTCGGACGAGGATCTCGTGGCGTTCATCGCCGCCGAAGAGGTAGTGACGACTCGAGAGGTGGCGGACCACTTCGACTACCACCTGCAGACTGCGCGGCGGCGGTTGAAGCAGTTGCATGCGGACGATCGCGTCCGACGCAAGGACGTCGGGAAACGGTTCGTCTGGTGGCTGCCCCGAGACTAGCACCGGCAGCAAACCACTAGACGGGGCCGTAGTGACACGCAGCGAGCGGAAGCCCACCCCTTTAGGGATGGGAGGATGTCAAATCCGGTGGACTTCGTCTATGTGGCCCGCCAGCGACGCTGCAACACAGCGCGCACCTCTGTGTCCGAGAGCGGAATTCCGTCGCGGATAGCCTCTTCACTCCTCGTATGCGTGGCGACCTAGCGCCGGTGCGGACGCCCTCCCTGCCCTACCATGTCACTCGGCCGTCGGCCTGCGTACTCATCGCAAACCGGACAGTAGCACCCGTCTCTTCGGTCATTCCGGGCTGAGACTGGTGATCAACCACTGCCTCGGTTCGAGGTAGCGCTCCAGGCTTCTCGTCACGTCTCATCGCTGTCAGCCGCAGCAGGCGCATCGGTGGCGACTACCGCCGAGAGCCGTCGGCGCCACTCCTGTTGTTCCTCGAGTTCCGCATGCAGCGTCTCGAGACGGGCGTCGATGTCGCCCACCTCCTCTCGAACCTCATCCACGACGGTCTCGATCTGCGTATCGACCCGCGCGAACTCCGCCTCGACCTCATCTGCCGCGGGAGCGGTCGCCTCCAGCTCGGTGAGCCGCGTTCGAAGCTCCTCCCGTTCGGTGGCGGCCGACTCCAGGTCGTCACGGAGGTCACCGAGTTCCGTGTGGATCTCCTCGAGGAGCTGTTGGGCCGTCCCTTCCTCGTCGAGGAACTCCTCCAGTGCGTCGAGATAGGCGGCGAACGTGTCCATTCGCTCCTGGACATGGTTCAGCCGCACTTCGAGGCTGGTCTCCGACCGCTGCCGATCTATGTACTCACAGAGCGTCGCTACGTCGGTGGGGTCAGCGGTGCCGGCCTCGAGTTCCGCGACGAGTGCCCCCAGGAGCGAGTCAGTCTGTCGCCCGGACGTCGTGTTCTCGGCATCTTCCTCACCGTCGGCGCCCGAGAGCAGTTCCGCGAACTCGACCTCATCGTCGGAAAAGCTCACGGTACACGGCTCGGTAAACTCGAACGTCCCGGTCCCGAGATCGGTCGCGGTCTCGTCCGCGTCGGCCGTATACTGCTGGCGGAGCTGCTCGAACTCCGCGGCGGCACTTCTGCCATCGGCTTTGGCGGTCTCAGCGACCTCGAGATCGAAGGCGTCCGGATCGACTACCCAGTACGTGACGCTATCGATACAGTCGTGATCGAGCGCCTTGACGACCGACTCCGGCTCGATCCGCGTTTCGAGGAGGAGCTCGATCTCGGTATCAGCCGAGCTGAACTCCTCGAGTTGCGGCCGCGCGCTGCGGATATCGAGGGCGTTATCGAGCTCGACCAGGATGCGTTCCCGGTGGGCCAGTTCCGAGTACGAGTCGTCGAACTGGATCCAAACGTAATACAGAGTCGCATCTGGACTCACGACTCGAGACGTTTCCGTCAGTAGGGCTTCAACCGCCTTCCGTCGCTCTGGCGCCGACTCGCTCGACGCATCGCTGGCAGGCAGTAAATTCTCGGTGTCTGTCATCTCCTTCCCCTGCTCCGGCGAAATAACAACCGTGCGTATATATCTATCTACTAATCAATCCTAGCTAGCACTAATATCCGCACCTACCGGTCGCAACCCACCGGTCCGGTCGCACTGGCGACCCTCCACCGACGGACTGGCACCCCCGGGTCGTGATTCCCGTGCAGGGCGCCTGAGCGAGACTGTACGACCTAGATTAGCGACGCCCCTCGGCTGCGAGCGCCGCCGCGGCGGTAAGCACGACCCAGCGTACAGGTCGCCGGCGCAGCATCGGTTTCCCCACCGATATCCGCGCTGCCAGCGTGAGCACTTCGATGTGGCGTGATCACCGTCGGCGTGCACCTATTCGTCGGTCCCGGGATTCGAGACGTAGAACGACGGTTCTGGTGAACGATCGTCTGAACCCATTCGATCTGTGCTGGGATAATTCGACGGACCAAGAATTAAAGCCACTGCCAGCATGGTCTTTCTCCTTCTGCCAACGTCGGTATGCACTTTCGGTCTGTCTCACAGCCAGTCGAGTTCGCCCACTGCTACCGTTTTCTACAGGCGCGGAAGGCGAGTGCCTCCGGGTCGGTCGAATGCCCGGCGATGTGCCGTCATGCCGAGACGCCTGCGCGCCGCGACTCACTCGTCCTCGAGCCGGTTCATTCCCTCGCTTAAAACTCTACTAGTTCGTCTGCTTTTCATCACTCAAACAGCTAGTGGTCGATCCGACTTCTGACCGCTGAGAAGATGCGAGCTTCAACGAAAATTGATGGATTTAAATTCTGAAACTGTAGATGCGAGTGGAGCCATTCTCCTTATTACCCAACAAGAATATTCCTTTGTAATGGATTCGCAGGACGAAGAACTCATTCGATTACTTGCTGACGCTACTAACCGAGCGATATTAACCGCTCTCAACGATGCTCCTCAGGAACTCGCTGTGACCGAACTCGCCGACCGACTCGGTTCGGCGGACGAAGCCGAACTCGAGCGGACGGTCATCTCGCTCCACCACAAGTACCTCCCCCGACTTGACGAAGCGGGGCTGGTCGAGTACGACCGCGAGAACAATGTCGTCACCAAGGGGGACTCCTCGGCAGTGACCGCCGATTGGATGGACATCGACGTCTGCGACGTGCTGCTCTCTGAGGTACGGACAGGCCGTAGACCCGACGAGAGTACCGTTGGACGACTCGAAGGGCGAGAAGCCGTGTACGACTACAGCCGAGAGCTGGCCGATCGAGCCGAAGACGAACTGTTTCTGATTTACGCCTCCGACGAACTACTCAGCGAGGAGTGTCTGCCGTCCGCAGAGAGAGCCATCGACCGGGGAGTTGAGTTTTACGCTGGGACGGAAAACCAAGAGGCCAGGGAGTTCTTTCGGGAGTGTCTGCCGGATGCGACAGTATGGGACCCGCAACTGGATTGGATGTACGAACAGGCGAGCTACCCCAAGCTGAGTCGACTGATCGTCGCTGATCGAGAGAACGTCGTTGTCGGACTGTGGGACGAAGATGCCGATGAGACGAAAACGGAGATCGCGATGATCGGTGAAGGAAAGACCAATCCCTTGGTGGTCCTCGTTCGCGAACTGCTCGGTCCTCGGCTGGATCATCTCGATTACCAGAGCGACGAGTTCCTCGACGATCTTCCGTTCGAATCGTAACCAGAAATCTGCAATCTGGTAGGTTCACTCTACCTCTACGACGTTCTCCACACCTTAGCTGATATCGTGTTCGATGAAGCGATTGACGGCCAGCTGCCTGGTCCATTCGACGAGTTCGGGACCGGCTTATTCGATAGGACGGTGACGTCGATCAGTGCACGACAATCAGGAGCCTTCCTCGTCGATCGATACGCGTCTCGCTGATGTTGGCCGTGGCTTTTCTGATAAATGCGAGTGTTCTGTACCGCCGACCGTGGTCAGCGGTTTCTGCCCCCTCCTAGATGCGTCACTGGAAGGTCCGAGATCGAGTGTGACAATCTGGCAATTGACTCCACGTTGGGACGATCTCGGACATGGCGAGGTCTGTCTCGGAGCAGATCGGTGTCGGGTCTTCGACCAGATCCTTTCCCCTCGCCAGAGAATCTTTAACATTGCGAGGTGATAATACTGTTGGCCGTTTGATGCCATCAATAACTGTTAATAGTTATCACCGAAAAGAACTAGTTGCTTCTAGCCCCCATTCAGACGCACACTCCTTCCCCCCTGCTTTCGGGTTCCAACTGTCCCCTGTGAGCATTGCTGTCCTGCTCGCTGTCACCTCTTTGAGAAAGCGTCAGGTCGAATCTCCGATTGAAGGCGCGTATAGATGACAACGGCGGGTCACGGACTGGTGTTTCCATCACAGATGGCGCAGGCGAAAGCCCACGGCTTTAGCCGTGCGATGAAGCCGTCACTTCGGATCAGTGAGTAACTGTCCGTGCGCGTCGATCTCACCGTTTCGGATACGGGTGCTACTGATCCGAACTCCGTCGTCGGCGGTGACGAACGGGGCGGTGTGAATCTCGAGGGGTGCGAGCCCGTCGGTCACCCGTTGCTCGTTCAGTTCGTGAGCGCGGTGCTGGGCTTTTCCTTCGGGGGAGACGATCAGCGCATTGATGTCCTCGCGGGTCGCCGCTGGACCGTGCGTATCCTCCAGTTTGATGATCTCGTGCGACGCGGTGTAGGCACCACTCAGTTGGTCCAATTCGCTCTCGAGTGCGTCGCGTCGCTGGTCGAACGGGCCGAGGAGTTCGGCGTGGGTCGGATCGCTCCGTGTCCGTTTCGCCAGCGCCGTCGCCGTCAGGGCGACGATCACGTGGCCATCGCCTGTCCCGTCGTGGCTCGCGGTCTGGAAGGCTTTGTGCAGGAGTGCGCGGTGGCCGTCGTGGATCGGCGTGAACGTTCCGCCGAGGATCGCGATGCGGTCACTGTCGTTCATGGGTGGCTGTACGTAATTCATTCACGTATATTGATTGGATACGCGATTGCGGCGGCTATCCACTTCACAGGCGGTACGAGGCGGATAGTCCGGCCTTTGCGGTCGGGGAGGAAGCCGACGCCGGATGACACTAACCACGTTCCGTCGGGGTCGTGCCCCGGGGTACTCGCCTTGCATGTCCATCGAACGAACGCCCATGACGCCTGACCCGCAAGTCGGATCCGGTCTGCGCAGTAGGTGGTGGACGGGTGAGGTCGTCGCTCACACAGAATTAAGCTGTCGCGGTGTGCGTTTGTGGGTGGTCTCTGTGTGGGGCCGTGTGGCAGGACTCGTGGTATCGATATTCATGGGTCAGCCAGTGTTAATATCGACTAACAATGGCCAGAAGAAGGCTGGGAATGGCCGTTAAACCTATACGCACTGTGTAGAACGTGTTCTCTATGATTGATGGGTCACTCTGCCAACCCGACCGATCGCCGGACGTAACGCAGGTCAAGATCGCCCAGCACTTGGATGCGGCACTCGTCGCAGAGGAGGCCAGCGAGAAGGACTACCACGTCCGGGAGGCGCTCCAACTCTTCGCCGCGCGAGAGCAACTCTGAGGGGATAGCGGCCCCACTCCTCGAAGGCTCGATTTCCTTCTCGAAAGCGAATCGCCGATACGTGTGGCCCTTAGTAGGAGATGTTCGTAGTGGCAGCGTCCGTGTTCGAGCCCTTTTCGAAGAATAGGTCCAGTAGCTACCTATTGTTCTGTCTCACTCTCTGAGTGCCGCTTTCAGTCACCGAGCCCACGAACAGCACGCTTGGCAGCGTTTTCGCTACGCGCGGTGAAGGCGAACGATCCCTCGCTGACGGACGGCCGGCGGAAGCAGACACCGTCGCATCGACAACCGAGTCACGTACCACCAGTGTGGCCAGTCTGGTGCCTGCTTTCACCTTGGGTCCGACGGGCCAACGGCCGCGCCCGCTTTTGCGACGGCCGCGAGAATGCCCGTCAGCACCAGCCCGACGCCAGTGAGGACGAGCGCGCAGAGGCGCGTACGTGAGAGTACAGTCTGCACCGCCGCCGAGTATGAGGCGTTACCGACATCCAGCCGGACTGGGCACGCGACCGGACGTGGCCACTTACCCGGACCGCGACCTCCGGTGCATGCCTGTCCACAGTGAAACGATCGAAGCCTGGCCAGCGACAGCAGCGCAGCCGTATGCAGTCGGAGAACGATGCGAAAGGTGGAACACGACGTCTGCAGTGGGGGTGCTGTTCCCTGGTATCCCTGTCAGCCGGTCCGTCATACCGGCTAATCGTCCTGATACAAGTCAGTCTAATAATGGTTTGGGTACGTATGCGGACTAGCGGATGAGAGCCACTCACTGAGCCACGGCCACGCGGTCGACGTATGCACGTGCGGCAGGAGGGGGGCTCTCAGACGCTGTGCGTATTCGGCGCCACAACCCGGCGGTGTGTCCGCACTGACATCCTCCCACGGCTAAAGACGTGGGGTTTCCCCACTGGGGGTTGAACCCACGTAAGTCAGGGTAGCTCGAAGCGGGGCTGCTCGGCGATAGGTGATGGGACGTTCCGCACCTAGTACTAGCAGGCTGGCGGGCCCAACGGGGGACCAACGTAGCTCGCCGGTTGGGCGAGGTGACTGCTGAACCTCACGGCGCGCCCTCTCAAGGCGGTTTTCGGACGAGTCAGGCCGGGGGGTGTACGAGTGCGCGCCGCTTCTGACGTGTCCGATCGGCGGCGGAAGCGGAGTGGCCAGTAGCTATATCAATTCGAGATGGCCACTCACGCCTGGGACGGGGCAGCCGCTCACTGCGTAGGGTCGCCGCCGAGTGCCTCTGACAGCGACACTTGGCGCCCCGTCCCGCATGCTCTCGCTATGTCACAGTGGGTCATCGCCAGACAGCACTAGCACCGGCAGGCGCAGCACCCGGTGCATCAAGTCCGCCTCCGTACTGGCCACGACTGCCGGACATCGAGGCAGGTTGAGTTGATTTCACAGGCGAAACATGGTGAGCGCCTCGGGGCGTGCCCTCGAGGGACTTCACGTTGTCTTCGGTTGATCGAAATCTTCGATGAGCGTCTCGACCGGGTCGTGTCCGTTTTCAGTGACGTTCGCCCCGTGGCTGAGCAGGACCGTCTCGAACTCGTACTCGGCGAGGACCGCGACACTGTCGCGTGCCTGCTCGTCGTCGGCGTTGTAGTCCGCGTCGATGACGGCGAACGGGCCGCTCCAGTCCCCCGCCGCGGCGAACGGCGAGTCAGCGGCGACGACGGTATCGCCCGCCACGAGGATCTCCTCGTAGAGATAGGACATATTGCCGGGCGTGTGGCCGGGTGCCGCAATCGGTCGAATGCCCCAGTAGGTGTCGTTAGATGCCAGCGGGGTGTCGACCTCGAGGCCGGCCGCCTCGAGAGCCGCGACGTCGTCAGCCGGGGCAGCAACGACAAGCCCGTCGATGGCAGCGCGCAACGCCGGGACACCGCCGTAGTGGTCGGCATCGCCGTGTTCGACGATGACAATGTTGATCTCGTGATCAGTGGCGATGTCGGCCAGTTGGTCGGTTGTAGCCTCGCTCCCGGCACCGAATAGGATCGTGGCTTGATCGGTGTCGAGCACGTGGACCCCGAGCGGTTCGTCATACGTCCAGTCGAGTTCGTAGCTATAGACCTCAGGTCGGATTTCCATACCACTGCTCATCTCACTACGATCATTGTTACTGTGCCTCATATAGTGCGAGGGGATGATACAATGATCGCGAAAGCCCACAAGTTCAGCCGTTCGGAGGACGTCACAGCGGTCGACTTCCGCCACAGCAGCGCGTTTGCGGGTATGCCGTCGTCGGTCAGCGGGATGTGCCTGGATGAGATTCTCGGCTATCGATGAACGGACAGCGTTACATCGGCAAACGAGCCGTCGGTAAGAACAATCAGAGTCCGCTATCCATGGTGGGGGCTGTTGTGGCTCAGCCCGAAACACAGGTCGTACTCAAGAGAACCAACGGTGAGATGGAACCTGCGAATCCCCCAGAAGACGTGGGGTTACCCCTCAGTGAGGGACGCCCACGACTAAAGTCGTGGGAGAAGTCACACAGCGGTCGAGCTAGCGTCGATCCCTCCTCTCAGTCTCGTCCATGCACGTAGACGGCTTCGAATATTCCAGTACGCCTGCCGGAGGCATAACCTCCACATAGTAATCTATCGTATCGGGTGCCATGACAGACACCGAGGACGACACGCGGATGGTCGAGTTATCAGTACCAGCGGCCGAGTACGACCGCCTTCAAACGGTGAGCGACGATCCCGACACGGTTCTCGCGGACGCCCTGCGCCGGGAACTGCGCGTCCGGGAGGGGATGGCCGCCGTCGAGGCGCGGCGGCGCGGGGAGGCCGACGAGTCGATTGATCTCCCGTCGCCGGGCCCGCCATCGGACTCCCCCATCGGCACCCTGCTCGGCTGGGAAATCGAGTCGCTCGGTGATGGCGAGGCCGTTCTCTCGATGGAGGCGACCAGCCGGCACGCGAACCGCGGCGGCCCCGTCCAGGGCGGCGTCATCACTGCACTGGCGGACACGACGACCGCGGTCGCGTTCATGACGACCCTTGAGGAAGGTGAGTCGACGACGAACATCGAACTCAAGATCAACTTCCTCCGGCCGGTGTTCGAAGACCGCCTCGAGGCGACGGCCACCGTCGTCAACCGGGGTCGAACCCTCGGTCTCGTCCAATGTGATGTGCATACGTCGGAGGGGAAACTCGTCGCGCGGCTCTCGACCACCTACATGGTGCTGCGTGGCGATCAGGCTGAGGGACGGTGAGGGGAGCGCTGTAGCCCTCCCCAGGAACGCAGCGGTTGGTCGCATTCCGAACCGCGAGTCGGCGTGGCAGCACAGCAATCCGTTATTCTGCGCAACGCACTCCCCATCAGCCTCTACCTCTTGGCGTGGTTTGCGGGAACAGCGAGCCGGCCGATACGAGGGCCAGTGGGTGGCGCGTAAGACTCAGAAATGGTAGCCGTACTGGGCGGTGAGCTGGTAGGCGGCCGTCCCCCAGATGTAGTTCTGCCCCGGCCACCAGGTTCGGGCGGTGTTGAAGCCGGCGACGAGCACGCCCCGTCCCGGGGCTGCGGGATCCGATCGATAGCTCACCGAGCCGCTGTCGCCGTCGGCCATGTCGCGTTCGTCGCCCCACCGGAGTTGACCGTGTCGACACGTCTCGCCGGTGAGACACGTGACGGCGTCGATCCCCTCGATCCGGCCGGTCGTGTGGCCGGTCCGAGCGCCGACTTTTTCGAGCGATTTCCCCCGCGCAGCGAGGTCGGCCAGCCCCAGCCGCGTGAACTGACCGCGGACGCGCTGTCGCGTCGGGCCGGCGATCACGCTGGCGGGGCGACACGGGCCGTCCGAAGCGACCGTCAACACGTCTGCAGTCGGATGCGCGGCGGTGACGCGACCCAGGGGCACCGTCTGGCCGCTGGCAAGCGGGAGCCAGAGCTCGCCGTCGGTGGGTGTCGCCCCCGGAACGGCATGGCTGGCCGTCGCGAACAGCGTCCGCTCGGCGCGCGGATCGTAGAGCGCAGGCGTCAGCGTCGCCAGACTGGCCGTGAGTCCGGACTTCGCCCGACAAGTGATGCCACCGGGAACGGGGCCGTTATCGATGTGCTCAGCGAATCTAAGGGGACGTTTCGACCGATCGGCAGCCTGGGCTGCATCCTGTTCGATCGTTTCGACGTCATAGGCGATCCCCTCGAGGAGTTCCTCGAGGATCGGGCGGGTCCGGTCGAACGCCGCTGCCGACACGCCGACCGAGATGGTCGCCCCCGGATCGCGGTAGTCGCCGGGGACGACCATACTGCCAAGATAGCCGGGGAGGCGCGTCCGGGCGAGACGCCGGTTGAGGTCACACGCCGTCGTGACCGCGGCGTGCCAGTCGGCGGGGACGGTCTTCGTCCGCTCCTCGAGCGTCCACGGCTCGGCCGGCTCCGGCCTGACGAGGGCGGTGGTGATCTCGACCTCGCCCGCAGCGTCGAGGACATCCTCGACGCCCAGCACCTGTGCGATGCCGAGCGCGTAGCCGGCCGTGCCGACCGTCCGGAGGAACTCACGGCGGTCGCGTCCGCCCGCAGCGCGCTGGTCTCGGGATGATGGAGTCATCGTTGCCTGTGGGGCCCCTCACCGGGCGCGCCCACGCGCCACGGCGTCTCCTTCCCCTCTCGGACCGCGTGCAATGTCTAGTCGTGAAAACCATGTTGCTAGTTCTCAGTCTGTGAAAAGCTACCACTTCTGCTGCTGCGCGGTGGGGTGATGGCCGTGCCTGTCGGCAGCGCAGCGAGCCCGAGCGCCGCGCTCGTCAGAGCCACAGCCCCAGTCGGTGTTCTGGCTTCCGTTGACCGGCGATACCTCGACATCGAGTGCTTCGAGCGACGTACCGGGCGAATGGATCGCCTCGGGGACGAGTGGGACGAGACGCCGAAGGGTCTCGGCACCACGGCCGATTGTTGGCCTTTCGAACGCCCTCGAGGCCTCCGGTCTGCGCAATCTGGGATTCGGAGACCGAATGCATCGCGGAGATCTCCAGCAATTATGATAGGTTCAATAGCTACCTATTGTATCTGAACTACCTATTATTGCTGTCTCCCTGAGACCACTCGTACAGAGGGCCGGTGACCAACGCGTTCGTGGGAAACACGGTGCCTAACGAGGGGACAGTCGGGGCATCCGTTATGGCCATTCACCACACCTCCCATTGGCCGTCGCTCTGCGGTACTACGCCGGAGTTCGGCCGGACAGCATGCGAGGGTACCTGACGCTCTTGACATCCTCCCACCCCTAAAGGGGTGGGATTCCTCCGGTGGGATGTTGGCTATGCCGTACCCACGGAGGCAAGTTTCCCGTCGTCGGTACTCTGGTTTGTGCGCTCCTCGTTGGGACTTGCCCTCTCGGGAGAGCGTGACGACTCCGACCACGTATAGTCGTCCCACTTGAGGCGCACGGGCCGTGCCATCGACCCGACTTCTCTGCCAGCCTGTCGTTCGAGGAACGTCCGCGAGGCACCGAGGTCGGCGTGTCCCTCGTAGCCACACGAACACCGGAACACGTCGCCGTCCCACTCTGTATCGTCTCGCTCGCCACACACGGGGCACTCCGCCGTCGTGTATGCTTCTGACTCGATTTCGACCGCGATGCCGTACTCCTCGGCGGTCGTGGCGAGACGGTCGATGAACGAGCGATACGCCCAGAATTGGTGCGTTTTCTCGTTCACCCGCGCCGACCACTGTTCCGACAGCACATCGGTGAGGTCGCCCACGTATACGGTGGCAACGCCCTCGTCGTACAGTCGTCCCATCAAGTCTCGCACGAGCGTGTCCTGTGCGTGGTCGCGTCGACGTGTCCGCTTGCGGTAGAGGCGTCGAATCCGTCGGCTACTGTACCGTCCCTCGCGGAGTGTCGATTGCAAGCGGGCGATTTCCTCGGTGGTTTCGCGGAAGCGGGCGAACAGGTCACGGCCCTCGTAGAGGTACTGCTGGCCGGTCGTGGTAGTACAGGCGACGAGGTTGTTCGCACCCACGTCCAAGGCAGCCGATTCCTCGGCTAGTGGTGAATCCCGTCGAGAATCAGGCACGGTGATGGGTTGAATGGCCCTGAACGTGTCGTCCACCTCGTCGTAGTACAGTTCCAACCGACCCTGTTCGCCCTCCCATTTCGGGTCGCCAGCGACTTCGAGGCGTAGGCGCTCGTGGTAGCCAAGTCCGTACTCGTCTTTTCGGTCTTGGCCGACAGGGATTTCGAGGCGGCTCCGTTCGCCGATTTCGAGGATGTACTGGTCGTTGCGGATGAACGTGCGGAGTTCCCGACCCTCATCCTCGTTGCCCCAGTAGCCCGGCGGGGCGGTGTATTCGCCGTCTTCTCGGGCGGCGAAGAACGACCGCCACGCCTCGCTGTTCTTGCGGATGACCTGTTGGGCGGTGGCGGAGCCGAGGACGCCGACGTACTGCTTGCGGTAGTCGGCGGTATCCCACACCGTATCGCCCTCGAAGAAGTTCTGACGACGTTCGTAGTTCAGTTCGTTCCACAGGCTGGCGGAGGCGTCCAACAGGTCGCGGAGCAGTTGCTCGTCCTGCCTGGAGAGCGGGCGCACCGCGAACGTGTTGGTTCGCCTCATAACAACAGACATTTGTAGTTCTATGTCTAAATGTCTTTTGGACATAGACGATGCGACCGAACATCGACATTTCTCACACGTTAAACGGGCGCGTGAAAGACTACGCCGAACAGCAGGACGTGAGCCTCGAAGAAGCCTATCAGGAGATTATCGAAGCGGGGCTGGAAGCGGTGGAACCTCCAGACGAGCAATAGCGTGTGGATTGCCGAGCCACGCTGTCGCTTACACCCACCCCTAAAGGGGTGGGCTTCCGCTCGCTACGTGTCAGTTGGAGGCAAGGACAGGACCCCGACGCTGGTGATCGTCAGATCGGCGTCGAGCAGTGCGTGTTTGGGTGAGCCCCCTATATCCTGTCCGACTTCACGTATCACGAACCGCTATCTAAATCTACTGGCCGGCAGTCTAGCCCTAGAGCCGTGACTGCAGCGGCATTCGACCGAAGCGATGCGCCGCGGTCGCCTATCATCGTACCCCCGGCTGCCCCGATATTACGCGCGCAAAAAATACGCTGTAGATGTTAGAATCTACTAGTAGGTACTACTAGTGCACTAGCCCTGCAGCCTCTGAGAGTTAGGTATGGCGCTGGTCGATCGGGAAGCACCGCCGGGGAAGGGCTCATCTTTGATCAGCGAGGAAGTCCCGCCGTTTACCGCGGGGAGGAATCGCGTCACTTGACTGTTTGTCCGACATTACAGCAGTCCTTCAATGAGGGCGGGGAAGATGTCACTGGGTGTGTCGAAGGGGAAGGGGGAGTAGTAGGCAGGACACCATGCCAGGAGAGCGGTCGGTGGTGAATGCCGCCCTGCCTATCTCCAACCAGATGGCCGATATATTATAGTTCTTTCCCCGAGCCAGTTTAATGTTCGAAAATGTTGGCCGAAACTCAGCGGTGGTGTTCTCGTCCCAAGTCGGGCCAGGGCTGAGGTCGACTACCAGTCTGCCGAGTGGCTTCCTCTCGTAGGGAAGCCGCGCCGTGTACGGCGGGGAGAATGTCACGGTATCGAGCAACCGGGAAGCTACTACGGCTACCTCGGAAGAGATGGCGAAGGATTCCACCATCACATCAGTGAGGCCACAGACACCGTCTACGTAACCCCGAACCGCCGTCGCCCGGCTCGCGGGTGGTCCGACCGTGCGGATAGCCGTGGACCGTGGCGGTAAACAGACTCAACTGACGCCTCGCAGTGGGGGCCGAACTTTCCGCCCGACCCCGCTCAATGGAGACGAACAGATAGCTATCCGGTCAGAATTTCTCTGATGGGTACATTTAACAGAGTGAGATTCAATCTAGCACGTATATATAATATATAATTACTATATATGGAAAGAGAGTGTTTAAGAATACAACTAGTGGGCAGGGAAATCAGGGGGGACGTGTGCGCGTAACTGCCCCTCAAAGGACGAACGCCTCGCCCTGGCGCTCGGTCAACCGGTTCGCGTCGGCCACCGTCTCGGTCACCACGTCGACGTTCACCCATGATGGGCATAAATCCCTTTCGCCGACTGGCCGGCACCCAGCGACGCGCCTCTGTTCTCGGCCGTTCGCTCGCCCTCTTTCGGGAGGCCCGCGCCGCTGTCCGTGACGAGGGGCCGGTCGCCACTGCCAGTGGTATATGACCTAATGAAAGTCTCATACGTTGAAACACGCTGATACGTTTTTTTTTCGCTATCCGCGATTCTCTCAGGTGATGGAAGCGCAATGCGAATCGCTCTTGATTCGGTGCCTTCGCTGTGGATCGACGAAAATCGGCTGCGTACCGAAGGACGGCAGGGCCACACCGCAGAATCGGAACTCGTGTTCGAGCTGTGGCAATAACCGTTTTCGGGTGGTGGAAGGGGACGCCTGACCAGAGCGCCCCGTTAGACCATTACGGCCACCGTTCGTGACGAGCCGTTGCTCGTCGGATAGGGGCGCCGCCGGCCGTTACCGGGACCGGCTGGGTGGTCGCATCGGTAGCGATCGGTTCGTCGGTTAACTCGCGCTCACGGTTGGCGAGTACATCGAGGATGCGCTGGCCGTGGCGGGCTGACGGACTGCTGGTCGGCCAGTCGGCCATGACGGCCGCTCACCGACACTCCACCGCTAGCGGCTACTCACACGGCTCCTCCTCGACGGCGTCTGCCGTCGAGTGGCTGTCGACCTGCAACGAGTCGTCATCGACGACATCAACACCGCCAGCACTGTCGACGCGGACCGTATAGCCTAGATAGCGGAACACCAACTCACCATCAGATCCGTCGCTGGTAGAGAACAACGCGTCGAGCGCATCCGTCTCGATGACGTCGTGAAGCGGTGGCGTTAATTCTACCGGATCAACGTTTTCTCGAGCAGCCACTTGTTGGACGACGCTCAGACTGACTGCCTCCCCCTCTCCTCTCATGGCATGCGCTGCAATACCCCCGTATAAGAAAATAGTGGATTTGTCGGACTCATGTCAGACGTTTATTTCATAGAAGTAGCCCCATTTCCCTACAGAACCACTCGAAAAAGACGCCTATCGATAGCTCACCTGAATACGGAAACCGGTCCCGAACCGGGAGCGGGACCGCGCAACGTCGGTAGGTCGCGAGCGGCGAGCAGTGCTGGCAGCGTCCCACTGGGGGTTAGGACGCCGACACTGTGAACTAGTCCCACGGACACGGAGCCGGCTCTTGCCTATCGCGGGCGTCGATCGCGGCAAGGGCGGCGAGTGGATCGAGCGCCGCTGTGTCGGCGGTCTCCGTCACCAATCAACAACTCAACAGAAACGTTATGGCATACTCTGTCAAAGCGTCTCACACCCACGAGACGAGTGGGGGACAGACCATGCCACCGACCGAAGATATCCTAGAACACCACCTCGAGGCCTTCGAGGCACAGGACCTCGACGCCGTCATGGAGGACTATACCGATGAGTCGACGGTCGTCACCACTATGGGAACGTTCCGCGGGCGCGAGGAGATCGAGGGCTTGTTCGAGGACCTGTTCGACGAGTTCGACGATCCGGACGCATCGATCACGATGGACGAACAACGCGTCGAGGGCGAGTTCGGGTATATCGTCTGGCACGGTGAGACACCGGCCAACGAATACGAGTTCGCGACAGACACCTTTCACATCCCCGAGGACGTGATCCGCTTCCAGACGTTTGCGGGACAGATCACCCCGAAAGAGTGACCGCCGGCCACCGTCCACCGGCGGCCGGCCTGGAAGCGGTGTCCCGACAGCGCCTCACCCGGCCGCGGCCCGGCTACTGCCTACGGCTGGCCGGCGACTCGAGCGACCGGATCCCCGCAACTTCGAGGGCCGGACTCGTCGCCACTTCCTCGAGTTCAAGCGTTGCATGAACAGGACAGTAGTAGACCACGTCCGCCGTACCCGCGGTCACATTGATCACCTCGATCCGGTGGGTCGCGTCATCAGCGCAGGTCGGCCACCATTCGCAGGACATGTTGTATGCTAACTACTCCCACAGTATAGTAGTTCGCTGCCAGTCCCGGTTCAGTCTCTCCCTGCAAGGGGCGTAGGGTCCGCTTGGACGCGCCCGTTCCGCAGCATGATCGATGGGACGCCGTGCGGGGCTGCCGCGCGAAACACCCGCTGTCCACGCCGGTACCGACCGTGACCCGTCGACGGACACCACCACCGAGCGGCGGCCTGGACCGCCCATCCGTCGGCGGGGCGCTATCGCACTGGCGCGTAGGGACCGCGCCGCGACTGGGCTCTCGGTCCAAACGACGCGGTGGTTCGTGAGGGGAGTCGGGGTGTCGGCTGCCACGGGTCACCGAAGGCGCGTCCCTGGGCGCCTGTCCGACGTGTCTGCTGGGAATCGGTGGGCGATCTGCGTCTCGTTGCCGCCACACTGGCTGCGCTCAGACTAGCGTCGCTCCGGAGAGTCCGAGATGCAGATTCCAGACCGAGACGAACCCGCCGACTAACACCAATCCGATCGGCACGCCGCTTTGCCACTTCCGAGGAGTAACGCGATAGAGGCCGTAGAACGCCCCCAATCCGAGTATCTTCACCGGCACGAGGATCCAGATGCCTGCGGCGTTAATCGCCGTGGCAAGCACGGGGTTCCCTTCAACGAGGGCCGATGTCGCGAGCAAGTACACCGTACTCACAACGTCGGCGATACCGAAGAGGAGCACGGCAAGCGCCCAAAGCGTGGAATGCATAGACGACCGGGAGAACAGCCCCTCGAGTGTGTGGGCGACGGAGTGCATGGACGCACGTGCTCGACATGACAATAATAGAAATTACCGCGACACGGCCGCTTAGCCGGTGCCTTCTTCACCTCTCCCTCGCGCCCTTCAGTCAAATGATCACGTGCCGCTCTCGGTCGGTGCAGGGCCGGCAGGGAATTCAAGCCCCAGGCCACCGATACGCGAGACTGACGGCCATGACGCACTCGAGCAACGACAGCCGTGTGATCAGCCCGGGTGACCGCGTCCGGGCCGACGATCGCTCCGGGCTCCTCTTCGTCGTCTGTCGGACCGGGATTCCGGCGGCGGAGTGGGCCGACGGTAAGGGGCAGAGCGTTGCCGACACGCAGTGTCGGCCGGCGGCCGACGCGCCGCGAGACGACGAGATCATCGTCACCGTTCAGGACCTCGCCCTCGAGTTGCACTACGGTGACGCGGTCCGTGACTGGGAACCTTGGGAGGTCGGCGAACGGGTGCGCGCCGATCGGGCAGCAGACGCACCAACGCTCGTCCCGTATCCGCGCTCTCGGCTCACCCCGGTCGAGTAGCTGGCACCGGGCCCATGGGCCCGCGGTGCTCACCGCCGCTCGACGGAGCCACAGCGTGCGGCACACTGATCGACACCCCTCGGTACCAGCTCGACAGCGACTGCGTTGTGGCGCGCGGGGAACGACGGGCAGAGCCGCCGTGTCGGCACCACCCTGCCCATCCCCGGCAGGCCGAAGACGGCGACCCAGACAGCAGCACCGTGACGTCGCACTCTCGGCTCGCCTGCGTCTCGATCTCCGAAGCGAGAGCGACCGCTTAGACGAGCGTACCGGCCGTAATGAGCGAGCCTACGACGACCGCACCAACGAACTGCGGCCGCGTCACGTAGATCCGAAACGAGGCGATCATGAGCGGCGTGACGCCGACGATCGCGAGTGCGCCGAGCAGCGCCGGGACGACCTGCAGTGCAACCCCCACGCGGACGACAAGTGCCCAGGCGGCGATATGAAAGGCCGTGAGGCCGCGATAGTACGGTGGGCCGTCGGTCAGAGTCGCACTGTCGCCCGCATACCGGGCGAGCCGCATGACGCCACACCCAACGACGGCCGTCCCGGCGAGGCTCTCGAGCACCGGTGGCCCGGCGAGGAGCGTGGACACGATGATCCCCGTCGGCACGAGGTAGATCACCACGTCTGCCAGCGCGTCGAGGTGGTGCCCGAGCGCCGACCCGAAGCCACGGCGCGCCAGCCAGCCGTCGGCCTTGTCACAGAGAAATGCGACCAGCAGCGTCAGCGTGGCCGCGTCAGGCTGGCCGAGGAGGAACAGGTTGACGGCGAGCCACCCCACGCCCAGGCCGGCGAGCGTGGCATAATCGGCGAGTGCGAGTCGCTGGAACACCTTACACCCGCCCTCTGTGCTGCCACCCGAACAGTCGATAGTACGAGCGGACCCCCGTGCGCTCGAAGCCGACCCCCCGGAGCACCTGCTTTGAGGGGGCGTTATCGATGCCGACGAGCGTCTGCACAGATGATTGCGCCGTCTGCTCGGCGACGACCGCGAGCGCGCGAGCGACAAGCGCCGTTGCGACGCCCTGCCGCCGCCACTCGGGAGCAACGGACAGCCCCCAGAAGTACGCGCCCGGGAAGTCGATCGGTCGCTCGAGCGGCTCGACGTAGAACGTACGGTCGAGTGTGATGGGTTGGACGCCGACGACACGCTCGTCCGCGACTGCGGCGACGACTAGGTCATGGTCGGCCAACGCTGGCCGATTCAGCCGCCCCGAGAGGGAAAACTCCTCAGGCGAACCGACGCGGAGCGAGACTTCCTCTGGAACGGATCTCGCCGGGAGCGGGCTCTCGAGCGCGTGGTCGAATTGGGCGAGCCGTGAGAACACCACCCCGATATCGGCCAGTGAGTCGAACAGGTGCCGGCCGACCGACGTCCGAGTAAGTTTCCAGACTGGGATAGTCACTAAATAGAGTGATTATGTCTATATAATATGTTTTCTGGTTGGCTCGCTGAATCCACCACCGTCGGTAATTGTTCCACTCTGCCCAGTCGTATCGCCAGCCTGTATCTCCCAGCGGACCGTTTCCTCGCGGTCCGCGACGCTGACACTCCCCGGGCCCGCGGCCGGTTCGTGGCGGCGGCCGTGCGTCCGGTCCGAGCATTTCACGGACAAGAACCACCAAGGGATTGGGATTGGTTGTTCCGTCACCGGCCAGTCCAATTTCCGGTTGCGTCCCTCCGTCGGGGATGGAGAGCGGGGTAACTTATGACCCACTCAGTCGCCAGAGAGAGAGAATCACGCCAATACACACGCCTGTCCCAATTGAGAACGGAAGCAGAAGTGAACTGCCTCGCTGTCTCGCGCTCGCCGCAGCGGGGGCGTCTTGAGCCGTATCCGACGTGTCCTGCGTTGGGTCAGCGGGCGACCCGATAACGAGGCGGCCATGCATTCCTTTCTGCTCATGTTGGGGGAGCGAACAGTGAACCAGTAACGATTGCTCAAAGCTGGGGGTGATGAACGTCCCGGTCACCGTTCCGTTCGCTCGGGCTTCGAGATTGAACATCTTCATCGGGTAGGTCGCCTCCGGGAGGCCATGGATCATCCATTGATGGCGGACATCGTCGTGGTTCTCGAGGGTCACTGTCACCCGTGTGCAAGGCTCTGCGGTAATCGTGTCTGTACTAAACCCGAACATTTCGCCCTCGTCAGCATACTCCGTCCCTGCTTTGATGGTGACGTGCTTGTTGCCCTGTACGTTCGTACAGCCATACGGCAATGTTTCCGTGTTCTCGTTGACGATGGTGCCATCGTCCACCATCGTCATCGCCATCATCCCGTCCATCTCGTCGTTATGCCGTATATGGGCACCATGCCGAACCGCATCAGGGATGATTGTCTCAGGCGAGCTGGGACTGAACGTCTCGTCGGTAAAGTACGGAATCTCACCGTCGTAGTATGACGTGTTGAAGTACCGCGTCAGATTCGTGGGTGTCCGTGGCATCCCAGTTGACCCATTCAAGTATCGCTCATACGTGATCGTGGTGATGCCACCACCCGGACTAATTCCATCAGTCGTAATGGCCTTCTCCCGATGGTCGTGAGTGAACCAGACGCCCGGTCCGTAACTGTTCACGCCGTCGTCGGTCGTGTCGAGACGGAGCGTGAGTCGCTGCGCGGGCGAGATTTGCACGACATCACGCTTCGTCTGCTGTCCCGCAGGCACGTCGACACCGTCTGTTGCAGTGATATTGACTTTGTGACCGTGCGTATGAAGCGATACCGTGCCGGGCCCTGCGTTCGAGACGTGGAGCTTGTACTCCTTGTCCGGTTCGACGATGAGCTGCGATTCCTGTACCGTGTACGGGTACGACCGCCCATTGAGCAAGAAGTAATCTGCCGTCTCATCGGTCGCATCGTACTCCCGGTTGATCGTCCGTGCGATGGTGCGTGGCTCGTTGTACTTCTGCGGGATCTCAGAGAGGGTCTTATCGAGACTCTGGTAGTGGAGGTCATACTCCGCCGCATACTCCTCACGGACAGCTTTCGATGGATGCCGGACCTTGCCACCGCCAAAGTTGAACGTCTGTACTGTGTTGTTCGACCGGTTTTCTTCGATGATGAACTGGCCGTTCAACCCCATTTCGACGTGGACGTTCGGAACAACGTGGCAGTGATAGAACATCGTCCCTGCCTCACGAGGTGTGAACTCGTATGTCCGTTCGTCGCCCGGCTGAATGGGGCGCTCACCCGTCTGCGGGACACCATCATTCCCGGAGCCGTTTGCCTCGTACGGATGGTCGACACCGTGGAAATGGATGGTGTGGGGCATGTAATGCGTGTTCTCGACGGTAACGTACACGGTGTCACCCTCTTCGACCCTCAGAGGGGGACTCATGGTTTTGATGGCGGCATCGGCCTTGGAGCCAGCATCAACCATTCCCCGTGTCTTTGGGGAGAACGTCCACATTGCGGGCTCAACGCCGGGCGCGATCTGTTCCGTGTTGGTGGCGTTGTACTCATTGACGCCCGTAATTTCGAGTGTGATGTGGATTTCGTCTGGGTCGCCGTCCCCGTCACGGTCGTTCTTCTTGACGACAGCGTTCCGATTCAATCCCGACTTCATCAGCGTCTCCATCCCGACGTTGTTCGTCCCCTCGACGGCAGCTGCGACCCGATACGGGTTATCGGGACGGCAGTGCTGGGATTCCTGCAGCCGGATGCCGTCAATCGTCTGTGCTGATCGCCATTCCGGATGGGCAAACCCACACGTCGTGTTTGCCGTTCCGATGTGACCGTCGTCGGCCTCGCCGTGGGCAGCAATAGGATTGACAGCAACGATACTCAGTAGTGCTGTTACGCCGACTATGAGGATAACCCAGCGTAGGCTGTTCTGGATCTTCATCCGAAGTATAGGGGGTCTATATTTGTCAGAAGTGAGGGACTCGTCTACTGACTACTCTCCGTGTAGTCCGGGTTGATCGGTTTGAAGACACCGCTGGGATTTTCCACGTGCACCCAGACGTGAACCGTCGTGAGACTCGGGTGATGCGACACGAGGTCGGCGATACGGGTCTCTTTCTCGCCTTCCGTCCCGCGTGCCGTCCCCCAATTCAGTGCGACTTCGTCGCCCGCCTGCAAATCCTTGTTCGGCGGCTGAAACTCTGTCCAGTAACTGTTCGTCGTCCATTCATCGAACGTGATCGATTTGGGGTCGTTTTTCGTCCCGTCTGGCTTGGCAAACACGTGGGTAGCCGCATCATGCGAATGCCACTCTTCGGTCGCCTCCTCGCTCGTTTCGTCGGCGAACAGATCGGGTGTCTCGTCAACGGCCTGTGCTGGCAGCCCATATTCGAGCGATGCGAGTTGCAGCTCACCGTCACTCTCGACGTAGGTGAGCATGGGCGGCTCGTCGATGGAGAGCCCATTGTTTGCCGCCTTCTGTAATCGCTCCGGATGCGTAAAGTGCCAGCCCATCCCGGGGACGTATGGGCCACCGAGTTTGAACCCATCCTCGAGTGCCTTTTTCGGGTCTGTGTATTTTGTCGTCGCGTCTTTGGCCGTGTCGAATTGTTTTTGGAGTTGAGACGTCTCTGTGTCTGCATCTGAATCGCCGTCGGAACTCGTATTCGGGTTGTCATCTGTCCCTGACCCGCTAGTACAGCCAGCAAGTGACGCCATTGTTCCTGCACCGATGCCCTTCAGAAGTCGCCGCCGTCTTGCGTTTTCGACGTTCATCAGTCGGCCATATCGACAGCACACAGTTAAATATTACTGACCTCTGATAATACCTCTCCGTTGCCACCAATAAGTTATATCCTAGTCATGTATATAAACCACTTATAGAGATAATTCAGACTCTGCAAGGCTACAACTCCTGTTACTGGCCAATCGACGAGGCCTTGGATGGTCGCCTCTCCCTGTTATAACAGGTTGATTCCAAAGATAACGATTGCTGGCTGGCCCAGCAGTTGTGGGGATCAGTCGAGTCCACTCGACCAAACCAGCGTCGGTGAACCCGCAAGCTCACGGCTGGGGTAATCCACTGGCCGAATTGCTCACGGAGGAATCCCACGACTTCAGTCGTGGGGAGGACGTCAAGTGCCTGAGAAAATCTGATCGAGGTCGTGAGGTCGAAAAGCGATCAGTTGTCGCCCCGATCGTAGAAGGTCATACTCTGGCTAATGATTACTGCGATAATGACTTGTGTTTTGGTACGCTCAGACGGACATGACTCCCGAAAACCGCCGGGACGCCGCACACCAGCACCGGTAACCCCTACTCGTTATCACCCAACACGCCCTACTTCGTTCACCTTGATGGGTTCGCTTGTTGAGGGCGGAGCGTGCTCGAGACTCTGCTTCGAACTTACTCGTTCTGTAGCGCAGCGGCGATAGATTTGAGTTCTTCCTTGCGGAAGGGGGTCGCTGCCATCTCGGGGTCGTCTTCCGCTAACAGACCGACCTTCCAGAGAATTCCTGCTCGCATCTGAGATTTGGGAGGAAGCCGGCTGGTATCAATCTCGTAGTCCACGGCGTCACAAATCGCAGCAAGGGCTTCTTTGGTGAAGGCAGTGGACTCCTGGCGTTCGTATCGCCCCACAGCCAGCCGGATCTCGTTTCGCAGATCGTCGACAGTTCGTGTCATAGTACCGAGAAAGGGTGGCCTCGCCCTGTAGATTTCGGCTCCGTGGGGTCGCAGAGCGCGTCGAATGATTGTTGATACGGGCTTCGTCCTCGACGGTATCGACGACATCGAACCCGCCGTCCAGAAAGAACAGGAACTCGAAACTGAGAACGTCCCGCTAGTGGTCCCCTCGATGACCGTTCTGGTGCTCTATATTGGCGTCGAGAAGGTAGCAAACACCCGCGACGAGTGCCAGACGGTAGAAGCCGTGCTTGACTCCTACCCGGTGGTGGAGATGACGCCGAGTATTTCCCGACGCGCTGGACGGCTGTTCGGAAAAGAGCTTGGTATCGGGAAAGGAGACGCAGCAACCGCGTTGGAGCGTGATGAGCCTGTTCTTGCTGGCGACAGCCACTTCGGGAATATCCCCGGATGCAACGGGAACTCTCCAATGGCTTTCCAGACGCCGAATTCACGTTTGACCCGGTCTTCGTCGGCAGTGAGGAATAAAGCACCCACCAATGGTGGCTGAACAGTTATTTCTCCTTACCCCCTTTGAAGGGCAGGATCAGAATCCACCGAACGAATCAGCAGTCAGGGAGACTATGACCGAGAACGGAAACGAGAGAATCTATCGATTCGACTTTGCAGCGGACGAGACAGCGACAGAGGCGGTGATCCGCGGCCACGCGACTCTTCGCAACAAGCGACCGACAGACCTCTCTCCACTCGCTGAGGTGATCCCGTGTGACGCACTCGATACGCTCGTCGATGCTGGAGACGAGGTCACGGTGACGTTCACCTACGAGGGAGCCCGGACCACCATCCACGGCGATGAGGAAATCATAGTGTACGACCGGGAGTAGCTCAGCCGGGGCGGTCCTGCTCTACACAGTATTCGAGACAGAGATCGGCGAGTTCCGGCGGATCGCTCAAGAGGAGTTGCTCGGATCGGCCATCGTACTCGATGAGGGGAGTTCCTCGAGCGCCGGGAGACGCTCCTTCATGTGTATGGGCCAACTGTCTCTTCAGGTCCGCCACTGCGTCATCCGGGACAGCGGGCGGTGGCTACTCCTCGTTTCACGCCGCACCCTGCTCGGCAGTGGCAGTGACCGAGGTCCGTTCAACGTCCCGCAGATGATTACCATAGATCCGTCGCCCTCGCCAGAGACCCATTGACATCACGCGGAAATGATGCTGTTGGCCAATTGAGTCTAGTGCCAACTGTTAATAGCTATTACCGTAAACTACTATTCGCCTCTGATGCTCCCTTCCAGAGGCTGGATCCTTTCCCCCACATCCCCCTTCCCCTGTTCTGAAACTCAGACGCAAGTCTTCCTCGAGCGGATCGATGTCATCATCGCGCCCGAGTATCCAACATGGCCGACATAGCTTACGCTGAGCGCGCTAGTGTCGGTCGTCTACGGCGTGTATGGCGTGTCCCTTCGTTACGCGATGCCAATTACGAGGACGACCTACCGGAGTAGCGCGATCACGAGGGGGTAAGCCAGGCCGATCTCACCGCTGTGGTCGACGTAACGCGACAGTCGATCGGTCCTATCGAACGCGGTCGCTACGCTCCATCGCTCGAGTTCGCGTTCGAAGTTATCGATCGGTTTGACTGCTAAGTTGTCGGTCAACTCGAGTCAAACTCTGGAGTGTTATCTCAAAGACCGAATAAAGAACCCACGCTACCAGTTATTGATACTACATTTAGTGAGAGAGAACTGCAGTTGCCACAGACTGAAGGGTCCTGACAAAATCGATAGACAGATTCTCAGCCCACCTTGTGTATACTTTTCAGCAAAATGAACTAAGTAATCTACCGTGGTGGGATTCCACGGTGCTCGGTAACAGGGCACAGGGGTTCGGGCACTCCCGAACGCGATAGAATAGGGGCACCAATGACCAAAGCGCACAAACTCGATTGCGAATCGGTATCCGATACGTGCCGATTCATCATCCAATCGGAAAACGAAGAAGAGGCGGTCGAATTGGCTCGGAAACACATGAAGGAAGTTCACGGACAAGAGTTCACCGACGACGAACTCCAAACGGAACACATGCAAGTCGTCTAGTGATCGGACGACTCTGCGTGTGTGTTTTCTTCCGCTTTCGGGTTAGTTCTATTCGACGACTAGCAGAGGGATCAGTATTCTTCTGTTGGGCGATACGTTCATCGATGAGCGAGTGGGTTACCACGGAGGGATTCAGAGTCGCTCCGCGACCACCCTGGCCTGTTGTCAGATCCGGTCGGTTTGCCATTTCCAATCCGTGATTCGGGCCAGCAAGGCGGGTGGGATTCATTTGCTGGCGCGGTGTGGGAGTTCCATGAGCCGCACCACACTGTTAGTGCCGATCCGGTACCCTCCCCAAGAGGCCAGCGTCCAGACGATGAACCGTGCCATCGATTTCGCCGAGCAATTCGACGACGCGCACGTGCTCATTCTTCACGTGAACGTGCGGCACAAGGGAGACGACGTCGACCGGACGGAGTTCCGTCGCACCGTCAAGGACGAGATCGAGCCACCGACCAACGCGAGCTATCACGTCCGCGACGCGTACCTGATCGAAAAGGCGATTCTCGACGAAGCCTCCCAACAGAACGCCGACTACGTCGTCATCGGCAAATCGATGCGATCGCGCTGGCAGCTACTGCTGGCTGACCGCCTCGGCATCGGTATCGACATTGAGACGTTCCTCGACCGACGACTCGATACCGAACTCAGAGTTATCTGAGGGGGACTCCGCTCGCTGCTCAGGAAGCGGAGCGAGCAGAAGTGGTGTCCGGTCTGGGGGCTGGGTGAGGTGAGCGGAGCGGGACTACACCGAAGTCGAGGTGGGCCCACAGTGGCGAGCGATTAGTCTGATGTCTAGGCGGGGCGTACCCCCGCTAGCCGACTTCCTCGCCCACTAGTGAACTGAGTAGACGAGTCTGGGCGAACACGATCAGGATGAGGAACCCGAACCCGAGGTCGGTCGCCTCGAGCAGAAATGGGTATAGCTCTCGGACGGGCGAATTCGAGAAATCCGAGATGGGGTGTCCGAGGAGGCATGAACCGCCAGTGATCGTAAACGAACAACGGCCGGGAGCAAGAGCGCGACAGCTTCCCATTCGCCGAGCCTCCGAGCGCGCTAGTCGAGTGCCGCGAACCGTTCGGGAGGCTGCCGGTGGTCGGTTGCCCGTTCGAAGGCGTACGCCAACTCGAACAGTCGCGGTTCGGCGAACGACCGGCCGAGCAGTTCGACGCCGACCGGGAGACCGGCGTCCGTGAAGCCGGCCGGCACGACGATCGCGGGCAATCCCGTGTGTGCTGACAGTTCGCAGTTCATCTCTTCGAACGGCTGGTGCTCGGGAATTTCGACCGGCGGAATCGTCGACGGCGGGTAGAGCACGGCGTCGAGATCGTGTTCGGCGAACGTCGAGAGGACCGCGTCTGCGAGTCGCTGTCGCCGCCGGAGCCGCCGGAGGTACCCGACGCCTTCGTCCACCGATCCCATATCGAGGATACCGGCGTCCACGATCCGCGATTCGATCGCCGGGGTGACCGTTCCAGTGTCGACGATCGCGGCCAGCGAGTCGTACGGCGCCGCGTCTCCGAGTTCGGACAGATAGTCGTCGACGTCGCGTGCGAACTCGTACTGGAGCACGCTGGCGCTCTTGAGGCGGTCGACGTCGACGACCTCGACGGGGTCGACGACCGTCGCGCCGGCCGCCGCCATCTCCTCGACAGCGTCCTCGATGACGGTCGTCACCGCCGCAGCGTCGGCTTCGGGTGCGCTCTCCTCGTTCTGGAGTCCGAAGAACTGTCGGGCGACGCCGATGCGGGCACCGTCGAGGCCGTCCTCGTCGAGATGTGCGACGTACCCGTCCGCCGGAACCTGCCCCGCCCCCCTGACCGTGACCGGATCGTCGGGGTCGTATCTGGCCATGACCTCGAGCATCCGCGCGGCGTCCGTGACGGTCCGGGTGATGGGGCCTGCCGTGTCCTGGGTCTCGCTGAGCGGGACGATGCCCGTCCGGCTCACCAGCCCTCGCGTCGGCCGGACGCCGACGAGGGCGTTGAACGCGGGCGGCGATCGTACCGACGAGCAGGTATCGGTTCCCGTCCCGATCGCGCCGAGATTCGCGGCGATGGCCGCGGCAGTGCCGCCGCTAGACCCCGACGGCCGTCGGTCGAGGTCGTACGCGTTCCGCGTCGCACCGCCGTGCGAGCTGATCGTGTCGACGCCGAACGACAGCTCTTGCAGGTTCGCCTTCGCGACGACGACGCCGCCGGCCGTTCGGAGCTGTTCGACGACGAACGCGTCGCGCGACGGTGTGGACTCCGCGAGCGCTGTCGACCCCGCTGTCGTCGGCATGTCGTGCGTGTCCTGATTGTCCTTGAGGACGATCGGAACGCCGTGAAGCGGGCCGACGAAGCCGTCGCTCTCGAACTGCGCGTCGAGCCGACGGGCGCGCCGACGTGCGTCGTCGTTCACCGTCAAAATAGCGTTCAGTTCACCGTCGTACGCGTCGATACGTGCCAGGTAGCGATCGACGAGCGCTTCGGCGGTGAGACGCCCGTCCGCCATGGCCGAGTGAATGTCAGCGACGGTCGCCTCGACGAGGTCGAACGAGTCAGAAGGCGGTTCAGACATGGTGGAATTCGACTCTGTACAGCGTAGTCCCGGACCGACCACCTGAATCTATCGCCCGGTAAAGTTCCACTCGGACTCCGTCGGTTAGTGGGGCGCGTGCCGGTGCCCCTCCGAGGACGGACACCGGCCTCGACGCGGTCGGGATCTCGTCCCGTTCGAGGCCGACCACTTCGTCGACGGCCTCGCGGAGGACCCGTGCCGCACAGAGGCCCGCTACGCTCCCGCCGACGTCCCTCGTTGAAGAAGGGGGGTTAGCACCTCATTCATTAAGGTCGCACGGTGTAGAGTGCTCAATGGACCGCTCCGGTCATGACGGCATCGACCCCTCTCTCAGCGAGGCCATTTCTCCGGATATCGCGGCCCTTGTTGCAGATCTCGAGACACACGAGACCGGGTTTTTCGGACCCGATTCGATTATGTGGCGGGTCAGTCGGGAGAAAGTGCTACTGTTGAGCGGCGTCAGCACGATCCTGCTGCAGTTCGCTCATCCACTGGTCGCTGCTGGCGTCGCCGAGCACAGTCGTTTCGATGCCAGTCCTATCGGTCGCTTTCGACGCACCTTCGATTTCGTTCATGCGATTATCTTCGGCGATGCTGACGCAGCAATCGAGGCTGCACTCACGATTCGCGAAATCCACGGCCAGGTCACTGGGACGCTGGAGGAGGACGTCGGACCGTTCGTGGCCGGTGAACGCTATGCGGCGGCTACCCCCGAACTCCTGTTGTGGGTTCACGCGACCTTGATCGACCAAGCGCTGACTGCCTACGAAACCTACGTCGCCCCGCTACCCGAGACGGAACAAGCGGAATACTACCAGGAGAGCAAAGTGTTCGGGCGACTACTCGGAATTCCAGAGGAGGCGTATCCCGAGACGCTTGCGGACTTCTATGACTACTACGAGCGGATGCTCGTCGAGGAACTCACTGTCGGGACGCAGGGCAAGAAGCTCCAGCGCACGTTGTTCAGACAGGGACATGTGTTTGGGCCGCTGTATGCGTTTCTGGGTGCTGGCACGCTCCCCGACTCGGTCCGTGCGGAATTTCAACTGCCCTGGTCGCCCCGGAGACAACGAATATTCGAAGCAGTATGCGCTCTCGCGCGCTCCGTCGTGCGCTCTCTCCCCGCCCGACTCAGGTACGTTGACGCCTACCGACACGCCCAGATCCGCTTGCAGTGACAGGACTGCGACCGCTGAGACGTTCGTGCTGAAGCAGATGTTCGGCGGCGTCCCAGGACGGTGAGCGGATGCCCTGATTCCGTACAGCTATCTGTGATGTGCCTCTGCTCGTCTGGGGCACTCTGAATCGACGCGCACGAAGGATTGATTGCCGCGTTACCCGAATACGTGGCCGTGACGGTATCCGGCGCTGGCTTTCACTCGCTGACCACCGAAGTCCACGACCACCGCCCGACGGTCGAGGGCACCATCCCCGACTGGCTCTCCGGGACACTGATCCGCAACGGTCCCGCCCGCTTCGAGGTCGGTGATCGCCGGGTTAACCACTGGTTCGACGGGTTAGCGATGCTCCGCCGCTACGCCTTCGACGACGGCGGGCTCCGCTACTCGAACCGGTTCCTCCGCACCGATGCCTACGCGGAGGCGATGGACGGTCGGCTGACCGGCCAGTTCGGCACTGACACGCGTGGCTGGCGTCGTCTCCTCGAGACCGTAACCTCCCCGGGAGTTCCCGAGCCGACCGACAACACGAACGTTCACGTCGCCCGCATCGACGGCGAATACGTCGCGCTCACCGAGACCCCGCGCCGGGTCGCCTTCGATCCCGAGACGCTCGAGACACGCGGACGCTTTCGGTTCCACGACGACCTGTCCGAACACATCACGGCCGCGCATTTCGTCGACGACCCTCATCGGGACGAACTGGTCGGCTTCGCCACGCAGTTCGGCCGGACGCCACAGTATCATCTCTATCGTCTCCCGACCGGGAGTCGCACGCGAGAGGTGATCGCCTCCATCGACGCGAACGGGCCGGCGTATATCCACGACTGCAGCGTCACCGCCGACCACGTCATCGTCGTGGAGTCGCCGCTCGTCCTATCGGTGTTTCGGGCACTGAATCCGTTTACCGAGGGCGCGATCGACATGCTCGACTGGCAGCCAGAGCGCGACACGCGCGTGCTCGTAGTCGACCGGAATACCGGCGACCTTGTGGCCGATCCGACGTTCGCGCCGGCCTTCACCTTTCACCACGTCAACGCCTACGTCGACGGCGGGACGATCGTCCTCGATCTCGTGGAGTTCCCGAACGGCGACATCGTCGACACTATGTCACTGTCCGAACTCGACGGCGACGGGTTCCCGGACGTGTCCGATGCTCACCTGATGCGGTACCGTATCGACCCCGACTCGAATACGATCAGCCGAACGCGACTCTACGATGGCGCGATGGAGATGCCACGTGTCGCTCGCTCGGTCGTCGGCCGACACCACCGCTACGCGTACGGGCAAGCGACCGACCGCAGCGGGGCAAACGGACTCGTCAAAGTGGATTGTGAGACGGGCTCCGCCAGGGAGTGGTGGAAGCGGTCGGTCTACATCGAGGAACCAGTGCCCGTCCAGCATCCTGCTGCAGACGACGAAGACGAGGGAGTCGTGCTCGCGACGGCGCTGGACCCTCACCGTGAGCGGACGGAACTCATGGTCTTTGACGCAGCGACGCTCGATGTCCAGGCGCGGGCCGTTCTCCCACACGCGGAACCCTTCGGCTTCCACGGCCGGTTCTTCCGGAACGTGTAGCTCGCCATGCGCAACTTATGTGAATAGATTTATCTGAAGGGCTGGATTCGGGCGTGGAATATCCAGCCGTGCAATCGAACGGTGGATGGTGTAGAGTGTTGTCGGATTCATCCACACTCCAAAGGGCGGGGGCTTTTTCCTCGCACTTCCGTAAACCGCGCAACATACGACAGAATAGTTAACATGGAACAGAATGATAACGCTCACCATGGTCGTTTCAGGGCGGAGTGCGACCGAGGTGGAGATACGATGACAGAGGGAGAAGACGGGCGAAGCGATGCCGTCGTCGTCGGAGCCGGCCTGGCAGGACTCACTGCGGCTCGAGAACTCGTGAAGGACGATTACAGCGTCACGGTACTCGAGGCCCGCGACCGCGTCGGCGGTCGAACGCTCAGCCACAGATTGGCAGACGGTGAACGCGTCGACCTCGGTGGGCAGTGGATCGGGCCGACGCAAGACCGCGTGAACGAACTCGTGGAGACGTACGATCTCGACACAATCCCCCAGTTCGACGACGGACTCGACCAGATTGCGATCGACGGTGTGGTGAAGGAACACGAGGACGCGCTCAGAGCCCTTCCCTCGGCGGCGTATTCGGAGCTCATGGACGCGTTCGGACGGCTCGAGACGCTCCGGACGCAGATCCCCCTCGAAGAGCCGTACAGCGCACCGAACGCCGAAAAGTGGGACGGGACCACCGTCGAAGCATGGAAACGAGAGACCCTCGAGACGACGGCGGCGCGAGGCGCCTTCGATTCGCTCCTCCGCGCCCTGTTCACAACCGAACCGTCCGAGATATCCCTCCTGTATTTTCTGACGTACCTCCACGCCGGCGGCGGCATCGAGAGGATAACCGGTGTAGAGGGCGGCGCCCAAGAACGCCGAATCGAGGGTGGGGCCCAGCAGCTGTCCCAACTGCTGGCGAACGAACTGGGTGACTCGGTCCAGCTTGAGTCACCGGTCAGGGCCGTTACGCACGACGATTCGGGGGTAATCGTCGAATCGGACACTGGGACGTACACCGGGTCGTTCGCGATCGTGGCGATTCCGCCGACCCTGGCCGGGCGGATCACCTACGACCCGCCCCTTCCGGCCCGACGGGATGCACTCACGCAGCGCATGCCGATGGGGGCGACGATCAAATGCATCGCGACGTATGAGGAGCCGTTCTGGCGGCGGGCCGGCTATTCCGGGTTCGTGCTCACTGACGACGACGTGGTCGGGTTCATGTTCGATGATACGGCGCCCGAGAGTACGACCGGGGCATTGGTCGGCTTCATCGCGGGGGAAACGGCGCGCACGTGGAGCGAGAGAGAGGCGTCTGACCGACGTGATCAGGTATTAGCGGATTTCGCTCGATACTTCGGCGAGCGGGCCGGCGACCCGCTCGAGTACGTCGAGCAGTCCTGGTCGAACGAACAGTGGTCGGCGGGCTGTTACGCCGGAAACATGACGCCAGGAACGATGACGGGGTACGGTGATGCACTCCGCGAACCGGTAGGACGTATCCATTGGGCGGGAACGGAAACTGCAACACAGTGGTGTGGCTATATGGACGGCGCGATTCGATCCGGCGAACGAGCGGCAGACGAGGTAAGCAGACGACTCGCCTGAGTTCTCCCGCGACTGAAGGCGTGGGGTTCTGCTAGCCACAGACCAGCGCCCGTCACAGACGGGCGTCCCTACAGTGTGAGTTCCCCGGTCGAATGCCGAAGTTCGGGCCGAACCGGTACGGCCTCCGCTCGGACAGGGGCTTTGGAAGACTTGCCCGAGACTCGAGATCTTCCAAGAAAACAGAACAGCAAACGTCCAGCGGCACGCCGAGCGACTCGCGCTGCCACGTTCTAGTTTGCTCGGAAGAGACAGACCACTCTCATCGGAGCCCATATTTCCTAGTGCCTACCGCTAAAAAAGGGAGAAACGGTATCGGAGGACTAGAGCGAGAGATTGATCGTCTTGGTCTGTCGGTAGTGATCGAGCGTCTCGGCGCTGAGTTCGCGCCCGATGCCCGACTGCTTGTAACCGCCGAAGGGGAGCCCCGGGGCGAGGTCGTGGTAGCTGTTGATCCAGATGTAGCCCGCTTCGATGTCGCGCGCCGTTTTGTTCGCCTGCGAAATATCCTCGGTGATGACGCCGCCAGCGAGGCCGTACTCCACGTCGTTCGCCAGTTCGATCATTTCGTCGTAGTCGTCCCAGCGGAACACCGTGAGGACGGGGCCGAAGATCTCCTCCTGAGCCGCGGCCGCGTCGTGGCTGAGACCGTCGATGAGCGTTGGTTCGACGTAACAGCCGTCCGCGAGGGCCTCGTCGTCCGGCTGCCCGCCACCGGTGAGGAACTCCCCACCGTCTTTCTGGGCCCGCTTGAGGTAGTCCAGCGTTCGGTTCACCTGGGCGCGCGAGACCTTCGGGCCGAGGTCTGTCGCGTCGTCTAACGGATCGCCGATGGTCATGTCGTCGACGGCCGCCACGAGTCCGTCGAGCACCTCGTCGGCGATCTCCTCGTGGACGAACAGCCGCGAGCCGGCCTCACAGCACTCGCCCGTGTTGTAGAAGATCGCCGCCGCGACGAGCGAGACGGCTGTCTGCACGTCCGTATCGGGGAAGACGACGATCGGGCTTTTCCCTCCGAGCTCGAGGGTCACGTCGGTGACGGTGTCGGCGGCACTCTTCATAACCTGCTTGCCGACAGCCGTCGACCCCGTGAAGGCGAGCTTGCGGATATCATCGTGATTCGCCACCGCCGCTCCGGCCTCGTCGCCGTAGCCCGGGACGATGTTCACGACGCCGTCGGGCACGATATCGCCGATGAGTTCCGCGAGACGGAGCGCCGACAGCGGCGTCTGCTCGGCCGGTTTGAGGACCGTGCAGTTCCCGGCCGCGAGGGCCGGCGCCAGTTTCCACGAGGCCATCATGAGCGGGAAGTTCCACGGAATGATCTGGCCGACGACGCCGTAGGGCTCTTTGATCACCTGTGCCTGCCGTTGGCTATCGGTCATCGTTTCGCCGGGATTCTCGCGGACGATGCCGGCGAAATACCGGAACTGCTCGGCCGCGCCCTGCACGTCGGCGGCCGCCTCCGAGACGGGCTTGCCGTTATCGAGCGTCTCCAGTTGCGCGAGTTCGTCCGCGTGGGTCTCGATCGTGTCGGCGATGGCGGTGAGGACCCGCTGGCGCTGTCCGGCCGAGTAGTCGACCCACGTCTCGTCGAACGCTTCCCACGCGGCCTCCACTGCCCGGTCGACATCGGCCCGCCGGCCGCGCGCCACGTCCGTGAGAACCGCGCCGGTCGTCGGATCGGTCGTCTCGAACGTCTCGGTCGCTGCTGCCGGGACGAACTCTCCACCGATATAGAGGTCGGTGTGCGCGGGGAGCACCTCGGCAGCCGCGTCTCGGTGGCGCTGTTGGACTGCCGTCGGCTCCGCCATCTCAGTGTCCGAATCGCTTGACATGCGGTCGGGCCGTTTCCAAGCGCTATGTATTAAACTTCTGAATAGTGTCTCAGAGTGTCTGTTTGTGGTGAAGGCTACTAGTGACCGTTTAGACCGACTCGGGACTTCCTAGTATGTCGCCCGCCTGAGCGCTCGATGGCCGCTGGCTTTAGGCGATGTATATATGACAACAAATATCATTGATAAGTTAGTAATCTTTTTCGCGCTGTCTTGTCACGAACACGTCATGAGTGACGACCGGTTCGACCACCAGCCGACCAAGGCCACTCAGGCAGCGGTCGACGCTGTGATCACCGCAGTCGAGCAAGACGACGATTGAGAGAAGATTCTGATCGTCTCGTAGGGGCCCGCGGCTCCTCCGTCGCGGACAGCCGGCAACTCCACGCACTACTAGACGTCCGAGGGACAGTCGCGGAACCGGCATCCCGGCGGGCCACGCAGACTGTGTGAAGCGTGGTTGTCCACTCGCGTCATGGCGTTCAGTGTCGGCCTTCGATCGCGGTGGCGAACTGCTCGAGCATTGGTGATTTGTACTAGGGCGCGGAACTCATTCATATGCCGGGGCGCATCTTGGTGGCACTCGACGAATCGCCTCAGGCCCGTCACGCACTCGAATATACCATCGAAGCGTACCCAGAGGCGGAGATTACGGCGGTACATGCCATCGACTTCTCTAACTACCGGTGTGGACAGTCGTATCTGTACTACGCACCAGAGCTGCTCGACCGGCTTGCCGACGTAGAAAACACGGTGTTCGACCCTGCGCACCAGCTCGCAGCCGATTACGGCCGCGAGATCACGACATCCCTCAAACCAGGCCCCCCAACGGACACGATCGTCGAGTATGCGGTGATACAGGAGTGTGACCAGATCGTCATCGGGAGCCACGGGCGGACCGGACTCAGCCGGCTGTTAGTGGGCAGCATCGCGGAGACCGTTGCGCGACGAGCCCCTGTACCAGTCACGATCATCCGATCAGCGCCGGACTGACGACGAAATTGACGGCTTGATGCGAACCGGACCGTCACCGGCTGTTTCTGGGTCCGAGGACACCTTACTCCGCGCCGGTAGTAGCTCCATCAGTGGAAACCCTCGGTGGCATTGTCGGCTGGTGGGGTACCCGAGTCGGCGGGTCCGTCACCGCTGGGTGGATCGGCCGGCTGAGTGGGCTCATCGTCGTTGGACGGGTTGGTCGGCTCGGTGGTCCCATCGCCGTCAGAAGGGGTAGTCGATCCGTCGGACACATTGTCGTCAGGAGGGTTTTCCGGTGGCTCCGGCTTTTGTTCTGCAGCGATCGGCTGCTCGAGAACGATGGTGCCGCTGGCATCGCGCACGATCGCGACGCCGCTCTCTTCGTTCCACATCTGGGATTCATACCCTCAGTAGAGCGTCTCGGCCGTCTGTTCACCCTTGCCAGTGTAGATAGTCATAGCCGTATCCGGTGCCAGCGTGAACCCGTTCGGGAATTCGAATGGGGAGGCGTTGATGCCCACTCGGCTACCTCTCGCCGATCCCGAATGGTCCAGCCGGACATCCGAAGCGGACTGTCGCCACTGTTTCGGAGCGTGATATACTCCTCATTGGCCCGTTCGCCGAGGATACGGTAATCGACGAACTCGAGAGCATCAGGATCGCTGGAGGCCCCACCGACGTCGGACGAGCCATCGTCATCAGGTGCTGGATCGTCGTCCCCATCGGCCGAATCGTCTGCCGTATCGGCTAGCTCATCCGGCTCACTAGCGGCCGGTGTGGGCTCGGGCTCGGCCGCCGTATCGGGGGTCCGATAGACCGCCATGCGGGCCGTCTCGGTGTCGAGATCCACGACGATCGTACTCCACGTTCGGCCGTCGGCAGCGAGGGCCCCGCATCCGGGGCCGACATCGTGGGACTCGGTCCAGATCGTTTTTCCCTCGTTGACGACGACGAACGCACCCGCACCGCGATCGGCGACGAAAACATGTAACCCGTCAGAGGCCACGCTGAGGTCGGCGGCGGGCCACACGCCGATGTCGGCCGTCCACGAGACCGACGGGTTCGTTCGGAGAGAACCGGGCCGAACTCGCCGCCCAGTGGATCTGCGAATTGAGCAAAAGTTTCGTTCAGAGCACTGCTGCTGTTACTACTCCCGTATTCACACCGACGTTTAACTGGAATTAGGCGCTAAGTCCCCTTCCTCACAGAGCAACGCAGGGAGCGAAGCGACCGAGTAGCGCAGTAGGGAGGGGATACAGCGTCCCCAGAAGTCTCCGACTTCTGGTGTGCGAACGAGACGCTTCGCGTCTCGTCAACGCCGCACGGTTCTCAAACACGTTCGACGCTCGGCCCACAGGCCCACGCAATCGCAACCACTATATGTGTATTTTGTGTATAGTGTGTTGTGGCGACTCGCAAAAACATCTCCATTCGCGACGACCAAGAGGAGTGGATTCAGGATAACCACCTGAATCTCTCTTCGTTCGTCCAAGAGAAACTGGACGAACTTATCGAGGAACGAGAGTCATAGATGCACTACAACTACAAGTATCGACTCGACCCACCGGAAGCCCTCACCGAGACGCTTCTGCACCACGTGGATACTTGTAGGCAACTCTACAACCACGTTCTCCACCTGCTCAACGAGGCAGACGACATTCCCGCCCGCTACGAGGTACAGGGCACACTCCCCGACCTCAAATCGTGGTGGGTCGACCTGACCGACGTTCACTCGAAGGTATTGCAGATGGTCGTCAAGCGTGTCTACGACAATCTCTCCACGCTCAAAGCGCAGAAGGAGAATGGACGTGCCGTGGGGATGCTCAAGTGGAAACCGCCTCGGGAGTATCGATCGCTCACCTACAACCAGTCCGGCTTCAAACTCAAGAATACGAGTGGTCGGCCTACGCTGTGGTTAAGCAAAATCGGTGAAATTCCGATTCACCTTCACCGAGACATCCCCGAGAACGCGACCATCAAACAGGTCACGGTCAAGCAGGAACCGACAGGTGAGTGGTACGCCGCGTTCGGTATTGACGTGGACGAAGCCACGCCTGAGAAACCGGAGACACCCGAGAAGGTCGTCGGGATTGACGTAGGTATCCTGAAGTACGCCCACGACACCGATGGATACGCCATCGAGAGTCCCGACTTCAGCGACGAGCGCGAAAGGTTGGAACGCGCACAGCGCGACCTCTCGCGGAAACAACACGGCTCTGCGAATTGGGAGAAACAGCGCCAGGTCGTGGCCGAACGTTACGCCGAGTTGAAGAACAAGCGCCGTGACTTCCTCCACAAACTCTCGAACTACTACGCCCGCGAATACGACCTCGTGGCCGTAGAGAATTTGGACGCGAAGGGCTTGGTCGAACTACCGGGCAACTCCCGCAACCGTGCGGGCGCGGCGTGGGGAACGTTCCGTCGGATGCTCGAATACAAGTGCGAACGCGAAGGGACGCACTTCGTCGCGGTGAATCCCCGTGGAACGACGAAAGAGTGTGCGTTCTGCGGAGTTTCGACTGACAAGCCGCTGTGGGTGCGCGAACATTCATGTCCGTCGTGTGGGTTCGAGGTGGACCGGGACGCGAACGCGGCGTGGAACATCCTTTCTCGCGGTATCAGGAAGCGGTTAGGAGCGGGACGCTCCGAATCAACGCCTGTGGAGACTGCGCTCCCTGTGGATACCTCAGTATCTGCAAAGCGCGTCGTGGAAACAGGAAGCCCCACCCTCAAGCGCGAGCCGTCAGGCGAGCGGTAGGGTGGGGTAGTTCACTAGTGCAAGCAAATAGGGGCGCTGATGACGTGTGATTCGTCCGGACAAGAGATCGAGGGGAAACGGTTGTATACCGCAAGCGAGGGGACAACAGCGGCCTCGATGTCTATCACCCGCGTTGCCTCCAGAGAGAAGAGTGACTGCACGGTGTCACTACCGCTGAACTCCGCCGCTTTTGAAGGCGACGGGGGATGTCGGTGTCTGGTCCAATCGCTTCTCTTCCCGTACGCAATGCCTCGAGCTACGTCGGTATCGGCCGCGCAACTCGACTCCAGCGATACTCTGAGTCTGTTTCCGCGGGTGAGCGACACCGTCGTACGGCCCGCCACCGGCGCTGAATCGGCCTGCGACGCGGTCAGGCACGGATGGCAAGGATGGTCGTGCGGCTCTAGCAGTCTGTCTAGTCCTCCGCCGTGATGTACTCATCACGGACCGGACATAGATCTGCCTGCCACGAGACAGTGAGCCAGACGGCACGTTCGGAGCCGCGATCGGGCGGTACACGCGTCGGCGCCTCGGCTAGGCCTGTGCGCCGTCCTCTGGACCCTGTTTCGAACGGATTTCGAGGGGCGATTCCCGGCCGTGGAAAGGTGTCGGTTCCGGACACGGTCGGAGCCAGCGGTGACCCGCAACACGAACGTTTACCATCGACATCGTGCAACTTTGAGCTGTGATCGCAACGGCCGCAGAGGGCCTTCTTTTCAGTTCCGAGCTTTTGCCGCGTGCCTCCGAGAGCGCTCACGCCGTCATCAAGAGCGCGACGGGGTGGCCCGGCCTCGGGATCGTCTTCGTCTACTCGTTTCTGATCGCGTTCGCGTTACCCGGTCCGAGCGAGGTCGTCCTCGTTGCACCTCTCGACCTCGGGATCCCGCTCTGGGTGCGCTTCGGCCTCGTCATGGGCGTCAGCGCGGTGGGGAAAACCGTCGGGAGTCTCGTCGCCTTTCACCTGGGTCAAGAGGCAAAGCAGGCAGGGCCGATCGTTCGCTCGCTCCGCCGCTCTCGGTTCGACGTCATCGAGTGGTCAGAGAGACGAACGGTGAAAGTGGCGCGTCGATACGGATACGGTGGCTTAGCACTCGCGCTGTGTGTGCCGTTCTTCCCCGATACGCTCTCGATCTACGCGTTCGCCGTTCTCGAGGAGGATTATCTGAAGTTCGCTGTTGCGACGTTTCTCGGTAGTCTCGGACGGCTTACGCTCGTACTTACGATCTTCGGAAGCGCGGCGACGATCGTGTAAGGACGGGAATTCGCTCGCTGCGTTCTGAACGTTGCGATAGAGTAGTCGCCTCGCGTAGGATGTCACCCGCAGGTACTACGATTGCACGTGGCCGATCAATGGGTCATCGCGGATGCCGATGGGCCGAAACAATACCCCCACTCGCGGTCGGCGCTTCTGCGCGGACTTCTTCTCGGCGAGCGGGGTAGTTAACCAACGCCAGCTCGAATACCCCAACCGCTGTTGGTTAATCTCACACGTTGCCATTCAGAATACTTCACCAGGTGATCCAGATCGATAGCGCATACCTCCGTAGTATCGGATCCCTCCAAGCGGTGCTGTCATGCGGCTTTTTTTACGTCGCACGCGATATCCAGATGTGTGACAGACGCGTTATTTATCACCAGCGACGGGACTGACGGACTCGCGACGCCGGCCGAATACGTCGATGTCGTCCGCGACGGCTACCGCCAGCGCGGCGAGGGCGCGCCGGCGCTACCGCGACAGACCCTCCACCACGAGAGTCCCGACGGGGAACTCACGCACTACTCGGCCATCCTCCCCGAGACGGGCGCGATGGGCGGCTACATGTACACGTTGGGCTTTGCCGGGCCCAACGCCTGGTTCGTGACGCCGGTGTTCGACGCCGAGAGCGGCGAACCCCTCGCGCTTATCGACGGGGCGAGCATGAACCCGTTCAAGACCGGCGCGGCCGGTGCCGTCGCCGTCGACGCGCTCGCACGAGACGACGCGAGCACCGTCGGACTCATCGGTAGCGGCGCGCAGGCCCGCGGACAGCTCCACGCCACCGCGACCGTCCGCGACCTCGAGTCAGTCCGCGTCTTCTCGCCGACTCCCGATAACCGGGCGGCGTTCGCTGCGGAGTTCGACGATCACCTCGAGGCGGCAGTCGAGTCGGTCGACTCGAGTGCGGCCGCTGTCTCGGGCGCGGACGTCGTAATCACGGCGACGACGGCCGCCGATCCGGTGTTCGATGGCGACGACCTCCAGCCCGGGACGCACGTGACGGCGATGGGACAACATACGCCCGATCGGCGTGAACTCGATACGACCACTATCGAACGATCGACGTACGTCCCCGACCTCCGCGCCCGTGTGATACAGGACGCGGGATCCTACCTCGCAGCGCTCGAGGCGGGCGTTATCGACGAGGACCACGTCCACGCCGAACTCGGCGAGGTGGTCGCGGGGGTTGCCTCCGGGCGGACGAGCGATGACGAGATCACGGTCTTCGACAGCGGCGGAACCGGGATCGAAACGGTCGCAGCCGCCCACATGCTATACGAGAAAGCACGGGCGGAGGGACTCGGGAGCGAGATCCCGATCGCGCCCGCCAGCGAGGCCCTGACCGGCCGGCTTCCGTAGGCCGGCCGGGACGCGCTTTTCGACCGGGCAGACGCGAGCCGCCCGTCAGTCGGCGATGGAACCGACAACGATCGTTCGGTGACTCAGTTTCGTGGCGCTCTCTCGTCGTGAGCACCGCCGAATTAGTTAAATAGCATTATGGTATTTGGTAACACATGCCAAGTTGCAGTGAGTGTGGCGAGCACGTCACGCGAGATTACGTCCGGGTCTTCGGCGTCGACGGTGCGGTCCACGGCTGCCCGACCTGTTCGACGTACCGCGACCTCCATGGCGGGACTGGTGGCGACCAGCCGACCAAGTCCGCGCAGCAGTCCGCGCGCCCGCGCTATCCCGCCCAGTGAGCCGCCACGCGGTCGAGGTGCCAAGAAGCGGCGGGGCCGAGAACGTCCGATGTCTCAGCGTCACGGCGAGCGACATCCCGACAGGCGCAGTACCCGGACCCTGAGCCCGAAATCGCGTAGTTAGCTGAACTGAGGTGCTAAGCCCTCTTCCTCAGCGAGCGCCGACCGAAAGGAAGGCGCGAGCAGGGAGGGGATACAGCGCCGCACAATTCTCATATACGATTCGATGGCTGGCCCACAGGCCCACGCAGTCGCAACGGTTTTGCAGTAGGGTATCATAATATTGATCGAACCCAATGGAATACGACCTCGACTCGGAAGCGCACTCGACGTATTCCCTACACTACCACCTGATACTCACCACGAAGTATCGGCGTGGAGTGCTAACCGAGGAACGAACCCAATTCATTCATGAGGTCATCAGCGGGTTCACGGACAACTACGGTGTCGGACTGACAAACCTCGACGGTGAGGACGACCACGTACACATCCTGTTCCGAGCGAAACCCACCACGGACCTCGCGAAGTTCATCAACACGGTCAAGGGCGCAACCGCCCGCCGTATCCGCAACGAGTACGCGGACGAACTGAAGACCGAACTGTGGGGCGACTCGTTCTGGAACGACTCCTACTGTCTCATCTCGACGGGGCAGGTGTCACTGGATGTGCTGAAACAGTACATCGAGAACCAACGCGAATAGAATGTACTACGCCTACAAATACCGTCTCAAGCCGTCCGACGCCCACCGTGAGGAGTTGGACCGCCACCGAGACATTTGTAGGCAACTGTACAATCACGCGCTCTATCGCCTCAACGAGTACCAAGAGAACCACGGCGAACTACCGTCCATGACTACACTTCGGTCGGAGCTACCCGACCTCAAGACGTGGTGGGACGGCCTCTCGGACGTGTATTCGAAGGTTCTCCAAACCGTTGTGGAACGGCTGTTCGACAACCTCAAAGGCCTCTCCAAACTCAAGGAGAACGGCTACGGCGTCGGCCAACTCACGTGGAAACCGCCACGGGAATTCCGAAGTTTCACCTACAGTCAGTCTGGCTTCAAGCTCGACAAGAAGGGCGGTCAGACTGTGCTGTCGCTCTCGAAACTCGCGGACATCCCGATTCGGCTCCACCGCACCATCCCCGACGACGCCACACTCAAGCAGGTCACGGTCAAGAAGGAACCGACGGGCGAGTGGTTCGCCACCTTCGGCGTCCAAATGGACCGTGAACCGCCTGAACTACCCGAGAACCCCAAGAAGTGCGTCGGGATCGACGTGGGGATTCTCACGTATGCTCACGACACCGACGGGACGGCGGTCGGGTCGCTCGACCTTTCCGACGAGCGCGAACGCTTGGAACGCGAGCAACGGAAACTCTCGCGGAAGGAACATGGGTCGAACAACTACGAGACACAACGGCGTCGGATTGCGGAGTGTCATGCCGACCTCCGACGAAAGCGCCGCGACTTCCTCCACAAGCTCTCGGCGTACTACGCTCGGGAGTACGACCTCGTAGCGGTCGAAGACTTGAACGTGAAGGGGATGATTGAATCGCCGTCGAACAGCCGCAATACCGCGTCTGCCGCGTGGCGGACGTTCCTCTCGTTGCTCGAATACAAGTGCGAACGAGAGGGAACGCATTTCGTGGCAGTCAACCCGAGAGGGACGACCAAGGAGTGTGCGTCCTGCGGCGTCTCGACAGACAAGCCGTTGTGGGTCCGTGAACACTCCTGTCCCGCCTGCGGGTTTGAGGCGGACAGGGACGCGAACGCGGCGTGGAACATCCTTTCTCGCGGTCTCGAAGATATAGGAGTGGGATACTCCGAATCAACGCCTGTGGAGACTGCGCTCCCTGTGGATACGCCTGTATCTGCAAAGCGCGTCGTGGAAGCAGGAAGCCCTACCCTCAAGAAGCGAACGGCGTCAGCCGTGAGCGAGTAGGGTAGGGTAGTTCACACCACGGCCGTGACCCAGTCCGCGGTCACGAACTTGTAGCGGCAGCCCTCGCAAAGCGGGAGTTCGACGACCTCGTCCGTCGCGAGATAGACGTGGTACTGCCGGACCGGTACCGCGTCGCCACAGTTAGCACACGTCAGGGGACTGCTGTCGGGGGTCCGCTGGCGCCGTTGCTGGCTCATCGCTACTTTTCAGTGACCGCGAGGACCTTAGCAGCGGCGACGGTCTGGCCTATATCACGGATGGCGAAGTTCCCACGTTCAGGAATCTCGTCCGAGGGAATCCCGTGATCAACGTGCCCGATGATGGCTAAGTTCTGGTGGGGAATGTCGGTCATAGCGTTCCAGTGAGACCTACGTGCTCTGACGCCTAAATTATTGGTAGGTGCTAACAACCCACAAGAGCCGTGCAGTCCTTCCGTAGTGTGCGACCGCGACCGCTCAAAGCCAGGCCTGACTCCTCTGCCCGGTATTGCAGCGAAACTTCTTAACACTTGCATACACGATGCATACATATGGGTACGTCCATCCGCGTCTCGGACGAGACGAAAGCGAAACTCGATCGTCTCAAGCGCGATGACGAGAGTTTCGACGAGTTGCTCGAGCGGCTGGTTAGTGACGAGGAACCGATCTCCGTTGGTGTGTGGGATTCAGAGACTGCCGACCGTGCCCGTGACGCTGTCGCCCGCTCTCGAGAGAGCTTCGAGCGATGACGTTTCTCGACTCCTCGGTCATCATCGATATGCTCGAGGGCGTCGACGACACCGTCGAGTACGTCGAATCACAGGACGAACCCTACCTCACATCGTCGATCTGCGTTCACGAGGTTCTCGCAGGCGCCCTCGGACGCGGTGAGACAGATGTTGCTACAGAACGGCAGCACTTCAGCGGTGTCCGCTCTCTCGAGTTCAACGAGAATCTCGCACTCGAGGCTGCACGATTGCAAGACGAACTCCTCTCCAAAGGCGAACGGATGGCCGCTCGCGATCTCATGATCGCAGCGGCCGCCCGTTCGACCGGCGATCACCTCGTCGTTGCAGATTCCGATTTTCGGACGGACGTGCTCGAATCGAAAATGCGCGTAACGAATCTTCGCGAAGACTGAGCCCTGGTCGCGAACACGGTCCTCGAGATGGAGTGCACCGAGGAACGGAATCTCAGTGGATGTCAATCCCTAGCTTCGATGATGTCTATATCGGTGATTTCGAAGCGTGCGCCACTACACTCGCTCTCTGATAGATGCAGGTTCCAGCCATGGATCTCGACGAGTTCCTGAACAATTGCGAGACCGAATCCGGTATTGTCTTCAGTTGTCGAGTACCCCCGTTCGAAGATACGGTCATGTTCGGTGGCCGGAATACCCGACCCGTCATCTTCGACGTAAAACCCGGTCTCTAAGTCCCCAACGGTGATCGTGACGTCTTTACCTCCGTGTTCGACCGCGTTTCGAACGAGATTCTCGAGTAGCTCTTGGAGACGACTTCTGTCGCCGCGAATCACGTGTTGTGTGGGAGTGTGGAGTGTAGCGTCGCCTGTCTCCACATGATGCCAACAGGATTCACAGAGTTGACCCAAGTCGATCTTCTCGAACTCGATCGTCGCTGTGCCGGCCTGTGCGAAGGCATGTAGGTCTTCAAGCAGTGTAGCAGTACGGTCAAGTGCCTGTTCGGCGTCATCGAGATACGGGCATTCACACTCCTCTTGGGCCATTTCCAGACTTCCGATCGCTACGCTCAGCGGACTCTTCAGGTCGTGACTGACGATACTAGTAAACGTTTCTAACCGCTCGTTTTTCCGGGCGAGTTCTTGTTCATCCTCGACACGATCCAGCGCTGTTGTCGCATGAGTAGCGAGTATACTCGCAAGGGACACGTCTGTCTCGTCGAAGGCATTTGGATCGGGTGAGCCGATGAGGTGAACGCCGTGGTCATCCAGTGGGAGAAGGAACTGACTCTGAATGGGCGTCTCTGGATTGAACCGATCAGGATCTGTAGAGATATCGCTATTGATGTATGGCTCTCCCGTTTCGAAAGCCTTCCATGCGAGACCTTCGCCGGGTTCGAACGCGGGGGGCTTGCCGACGAGTTCCTCTGTTCGGTCCGTCCACGCGATCGGTATCAGGACTTTTTCTGATTCGTCGTAGAGATGGAGACCGTTAGCCGGCATCTCGAGAATATCACGGACGGCATTGACGGCGATTTGAGCGACCTCGTCCTCAGTTTCGGCTTGCATGAACGCCTGGGCGGTACTGTGTAGTTCCTTAATGGCCCGTTCATGCTTTTTCTGTCTGCTTACGTCCAAAACCGTACAGACGAGTTCATTCTTCTCAGTTATAGCGAGCGTGTGGTCTTCGAGAAACGTGCTCCCATCAGCCCGAAGGCCAGTCGTCTCGCCGCGCCAATATCCTTCCGAAGCGACGTACGGTAGGATCTCCTCACGAACCGCTTCTACGTTCTCGTCGGGATAGAGGAGTTCCCAGCGCTCGCCGAGTATCTCTTGGCGATCGTAACCGTAGAGTTCCGCGTACGCCTCATTGACGTAGATGAATTCGCCATTCTCATCGAGAATGCTAATACCTCCCTGAGAGGTTTCGATGGCCTGGAGGTGGCGTTGTCGAGCTTGTTCTGCCCGCGTCCGCGTGACGGAATTGACAATTCTATTCGCGAGGAGGGTATACTGGTCGGTCCCCGTCTCTTTCTGGAGGTAGTCAGAGACCCCGGCAGAAATCGCGTCACTGGCGACCTCTTCGCTCCCCTTGCCGGTAAACAGGATAAACGGTAAATCCGGCTTCCTTTCGCGAACGGTCTTTAGGAACTCGATCCCATTTCGACCGGGCAGCTCGTAATCAGAGACGATACAATCGACGTCAGTCTCGTCAAGCCGCGACAACCCCTCGTCTATATCCCTTGCTGTATCGACCGTGAGTCGGTCGTCTTCCCGTTCGAGAAAGGTTGCGACCATCTCAGCGAAGTCGGGCTCATCATCGACATGGAGAACAGAGATAGGGCCTGAAGGAGAGTCACTCATTATTCATTCTCATACGGTCTCACATGTTTATCTAACGGCCCTCTCGCGGCGGTCAGGACTCGGATGAGTTTAGGTTAATCGGCACCCAATCGGGAAAAGTCAACTACTGGACCGACAATCGATGCCACGCAGACGACAGCGGGGCAGGTATAACGATGTGGTAGCAGCCGTCTCTAGCGAGCTATCTGCGAACGAGGATGTAGCGTTTGTGACGAAGGTAGGAGCGCTACTGACTACTGGGAAGGCGAGACGCTCGCTGGGTCGAAATGAGGATGATACAACGTAGTCATAAGTGATTCGATAGCAGAGCCTGTCCCAAAGCTGATAACCGAACGGCGGATCATCACCGGCCTCCTTGAACGATTTTGGAGGGTACCCGGGTAACAAAATCCATGTCTGATTCTCGTCCCGCCATCTTGGAGAGGGATCTCGCGCCGAGAGTGATCATCTGGTTCGGCGTTCTCGTGGCGCTGACGCTGTTCCTGTTCGCCATTCGGCTACTCGGGACCGCAACAGAGGCGTTCTCTGACGTCGTCGAGTGGTCTCTGAGCCGAATCGTGACCGACGACCTGCGGCACTCGGCGTCAGTTGGCTGGCGGCCTACGGCCTGATGAACGGCTCGGTCGTGGCAGCGATAGCGGTGACGTTCTTCGAAGCCGACCTCGTCTCGTCGACGCAGTTCTTCCTGTTGATGGCGGGCGCCCGGCTCGGTACCTCCGGGATGATCGTTCTCATCGGTGGACTGGAGTTCCTCCAAGAGCGCGAAGACTCGGTCACGGAATCGGTGAGTTTGGCATCCTCTCGTTCCTCCTGACCCAGACGATCTACGTTCCGGCGACCACAGTAGGGTACGTCACCTTGCCGTGGCTTCTCTCGGCGTTCCCGTCTCTCAGACTGGCCGGCAACGACAGGGGGGCGGCACGGACGGGTCAGCGATCGACGCGTTCGTCGAGTACTTTGTTCCTGCTCCGACGTTCCTGCTGGCCGTCATCCTGTTATTCCTCAGCCTCCGGCTGTTCGACGCAGTCCTCGATAGGGCCGATACGGAGTGACTTCGGCATGAGTTCCACGACCGGCTCAAGAGCCGGTGGGCGCCACTCATTCGAGATCGTCTGTCCGACCCTGTCTGCATTCGTGGACACAGTACTCACGGAGTGCAGCAAAGGAGTGATCAGTATCTGCCCGCTGCAAGTTGCAGAAGTGAGAAACCGCAATACTACTGTCGTTCCCCGCCGAACATCGGGACGATCGACCGGAGCCGTACTGGGGGCATCGATAGCTCAGAATGAGTATCTACATATTTTGATCTTTTGGAAAGATGGCTGCGTAAAGTGGAGATACGACTACACTGCCGCTCGCAATTGCGATTGCTCGTGTGAAACCGGCCGCGAATGCTGCTGTAATCCGCTCGAACCTGGCACTCTTGACTGGCATCGCGGCTGGTGCCGTTGTTCTGAACGGATCGGGGTACGCAGTCGGTCTCTTGATCAGCCATCGAAGGGATCGACCGACACGTATCGCGTCAATCCTCTCTGTCGGGATGCGTGATTTCGCTGTCGCAGCGGCACTCGTGATCGCTGCTGGCTTTCCGACGATTGCGCCGCTTCCAGCGGTGATCTTCGGCGTCGTCGAGATGGCAACGAGCGCCGGTCTTGCCAGTTGGTTCGGGCGAGCAGACTGAGTTACCCCGACTCTGTCTCTAGACGCTCGACTAAGCCCTCACGGAACATCTCCCGCGTCCCGTCGGGACCAGTGACTGTCAGCACCGTTTCTTCGTACGGAGGCGACACGGTGATATCGTACTCGGCAAACGAACAGCACTGCAACTCGTTTGCAGTGAAACGAGCCACCGCCTGCAGTGACTCATCGGTTCCGGCGAACCGAATGTCCAGCCCTTTCTCGCGTTCCTCGAATCCCGTGTAATGGGAGATGAGCAGTGATCGGACCGCTTCTGACCGCTCTTTTTCGTCTTCTTCGGTCAATGTACACGCAACCACTCGTTCTGAGTCGCTCTGTCTCATAGTCCACTATTACTTTCGAACCCGAACTATTTATACTGTCGAGTCCGAAGTATAGAACCAAGTGTGGTGAACGAAAGCTATGGGAGATGCCCCTGACTCAGTAACTGAAACGACGGACGCGGCAGATATCGACCAAGACTGTCTCTGTCCACTGGGTGGTGTAATGGATTTACTCAGTCGCCGTTACGCGATGCAACTCATTTGTGTGGTTGATGCAATCGGTCCTGCACGGTACGGCGACATCGAAGAGACGTTCGACGGCGTGAGTAGTTCGACGCTCTCGACGAGACTCGACGAGCTCGTCGAGGCTGGGATCCTCTCCCGAGAGCAGTACGCTGAGATTCCACCACGGGTCGAATACGAACTCACGGAGACTGGCGAAGAACTGGGCCAACATCTGGAACCCCTCCTCAAGTGGGCTGAAGAAATTGACGAGGACGAAGTTTCTGTAGGTCAGGAGTAGAATTCTGTCGCTATAGCGGAATCGACAGATAGCGGATAGCAAGCAGGCCTGCTGTGAAGACGAATAGCGTCGCTGGAGCGGCAGCTTTCGACGGCGGGTCACCAGTGCGAAGATGGGTGACCACCGCCCCTACCATGACACCGCTCAGGAGGAGGCCACCGGCCAACGTCAGTCCGGGCAACCACAAGAGCCCTGCAATCAGACCTGCTCCGGCCCCGATTTCAACCACCCTAGTAACGATTCGGAACCATTGTGGATATCCAAATCGCTGAAAATCTTCTACCTGATCCTCTTGGTTGGTGACCTTTGCCCCACCGACTCCCAGGCCGACGAGTCCGAGTACGGCTTGGGAGCCGAGGATAGCGACGGTGGGAAGGTTCATTCGGTCACCTCCGACGGAGTCGTCGCCGTCAGGGCAGCAGCGATGGGCACGCCGGATTCGAGAGGAATACCAACGGTGGTGGCTGCCACGTCCTCTGCCCAGTGCTCGTACTCCTCACGAGTGTAGAACGCCTTCACGTACGGACAGACGGCACCGTAGACGTCCTCGGCAGCCGGGGTATCATCAAGGGGAACGTCGCTCTCAGTGGCCACGCCGAACGACATAACCGCGTCTGACGGAGTGACGTCGATATTACCCTCGGGAGAGGCCTGTATCTCGATGGATTCTTTCGTAGGGGTTTCAGTCCTAACCTCAACGTGTTCGTCCACGAGATGGGCCAGTGCTATCCCGTCGTAGAAACACCGAAAGTAGTAGGTCTGGCCGTCCGTCTGCGCGTAGTGCGGGGTCTCTGCCTCGACGTGGCAGAGTTCGTCGATAGCGATCCCTTCTCCCTCGACTACACTACGGAAGGCCGCGATCATATCGTCGAACGTTTCGATTGAGTCGCCGAAGAACCGGCTCATGTTATCTGCTGCGGCCTCCGGGAGTTCTGCAGTCTTCACTGGCCGCTCTTCGATCCAACTGTCTGAATTCGGAGTCTGTTTACCTGTTTTCTCGGCCGTTAGATCGGCGCAGTTGCAGTCTTGGTGCGACATGCACCTATACATCTACTCTCGAAGTAGTTATACTGTCAAGTCCGAAGTATTGCATCCGCTTCGGAGAATCGAAGTTAGTGAGCCGTCTCAAACCCACGGAAACATGCACGAGCGTACTGTATATGACAGCCGACCGGAAAGACGATGACCCGCACCAGCGAGACGGAGGTTCTGATTGTTGGCGGCGGTCTCGCCGGGCTAACGTCAGCAAACGGCCACTTCACTCGCGTGATAGGACGCTCGCGTTTTCGCACAGTACCTCGCCACAGGGAGTCCCGGGAATCCTTCCGAGGCACTCACTCAGTTTGAGCGGCGGCGCCGAGACGCCGCGACACGCGTCCAACGCGAAGCCCGCTTCGAGAGTGCCGTGATGTTTCTGGAATCAAACGGCCTCAGACGAATTCGGGATGCAGCGGTCAAGCACACGCCTCTGTTCGACTGGTTCGTCAAGCGCCGGGCGACCGGTGATTAGTCGAGAGCCCGAATTCGCTCGACCGCTGATTTGAACTCCGCTGGACGTCGAGAGCCGAGGCACCACCGTTTGTCCGAACCACTTCGACGCCCTGGCTCCCGAAGTAAATACACTGAGTTCCCGTTCGACGATCAGATCAGAACCCGTACCGGTTCGTGGCTGGGTTTCAATACCGCCGCAGCGCTTTTCTCCAACATGGAGACCAAACGGACACCCGAGGACGTCTTTGGGCTCTTGTCCGACGAAATTCGGCTCGACATTCTTCGGACAGTCGCACTCGCACAACAGGAAAAGCAGGAAACAGGGATTGCTGCACTGTCGTTTTCGGATATTTACGACCGGGTTGACGTGGACAACACCTCGAAGCTGTCGTATCATCTTGGGGAACTCACTGGTACGTTCCTCAGGAAGCACGAGGACGACTATGCATTCACCCACGCTGGCGAACAACTGGTTCGTTTTATACTCGCCGAGAATTATCGCTCTCCCGAGAGCTTTGGACCTATCGAGACGGAGGGGCAATGTCTCTACTGCGGTGAAACGGCCCTCCAGGCGAGGTTACACGAGCAATACTTCTTCATCCGGTGTTCGGAATGCAATCGGCCCGCGTTCTCGTACAGGGTCAGGCCTGCACAGGTACAGGCTCGAACCGACTCCGACCTGATTGAATCCGTCATCTGGGAGCAAGCTGGTGACTTCGTCAAAATGCGGCAGGATGTATGTCCGGACTGTGCAGGTAATCTCGATACTGAGGTGATTGACGCTGAGAACGAGTCCGTTCCAGATTCAGTGCCCGTGTCCTTCGCTACCCGTAGCGAATGCCAGCAGTGTCTGCGATTTATGAGCGTCCCGCTGACCCATGCCGCTGCCTACCATCCGGAGTCAGTCGCTTTCCATTGGGAGCACGGCGTGGATATCATGGGAACCGGAATGTGGGAGCTTCACCAGTATCTCCTTGACGGAACGTGGACCTCGGAGCGGACAGGCAGTAACCCGGTCGAGTACCGGGTCGAATTACGGCGTGATGCTACCTCACTTCGACTGTATCTCGACGATGCTGCCGTGGTCAAACGAACCGAGCGCGTGCAACGCAGAAACCAGAGTGAGCGGCGTTCATAACAGACAAATGTCAAAAGAGCCGTTGAGTGATTTGGATACTCGTCGGAGTGAATAGCTGAAATACCCCCTCGTACGCTCATTCTGACGCCGAGTCGCTCAAACTCGATTTTGAAACCACTCTGGTAATATATCAATAGCTCGATAAATATTATGGGGCGGTAGTACGACCTTCCAGATGTGGAAATTGGTGTTCGAACCGATGACGCAAACCGAAACGACTGATCACGGTCGATTTGACGAACAGTTCGCTGAATACGCGACCCAACTCGCCGACGCTCACGGCGTGTCCGGGTACACGAAGACTCCCGACGGAACGGTCGTCTACGCGGCTTACAGCGACGGCGAGTACGATCTGCACACGCCCGACGGCCAGCTTACTCAGTCGGACGGTGACATCACGTCTCCGAAGTGGCTTCAGGGCCGCGAATCGCTACTCGCCTACCGTGACGAAAACGGTGCCGAACAGTTCGACCTTCTGGAGGTCAATCCGGAGACCGGTACCACCACGCCGATTCTCGACGACCAGTTCCTCAATTTCAAAGCCCGACAGCATCCAAGGGATCCGGATCGGATCGCGTTCGTTTCGAACCGAGACCGATCGTTAGATCTGTACACTCTCCACCTCGACGAGGGAGAGATCACCAAGCAGTCCGAGGTTCCGGAACCGGTCATGGGCTACGCCTGGTCGCCGGACGGTCAGCGGCTCGTCTACCAGGCCGGTACCTTCGAAGATTCCGCACTCCGTCTCGTCGATCTTCCCCTCGATAGAGATGACGTGTTCATCGACGAACCCGACTCCGAGCAGTCGTTCGCTTTTACCGACGACGGATACGGTGCCTGGTCGGAGGAAGGAATCGTCTTTACGACTAACCACGAGACGGGCTATCGAGAACTCGCCGTCGCGGACGGGGATGGAGACTACGAACTCCGCTACGTGAACCACTGCGACAAGTACGACCCGCAATGGACGGGTGACGGCGACATCGTGTTCCTCGAAGTCCGAGGCGGTGACCGTCATCTACGCGTCCTCAGCGACGGCGAGGTCACGACCATCGAGAACACCGGCATGAACATGGACGTGAAAGCCATCGACGGTGACGTCTTCTACAAACACTGGAGTCCGGCCACCGCCGGGGACCTGCGTCAGAACGGAACCACAATCGTCGATGAAGGGTGGGTCGAGGCACAGACGGTGGCACCCGAAGAGGTCACATACAAATCCTTCGATGGCCAAGAGATCGCAGCACGGCTCTACAGGCCGGAAGGAGAGCCACTCGGCGGCATTATCAAGGCGCACGGGGGCCCAGAGGCACAGCACTACAACCGCCTCGACATTGTCACGCAGACGCTCGTCCACGCCGGGTTCGAAGTCCTGGCACCGGACTTCCGTGGGAGTCTCGGCTACGGTCGAGAGTTCCGGAAGGCGAGCGATGGTGATCTCGGTGGCGACGACCTCACAGACGTGGTCGCAGGCGCTGAGTATCTCCGTGATCGCGGACGCACGCACGTCGGAATCCTGGGCGGATCCTACGGCGGATACATGGCACTGATGGGCGTGGGCGCGACCGACGCCTTCGACATGGGCGCGAGCGTCTGTGGCGTCGTCAACTGGGAGACGACCGTCGAAGACGCCCGGCAGTATCTCGGTGACGTGTTGATGCGGAAACTCAACGGAACGCCCGAGGACAAGCCCGACCTTTACGAAGAACGATCTCCGATAACCTACACCGACGATATCGACGTTCCCCTGCTCATCGTTCAGGGAGCGAACGATCCTCGGGTACCCCAAAGTGAGGCCGAGCAACTCGTGTCCTCGCTCACCGAACGGGGCATCGATCACGAGTACATCCTGTTCGAGGACGAAGGGCACGGCGTGGAGCGAACGGAGAACCGCATCGAGTACATCACCCGAACTGTCGAGTTTTTCAGTTCACACGTCTGACAATCAACCAATACGGCAGAAATGTATCATGAATTAGATTGAGCCGCGCTCCCGAAGAAAGTGGTCGCTCAGGGAACGAAAGCCCACGCGAGCGATTTCCGCCAGTCCGTCGACGGCGGACTCAGAGCGATCGTCACTGCGTGTCGCGCTGCTATCCCGATGGCCGCCGACCAGGGGGGCTCGGAACCGAGATTCGGATCGCCTCAGTCAGCGAGGCCTGACCAGCCGGTTTCCGCGAGTCGACCGTGACCCGCGTCCGTCGAGCAGACGCGAGTCGCCCGAAAGCCGTCGACGGAGACGATGAGGTGCTTTCGGTGTCCCGTCTCTTCGCAGGGTAATCCTTTCAGCGATGGTCCTCTATCGATGTGTTCCGTAGGAGGCCGGGCGTTTCAGAAACTCGTATCGGCGAGTAAGTCGGTGACCGCCGGAATGCGTAGGAACGAGACTCAGTTCATCGGTACTGACAGCAATTAACCTTTCTCGAGATACCGAACATTCTTGGAATGCTCCCAGTGCCAGCGCCCGCTCGTGGAGTAGGGCAGAGTCGACACCCACCTGCCGTGTGAGGTGCAGGGTGTTCTGCCCGACGTCCATTCTACAGGCGGAACAGGCCGAGTGCCTCGGGGCTTGACCCCGAGGGTGAAGGCCGTAAGCTCGGCTAAACGTGTTCTGTTCGCTCGATATACTGTTCAATCGTATCGGTCGAAACGTCACCAACCGTCCCGACGTAGTACGATTCTTCCCAGAACCCACCACCCCACAGGTATTCTTGTAACAGGGGTTCGTGCTGCTGCCACATCTCTCGTGCTGTAATGCTCTTGACTGTCCGTACAATCTCGCTCGGGGCGTGTTTGGGATGTACCGAGAGAAATAGGTGTACATGGTCGGGTGAGATGTGCAACGACAGTATCTCGTAGTTGTACTCGTTGCACACCTCTCGAAAACTCGATGCCAGTGAATCTTCTATCACACCCAGTATCGGGTGTCGATACTTTGGACACCACACGAAGTGGTAGTTAACGTTGTATACCGTGTTATTTGACCGTTTCTCGCCCATAATTATCTTCCGGGGACAAAAATTAAGCATTTCAGTGAATAAGCAATACGTGAATGATGACCAAACGCCTCACCGGTGACTTCGAGGACGAGCTATACAAGAAGTTCTCGAAGCAATGCATCGACGCTGAGAAAACAAAGTCCGAAGTCGTGCGTGGACTCGTCAAAGACTGGCTCAACGAAGCCGAAGAATGACCGACGTACAGACTCTCGTGAAGACGCTGGATTTCCAACTCAACATCCAGAGTGACAACGAGAGTCTGCTAGAAGACGCCACGCTCGAATCTCGGTGGGTGTACAACGAAACCATCCGTCTCGCCAACCAGGGCGTGGACTGGGATGAAATCCCTGACCGCGTGACCGACGACGCCAACCTCGTGAAAAATACGACACAACGTGTCGTCGCCAAGGCACTCGGCGCGATGGAAAATTACCACGAGTACGACGACTTCGGCCTCCCGAGCCACACCAAGAACGGCGCGTATCCACTCCGAGCCAACTACGAGGAAGGGTACAACCTCACACTCCGTGACGACGGTACGATTGGATTCCGTATCAGTGCCAAACCATACAAGCACGTCAATGGCGTGCTGGAAGGCGACGACGCTCATCTCGACGTTCTGCGGGCAGCACTCACTAGTGAGGAGTGGACTATCGGGACGGCGGAAGCACTGACTCACGATGGGACGCCCGAGTTGCACGTCAACGTCACGAATACCGAACGTACCGTCCGTGACAAACACGAGTCTCGGACAGTCATTGGCGTGGATGTGAACGAGGACAACGTGGCACTGTCGGCACTGTCAGCAGATGGAGTTGAGGATACGTTGGTTATCGACTTCCCCGAAATTAAGTTCGAGCGTCACCGCTACTTCACGATGCGAAAGCGGGTGCAGAACGCCGAGAAACCGAGTATGCACGATACACTCGAAGGGCGGGAAGAACGGTTCGTCCGTGACAGACTCCACAAGGTGTCTCGGCACATCGTGGAGTGGAGCCAACAGTTCGAGAGACCGTGCATCGTCTTTGAAGACCTCAAAGAGATGCGCGACAGTATCGACTACGGTACCCGGATGAACCGACGCTTGCACCACCTCCCGTTCCGTGCGCTCCAATACTACACGTCGTACAAGGCCGCCTTCGAGAGCATTCCAACAGCGTGGATTGACCCTGAATACACGAGTCAGCAGTGTCCGATGTGTGGACACACGGAACGGTCGAACCGCAACAGAAAGCGGTTCAAGTGCTGTTTGTGCCAGCATCAAGACCACGCCGACCGAAGTGCGAGCGTCAACGTCGGCGTGAAAGGTATCGAGAATCATCAAGACTGGAATGTGCCTGCTCTCAACAGCCTTCCCCAAGTACGGAAGGTGCGACGGCAGGCATCGGGGGCCGTGGACGCCCCGACCGTGACCTCGGATACCGCGAGAGGGCATCATCCCGATGGTATCCGAGGCGTGTCCGACTAATCCACGGGAAGCCTCGGGGCTTGACCCCGAGGCGGTTCACTTCTCTTCTTTCCTCATCCTCACTCAGATGCTAAGCCACGAAACGATAGTATCTCGCTTCAGGAACTGGGATCTACGTCTCCCAATTTTCTTTGGGAGAATCGTAACATCGGTCCACGCTCTAGATGAGGGTGCGGCAGGTCATCCACTGGATTGTTCCGTTACACGCTCCCCCTGCGTGTTGCCCACCACCTGCCGCTATCCCCCTCTCCCTTTGGCGCGGTATTACTCCAACGCCGGTTCCACGAGCGGCGAGCAGTCAGTTTAAGTCAGCTTCAGATCAGATCTAATACGGCTGCGAAGCAGGCCGGTTGCTAACGACTCACTCCACGCTTCTCAGTCGCCGCCGGTCTCGCGAAGATCGCTAACGGGGACATCGAACTGGTCGGCGATCTCGAGTAACCGGTCCTGTCAGGATTGGCGACCGAGCGGATAGGTGTGTCTAGAGTGTTCGACCGCGAAGATGCTTCGTGTAGGTCGAGTCAGTTCCAGATCACCCAAATATTTTATGTTATCTTTATAACTATAGCTGTTGTGGGCCTCCCTGACCGATGATCGGGAAAGATACCAGTTTGACCGAGCGCGAACGGGCGTACCTCGCCGACACCATTGAGACGCTGGAGACTGAGGTATTCGTCGACGGCCTCGGGCCGGATCATTTCGATGCGCTGGACGACAACGAGGAGACTCAGGCCGACTGGGAGACGTACGTCCGGCGGATGGGCGAGGCAGACCTGACCGCCATTGCGGTGCCCGAGTCTCACGGCGGCCCGGGCGGGTCGTTCGTGGACACCGTCCTCGCGGAGCAGGCCATCGGCTATGTTGGCACCATCGTCCACGCGTGTCAGACCTCGCTGAGCCAGCACATCGGGCAGACGATGTATCACCACGGGGATGACTACATCCACGACGCCTACCTGCAGCCGATTCTCGACGGCGAGGTGGTCGTCTCGCAGGCCTACACCGAACCCTCGAGCGGTACGGACCTCCCGAGCATCGACACGACGGCCGAACGGGCGGGCGACGAGTGGATTCTGAACGGTGAGAAACGCTTCATCGACTTCGCCCAGTATGGCGACTTCTATTTCCTGCCTGCCCGCACTAGCGGCGCGGACGGCGATCGAGAGGGAATCTCGCTGTTCGTCGTCGATGCCGACACCGACGGCATCGAGATCCGAGACGATATGTCCGACTGGCACGGCTTCCGCGGGACCGGCGCGGCGTGGATGGCCTTCGACAACGTCCACGTGCCCGACGCGAACCTCGTCGGTGAGGAAGGCGGCGCGTGGCCGTACATGACCGAGGAGCTCAACCTCGAGCACCTCACCGTCGCCCGCTACTGTCTCGGCGCGAGTCAACACGCCCTCGAAGTCGCGGCGAACTACACCGATCACCGCGAGGTGAACGACCGGCCGGTTTCGGACTACCAAGCCGTCAACCACGAAGTCGCGGAGATGGCGACCAAACTCGACGCCGCGTATATGCTCAACACGCGGGCCGCACGTGTTTTGGACGAGGACGGCCTCGCCGCCGGGCGCATGGAGAGTGCGATGGCAAAATGGTACGGTACCGACCTCGCCCACGAGATGGCCGACGATTGCATTCAGATCATGGGCGGCATCGCCACGACGGATAACTACCCCGTCGAGCGGATCCAGCGCGATGTGCGCGCCGGACGCTTCCTCGGCGGCGCCAGCGAGGTGATGAAGAGTATCACCCAGCACTACGCCTACAAGACGCTGACCAGCGACGAGTTCAACCCCGCCTACGTGGGCAACGAACTCGACGAGATGCCATGGCGAGACCCGACGGCCACACCACCGGCGGACGGCGAATAGAAGACGTTCCGAGCCAACTCGGTCAGATCGGTGTCACTGTCAGGGCCCTCGCTGGTTCCCGTGGCGGTCGTCTGTCCCGGCCACTCGGCAGAGAAGGTAAACAGCGACGAGGTCGGCACCTCGACCCGCGATGCGTGGTTCTCGAGATCGCTGCACGTGTCGAGAGTAGTATCCGACCGAACTCAGAAGCAATGTGTTTCGCCCCAGCAAACGAACCCTATCCCGACGACGCTGACGACGACCGCGACCAGCGTCGTGCCATTGCCGGTGAAGTACCCAGCCGTCGCTAATCCGGCCATCAGTAAACACAGGCCGACCACAGTCTTACCACCGTCAGCCATTCCTCGCTTCGATACATTTCACTGTGTCATTATAATATTATGTGACAGTTGCTCGAGTGCCTTGAGCCCTATCGAGAGACGATTTCTAGGACTCACTAGCGGTTTAGGGTTACAGGACCCTGGTGAAATCCTATTACCTCGATACTTTTCTACTGAAACAGCCACTGGGTAGATATGCATATCCATCGTGATTTTCGGCACCGATCTGCGAGTTGACACTTACTGGCGATACGCGCTCTATCATCTGCGTGACGTCGAACAGGCCTCGGTCACAGACACTGCCAAGCAGGTTATAGTGTGGAAAGAGGAGAACCCACCATCTACTGTCACGGATGACGCAGTTGAGAGGCGGGAGCTGCGATTATCCCATAACCATCTCCCGGCCTTGGAGGAGATATCTCTCATCGAATACGGTGATCGATCCGAGCAACTAGTCTATAGCAATCCGCCGGAACTTGTCGACCTCTTTCTTGAGCACTGTACAGACCGAGACCTCCTCGGTTGAGCTACGCCGGCTCTTGAATGACGATCTCTCCATCGCCGTGGACGGTAGTCTGTGTCCCCTCATAGGTAAACGTCACCGTGACCTTATCCCCAGTATTGACGAGCGCATTAAGTGCGTTACATGGAATCGCGTCAGCTAATGGAGAGAGATCTATCGGTCGCTTGTCTCGAAGAGACGCGTGGCCGCGGATCACCGCCTCTGTCGGTGTCTCGTCCGCTGCGGAGTCAAATCGGTGAATTCTCTCATTTCCGTTCGTAGTCATAGTCTCCTCTGAGTATTGATCCGCTTGGTGAATCTCTGATCCTACCCTTCGAAGGGAGACGATGAGGAATAACTGTTCAGCCACCATTGGTGGGCTCTTTATTTTTCCACTGATGATGAAGAACTCGAACGATGCCCCGACAAGGCGTCGCCGTCCTAACTTACTACCGTCGACGATTTGCCCCGAGGCACTCGGCCTGTTCCGCCTGTAGAACTGAACGTCCGGCAGAGACGACGGCCTCTGCGGATAGTCTCCGCCCCACACAACCGGCCGCCGTATCGGTCTCTATGTGAGGAAGACTAGTCGCCGAGACACGCAGACACGACGGTCACGCTCGGCGTTCGGGCGGTCGTGTAACGCCGTTCTGGTGACCGGCCACGAAGTTGATAGGGCTTGCCACGGTACTCATGATTGTCGCGTGCGCCACTGCGCGACAGTCTGTTCAACCATCGGCGTCCGGCGTCGGTCGTTGCCCCTGATCAGCCGGACGCTGGGGGGTTTCAGAATCGGCGGGACGGGTGGAGGGCGACTGTCGCCGTCCCAACTGCTGAAGCAGAGTGTCTTGTCGCCGGGTCTGCGGGAACCATGTTCATAGTTCACACACTCTCGTTTGAATGTAGCGACGGCTCGCAAGTCGTGAATGGATATACATCCCATGTAGTGAACTACCCCTGCCTACTCAGCCGCTGACGCGGCTTCCTTAAGGCAGGGGCTTCCCGCTTCAACGACGCCACTTGCAGACACCGAAGTGGTGTCCACAGCGGTCGCAGTCTCCACGGGCGCTTCTTCGGAGTGAACCACTCCTAGGCCCTCTAGACCGCTAAGTGTGGGAAATCCACGCCGGTCACCGGGCGTAGATTGGTTCCCTGCTGTCGGCTCCATCCCACGGCTAAAGCCGTGGGCTTTCGCCTCGCTACGCTGTAACTGTCTGATGGATGGTTGATGTCTCGAGAAACGCCGGCCGGAAGCCAGCGTCTGAGCCCCCATTCCTCGAGTGGTGTGTCAATCGAGGTGGGCCCGAGATCGGCTGATAATATGGCTATTGACTTTCCAGTAGGCCGATCTCGGTCACAGCGAGAGAGCCGACTGTCTCGGGTCGGTTGGGATTGGTGAGCACGACAGTTCCCCTTCCCTCGCTATCTGCCGTTTGGAATTCCCCCGTCTTCAGTCTATTGGCCAGTTGGTACTATTGGAAAGAGATGATCCGAATAGGGCATGAATAAGTACGGCGGATGACAGAGCTACAGAGTCCGTGAGAGGTAACCGCTATTTTTGGTGGCAGCCAGTAGCTATGTCGGATAAGAATGGCCAAACAAGTCATAGAACGGCCAGTACGACTATATACGTTGTCCCAAATGGACTTTTTATGACTCAAGGCTCACTCCGGGAGCCAGAGCCGGAGACAGGCGTAACGCAGATCGAAATCGCCCAGCATTTAGAGGCAGCCCTAGTCGCAGTGGACGAGAGCGAGAAGGACTACCATATTCGGGAAGCGCTCCAGTTGTTCGCCGCTATGGAGCACTCCTGAACAGTGCGTGCGACTCCGTGCCATCGCATCGGTAAGCCGTTCGGCATGGAAGCAGTTCCGGTCACGGGGTCGTGCTGGAGTGGGGAGTCGTTCTCCCCTGTTCCGCAAAGCCCAATCGAAGCCCGGTTAATTGGATCTCGAGTCCCCCTATGGGAGGCCTGTTGGGGCTGCTACCCCATATCAAGCGATACCGCTTGTTTCTCAACGGGAAATGCGGACTCCTCGACAATTGATCAGCGACTCAAATGCCAATGGATACGCTGTTCGAGCAGTCCAGTGGAGCATGCTGTCAGGTTCAACACAGCGGAGAAGGGCTTGTCGTCTCCGACGGAACTAGCCGATTGCCTGGATCCAGTCGGTGTATACCGTCTCCATCGCCGATGCCACGTAGTCCCGAGACCCGTTACGGCTTGGTCCGGCCGACGAAGTCGACGATCCATTCGGCGACGTCCTCGCCGGCCTCCTCCTGGAGGAAGTGGCCTGCCCCCTCGATCCACACGTCGGGCTGGTCCTCGGCGCTAGGGATAAGACTTCGATAGACGTCCCGGGTCGCGTGGGTGATTGGGTCCTCGTCAGAGAACAACACGAACGCTGGTTTCTCCCACTCCTGAAGCGCGGCGACGGCCCGCTGGCCGGTCTCCGCGCCCGCCATGTCCGGATCCGTCGGGACCAGCGAGGGCCATCGGCGAGCCCCTGCCTTCGATTCGGGCGAGTGGAACGGCGCGTCGTACGCTGCTTGTACGTCTTCGGGGAGGTCGAGACCGACCTCGCCGTTCTCGACAGGGGCAGTCCACGGCTCGGGTTGCTCCTCGCACTCGTGATACCACTCGAAGTCACCCACCGCCTCGATAACACTCGAGATATCCGGGTCCTCAGTGTGAAGCATATAATCGCGGAAGCCCCACCAGGCGTCGATCATGCCGCGTTTTCCGGTCGGCGTACCGGTGTTCATCGGGACCAGGCGCGCAAACCGCTCGGGGTGTTCGAGCAGCGCGACGGGGAGTCCGATAACGCCGCCCCAATCTTGGCAGACCAGCGTGACGTTCGTCAGATCCAGGCGCTCAATGAACGCGGTCAGTGTCTCGTAGAACAGGTCGAAGGAGTACTCCTCGAGGGTGGTATACTTGTCCGACCGTCCGAAGCCGACGAAGTCGGGGACGACGACCCGGCCTACTTCGCTGAGGGCGGGAATCATCTTCCGGTAGAGGAACCCCCAGGTCGGCTCGCCGTGGAGACAGAGGAACGTCTCGTCGCTGCTGTCCTCGTTTGCCACGTCCACGTATGCCATCTCGGGGCCGCCCACGTCGACATACGTCGGAGCGTAGGGGTAGTCGGGAAGATCGGCGAATCGGGATTCAGGTGTGCTAGTTAGGGCCACGACCAGGAGGTCGGCCTAGAGGCCCTAATACATTCGCCGGCTCACACTGGTAGTTGGGAGTTCGTGAAGGTGTTTTTATAGGTATAGTGAGCAGCGTTTAAGCCGTTCGTCCGAAGATACCCGATATGCGGATCTCCCGGGTGCGTGACGCAATCGCGTCCGTCTCGCCACAGACGGCGCTGGTCGTCGGGCTGATCAGCGGCTCGCAGTTCGCAAACCACGCGTTCCTCGTCCTCCTGCCTCCCATTCTCCCGCTCCTCTCGTCGGACCTCGGCGTCTCAATCGCGATGTTGGGAGTAGCGCTCGGCGTACAGGCGCTGGTCAACACTGCTTTCCAACTACCGTTCGGGTATCTGGGAGACCACTACGATCGGACGATCGCGCTCGGGCTCTCGTCGGTGCTGGGCGCGGCCGGTGCCATCGTCACGGCGCTCGCCGCGAGTTTCCCCGAACTCCTCCTCGGGCAGATCGTCCTCGGTATCGGCATCGCCGGTCATCATCCCGCCCATTATCCCCTGTTGTCCGACGCGACAACGGAGGACATACGCGGCCGCGCGTTCGCCGTGTACAACTTCGGCGGCAGCCTCGGGTTTGCGACACCGCCGGTCTTCATCACGGCAGTCATCGCAATTCCGGGCTTGACGTGGCGTCACGCCATCGGCATCCTGGGCCTCGTCGGACTCGCGTACGCAGTGGTCATCACGGCAGTCTTCGCCTGGCGTGTCGACAGCGATATCACTGCCCCGAACGTCGACCCATCGGCGACTGAGGACCCGCTGCTCGACCGCATCCGTTCGGAACTCCGCACGCTCATCGCCGAACCGGGGATCCTTGCGCTGGCAGTCCTCGCACTGTTCGCGTCGACTGCTAACTGGGGGATTACTTCCTACGCCGTCGTGTTCCTAACAGATGTCTACGGCCTCTCGCTGGGGCTCGCGAACCTCACACTGACAGGACTGTTCGTCGTAGGAGCGGGCGCCATCCTCATCGGCGGATACCTCACCGACCGGTTCGGCGGCGGCCGCGTCCTCGTCGCTAGCTTCCTCGGCTTCACGGTGCTGGTCAGCCTCATTGCAACACGCCTCGTCCCCGCGACGGTCGCCGTCGGGTTGTTCCTCGTGTTAGGGGCCGTCAGGAGCATGGCTGGCCCTGCTCGAGACGAACTGACCGAACGACTCGCCGACCAAGGGACCGTCGCGAAGAGCTTCGCCATCGTTACCATCGGGATTATGCTGGGAAGCACGATTGCGCCACCAGCCTTCGGTTACATCATCCAGTGGACCGGCGTCAAGGCAGCGTTCTTCGCCGTCGCCGGTGTCGGCCTCGCGTCAACCGTCGTCACGCTGGTCGTCGTCGCCGAGTTCGCCGACGCCCCACGGGGAACGTCGGCTGCTGGGGACTGAGTCGGACAATCAGGACAACAGTGCCTGCCTACGCGTCTCGGATTGAATCGCTAGCAGAGCCTGCTGCTCAGGTGTCGGGGGTCGCTGAATACCGTGGGTTACTCGGCGTGAGTACACCGACTGACTGCGTCTGCTCACGATCGTCGACCGAGATACTGTGACAGTCACGCCAACGCCGGCGCTAACTACACACCTGGCCAGGTGACCCGAACCAGGGCCTTCTCGAGGCGTTGAGTGACATCCCGTTGAGTGACATCCTCCTCGTCGTAACCGACGAGGCTTCCCACGCATGGGGAATACCAGTCAGTCGTCGCTGGTAGAGGGTGCCGACTCTTGAAACGCCGTGAGCGTCATCTGCGCTGGTACGCTCTTCTCACGGTGAGTCGTGGCGGTGTCACAACCGCACTCATTTGCTGCGAGGCCGACCGGCGTTGTCAAGCGACCCAGCCCCTCACGAACGGATATATACGTCGCCGGCCCCAGAGACGGTCACCGTCCGGCCCTTCACGTGGAACGTGATCTCGTCGGTGACGTCGCCGGCGGTCACGAGTTGGACGAGGGCGTCGAGATCGACCACAGCCGACAGCTGGTAGCGGTCCCGGTCGAGGCCGTCTGCCTCGAGGCGCTCAACTATACGCGTTACCACCGTATGGGAGGCGTAGGCGGTGGCGTACATAGGTGGTCTTTCACGAGCGATACGGATGTAGATTCGCGCTGCGTATGGCAGGTGACGACCGGCGAGGTAGTGACAGACACGGTCGACCCATCATAGCACGTTCACGAAGCTATGTCCCTTCACCGGCCCACGCAGACATCGTCAAGAACGGTCCAGTTCGATTACGTCGTCGAATAGATAGCGGAGGCTATTGATTGTCTGGGGATCGTGAGCAGCAGGATCAGCATGGTAGAAGGCGGTGGCGCCCGCATTTTCGACGCGAGCGGTTACTACATGGAGAAACCGGAAAGCGGTCTCGAGATCAACGACATCCAATAGTGACGTGATCGAGTCAAACCAAAGTTGCATCGGCACGGAATCGGTATACTGCGAGAAAGCTTCGCTCACTGCGGTTCCAAGTCCCGTCAAATCGCTGTTTCCGATGGATGTAATAGTTACAGAGGGTACACCGAAGTCCTCGAGACGGGCCGGCGGTGCGTAAGCGACGTCCTCTGTGTAAATAACGTCCGTAATCGGGTTGGTCTCACCGATGTGCGTCCTGCAGAAGTCGACGATCTCCGTCGGTGCACAGCGAAGCGAAACGAGTATCACTGGAGATGTCTGACCGGCCGAGTTTAACTGTCTCAGAAAGGAACCAGTGGTATCGCCATACGGTAGAGGGGTCAGTAGTAGCTTGTTAGAACCTGACTCTAGTTCCACTGTTCCCATGAAGTATCTATGATGAGGGAAAGAAGACTAATAAATAGTCGGAAGCGCAACCAAATACGACATATGGTCAATCATCTCTGCCTTTATTTTCAGTTCATGAAGATCAGGTGAAGATTTCTCTGTTGATCCCTTTGGACTAGTCCCCTATATGTTCTGATCAGTAATCGAAGTAACACATGCAAGGGATTTCAAATAACATTGCAGCTCTAGGAGTTGAATCGCAGAGAATGAGTCAAAAAGAGGCGATTCATTTGAAGGCGGGCGACTGACACGGTACTAGCGGAAGCCCACCCCTTCAGGGGTGGGAGGAAGTCAATCAGGCGAGTGGTCGGTGATCGAGGCGAGCAGCCCGGCGCAGCTGCCGACCGACGGGCTGATTTATGTCCGCGAGATCGGAGCAATCCCAGCAGACGACGCTCCGATTGGCCTGGAGGCAGTCAGTTGGCGAGGTCGTCCAGGATATCCGTGAGCGTACCCAGGGGAACACTAACGGTCTACGTTTTCGATAGAGATTGCATCAATAACATCCTGACTGCTTAGATCGTCCAGAGCCCTGAGCGCATCGATGCTCTCGGATGGATCGATGTCGTATTTATCGAGGCGGTTGACTGCGAGTTGCCAACTCCATTTGGCCAGTTGCGGGTCCATTATCTCATGGCGATACGAAAATTCAGCTAACGCGACGGCAATCAGAAGATCATCGCGAAGCCGGTCATTGGTCATACTGAACGCCAATATTTATGACCATATAAATCTCAGCCACAGAGAAACGCCGACAGGGGTGTCGACGTCAATCACCCATCCCTCAAGTGGTGTGTCAATCGGGTGGGGACCGAGATCCAGTGTGACAATATGGCTATTGACTACACGGTAGGCGATCTCGGAAACGGCGAGGTCTGTCTCGAAGCGGGTCAGTAGGTAGTGGGTCTACGACCGGATTCTTTCCTCGCCAGATAGTCGTTTGTCGGGACAGGCATAAGCCTATTGAATGACTGAAACTATTAAAAAAGATTAATACAAATTATCGACAATAACCATTCGCTTCTGCTCACACCCAGAAGCACCACCGCCCACTCCTTTCCTGAGTGGTTCCCAAGAGTTCAGTCTGATCTCGAGCGCGTCGACGGCGTCGTATGGGTCGGCGTCATGCTCGACGAGCCGATCGGCAGCTAACTGCCACGCCCATTCGGCGAGTTCGGGATTGGCTTTTTTGAAGGTGACGCTCAGTTCGGTGAGTGCGACGGCGATGATGAAATCCTCCTGCCGGTCGGTGAGTTGCATCGCCAGCGTTGGCCGCGGCTTCGTGTTTAAACCTCAGTCTGAGAAACGCCGGGCGTTGTCAGCGTCAACCTCCTCTTCCACCGGTAGTGTATCAAGTGGGGTGGAGTCCGAGACCGAGTGTGACAATATGGCTATTGACGGTGATACGATCTCGGAAACGGCGAGGCATGTCACAGGGTGGCTCGCAGGGTGCAGCTACGACCAGTTCCTTTCCCCTCGCCAATCAATTGAGGACAGCCTGGTAGAATAACACTGCTGGCTAACAATATAGGTCCTCAATGAATTGATCGACGACTAGCTGCTATGCCTACTCTACATACGATTTGAGTGATCGTTCTGTCACCAATCTCTGCCCAAGATAATTATTGGACCTCACACATTTTTTAGTGAATTGTACTGCCTTCCCCGCGATAAGATAACCAAGTTAAACGACGACTCCAAGGTTCATCTTCAACAAGCATTACAGAACGATGACCCGTCTGAGAAGGATTTCCACATTCGGCAAGTTCTGTAAGCCAATGGCGTCGACCACCTTCCAGACGAGGTCGAAGCAGAAGAACTGAGTCAGTAGCGTTGATTCGTTGGTACTCTGTACTCACTACAGAGTGGCAACACTGGTCAAAATATACGGTCTTGTTGAAATCATCATTCTGTGATGGGTTTCAGCGGTCGTGCTGAATACAGAGCGCGTATCGGTCACTCAATAATCGTCTTCTAGCTGCATCTCGGAGCGATAGATCGAGCAAGTGTACGACCCTGATCATCCGAGATATGCGCCCAGTGGGGCATCCGTAGTAACAGAATATATTTGTCGGCCCTCCGTTCGCCAGCACATGTATGGCAGGAGGGTCAGGTGATGGTGTCCGGTGGGCGATCTCCGGAAACATCCTCAAATACTATTTATATAAGTCGACGAAAGCGGTCGAGTTCTATCGACCTATCATGTACCTCTTCTTTCTGGCCCAAGGGCTTTCTTTCACACAGATTGCGATTTTGGAGGCGCTCTACAACCTGACGACGCTGTTCGGAGAGATACCGACTGGCTACGTCGGCGACCGCGTTGGACGACGTAATAGTCTCCTCATCGGAACGTCACTCATATCTTTGACACTCCTCGGTATCGGCTTGTCGAACTCGTTTCTTCCGCTGGCAGGCCTCTACGTCTGCTGGTCACTGGGCTATAACTTCCGCTCCGGGAGCGAAGACGCGTGGCTCTATGACACTCTTACCGACGACCTTTCGGAAGATGAATTCGCTCGCGTTCGGGGACACGGAGAGTCAGCGGCGTTGGCCGTTGGAGCCGTTGCAGCGATTCTCGGTGGGTATCTCGGAAGCATCGACCTCTCGTATCCGTGGTTCGTCGCAGCGAGCGTGACGAGTCTCGGGGTCGTGATACTGCTCACGCTTGACGAACCAGAGACGTACAAGGAAGCCGCTACCGAGGAGTTGAGTCTCCGCCGGACAGTTCGCATCGTGAGGGAGGTTCTCGCTCGCCGCCGTCTGCGGGCGTTCTTGCTCTACTACTATGTTCTGTACGCCGCGGTCACGTACCTCGTGTTCGTCTTCCTCCAGCCGATTTTCGAGACAGTGGCTCTCGACCTCGGCATCGCGCAATCGCAGGTCGAAGCCCTCCTTGGATGGTTCTATGCAGCGTATAGTCTCGTCGGCGCAGTACTCAACTACTATACGGGGACGATTAGGGAAACAATCGGACTGCGAACGTGGTTTCGCGTCCTCCCATTCGCCGTCGGTGGCGCGTTGATCGGGATGTATTTCCTGCCGCTGCTAGCGCTTCCGACGTTCCTCCTGATTCGAGGGGTCTCGGATGTCACACGCTCGTTCGCCGGACAGTACATCAACGATCATGCGGAGACGCTTGGTCGTGCCACCGTTCTGAGCGCGATGGCGATGGTCAGCGGCCTTGCCGTCGTCCCGTTCCAACTCGGGAGTGGCATCATATCCGATGTCGTCTCTCCTCTGTTCGCACTGGGTGTCGGTGGCGTTGTTCTCATCGTCGGGGCAGCGATCATCCTCCTGTGGGAGGCCCCTATCAGCGAAGAATCAGTTCGACACGAAGACTCGTGATGATTGATCCACATTTATAAATTCCTAATATATCTCAATTAGGACGCTATGGATAGAAGGCGATTCCAGTGCTGAATCCACTCTCTATTCAGCAGATCGTTTGTGACAGGTGTCTGGTGATTGCGCCAGCCACTGCTCAATACAAGGCACGAATGTGGCACAGACCGAGGAGCGATCAACGCGGAAGGTCGAACGCTCAAGACAGAGCGCGTCGTGGAAGCAGGAAGCCCTACCCTTAAGGATCGAACGGCGTCAGCCGTGAGCGAGTAGGGTAGGGTAGTTATGACGATATCCTATCTCAGTTGACTAAACCTAGATACACCGCCAAACCTGTCCAGATGTTAGGAATCTGATGTTGGTGACGTCTCTTGAACAATTTCTGGCGTACCACTAAGAACACCGCGAAGCTGTCTCAATGGCTCACCTACTTTGATGCCATGTTCCGTGATTTCGAACTGTCGGAGCGTTCGCTCGTAATCGCTTGTCCGTTTTTTCAATACACCGATCGCTTTCTGGAGTTCACCCTGTAATTCGAGATGCCGGAGGAACACGATATTGTCTGCCAGATAGCTGATATTCTCTTGGGTTGCATGAAATGATCCCGTCACGTCTGAGGTTTCGTCCACAAAGACGGTCGTCACCCCATTCGATTTGAGGTAACGACCCAGCGAGTGGAGGCGTTCCACGGTTCGCCGCTCATCGCCACGAAGCGATAATCGGTAACCAGCAATACCGTCAATCATGATAATGCTCGTGTTTTCCTCCTCCACTTGGTGTGTGACATTTGCCGCGAACTCCTGCGGAGAGAGTTCCAATGCCTCCACCTCTTCGACGTGCAACGTTCCACGGTCGATCATTCGCTTGACCGGCAAGTTCACCGCTTCTGACCGAGTTAAGAACGTTTGCTTGTTCTCCTCAAAGAGATAGATAACCGACCGTTCTCCCCGTCCTGCTGCTTCCTTCATGAACTGGGTTCCGAGTGTCGTCTTGCCGACGCCGGTTGGGCCACTGATCACGCTCACCGTCCCACCTTCTAGACCTCCGTTCAGCAGTTCGTCAATCTCAGGAACGCCCGAAGAGAGTGTCTCAAATGTGGATGTCTGACTGTCTCCGCTGATGGCGAGTTCCGGATAGACACTTATTCCCTTATCTGTAATGCGGTAAGCATGATTGCCGCTAGCAGTTGCCGACCCACGGAACTTCGGGACGGTAACTCGTCGTCCCTCTTGTGTCACCGCCAATTCGATTGTCCCGTCACTTATGTATTGGAGATCTTCAGTGGGTAGACGTCCAGTCTCCTGGACGGTGAATACGACTGTTGCACCGTGTTCTTTCAAAAACCGCATGAAGCCAATGGCCTGCTTGCGGAACTGGTACTCGCCGCTCGTGAGATAATGCAGTTGAGTCAGTGGATCAATAACCACTCGGTCGGGTTCAACGGCATTGACACGTTCGACGATGGTCTCCGTGAGCGGTTCCTGCTCTACGTCGGCAGCATCGAATACATCGTACGATTGATCACTCGTGAAGACATCGGCACTCGGGCTGAGATCAAGGAACTCGATGGCCTCAATGTCAAATCCGAGCGTGTCTGCGTTTGTACGAAGGTCATCCAAATCTTCTTCGAGGTTGATGAACAGGGTTGTTTCGTCGGTATCGAGACCTGCTTCCAGAAAATGAAAGCCGAGAATCGTTTTACCAGCGCCGGCTGGCCCGTGTAGCATGTAACTTCGGCCCTGAATTAGCCCGTCATGAAGGACGGTATCTAGACCAGCGATTCCAGTCGAGAGTCGGTTCGGCTTAGTAGATGACATAGGAGAAAGAGACAGTGGTACACCTCAAAACTTTCCATTGAGTCATCTTTACTCGCTCACCATTTCTTGATTCGCAGAAATATTGTTATACCATATAGTTATGAAATTTGTTGCCATAACTGGTTTAAAGGCCCCAGTTTAGGAATAGGTAGGTGAATTTGATGACATCTGATATGGTGCGTGGTCTCACTATCCTTCTCACTATCAGTGATAACGGGAACCGCGAACAATTAATTTCTCACCTCGATCGATTGAGTGGGTATAATTTCGTCACTGGTGAAAACCCGTCGAAGAGCGACCAAGAGATCGACTTGTGGATTCTCGATGGAACCGCTCTCGAACGAGATGTTGCTGCTGTTCGGTCAATCAAAGAAGCCAACAAACCACAGTATTTCCCCGTACTGTTGCTTTGTCCGGAAGCGCGGGCGTCATCACTGGAATCATCTATCTGGAACTATGTCGATGACGTAATTTCCGTTCCTGTTACGCCGACGATTCTCAATGCCCGCATTAAAAATCTCCTGCGAACACGTGCAATCTCGATACAATCCGCTTCTTCTCGGCAACGGTTCGACTCGCTTGTCCGTACAACCTCCAGCGCGATTCTCTTCCTTGCGATGGATGGGACAATCGAGTTTGCGAATAGCGCTACCGAGACTCTATTCGGGTACGAGAACGATGAACTGATCGGTAGTCCAATCACCCAATTAATTCCAGACAGGCTACAAGCAGCGGCGGAAGAGGGCATTCAGAACTACGAGAACAAAATTTCACAGGGGGTGACCGGAGCGACTCTAGAGTCAATTGGTCAACACAAGAACGGACATGAAATTCCGATCCGGCTTTCATATGGGTGGTTCGAACTTGACGAGGAGACCTACCTCACCGGGATCGTTCACGAAATTTCGGATATCAAGAAGCGCGAAACTCGACTGCAAGTCCTGAATCGGGTACTGCGTCATGACATCCGGAACGACATGAACCTCATCCTGGGACATGCGCAATTGCTGAAGGATGGAGCAGCAAAACCGGATTCTCATATCGACACTATTCTCTCAGTCGTTGACGATGTAATCAAACTCAGTGAACAGGCCCGAGAGCTAGACCAATTATTCGAATCTGAACAAAATGCAAGGAAGTCGGTCGATATTTGTTCTCTAATAGAGGCCAAATCAGTAGAGTTTCGGGAAGCCTATCCAGGCACGACTATCGACACTGCCTTTCCGGATGGGAAGGAACTCTACGCCGAGGCAATTAACCTGATTGAGTCGGTGATTGACAATCTAATCGAGAATGCTATTGAGCACAATGATACAGACACACCTGAGCTGACGATTACTCTGAGTCAGGTAATGGAGGATGAAATGGTATCGATCAAAATCGTTGATAACGGACCAGGGTTATCGCAAGCCGACATCGACGTTATTGAAACAGGTACGGAAACAGCACTGGAACATGCAAGCGGTCTTGGGTTATGGTTAGTGAATTGGATCGTCACGGAATCAGGCGGTTACGTTCACTTTTCTGAAAATGATCCACGTGGAAGTTGTATCCAAATCCTCCTCCATGCTGCCTGATCTTACTCTATCTTGACGCAGTGAATGTATTGTAGTGATCGGATTGTTCACCGGTTTCGGCGTGAATCAAACAGATCCATCGTGCTGAACCTATCCTCTATATTCAGCAGGCTGCTTCTGGCGGAGATTTGGTAATTCAGTCACCCACTATTGAATACACAGTGCATATCGGTCACGGACGTTCCCCCGAACACCCTCGATCGAATCATTTGAGACGAGACTAGGTGACTGGTTCTGCGTCGGGATCACCACTCAATCCGGGTATCAGAGACACGCTATGTCATTGAACCCTCGGTGGTTCGGACCAACCATACCGGCATCCACTCAGCGCCAAATGCCCAGCGACGGTACGCGAGGACCATCCCGGCTGTGAAACCGAGATAAGCGATTTGATAGCCAGCAGTTGCCCAGGCTGGCCAGCCAGCGGTCGTGAAAAAGAGAACACCAGCTGTTCCGGGCATATTGCCGGCCGCATGAACGAGAATAGACACCCAAAGGTTGTGCGTCCACTCGTAGAGGACGCCGAAGACAATACCATTGATCGCCAGAAGCCCCAGGTACGTGACGGGCCCCAGCCCGCTGGGGGCCCCAGCAACCACCACCCGCGGAATGTGGGAAACGGAGAACAACAGGCCCGCGATAACGACGCCAACGCCAATCCGGAGTCGCGTGCCTCCCCCCAGCAACGCGACACACTTCGTCTGGATATAGCCCCGGAAGATGACCTCCTCGACCAGCCCCGCGATGAGGAGCATCCAAAAGAAGAAGACAATAGCTACCGCCGGCGGGACCGTCCACTGATAACCGATCGTTTCTGCGTGTCCGGACGCAATGGCAAGTCCGACTCCGACGAGATTGAGCACGAGAAAGTACCCTGCCACCGCCGCCGTCGCGGGGGCGATAAACTCGCGGGAGAGTCCGATGTCAGCGGACGTGACCCCCTCACGGGTGAGCACCATCCACACCGCCCCGAGAACGAAAAGCGACACAGCTGCGGTAACTACATTGGTTTCGACGAGTGGCAGTGTTGGCCCCACGAGCCATGTGTATTCGAATACTCGACTCCCAATCGCTTCCAGACTGGCAAGCCCGAGTACAAGAAGCAAATACGGAACCCCCTTGCTGAACGCGAGCTTTCGATAAGTCAGAGTGCTCATATCCGGTTGCTCCTGTCATGGCCTGTTCAGAAGCTGTTAGAAAACAATTACTGTTTTAATACGTATGAGACACGTCACGGAATGCGAGTCAACTTTGCCGGTTAATCACTGAAACCAACTGCTGAATCCACCCTCTCTATTCAGCGCAGTGTTTGTATCAGTTGCTGAGGTGCTCAACAGACCCAAATATACTGTATTAGCTGAATTGAGGCGCTAAGCCCCCTTCCTCAGCGAACGGCGAACGAATGGGAGGCGCGAGCAGGGAGGGGATACAGCGCCGCCCAGTTTCCATACACAATTCGGTGGCAGGCTCACAGGCCCACGCAGTGGTTTTTTCCAGTAAGATAGTATAGTATTGATCGAACCCAATGGAGTACGACCTCGACTCGGGAGCGCACTCGACGTTTTCCCTACACTACCTCCTGATACTCACCACAACGTATCGGCGTGGAGTGCTAACCGAGGAGCGAACCCAATTCATTCACGAGGTTATCAGCGGGTTCACTGACAACTATGGTGTCGAACTGACAAACCTCAACGACGAGGACGACCACGTGCACATCCTGTTCCGAGCGAAACCGACCACAGACCTCGTGAAGTTCATCAACACGGTCAAGGGCGCGACTGCCCGCCGTATCCGCAACGAGTACGCAGACGAACTGAAGACCGACCTGTGGGGCGACTCGTACTGTCTCATCTCGACGGGGCAGGTGTCACTGGATGTGCTGAAACAGTACATCGAGAACCAACGCGAATAGAATGTACTACGCCTACAAATACCGTCTCAAGCCGTCCGACGCCCACCGTGAGGAGTTGGACCGTCACCGCGACATTTGTAGGCAACTGTACAACCACACACTCTACCGACTCAACGAATACCAAGACGAATACGGAGAACTGCCGTCCATGACCACCCTGCGGTCGGAGCTACCCGACCTCAAGAAATGGTGGGACGGCCTCTCGGACGTGCACTCGAAGGTTCTCCAAACCGTCGTAGAACGCCTGTTCGACAACCTCAAAGGACTCTCAGCACTCAAGAAGAACGGCTACGGCGTCGGTCAACTCACGTGGAAACCGCCACGGGAGTTCCGCAGTTTCACGTACAGCCAGTCTGGCTTCAAGCTCGACAAGAAGGGCGGTCAGACTGTCCTGTCACTCTCGAAACTCGCGGATATACCGATACGGCTCCACCGGGCCATCCCCGAAGATGCGAAGCTCAAGCAGGTCACAGTCAAGAAGGAACCGACGGGGGAGTGGTTCGCCACCTTCGGCGTTGAAATGGACCGCGAACCTCCTGAGCCACCTGAGAATCCCGAGAAGTGCGTCGGTATTGACGTGGGGATTCTCACGTACGCCCACGACACCGACGGCACGGCAGTCGGGTCGCTCGACCTTTCCGACGAGCGCGAACGCTTGGAACGTGAACAGCGGACGCTCTCGCGGAAGCAACACGGGTCGAACAACTACGAGAAGCAACGGTGCCGGGTTGCGGAGTGTCACGCCGACCTCCGACGGAAGCGCCGCGACTTCCTGCACAAGCTCTCTGCTTACTATGCTCGTGAGTACGACCTCGTGGCGATCGAAGATCTGAACGTGAAAGGGATGCTCGAATCGCCGTCGAACAGCCGAAACACGGCATCTGCCGCGTGGCGAACGTTCCTCTCGCTACTTGAGTACAAGTGCGAACGCGAGGGGGCGCACTTCGTGGCGGTCAACCCGAGAGGGACGACCAAGGAATGCGCGTCGTGTGGTGTCTCGACAGAAAAACCGTTGTGGGTCCGTGAACACTCCTGTCCTGCTTGCGGGTTTGAGGCGGACAGGGACGCGAACGCGGCGTGGAACATCCTTTCTCGCGGTCTCGAAGATATAGGAGTGGGACACTCCGAATCAATGCCTGTGGAGACTGCGCTCCCTACGGACACCGTTGTGTCTGCAAAGCGCGTCGTGAAAGCAGGAAGCCCCACCCTCAAGCACGAGGGCGTCAGCCCGAACGGTAGGGTGGGGTAGTTCACAAAACGCCGACAGGTGAATCGGCGTTTCAGCCCCCTTCCAGATACGTCAATGGAAGGCCCGAGATCGAGTGTGACAATATGACAATTGGCCTCACGTTGGAACGATCCCGGAAGCGGCGAGGTGCGTCTCGGAGCGGATCAAGGCTGGGTCGCCGAACAGATCCTTTCCCCTCGCCAGAGGGACATTGACATTATGAGGTGATAATTCTGTTGGCCAATTGAAACTAGTGCCAACTGTTAATAGCTATTGCCAAAACAACGGGCCGCCTCTGCCGCACCTGTCCAGAGGCGCAGTCCTTCTCCCATATCCCCCTTCCATTGTTCCAAAATCCGACCACAGAGCGGCGCAACGCGAACGGGTGTAATCTCAAAAGGCTAGTAGTACGATTCCAAGCGACTCGGAATCGGACAGAGATTGATATGCGATTGGCCGAACATCTTCACTGTCGCGTTTGCCCACGCGACACGATCCAATCAGAACCCCACCTACCGCGATCTTGTCAACCCCGTCCCGGCCGGCGGCCATCCCCCTGCGCCTATCCGGGCGGGTTTGAGGTATTCTCGAGGACCGTACGTCGTGAGCGTCCACTCTCGAGCGCCTCGTCGGCATCGTACGGGTCAGCGTCGTGCTCAACGAGTCGATCGGCGGCCAACTGCCACGCCCACTCGGCGAACTCGGGATCGGCTTCGCGGAAGCCAACACTGAGTTCGGTGAGCGCGACGGCGATGATGAGATCCCCCTGTCGATCAGTGAGTTACATCGCCAGCGTTGGCCGCGGCTTAGTATACAAGCCTCAGTCTCGAGAAAACGCCGACAGAGGTCGGCGTCAACTCCCCATCCCTCAAGTGGTGTGTCAATCGGGTGGGGTCCGAAATCGAGAGTGTGACAATATGGCGGTTGGCTACACGTTGGAACGATCTCGGAAGCGGCGAGGTCTGTCTTGGAGCGGATCGATAGGTGGTGGGGTCTTCGACCAGATCCTTCCCCTCGCCATCTGGATGTTCGAGTGAACTGAAATAAGGTTGTTGGCTGTTTGTAACTAACGGCAAGCGTTAATAGTAACGCCAGTGAACACATAGACGCCTTCTGCTCACATTAGAAGCGCACTCCTTCCCCCACTCCATTCATCATTTTGATGCTACTGATCCTCTAGCATTGCGTCTTTCGCCTTCTGAATTCGCTTGTACGCCTGGACGTCGGGATCGTCGCAATCCGAATGGGCGTTCGCCGACTACTGCCTGACGGCCGCAGTGGAATAACGAGTGGTCTAATCAACCGGCGTACTGAACGGACAGCTGTCGCAGGTGTGATCTGTGCGGCCGTTCCGAGTCCGCTTCTGGAGTGTTTTGCTGTGATAGGCCAGGCAGACCTCGAGTCGGTATAGGCCGAGTATATCGGGGAGACAAAGCCTCGAGGCGAGACGAAAGCGGGAACGCCGCCGACTTCGATGGGCGACTCTGGCGGCGAACAGACGAGCAGCCACGGAGTAGCGCTCGAGGACGAGGAACTGCTCGAGCGAGCGCGGAACGCGACGAACGGCAGAAGTCCGAGCGATTGTGGCGTGGCTCGACTGCCGGGTACGAGAGTCAGTTAGAGGTGGATATGGCGCTGTGTTGTTTGCTGGCGTTCTGGACCGGCAGTGACAGCGGCCGAGTCGGTCGACTCTGTCGTCAGACGGGATTGCTCCGAGACAAGTGGGACGAAGTACACTACGCGGATGGGGCGACGTACGGGGAGAAGACGGTCGATCGTGCCACTGAGTACAGCAGCTGGCCGACGGCGTTCGAGACCCGCCGAAACCCTCACTGGTCGTATTGATAAGATCGCTGTCAATATGAACGGTGGCTGGTCTTGGGTGTATATTACAATACACATGGGCTTGTGGCTCATTCTCGCTGTCGTAGTGGTCGGACGACGAGACACCGGTCCAGTCGCTGCGTTCTGCATCGAATGACCGAGAAACACGATCTCAGCAAGATTGTGGTTCTCGTCGATGGCTACGGGTAGCTGGCTACTCTTTCAGTTAGTATTGGACGGTCAGGTCGACTACATCCACTAATATCTACTCGAGGAACAGTTTCAAGCCTTCACGATGCGCGTTGACTGCTTTCACAATTCGTGGGTAAGCAATCGGGCCGGCGTCAGAGGACTACTTGATCAGTTCACACACTACTAAAACACACACTGACCGATATAATCAATTAATTTGTATATTTAGCAGAGGTAGTAAGCTAGATAATTCCAATCAGAGTTCGGGGTCATCGATCTGAATATTGATCATCTTCGTTTGCTGATACTCCTTGAGCGTCTCTTTTGCACATTCCCGCCCGATACCAGACCGTTTATATCCGCCGAACGGTGTTCCCGGAACTAGCCGGCCGTATTGGTTTACCCAGACTGTGCCAGCTCGGATATCGTCAGCGGCACGGTGGGCGAGAGAGAGATCCGTCGTTGCCACTCCTGCAGCCAGACCGAAGTCGATATCGTTCGCAATAGCAATCGCTTCGTTGTAGTCGGAAAATGTGAGCACGGACGCCACTGGTCCGAAGATTTCCTCCTGCGCGATTCGCATGTCATTCGTGACATCGTCGAAGATGGTCGGCTCTATGTACCAGCCGGCATTCTCGTCGTCGAGCGGATCGGTGCCACCGCCACGGACCACTGTAGCACCCTCACGCCGGCCGAGTTCGACGTACTCTTTCACCTTCTCGTATTGTTGTTTCGACGCGAGTGGACCAGTCGTCGTCTCCTCCCGAAGCGGATCACCGATGCTCCGCGCAGCGGCTTCGGATTCAAACAGTTCCATGAATTCGTCGTGGACATCTTCGTGAACCAGTGTCCGGGAGAAGGCTTCGCATGACTGCCCTGTGTTGTAGAAAACCCCCTCGGCAGCGATGGAAGCCGCCTTTTCTAAGTCTGCGTCCGGGAAGACGACGAATGGCGATTTCCCACCGAGCTCGAGCGTCACCGGAGTAATCCCTTCGGCGGCAGCTTTCATCACCGTCTCTCCGGTCATATCTTCACCGGTGAACGAGAGCTTGGAAACGTCCTCGTGACGCGTCAGGGGAGCGCCGACTTCGTCGCCGAACCCGTGGACGACGTTGAGCACACCATCGGGGAGAATCCCCGCAGAGAGTTGAGCGATCCGCGTCGCCGAAAGCGGCGTCTGCTCTGCGGGTTTCAACACGACGGTATTCCCCGCCGCAAGAGCCGGACCGAGCTTCCACGCCGTCAGTATGAGGGGGTAGTTCCAGGGAACGATGAGTCCGGCGACACCGTATGGCTCACGTTTCGTGAACGCGTGGACATCGTTGGCGACCGGAATCTGGTGGCCCTGTTCGCCTCGGACCACGTGTGCGTAGTACTCGATGTAGTCGAGCGCCTTCCCTACCTCGTACTTCGCGTTCTCGATCGGTTTCCCCGCGTCGAGACTCTCGAGCAAGGCCAGTTCGTCGCTATTCGCCCGGAGTGCCGACGTCCACTCGAGGATGGCGTCCGATCGTTCGCCGGCCGTCAGCGATCCCCACGTGCTGTCGAACGCCGCCTCGGCCGCATCGACGGCCCAATCGACGTCTTCGGAGTCACAGCGCGGGACGGTCGTGATCGTTTCGTCGACCGCGGGTGTTCGCGTCTCGAAACGTCGACCGGTATTGGACGCAGCTGACGCCCCGTCGATCCAGGCGTCGAACTGAGCGTCCGCTGTCGCCTCGGAGATTGCTCGTTCGTGATTCCGATGGATCGTGTCGGTGAAGTCGTCGTTCGTCATCGGTAGTCAGAGAACGACGTGAGAGTCGATACGTGTCCGGCCGGATCGATCCTCTGTCGAAATATATGACATTCTCTTATTGACTGGTACATAATCCGACTATTGGGCCAATGAGTTATAAATTCTTCCAAGATACTGGCGTCCCAAGAGGGGAGAGCTGTCAAGCGGATTTCGTTAAAAGCGACGGCTCGTCTAGTCCTGAAGCGGTTCTAGATTATCGAGTAGCAACTCGATATCGAAGTCGTTGAGCGGACGGTTCTCGTCTTTGATCGTCTTGATTGCGAATTTGGAACTCGTCCGATTTATCTCCTCGATCGCTTCGAACTGTTCGACGATACGTTCGACCATGTTTCGGTTCGACAGCCGAGAGATAACGACGAAGTCCGTGTCACCCATCGTAAAGTAGACCTGATTGACACCCTCGACCTCGCTCAATCGTTCTCCGACTTCGTTATGATATCCCTGATCGTAGTCCGCCCAAACCTCAGTGATGACCGTGATGTTCAACCCGAGTTTTTCCATATTCAGGTCGAACAGATCGTTAGTGATGACGTTCTTCGTCTGTAGATTATCTAGCCGATAATGAACAGTCGATTTTGGAATATTGGTTTCTTTGGATATTTTTTCGGCACTCCCGGACTCGATCTCCGCAATCGCGTTAAGAATTCGGATGTCTTTTTCGTCCATAATGTCAGTCAGCGTTATCGGTTACACAGTATGTCGTATGCCGCCTACTTTATTGTATTGTTGTATGCAAATCCATGATCTAAAATAAATGAGGTGTTCACATAGCCGGTTCCACTACCCAGAACGACATCCACTGGCAAAGTAGTGACCCGCCGAGGAGGCTTCCGCACGAATTTTACATTCATACGGCTGTAAAATCATGATCGATCATCCAAGTCTGAATGTAAGCCGATAAAATATATATCTATCGGATTTTATCCAGTTGGGGAGAGTATATTTGGACAAGGTGGTGAGGACGTGTCAGCCTGACGACTACGAGTCAGGTCGGTGTCGCACGAGAACCCGTGTAAATTCGGTCGAACACGTGCTGGAGTCGAACAGGGACAGATGCAACGAGGACAGGGTGGCAGCAACCGGTCTTAGCGTTCGGCGTGCGATTCTGTGACGTCGAGGAGATTGAACGGTGTTCCGTTCTCGTTTTCGATCGCGGACTGGTAGGCGATATGTGCAGTCGCAACGTCCTGAATCGCGAGACCGGTGCTGTCGAAGACGGTAATACCGTCGTCGCCCGCTCGGCCCGCTTTCGTACCGACGACGATCTCGCCGAGGGCGGCGTGAATGTCTTCGTCGGAGAGTACGCCCGTCGAGTAGGGCACGTTTATCTCCCCGGAGTGGGTCGTCTGTGCGTGATCGTCGATTACGAGTGTCGCCTCGAGGAGCACGTCGTCAGTGAGTTCCTGTTTTCCCGCAGCGTCGGCACCCATCGCGTTGATGTGCGTGTGGTCACCGACATCGTCTAATTCGACGATCGGGTCCCGAACGGGCGTCACCGTCGACAGGACATCGCAGGACGCGGCTTCGGACACGTCACCCTCGCGGACGGTGAATCGGTCGCCAAAGTGGTCGACGAACTCTCGAACTCGATTCTCGTCGAGATCGCTGACGACGATATCCTGGATCGGGCGGACCTCGGCGATGGCCTCGACCTGCGTGTAGGACTGGATACCAGCGCCAACGATACCGAGGCTCGTCGCGTCTTCGACGGCGAGTTCGTCGGTCGCAACAGCCGCCGCGGCGCCAGTGCGCTTCATCGTCAGTTCGGTCCCGTCCATGATGGCGAGCGGAAGGGCCGTTTCGGGGTCAGAGTAAATCATCGTCCCCATCACCGTCGGGAGGCCGTGCTTCTCGCCGTTGTCGGGGTGTACGTTGACCCACTTGATGCCCGCGGCGTCCCACTCGCCGGTGTCCAGGTACGCGGGCATCGCGCGGAAGTCGCCGTTGTACTGCTCGAGATCCACGTACGACTTCGGCGGCATCTGGGCCGTTCCCCGTTCGTACGCGGCGAAGGCCTCTCGAACGGCCGGTACTACGTCGGACATTTGCGCGTTCTCGCTGACGTCCTCGCTGGAAAGCAGTCGAACAGACATACCTCAAGACGTATCATATACTGTAATAGTTCGACTTGTCCCGGCAATATCGTCTTATATCTCATATATAGTTGCGATATCGGATTCAGTTTAACAGCCAGCCATCCGTCGGTCGTTGACGGATCCGTCCGACGTAGCGGCCGGAGGAAGCGGTATTCCTCAGTTCGGAGCGCCGGTAATAATATATAGCATCTACTATAATGGGTTAGATAGAATGAAATCCAACAATACGCCCATGATGTTGAATGAGGGGTCAAGAAATATCTCTCACTGGTACGACCCGGAGAGCGACGGGGCCCCCCTGACCGAGGGGAGCGGTGCGACGGTGACCGACGCCGACGGCGATTCCTACCTCGATTTCCTCTCGTCGCTGTACTGCGTCAACGCCGGCCACGACGACCAGCGGATCATCGAGGCGATCACCGATCAGCTCGGACGGATCCCGTACGTCTCCTCGGCGAAGGAAAACGACGCGCGGACGAGACTGGCGAACGTGCTGGCAGACGTGGCACCGGAGCCGCTCACGGACGTGACGTTCTCCGTATCGGGGAGCGAGGCGAACGAACTGGCGATCCAGATCGCTCGCGAGAGTCAGGACGCGTCGAAGGTGCTGACTCGATGGCAGTCCTATCACGGGAGTACGTACGGTGCGGCGAACCTGACCGGCGATCCCACGACCCGAAACGCCGTTCAATCTCACGCGTCGACGACCGGCGGCGTCAAGTTCCTCCCGCCCCTTCCTGACGTGTTCGACGCCGAGGGAGCGGAGCTCGCGGAGAAGGCCGCCGACCACGTCGAGTTCGTCGTCAGAAACGAGGGGCCCGAATCGATCGCTGCAGTCGTCATCGAGCCCGTCGCGGGATCCAGCGGCGGATTTCCGGCCCCGCCGGGATACTTCGAACGGCTCCGCGAGATCTGCGACGAGTACGACATCCTCCTGATCGCCGACGAGGTGATCACCGGGTTCGGTCGCTGCGGAGAGATGTTCGGGATGCAAACCGAGGGAGTGGATCCGGACATGATCACGTTCGCGAAGGGCGTCACGAGTTCGTACGTCCCGCTCGGCGGTGTTCTCATGCGGGAGGAAATCGCCGAGCGCGTCCGCGACGGCGGTACCGCGGTCGGGCAGACGTTCGCCGGCCATCCGGTGGCCTGTGCCGCCGGTCTCGCCGCGATCGAGGCGTACGAGGACGGTCTCATCGACAACGTCCAGTCCCTGGAGCCCGTACTGCGTGAGGAACTCGAGGCCCTCGCGGAGCGCCACGACGTCGTCGCCGAGGTTCGCGGTCGAGGGTTCCTCTGGGGGATCGTCGTCGAGGACCCCGAAACCGGGGAGCCGTTCGCGAACTCGTGGGTCGACGACGACGCCGACAACCCGGTCGAGGACGTCGCCGAGGCGGCGGGGGAAGCGGGACTCCTCGTCGGCGTCGGCCGGCCGGACTTTCAATTACTCGTCGCGCCACCGCTCTGTATCGACGAATCCGACATCCACGACGCGGTCGAGATGCTCGACGAGGCGTTCACCGCCGTCTTCGAGTGAGCGCTTCCCGACTGATTCTCTCCGGTCGCGACTATCGGTGACAGTACGCGGCGAAGTTCTCGAGCACCGCCGTCGCGTTGCACTCGTCGAACGAGTGATCGCCGTCGGTCCAGTCGCTGGGACGATCGCGAACGCGCGTCGTGAACTCGGGGTGGAACTGGACCGTCCAGATCGGCGCGTCGGCGTGGCGAGTACAGAAATACTCGTTGTACTCGGTTTCGGCGATGACTTCCATTCCGGATCCGGGCTCGACGACCAGATCGGAGTGGAGCACGGGAACGATCGGCTCGACCCCAGCGAGGATGGGGTCGTCCGCGTCGACGTTCGTCATTTCGACGAACGTGGCGCGACGTCGGTCCTCGACGACGCTTCCGCCGAGCGCGGCGTTGACGAGCTGGTGACCGAAGCAGACGCCGAGCAGCGGCAGCTCGCGGTCGCGACACGTCCGAACGAGCTCCATCTGCGTTTCGAACCACGGATATCCCTCCTCGTAAACGCTGGCGGTACTGCCGCTGATGATGACGCCGTCGTACTCCTCGAGCGGCGGATGATCGCGGTCCTCCGCGTACACGTGATAGTCGCTTTCGGGGGTGAAGTGTTCGATCTCCGGACCGAGATAGCGATACTCCGATCTGACTTCGTCGTCGAGGACGAGTATCATCACCGCTCGGTACTGACCCGAGAACAATAAATTATAGTACCTCTACCGCAATCTCCATTCAGACGGTGCCACACCCTCAATGAGACCATCTACCACACAGCAATCGATCCGTGAGGGACCGAACCGCGGGGGACGAAGCCGCGAGGAGGCGATGCTCGAATGACCGACGCGACCGATCGAATGATCGAGGTGATCGAGGACCCGGCGATCGACCATGTCTTCATCGAGTTCGCCGACGTCAACGGCATCTCCCGTTCGAAGCAACTCACCGCCGACACCTTCCTCGAGAAGTGGGCCGACGGGTTTACGATGAACCTCGTGATGTTGGCCCAGACGCCGCGCAATCACGTCCCGGAGGGAACCGGACTCGGCGCGGAGATCGGACACAGCGACGGGATCGTTCACCCGATCCCGGAGACGACGACACGGCTGCCCTGGCGCGAGAACGCCGTCCGGGTCCTGTGTCGGTTCACCCACGAGGGTGAGCGGCTGGCTAGTTCGCCGCGGGCGGCACTGGAGTCGGTGCTCGCGGCCAACGACTTCGGGTTCGACTTCTACGCCGGGAGCGAGCTCGAGTTCTACCTCCTCGAGGAGGGTCCCGGGAACGAGTACGTCCCCGCGACCGGCGGCAACCACGAGTGTGTCTCCTGGGCGACCGAGGAGGTCTCCGGCTTCTACGACCGGCTCGCCGAGTGGGCCGGCGACTACGGAATCGACCTCACTGCGCTCCACCACGAGCACGGTGCCGGCCAGCTCGAGGTGCTGTTCGACTACGGCCGACCGCTCGAACAGGCGGACACGACCTTCGACTTCAAGCGGCTCGTCAAGCAGGTCGGCCGGAGCTTCGACCAGTGGCCGACGTTCATGGCCAAGCCCTTCGCCGACCGACCGGGCAGTGGCTATCACCTCCACGTGAGCGCGTTCGACGACGGGCAGAACGCCTTCGAGGCTGACACGGGCGACACGCTCTCCGAGCGGGGCCGCCACTTCGTCGGCGGCCTGATGGAACACGCCGATGCGCTGACCGCGCTCGGCACGCCGAACATTAACGGATTCAAGCGGTTCGAACCGAGTTCGTTCGTCCCCTACACCGCCTCGTGGGGGTACGACAACCGGATGACCGCGGTCCGCCTCCCGTTGGGGGAGCCCCGTCTGGAGACGCGGATCGCCAGCGCCGACGCCAACCCGTATCTGGTCATGGCCGGGACTATCGCCGCGGGCCTCGACGGGCTCCGGCGCGAGCTGGAGCCGCCGGCGCCGACCGAAGGCGACCCGACCGGCGACCGACCGGAGCTCCCGCGCTCGCCCGAGCTCGCCCTGCGCGCGCTCGAGACGGACGACGCGCTCGTCGACCTCCTCGGCGAGGACGTCGTGCGGATGTTCACGGCCTCCAAACGACGCGAGCTGCAGGCGTTCCGGGATCACGTCACCGACTGGGAACGCGACCAGTACGTGAAGACGATTTGACGGCTCGGATCGGAAGCGCGGTCACAGAGGGGTGCGGCGATAGGGCTCACCCGGATTGAAGCGGGAGAAGCGCTCATTGAACTAGTTATCGCAGACATAGCGAACCGGAAGCGACCGAGTCGTGATCCCAAAACGGCTCCGCTGACACAGTGCTACTGACGAAACACTACCCGCGGGAGCGGGAGTGACATTTCGATTATATATAACGGGAACCTATATGAAAGGTAATCACCTACGACCGGACGTGAACGACCGATGACGGACGCGTCCGAGCTGTTAGACCCGTTTATTGTACAGCCCCCATCGTTAGACGAACGGCGAGCGGCACGGATCGCCGAACGCGAGTTCGGGAAGCGAGGAACGGTGACGGAACTCGGCGGAGAGCGGGACCAGAACTTTCGGATCGATGCCGACGACGGCGAGGCGTACGTACTGAAGATCTCCAGTCCGGCCGACGACGTTTCGTCACTCGAGCTGCAGGCCGAGGCCCTGCGGCACGTGTCTCGGACCGATCCCGACCTCCCGGTGATGGAGATCGTTCCGACGATCGATGGCTCGCCCTGGACGTCCGTCGACGACGACGAGACGTACCTCGTGCGGATGTTTACGCACGTTCCCGGGCGAACTGCTCCGGGGCCGGAGCTCGACGAGGAGGCCCTGTACGAGTACGGAGCGGTAGCGGCGAGACTCGGAGAGGCGCTTCGCGGCTTCTTCCACCCCGACGCAGATTACGACATACTGTGGGACCTGCGGCACACCTCCGAACTTCGATCGCTCCTCGACTCCGTCACCGACGAACAGCGACGCGATCTCGCCGACCGCATCCTCGATCGGTTCGAAGATCGGGTCGAACCGGTTTTCGATTCGCTCCGTGCGCAAGTGATTCACAACGACCTCACGCTCGACAACGTCCTGCTGGACGAGCGCGATCGGGTCAGCGGCATCGTAGATTTCGGCGATCTCACCCACACGGCCCTCGTGAGCGACCTCGCGATGGCGATCGCGAGCGTAATGTACCGCCGCGAAGACCCGATCGAGGCGGCCGAGGCGGTGATCCGGGGCTACGTCAGCGTCACGCCACTCGAGGAAGAAGAGGCCGGCCTGCTGGCGGACCTCGTCGCGGCACGGCACCTCACGTGGGGAGTCACGGTCGCGTGGCGACTCGACGAACATCCCGAGAAGACCGACGACCACAGCGTCGCCGGCGTCGACGACGGATGGGAACTGTTGCGAACGCTCGACGAACTGGGGCTGGACACCGTCGGTCGACGCCTGCGAACCGCCGCGCTGGCCGGTGACGTTCCGTACTCCCGAATGGACACGGCCGAACTGGAGTCTCGGCGACGCCAGGTTCTCGGATCGTCTCCCCTCTCGTACCGCGATCCCGTCCACTTCGTCGGCGGCGAGGAGGTGTGGCTGTACGATTCGTCCGGTCGTCGCTACCTCGACGCGTACAACAACGTACAGGTCGTGGGGCACGCGAACCCCGCAGTCGCGGACGCCATCGGGGGGCAGGCGCGTACACTGGCCACTAACACACGGTACCTGCACGAGGCTCCAGTCGCGCTGGCCGATCGCATCCTGGCGACGATGCCCGACGAGTTGGACCGAGTCCTGTTCGTCAACTCCGGAAGCGAGGCGACCGACACCGCCTGGCGGCTGGCTACGGCGGCCACCGGAAACGACGGCGCAATCGTTTCGGAGAACGCGTATCACGGTATTACCGAGGCGACGACGGCGCAATCGCCTGCAATCTGGCCCGAGGGTTTCTGCCCGGACCACGTCGAGACAGTCCGTCCGCCGGTCGACGAAATCCCCCGCCGGATGCACGCGGATCGAGACCCGGTCGAAGACATAACCGAGTCGCTGGCGACTCTCGAGAAACGAGGGTCGGGAACCGCGGCGTTCGTGTTCGACTCGCTGTTCACCAGCGACGGGATCCACCCTCCCGAGGGAGAGCGATTGGGATCGATGATCGATCGCGTCCGCGAGGCGGGAGGGGTCGTCGTCGCGGACGAGGTACAGGCCGGGTACGGACGAAGCGGCTCGAGCATGTGGGGGTTCCAGAGCGCAGGTGTCGTCCCTGACATCGTCACGATCGGCAAGCCGATGGGCAACGGACATCCCGTCGCGGCCGTCGTGACGCGGTCAGACATCGCGTCGACCCTGTACGACCGGACGGGGTTTTTCAGTACGTTCGGCGGGAATCCCGTGTCCTGTGCGGCTGCGTTGGCGGTGTTGGACGAGATCGAGGAGAGAGACCTGTTGACTCACGCCGTCGAGGTCGGCACGTACCTGCGTGACGGGCTGCAAGAACTGGCCGTCGAATACGAACTCATCGGCGAGGTCCGTCAACGGGGACTGATGATCGGTGTCGAACTCGTCAGAGACCGAGAGACCTGGGAGCCGGCACCGAGCGAGACGACCGCAGTAGTCAACGGACTCCGTCGACGTCGGGTTCTCATCGGTTCGACCGGCAGAGAGGGTAACGTGCTGAAGATCCGTCCGCCGCTGGTGTTCGAAAAAGGGCACGCGGACCGCCTCTTGGAAGCGTTAGACGACGTCCTCTCGGAACAGAGCGTCGTAAACTAAATCCTACAAATTCCGCCGGGGCGGAAAGCCAACCAAGACGGGACGAGAAAATCGGAGCAATCTGTTCACACGGACTCTACAGAAACCCAGAGCCGGGGTCCCGATCGGGCGATAGCACTCTCCGACCGTTCGGCCCGTCGTCATCGCGAGCACGATCGCCGCGGAGTTACACGGTAGCCGCGAGGAGATCGAACTATCGGAGGCCATTAGCGGTGATCCCGCCGGAAGGCGACCGGAATTGCCGCGCTCGAGCGAGCCGCTCTTCGAGCGGTCCCGGACCGGCAAAACGAACCACGTTCGTTCGCGGGAAGCAGGTGTGCCGTCGCGCGAGGAGCGGCGCGGGCGGTTCGGTTACTGCTTCTCGGCGAGCAGCGGGGCGACGGATTTGAACGCCTCGAGGTGCTCGTCGATGTGTTCTTCTTCGTGTTGGACGCTGATGGTCCACTGCTGGGAGGCGTCGTGCGGATGAGGCAGGACGCCCTGATTGAGCATCGCGAACCAGTAGTTCTCGTGGAACTCGGTGTCGACGTGCTCGAGGAAGTCGCGGTAGTTCTCGATCCGTTCCTCGGTGAAGTGGACGATCCCCTGCGAGTTGACGTTCTCGACGTGGCCGTCGATTCCGGCGTCGGCCATGATATCCTCGTAGCCGGCGACGAGCTTCTCGCCGAGGTCGTTGACGTGCTGATAGGCGTCGTCGGTAAGCACGTCCCGGAGGACGGTCGTGACCGCCTGCAGCACGAGCGGGCTCCCGTTGTACGTTCCGTAGTGGGCCGCGCCGTCTTCGATCGTTCGCATGACTTCCTCGCGACCGCCGAAGGCACCGACGGGGAAGTTACCGCCGATACTCTTGGCCATCGCGACGAGGTCGGGTTCGACGTCGTAGTACTCGGCCGCGCCGCCGGGGGCGACCTTGACGCCGGTCTTCACTTCGTCGAAAATGTAAGCGATACCGTACTCGTCACAGAGTTCGCGGAGCCCCTGCAGGAACTCCTTGTACGGTTGCGTCACGCCGACGTTCATCACGATCGGTTCAACGATGAGGGCGCCGATCTCGTTCATGTGCTCGCGCATGATCCCCTCGACTGCTTCGAGGTCGTTGAACGGAGCGATCTCGACCGTGTCGGCGATCGCCTCGGGGATCCCCTCGCTCTCGATCAGCTTCGTCGGACGCTCGGGATGACCCAGCTTCCCTTCGGGCGTCGACTTGCTGATCAGGACGGCGTCGTGGACGCCGTGGTACGACCCTTCGATCTTCAGGAGTTTGTCCTTGCCCGTGTACGCTCGCGCGATACGGATGGCGTGCATCGTGCTCTCCGTCCCGCTGTTCGTGAACCGGACGAGGTCGACGGGGTCCCACCGCTTCTTGAGTTCCTCGGCGGCCTCCGCGAGGAGGTCGTGCGGATGCGTAAAGAGCGTCCCCTCGTCGAGTTGGGTCTTGACCGCGTCAGTAACGGCGGGATGCGCGTGTCCGACCATCCCCGCTCCGTTGTTCATATCGAAGTCCAGATAGGAATTGCCGTCGACGTCGTGCAGGTGGACGCCCTCCGCTCGGTCGACCACGAACGGATGCGGATCCCACGCGCGGTACGTACTGGCCACGCCGGCGGGGACGTGGTTCCGAATTTCTTCGAACCGTTCCTTGCTCTTCGGGGTGCGATCGACGTATTCCGATTCGAGACTGTCCCAGAGGTCCATGTGTCGCCCGTTCGTTCGTATCGTAATAAATATTTATACTACATTCAAAAGAATGCCATTTGATAGGATTATATCCTATCAGTCACAGTTGTTTTGTCGAAAACGAGGGGCGGACGGGTGACTGAGCGAAATCAGCGCCGTCGGATGAGTTCGCTCACGACGATGAGTCCCATACTGAACAGCAACACCATGGTGCTGATCGCGTTGATCACGGGGTCGGTTCCGTGCTGGACCTTCGACCAGATGTAGATGGGAAGTGTGTTCTGGACACCGCTGGTGAAGAACGCGATCAGGAAGTCGTCGAACGACAGGGTGAAGGCGAACAGCGCGCCGCTGACGATACCGGGCATCAGGATCGGGAGCGTCACCCGGCGGTACGTCTGCCACTTGCTGGCACCGAGGTCGCGAGCGGCCTCCTCGAGTTCGGGATCGAACCCGCGAAGGCGTGCACTGACGGTGATCAGGACGAACGGCGTGACGAACACGAGTTGGCCGATCATCACCGTCAGCAGCGACGTGTTGATGTTCAGGAAGTTGAACCAGAGCAGGAGGGCGATCCCGAGGATGAGTCCGGGAATCGTCATGGGCGCGACTACGAGCGCGCGGTAGAGCCCCTTCCCCCGGAAATCGGCTCGCACGAGGGCGATCGCACCGAGCGTTCCGAGGGTCGTCGCTCCGGCCGTCACGACAATGCCGACGTACAGGCTGTTCATCGTCGCGCGGATGAGTCGCGTGTCGCTCACCATCTGCGCGTACCACTGCGTCGTGAACCCGTCCCAGGGAATCGACGAGAACGTCCCCTTCTCGAAGGAGAAGAGGATCAACACGGCGATCGGCGCGTAGAGGAACGAGAACACGAGCACGGTCCAGATCGGGAGCCAGTACTGCTCCGCGACCGCGAGGATCGAATCGACCTGAGTGGTCACGGTCTCGCCGCCAGCGTCGGAATTGGACGTTTCAGTACTCATCGTTAGAACATCTCCTCCACGTCAGTGTATCCCATGAGCGACCAGAGGACGCCGGCGACGACCAGCATGAGGACACTCCCCAGCGCCGCGCCCACCGGCCAGTCGCCGCCGATACCGAACGCGTACCCGATCCGCGTTCCGACGAACAGTTCGCCGCCGCCGATCATCGCCGGGACGATGTACGCGCCCATGCTGAAGATGAAGACGAAAATGATCCCGCCGACGAGCCCCGGGATCGATAGCGGTAGGACGATCCGACGGAACACCGCCAGCCGCGACGCGCCGAGATCGTACGCGGCCTCGATCAGGCTCTCGTCGATCTTCTCGAGGCTGGAGTACAGCGGCAGGACCATGAAGGGCAACCAGAGGTAGGTCAGCCCGAGCCAGATGGAGAACTTCGTGTTGATGATCCACGAGATGGGCTCGTTGAGCACGCCCATCCAGATGAGCATGCTGTTCAGGATACCCTTCGATCCGAGGATGATCTGCCAGCCGTAGATCCGGACGATGTAGTTCGTCCAGAACGGGATCATGACCATAATCAGGAGGAGATTCTGGTACTCGCCGCCCCGTCTGGCAATGTAGTAGGCGAACGGGTACGCGACGATCACTGCCGTAACCGTCGTCAGCACCGCCATCGTCGTCGTATTGATGAACGCAGCGCGGTTGGCCGAACCGGCGAACGCCCCGATGTAGTTCTCGAGCGTGAAGGCGTATTGCAGCGCGAAGTCCTCCATCCGCATCGTCGCGATGAAAAACATGATCGCGAGCGGCCCGATGAAGAACAACAGTTCGAGGAACAGGATCGGCCCTCCTGTTGCGAGGAATCCGTTCGATTCCTTGATTCGGTTGACTATAGTCCGAGATAGACTATCATTTTCCCTTGACTCAGCTACCATATCCGCTATGTTAAAACGGCGCACAATATAGCTTGTGATTCACCCACTGAGACTGACATCGAGAGGAAGCGGTTCTCCAGTTCTTCAGGGGAGTTTCTCCAGAAGCGTGTACACCGGCAGGTAATATCACACTATATTCCGAACGAGCGCCGACAGTAACTCGTCTCAGATTCAGTTTTGTAACTAATAGCTGGATGGTGTCAGATCACAATCCAGTGTGTTGGATAGTGTGGAAAGTATTATATAGCCCTATGAGACAAGGTAACACGAGCTGTAATGAGCAAATTCGAAGACATAACGGGCGACGAGAACGGACGCGCACGTATCGGAGCATCACGACGGACCTTCCTTCAGTCGGCCGGCCTCGCCGGAACGGCGGCGATGGCGGGCTGTCTCGGAAACACGTTGAGCGGCGGGACGACTCTCAACGTGCTCACGTGGGAGGGGTACGGCACTGACACGATCATCGACGAGTTCGAGTCCGAAAACGACGCCACCGTTAACATCAGTCTCGTCTCGAGCGACCCCGAAGGGTTCAACATACTCAAAAGCGGCGGGACGTCCGATTACGACCTGCTCACGGTGAACAATACCTGGGCAGCCCGCCACGCCGAAGCAGGGACGATCGAATCGCTCAATCCGGACGACTTCCCGGAGATGGACAACTTCCTCGAGAAGTTCCAGTGGCCGTTCGAGTCGTTCGCGTACGAAGACGAGATGTACGCGCTCCCGACTCGGTGGGGCTGGGACACGCTGACGGTCAATACGAACAAGGTCCCCGAAGAGCACTACTCCTCCTACGAGGTGCTCTGGACCGGCGGTCCGAACGGCGAGTACGAAGGCGAGATGGGGATTATGGACTGGCCGACGTGGAACATTCCGAAAATCGCGCAGGCGCTGGGCTACCCGCCGTTCAAGCAGAACGAGGAGCAACTCGCCGACATCAAGGAGAAGCTCGTCAGTATGTTCAACAACATGGGAGCGATCTACAGCGGGACCAGCGCGATCCGCCAGGCGTTCCTGCAGGAAGACATCGTCATCTCTCCAGTCGGGAATTTCACGATGTCGGAACTCCGTGCTGAGGGCAACGACTGGGTCAACGTCGTCCTCCCCGAACAGGGCGGAATGGGGTGGACCGAAGGGATGTGCATGGTCAAGGATCCCGCCAACCCCGACCTCGCCGTCGAGTTCATGAACAAGGTGATTTCCCCGAAGGGACAGTACAGCATCGCCTGGGAGCCCGCAGCGAAGAGTCCGCCGGTGAACACCGCCTCGTTCGATCAGTTCGACGCGGACCAGCAGGAGGCGCTCATGTTCAGCGAGGACGGGTTCGACGCCGCGCAGACCATCTCGGAGCAGACGACGCCGTACGAATTCTCGGATAATACGGACGCGTGGACGGACATGTGGGAAGATGCGAAAGCGGAAAGCGACGTGTAAATGGAAAGCGATACCACGACACCCTCGAAAAGCGAGCCCATGATGGAAGAAACAGCAGTCGAGGACACGGGAGCGCCGACCGGCGAACGCGACGAGTCGGATGCGACTCGAACCGGCACCGTGGAACTCGACGGACTACGGAAGGAGTTCGGAGACGTAACCGCCGTCGACGGGATCGATCTGCAGATCAACCCGGGCGAGTTCCTCACGCTGCTCGGCCCGTCCGGCTGTGGCAAGTCGACCACGCTTCGCATGATCAGCGGTCTCGAGACGCCGACCGCAGGCGACGTGCACATCAGCGGTCAGCGAGTCACTGGCGCGGCCGCGAACAAGCGCGACACCAGTATGGTGTTCCAGGAGTGGGCGCTCTTCCCGCACATGACCGTCGAGGAGAACATCTCGTTCGGACTCGAGATGGACGGCGTCCCGGCTGACGAGCGGAAAGAGAAGGTCTCCGAAGCGCTGGAGCTAGTCGAACTTCCGGGCTATCAGGACCGGAAGGCGACGGAGCTGTCGGGCGGACAGAAACAGCGGATCGCCATGGCGCGTGCGATCGTCCGCGAACCCGACGTCTTGCTGCTCGACGAACCCCTCGCGAGTCTCGACCGCAAACTTAGACAGCACATGCAGGTCGAACTCAAGAAGATTCAGGAAGAGCTGGGAATCACGTTCATCTACGTCACGCACGATCAGGAGGAAGCGTTGACGATGTCGGATCGAATCGCCGTTTTGGACGACGGTCAGATCGAGCAGGTCGGACCGGCCGACGAGCTGTACAAAGATCCCGCGACGAAGTTCGTCGCGACGTTCCTCGGCGAAACGAACCTCTTCGAGGGGACCGTCTCGTCCGACGGGACGAGCGTCCGAGGCGACGATGCCGACGTGCGCATCGAAGCACACCCGGCCCTCAGCGAGCGCCGCGCCATCGTTTCGGTCCGGCCCGAAGAGATCGCAGTGGTCGGCCCGGACGAGAGTCCCGGCTTCGAGAACGAATGGGAGGGAACCGTCGACGAAACGATCTACAAAGGGTCGCTGAAGAACTATCACGTCGATATCGGGTCACAGACGCTGGAGATCGAACGGCAGATAAACGAGGAAACTGCCGACTTCGACGTCGGAGATCAGGTAACAGTCGGGTTCCCGGCGAAAGTAGGCAACGTCATCGAAGCGTAGTTACGAGGTGCCACGATGTCACAACAGACGCAGTCGAACGAACGGGTCACGCAACAGTACGACGAATACTTGATGCCGATCTGGAAGTCACTGAACGTCCCCATTCGTCGGGCAGAGGGGTGCTCGGTGGAGGATTTAGACGGGAACGAATACCTCGACGTCTTCTCCGGCATCTCGGTGACGAACGTCGGTCACGGAAACGACGCCGTCGTCGACGCCGCGAAAACGCAACTCGAGGAGTTCGTTCACGGGTGTTCGTACGTCCACCCCAACCAGCCTGTCGCCGATCTCGCGGAGCGCCTCGCCGACGTGACGCCCGGTGATCTCCAGAAGAGTTTCTTCTGTAACTCCGGGACCGAAGCCGTCGAGGGCGCGGTGAAGCTCGCCCGCAAGTACACGGGCAGCAAGGAGGTCGTTGCCCTCGAGATGGGGTTCCACGGCCGAACGCTGGGGAGCCTCGCGCTCACCGGCAATCACACCTACAAACACGAGATGGGGCCAACGATCAACGACGCGGTCCACGCCCCGGCACCCTACCGCTACCGCTCGGCCGACGAGGGCTCCGACGCGACGTTTGCGGATCGAGCCGCGGCCGAGATCGAACACGTCATCGGCACCCACACGAGCGACGATCTCGCCGCCATCGTCGTCGAGCCGGTGATGGGAGAGGGCGGCATCATCGTGCCGCCGGAGGGCTGGCTCGAAGGCGTCCAAGAAATCGCTCACGAACACGACGCGCTGTTGATCGTCGACGAGGTTCAGACCGGGTACGGTCGTACGGGAGAGCTATTCGCCAGCGAACACTTCGACGTCGTGCCCGATATTCTGACGCAGGCGAAAGGGATCGCGAACGGACTACCGCTTGGCGCGTTTACCGCCTCCGCGGAAATTGCAGATGCCTTCGAGGCCGGCGATCACCTCTCCACGTTCGGCGGCAACCCCGTCGCGTGTGCCGCGGCGCTCGCGACGATCGACGAACTGCAGGACGGCATCGTCGAGCACGCTCGCGAGCAGGGGGCCTGGCTCGCCGACCGACTCGCCGAACTCGAGGCCGAGTTCGATGTCGTCGGCGAGACTCGAGGGCTCGGCCTCATGCAGGGCGTCGAGCTCGTCGACCCGTCGGAAACGGGGCCGCGCGGCAACGCTCCGGCTCCCGACAAGGAACTGGCTTCGGCCGTCGCCGACGAACTCCGCGAGCAGGGGATCATTATGGGCGTCGGCGGCTACTACAAGAACGTCATGCGATTCCAGCCACCACTGACGATCGACCAGGACGATCTCGATCGGACCGTAGAGACGCTCCGCAGGGCCATCGACGCAGAGACCGACGATGAGTGACGAGCGGTCGCGCGCCGAGGCGTTCCACGACCGATACGAGGGGACCGACGTCGAACTCGCCTACACTGGCAGGCAGACGTTCCTCAAGGGCGAGCCCCGTGACGTCGAGGATCTCGCAGACGCCGACGTCGCAGTACTGGGAGCGCCCATCGATGCGGCCGCGAGTAACAGGCCGGGCGCACGTTACGGGCCGTCGGCCATCCGCGAGGCGAGCGCCTGGTGGGCCTACCTGTCGGGGTACAAGGGCGGAGTGACGAACATGAACACGCGTGCGCAGATCGATTTCAGCGACGTAACGGTCGCCGACTGTGGCGACGTCCCGGTGTTTCCGCTCGATCAGGAGAAGTCCGCCGAGAGCATCACTGCGCACGTAGCGACGGCCGCCGAGCGGGCGTTTCCCGTCCTGTTAGGTGGAGACCACTACTGCACGTATCCATCGTTTCGCGGCTTCGCCGAGGCCAGCGATGCCGACAGCGTCGGCCTCGTCCAGATCGACGCACACACCGACACCGCCGAGGACAGTCCCGTTTTCGGAGAGCACTTCCACGGATCGCCTACCCGGCTGATCGCCGAATCCGACTATTCGGACTTCGAGCATATCAGTCAGATCGGGATCCGCGGGTACGAATCGCCGGGATTCTTCGAGTTCGCCGACGAATCCGGATTGAACCTCTACACGATGCGGGACGTCCGGACGAACGGGATCGAGGACGTCGTCACGGACGCGATCGAGCAGGCGGCCGCGGAAACGGACGCGGTCTACGTCACGTTCGATATCGACTCGGTCGATCCGGGCATCGCGCCGGGGACGGGCACGCCGGAACCCGCCGGACTGGATAGCCACGAGGCGCTCGAGATAATGGAGATCCTCGGGACACACGACGCGGTCGGGGCCGCAGACCTCATGGAGGTCGCCCCCGAACGCGATCCGACAGGGTCGACGCAAACGCTTGCGGCGTACCTCCTCGTCACGCTCATCGAACGCCGGTTCGCGGAGTGATATCGGGTTCGACTCGGCGACTTTGGACGAGAATCGATCGGTCGATACGGTCCTACGAGTTGCGGTCACGAGTGAGTTTCCGCTGGCTGGTTTAGCACCCCTGATAGTATTTGTCTGTTTGGCGATTGGTATAGTCGCCATGTGATATAATAGTTTGAGAATGCACAATACTCCCTCTGACGCTCACTCGACCCCCCCCCCCACCCACGAGATATAGACGCGGTCAACTCGCATCTTGAAGTGTAAAACCACTTCTCAACCAGATTTCGGTCACCGTCGTCGAGCTGACCGCTCAACCCTACCCGCGAGAGGGGAAGTCAGATAGCTGTAGCCAGCGACGAGAAACACAACCTCAGAGAGATCGTGTTTCTCGGTCACTCGATGCAGGAATACAGCGGCTGGGTCAGTGCCTCGTCGTCCGAACACTGCAACATCCAGAGTGAGCTAGAACCTACGGATATTGCAGTGTAGATACAAGACTATTCTCCGAAAATCCTGTCAGTAGTCTCATCAACAGCGACCCGCGACGGCGAGGCCGTCTTCTCGATGGAGGCGACCACCCGGCACCGGAACCGCGGCGGCCCGGCCCAAGGGGGCGTCATTACCGCGCTAGCGGACACGACGACCGCGATCGCGTTCATGACCACGCTCGAGGAAGACGAATCGACGACGAACATCGAACTCAAAGTCAACTTTCTCCGGCCGGTGTTCGAGGACTGCCTCGAGGCGCCGGCCACGGTCGTCGTTCGGCGCCGGACTATCGGTCTAACGGTGTGCGAAGACACCCTCGGAGCGGATACCGGAAATCAAGATTCGTCTCCAGTATTAACCAACAGGCCCGTGGATGTGCCGATTGTGTTGGTTAAAACGGATTGTGATCGCTCCCACTCGAATCCGTTGACACTCTGACTACAGAGTGGCAACACCGGTCAAAATATACGGCCTTGTTGAAACCCTCAGTCGGTGATAGGTTCTACAAGCCGTGATGAATACATAGCGCGTATCTTGCTCTACGGTTCGGTCATTTCGGGATTGCTGTGATCGGTTAATAGAGGGCAATAATCTAACGCCACGAACCGTGGTCTATCGCCTCGACATCAAGATCTGGAGCGTGAGTTCAGCAGTTGGACTGGCTCTGGCCAAAGACTCTAATATTTTGAATTCGATACTCTTCAAAAGAGCGGCTACAGAAGTACGATTAAGTCTGGCAGCCACGTATATCTAGAGGTCATGAAACGGATCTTAGTTCCGTTGGATGGATCATCGGAATCTGAAGCAGCCCTCAGGGAAGCGTTCGATCTCTTCCCAGAAGCGGAGATACACGCGTTTCACGTCGTTCAAGTTACGGAGTTCCCACAAGACCCGAACAAATCGGCGTACGAACTTGCCGTCGAGAAAGGGAGAGAAACACTCAACCGGGCCGACGAAATCGCGGGCAAACACGATCGAGGAATCGAGACGCGGATGAAGGAAGGCCACGCCGCGAAAACGATCGTAAGATACGCCGAAGAGAACGATGTCGATCACATCGTTATGGGGAGTACTGGTTAGTCGGGAATGTCTAGGGTATTGCTCGGGAGCGTCGCCGAGTCGGTCACACGCCGGGCACCATGTTCCGTTGTGATTGTACGAGAAAATTAGCGATGAGCACCAGTCTACCGAAGAGTAACGATCCAAGTCGTTCGGCTTCTGGGCCGCACTTCTGCTGCATTCACGCTCTGTATCTTGCACGCGCTTTCTACCAGCTGCTGGATAGATTGAGCGAGGCGTACGAGATACACAGCGCGAATGTTCTACGGAATTCGACTTAATAAGCGAGGTTGGAGATCGCTCAGTACAGTCTGAGTACTTTTCACAGCCTCAATTATTACCACATATCTTGAGATGCGTCTGCATCTCATCGATTTGGTCAGTCAAGGCCACCGTCTGCTGATCGTGATCATACTCGATAAATCCTGATTCATCCATCAACGGCAGGTGATTGTGTACGAGAGCAGTTTCGATCGCGTCTGTACCATCATCCGATTGATCGACTGGTCGGCGGGTTTCCCACGCTGCAATTTCCGCTGCCAAGTCACCCACTTTTACCGGTGTGTCGGCGACTCGAAGATACCGGAGACTGAATCGTCGTCGCGGCTCGGAGAGAGTCTTGAAGATTGTATTGTTGTGTACTCGATCTGTCTCCAATCGCTCAGTCTCGTGGGGATACGTAGCCATATCTCCAATGGGCTTCTCCGCCGGATAAGTGTTGTCTGTCAAATATGTTTTCTATTGTGGATAACGTGGCCGACGTGTGTCTGATTACTGTTTCCACACACCTCGGTGTGGGTATCCGTATTTCGGATCAAATCATTGCGTATTTCGTAATGAGTCAGAAATGGCGTATGTGCGCTACTCCTCTTCGGTGTCCTGCTCACTGTCGTACGGGTCGGTATAGAAGAAGTGGTTGAAGGGTTGCACTCGCCGTTGGCGCAAGATTGCCGAACTCTCGATTGTGAGGCCGACCTCGTGGAGGGCATCGGTGATACGAGCGGTATCGGACGTCCCGGTTCCGACGGCCTCCACGTACAGGTTCCGGCGTCCGGTTAGCGTTTCTCGAACATCTACGACCCCACGAACGTCGAGGATTTTGTCAACCATCTCCGTTCGTTCCGTCGGCGGTGCCGTACAGACGAACAGGACTTGGAGCGGTAGATTAGCCGTCTCGTAGTCGATTTTCGGATGGTAGCCTTCGATAACCCCGGTGGCTTCAAGCTGCTCGATCCGATTGCGAACTGTGCTGGCAGAAACGTCGACCTTGTCGGCGATCTGTTGAGCAGAGCGGTTCCGTGCATCGAGTTGGAGTTCGTGCAGGATGCCCCTATCCACGTTGTCTAATTTGGCCATACCGGTCACTCCGCCAGCCACATCAATAGATGTCCGGGGTAGACCGCTTCTGCCAATCGAGGCAGCGCAACCAAGATAGGCCGCAATATACGCACCTGTAGTTGTCGCTCAGTACAGGTGAAACAGTTATCGTAGCTACCGTCATTCGTTCGCCTCAGATTCGACTGAATCTGGTGTTCAGTATCCAGCTGTAATGAACGGCCAATTCTGTTAAATTGAGGGCAGAGATTAGAACAATGTGCCTCTTTATCTGACTGGGGGCCCTGACTATAGAGGCGGCTACCGGACCTTTGGCCCAACCACAATCCGGTAGTCCGCACCCTTTCAGTATCCTTACCGCGATCAGTCCCTATACCGCGTGATCGGACGGATTTGAATATTTCGTAAGTGTTTGCTGACCGAGCCTTCCCCTTATCCGGCTGGGTTCCGTGGATGAATCTGTGGGAGTGTAAGTCGGGGTTGGGACGGCGATACAGCTCCCACACTGATTTCGGAATAGCATTTCGTTCAGTGCTGCCTCTGCAAAGAGTATTGCTGTATATATTTCCGGCTCGTCTGAGAATGAATAGAGTGTTCAGTCCGCAAATCTACGGAACGGTTGGTTCAGTAGGGCGGGCATGAAACAAACGATATCGTCGTGCTGAACTCATCCTCTGGGCCTTGTTTACACGCGGTGCAGATCGTCCTCTACGGCTGTTATCCAAACAACAAACCGAGTCGAGAGACGCTCACGAACTGGTTCTGTTTACTCGTCGTAACTACTAACTGGTTCCTTCGGGAGCGTCTAAACAAGGCTCATCCTCTGTATTCAGCACGTCAACGACGCCGACTGCCGGTACCAGTTCGGAGGGACAATAACGGGGCTCTGTTGAAACCCTCAATCGCTTATAATTTATCGAACCTGTGCTGAATACACAGCGCAAGTGCGACACAGATCGGCGCGCACTTGGAGAACAGTTCCGTTGCTCAGTACCGATAAGAGAGTAAACGATACACCCCTGTCTGTGGGCCACTTGGCTAAAACGGTTGTTTGAGCCTACAGGTCATTTATTGGATTCTCCGACTACTGTCTCATATGGAACGACGTACGGTCGTCAAGGTGCTCGGTGCAGTCGGTACTCTTGGAGTCGGCGCAGTCGGTGCGAATGCCCTCGCAGCGCCATCGACGATCGAAGGGACGGTCGAAGCCAAGTCGATTACGGGCCGGGGTGGTGACGAGAGCCACACCGTATTAGCACACGAAGGAACGCTCAACGTCGACGATGTCGAGTACCGAGACGACTTCTCCGACTGGCGGGACGTAACAGTCGACGACGCTCTTGCCCGCCAGTTTGAAACTGACTACGAGGAAGTCTACTACAATCTTCATGTCTCCCACGATACACCGAACAGGAAGCAGAACGTGGCAGCAGGTGAGTCGCTGGCTTATCGGACCGACCGCACGCTGTTCAATAGCGTGCAAATCGGCGATGCAGTGCATTTCAAGGCGACTGGTGCAGACGTACCGCGCATAGATTCTCTCGAGTGAGCGCGTAAGACTACACGGCTGCTCAACGCTATAGAGTCGTGCCACCAACGCCGACAGCGAGGATCGAACTATCCGTTCAGTTAATATACGAACAGAGCGCAAAGCAACTCCAGCAGTATCAGCAACAACAGGACCAACGACCGGCGATGCCGGGCATGTATCAGTAATCCAGAGATCCACTCGTGGATTCTCACTCGACTGGAATTACCGACGATCCTAATTTCGCCTCGCTCCAAGTAAAACAGATAATGGCGTTAGTTACAGAGAGGATCCGAACCCAGGTTAATTCGAAACCGATCATCGTTCAAGAGGTGGCGATGTGACGGATACTATTCTCGTCCCACTCGATGGCTCGCCGCTGTCACGAAGAGCGCTTCGTCATGCACTCGAAGAATTCCCGGATGCGTCGATCACCGTGCTTCACGTGGTTGATCTCTTCGAGCCCGGCTACGGTGCCTATCCTGACTTCGAAACCACGTACGAACCCTTGATTGGATCCGAAGAGTGGTACAAGCGGGCTGAAGAAGTTTCAGAGCAACTCTTCGAAGAGGCTCGAGAACTCGCTGATGAGTACGACCGCGAGGTCTCCACTACGTCCGATATCGGTGATCCAAAGCGGATCATCGTGGATTACGCCGACGAGGAGGAGGTCGACCACATCGTTCTCGGAGCGCACGGACGTACGGAGGAAGAACGACCCGTATTCGGGAGCGTCGCGGAGATCGTATCACGGCGGGCAACGGTTCCTGTGACGCTCATCCGATGAGAGAACCTGTGCTCGAGTGAATTTCCATATGGGAGACGTCGTCAGTCTCGGGAGCATCAACGTGGACAAAATACATCACGTGTCCGATGCCGAAATCACCGATCTCAGAGACCAGTATGGCTGGTTTCCAGACCGCGGCCAGACTGTCCAGATCCGTGACCTCCCGACGGATTTCGTAGCCGATCCCGGTAGTATTCGTCAGGGAGGGAAAGGTGCGAACCAGGCAGTGGCTGCGGCGAAGGCCGGAGCAGAGACGGAAATGCTCGGCAAGGTAGGCCCCGATGGCAGGGAATTCGGGGTCCGCAGTCGTCTCACGGAAGTCGGAGTCGGTGTCACTCGGATCGGAACTGCGTCGGAACCAACTGGAACGGCCCACGTGTTCGTTGGGCAGAAGGGCGACAACCGGATTATCGTCCGGCCAGGGGCCAATAGTGCTATCGATAGCGCCTACATCCGAGAGCAGTACGACACGATCCGCTCGGCCGAGTGTCTCCTCCTGCAAAATGAGATTCCGATTGAGCCGGTCGTGGCACTACTTTCGGAGTTGGCTGCCGACGAGGACCGACCGACTGTTGTCCTCGACCCCGCGCCTGCAGATGGAATCGAAGAACTCCTTGGTTGCGATGCGGTCGACTACCTCACCCCGAACGAAAACGAGTATCGGGCGCTACAGTCCTCTCTTGGAGCGTTCGATGGAGTCCTCGTTCGCAAACGAGGTGCCGACGATGTCATCGTCGAAGCGGAGCGACGGTTCACTGTAACGCCACCGACGGTCAAAGCGATCGATACGACCGGTGCCGGCGATGTCCTGAACGGTTTCCTGGCGGCCCAACTCGCAGCCGGGGCGTCTTTGCAGGAAGCTATCGAAATTGGAACGATCGCCGGGTCACTCTCCACGCGCGAGACGGGTGCTCGACGAGGTATCCCGACGCTCGAGGATGTTCGAACGTATCGAGCTTCCGAGGATGTCACCAGGTGAATAGGATGTCTGTTTGTACGTTAGCGGCGTCTAGTAGGCAGTCGCCGTCGAAGGCTGTTCTCTCCATTACGGACGTAGAGTGTGGTGTTTTCCTTCGATCGCGACTCGATAGTACGTTCCGAAAATCGGCGCGCCACCTCCAGTAAATGACCCCTCTTCCCGAACCAGATGTGTCCAACGAAACGGTCGTAGAGACGTATAACCGGTTGGCGGCACTGTACGACTGGTTCATCACACCGTTGCAAGCGGGCACACGGCAGCGGGCTTTGGACTTGCTCGCTATCGAACGTGGGGAACACGTCGTGGAGGTCGGATGTGGACCTGGGCATGCACTAGTCGCGCTCGCCGATCGAGTCGGTCCAGACGAGGACATCGTCGGGCTCGATGCCGCAGCGAATATGGCGGGTCGGGCCCGCCGGCGGGCAGTTCGGGAGGGAGTAAATCATCAAATCGAGATCTGTCTCGGGGACGCTCGGTCGCTCCCGTTTCGAGAGAATGTAGCCGATGTCGCGTTTATCGAGGACACGTTGGAACTGTTTGCGGAAGACGAGATGACGACAGTTGTCGGGGAACTCAAGCGCATCCTCCGGCCGGACGGTCGGCTCTGCGTCGTGACGATGGAACGGGCTGGCGCTGAAGATGACCTGTTCGTGCGAGCGTACGACTGGCTATTCGAACGGGTCCCGGGCTATGAACGGTTCGGCTGCCGACCGATTTACGCCTCTCGAACGCTCGAAGAAGCGGGATTCGAGGTGGAGCGACGAGAGCGTCTCCATCGGGCGTGGGTGTGGCCAGTCGAGATTCTGATTGCTCGACCTATGTGACATCCGTTATTACAGAGGTTCAGGAATCCGATATCGTAAGTCGATCACGTCACTATTAGAGCCCCCAGAATACGGCAATCCCGAGAGTCGTTACGACGGCCAAGATCACCTGAAGCGGCCCGCCGATCCGAGCGTAGTCACTGAACTCGTACCCACCTGGACCATAGACGAAGAGGTTGGTCTGGTACCCGACCGGCGACATAAACGCCGTGCTGGCAGCGAACGTGACCGCGAGGACGAACGCGAACGCGTTCGCGTTCAACCGGGCGGCCGCGTCGACGGCGACGGGGATGAGCAACACGACACTGGCCTGGTTACTGATGAGGTTCGTCATCGCCACGGTCAACAGGTAGAACAGCCCGAGGACGGCGATCGCAGGCAAGAAGTCGGCCGTCGAAACGACGAGCGTGCCGAGCAGATCGGCACCGCCGGTCTCCGACAGCGCCTTGCCGAGCGGGATGACGCCGGCCAGCAAAAAGATCACGTCCCACTGGATGGCCTCGTAGGCCTCCGCTGGCTTGATGATCACGGTCACGATCATCGCCATGACACCGCCAAGTGCTGCGACCATGACCGGCAGGATGCCGAGTGCCGCCACTCCGACGACCGAGAGCACGACGCCGACTGCGATCGGGAGTTTCGACGATCTGAACTGCTGGACGGCGAGTTCGCCAGCCACGATCACGTTCGGATCGTCTGCGAGTCGGTCGACGGTGTCCGGTTCGGACTCGATGAGGAGCAGGTCGCCCGGCCGGATTCGATACTCTGTAAGGCGTTCGTAGGCGGTCTCACCGCCACGGCGGATGGCCAGAACAGCCGTCTGATACTGGTCTTGAAACCGTGACGACTCGACCGTTTCGCCGACGAGATCGGAGCCGGCGGTGACGACGATTTCGACGAGCGTTTGGCCGGGGCCGAGCGCGTCGAGACCACCTGAGGGCGTGACCTCCGGAACGAACTCGATCCCCTCTACCTCGTGGAGCGTCCGTAACGCGTCTTCCGTGAGCCGGATCGTGAAGGTGTCCCCCTCCCGAATCGTCATCGACAGTCTCGGCTCTCGATGATAGTCGCCATCACGAATAAGTTGGGTGACGTTCGCTTCGAATTCGACCTCTTCGAGCGCTTCCCGGATCGTCGAGCCGGCGAACGGTGATTCTTCGCCTACGATCACCTCGGTGAGAACTCCTCCTTCTGTGTCGTTTCGAGCTCACTGCGGGGCGTCACGTGAAACGGAGCAAGCCAGTATCCGATCGTGAGGAGGTACACGTCGCTGGCCAGAAGGTTCGTGGACGTGCCGATGAGCGTGAGCATCCCACCAGCCATCGACGCGTAGGAAAGCGGAATGAGCAACTTTGACGGCGATGTCCCGTTCTCGTGAGCAAGATCGCTCACCATCGGCAGCAAGACGGCGACGGCAGCGGTGTTGTTGATGATTCCCGAGAGCGGACCGACGAGCCCGATCGTTGCGCCGAGTTGCTTGTGTTCGCTCTCGCCCGTGTAGGAGGCGACTGTCTTTTCGAGACGCTGAATCGCACCCGTCCGGCGGACGCCTTCGCTCAGGATCATCATCGCGAGAATCGTGATCGTTGCGGGGTTCGAGAAGCCGGCGACGCCCTCTCGCGGCGAAACGCCCGTCCACGGACCGAGTATCATAAGCGTGACCATGATCCCCATCGCTGTCACGTCGACCGGGACGGGTTCGGTGACGAACAAAACGAGAGCGGCGAGGATGACCAGGAAGACGAGGAACGTCCCGACGGTCACTGCAGGCATCGATATTTACTAATGATCATGACAGGAGTTGTATGTACTGGTCGATGATTACTATCGAGCGAGAATAGCTGTGGGGGTATTTCGACGTCGTCCGCGATAGAGCAGACGACGGACCAGCGACACTCCTTACTATGACGTACACGCTCGAAATCAGCGACGAACTCAAAGACCGACTGGACGACCACCTCGAGGAGGGCGAATCGTACGAGGAGTTCATCACGGAGTTAGTTTCCATCTACGAGACGGAGGGGGAATTCCTCCAGGAAGGCTATTCGGAGTGAGTCACCGTTCGAGGTGAACAGCAACGACGATCAGCTCGAGGAGAACGCCAGCCAGCGACTCGGTGCAGCCGAAGAGACCGACCAGAAAAGCTCATGACACTTCAGGACCGCACGTCGTGGACCGAACCGGGTGACATCGACGCCGCCGTCGCAGACGTCCGCTCTCGGACACAGCGGCTGGAACAGCCCGACGACCTTGATCGCCTCGTCGAGCGCTTCGGGGATCGAACGTACGTATTGCTCGGAGAGGCCTCCCACGGAACGTCGGAGTACTACCGTTGGCGCTCGCGATTGACGGCCCGACTCGTCCAGGAGAAAGACTTCTCCTTCGTCGCCGTCGAGGGCGACTGGACGGACTGTTACGAGGTCAATCGGTACGTCAAGAGCCTTCCAGAGTCTCACGAGACGGTCCGCGACGCGCTCGAGGCGTTCGAACGGTGGCCGACGTGGCTGTGGGCGAACTGGGAGGCCCTCGAGTTTCTCGACTGGCTGGAGGTTCACAACCAGACCATAGCCGAAGGGGAACGGGTCGGGTTCTACGGACTGGACGTGTACAGTCTCTTCGAGTCCCTCGAAGCGGTCGTAGACTATCTCGAGGACGTCGATCCGGACGCGGCAGCCGAGGTTAGGGCTACCTATCGGTGTTTCGAACCGTACGGTGACGACGCCCAAGAGTACGCACGAGCGCTCCGGATGGTCCCCGAAACCTGTGAGGACGAGGTGGTGGAGACGTTGGCTCGGCTTCGCGAGCAGGTCGCAGCGTACGATCACGGCCGCGACGACTACTTCAACGCCGAACAGAACGCGCTCGTCGCGAAAAACGCCGAGCAGTACTATCGCGAGATGGTTCGGGGCGATGTCGACTCCTGGAACATCCGTGACCGACACATGGTCGAGACACTGAAGCGCTTGCAGGAGCATCATGGATCGGATGCAAAGGGTATCGTCTGGGCACACAACACCCACGTCGGCGACGCCAGAGCGACCGACATGGAGGCGCGAGGGCGGCTCAACGTCGGACAGCTCGTTCGCGAGCACGAGGCCAGGTCCGACGTAGCACTGGTCGGTATGGGTTCACACCGAGGCAGTGTGATCGCCGCGAACTCGTGGGGCGCTCGGCTGGAAGAGATGACCGTCCCACCTGCACAGGAAGGGAGCTATGAACACGTCTTTCATTTGGCAGGAGAGGAGGATCAATTGCTGGTCACCGAGGATCTTCCCAGCGATTCGGCGCTGGCTCGACCTCGTGGGAACCGTGCCATCGGCGTGGTCTACCACCCGTCCCGCGAAGCCGGGAATTACGTGCCGACGGACCTACTCGATCGGTATGACGCGTTCATCCATCTCGACGAAACCCGCGCCCTTCACCCGCTCGAACTCCATGCGGATCGGGACCTCGTGCCCGATCTTTATCCCTGGGGATTCTGACTGGAAAGCGTTCCAAAGGAGAACCGCAATTCTTCCGATATACTAGCTTCCTGTACAGGAGCGACGTTCAATTCGATACTCCTTACCGCAGTCAAAGACGTAGAGGCCGCGAGCGTAATGACACGGCTCGACCGTCCTGCGGCCACAAGCGTGTTTCAACAGTAGACACGGCCCAGTACTGGGTTACGGCTGCTACGTAGTAGCCTTGATCCCGACGAAGGAGCCCTCCCCATATCCTTCCTGGATCGGTTCGGGCTCGTCGATCTCGCCCGGCCAGTGGTAGATGGTCTGCACGAATTCGAACTCCGAGAACCCCGCAGATTCCAGCGCTTGAACGAGTTCATCGGTCGAGACGAACACGGCCTCCCGATAGAACGGGTTCTCCGACTTCTTCTCCTGGTAGATCTGACCGACGGGACTGTTCTTGTCGATGTAGCCGATGACGAGCGATCCGTCCGGACGTAGAATCCGCCGGGCCTCAGCCAGGGTCTGGGGGATGTCGTCTACGAAACAGATCGTCGTCACGATCAGCGCGGTGTCGAACGTCTCGTCTCTGAAGGGCAGGGACTCGGCGACGCCCTCGACGACGTCTATCCCTCGCTCGCGAGCGCGAGCCAGCATCTCTTCGGCGGGATCGAGTCCGACTCGCATCTCGAGCGGGGCAGCGAACCGGGCGCTGCCCACGCCGATTTCGACCCCGAATCCCGGCTGCGGAACCAACCGCTCGAGTGCTTCGACTTCGGACTGGTAGGCGTCTTCGTGGGTGTCAAACCAGTCCTCGTATCGCTCGGTATGTTGTTCGAAGGGGTCGGACTTCGGCATGGTATTCGTTCGCGGGGTGTCCCCTTACGAGTAGTGGAAATCGCTCGACGCGTTCCGAGCGCGTCCGGCCTATTGTCCGTCGTTCCGAGAAGAACGGACTGCTGAATACAGAGAATGACGCAGCACAGTCGCGTGAGTTGGATTCACGACGTTCGGCACTAAATGGCTAGATTGCGAGTAGAACGAGTCCGCTTAGCACAACGATGCTCAGCACGATGGTGACGAGTCGTCCGAGGTGATAGGTTCCCAAGAGCCACGCCAAGGCAGCTTTGACGATGGTGTTTGCAATGGCTGCGATGATGATCCCCGTTGTCGCAACCTGCATGGAAATCGTACCGTCAGCCGCAAGTTTACTCAACGTAACCGTCATCGCATCTACATCCGCTAGACCAGAGAGGAACGCCGTGGCGTACACGCCAGAGGTACCGAACCACTCGTGTGCGGATTCAGAGATGAGAAGCACAACTGCGAAGATCGCGCCGAAGAGGAGTGCTGGCCGAAGCCGAAACGGATTTTTCAACTCGTCGGGTTCGACGGTATCAGCGGACCGAGTCCGCCAGTACAGCGCTCCAGCAGCAACTATCCCAACAACGGTCATGACTCCCAATGGGATAGCTGCATGTGGGAGCAGTTCCGGGTTGACGACCGCAACCTCGATGAGCGCTCGCGGGAACATCACGATAGACGCCGTGACGACCGCAAACGCGCAGACGTGATACAGCGACTCGTTCTGCACCGTCTTCTCCGCCATCGACACGGTCGTCGCCGTCGAGGAAACGAACCCACCGATGATTCCGGTGACCGCGATGCTCTGTTCCGGACCGAGAAATTGCGCGAGTACGTACGCCACGAACCCGAGCCCGGTGACGAACACGACCATCAACCATATGAAACGCGGATTGAGCCCGTAGAGGACGTCCAGTGAGCGGTCCGGTAGCGCCGGCAGCACAACGAGGACGACGAGGATGAATTTCACCGACGCCAGGCGTTCAGCGTCTTCGATCTGGTTGGCGAAGTCGTGGATCGGACCTTTGACCGAGAGCAGCACCGTAGTGATACCGCCGACGATGATTGCTACAACTGCGCCGGTATCGGAATGCATCGCCGTTGCACCCAGTATCGCGGTGAGAAGGGCAGCCATCAGCGTCGTCAGACCGATATCCTGCTCGTACCAGACTTTCCCCGCATACGCGACAGTGAGTGGGATAACGAGCACACCGATGGCAAGCGAAAGGGTTCTCGGGAAGAATGCCGCGACCAGCGCCCCATAGAGCGCAAACAGTGGAAAGGTACGGCTCCCGGCGAACGTCCCCCCTGACTCGCTTTGTTCTCGTTCTAACCCAATAAGAGCCCCAAGTCCGACACCGACGAAGAGATGTGAGAGAACTTCGACGAGTGGATCGGTTGCGGGATCGACCATCGCTCAGAGATTTGTGTAGCTCCACCGTCAAACTACTGGACTGAAGAAATCGAGATAAACACCTGTTGGTATTCTCTGATATGCTACTCACGATAAGACACATGCACGTCGAATAGAGTTAAATAGCCGAATGACCACCATTTCTCTATATTTGCTTGGTGGCGTTCACTCACTCTACGATGGATGATCAGGTCGTACAGAGAAGGTCACCATCCGCTGTACGAATGCGGTGCTATCTATCCTGCGTTTCGACTTCCAGATGGGACACTGCCGCGAGCCAGCAACAGATAATCTTGCCGGTGTGGAAGCAATTCATGTGTTGATCTAACGGCTCAGCACTGAGCAGTAGATCATCTGCTTTGGTTCTTCCGTCACGGTGTCTGTCAGAGTCTTCCCAATCGAACCACAATCGCAAGACCGCACTGTCCGCCTAACTCCATGGGGCGAACACCTATCTGTAGGATTGCCACATGCCCACACGATCTGCCCCGGGAAGGATGTGGCCCGACCCCGTGACGACCATTCTCGCTCGGGGCAGATCACCGACGAACCGCACCGGCACACGATCGCCACCGCATGTGCCAGCACCGACCCTGGGACAATCCAACACACGGTATTGTTCGCACTCGCGGCAGGGGCCGACGCGTTCCCACTCTGCGCGTCGGTCCCCTTTTGCGTGCAACTATGAAAAGCAAAGCAGCCGTCTCGAACGCTCCTACACGGTTCCTCGAGGAGTTCCGACGAGCACTCGAGAAGTGCCCTGCGTGGTCACCGACGTGAAGCGGTACCCCCACGATCTGCCGCGAGTTCGATCGCCCGTTTGGCCGCCTGTCTGACGTATTCGCTTCTATCAGTGGGCCCAGGAAGGATCTCATGCATGGTGACCCAACAGGAAGCGAGTTGCTCCGTGTAGGGTGGCCTTCCTACTCGCTCAGGTCCTGAAATTGAAATCAGCTAAAGACGGATGTACCGAGATGGATGTGTCGGCGGATTACCGTTGCTCGTCGTCCTGTTTTTGATGGTCCTCCTCTCGGACCTGTTCGCTCGACGTTGACGAATGGAAAAGTCGGTCATAGACGGTAGACGTGAGGATGTTGAGAAGAAGGAACGCGACGAAGGCAACGCCGATCCATCCCCACTCGTGAATAGCGAGCGGAACAACGCGGAAGAAGTCGTGTACTGGTGTATACAGAACTGTCAGGTGGAGGAGAAACGAGAATCCGATGGCGGCCAACAACCACACATTGGATCCGAGGGTCAGACCGTATCGGGAACGAATGACGTAGATCCGGATCAGTTCCCCGACGACGATGAACGTAAACAGGAGCGTCTGTGCACGGATAAGCGAGTCGGTGGCCTCGAGGCACTCGTGGACTTGCCATGCCACGGCTCTGTGCGGTCGTTTCGAGAGCTACCCGTCATACTGTCAACCTCGCCGCCGCTGGGCACTCGATTGCGTGTATCCCCCGCGCTTCGAGCGGCTGAGCCTCCTCCTGGTGATCGCCGGTTCCCGGCGACGGGCCGACGAATACGGGACAGCTATCAGTCCGCAGCCAAGCCGATATCCCGGGTTCTATCCTCGGCTGTCGTCGCTTCACGCCATCTGCCAACGCGACTTCGATGCTCTGTGTATCGCCGTGTGACCAGTCCGCGTTGTCTTCGGGTTCGAACGTGAACGGGTCGACGGGATTACGCGTCACTCGTTATCCTCCTATTGAGCGTAACCAGGCCGTCATCTTTGAATGGTTGGACAATTGATAGGGTGTGTGGCAACCGCTGCTCGCGTTCTCCCACAGTCGACCAGACAGTGAGCATCCATATAAACGAAGACGGCAGTTTCCACGGCTTGAAACCTACTATCGGATCGCATGGAGGCGAATACCGCTAAACACGAGATCCCAGACCGTGTGCGTCACTCACCATTCTCGACAGGCTCTCGAACCGTCAGAACGGGAATCGTCGATGTCCGAACTAGCGATTCCGTGACGCTTCCGAGCATGTATCGATCGAAGCCAGTTCGGCCGTGTGTCCCGGCGACGACGAGATTGACGTCGTGGTCCTTAACGTACGAGTGAATCGCTTTGGGAATCGAGGGGGCGTGTTCGATTGTCTTCGAAACTGGCTCGACGCCAGCGTTCGCCGCGAATTCCGCTGCTTCGTCGAGCAACTCGGTCGCCCTTTCCTCTAACGTCGACTGCTGGATGTCACTCCGAACGTCGACACCGAGGCTCGTGAGAGCAATGACGGAGAGGAGGTGAAGCGTCGCCTCCTCGGCGTTCACGACGTCTACACCCACTGCAAGCGCTTGATTCGCACAGTCACTTCCATCAGTTGGGACGAGGACGTCCTCGTATGGGTACTGGAGTCCGCCGGCTGCATCCGGTTGTATCGTGAGGACTGGTACGTCCGATCGTCGGACTACCCGCTCGGTGGTACTCCCGAGGAGCAAGCGCTCGAGGCCTTGACGACCGTGAGTGGGCATAGCGACGAGATCGACACCATGTGCTTCAGCGTAGTCGATGATGATTTTGTATGGGTCTCCTTGGCGAACGTCTGTGACAGTGCTTACGCCTCGTTGCTCGGCACGGTCGGCTGTCTCTCGAACGAGTTGCTCGCCTTCCTGTTCGAGGGCATCGACAACTTCCCCTCGAATTCGTGTCACGCTATCTCGTGTTGTATCCGCCACGTTGAGGATATGAACTGTCGAATCGTGTTCGGTCGCGATATCGAGAACGTGCTCAAATACGTCCGTCGTCTCATCGCTCTCGTCGACCGGGAAGAGAAGGGTATCGAACATACGTAGACTTCGGGACGGGAACACAAAACAGGAGGGTACGATTACGGAGAGATGAGGTGAATCCTACGGGAGTTGTTTCCGTGGGTCGACACAGAATACCGTCGGTAGTCTTTGCAGCTACGTTCTTTGGCGGTTGGGATAATCGACGATTGGGTCCTCAATATCTCCCACGACTGCCGCTAAGAGGTCTGCTACTGTTACCATTCCGATACCCTTCCCGTCTTTTCAGTCAATGCTACATTCGCGCCCTGTATCTTGCAGACTCCACGACGAACTACCGAAGAGCTGTCAGGAGGGCCGTGCGAGAGACAGAGCGTAAGCTCGGCACGGCTCTGCTGGATGGGTCACTTCTCACAGGCTCAATCTAATAGCTCACCGGCATTACTCTCCTCACTATACAAGAGCGGTCAAACATCTCAGCGAATAACCGTTACTGAGGCAGGGGAGCGGAAGAAGACGGTTTCGGCCACTCGACCGACCAACGATCGATCTTCCTCTGCTCGTCCGTGCACCCCCATCACGATATGATCGACAGTGTTCTCTCTGGCGTATTCGGGAACGAGACGCTGTGGGTCACCGATTTCCGAGTCCGTGTCGATCTCTCGATCATACTCAGTAGCGATCTCTTCTGCTTCCGAGCGCAAGTGATCTGCTGCCTCTCGTTCTATTTCGTCCCACTTCCCGGACCCTCTGAGTAGCTCGGGGACGGATGTATCGTCTATGTCGTATCCCGGCTCGTAGATGTTCACTACGTGGAAAGCAATAATTTCAGCGTCCGGGAACTTTTCGAGAGCGTGTCGAAGCGCCTGGTGTGATAACGGTGATCCGTCAATCGGAACGAGGACTGTCTCTCCCATACTAATAAGATACTTCCGCTACCGTTTATCGACTCCGCCGTATCTCATCTGGGTGCCGTAGTCGAACCCCTCAACACGTGATCGGAACTGCATCCTGAAGGGGGGAACGGAATCAGCACAACGAGGATGCTACTTCGTCCACCTGATTTCATACTCGAGTTCGTACCGTTGGTCTCCGGTTGAGGGGGCGTTAGACAGTCAAGAGTAACTTTTTCCTTATGTCTCGAGTCCCGGTGCTCGCAAACTCACGAGCAGAAGATGGAGGATCGGTGTTTGGCAGAAACTCAGGCGCTCTCTGCACCCCGAAGGGTTGGGACGGGAACGGCGACCGTCGAACCACTTTTTACCGATACGGCCAGACCGTACCCGCTTTACGAAACTGCACGTTGTGGACTGGGTGTCAACTCCGCTACCGGAGCCGGCATACGACTATCTAAAGGAGTTACTGAGTTTCATCGCCGAGTCGAAAGTCACCACTCCGCTCATGCAAGAGAGCGCGAAGCGGTACCGGACATGGTTTTCATATTTCACCCAAGGGTATTCGGTACCGTGACACAAAGTAACACTCATGGGAAACACATCCAAGTCTCGACCGATACTGGTCGCGGTTGGTAACCCTGACCACGCAGAGCAATTGGTCCGGACGGCTGGCGATCTCGCCCGGGTGACCGATGGCCTCGTACAGATCGTGTCCGTGATCGCCAAACCCCACGACTCACCGTTTTCCCTGTATACTGATGACACGATTATTGAGCAGTATTCGGGAACCAGCCGGGAAATGCTCAACAAAGCAGCTAACGTTGCCCCTGACGATGTCACGGTAACAAGTGAACTAATCGTCGGCCGATCAGTTGCTGATGGCGTGCTCACAGCAGTTGGACAGACCAATGCGCTCGCGCTCGTTGTAGGTTGGCAAGAGCGGAAACGCCGAACAGATGCTGTCCTTGGTAGTACTATCGATCGGCTTATCGAGCGTACACCGTGTGACCTCTACGTCGAACGAATTGGTCAGGAGGCCAACAGTGTCGATTCGATTCTCTTGCCAGTGGCTGGCGGTCCTCACGTCCGTCCGGCAGCATCCGTAGCGAAGGCGATTGCTGTTCGCAATGACGCCGCCGTACATGTTTTTTCAGTTGCCGCTACTGATACGGCCACCGAGACAGCACGCGAGCACATTGCAGATGCGAAAATGAAACTCGAAGAAGCGCCCGGCCCTCCTATTCAGATGGAGTCAGTGATTCACGATGGTGACGATATAACCGAGGGAATTGTCGAGGCGGCTATTGACCATGATGTGATCGTTTTCGGAGCTACACGTCAAGGAGCCTTGCACCGCCGTCTCGTTGGTTCGGTTCCTCGCTCAGTAGTACATCAGACTGACCGAACAGTACTTCTTGCTCGTTCTGGTGATACTATTGATACCTCTGCGAAACGACTCTTGCCTTGGGTCTGATACAGACAGATATCGCATACCTCGGTCTTCAGGCGCGAGAGGTGGTCAATCCCTTGACCTCGAGTTTCCGTGCAGTGAGGAAGATGTCTGTCACGTCCTCGACGGACGCCGATCGGGGCAGGTTCACCGTCTTGCTCACCGCGTTGTCGACGTGTTCTTGGAATGCTGTCTGGATGCGAAAGTGGCCGTCCGCGGGCACGTCGTGAGCCGTGTGAAACAGCGGCTTCACGTCGTCGGGAATCGCTTCGACGTTCTGAATCGTGGTCCGGTCGCGGAGGTCGGCCATAAGTTCCTCGGAGTAGAACCCGTGCTCTTTCGCGAGACCGACGAACCGGTCGTTGACAATGCGCTCCAGCAACTCCCTGACGCGTACAGTCCGCTTTTCGAGCTAGTCGAGCGGACAGAGGACTCAGAGGCGTGACTCCGCGATGCGGCGCTCGATGGGTGCATCCCCGTCGGCTCCGCCGCGACGGTTCGGCACGGCTGCTTAGTCCGTTTCACCGTCGGTCGAATCCTCGTCTGTCGACTCGGAACCGGCCCGACTCGTCGCATCGGGTTGTGGACCGCCGCCAGTCTGTGCCTCCTCGGCGTCTCCCCACCCGCCGGCGTCGACCACTTCGAATAGTTTCCGCCAGTTTTCGTCGTCTTCGCTCTCAGGTAACTCGTTGCGGAGTTGCTGGAAGTCGGACGGGGGTACTACGGTTTCGACGAGATCGACGATGACCCTGGCATGGTACGCTGCATCCGACGGATCGCCGCCTTCGATCTCGCAGACGCGGTCGACGAACTCGTGCCAGTCGAACCGCTGGCCGTGTTCCTGAATGGCACCGGTGAGATACCACTTGATCTCCAGCGGGAGCGACCCAGCGAGATCCTCGGCGTTTTCCTCCGAGAGCCGCTGGCCGAGCGTCATGAGCGTCGCCCGGATCGCCCGTACCGTTCGGCCGGTGTCCGGGAACTCGAGTCGATGCTGAACCGTTCCAGCAAACTTGTCAAAGTCCATACCTTACGTTTGCGAACCAGCTACGTCAATCTAGGTGGTGCCCACCGCCAGATTCGGCGGCTTCGCTCCCGTCTAGCGTCGCCGAATTGATCGGGGATCGATGACGCTCCGACGTGCGCGTTGCGATCAGCAGGTTCGAGCGGACCCTCGAGACGGCGCTCGAGTCGGCCGAGACGACAGTTTGTGATGTCGTGGCTAATCGCCTTGTGGTGGAAACCGGCGCGGTAACGGGTGCCGTCGATGGCCTCTCGCTCACGGGCCAGAAAGGAAGACTGCTCGGGGGATCTGCCTCGCCGAGGCACCTCGAGCAGTCGATCACGGTCGGCAATGTGCCACCGATCTTTCGATACTCCGTGCTGCCGGGACTGCAGTCGGATCCGATCCGACATCGCTTTCGGCAGCACTTCGACGTACGTAGCGACGGGGCCGGCCGACGACGTATCGTTCGTACTGAGCGGATACTGTATTTCATCACAATCGTTCAGTCTCGTTGGGGCTATACCCCTGTTATATGCTATTGCCCCTCGTTTCGTGAACTGATGAGGGGAGGTCGTCGATTTACGGACCGAACAGACGCGGGAGAACGACTCGCAACGGCGCTCCGCGAGCGGGAGATCGACGCGGACATCGTGCTCGCCATCCCGCGTGGCGGCTTGCCGCTCGGGCGAGCGGTCGCCGACGCGCTCGACGTGCCGCTCGATATCGTCGTCGCGAAGAAGATCGGCGCCCCAGGCAACCCGGAGTACGCTATCGGCGCCGTCGCGAGCGACGGGAGCGTCTGGCGGAATGAGCGGGCGTTTCGCGCCACGGACAGCGATGACGAATACTTCGAGGAAGAACGCGAGGTGGAAGCGGAGAACGCGCGTGAAAAGGCCGACCGTTACCGTGGTGAGCGATCGGAACCCGACCTGACCGACAAGACCGTGGTCGTCGTCGACGACGGCGTCGCGACGGGGTCGACCGTCAGAGCGTGTCTTAAGCGACTCCAGGGAACGGACGCCGAGCGCATCGTGCTCGCAGTGCCGGTCGGCCCGCCGGACACGATCGACGAACTGGCGACCGAAGCCGACGAGGTCGTCAGCCTCGAGACGCCGACTGGCTTCAGAGGCGTCGGGCAGTTCTACGAGAACTTCGCGCAAGTGTCCGACGAGGAGGCGATGACGTATCTGGAGGCGTGACCGATGCCCACCGAGGTCCGTCTCGGTTCGGATACCAAAACTGACCATCGGCTACGTAGCCCCGAGAACGAACAGGCGTCACGAGCAACACCGGTTCGTCGCATCGCAATCCGAGCAACCACGAAACTGAACGGAAACCCGATACCACAATGAATATCGCTGATATCGTTTCGGAGGAATACGTCGAATTTGCCCCGGAGACAACGGTCTCGAAGGTCGTCGGAAAATTCACAAATTCCGACATAGAGGGCGTCGTGATACGGAACGACGAGTTCGAAGGGGTCGTCACTAGGAGACAACTCGCGACATCGCACCGGCAACCAGACGAAAAGCTCGGGTCGCTGGTCTGGCACGTCCCTCGACTCACACCCGACGAGGACATTCGCAAGGTCGCACAGCTGATGATCGATAGCGACTCGCAACTCCTTCCAGTATTCGAGGGTCGGGAGCTGATCGGGGTCGTCACTGCGGATGCAATTCTCCGGAAAGTCAAGCCGTTCCTCGACGCCGCGACCGTCGCCGAGGCCTATTCGAGCGACCTCGTCTCACTCGATCCGGCGTCGACCCTCGGTGAGGCGCTCAACGTCTTTCGGGAGCATCACATCACACACCTCCCGGTCGTCGAGGAGAACACGGCGGTCGGTATCTGCAGCCTCTACGACGTTACCGATCTGACTGTCCGAGCAGAAGTCCAGAGCCAAGGCGGTGATGCGGACGGGACCGATCCGTTCGGCGGCGATATCTCTGCTAGCGCCGGTCGCTCGAGAGGCGGCGGCTTCGGCGCTCGGGAAGGCGAGTCCGCGCGTGTTCTGGACCTGCCCGTCCGTGACGTCATGGCCTCGCCGGTGCGCACGATTCAACCGGGAGACACGCTCGAAACGGCCGTCGAGGAGATGTTCGATGTCAGTGGCTCATCGTTGGTGGTTATCTCGGACGGACAGCCCGACGGGATCGTCACGAAAACCGACGTCCTCGACTCGCTTACGTGGGAGGCAGGCGGTAGTCGAGGCGTACAGGTCTACGGGACCGATCTGATAGACGACGCGACCTACGACGAGATCGTGGCGATGATCGAGAAGTTCGACGACAGGGATCACGATATGAACGTTCTCGACGCGAAGATCCACCTCCACGAGCACGACGAGACACGCCGCGGGCGACCGCTCTTGCTCGCCCGTATCCGACTCCACACCGATCGGGGGCTGTACATCGCCTCTGGCGAAGGGTACGGCGCGAGTCACGCACTCAACGAGGCCCGCGAGGTCTTAGAGCGGCAGATCCGCGACCAGAAGACCCACGGCCGGAGCAAGAAGCCGCCGACCGAGGAGTTCTGGGAGAAGCGGTTCGGATGGTTGCTCGAGGAGTGATCGGGTCTCACTCTACGAGGCGTAGGCGCGGGGAAGGCGGCGTCAGCGCACGACAGTGACCGGAACGGTCGCCCGTTCGACCAGCGACTTCGCGACGCTGCCGAGCATCAGCCCCGCGCGCTCCGATCGGCCGCGGTGACCGACGAAGATCGCGTCGAACCCCTCGGCCTCGGCATAGTCGGTGATCTCCCTGATCGGATTGCCGTATAGAAGTTCGACCTCGATGTCGTAACCGAGTTCGTCGGCGAGCGCGGACGCGTCGTCGAGCAGGTCCTGGCCCCGCTGTTCGGCGTCTTCGACGCTCTCGAGAATCAGTCGCCGATTTGCGTCCGAGAACGACGAGATCGGTTCGCTGCCGCCTACGTCGTACGCGGTCGGATCGACCACGTGGACCGCCGTGATCGATCCGTTCATCGCGTCCGTGATGTCGGCGGCGTGAGCGAGGGCGGCCTCCGACTCCTCAGAACCGTCGATTGCCACGAGGGACTTCATGATCGTGCGTTCGTTCCCGAGCGAGTTAAATCGGGACGGTGTTTCAGTGGTGTCGGAACGCCCGCTCGTGTCAGGCCCAGGGTGGAACGTCTCGATAGCTACGTCCACCAGCCCGGTATCTACTGCGGGACAGCGATGTCGAAAAACGTCACTATCGGTGTGAGTCGTCGCCAACGGCGACGCGAAACCATCCCATCAAGTGACGGATAGGCGGCGATACTAAGACACCAAGGGTCGGAGTCGGAGCTATGTCCGGATCAAACCTCGTGTCCATTCCGATCGACGATGTCGAACTCGAGGGCGAACTCGCCGTCCCTGAGGGAGCGAGCGGACTCGTGGTCTTCGCACACGGGAGCGGCAGTAGCCGGAAGAGCCCGCGCAACAACTACGTCGCCGACGTGCTTCGCGATCGGGGGCTGGGAACGCTGCTGTTCGACCTGCTCACCGAGGCCGAGGACCGCGATCGCGAGAACCGGTTCGACATTCCGCTATTGACCGACAGGCTCGTCGCGGTGACGACGTGGTTGCGTGACCGCCCGCAGACCGCGGCTCTCCGGTACGGCTACTTCGGCTCGAGCACCGGCGCGGCGTCGGCACTGCGAGCAGCTGCCCGCGACGCGACCGACGTCGACGCCATCGTCTCCCGCGGCGGCCGCGTCGACCTCGCCGAGGCGGCTTTCGCCGATGTCACGGCCCCCACGCTGCTTATCGTCGGCGGCGACGATACGCAGGTGCTCCGGCTCAACCGCGAGGCCGCCGACGCGCTCGCCTGTGAGGCGGAGATTCACGTCGTCGAGGGTGCAGGCCACCTCTTCGAAGGCCCCGGCGAACTCGAAGAAGTCGCCGAGGTGGCGGCCGACTGGTTCGAGGACGAACTCGCGTAGGCACGGTAGTGACGCTCTCGAGGACATCGACACTGACGAAGGGAGGACCGAATAGAAGCGGCTACTCGGCCGTTTCTCGAGCGGTCACGTGTCAGCCTCGAGTATCGATCTCGTTCGACCTGCGGTATCCTCCAGCAACGCGACGTCGTCGGTGAAGACTTCGATCGCAACGCTATCGTCGAATCCGGCGAGGTGATCCGTGACGACGCTATAGTCGATTTCGCCGGCGCCGAGCGGGAGGTGGGTGTCGCCACGGCTCCGAGCGTCGTGGATGTGGAGGTGGGAGACGAGGTCGCCGTATCCTGAGAGGAACCGTTCAACGCCATCGTCGCCATCTTCCATGAACGCGTGCCCGACGTCGAAACAGACGGCCGTTCCTGTTTCGCGTGCGAGGTCGCCCAACACCGAAAGCGGTAGCCCGCGCTTCTGGTGGCCGACGTTCTCGACGACGAGTTCCACGCCAACGTCGGAGGCAGCCGTTCCAATCGCGGCGAGTTGCTCGGCGAAGAGGGGACGGAGATCCGTGTCGTGTGGATTTCGGGCCGTTCCGTGAAGCACGGCCTTCTTCGCGTCTACGGAGCCGGCCCACGCGAGCAGCCGGGCCAGATAGTCGACGATCGCGTCGTTGATTTCAGGTACTGGCGTCACCACGTCCTGCTTGAACGGCAAGTGGACGCAGAGGTCGGCATCTACAGCGGCTAGAATCGTCTCGAGTCGGTCCGCGTCGATCTCGGTCGGATCGCTCCCTTCGCCGATCGATAGCTCCGCCAGGTCGAATCCCTCGATCGTTCGTTCCGCTCGCTCGAGCGAATCGCCAACAGTGAGGCCAATGTCCATACGCATGTGTCACCATCCATTGATATAGGTACGACGGCTCAGTAGGCCACGACACGACCGATAAGTTCGTACCCGTATCTGCGTCTTCGGGGATTTGAGGAGACTGGGTACCCATCCCCGACATCAAAATGCCACGGGACGTAGGAGAGAGTATGCGAACCAGATCCCCCGACTCTCCGTGGACGCCGGTCGCTTTTTCCACTATCGTTCTCCTCCTCGCGTCAATCGTGCCCTCCCCGCTCCAACGGCATCCGGAGTGGAAATGGGTAGGCCCGGATAAGCTCCTGCATCTCGTAGGACATGCGAGCTATGCGGTGATACTCGCAGACGCATTCAGGGCTAGTCGATACACTAACCGAGAAGCAACCATCCTTGCGATATGCATCTCGACCATCCTCAGTCTCGTGGCTGGTCGACTCCAGAAACGGATTCCTGGGCGAGCATTCGAACCCGCAGATGTCGTTGCTGGCCTGATCGGCTCGATCCTTGCCGCATCGGGGTGGTACATCGTCAACGATACGCGAACTAAAAACTCTCATCGTATGTGATATAGACGGAAGATACCCGCTACCAAATGACGGCGGCCCTGTTCGGGATATATGCGGGCAGGATCGACCAGATCCCTATGACGACGATCCACCGACGTCCGGTACCACAGTAGCAGGGATGACGGAACCATCCATCTTCAGCGTAGGTGTCTTGGCAGTCACTCCTCGCCCGTGACCTCATACTTGCTCGGATCATAGGGACGCTCGTGTCTACTGGAACAGTGAGTAACGGGGAACGATGGTTTGGGGTTGTGTGCAGTGCGCTTTTACTGCTCGTGGGTTCGGCTCTTCCACTTCCGCCCCGATACAATCCGAGTTTCGGACTATACGGCCCAGATAAGTTCCTTCATCTACTGGGTCACGCAGGCCTCGCAGCAGCGCTCGTAGCTGCACTCGAGGACGACGAACCACCTCTTCGCGTCGCCGTTATGGCAGTCGCGTTGTCGACTATCTACGGGATAAGCACCGAAGTGCTTCAGGAGGAGATTCCCGGTAGGGAGTTCGAACAAGGTGATGTTATTGCGGGCTTCGTCGGAGGGATCCTCGGAGTTATCTCGTGGCATCGCTTCGCGCCCACGAGCCGAACCCGTTCCTAGTCTCGGTCACGACAGAATCCGCACTCGCCCTCTATATTCAGCAATCCGTTCTACTCAGAATCACGTGCAATCGCATTCCTCGTTTGAAACAGCGAGGGTTCGTTCCGAGTCGTGAGCGCACTTGGTGACGATTTTCGTCTGGCAGTGACGATTAGCACGGTCTCTTTTATTTTGGCCGTCATTCCGAACCCCGGAGCAACAATGCGGCTCGAAGGGAAAACCGCGATAGTTGCCGGCGGATCATCGAGTATCGGCAAGGCGATCGCCGCCGCGTACGTCGACGAAGGTGCAGAGGTGGTCATCGCAAATCGGACCGGATCCGAGGGAGAGGCTGTCGCGGACGAACTCTGCTGTGAGTTCGTCCAGACCGACGTCAGCGAGTACTACCAGATCGAGGCGCTGGTCGAAGCGACCGTCGACGAGTTCGGAACACTCGACGTGCTGGTCAACAACGCCGGTATCGCGAGCGAGACGTCCGTCGAGGAGTGCGGGGAAGCGACGCTGCCGCCTCGGAAAGTGTGTCCCGACCAATCGCGAGGGGCCGGTCGGCTGCACGCTTTCGGGGGACCCGTTCATCGTCTGAGCGTCGACCGCGAGGAACTGGCGGTCCTGATATGAGCCGGCCACCGGCCCGGTGCGCCGAACAGGTATGGGACCGACCGACCGGAGTTGGATTCCCGGGGTGGTTCCAGGTGAGTAGGAACGACAATGCCCGCTGAAATGTCTGGGAACCGATGGAGGACCATATGTCAGAGCTGAATGCGGTGCTGCTCGCGCTCGCTCACCCACTCCGACGGGAAGTGGTGGACCACCTCCGGGAGCGTGACGACGAGACGGTCACCGTGGCGCAGCTCGCGGAACACCTCGACGACACACAGGAGGGCGATAGTCCGGCCACGTCAGCCCTCCACCACCGACACCTGCCGAAACTACAGGCGGGCGGATTCCTCGAGTACGATATCAGGAGCGAAACGATCCGGCGACAGCAGCCCACACCACGGTTCGACAGCCTAACAACCTGCGTGTTCGAGGCTCGCGATCGGGGGCGGGACCTAACCGGCGGCTGCGGTGACACGTCGCAGAGAGAATAGCGCCTGCGCCGCGGTTCGCTACGACGCAGGATGGGACCTCGTTGCGTCGGACCGAATCGTGTGACTGGACCGGCGCGAACCACTCACTTTGCCTCGACCAGCCGGTGCGCCTCGTCGATCCAGTTCTGGGCGAGGGGCTCACTTGTTTCGGCGACGTCGGCAACGCGGGCCGGATCGGTAACGGCGAGCTTCGAGACCGACTCGATACCGCCCGTCCGGAGCCGCTCGGCGTAGGTCGGTCCGATCCCCTCTAGATCCTCGAGGTCGTACGACGCGGCGATGTCGACCTGCTCGACGGCCTCCTCGATTTCTGAGCGGATCGCCTCGCCCACGGTCTCGACGACGGTTGTCTGGACCTCGCCGTCGCTGACGACCTCCACGGCGATGCCCTCTCCCCCGATGTCAATGCCAATTTCGACGCCCAGCGCGCCCTCCAGGAACTGCTCGATAGCGGTCACGTCTAGGCGCACGGTCTCGCTGGCGATCACACCGTCCTCATCTGCGACGGTGATCTCGAGTTCGTCGGCGCTGCCAATCGTGACGTCGGTCTCGACGTCGACGCCGAGTGCCCCCTCAACGCCATCGCCGATGACGTCGGCCAGCACTGGCTCGGACGTCTGTTCGAGGAACCACTCGGCGACCTCCGGCCAGACATCGCGATGGGCGCTGTTCGACATTGCGAGCCCGACATGGCCGGTCGGGTACTCGATAGTCGTCACATCGTCGCTGCTGACCACGTCGTTGAACGGCGTGCTCGCCGCCGTCGGTACGAGGTTGTCGTACTTGCCGATAATCTGCAACAGAGGCATGTCGATGTTCCTGACGTCGACGTGCTCGCCGCCGACTGTCAGCTCGTTCTCGTACAAGGCGTTATCCTGGTAGATTTCCTCTAAAAACTCCGCGTAGACCGCGCCGGCCACGTCGACGCCCTCGTCGAGCCAACGTTCCATCCGGGCGAAGTTCTCGACGAAGTCCTCGTTTTCCAGGCGGTCGAATAGGTGGACGTACTTCGAGACGGAGTTCGCCACGGGGTCCATCAGCGTAAAGCCGGCGTCCAGAAACTCGTTCGGAACGTTCCTGTACGTCTCTGTCACGTCCCGCGGGTCGTAGTACTCCTCGTTGCCCCACAGCTCGAGGACGCCACCGGTGTCCTCGAAGTACAGGCCGGTGGCCATCAGCGCTAGAGCGTTGACCTTCTCGCGGTGTAGCGCCGTGTACATAGCCGCCAGCGTCCCGCCCATGCAGTACCCGAGGACGTTGATTCGCTCTTGGCCGGAACGCTCGCGGACGACGTCGACGCAGTTGTCGATATACCGGTTGACATAGTCGTCGAGGCCGAGCGAGGCATCGAGGAGGGAGGGCTCACCCCAATCGACGAGGTAGACATCGTGGCCGGCTTCCAGCAGGCGACGCACCACCGACCGGTCAGGCTGCAGGTCCAGAATGAACGGCTTGTTGATTAGGGCATAGACGATCAGAATCGGTATGTCGTGTTGCTCGGCAGTCAGCGGCTCGTACCGGCGGAGGGCGAGCTTGTTCTCCCTGTAGACCACGTCGCTGGCCGTCTGTCCGACCTCGACGGACGCGGCGTCCTCGATACGGTCGTCGAGGACGCTCGCCCGACGGACCGTATCGGCTGCTGACTCGGCCGCCGTTCTCTGGGCTGACAGGTACAACTCGAGCGGGGTTCGAATACGTTTAGATTCGTCAGTTTTCATGTGCGGTGTAGCTCTACAAGTTGGTCGGTAGTTCGGTCGTCAACGACGCGGATCTCCCGATTGCTACCGGCACGGACGGCCCGGCCGACGCCGCCGAGGTGCTTCGTATGGTCGCTATGCGTGCCGAGGACGATGACGTCGGCGTCGATCTCATCAGCGTACGCGAGGATGCGTTCCGGCGGCACGCCGTAGCTCACCTTGCACTCACATTCAATGTCAGCATCGGCCGCCAGGAGTGCCGCGTCCGCCAGGTGCTCGCGGCACTGATCTTCGGACTCGACCGTCACGAGTTCCTCGGTGCTGAGTCCGGTCGCCTCGCGGACGCGTCGGTCGACGACGGCAAGCACGTGCAGCGCTGCACCGTGCTCAGCCGCGAGCCGGACCGCTTCCTCGACGGCCGCCCGGGCGTACTCGCTCCCGTCGGTCGTGGCCAGTATCGTCTCGTACATGAGCGGCCAGTCGCTTTCCAACGGCAAAAGGGTAGACGGTGGCTTTCGGCGTATAGGAATCGTGGGCCCGCAGCAGTCCATAACAGCGGTACGGTCCTGAACAGGTCGAGTACTGAAACCGGACACAACGACTGGGCCACTCGGTGAGCCTTGGACCTCTACACGTGACGAGGCCGCTCTGCCAACTAGTGCTGGTTCGGCAGACATTCGCAGGTAGACTGCTATTTTCCGGCCGTATCAATTGTCTCACTGATGTCACAGCGGCACGAACACCGAGCACCGCGTCTTTCCGTACTCCCATTACAGACATATTATTGTAATCGTTACAGTCATGATAGTGAGACTACTAGCTCGGTGCATCCAGTAACATGTTGACCGCGTGCAGTGGATAATCCGTGTATTCTCCGTGCTGCGAGCGGCATACCGACGGATTCAGACCGACAAGTCGGACATGATAGGCAACCAGTCTGTATCAATCGGTCGTCGGTACGTCCGTCGCTGAAGGAATCGTGATCAGGACCACGTCGATCGCGTTTGGCATTTCGGTATCTGTCGCGACGACTACGGAGAGGACGTCTTCCTCACACTGAAAACCACGCCGATGACGAAGAAATTGTGCACACATTTCAGATTTCACATATATTATCACACCAGTCGACGAGGCGATGGTTTCTCTCGCGCTCTCCGGCCGCGCGCGCTAAACGCGAGGGTCTGATGGAATCCTCCGCAGTGGATAGCTTTCCACACCCCTAATCGCTCAGTACAGGTGGTCTACTTATCGGCCACCTCACCAAACGCTTTCCGTTGCCCGTCTCATAGCGTGAGTATGTCCACCACCATCGCAACTCCCGACGCCGATGAGACGTGTGCGTATTGCGATTCACGGATTTTCGACCACGACCCCATTTGTGTCCGCGACTGCGATGACGACTGTGGTTCGCCCGCGTACTTCTGTAACTACGCTTGTCTGTCGGCGCACATAGACGAGAACGACCTCACTACAGGCGATGCGTGTGAGTGGAATCCCGACAAAGGCGGCTGTCGCTAATCGGATGAATCGTTAGATTCGCACACCTACCGAATGGCTGTTTCAGCAAGAACGGTGTCGGGTCCGATCTGGCCGAACGTCTGTCGGGTCATGCGCTACGCGACTGCCGACGACGGCCCGACGCGAATAGCGTCCCGCAGACGGACAGTCGAAGACGCCTCGAACGGGAGGCGATTCACCGTCGCTCGAGGCTCACTCGAGAACTGTCCGTACGAGGGATTCGATCGAGACGTTCGTGGCGTCCGTCGCGATCGTGTTCGTCAGGTAGAGTCCATCGTACGCGTCTCGGACGCGCTGAATTCCCTCATCGAGGACGCCGTGTACCGCCGCGGCGACCACCGTGTCCGCGCCCTGACTCTTGAGTCGATCGTACGCTGCGACCATCGTTCCGCCGGTCTCGATCAGATCGTCGAACACCAGCACGTTCCGCCCCTCTACGTCGAGTTCCCCCTCGAGTTGGACCTCGTACGCATCTTTTCGCGTCTTCTCGAAGCCGGGAATCCCGAACCGATCGACGGCACCGAGATCCGGGCCGACGACGACGTAGTCGTCGAGGTCGTCGTCGACGCGGTCCCGAACGAGTGGGAACGCGTGCAACTGAGTCAGCGGATAGTCTGCCGTCCACGCCCGATGGCCGAAGTGGGGGTCGACGGCGTACACTTGCCGAACGGGGTACCGAACGACGTGGTCTAGGAGGGCGCGAGCGTAGTTTACCGTCCCCGGATAGAACGACGCGTCCTGCATGCCGTACGGCGCGTAGGTGAAACAGAGCGAGATCAGCACGTCGTGTTCAGCGAGGAGATCGAGCAGTCCGTACAGATACGCTAGACCCCGATTCGGGCGCGGCTGGCCCGAGTGGACGACGAGCGCGGACTCGAGTTCGGCGACCGACTCGAGTTGGACGAACACTTCGTCGTCGGGAAACACGCGGGACTCGTTCCGCGGATGCGGATCGAGCCGCGCGGCGTCGAGCTCGAGATGCTCTGCGGTGGGCGTAACGATGAGTTCCATGGAGACGACCCGTCGATTCGGCGTTCGATTCCGAGCGCCAAGTTCGTTTCCGTGGCTGGGGTGTTTGCGACCACCATCGAGAGCGGATCGTCGCGAGCGGACTCGTCGGTCGGCATCTCGTTCGGATTCCCGCTCGGCCCAGGTTCCCGTCTCCGCGTGAGGCCGTCCGCCAGCGGCCACACCTATGACTGGTCTTTGACAGAGATGACGGGAACGTCGCTGTGGCGGACCACCCGCTCGGTGACGCTGCCCAGGAGGACTCGGTCCAACCCGGTCCGTCCGTGGGTGCCCATCACGATCAGGTCGATGTCGTGCTCGTCGGCGTAGGTGAGGATCTCGCGGTGGGGCGTCCCGGTCAGGACCGCCGCGTCGGCGGTCGCGACGCCGGCGTCGCCGGCGCGTTCGACGGCCCGTTCGGTGACGCGCTCGCCCGCGTCCTCGAGCGCATCGAGGGCGACGGTAGCGCTCTCGTCCCAAAAAATCCCGAGATCGACGACGTTGGCGGCGTGGAGCGTCGCGTCGGTCGCCGTCGCCAGCTCGATGGCGTGGTCGACGGCCGCCGCGGCGCAGTCGCTGCCGTCGGTCGGCACCAGCACTGAATCGACGTCCGGATCGACGACGGTGTCCTCGTGGATGGTCACGACCGGCACGGGCGATTTACGAAGGGTCCGCTCTGCCACGCTCCCGATGACGAACCGGTCGAGCCCGGTGCGACCGTAGGTCCCCATCACGATGCAGTCCGCGTCGTGCTCGTCGGCATAGTCGAGAATCGCGCGATGGACCGACCGGCCGTTCTCGAGAAGCGTCCCCGTCGCGTCGATGCCCGCCTCGGCCGCCATCTCCGTGGCCCTCGCGACCGCCTCCTCGCCGAGATGGGCGAACTCGTCGGCCGCGTCGTCCTCGTACTCGAGCGGGAGATCGCCGAGCTCGAAGACGTGAACTGCATGCAGGTCGGCGTCGAACCGCCGCGCGAGCGCGACGGCCGCCTCGGCCGCGGCGTCTGCGACGTCGCTGCCGTCGGTCGGGAGCAGGATTCGGTCGTACATGACGTATCTCGGCGAAGACGTCACTCCGAATCGGCCTTATTCTAGGGGTTCTCAGGCGGTGAACACGGGATCGAGCCGATGAGCGGTTTGTCGGAGTCCGAACGCCCGCGTTTACCCATCACGACGAGATCGATGTCGTGGTCGTCGACGTACTCGAGGATTGCCTCGACGGGCGTGTTCGCCCTGACCATCGTAACGCAGTCGACCCCGGCGTCGTCGGCGAGGTCTTCGATCTCCGAGACGAACGATTCGCCCCTCTTCTCGAGGCGGTTCCGGGTCTGTGCGATGTCGCTCGGGACCGCAACGGAGTCAGCGTCGCCCATGTCCGTCGCGTACAGCGCGTGCAAAGTCGCGTCGTTTCGCCGCGCGAACTTGATCGCCTGTTCGGCGCCCTTGCTGCCGTCAGTCGGAACGGGGATGTCGTCGAAGTCGTGTGGTTCGTCTAGAGGTGACAGACCACGTCGAAGTTGGTGATTCTCGCCCTCACTTCTGACACCGCGAGCGGCCACCCCGCATCGGAGCACCGATATTGGATTGCACAGCGTCATCGCCATCTGCAACGGCCAGACGGAAACGGTACCGAACGCCCGCTGCGGTCTGCTGTCGGTATCGTTCGGGATCCTCTCGCGGTATGCACCTGGAGGGTGGCTTTTTTGCGCTGCTCGGCGAGTATCAGAACATGTCAGTCGACGAATTACAGGAGTACGGACTGGAGAAGATGAGCGACACCGAGATCCGAAACTTTCTGTCGAGTCAGAAAACGGGCGTTCTCGGTCTCCCCGAGGAGGACGCTCCGTACCTCCTTCCGCTGACGTTCGGTTACGACGGCGAGACGCGGCTCTACTTCACGTTCCTCCTCGGCTCCAGCAGCCGGAAGCGAGCGTTGAGTGAAGCGGCGGACGCCGCGAGCTTCCTCGTCTTCAAAGTGGACACGATGTACAACTGGGAGAGTGCCCTCCTTCGGGGGTCGATTACCGCCGTCCCCGAATCGGAGTGGGACTCGCTCGAGGAGGTCCTGAGCGAGACGTGGCGACCCGAACTGTTCGACACGGCGACCCTCTCGGGCGAGGTCAGCGTCTACGAGTTCAGCATCGACGAGCAGACGGGGATCAAACATCAGGGGCTCCCGCCTGCTCTCCGAACGACGGACGAATCGCAGTGACGGAGCGGCGGGTCGTCCCCGGCACCCGAGTCGCAGAGCAGCGCAGTTCGCCATCGCACCGTGACGAGCGATCGAACGCCCTCGCCGTCGATATCGGTCGGTCGTGTAGCACTTCTCAAAACTGGTAGATTCTGTGTTGCGTTGACTGCTCGTATGGAAGCGGTCGATAGACTACTTCGTCGAATTCCACCTCTGCATCGAAGAGACGGCTTGCTCCCGTCGACAATACGGGTACCGACGTGAGGCACGTCGCGGCAACGGCTTCGGGACCCTCGAGGAAATCGATCCGACCACCCTTGCTGCGACGCACGGCTACACCTTGTTTGACCGCGTCGATCCCGACGGGTTCGATACGCTCGTCGGAAACGGGATAGAAAACGACGGTCTCGAGAACGAGTTTGCGATCTACGGCGATCGCGTCCGCACTGCAGAGCCGACTCGTATTCTCGTCTCCGACCATGAGGAGTACGTTCGATCGACCGAGTTGCGACTGTCGAGTGTGAGAGTTCGGAGAGAACGCCTCCCTGCCTACAGGCCTTGTGGCGAGAGCCGCTTAAACGCCGGCACAGGTGTACCGCTGTCCGGACCTGCTACTAATTATCATCCAACGGGAACTGCCACGCTACATATGATCCTGGTCGTTGCCCTTCTGCATAGAACGTCTATGTACGATGTCATCCTAGTAGGGACGGACGGGAGCGAGCCGGCGAACCGCGCCGTCGAACACGCACTGAGCCTCGCAGAGCAGTACGGAGCCGAGGTCCACGTCCTTTCAGTGGTCGACACCGGCCGCTACGGGGAGCCCGCGCTCAGTAGCACGGAACTCGTCGTCGACGATCTCGAGGACCAATCGACGGACCTTCTTGTGGAGGTCGAGGAGCGTGCCGCTGATCAGGGCGTGGACGTGGTCACGACGTGCTGTCACGGGAACCCCCACGAGAAGATTACCGCGTACGCCGACGAGATCGACGCTGACCTGACGCTGCTCGGGAGCCACGGGCGCTCGCAAACCGGCCATCACATCGGGAGTGTCGCCGACCGGGTTACTCGCACCATAGAGCGGCCGGTACTGCTCACCTGATCGGGACGGTCCAATCGACCAGCGCGACAGGAGGGGCCGACCCGCCTCGCCGTGGCAGTCGTGCTACGTGACGCCCTCGGCGTTTAGCTCAATTGAGGCGCTAAGCCCCCTTCCTCAGCGAGCGCCGACCGAACGGGAGTCGCGAGCAGGGAGGGGATACAGCGGCGCACGATTCTCATACACGATTCGGTAGCAGGCCCACAGGCCCACGCAACCGCACCGTTTTTGCAGTAGGATACTCAAGCGAAAGCGCCGCGACTTCTTGCACAAACTCTCGAACTACTACGCACGGGAGTACGACCTCGTGGCGGCCGAAGACCTGAACGTGAAGGGGATGATAGAATCGGCGCCGAACAGTCGCAACACGGCGTCGGCGGCGTGGCGAACGTTCCTCTCGCTGCTCGAATACAAGTGCGACCGCGAAGGGACGCACTTCGTCGCGGTCAACCCGAGAGGGACGACAAAAGAGTGTGCGGCGTGCGGCGTCTCGACGGAGAAGCCGCTGTGGGTCCGTGAACATTCCTGTCCTGCCTGCGGTTTCGAGGCGGATAGGGACGCGAACGCGGCGTGGAACATTCTTTCTCGCGGCCTCGAAGACGTAGGAGTGGAACACTCCGAATCAACGCCTGTGGAGACTGCACTCCCTGTGGATACGCCTGTATCTGCAAAGCGCGTCGTGGAAGCAGGAAGCCCTACCCTCAAGGATCGAACGGCGTCAGCCGTGAGCGAGTAGGGTAGTTCACTAGCTCGAACAGCGCATCGAACCGTGGACGACTAGCTGACCGACAGTATCGGGACCGTCGATCGACGGACGACGCGGGCCGTGGTGCTCCCCAGTAACCGGCCGGACCCGACGGTTCGACCGCGTGTCCCCATGGCGATCAGATCCGCATCGACGCCGTCGGCGTAGTCGAGCAGTTCGTCCGCCGGGACGCCCCGTCGAAGGTCGGTCGTCACGGGGAGGTCCCGCTCCCGTGCCATGTCCGCCACCGACTCTGTCGCGTTGCGCCCGCCCTCTTTGAGTAGCCCGATGATGCTCCGCGGAGCGTCCTCGAGGGCGTACGTCGTCGTGTCGAGGACGTACACGGCGTGAACGGCTGCGTCGTACTTCTCGGCGATATCGAGCGCGGTTTCCGCAGCGCGTTCGGCGGCGTCGCTCCCGTCGGTCGGAATCACCACATCGTCGTACGGACCGACGTCCGAGTCGGGTTCCTCGGGCTCCTCGGAGAGGCGAATCGAGAGCACCGGCACGTCCGAGAGCGTGATCATCCGCTCGGTGGTACTGCCCAGGCGAACGCGATCAGCGCCGGTGCGGCCGTGGGTCCCCATCACGATCAGGTCGACGTCTTGTTCGTCGACGTACTCGAGGATCTCCCTGTGTGGGCTCCCCTCGCGGACCTCCCGCGCTGCCTTCAGGTCGCGGTCCTCGGCCCGATCCGTGACTCGGATCGTCGCCTCGCGTCCGCGACGCTCGGACGGGGCGCGGAGTTCCTCTCGCTCGTCAGTGGGGAGCCCGGTCGGTTCGGCCTCGGTGTCGACGACGTAGAGCGCGTGTACACTGGCGTCGTACGTCCAGCCCAGCTCCGTCGCATGGGCGATCGCGACTTCGGCTCCGGGACTCCCATCTGTCGGTACGAGTACGGTCGTGAACATGTCGATCCGTTCGACCCCGACGCCTATCAATCGCACAGGTTATCTCAGCAAACGTGACAGATACAGCGTTGACGATCAAGCAAGTTGTCGGTCCCGATCGTCAGCCGACGGAATACCTGGCGACGCCGTGAGCCGAGCACTCCCCCGGCGTGACCTGTTGGTCGCTCGTTATTGGTCCGTATATCCACCCTCCTTGAGTCTGACCTCCGGAATCGACGGCGGTGCGTAGTATCGGACGATGTGAACGTCGTAGGTCGGGTCTTCCGCGACGCCGCCGGCGACGCTGGTCACCGGTTCGGCGATCTCGCCGACGTTGTCGGTTCCGAGGAAGACGACCGATGGTCGTACCTCTTCGGCAATCGATCTGATCCGCGTCGCGATTTCGGCGGGCGTTCTCCGATCGACTCGCTCGTACCGGAACGCGGCCTATGGGGCGATATCGGTGACACCCTCGTGGAGCTTTCCGGCGACGTACGGGACGCTAAAGGGTTCGTCCTCCCCCTCTTCGTACCACCCGACGTCGATCGCGTACGCTTCGTCGTCCGGGATGACAGTCAGAGCGATCACGTCTTCATCCAGCGCCTCGCCGTACTCAGCCGCCCGCAGCAGTGCTGCCTCGGCCAGGTAGGACCCGTCGAAGGGAACGAGAAACGTCATTGCTATCGTCATCTCCGCTACTGGGGATGAACAAGCTTGGGGCGTCCCCGAGCGGTCGCTCATCGAACGACAGTGACGGGAGTCGGCGCCCGACGGAGGACCGTCTCGGCGACACGCCCGTACACCGCTTGCTCTGCGTCGGGCTATCCGTGGGAACCGGAGGACGTGATCGGCATTCTCGCCAGTAGCGGACTCGAGAACGAGGCGGTTTGAACCGTCGAAGGAATATGGACACAAGATTCGACGTCGGAATTATCGTTACGCGGTTAACACTGGTCGATCGGCGTGTCGGACGACTCGTTCGGCGACGCTCCCGATCTTGCCCCGGCGCTCGTGACTCTGTCCCTGGAATCCTATCACGATGAGGTCAGCATCGATCTCGTCGGCCTTTTCGAGGATCTCTTCCCACGGCCTTCCGTGGCAGACGGTGCAACCACAGTCGATACCGACGTTGTCCGCACGATCGGCGAGTTCATCGAGCATCGCCGCGCCCTGTTCTTCGAGTCGGTCGAGGACGATCTCGGCACTACTCAGCGCTGGTTCGCCGTACCGATACGTCTCGACACAGTATATCGCGTGGATGTCTGCCTGGTAGTTATTGGCCAGTTCCAGCGCGTGTTCGACGGCGCGGTTCGCCGGATCACTCCCATCGGTCGGGACGAGTATCGTGTCGTACATCGGATACAAGTACCAACGTCGAAAGCCGCTAAATAACCCATACTCAAATCGTTGATACAGCTGTCATGTTCTCGAGTCGAGAATAGTGATGCTCTCGTAGTAGTCGCTGATTCGGGCCGTGATCACCGGTCGATCGACGTACCTGACCACTCGTTCTGCGGTGCTTCCAATTTCACCGCCGGCACCGAGACAGCGGTTGCCAATCACGAGCAGGTCGGCATGAATCTCCTCGGCGTACTCACCGATCTGGTCGTGTGGACGGCCGCTGCGGATCTCAGTCGTCATATCGATGTCGGCCTGGGCCTCGGTATTCCGCAGGATCCCCTCCCCCTGCTCCTTCAGATCTGCGACAGCCGTCTCCAACTCCGCCAGCGCCGACTCGCCGTACCGTCGGGTATCAACGACGTAGAGCACATGGAGGTCGGCATCGAACGTCGACGCGAGATCGAGAGCGTGCTCGATCGCACGGTTCGCTGCAGCGGGATGCTGAACGAGAATGGTGAGTACGAATCACCGGCGCGATTGCGGCTAGATCGGGAATCCACGCTGAATCCCACGACTTTCGTCGTGGGTAACTCAATCAGACGAATCGAGTCGAGCCTCGGTGATCCGCACGCGCCCCCACCTGCCATACCACTCTGATTCGAATTCGATAGCGACGGGACGTGACATATGTGGCCCGTCGGTCACGACCGTCTCGTACTCCCCGCCTTCGCCCAGGATGTGGATACCGCGCTCTCGGTGGAGTTCCCTCAAGTCCGTCAGGGCGTCCCGGTCCAGTCGCCGGCCGAGCCAGGACTCGTCGAACCCGGGTGCCGCCACCTCGACGAAGACGATCTCGAGGCCGGCCTCGAGCATCGCGTCGAGGAGGTCGCAGGGGTCCGCCTGCCACAGCGGTGCGAAGAACGCGCAACCGACGCGGTCGCACATCGATCGGAGTCGATCGGCCTGGAACTCGCTCTCGACGGTTCCGGCGACGACCCCGTCCAGACCGCCGTCGAATTCACTGTCCAGTCGCAAAAGGGCGGACTCGAGCGTTTCCATCTCTCCATCACCGCGTCCTTCCAACGGCCGTCCGAGGTCCCCTCCGATATCAGGCGGTTCGATGTCAGTGATGGGGAGCGCGACGTCGACGGTCGGGATCCCGATGCTGCGCGCGGCCAGTCGTGTCACCGTCTTCGCCGGGGCGTAGTACATCTGGGACTGCTCCGGCGGGTGGACGATCGCGAGTCTGCGGACGTCACGGCCGCTCTCCAAGGCCCAGTGGAGCGCCCACGAGGACTCTTTGCCGCCGGAGAAGAGCGCGACCCATCCGCCGTCTACTTCGGACATACGCTCCGTTTTCCATCGGTGAATAAATGTCTGTGCGCCGGCTTCGATACCGACGGACCCGGTCCGGGAGACGATCCCTCTCTGGACGGCTTCGACCCGCCAGCACGCATCTCATCGCCGGGTGCGAACCGTGACGATTTCACACGTCCCGATACGCCGAACGGAATCGACGGTCGCGGAAAAGGTGGTCGAGTACGTACCGCCGGTGGCCACCGCATCAGCAACGAACTCGTCGATGACCCCGGCACCAGAGCTGGCGTGATCGTAATGCCGTATCTCGGCAGCACGGTGGGATAGCACCGTACCGGTATAGTACTTGGTCAGATCTAACTGGAACTGGTAGGTTTAAACCGCTGTTGCGATTCGTGCGGAGGCACTGTCTAGTTAAGCACCTCTGCTGGTTTCTGTCTGCTGAGTGACTGGTACGATCATTGTGTGGCATAGTATTGTATGATTTGATCAATATAGACTCAAACACTCGCCCGACTGCCCACCCACGAGGTATGGTAGCAGTCGATACGCAGTTTGAGGGTGTGAAACCATTTCTCGATGCGGTTTCGGTCGACATAGTCAAGCTGATCGCTCAATCCTCATCGAAGATTTCAGTCAGATAGCCGTCTCCATCGCCGAGAGACACCGTCTCGGAGAGATCGTGTTGCTCGGTCAGTCGATGCAGGAATGCAGCGGCTGGATCGGCGCCTGGTCGCCCGGACACTGCGACATCAAGAACGAGTCTAGAATCCGTGTATATTGCTTCATATACCCAATGGCAGCCACCGGTAATCTTGACAGCAGTCTCATCAATGGCGACCCCACGACGGCTTCGCCGTCCGCAGAACGCTTCGCGTCCTGATGTCAAGGCGAATCAACGATTCGCCGACCATTGGAGAGTTTTGCTCTCCAAAAGGCCACACGAGAACTTCGCTCTCGTGGACGTCGGCGGGTCTGAGAAATATAAGCAAATCGAGTACCGCCCTTCTTACTAGTACCAATATCGATGGACCAGCTGTACGCCGTCATAGCCAGAATACCTCCGAGAGATGTCGTCTGACTATCGAACTCACCAACTGCTGCGTGAAGAGTTCATACGTCGATGTACTGGGATTCCCATTCCCGCCGCTCCTGTAGTTGCTCGAGCCCCTCGTCCGTGATATCATAGTAGTTGGTGCGGCGGTCCAGTTGCCCCTTCTCGACTAACTCCTTGTTGACGACGGTATCGAGATTGGGGTAGAGGCGGCCATGATTGATATCCGATTCATAGTATGTTTCTATTTCGTCTTTTACATCTTGGCCAGATGGCTGATCAGCACCTGCGATCACGTACAGGAGGTCGCGTTGGAAGCCGGTCAAATCGTCCATACGCCATATATACTATATTCGCTATTTATTATCATCTTTGTACATTCGTTTGCCGGGTCTTATAACAGGGTATATACGTTCTAAAAAGACATCTCACGGCGGTCTCTATTTTGAGAACATAGAGTTTCTCAGCTATCTACCGATATTCCGACAAGAAAGCTTATATCGAGATGCTCGAGAGCATGTGGTATGACTCGGGATACAACGGAAAATAAGCAAAGTATGAGGACAGATGATAGCGACCTGCTCAATCTCGTGACAATTGTTGGACGAGGTGTCCCCTCTAACTTCGAAATCTCGGTTTCAGGTGAGATCGAAATGGTGGCTGACGACCCTATGGAACAGGCCGTCATAGTCTCTGGTGGAGTGGCCGAAGGTTCGATCGAAACCGGTGTACAACGTTTCCGGTTCTCCGGTGAGTGTGCGAACATCCGAGCGGTGGATTGGAACGGTGTTCCGGCACCGGAGTCGGCGAGTTCGCCAACCATTCACGTCGATTACGGCGTCTCTGACCGGTAAACAGATCCAGGATACCAGCTGTCCACTGACGTACTGCTCGATCTGCTCTCGGAGAAACGGCGCCGGTTCGCCCTGTATTGTCTCGAGAAGTATCTGACTCCACTGGCGCTTGGGGATCTAGCGGATGAAGCACCACTCTTTGAATCCGATACCGATACCCTTCTCAACGTCTCAGCAGAGGTAGTCAAAGCAACGTATTTAAAGCTCTATCACTACCATATTCCGAAACTCCAAGAGGGGAATCTCTCCACCCAACCCCCGGGTTCTTATGACCTCCCTCACTGCATCGGGGGAGGTCGGCGGGCGAACGTCTCATTCTTCCTCAACGCTCGAGACGTCTTGCCACGACGACTCACCGAAGAACGTCTGAAGCGCCCCGAGAACCCCTAGATACGTCCCGAAGACAACGATCACGAACGGGACCACTAACGCCAGCACTAAACTACCCAGTGGGTTGGTTCCGAACATCTGGAGGACCGTCATACCATACCGTAGACTCTACCTTTGGATAATATTGTCGGTATCGCCCACAACTGATCCAGGTCTGTGACTTCTGGACGTGCATCAGAGGTGCTCGCTATTCAGAAAAAGTCCAAAAACTATCAATATTCGAGTGCTTCAACGAGGTCAGAAGCTTCAGTTTGAATAAGTGATACACGATACATCTCGTTTGTCGTCACTTGGCCGTTCGTCACTTCAGGAGCAGATATTTCGATAACGTAACCCGTCCTCCGTTTCTTCCAGATGTGCGGTAAACAGGCAGAGCAAGTCGTCTGGGACGTCCAGAAGAAAATCCTCTTTTTCGGACGGAGGGGTACGAGTATCTTGGTTCTACCGGCGATATTCGATCAGCGGACCGATCTCTTACCAGTCGAGTTTCAGTACTCAGAGATCGACGTATTGGTCTTCCCAGTCCCGCCGAGCCTCGAGTTCACGACGACCTCGGCTGGTAGTGGCGTATATGTTCGTCCGGCGATCTTTCTCACTTTTGTCGATCAACCCCTTATCAACGAGTTCATCGAGGTTTGGGTACAACCGGCCATGATGAACCTCTTTCTCATAGTATTCTTCCATCTCCTCTTTGATCGCCAGGCCGTGCGGTTCCTCGAGTCCGCTTACGACGTAGAGTAGATCACGCTGGAATCCGGTTAAGTCATGCATGGTATCTCATCCGATGTGATCCATATCTATAATACCACTACCATCTCATTCGAGAAAACCGTGAGTAATGGTTATAGTTCTATCAGACATTGAGAGCTGTCTGTTATCGAACTCGGTCGGGAATGGGGACTCGGGGACTTTCAGTGGATGTATACCATAATTATCAGAACAGACGGCGACTCCATCGATATCGACATCCTCCGCCGCTTCAGGCGGAGGAATTCCGACCGCAGTTGGGATATTACCCAAGATTCGAGGAGAAAGCCCACGACTTTAGTCGTGGGAGAAGTCACGGTTTGGAGTCTTCCACTCTGTCCGAGGTTGGAATCCTCGGGAGAGGTTGTGAAGGTAGACTCCAGAACTCACCTCGATAATTCGAGAAACGATATGGAGACCGACGGCAAAGACGAGCAGAATACTGACGAAAATTGGTCGACGGCTCCTATCAGGACTTTTCATTCAGCACCATTGTGATGAACGAGATGGTCCCGGGATAATAAACGCATGAGTTCGTTCAAACAAAACTGGAAGATAGCGCATTGCAGTATCGACGATCTGCCCCGGTATTTCCAAATCGTTCCACTGCAACTCACCGTCGACGAACCTCCGCAGTGATGTCAGTCGCAGGCCGGAGTTGAACTGACGGAATGAACGTCAATGGCTCGTCGGCAGTCACGTCGAGGTCGACGCGACCGACCATCGTCGCCAGCGCCAACGTCAGTTCTTGCCGAGCGAAATCGTTCCCAATACAGCCGCGTGGCCCACCGCTAAACGGGAAGTACGCGTACTCCGGGCGATCGGTCTCCCGAGTCCATCGGTCAGGAATGAACGCTTCCGGGTAATCCCAGAACCGCTCGTCCCGATGGGGGACCCACTGGGGAATCAGAAACCGAGCCCCCTCGGGCAATTCGTAGCCGTCCAGCGTCACGGGCTCGGTTGCCTGCCGGTTGACACCCGTCGTCGGTGGATAGATCCGAAGCGTCTCTGCGACGACGTGCTGCGTGTATTCGAGTGCATCGTAGTGCTCGATGGTCGGTCGATCACCACTGACGACACGGTCGTACTCCTCACAGAGTGCTTCGTACACGTCGGGATTGTCTTCGAACACGTACCAGACTCGAGTGAGCGTACCCGCAGGCGACTCGTGGCCCGCCAACAGGAACGCTACCAGGTTCCCCTTGACTTCCGGTAGTGTCAGGTCACCATCCTCGTGAGCAGCGAGCAACGTCGCACAGACGTCGTCGCTCGCCGCTGTCCCTGTGTCCCGTCGCTCGTCGACGAGTTCGTCGACGAACGCGTCGAGGCGCTGCACTGTGCGGCGAAACCGACGGTCGGTCGGTGTCGGAATCCAGTCTGGAAGCAGTTGTCCTGGTCGTCGAAAGTTCGTTCGATCGACGAGTGCGTCTGCAGCTTCGATCACCACCTCCTCCTGTCCGCGAAGATCCGCGTCCAGCAGCGTTTCACCCAGAATCTGTACCGTCAATCGACGCATCTCTGCGTGTAGATCGAACTGCTCGCCGTCCGCCCACTCATCGACGAATCGGGCGGTCACGGACGCCATGCGGTCGCCGTAACTGGCGATACTCTCACGAGTGAATGCCGGGTGTGCCGCCCGGCGCAGTCGTTTCCACCGGTCGCCAGTCGCAGTCGTCATTGCGTGATCTTCGACACCTGCGAAGGTCTCCTGCTGTTCCGGCCCAATGGTGAATTTGTGCTGTTCCTCGACGAGAATCTGTTTGATGAGATCCGGGTGTGTCACCAAGTACATTGACTCACCCATGAACCGGAGGTGAACGAGATCACCGTGGGCAGCCCACGACTCCATCGCTTCAACCGGATCCCGAGAAAACGCGACGCCGTTCCCGAAAATCGGAAGACCATCCGGAGACGGCGGATGCTCCGTCTCGCTCATACCACTATATTTCTACTACTCTGTCTTAGTCCTGGCCCGCCTCCTCTGGTTCGGGCCGACGAGTGCACTGTCGACCGTAATGCCGTCGGTATCAGTGAGTTGTCCGTAGGTTAGTGGTTCTCGACGTGCCATCAAATCTGAGACGAGGAGGACGATCCCGTCAATGAGGGAGCCGAGTGTTTGATCATTGACTGAGCATCACCTATCGGTAGCTCAGGCCCCCTGACTCCGCTTTGTAGTTGGGTTGCAGGACTAACTCAGTGACCTCTGTCGCCAATCGTTTTCTTAGAAACAAAGGAGAGTTACTGAATTTGCAGAATGAATTTAGGCACGCCAAAAATGTTCGACTTCTGAAAGCTATAAGACGATGGAGGAGCTATCTCCCCATGCAATGAGTACCCAAGAGTCAACCGTCCGTCAAGAAGCCGGTACCGTCGAGGAAAACGCGCTCCGACTCGAGCAGGAGAAAGCCGAGCAGATCGTCGAGGCACTGAACTCCGAACTGGCGAACTCGTACGTCCTCTACCACCAGCTCAAGAAACACCACTGGGTCGTCGAAGGGGCTGAATTCCTCCCGCTCCACGAGTTCCTCGAGGACGCCTACGAACACGTCGAGGAAGGCGCCGACGAGATCGCCGAGCGCGCGCAGGCGCTGGGCGGCGTCCCCGTTTCGGGCCCGTCGAACCTCGAGGAGCGCGCGACCGTCGAGTTCGAGGGCGAGGACGTCTACGACGTCCGGACGATGTTCGAGAACGACCTCGAGATGTACGGCGAGATCATCGAGTCGATGCGCGACAGCATCGAACTCGCCGAGAATCTCGGTGACCCCGCGACCGGCGAGATGCTGCGCGAAATTCTCGTCGACCTCGAGGAAGACGGTCACCACTTCGAGCACTACCTCGAAGACGACACCCTCGTCCTCGAGAGCGCCACTCACTGAACGGTGACCTGAATGGCACAGAAACAGGGCCGGCTCGTTCGGGAGCCCGAGCCGGGCGAGCGCCGTCAGGAGTGGGGTACCATCGCGGAGAACGCACTCCGGGTCGATCCCGCCGACGCCGCGGAAATCGTCGACGCCCTGAGCGTCGACCACGCGGGATCGTTCAACCTGTTTTACCTGCTTCGCAAGCACTACTGGACCGCTGCAGGTGCCGAACACGAGGAGCTCGCTGCCTTCCTCGAGGAGGCCTACAAGCGCGTGCGCGAGATCAACGACGACCTCGCAATTCGGATCGTCGAACTGGGCGGGATTCCCCCGAACACACCGCCGACGCTGCAGGAACGGGCCGAAGTCCACCTCGAGGCCGAGGACCTCTACGACCTTCGTGCCTCCTTGGAAGGCGATCTCGAGGGGTACGCGACCCTCATCGTCAGTATGCGCGAACACGTCGCTCTCGCAGAGGAACGGGGCGATCAGGGCACGGCTGAACTGCTTCGTGACCACCTCGAAGGTCTCGAAGCGGACGCCAACGTCGTCGAGCGATTACTCGAGGCCGAGACGCTCGTTCGAGCGGAGGTGCTGCAGGACCGATGATGGAAACGCCACACCTCCGGAGCCCTGACTCGTCTCACGTCCGTCAGGAATGGGACACGGTCGCCGACAACGAACTCCGACTAGAACGGGACGTCGCCGAAGAGTTAGTCACGGCCTTGAACAGCGAAGTGTCGGGGCTGTACATCCTCTTCAATCAGGTGCGCAAGCACTACTGGCTCGCCGAGGGGGCCGAACTGAAGCCGATCAGGGACTTCCTCGCGGACGCCGCCGACCGGCTCACGGAGATGACCGACGACATCGCCATTCGGATCACCGCGCTCGGCGGCGTTCCGGCCTGCGGGCCGATGGGTATCCGCCAACACGCGCCGATATTCATCGAAGACCCCCATCACTACGATATCCGCTCGTCGCTCGAGCGTGACCTCGACGGGTACGCGACGCTCGCGGTGCAGTGGCGCGAACACATCGAACTGGCGGACCGACTCGGTGATACGGCGACGAGCGAACTCCTGCGTCGACATCTCAAGACACTCGAAGCGGACGCTCACGTCCTCGATCAATACCTTGCCGACGCTACGATCGTTCTTCACGACGCGACCAAGTGAATCATCTCGGGGGTGACCCCTGGCATCCGCTTTCTCAATCTGGATACTGCTCCCACCGATGCTCGGGACCAGCGGTCGTCTTAGCAGACATCCGAGTCCCAGAAGCAATCTCTCGAAGACCGACGGCTGAAAACCGTCATGAACCACCAGTTCTGACGGCTCAATTCAGCTAAAACATGTCAATTTCTAAGAAATTCGACAAAGCCGGCTCAACATTTATACTCGATTGTGCCGGTTTGGCACGTATGGCCAGCGATCCGTCCGAGCGAGTTCAGGCTGCCACTGACGCCGAATCGGCGTTTATGACTCTGAGCCACGACCTGCGGCTGGAAATCTTGCTTGCGTTGTGGGATGCCCCCGGGTTTTCGTTATCGTTCTCGGAACTCCGGAAGACGGTCGGTGAACGCGACTCCGGGAGCTTCACGTACCATCTCTCGGAGTTGCAGGACCACTTCGTCGCGAAGACCGACGAGGGGTACGAACTGCAGTATCCCGGTCACCGCGTCCTCGATGCGATTCAGAGTGGCGTCTTCCACGAGCAAGTCGCCGTCGGGCCAGTCGAACTCGACGAGCACTGCCGGTCGTGCGGGGGTCGACTGACCTTTACGTACGATACCGACTACATCGCCAGAATTCGTTGCGCTGACTGTGGGAACCGTGCGCTCGAGTGGCCCTTCGACCCCGGCGGTATCGCTGACCGCGACGACGACGCGATCGTCGCGGCCTTCGATCGGCGGACGAGACTCGTCTGGTCGTGTGCCCTCGAGGGCGTCTGCCCGTTCTGTGCCGGCCGAATCGACCGTGAGCTAACTCGCCGGGTCCACGAAGAGGGGGCTTGTATCGGCGTCATCGAACAGCTCGACCGGTACGACGAGTACTTCGCCCGGGATCATCCCGCGGTCGTTGCGGTCGACTGCGACCGGTGCAGTTTCTACAGCTTCGTTCCTGTCGGCGTCGTCCTCTTGACGCGGCCGGCGGTTACGGGGCGACTCCACGACGCCGGCCTCGAGGTTCGCGAGACGCCGCTGTGGGACCTCGGGTTCGTGGTCGACGCTGGTGCCGTCTCCGTTCGAGAGACCGATCCGCTCTGCGTCGAGGTCTCGGTGGTAGACGCTCCAGAGTCACTGGGCTTCACCGTCGGGGATTCGTTCGAGGTCGTCGACGAGACCACAACAGAAATATAATCATGTTTACTGGAACGGGTTTCACCGAGCGTTTAACTGGACTTAGAACGTCTGTTTGAGCTGAATTTAGGCAGTCAAGGTTCAGAAAACGGCCCTACTTCGCAAGCGATATATCAACACAGCTGACATACAAGCCCTACATTCGAGATGCCCATGGATTTCCAACTCACAGACGCTCAACGAGCACTCCGAGACGACGTTCGAACGTTCGCACAGACCACCATCATGCCGCAAGCTATCGAACTCGACCAGAACGAAGAACATCCCACTTCGATCCTCGACGAACTCGGGGACCGAGGCTACGCGGGATTGACCCTTCCAGAAGAGTACGATGGCGAGGGAGAGGGATTGGTCGAGCTCGCACTGGTCATCGAAGAACTGTCCGCCGCACTGATGCCCGTCGCGAGTGCATTGGCGCTCCACCTCGATATCGCAACGGTCATCGACAAGTTCGGGACCGAGCCACAACGGGAGCGATACCTTCCGGCCATGGCGTCGTTCGAGACGGTCGGAGCCCTCGGTCTCAGTGAGACCAACGCCGGTAGTAACAAACTGGAGATGGAAACGACTGCGGAGCGAGACGGTGATACGTGGGTGCTGAACGGCCACAAACGATGGATCACGAACTTCCAGCACGCCGACTACGTCCTCACGTATGCGAAAACCGGTCCAGAGACGGAAGCGCCGCATAACATCAGTGCGTTCCTCGTTCCGACCGAGGAATTCGAGGTAGAGACCGTCTGGGACACCCTGGGAGCGAACACAGTGAAATCGCCGAAAGCAACGCTCACGGACGTGCGTGTCTCCGACACCCAGCGTATCGGAGACGTGGGGGAGGCGTACGTGCAGCGCGGCGAGGTAAACGTCGGGGTGAACGTTCCCGCTCGAGGCGTCGGTATCGCCCGCGCGGTGCTCGATGACACGGTCGAGCACACGAAACAGCGCGAACAGTCCGGTCACTCGATCGCTGATTTCCAGGGAGTCAAGTGGCAAATCGGCAAGATGGCCGAGCGAGTAGACGTCGCTCGATTGCTCACACTCCGAGCCGCCGCCAAAGCCGATCGAGATCTGGACCCGACTCGAGAGTTCAGTATGGCGAAAGTGTACGCGACCCAGGCGGCCGTCGATAACGCGAACGATGCCTTGCAGCTCCACGGCGGCATCGGCTATACGACCGAAAAGCACGTCGAACGTCACCTTCGTGACGCACGACTCCTGACGATCGCCGGGGGTCCGAACGAAGTACACAAGGACGCGCTCGGCGAGGCGGTTTACGAGACCCACCCGACTACCTGACAGATCGACGGCGAAGTTCTGATTCCGAATTGGCCATTACGACCCTGGTAGCAGTAGATTCCGCTAGCTCGCTGCTTTGCCTTCCTCCCACGGCTGCAACCGTGGGATTCTCCGAGTGGGTGATTCAGGCCGTGCCTGAGCCACCGGAGGCAAATTTCCCACTGTTGTCAGTAGATGAGAAGGACAGACTCTATGCAGTGACCCTCGAGAATATTTTAGCTTTGAAGTACGGTTCTGTCTGACTGCTCCGGTGCAGGTGCGGGCGGTTCGTGCGTCCCGAACTCGGGATGAGTCTCTTCCATCCATACGTAGACGACTGCCCCTGACACGAACATCAGGAGGGCAGTCATGTAGAACGCGGCTTCCGCGTTCACGAACTCCATCGAGAGCCCAATCAGGATCGCGCCGACCCCATAGCCGGCGTCACGCCACATCCGATAGACTCCCATGCCGGTCGCGCGCCACGTCGGGTGAGCGGCATCGCCCGGAACCGTCATCAGATTCGGATACAGCAACGCCATCCCGAGCCCAGAAACACCCGAGAGAATCGCCCATAGGAGATACCCATCGACGAGAACCATCCCGAGGATACCCGCGCCGGCGAGGAACATCCCGGCGATGACCGGCGGACGGCGACCGATTCGATCTGCGAGGCCACCAGTTGCGATTTGGAGGAAATACATTGCGCTGTGGACGCCGATGATGAACCCGACTGCTGCGATTCCGAGTCCCTGACTCGTGAGATACAGCGGGACGGCGAGCCAGAACAGCGTATCGACGAACTTCTCGATGTGACCTGCCTGTGCCGCGGCGAACAGCGTCCTGTCCCCGTAGGTCGCCCGCTTCAGTACCTCTATGAACGGGAGGTTCGCGTCGTGGTGGTCGTCGTCATCAACCTCTACCTGCGTGAGTTGAACCGTCTCCTTGATTAGGAAGATCGAGATGAGGAACGCCAGCACGACGACGATAGCGAGGAAGTAGAACGGCTCAGGCCGAAGGCTCGTGCGAGCAGCGATCACGCCCGTGATCCAGGCACCGGCGGCGACGCCGGTGTACCCGAACGCCTCGTCGATACCGACGGCAAGTCCGCGCTGCTCGGGACCCGCAATGTCAATCTTGGCGTTGATCGCCATACTCCACGTCAGCGCCTGATTGATACCCAGCAGAACGTTCCCGACGGTGATCCAGCCCCAACTTGGAGCGAAGATGAGGATGATCGGGAGGGGAAGTGCCGTCGCCCACCCGAGAACGAGTACCGGCTTACGTCCGTACTCGCTCCCCCACTTGCCGGCGTAGAGGTTGAGCAGCGCCTTGACGAAGCCGAACGAAACGACGAACGAGCCGATGACGAACAGCGATTCGACGCCGAGCACGTCACGGCCCAGCACGGGCACGACGGCACGTTCAGACCCAATAGTCAGGCCCGTTGCGAACACCAGCAGGACGTGCAGCGAGAACTGCCCAAGATGTTCACGGATGCCCTGTTTAAGTTCAGTTTCCGTACTCATGATTCACTCAGCTGCGCAGTTGTTGGGCCCCAGTTCCAGGTCGGCCAACTCGTCGGCAGGAACCGATTCCGCCCCTACGTTCGTTCGCTTGACGCGTTCGAAATTCGGCGGATGATCCGGGATATCCGACGCGAGTTCTCGGATGAATTCCTCGCGGTCACGCCCGAGGTCATCGTTCCATTCTTTGACTTCAGCGATGGTCGCAGTTACTGGCGGTTCAGGCGAACCGGGGTCGTGTGCTGGCAAGATCAGAATGTCGTCTGGCCGGTCGAGTAGTCGCTGGAGGCTCTCATAGAGCGTCGCAGCATTCTGCTCAACGTCGGAGTCTTCGATTCCGGCTTCGACACCGAGTTCCACACGGCCGACACTCTCGTGGAAGAGCGTGTCTCCCGTGATCAGCGCTGCACCGTCGACGGCGAACGAGACGCTCCCCTCGCTGTGTCCCGGTGTGTGGATAACCTCGATATCGAGGGGGCCCACAGTCACGGTCTGCCCATCTTCAAGGGGCGTTGCGTCGATAGAGAGAGCGTCCTTTGGGTGGAGGTAGTAGGAGATGCCGTGTCGATCGGCGAGTTCTGCAGCGCCCGAGACGTGGTCGGCGTGGGCATGCGTATCGAAGACACCGATGAGTTCGGCGTCGTACTCGTTGAGGATCGCCTCGTACTCCTTGAGATAGTGCGATGGGTCGAAGACTGCGGCTTCACCGTCCGAAACGAGGACGTGCGAGAGGCAGCCTTTCCCCGGGCGTGCGACCTGAACGAGCGTACCATCGAAGTCAACAGGAACGGATGCATGTCGATGAACGCGACTCCAACCATTCATCCCGTCCGTGAGCGTCACCGCATCGTAGCCCAGTTCTCGGAGTGCGTTCGTCGCGGTCTCTGAGACGACCCCTGCGGCACAGACAGTGACGATCTGTTCCTCACGCGGGAGATCCGAAAGGAGTTCCTTAGCCTGCTCGGGGTCGCCAGTTAATTCGTCGTAGACATCGACGTTGAGACTGCCGGGGATATGCCATTCCTCGAAGTCCGCTTCATGGCGAATATCGAGGACAAGTGGCTTGCTATCCTCGTCTTGGAGCTGTTCGCTAAGGTCTTCCGGCAGTAGCTCTTGCATCGGTAGTCCCGAATAAGTGGGATATTTGCATATGGCTACTGCCGGTCATGACCGGCACCGTTAATTTTGACCAGCTCGAAATTACTCGTATGGGTCTCTACGAGGCGTCGATCCGGGTCAAACACGAGTGTCCGTACCGATCGATTTCAGAACGGTATCCAGACCTGACGATACGCGAATGGCCGTTGAGCGACTGCCAAGTACTCGAAATCACCACGGAAACAACGCCGACCGACGAATTGCTCGACGAGATCAATCAAATCGGCACCGTCCTTCACGAATCGGAGGACGATGACGGGTATCACGTCGTCACGCAATCCTGTCTCTGTTCACTAGAGGAATCCATCGTCGACCGTTTTGAGAAATACAACTGTCTGTATCAGTCGCCGACGATCTATCATCAGGGCTGGGAACACTACACAGTGGTCGCATTTGACAGCGAAGACGTTCGAGAATTGTTGAGCGAACTGCGCTCCGACAGAGAGATCGAGTTGCTTTCGAAGACCTCGATCTCGGAGACGCAGATTCCGCATAGTATGCTGGCACCGGCTAATCAACTATTCGAGGACCTCACCGATCGGCAGTTAGCGGCGCTCCAATTGGCACTGGAAAGCGGGTACTACGAGCAACCTCGGAAAACGTCGTTGCGGGAGCTGGCTAAACAGACGGCTGTCGCTCGCTCGACATACGAAGAACACCTCCGGAAGGCGGAGAACAAACTCCTCACGAACGCGGGACAGTACCTCCGACTGGTCACTGCGACATCGATGGCAGACCCATTGCAAGTAGAAGAGACGCGTGAGGCCGAACAGGCTGCCGACTAAATTGCCCCGATTCGCTGGCGGTGAGCGCTTGGCTACCCGATCGTAAGCACGTTCCTGGCATCCTCGACGATTCGCAGATAGTCCTTCACCGTCGCACGAGGTCGAAGAACGTCCGATTCGAGGTCGCGGGAGTCAAGACACGTCCCACAGGCAGCGAGTTCGCCTCCGTTCTGGTGTACTTGCGCATCACGCCGTGTAGGGTAATTTTCTCGTGCTCAGAGTCAGGTTCCTCAACACCGTCACCGAAGAGAAAGACTTCAACTCTGTAATCCACATCGAGCGCGGTATTTGCGAGACGGAATGGGTTCCAGACGCGTTCTGGGTCGTTCGTCTCCAGGACGAGTCCAAGGTGCATACTCGTAGTCGTCCTCTGACCGGATATCAACCACACACGTCACGTATCGGACGGCACTCCCCTTTCTTGCTGGCTGAGCCGGTTCCTTCTCGAGCCGGTCCGGAACCCGAAGTGCCGATACGGTTTTCGCCGAAGCGGTGGTCGCTATCCAGAGAGAGCGGGGGCTCGAGATATGTCCGACAATTTACTGGAATGGGTTCCACCGAGCGCTTAACTGGGCTTGGGACGTGCAATTCGATAAGGCATGCACATGAATAGTAGCGAACATATAGTCGCACTGTGCGGAAGCCAACGCGACGGGAGTCACACTCGTCACGCGCTCGAACGAGCCCTGGCAGCGGCCGAGTCCAACGGCGCCACGACCGATCTCGTGGACCTGGCTGCGTTGGACCTCCCGGTCTTCGATCCCGACCGGACCGATGCCGGGGACGCTCCAGAGCTCCGCAGACGTGTGCGGAACGCCGATGGGGTTTTGCTGGGATCCCCGATGTATCACGGCTCGTACTCGTCGGTCCTGAAGACCGCCCTCGATTACTGTGGTTTCGACGAGTTCGAGAACTCGACGGTTGGCCTCTTGGTCGTCTCTGGCGGCGGGTTCCCGACCCCGGCTCTGGAGCATCTCCGGTCAGTCGCCCGGGCGCTGGACGCGTGGGTGCTCCCTCACCAGGTCGCGATCCCCGATTCGCACAGCGCATTCGAAGACGGGCAAGTAACTGATGAGAGCCTGGTCGAGCGCATCGATACTCTCGGAACTGACCTCGTCGAATACGCGGGCGTCGAATCGTATCCCGAAACTACTGCCGCCTGCGCCGTTCCCACGGCTGATTGATCGTGTCCGCCGAAACCGACTCGAGACAGAACGAGATCGAGACACAGAACGCGTCGGCATGTCCAGTCGTTCAGGCCATCGACCAAATCGGGACACCGTGGCGTCTGAACGTCATCTATGCCCTCAAAGAGGGCGAACAGCGATTCAACGAACTCAAGCGAGCGACGGGTGCCCGTTCCAAGACCCTCTCTGACGCGCTTGACGAACTAGTCGAGAACGATATCGTCACCCGGCGAATGGAGGAAGACGCACCGGTTGCGGTCTATTATGGCCTCTCCAGAAAAGGAGACGAACTCGTCGACGTGTTAGCGGGGCTGGACGAGTGGGCCCAAGAGTGGGGGGAGGAAGTACCGGACGGTCCGAACCCTCGACTTCGGGACGACTAATTCAGAGCGTAACCCAGTACTACGGAACTTCATTTACGACATTGCGTAGGTCATCTGGACTGGACCAGGCGAAGCATCGGTCGTGGAGTTCGAAGAGGCGGAATTCGTTGAGATGGACCCAGCTGTATGAGACGGGCGCGTGTTCGCTGTCTTCTCGATCCTCTAGACGGTCGATGACTTCTGGTGTCGTGAGGGAAATATCGGTTTTGCTGGCTGTTGTGACGAGTGAGTCGAGTTCTTCTTCGGTGGTGGCTTCGTCGAGGTCGTCGTTGAAGTAGATAGTCGCGGCAGCGGCGACGACGTCTGCCTCAGTGAGGAGGTTTTGTTCAGTCATCCACGCGTAGTCCCGCGGTAGCACGTACGATTTAGCGAAGTACGGCGTCGTGCTTATTTTCCCGAGTTCGGTGACTTCCCCGCCGGCGTCCTGTTCATATACCGCGACGATGGTGTCGGCGTGCGCGGCGAGGAGCGTGAATCGAATGCGGAAGACAGGGAGGCGGTCGATATCCAACTCCGAGAGATCAGCCATTAGGAACGGATATGTACCGAGCCGCTTGTCCAGTTCGTTCTGGACGATGCGGAGCCGTCGAAGATATGGGTCACGGTAGCTGCCGAGGATGAAATACGAGTCTTCGGGCGTGTGGAGGTGCGGGAGTTCTTGATTGGCGAACCCCAGTATGTCCGAGATCTCGTGTGGTTCTAACTCGAGACCTCGGAGCGCCTCGTTCACGCTCTCCATGATCTCCGCCGCGTTCGGAGGCGGGCTGGGGTCAGCCATATTGAGTGTTCCTTGGTGAGAAAATAAATAGCTTGCTGACTAGTATGGCTTAAACGCTTTCTAACCACACCAGTTGACCCAAAGTATTATTCGCGTCGCCGAGGTACTTCTAAGTGAGACCATGAGTGACGCGTCTGCCGCAAAGGGTAACGGCCCGTTCGAGGAACAGCGGCAGATCTACGACCTCCTGTCTCAGGAGACGCGGCACTTGATCCTGCAGTTCATCCTTGGCCACCCGGAGCATCTCCCATCCCTCGATGAGCTGGCGTACATGATGCCGAAGAACAAAGCCGCAATCCGGGACCAGCTGGAGGTTCTCACTGACAATGATATCATCGACTGCTATCGACATCCGCCGAACGAGGACGCCCGCGATCTCCCATCGCAGTTCTACGGCCTGACTGAACGCGGTGTGGAGATTCTCTACGAGTACAACTATCTTCGTGGGCTCCCCGTAGCGCGCGCACTCTACGACAACACGCGCCTTTCAGAGAAAGCCCAACGGCACCGTGACGCGCCACGTCCGGAACTCCCGGGACAAGTCATGGACGCACTCACCATTGACGAGGATGGCGACACAGATTTCGACCGCTTGGAGCGGTATATCCGGGAACGAAAGGGGAACACACACAGCGTCGACGATCAGGTAAGCATTGCAAAGGCGTTCTACAACGCGGGGATCGGTCCCGAGCAAGAGGGTATCAAGCGAGCGGAGATGCCCGACTCGCTTGATGTTGATATCGAGTACCAACCGAGGACAGTGTTGAATCACCTTGTCGATGCTGGGGTGCTTGCGCAGACAGCGCCGTCTGGACCGGACATCTTTGCGATTAGCGAGCGCCTTGACGGGATCGTGAACGGGCAGGTGACTGAGGAAGCGGAGGCAAACCTGGATGCCCTCATCGCGCACATCGACGATGAACTGCAGGTCACAGCACTCGCTGAGGATGCCGCGGAGCGTGACGGGCCGCAGGCGAGTGCTTCAGAGCCGTCCGTCGCCGTCGCTGACGGCGTTGGGCGGACAGTTCGAAGTATCTTGGCTGCGGAATTCGGTATCGAACCAGAGCAGGTCGAAGCGTTTCTGCGGTCCGGTAATCCAGTAGACCGACTGAATACGGCTGTCGAAGTGATCGAGTCCTCTGAAGAAGTCACGAAGTCAGAGGCTTACGGACAGATCGTGCTCGTCCGGCCGGCGTATCGGTACCGGCTAACTGAACAAGCGATGAAGCTCGTTTCGACGCCGAACTGAATCTGTCATCTACTCACGAGTAAACTCGTGGGCTTGAGCGTGGGACTTCCGGTCTGCCGGACCGAAGATCCGTCGGGAGTCTGACTTCTCCCACGACTGAAGTCGTGGGGTTCTGCTGGTCACAGACCAGCACCCGTCACAGACGGGCATCCCCACGTGGGAGTTTCCCGGTCGGATGCCGGGACTTTGGGCCGAGCCAGTACGGCCCCCGACCGAGACAGCGGCTGTGGTGGGCTTGCCTCGGGCTCGGCATCCGAATATGCGAAAGAGCTCCAAGTAAATATTATAATCTTCGCCCCACGGATTAATCCGAGAACTTTCGCGCTGCATCCGCTGTAATCCCCGTTCCCGTTCAGCGTCCCGCTCTTATTAGTGAGTCCGGACAGCCCATAACGTGCACTGGCAGCGATTTCCGTCTGAGTCCGTTACATCGAGTTGTTGTGTAGACGCTGGCCACGGCTACCGCCTCGAGCGAGCCTCCCTGGCAGAGCCGTTCGGAGTGTGCAGTTCGAAAAAGGGCGCATGCTTGGTCGCGGATGCTTTTTGCTAACCCGAGACTCGCGACGATCCGTCGGACTTCGCTCAGCCCGTAGCCGAGATTGCGCTCTCCTTTCGATTGCCACTGGGCACGCGACTGTTCGCGACGTAGTCGGTCTAGTTGTCGTCGCTTTCTATTCGAGAGGGTGTTTCCGGACCTATCACGTCGATAGCCGATCTCGGCAGAGAGACCGCGATCGCGACGCGTCGGCGTCAGTGGTGCGCCAGTCCGTTTCTTCGATTCCGGCCCGTCACTTCGCGCCCTCAATCGAGGTGGTTTTCCTCGAAGACAAGATCATAATCCTCATAGATTGTTTCGCGGTCAGTCTGGTAGACATTGCCGCCACAGTCGGGACAGTCGGTCGTCGTTGCCTGGACGTCTTCGTCGCATGTATCCGTGTAAATGTCTCTCGTTGCCATCTGTCACTCCGGAGGGGACAACTGAACAGCCCCTCCACCTCTCCAGGGGCGATAAACATCGCTACGGAGCCGATATCGACCTTCCTGCTGGAACGGCCGCAAATCTCCGCTCACTTTTTCGACCGCTTGCGTGAATGTGACACGATGCGAGCTGCCCTCCAGACCCTCGTCCGCAACGACCAATACACACTCGAGTGGGGTGAGCGGTCACGGCTGGAAATCCCGGTTGGCTTCGACTTGAAAGAGAAGTACGGCCTCGGCTACCACGAACGCCTCGAAGCCCGCGGCGACCCGCGGTGGGAGGGCGATCAAGGTCGGTTGGAACTGGTGTACGACAGAGACGCCGAAGCGTTCAGGGCACGACAACCCGTTTCCGAAGCTGTTCTCAGACGGGATGAATCACTGGCCGCCACCGAGGGCGACGACGCGGTGGTGGCAGCCTTGGATATCGGCGCGAACAACCTCGTCGCCGTCACCACCTCCGCCGGCTCGCAACGCCTCTATCACGCCCGCTCCCCATTCAAACGTTTCCGATAGACTACGGAGCGGATCGCCGCCCTGCAAGAAGAACTCGCCTACGGAGAGTGGTCGAGTCAGCGCATCCGCCAGCTGTACCGCCGGCGTACCGAACGCGTCTACCACCTCCAAGACGCCCTCGTCCGCGATCTCGCAGAATGGCTCGCGGAACGCGGCGTCGGCGCGGTGGTTGCCGGCGACCTCGATGATGTGCTTCAGGAACACTGGAGTGCGCGGGTGAACGAGAAAACCCACCAGTTCTGGAGTCACGGCCGGTTCCGCCGCCGCTTGCGAGAGGTACTGGAGGGCGAGTACGACATCCCGGTGCATGAGGTCAGCGAGTCCGGTTCTTCCTCAACGTGTCCGGAGTGCGCGTCGGGGAACGTGCATCGCGAGGGTGACTTGCTCACGTGCTACGACTGTGGCTTCGAGGGGCATTCGGATTTGGCGGCGTCGGAGAACCTACTCGTCGAACACGCAAAGGATGGGGCGATGGCTCGGCCCGCGGTCTCCCGAGAGAACACGACGGAGAAGGGACACCACGGGGTACCCTGTCTCGAGTGGGCCGATCACCGCTGGCGACGGCGGGATCGCTCGACCAACGAGGAATCCGCAAACCGGAGTACCCCGCACAGGGGGAAATTTGCTTCCGGGGTATCGGCATAGCCGACTCACCCGCGGAGGAAACTATCCCTTCAGGGGTGGGAGGAAGTCAACAGTATGAACGTCACCCTTCTCAGTACGGGCGGAACTATCGCGAGCACGGAGACGGACACTGGGGCAAAACCGACCCAGACGGGGCCGGAACTCCTCGAGGCGGTTCCCGAACTCGAGACGTACGCGACGCTTTCTGTCGAATCCGTCGCACAGATTCCGAGCTTCGAGATAGACGCTGAGACGCTCGAGGAGATCGCCGATCGCGTCGACGAACTCGACGTCGATCCCTCCGCCGATGCCGTCGTCATCACCCACGGGACGGACACGATGGAGGAGACGGCCTACTATCTCGACGTCACCATTCGGCCGGAGACGCCGGTGATTCTGACGGGTGCTCAGCGTCGCCCGGACGAGGTGAGTTCGGACGGGCCGAGCAACCTCCTGACGGCCGTACGAGCCGGAAAGGCGTTCGCCGACCGCGGTGCCGGCGGTACGTTCGTCGCGTTCAACGAGGAGGTTCACAGCGCGCGGACGGTGACGAAGGCCCATACGTCAGCTCTCGAGGCCTTCCGATCGAAAAATGCGGGTCCGGTCGCGACGATCGACCGGAACGGCGTTGCGATCCACCGGCCGCCGAGAAGCGAGACCCGGCCGATCGAGACGACGTCGCTCGCGGCGACCGTCTTCACGATCAAGAGCGGTAGCGCCGTCACTGGGGACCTCCTCGAGGCCGCGCTCGAGCGCGACGCAGACGGCATCGTGATCGAAGGAACGGGGCTCGGGAACGCGACGGCGGGCGTCGCCGACGCCGTCCGTGACGCGATCGATTCGGACATCCCCGTCGTGGTCGCGTCACGCTGTCTCGAGGGGCGGGTCACGCCGGTCTACGGCGGCGACGGGGGCGGGGAACGACTCCGCGAGTACGGCGCAATCTTCGCTGGCGACCTCTCCGCACAGCAGGCCAGACTTCGGCTTGCACTGGCGCTCGAGGCGTTCGACGACCCGGAAGCGATCCGGGCGGCGTTTGCGTCGGCCGATCGGTCGCGGTCACCGAGCGATCAAACGTAGTCGCTCTCGCTCTCGTACACCGACGGGTCGTCTGTGAACGTCTCGGCGATCGTCTCGAGGGTGACGAACCGCGCGTTCTCGTGGCCCTTGACGTACTGGATGAACTCCTCGAGGAGGGGAATCATGTGGGGCAGGCCGTGGATGTCGGGATGGATCGTGAACGTGTAGACGCCCGCCCCGCGGCGGTCGTAGAGGTAGTCGAACTGGCGCTTGTAGTACTGCTCGTACATCATCTCCGGGTCCTTGTACCCGGCGTGGTAGATCGGTTGCTTGATGAACAGCATCGGTGGAATGTCGTCGCGGTACCAGCTGATCGGGATCTCGACGACGTCGGTCTCGTCACCGTACTGGTAGGGCTCCATCCACGTCTCGGGCTCCTGGTCGTACTGGATCTTCTCCCAGCTGTCGCCCTTGCGCATCCATCCCGGTTCGAACATCCGTTCCATCAGGCTGCTGTCGTACAGGAAGCCGTGTTTCTCGACTAACTCCGGCGTGTTCTCGCTGAACTCCCACCAGCTGGCACGGTGACCGACCGGCTCCGACCCGGTAACGTCCTCGATGAGCTCGATCGAGACCTCGAGGATCTCGTCTTCCTGTTCCCTCGAGAGGTCGGTCGGGTTCTCGTGGGAGTAGCCGTGAACGCCGAGTTCGTGGCCGGCGGCCGCGATCGCCTCGATCTCGTCGCGGAAGGTCTCGATCGTGTGCCCGGGGACGTACCACGACGTCTGGACATCCTGCTCCTCGAAGAGCGCGAGCATGCGCGGAATGCCTTCGTTCCCGGCGGCCAGTCCCCTGGAGAGATCTGCGGGCGAGTCCGCACCCCCGTAGGAGCCCAGCCAGCCGGCGACGCAGTCCGCGTCCACACCGATCGCTACGTCGACGGTACTCATGGTGCGGCCGTGGCTCCACCCACCAGCGGTAAAGAACTGTATTACGGCCGTTCGTGACCGTTTCGTGAGTCGACTGGTCGACCGTGGTCTCCGTCGAACGTCTGACGGTCGCGTGCCGGTCCCAAGTTCGAAAACTGCCCGGCGATCGGACACAGTATTAAGCCGCTGTGTGTCGTTCGTTCGATGCGAGTCCGAATGCGACTGCTCGTACTCGGAGACCTCCACCTCGGCCAGGATGGATTCACCGCCGATCCGCATCCGTCGTGGGATCGATTCGACGCGGTCCTCACCGTCGGCGACGTCGCTCACTCCCGCGTAACTGTGACCGATGGGAAACCACAGCAAGAGGAACTGGTTGGCGTCGTGGAGGCGCAGGCCTTCTTTCGGCAACTGGACGAACTCGGCGTTCCGATCCTGACCGTCCCGGGTAACCATGACTACCGACGGCACGCGAATCTGGTCCGTGGGACGACGCGGGGACGGAACCTCCATCGCGAGACGGCCGCGCTCGAGGGGTACCACGTGGCCGGGTTCGGCAGTGAGATTTTCGACGCGGGTCCCGAAGTCCGATACGATCCGGAAGCGGTGGCTGGCCTGGACGACCCGGACGTGTGGCTCAAGCGGACGCTCGCCCGCGCCGGCAGCAACGAAGCGGACGCGACGCTTGCCGAATTACGAAACCGAATCGACGGGTTCGAGAGCCAGTTCGCGACCTACACAGAACGGTACGAGACGCTCAGGTCGCTCGCGACCGGGACCGAACCGGGCACCGGACGGATCGTGCTGACTCACGTCCCGCCGTTCGACACCTCGCTCGACCGCGTCGCGGAGTCGGTCCCACGCATCGGCGGCCGTCACTGGGGCTCGATCGCGCTCAAGAACGTCCTCGCTGACCACGACATCTCGTTCGTCGCGTGCGGGCACATTCACGAACGCGAGGATGTCGCGACCGTCGCCGGGACGCCGTGTCTCAACGCGGGTTTCCGAAGCGCCTACGCCGTGACGCTCGAGGAGGACGACGTTTCGATCACGGACGCCGAACCGCCGGTCGAGTGACCGGTTTCCTTATTTGCTATCGAGATGGGATTCGCAACTCGAGGGTGCCGTCCGCCCTCGACGACAACACGTATACGGACTTTGCGGTCTTTCTCGAACCAGAGTGGGCGACCGCACATCTCGACTGTGACCGGTCAAGAGAGTACTACGCGACGATTCGAGATGCGAAGTACTTCGGGGACAAGCCCCGAGGCGCTCGACCTATCACCCTGTAGGCTGATTTGAGGGGGGTGGCGGGAAGGGCAAGTATGACCGCCACCGAGCAATCGCTCCTGCGTCGCTTTCGATGACGAACACTTGTGGGAAATCGACTTCGGCTCCGTCCTGCATGAGGTGGTGTGTGTTCACTTCGAGAGCGAAGGTGCCGTCGTCTTCCCAGACCTTGCGCACGGTGAGGCCGGGTTCTTCGACGATATTTTCCAGCGCCCAATCGAGTGCTCTGCGGATTTCGTCGGGCCCGCGGTACTCGGGTTCGGGGTAGTGTGGGTCGATGAATACCCCATCTTCTGCCCAGAACGCGGCGGCTGTCTCCGTATCCCCTTTTTCGAAGGCCCGCAACAGGTCTTCGATCTGCTCTCGAGTCAAGGTGTCGTCATTCGCGACCATTGGTACCCCCATCGATGGAGCGTCTGCTCTCGACGAGTAGTGAATCAGTCATGGCTGTGCCCTCCGCTGACCCGTTCGATGTCGGCGAGAACGTCGTCGAACGATACCGTCCCATCGCCCGCCTGGATGGAATTCGGGTCGAGTACGTCCGTGTCGAGTACTTCTCTCGGCGTCAGCCACACCCATTCGGCGTTGTCGTTCGCGTTCGGTCCGCTGAAGCGGTTGAGTTCCCCCTCGAGGAACTGCTTGCTGAAGGGGGCCAGGAGTGGCGGTGGTCCTTCGGCCCCTTCGAACGTATCCTCGTAGTCGGGGACATCGTCCTCGTCGAGGTTCCCGACGACGAGTCGCATGTTCATCCCGAAGATGTGGTGGGGCGCACAGAACACGTCGTACAACCCTTCTTCTTCGAACTGGTACAACCACGTCCCACCTGCGCCGACGACCGGCGAGGAAAACTGCGGCGCATCGGCGGGAATTCGCCGTTGGTATCCGTGTGCCGGATGATAGGCCGTAACCGTGTGATCCGGCGTGGTGAATCGGAACTGAACGATATCTCCGGCGTCTACCGTAAGCCCCGTCGGCTCGAAGTGGAACAGCGGACCATGCTCCCCCGGTGCCGGGTCACTGACGCGGAGTTCGACCGTGTGGTCCGGCTCGAGTTTGTCCGGGATGTCTTTCGCGCTCGGCGTCGCGTACCCGTAGTGTGAATCGATACGCGGAGTCTGTGGATCGTTTTGGCTGGCAGCAACGACCCCGCCACCGACCGAGAGTGGGGCACCGACCCCGAGCGCTTTCAGGAGCGGTCGTCGTCCGACGCTCGGAATCGCGTTCGACTGCCGCTCGGATCGGTCGGTATCTTCACAGTCGGTTGTCGAACCAGTTCGTCTGGGCTCGCCGTCGTGAATCTCTTGGAGCATTTTCGGTGGAACGTGCTATTTCTTTGCTTCGACCATCGTATCGGGACCGGGTAGGGGAGTGGTCTCTCCGCCCTCGAATCCGGCTTGGTGGAGCCACTCGATACATTGGCCAGGGGTGTAGTCCGAACCGTCCGGCGTCTCGATCAGCATGTTCAGGCTCATCAAGAGCGGCAACACCGCATTCCTGCGGTCCTCGTCGATCATCGTTCCGTAGACGATAACTGCACCGCCGGGCTCCACCGCGTCGTACACTTTCGAGAGTATCGCTCTCGTTTCGTCGACCGACCAGTCATGGAGAATGTGGCCGAGGACGTAGACATCAGCGGCGGGCAGCGACTCGTCGGTGAAGAAGTCGACGGTCCGGAACTCGATGCGGTCGGCGGTGGGACTCTCCCCGGTGAAGTTCTCGAAGTACGGTTCGATCCGGGGGAGATCCGCTCCGATCGCGCGGACGTGGTCGTTCACCTCGGCAATACGGCGGGGAACGACGCCTTCGCTCGTCCCTAAATCGACGACCGACTCATGGTCCGCCCAGGGGAACTCGTTAGCGATGACATCCGCTGCGGCCATGCTGAAACTGGTCATCGCGCCGACGAACTGTTCGAGGATCGCGTCGTCGTGATAGATGACCCCTTCGAAGGGGTGAGCCTCGTCGTCTTCGAGTTCGTTCTGGGGCCGTCCCGTCTGGAGTGCGGTTTCGAGGTCACCCCAGAACGGATAGAGACGGTCGTTGACCATCTCGAACCAGCCGACGAACGACGACGGCTTGTCTTCCACGAGGTAGGTCGCTGCCTCCGGGGCGTTCCGATACTCGTAGTTCTCCCGATCGAGGAGACCGAGTGCCACGAGGGCGTCCAGGAAATCCCGTGACCCCCTTGGATGCAGGCCGATCGCCTCCTCTATTTCTTCGACCGTGAGCGGTCCGTTTCGCTCGAGTTCCGTGAAGAGACCGAGTTCGGTGGCGCTCAGTAACGCTTTGGCGGCCCAAAATCCCTGTCCGATTTCCAAGATTCGTTCGGGAGTCGGCCCGTCTTCTGTCATGCCTGTTGGCCTCCGTGGTCCCGTTGACCACAGCGAAGACGTCGCCCCGACCGGATTTATAATTTTTGTGATACTAATGCGAGTCAGTGATATCCGCCCTATTAGGTAATGGAACGTAACCCCGGATCAAGAGAACTGAGAGATTACAGAAGGGAGAGGCGAAAACCCACGACTGTGACATCCTCCGCGCCGTAAACGGCGCGGCTTCCCGTACCGCAGGTGGGATATTTGCTGGTCTACGACACGACCTGCTCTCTCGTGTGAAACGTCCCGCTCTTGCGGTCGAACAGGTGTACCGATGGCTGTGCCACACAGCCGTTACTCCGAGTCCTCACCGTGAGGACTCGGAGTTATCTTCTGGCGCATATTCTCCGCCCCATTACAATCCGCGTTGGCTACCAACTCGCACGACGAACAAACGTACAGGCCACGTTCGATCCGGTTTGACTTCGTGTCGTCGCCACAGTGCGAGCAGGTCTTCGAAGTGTCCCACTCGTTCTCCTTCAGCACCTCGACGCCACGTATCTCGCCTTTGTATTCGAGGTACTGGTAGATGCGGTCGAATGCCCACGAATGCAACTTCATGTTCCCGGTCTTGCCCCAATCAGACTCACGCACATCTTCAGGCCAACTCACCGCGAGCCTGCCAACACCGCGTTCGACACATTCAGTGATGAGGGCGTCCGTGAGAACATGGTAGAAATGCGTCTCACGGTCAGCGAGCTTTCTCCGTGCCCACATCGACTTCTCCGATGGGCCGTTCTCACCTTCAGTATCGTACTCAGTTCGGGTGAAGTAGTGCTTGTCCTGCTTGAGCGAGTTGCCGGAGTACAGGACGTACTCGTTCGGGAAGGCGACCGTGGCAATGTTCGTGATGCCGAGATCGATTCCTGCTACGCCGTCACCTGCTGAATCCGCGGTTTCGAGATCGACTTTACAGACGAAGTGCAGCTCCCATTCGTCGCCATTCCAGACCGCACGAACGTTCTGTACCTTGTTGACTTCTGAGAGGTCAATGTCTGGCCGGGCCTGGTACTCACAAAGAATGAAGTCCGACCAGTTCTCTTTCAGGTTCGACCCTTTCGAGAGTCGGAGGCGGTTGTTCTCGGGGACGTGTTTGAAGCCGTCTGTTTTGAACGTGACCGTACTACGTGGTCGTTCATCGCCGTGCTTGCGATAGCCGGGCGGATTCGCCTTGTCGTCTTTCTGTCGTAGATCGAACCACGACTGAAAAGCGTCAGAAAGTTCTTCGATGACTTTCTGACTGGATTGTGCGTTTAGGTCTTTCCAGCACGCTTGGTTCTTCATGTACGCTTTGAGCGTCCCTTCATCGGGAATCTCGCCGATTTCATCCCAGATGCGGTCGGCTGTCCAGCGTGCGACGTTCCAGATCTTCGAGGCGGAGTCTCCGAGCAAATCCAGATCATTGCAGACCTGTCGCTGGTTCTGAATGGAACCAACATAGGTGCGAGTGACCTGAATCGCCATACATAGCCTATATAGACAATCCAACTAAGTGGTGTGGATTCACGTTGAATATCCAGCTTGCCATCGACTGTGGATTGTGTAGTCGAGTGACGCGATTCACGCCCGGCGTAAACGCCGGGATTCTCTCGCTGTTCAAACATAGCCGAGAGGTGGTCAATCCGGTAACTCGACGGCGGGCATCTCCGCGGCTGTGTATTCAAACGCCCACTCCTCGAACTCCTCGAACACTCCAGTGAGCGATTCACCTCGTTCCGTCAGGTCGTAATAGGTGGCGATCGGTCGGTCTTCCAAACGTCGAGTGATGAGGTTCCGCTCCTCTAGATCTTCGAGTACTCGAGAGAGGGTGGCCGAATCGGCAGTTGTCGTCTCTTGGAGTTCGTTGAATCGTTGTTCTCCGTATAGGTGGAGACTCCGAAGGACGGTGAGCCGCCATTTCGATCCGACTATCTCGAACGCTCGGGCGACCGGACACACCTCGAATACGTCATCATCGGGGTCAGGTTTGGGAGGGGGGTCCATGCAAGTCATTAGCCGTGTTCCGTGCTATCTCCCCACACACCAAAAAGGTGTCTTGAGACTATTCTAGAAAACCATCTGTCGTCCGACCCGATGGACGGTCCGACTGTTCAGTACAGATCGAAAATCGAGCGATACGCCGCCGTTCGAAAGCGCTCGAGAGATTCGCGAGGGAGCAGCCGAACAGGATATCGAATAGTGTGCGAAAGACTGGATCGCAACTCGACAGTTCGTTGTCTTTCCCGATCGCAATCGACGCGACCGGTCGGCGTGCCCTCCTTTTTGTTTAAACCAGCTCATCAACTGGTCCGTTGCGGTCGTCGGGCACATCAAGGCGAACGCGCACGGTGCGGGTAATTCTGGCAGTCAGACGACGAGGGGTTTCAAGGGCCGTGTAAAACTAGTCACAGGAAACGATGACCGAGGAACGTTCAACTTCCGAAAATTTTCGGCTGCTCTCCGATGAAACGCGAGTCGATATTCTGGTACCAGTTGCTACCGCTCAGTACGAACTCGGTCAAGCGGGGGCCGGAGCCGCCGAGCTCGCGTTCTCGGAAATTTACGATCACGTAGCGGTCGAGAACACGTCGAAATTATCGTATCACCTCGGCGAACTCACCGGGACGTATCTCCGAAAGAGCGACGACTGGTACTCGCTCTCACACGCCGGAGAGCGCATCGTTCGCTTCATCCTGTCTGGAAACTTTGACATCCTCCCCGCCCTGAAGGGCGAGGATTCCCGAGCGTTGGGATATTAAGGTTTGCAGTCTACCACCTCTGTCCGAGGTTGGAATCCTCGGGAGAGGTCATACAGGTAGACTCCGGGCTGTGCCAACCAGCCGGTACTCCTATCCCCGTCCAAACTGGCCGAAGACTCGGAGTTACTTTCGTCGTTGATGTCGAGCCGGATATTCTCCGCCCCGTTCACATCAGCGTTGAACGCCGCGTCACACTCCTCACACACGTACAAGCCACGTTCAACGCGCTGACTATCGTCTTTCCTACCGCAGGCGCAACACGTTTTGCTCGTGTCGTGCTCGGACACTTCCACCACTTCGATACCCTCAACCTTCGCCTTATAGGTGAGTATCTTGGTGAACCGGTAGAACGCCCACCCGTGCAGGTCAAGATTTCCGTGCCGACCCCAGTTCTTCGACTCACCGTTCTCGTCTTCACGCACGCCGTTGAGTTTCCCGATGTTGATGCGCCCCACTCCCCGCTCGATACACTTCTCTATGATGTGTTTGGCGAGACTGTGGAAGAAGTGAGTACGGCGCTCCGACCACTTGTGGTGCAACCGAGTGGCCCGTTCGCCACCTGAATCGTCACACTTGGCGGTTTCTTTCGGGAAGTAGTACCCGTCTTGCTTCAAGCGGTTTCCGGGGTAGAGGTTGGCGTCCTCGGTGCTGTACGCGACGGCGGCGAAGTTACAGATGCCGAGGTCAACACCAGCCGATTTGTTGCCAGGTGCGTCAGGTGTTTCCACTTCGTGTTTGCACACGAGGTGGAGTTCCCATCGGCCCTTCGACGTATCGTAGACAGCACGAACTTGTTCCAGGTTTTCAACCGTGACCTCGGGTCGAGTCTCGTATTCGACGAGGATGTAATCCCAGTCGCGTGGGTGGTCTTTGTGGTTTGCACCCTTCGACAATCGAACTCGATTGTGCTTGGCGTCGTGGCGGATGCCTTTCTGCTTCCACGTGACCGTGCTTCGTGGGTGTTCTTCGTGGACACGATTGCCGTTGTCGTCGTAGTAGTTTTTCTTGCGGTAGCCGGGCGGATTCGCGCGAGAGTCGTTCTTGCGTTTGCCGTACCACGAGTTGAAGGCTTCAGCGAGTTCCTCCAGAACGCGCTGGCTGGACTGAGAATGGAGTCCTTTGTAGTTGTCGTGACCTTTCAACTCACGCTTCAAGTCCGAGTCGTCGGGAATCTCGCCCGTGTCCTCCCAGACTTCACGGGAGTGGTAGTTTGCAACGTTCCACAGTTTCGATGCACTCCACCCGTGCAGGTCGAGCATCCGCTCCACTTGTGAGTGGTTGCGGATTTTCGCTCGATAGGTGCGGTGGACGTGCATTCGTGAAACGTCTCCATAACTGGTTATGTTGCCTTGTAATGTGAATATTTGGTTGTCGCGTGGAATATCCAGCTGTGCAGTTATCGGTGGTGGGCGTCCTCCAGTGACGGCGCGTATCCCCGCCAGAAGGGCGGGGTTTTGCGCCTGTCCATCCCATAACGCCTGCTCAGGTCGAGACGTGGGACGGCGACGCTCTCGTTCGGAGTGTCAAGCTACGAAGTGCGGAGGACGTCGGGCAGATTCGACGAGGGATGTGTCCGGAGTGCGGGGCCCACCTCTCCGCTGACGTGATTGAAGTGCCTGGAAGTGCGTTGCCTGATGCTGATTCGTTCGTCGTGACGAGTAGCTGTGAGGAGTGTCTCCGGGAGTACAACAGCCCGCTGACCTACAGTGTCGTCTATCACCCGGCGTCGGTCGCGTTCTATTGGGAGCGCGGGATCGATGTGACTGCACAGGGGATCTGGGAATTCCACGAATACGTTCACGAGGAACGCTGGACCTCCGAACAAACCGCGTCTGATCCTGACGAATACGAGGTCGTGTTGCGCCACGGGGACGATGAACTGAGGCTCCATCTCGATTCGACTGCGACGGTGGTGCGGACGGAGCGCGTGCGACGCGAAAGCGGTGAGTTTCGGCGATCGTGATAGAACTATTACTAAATTAGCGTTGAGCGGATAGCGGTGCTGATCGAATAGGCCTCTGATTATCGGTGTCAGGAGCGGAATCTCTCGGTTATCTGCTCAACTCCCGTTTTGAAGCGAATCCGATAAATTATCAAATTTACGATACTTTTATCGGTGTTGCTGGCTCGAGCCGTAATTGCAGTCAACGGAGGCTCAACTCGTGCCATCAAGCAATCCTCACGAACCGACACGCCAGCAGAATCGAATACAGAGCGAAAGTACCGAGCGGCAGCAACCGAGTCAGAGACGATCGAAGTCGGCCGAAGAGATCGCCGATGCGTACGCAGAGGTGGCTGACACGCTCGCTCGGTGGCGACAACTCGACCGGCTCTTCGCAGGTCGGTATCGCCGCCGGCAGTTCGAGAACGCCAACAGCCGCGTTCTCGACGTCGCCTGTGGCACTGGGAGGAACTTCCAGTACCTCCCATCGTCGAGCGAGATCGTCGGCATCGACATCAGCGACGAAATGCTCGCCCACGCCCGGAATGAACTCGAGAGACTCGGTCTGGACGGGACCGTCCACCAGATGGACGCCCAGGCGCTCGAGTTCCCGGACGACAGCTTCGACACTGTCATCTCGTCGTTCTCTACGTGCACCTTCCCCGACCCGATTGCCGCACTCTACGAGATGGAGCGGGTCTGCACGCCTGACGGCGAGATCCTACTACTCGAACACAGTCGCAGCGACGCTGCACCGCTCGCCTGGCTCCAGGACTGGCGTGCCGAGTCCCACTACGAGACGAACGGCTGCCGACTGAACCACGATCCGCTGGAGACCGTCGAGCAGACCGACCTCACGGTCCAGAACGCTTCGTCCGCGTTCTTCGGTCTCGTCACTACCATCGAAGCCACCCCGAGGTGATCACCAGATGTACACGCATCCGATCCCGAAAGCGCTCGCGTATCGACGCAGTAACCGAGACTCTACGCCCCACGGAACCACTACGTACGCACCACATCAGACGTATCGTGAACCCCTCCCGGAGGAGACGGTATATCAGAGTTCGACCGACATGCCGGAGGTGGCGTATGTCTAACGTTCGCTCCCGCCTTCGGTCGCTTGTCCGGAGTCAGCAGAGTGACCGGGTGCGGGCCGTCTGGCGTGTGCTCCTCCCGGTACTCGCTGGCTTTCTCACGTTGCAATTCGTGATCATGGCGGCGCTCACGCTCAACCTGAATCGCGGCCAAATGATGGTGGCCGGATTCGCCGGGACCACCCTCGTGATGACGGTCGTTCTCGGCGTCTCGGCCCGATATCTCGATCGCCGGCCGATCCGAGAGTACGGATATCGACTGTCGCGGGACTGGTGGTGTGATCTCACCGCTGGAACCGGAATCGGAGCCCTCGTCGTAGCACTGACGTTCGTCATTGCGCGGCATACCGGCTCGTTGCAGGTGACCAGTAGTGGACTCGTTCCGGGCGCAGCCTCTCTCGGATGGCTACTGGCGTTCTTCGCCGCGTTTGCTGGCGTCGCGTTCTACGAGGAGTTCATTTACCGTGGCGCGTTCGTCACGAACGCGGTCGAGGGTCTCGTGGCCCGCGGCGTCACTCGTCCGGTCGCAACCGGTGTCGCGTTGCTTGCAAGCACGTTCGCGTTCGCTTTCGTCCACGTCCCCGGCGCGATTGCCGCAGGTGCCAGCATCACACTCGTCATCGCGAAGACGGGGCTGCTCGGCGGCTTATTCGGCGTCGCGTACCTCCGTACTGGCGAGCTCGCACTTCCAATGGGCCTGCACCTCGGCGTGAATTACGCGCTGATGAACGTCTTCGGCATCGGTGCCGCAGGCGTTCCCGGTATCCCGACTCTGCTGACGGTCGAACACACTGCGACGGGCCTGTGGAATCCAGCCCGCGGCATCCCGCTTCTCGTAGCGATACTCGGCGGATATGTCCTCGTGGCTGCGTGGACACAATGGCGAGAATACGACCGTACCGCTCGACAATACAACCGCCTCACCTACAGCCATTCCGACTCATGACACGACCACGACTCTCTCCGGTGCACGACAGCGCTGATAGAACCACGCGACGGTCGTTCCTCGCCGGTCTCGGCGGCCTCGGGTTTGTCGGCCTCGGAACTGCAGCCGGCCGAATCAGCGCCACGATCAACGCTCGAGCCAGCGACTCACAGACTGGCGATGACCCGCTCACGGATCCGGACGGACTCGAGGCATTCGTCGATGACGTGATGGCCGAACGAATCGGGACGACGCCCGGAGCGACCGTCGCCATCGTCAGCGGAGATACCCCTCTTCTTGTCAAAGGATACGGGGCCGCAAACGCCGATACCGAGGAACCGGTCAGGGCTGACGAGACGGCGTTCCGTATCGGGTCGGTCGGCAAACTGGTGACGTGGACCGCGGTCATGCAAAGCGTCGAACGAGGCGTACTCGATCTCGACGAAGACGTCAATACGTACCTCGACGACTCGGAAGTCACTGTCCAAGAGGCGTACGACGCGCCGGTGACACTGCACCATCTCGGGACCCACACAGCCGGTTTCGAGTCCGCTCTCGATCCGGACATCGTCGCAAGCCCAGCGGCAATCGTGCCATTGGAGACACTTCTCACAGACCAGCAACCGGCTCGCGTGCGCCCGCCCGGTGAGCTGGTCGGGTACTCCAACTACGGTGCGGCGCTCGCAGGACATATCGTCGCCGAAGCCAACGATACGACGTTCGAGGAGTACGTCCAGTCGGAGATCTTCGACCCGCTCGACATGACCCACAGTACGTTCGCACAGCCCGTTCCGGAGGACCACCCCGGTACGCTCGCAGCGGGACACTCCCGGGACGGAGAGACGTTCACGACCGCCGAAGACGTGTTCATCAACATGCGCCCCGCGGGGTCGATGAGCGCGACGGCCACGGATATGGCGGCGTTCATGAGCGCGCATCTCGGTGATGGAGCGGTCGGATCCGCGCGGATTCTGTCTGCGCAGACGGCCGAGGCGATGCACGCGATACACCACGTCCGCCATCCGGCAGTCACCAACTGGCGATACGGGTTCCACGAGTACGGGGCACCCGACGCTAATCTCATCGGCCATTCGGGGGCAACGATCGACTTCGCGAGCCAACTTGTTTTAGCACCCGACCACGACGTGGGCATCTTCGTGAATTACAACACTAACTCCGACGAGTCGCCGTCGGCAGTCGTCGATGAAATCATCGCCGAACTCGACCTACAACCGTCACCGACGCCGCCGACCCCGACATCCGTACCTGGCGGTCGAGAGCGTGCTGAAACGGTCGCTGGGGAGTACAGCGCCACCTATCTCCCGGATAGCGGTCCGCTTCACATGATGGATCTCATGGAGCACGTTACCGTCGAAGCGACGGACAGCGGACGGCTTCTCACGAAGAGGATGTCCGGTGACGCCAGGCAGTGGATCGAAACCGACCCGTACGTGTATCGAGAGAAAGGGGGTCACAACGTTCTCGCCTTCGAAATCACCGGCAGCGAGGTGACCGCGATGAACATGAGCAGCGAACCGACCGGCGTCTACCGACCGGTCCCATTCGCCGACCGCAAACTCGTTACCGCCGGTGTCGTGGGGAGTTCCGTTGCCGGGTTCGGGCTCTCGCTCGCGGGAAGGGGGGCGCTCGGAGCCTGGAGACGCTGGAAAGGCTCAGACAATAGCGACGAGAGCCCTATGGAGGAAGCCGAATGACAGAGACGAACGATCCACAGGGCCGCTCGTCACGATCGCGGGCCCAAGACGAGACCGCCCCGAACGTGCGCGGTCTCCAACATCGTAACACGAGCCCCGCGTGGCTCGCTCGCGCAGCGGGTATCGGATTGAGTGTCGTTTCCGTCGGTTTCGTCCTGCTGCTCCCGTTCGTTATCGGACGGTACGGGGAGCTCAGCCTCATCACCCGGCCGCTACCAGTGCAGATCACGTTTGTACTCCCGTACGTGATCGCGGCTCTGACGGTCGCTACGACCATCGGTACCGTACTCGCGTGGTGGAACCAATACTGGTCGCTGAGAGCCCGTCTCCACCAGACGATACTGGCGCTGCTGGGACTCGGGTTTAGCTGGCAACTCGCTACCCTCGGGTTCCTCGCATTGTAGACCGTATCGATCACTCACTCGCCGAATACCGTTCAGGAATATGTCATGGGCTTGGGATACATCACGGAACTCGAGCGCGCTGCCGAACGACGAGAAGCGGAAATCGAGACGGTGGTGACCGTCAGCGAGTCAGACGTTCGACACGCAGCTATACGGGCAGTTCCCGATGCGGACTCGATAACTGTTCACGGCGATAGAATCGCCGGATTGCCGTCGGTGAATTCGCCAAAATAGGGGCCGTTCGTTCGGTCCTTTCAGAGATAACGGGCGATCTCGATACCTACGAGTTCAGGACCTGAGCGGAAGAAGAACACGACGCTCGGATTCGAGATGCGAACGCTCATCTCGAGCAGATCGATCGAGACTAAGGCCGGAGGACGTAGCATTCGATACTGAGCCAATCGGGCCTTTCGACACTCACATTACAAACGGTAGAAACGGAAGCATATGGGACTCGTCGCTGAATTCGATATCGGTTGCGAGGCGCTGCCACTCGCTGGAGTCGCGGCGGACGTACCCGAAGCAACGCTGATCCTCGAGTTACAGTTCAATCACGGGAACCGGCCACTGTTTCTCGTTACCGCGACCGGCGGCTCACAGCAAGCGCTCGCGACTGCGTTTACTGATGCCTACGATGTCGCCGAGTGGACGCTCGTCGGACAGGCGGGCGACACACGCCGCTATCAGGCGCTGCCGGCGCTCAGCTTCGAAGAACAACTCAGCGACCACATCGGAGATCTCGCGGGCCTCGAAGCACTCGCCACGGCCGACGCCATCATCGAACGGATCGAGGTGCTACCAGACGGATGGCGACAGACGGGGTGGTTCGCCGACAGAGACGCGTTCGGCAAGTTCACCGCATTCTGGAAGCGTAACGCCGGCTTCCAGTTACACCGTCTCACGCGCGACGGCGAGTCCGAACCCCCCGGTGACGGACTTACCGACCGCCAGCACGAGGCACTGCGGATCGCCTACGAACTGGGCTATTTCGATATCCCACGCCGAGCGTCTCTCGAGGATGTCGCCGCAGAGCTAGAAATCTCCGCCTCTTCGGTCTCCGAGCGACTACGTCGAGCGCAAACCCAACTCATCGAGGAGACGGTGGCAACGACGTGGCCGCCACTTCCCAACTGATTGGGAGGGTCTCTTTCTGAGGGGTCTTAAATAGCCTCACGATTTCGAGAACATCCTACCCGACTTCGCCGTGATGTCTCACTCGCCCATGGCTTTGCAACAGTCACGACGACAGATCGATGACGAGACGACCCCCTCTAGGCAGACCGTTGCTATCGACGCGGAGGACGTTCATGTGATCTATGACGATGGAACCGAAGCCGTTCAAGGCGTCTCTCTTGCCGTCGAAGAAGGGGAATTCTTCGGGTTCCTCGGTCCTAACGGGGCCGGGAAGACGACCACTATCAAGACACTCGTCACACTGCTGTCCCCGACACAGGGGACAGTACGAATCAACGGTTTCGATACGAAGAACGACCCGCAGGCCGTGCGCGAATCCATCGGCTACATGGCCCAAGAGACGAGTATCGACCTCGAGCTTACGCCGCGTGAGAATTTGCGCATCGCGTGCCGGAGGTACGGTGTTCCGAGCGAACAACGAGCGGAACGGATCGAAGAACTGCTCGCCCTCGTTGATTTACGAGACGTTGCGGACAAGCGAGCAGAGACGTTCTCGGGCGGGATGCAGAAACGTCTCGATACCGCTACCGTCCTCGTCCATCGTCCGCCCGTGGTCTTCCTCGATGAGCCAACGACCGGTCTCGACCCCGAAGCGCGACTCCAGGTCTGGAATTACTTCGAGGAGATCAACGACCGGGGAACGACGGTGTTCCTCACGACACAGTATCTCGAAGAAGCGAACGAACTGTGTGACCGCCTCGCCATCCTTCAAGATGGTCAGATCACCCACGCCGGTACCCCCGACGCGCTCAAGTCAGCAGTCGGGACGGATACTGTCACACTGGCGCTGAAAGAGCCCACCGACGAGAAACGGCGCCGTGCGATGAATGCAGTCCGTCGTATCCCCGCTCTCGAGGTGGCGGCCATCGAAACGACCGCCGACGGTCTCACCATCGAAGCCGACAACGCTCGCGCGGCCACGAGCGAACTCTTCACCGAACTGACCGCGGCAGACATCACGGTCGCTGACTTCGACATCCAGTCACCGACTCTCGATGACGTCTTCCTCACACTAGCCGGGGAGGGCGATACTGGTGAGAACGGACCAGCCAACGAGGCCACTAATGTACAGGAGGTAGCACGATGAGCGGCGTTACCGACGAAGATGGCACCATCGGTAGTAATTCAGCAGAGAGAGCACCGGGGAACGGTTTCGCAACGGACGCTCGGATCAGCTTCAAGCGATGGCTCGTCAAAACCTCCCGCAATCCGTATGTTACGTTCACGTCGCTGGTCCAACCGATCATCTTCTTCGTGCTTATGGCTGAAGTTCTCGGCGCAATCGTCGGCGGTGCGCTGTCCCAGTCGGTGGGCGCCGACATTGCGTACGTGACGTATCTCACCCCCGCGATCATTATTCAATCGGCGCTAGCTGCCGCTGCCGTCTCCGGCATCGGGCTCGTCGACGATATGGAGACGGGAATGTTCGACAAGACGCTCATCTCTCCGACGAACCGAGGCGCGATGTTCGTGGGGAAAGCGCTGTCTGAGGTCGTCCGAATTACCGTCCAAACGGGGATTATCCTCGGTCTCGGGTACCTCCTGTTGGTTCTCGAGTCGGGCGGGTCAGTCAGTCAGTATCTCCAAACGGGTGTGGTTGGTTTTCTCGGTGTGTTCGTCGTTACCGTGATCTTCGGTGGCGTCTTCATGGCGTACTCGAACATCGTTGCGCTCGTGACTCGCGATCGAGAGGCCACCGTGATGATCGCGAACCTCTTGACGTTTCCACTGCTGTTCATCTCGAGTGCCTTTGTTCCACTCGATGCCCTCCCAGACTGGATTCGAGCGGTCGCGGTCGTTAATCCCATCACCTACGGCGTTGACGGTATCCGTGCGCTCATGCTCGGTCAGGACGTGATGACGGTCGTCGAGGTAACGGCGTTCTCGGGACTCTGGAATTCGGTCGTTCCCGCTGTCGCCGTTCTCGCGGGGTTCAACGTCGTTCTGGGCGGTATTGCCGTCGGGCTCCTCAAACGGGCCTCCAAGGCCGAAGTCCAGTAGCGTTTTTATCGTTTTCAGCAGTATCTCGCTGCTCCTTAGCCCCTCGGCTGTCTGCGTCGCGCCGAAAACCGACCCATCTCGGGGACGGTGGCGACTGCGTAGCTACCTCACCTTGGCTGTCCGACCCCGTCGCCGGCCTACACTTAAATGGCCGGACGATTGAGAGACAGGTATTCTCCACACACACACGAACCACGAGAAGCATCTATGCAGACAGTTACGTCAGCAGATGGGACCGGTATCGCTTACGAACAACACGGTGAGGGGCCACCATTACTCCTCCTCCACGGCGGCTCCTCTCCGCAGTACTGGAAGCCGATCGTGCCCCAGTTCGCTGAAAACTACACGGTCATCATTCCCCATCGCCGCGGAGTGGGGGAAAGCGGCGACTCTGACGAGTATAGTCTCGACCGGGGAGTCGAGGATGTGCGTGCGGTCATCGATGCTGTCGACGGGAATCCGATTCTCTTCGGCCATTCGTTCGGGGGGCTCCTGGCGCTCGAAACTGCTCGAACCACACAAATCGAGAAGCTCATCGCCTATGAACCAGCGGTCCTCGTCGGTGAGTATAGAGAACAGGCGAACCTCGCGACACAGATGCAGGAACGAATCGACGACGGGGAACGACGCGAGGCGATGAGGTACTATATCCGTGAGGTCATGCACGGTGGCGAAATCGACGATCTCGACGGGTGGCTCGCTGAGTGGCCGCCTTGGCCCGATATCGTCGCGCTGACGGAAAACATCGCTCGAATCAACCGTGCCATCGAAGGGTACCGCCTTCCTGACACACTAGAAGTCGATGCACCAGCGCTCATGCTGACCGGCACGGAGGGACCATCCCATCTCCGAGATGGCGTTCGTGCGGTCCACGAAGCGTTGTCCGACAGCCGCCTCATCGAGTTCGATGGTGTCGGTCACGCTGGCCCAATAGAGGCACCTGATCGCGTCTTGGCCGAGGTACGTGCCTTCAGTAACGGAAAGGACATTTCAGTTCCGGAAGGTAGTACTTAGAACTGTGCCAGATCTGTATCATTTCGTGTTAGAACGGTCTCTGTAGAGTGCCAGGAGTCGCGCTTTCTCTTTTAGAGATGACCTGCACTGCGCTTAGTCAATTGCCACGAGGAATATTGTCTCTCTTTTCAATACGTAGTTCCTGCTACTTTGGATCGACTAGTCATCGCTCTGTTACCTATCTCTCCTCCCGGCGTACCCCCAACAGATTCCCCTCGGACGTCCGTCGCGAGTATCGTCTCGCCGGATACAGGTAGACCGAAAATCAGACTATGTTCACTCAGTTCGTCGGAGGTTCTACTATCATTGTACGTCGAGTGATCTGCTCATTTCTGTTCTCGAGATCTCGGGAACCACCGGTCGGCTCGAGGGTGTCCCAATGGCGTGAGCCGTTCTCCAAAAAAAGCGAAAACCCGAGAAGATTGAGCGGCACGAGACGGCCCCGCGACTGCCGCTCCCAGAATCGGTCCGTGCGACGTTCCGACTCGACGAAGAAGCGGCATGAACCTCGCTGGCAACTCCGCAGTGTCACGGATCTCTTCGTCGCCGCTGCGGTGAGTGAGTCTTCGTAGTTGACTGCGGAGGTCAAGTCGAGTAAAGTAGTCCTCGAGTACTCTGGCACACTCCACCGTGAGCAAGATTCAGGCGGATCCGGCCCGCTCTTCGAGGAACTGTTGCGTTAGCGCGCCGACCTCTGATCGGAACGTGTTTATGTCGACCCTCGTGTCGCCGTGATAGAGCCGTTTGTGTTCCTCGCGAACGATATCCTCGAGGACGCGCTCGTACAGCGGGTCGAACGTAACGGGACGGTCCTGATCGTCGAGTTTACTTGCAAGTTTTTCGAGCCGACGCTCCGTCGCATATCTCTCGGCCAATTCCTGTGCGGATGCGTCGACTGGAATCGTCTCGTCGACCTCGCGAAACGAGGGATGGAGCAGCTTTGCCCGCTGACCGCGTTTGTTCCGGACGACGACGCCCGCGGCAGGGCCGTCGTACCAGGCGGAGTGGGGGATCGAATAGGAGTCCGGATCGAAATCCCGAGCGCGACGTTCCCGTTCGAAGACGTTCACGGGTTGGAGTCCGATCCGGTCGAATATTCGTTCGACGGTATCGACGGGGTAGAAACTGTCTTTCCGGGCTGACCACACGTCGAATCCGAGAAACGATGGTGTCCGGTCCCAGTCGTAGTCGATCGCGTGGTGATGCATCGCCTCGCCGAAGAACACGAGCGTCTCAACGTCGTCGATGGCGGCCCGGAGCGCCTCTCGGTCGAGGTTCGATCTCACGTGACGGACAGCGTGTTGGTACGGTTCGGGGACGTTCTCCAGGTCGTCGTAGACGTGATTTCGATCGCCGAATCGAATCAACCCCGACTCCCGGAGCTGGAAGCGAAAGTTCGCTCCGTCGACCTTCTCGAGGAGCCACAGATGTCCCTGCTCGAAGAGTTCGTCGGGAGCGTCTGCGACGCGAGGGATCGATGGAAACGTCTTCATTTACTGGTTCTCATGCTTCCGGATACTTAGTCTCGAGTTCGTATACTGTGTCGATTATCGGTCCGGAAGTTGCCATGCTTGTTGAACGTCTACGAGTTCGTTTGAGTTCGGGAGTGCTTTCGCTGGCCGTTCAACGATATCCATGATTTCCTCTGCTCTGAATACCCGATTCTGCTCATTACCTGTTATCTCAGCGACTACACCATCAGCTTCGAGTCTTTCGACGGCATTATTCGCAGTCTGATAGACGACATCAATCTGTTCACTCGCTTCTCGGACAGTGAAGTACGGCTCCTGGAATAATGCAAGCGAAAGTTGGCGAACGAATTTCGGTGCATCGGTATATCGTCTCGCGTACTCCTTTCGCCTATCGATGAGAAGCTTTGCACGAACAAACGCTTCTTCTGCTTGTTCGCGGATGCCACGTAAGAAGAATCGAAGCCATTCGTCCCATTTGCCCTCCTCGCTCACAGCCAGCAATCGGTCTGCATACTCGGTCCGATTACGCTCAATATATGAACTCAGGTAGAGCAACGGATAATGGAGTGAACCGCTTGTGATGAGCATAAGCACGACGAGTAGACGGCCGACTCTGCCATTGCCATCTTTGAAAGGATGTATCGTTTCGAACTGATAGTGTGCAATCGCGATGTCCACTAACTCCGGCCAGTTAGATTCTCGCTGAATGAACTGTTCAAGATCGCCCATCAACCTCGGTACGGAATCGGGCTTCGGGGGGACGAATCTGACTTGCTTCCCGAGCCCCTTTGGACTCGCTTCCTCAATAACAGCGTATCCCGGACGAAGCTCTCCGGGGAGCGGGTCTTTTTCATTTGACCGATCTTTCACGAGCAGTTGCTCGTGGAGAGACTTGATGAGCTCCGTCGTGATACTCTGACGCTCAATCCCCGCTGTCTGGAGATATGAAATAGCATCGTTGAGCGCCTTGATGTAGTTTCGAGCCTCTCTGACGTCTGCCTCATGATCGCTCTGGACAGTATCTTGAATTCGGAGGTCGTCAACGTCATATCGATAGATGTCTGAAACGGTTACTGCTGTACCCTCCACTTGAGATGACTGCTCTGCCTCTTTATAGACGAATGAACTGAATACTGCACCGGGGTTATCGATTTCACTCCCGAGTCCCTCCAGCCGGCCTAAAGCCCATGTTGCTCTTGATGCCTCTTTGATAACGTCGTCAGGGAGCTCTAATACTGGAGGTAGTTTGTCCGGGAAGTATGCCTTCGGGAGTGACTCTCCTGTCCGAAGAGGCATATATTGACCCGGCGCATCTGTAGGCAAATCGTATTCGTCTTTCATTGCACGTACTTAGGTACTACTCGATTGAAGATCTCTGGGACATTTTGGAATTGCAGGTCCTAATTAGCGAACTATTTCGACTTTGACCTGCCGATCTGAGAATAGAGTGGAGAGTCACGACTGCAGTACTACCTGCTCCCTATCAGACAAAATCTATACACGATCATCCTCAGCAGATTACCTCTATTCGTTTCACGGCACGACTTCGCAAGGGATCGTTTTCAGGTCGTCTTCTAACTCAGAGGCTTGGAGGATGGCAATCTCACGATCGGATTGCTTCTCGAGCGAGGCCGTTTCATCGTCGAGATCTTGGACTATGAGGAGGCCGTTCCAGTCAGGGCCGAAGTACTCTCTGTCATCACTATCGAAGACGAACTCGTCGTCGACATGAAGAAACGCGAGATACTCGAGTGTCTCCTTGATCCCTCGCCCATCTTGTTTGTCGAAATACAACGCCTTGATGCTTATGCTCGATACTGGCTTTGGACTTTGTCCATCTTGCACTGTACGCAAAGGTTATCAGCAAAGCAAGCGATATCGTCGTAGGGGCAATCGTACTCGTCGACGTCGACGGAGAGGCTTCGTTTCGCGTGTTCCCATTCAGTCTTCCAATCGTCGATATCCATGTCCGCAGACGTGAATACGACGTTATCGTCTCGATCGATGATTTTGGCTACAGTCACGGAGTACTGGTGCTCCTCTACAGTCTCGATCGCAGCACAAAACGATGAGCACTGAATTTCTCGTGTCCCGGAGCTGTCGTCTAGTAGTCGGACCGTGACCGAGCCGTCGTACTCCTCTGTCGGGTCCAATCCACCCGGCATACCATCGTCTTGGGATAACACTGTAAAAGGCTACCCCTTGACAGGGTTTTGAGATCGATAGCGATCGAATTCTATTTCCAGCCAACAGTGAACGCCTTCCTCTCGTTCGATGTCCTCCGTGCTAGTCGTTCCGAGCGCCCGCACCACCTCGCCGACGTCCGTATCTCCCTCACAGCGTACGTCCGTTTTCCGACCGACGCCGTCGTGCCCATCAACGTTATATCAATTTCCCAGAAAACACCTGTATGACCACGCCAGAGGGATCTCGAGACCCGATTTCGTCCACCGATACGTCAGTGACGTTCACTGAGGAAGACATTCGGCAACTCTGTGGGGACGCCGATAGAAGTGACCGACTACCCGACCTCGAGCGGAAGGGGCAACGCGTACTCGAGCTCGTCGAGCGGACGTTTTCGGGTCACGAGTGGTTCGACGATTTCGTCTGGGGTGAAGCCGACGGATCGCCTGGCCTCGAGGCGGGCACCTCCACGCAGGAGGGGACACGAGCGATGTGGCTCTCATTGGCTCACGAACAGTACCGGGAGATCGGTGGTCGGACGAAGGGACTCCAGCTCGAGTTCGGCCTCGACGGTGGCGACAAGCGGGGGTTTTTCGATCGTGACGTGCTCTGCGGCGTGTATCTCGGACCCTGGGTTACGGAGTCGGTTCTCGAGGCGTTCACGAGTCGTCTCCAGCGACACGCCGACGAGATCGCGGCTCATCTCGCGGACCACGAGAACCACGTCCTCCACGTTGGCGATCGAACTCTTCGTGCACCCACACTGGAGACGGTACGAGAAGTAGGAGAAGATTGTTCTGACGGCGTTCTTCTCACGGCAGATCTGACGTTCGCCGACGTTCGAAACGACCCGGAGATCGTAGACCGAGTTTGCGAGACGTTCGCGAGCGTGTGGCCGCTATACGGACTGTTGGCCGGCGTTGATATTCCAGCCACCGGAGACGGCACCGATTCCGTGCCGGCCGACGTCGACCGGACAGGGGAGGACACACCCCAGGAGACGACCGGCCGCTCGAGTCCGACGGACGATCCGTCGGTGGAGCCGACTCGGGAGTCGATTCTGGCGCACTCGGATTTGGACGAGAAGCAAATCGAGCAAACGCTCGATGCGCTCGGCGAGCGCGGGGCGACACGGGAGGAAGCCCTTCGTATTCTCAGCCAGTACGTCGGCGATATGGCTCGCGGGGACGGGCTGTATTCCGTCTCCGGTCTCGGTCCGATGACGGGATACACGCTCGAGCAGGCCGGAATCGCGACAGTCGACGAACTGGTCGAGACGCCGCTCGACGAGCTGCGCTCGATCGACGGGATTCGAAACCGGCGGGCACGGGTCATCCTCGAGGCGGCGTCACAGCGAACCGGGAAGCCGACATCTGGACCGGACGACGGTACCGGGAATCGCTCGAGCTCGGCTGCCGACGACGATCAGCGTGTAGTGACGGACGACGGTGTCGCCGTGGAGGCAAACGCCCTGTCGGAGTATTACGAATCAGTCCGTAGCATGCGGAAGGTGCTCGAGCTGTTCATCCTCTCTCCAGATAGCCCGCACGAACCGGACGATTTGACCGATCCGCTCGTGCAGTACTACGTCCTGTTGGACGCCTGTATCGCGTTCGGATCGGCCGACATCGCGTTCGCCGGCTACGGCCCGCAACATCAGTCCCGGCTCCCATTTAGCACCACTGCGTATCGTCGGGCGTTCGGCAACGGGAACTGGATTACGGAGTATCAGACGATCGACATCGAGCCGTTTCAACCCGAGACCCGTGAGTGGCTGCGCGAACGGGCACGGTTCGAGAAGCCCGAAGTGCTCGTTCGGCCCGTGCCCCCACAGGGAGAGCATCCGCTCCCGGAAGTCGTCACCTCTCGGGCCGAACTCGAACAGGCACTGATCGTGTTAGATCAGTTTCCGGCGTATCCATCTGTTCCCACGGATCCCGAGGGAGCCACGACTGACCGAACCGTTCCAGTTTCGGACCTCTACAGGCGGATCTTCGCCGATCTCGATGCCGAACATACGGTGGACCTCGATATGCTCTCCGACTCGGTCCCGGTGGAGGAACTCGAGGGCCCAGTCGTTGAGGCGACACCGACGACGCCGGAGGAAATCGATTCGTTCCTGGGGACCCACGAGAAACTGACGCACCTATTCGGGCGGATCGAGCCGCCGTCAGAGTCACCGGTACGGCGATCAGTACCAGCGTTCGCTCTCGACTGGTATCGACCACCGGGAATATTTTTCCAGCAGTTGCGGCAGTTGGCGAAGTCCGGATCGTCAGAACCGGTCGAGTTCTTCCTACCCCGACTACAGGACTTAGTCAATCGACGTCTCCTCCAGGATTACTGGGAGTACGATTATATCTGCGTCTTTCCGAGCCACGAGGCGTCCTCGCTCAGTGAACCCTTGGTCGAACTCGCACAGGAGGCTGTTCTCGATACGTCTATCATTTACACGCCGCTCTTAGAGCGGACCGAAACGGTCGAGCGACAGCGCGGGAAGTCTCGCGAGGAGCGACTCGAAGCGGTTCGGAACCCCACGCAGACGCTTCACTGCCGGTCGAAACTCGACGGGGAGACGGTGGTCCTACTCGACGATGTGAGTACGACTGGCAGTTCACTTCTCGCAGGCGCCCATGCGCTCCGTGAGGCCGGGGCGGGACGCGTTCTCGCTCTCACGCTTGGATTCACACCGGGGGAAGCGATCGAAACGAGAAAAGTAACGTCACCCGACGGATACGCCTCCGAGATCGTAGCGGGGACAGAGAAGTGAACCTCGACGACCTCGCCGGGCTCGTGGCCCTCACCGAGATCGGTGGCATCGGTGACAAGCGGGCGCTCGAACTGTACCGAACGTTCGAGGATATCGACGACCTCCTCGATAGCCCTCGAGATGCGTTTTCGGAGTACCACTACGTCGACGCGGAAGCGTACGACCGCTTGCAGTCGCTCGAACCGATCATCGAGGAGACGCGCCAGCGGTTCGACCGCTACCGAGCCGACGGGATCGACGTCATCGGAATCGAAGACGATCGGTATCCCGCTGCGCTCGCCGCCCAGCATTCGCCACTCGTCATCTACGCGAAGGGGAACACCGAGCTACTCCAGCAGCGGTCCATCAGCTTCTCCGGGTCCCGCGAAACGAACATCGCCGGTCAGAAGTGGGCCCGTGAAATCGCTCGAGACCTCGCCGCTGAGGGATACGCGATCGTTAGCGGAGGTGCGACGGGTGCTGATACGGCGGCTCACGAGGGCGCGCTCGAGGCCGGGGGAGCGACAGTCGTCGTACTCGGGACGGGGGTCGAAACGCCATACCCGGAAGAAAACGAACCGTTGTTCGAGCAAATCGTCGATACCGATGGCGTTCTCGTCTCACACCGCCGCCCGACTGCAGGGCCGACGCGATCCGGATTCCTCGATCGGAACAAAACGCTCTCCGCACTGAGTCCCGGTCTGGTTATTGTGGCTACTGACGGCTCGGGAGGGACGATGTCTCAGTACGACGACGCAACCGCACAGGAGCGGCAAGTGTTCGTTCCGACATCGACGCTCGATATCCAACCGTACAAAGGGGTTACCGAAATCGTGAACACCGGTTCGCCACTGGCGATCGAAACGGCACCGGAGATCGTCGAGTGGTACCAACGAGAGGGTTCCGCCCGCTCCTCGGACGCAGGTTTGGACAGCGAGACGGGACACAGCGGTGACGATACCGGGCAAGCAACGTTAGCTGATTGGGGATCAGATAGCGACGAGCGCTAAGCGGTTCTCTCTGGAGAACACTCCAGATCGGCTATTTCTCAGGTATACGGAATGGCTACCAGAGTTGTAGCCTCTTACTGTCCGCTGAATCGCTCGAGTTCGGTCATCGTGACGCTGCCGTCGGCCTCCCGGGTAAGAGCAGACAGGGACTCTGGCGTTTCGACGAACACAGCTTCACCCCCATCCGAATCGAGGTTCTCCCGAAGCACGTTTTGACAGTACACCTGCCCCTTACGCTGTGGTGTAGTGTGGCGGGTGTGGCCGACGACTTGAGGCGGCGCATCCGGAGGCAAATGATCGAAGTCGAGCCAGACGAGTCCCGCACCCGGGCTCTTCGGATGCCCCTTTCCGACTCCGAGAACACGCTGATGATCGTCGATGACCCGCCGCTGCATCGCTACATCCTCCTCGGTTCCGGCAGCCTCGAGCAGTTTCGTCGCGGCATCGACGAGCGACTCGTTGACGTCCTCGACTCGGTAGCCTGTCGGCGACCCCGCGTGGACGTAGGTGACGTTGTGCCCGCGATAGGCCGCTACGATGTGGCCCGCCACGATCTGCTCGAGAAACAGCCGACGATCGTCAGTATCCACTGCGCCAGCGAACCACTGCGGGAATCCGAAGTGGTCTGGCGAGAGTATGATTGCCTCGTGGTTGCCGAGGGTGATGCGAACCCGTCCGGGCGGGGCTTCGTCGACGAGCCTGGCGACCAACTCGAGAACCTCCTCGTTCGCCGGCCCTCTATCGATGAGATCGCCGTTGAACACGAGCACGTAATTCTCGTCCGCCCAGTGGAGCGTTCCGTCCCTTCCGCGGACGACTATTGGATCGAAATTTGGGTGATCTGCCACCGTTAGTAGTGCGCCTCGGACCGACTCGAGATAGCCGTGGATGTCACTGATACTGACAATAGTCGGCGGTTCGCCCTCGCTGGGGAGACCGTCGATGGAATCTCGAGTGGAGGGAGTGAGTTGAGTTTCGTCGGCGGTATCGAGTGGCATCTGTCCGTCCCTACGGATTGACGGAGTAACTTACTATCTTTCTGCGAGGAGAGAATCCCGCCGTAAACGGCGGGAGTGAATCCGACAATTCGACTGACTCCTCGAGAGAATCGTCGCCGTTGAAAATTCCGTTGGTGGTGTCCGTGGTTCGTAGGAAGACAGCTCTCTTAACCAACAAAATCACCGGAAATAGTGTTCTGTTGGTTAATATCCTATTGTATGGGTGTGCTATCAGTAATGTTTGAAATATAACTTATTAAAACTCTGCCATGTAGTCTCAAATAACGAAAGGTTCTTATAAATCGTTTGCGTAATATGAGACGACATGGTAGAAAAAAGCCACTTCCGACTCTTATCACATCTTATAGAGGAGGATGGGTCGGAAGTGGGTATCAGTACGCTCGCTGACCAACTCGATTGGAGCGCTGGCCATACCTCACGTATCGTCTCCGAATTAGAAGCCTACGGCTACGTCCAAACCAAGCAACCCGGTCGGCAAAAGTTGGTTTCTCCGACGGATATCGAACCAATCGAGCAACTCGAGGGTCTGCTTACGGAATATAGCCACATGGATTTGTCCGATCTCATCGCTGGCACTGGGTTACTCGTGCTCTATTATCTCGATCAAGGACGGACCGCAACCGAGTTAGCTGAACTGAGTGGTGTTAGTAAGGCGACAATATATCGTCGGTTAAATGACTTTCAGCGCGTCGGTGTCGTTGGGAAATCGAAGTCCCAGTATCGTCTCAATGATCCGTTTGTAGTGTTGGCCCCGATCGCTCGAGGACTGCTCCACCAGAAACATCGTCGCGAAGCAGAGCGACACGCAAGTGGACTCAAATTTCTCTGGGAAACACACGATGAATACCTCTTCGCCTGCGACAGTGACGTTACCGCTGACGGATTTTACCTGACCGGGCCTGCCCTGTTCGAAGCGTTCGATGTCCCGCTTCTCACGAGGGATAGGCGACACTACTTCCGGACGGATCGCCTCTCAGAGATTACTCCCGCAGAATTAGTCTGCCACACACTACTGATCGATGACGGTCCCCGGTACCGAACGTACTGTCTCTTATTGATGCAACAGCAGGACATCGAGCAACCGGAATTGCGGAAGCGTGCTGAACACTATCTCCCCGAAGCGACGAACGATCTACGGGCTATCGTAAATGAACTCATCGAATACTTAGAGACAGACGGAACTACAACAACTGAGCAACTGCCCAAATGGGAAGACTTCAAACAAACGGCCAGAGACTATGAGATCACTGTATGAGTTCTCGAGAACGATTCGGTCGTAATTATATCGAGGCCGAACTCCAAGAAATTGCAGATCATATCCAGACAGACGTTGATGCCTATCTCATCGGCGGTGGCGCAATGTCACTTCACGAGCCGTCTCTCAAGGACACGACCAAAGATATCGATCTCGTCGTCGTGGACGAGGCGGCCCTTAGCCGTCTACTGGGGGTACTCGACGACCTCGGCTATGAGGAAGTTACCGATCTCGGTGACGAATATGATCGGTTAGGAGCGCGTCACTGCGTTCGAAACGATGCCGGCTGTCAGTTCGACGTCTTCTATCGGCAGATTTCTGATAAGCTGTATTTCAGCGACGGAATGCAAGCGCGGAGTGAGGCGTTTCTTTCGGACGAGTCTTTCTCAGTCGGCCTCGTTTCGTTCGAAGATATCTTTCTTTTCAAGGCCGTCGCAGAGCGTCCGGACGATATCGGAGACATGGCGACACTCGTCCAGACAGATCTCGACTTCGATGTGATCGAAGAGGAAATCGAATGCCAAGTAGACCTCTTGGGCGGTGAACACTTTGTCACGGTGATCTCTGAGTCGCTGGAACGACTCGATCAGAACGAAGGTATCCAGACACCACTCGACGATGTTGTTCGAGAGTACTACCAACAGTACATGAAGGGATACGAACTCCGGTTGCAGTTAGACGAGGACACCGCAAAATCCGTTAGCGAACTCGCGTCGACGTTAGACGTATCAGAAGATGAAATCGAACGTCGATACGGGTATCTCGAGCAGTACGGATTCGTCGAACGGACCACTGAGGGGATACGAGATACCGGGAAGCACGACGAATTTCATCGGTCCTAATATACTGTGGTGGAAGTAACTAGTGGTGTCCTCGTTCTTCCTATTACCAAACTAGTGTGGTAGAAAAGGGAAGAGAACGAATCCCATATATGCTCTTGCTTGGACGTCTTTAGTGAGTGTCAGGCCTGTGGATTTGTTCTGCGAGCAAGGAGTAATACTAACCCTGACCCAGTGAATTGGGAGTCGTGCCCTGCCTGCAGCGGTACAGACTTCACTCTCATCGAAACATAGCTCAGGTGTACTTATTGCTAACTCGAGTCGTCCGCCCGACCTGTCTGTGCTCTCGGACACAGAACCGCAGCAAATCGCTGCTTCGCTTTGGGCTTGGGTTCGATTTCTCCCTTAATCCAACACTTGTGTAATGGCGTTTGAATTTCACCCATAATTATAGTCCGGTAGCCGATGTCCGGGATCCACGGAGCACACTAAATACTCGTGATCCAGCATTGAGAACAGTCTTTGTGGAAACGCAGCAGTCTATTTCGGCAATTCGAGGCGTTCGGCGTGCTGGCGGTAGTGTTGAGGCTTTTGAATTTGATTCGGTTCGAAGATCGGATCACCTTCGTCGATCTCGTACTCCGCCGCGACCCAACTTCTGTACGTTCCGATATCAGTTGGTGCTCCGGACTTGCAGTTCGACGACGGAAGGTGACCTGACGTGAGATAATCAAAACGATTGCCACAGGCGAGGCATGGCACCGTTCCTTTGTTCGGCGCTTTCTGTCGACATATAATAATATATTGACGTGTTTCCCGATAAACCTGTCTACTGTGCTTACTGCTGACTCGAGTTCATTTGTCCGATCCTCCCCAAATTCTCGGACGGTATTTTCAGCCTCTACTTGCTCGAAGTTGCTGTTTGATACAGATCAAGTAGGTAACGGAGTGACCGTCGGTTTCTCCGATAACTGTCAAAAGCCGCGTGCTGAATACAGAGGATGAGCCCTGTTTAGACGCTCCCGAAGGAACCGGTTAGTAGTTACGACGGGTAAACAGAACCAGTTCGTGAACGTCTCTCGACTCGGTTTGTTGTTTGGATAACAGCCGTAGAGGACGATCTGCACCGCGTGTAAACAAGGCCCAGAGGATGAGTTCAGCAAACCGACTTAGTTTGTTCCGAACGAACTGCGCTGAATCAGGCAATCAGTAGATCTGCAGACTAGACACTGATCGAAGAGGACCGCCAATATCTGCCTAACATTCTCTGTGCAGAAACGGAACTTATATCGATACTTGTCTAAATCCATCACACCCGCAGGTACAATTGCTCGTTCCGATGGGGCGGATTTTTCCCGATTGAAGTACCTTGGCGGCGTACACCGATTCACAGCGGTCACATTCAGCCATGAGTCGTTTGGACTCGGCCATATTCTTCACCCAAATAGTCCTCACAGCGTGCAGTCGCTTGAAGAATGGTCCCACATATTTTGGTTACTCTCCACAGACAATCGCAGAGATGAATTAACACATAGTATTCGAATGGAACGTAGCAGCTATGAGAACTGTCTCGCCTGTACCGAGCGATCACCACCTTCACAAATCGGGTCTGAGTTCGTGCAACATTCGCGCTCTGTATTCAGCACGGCTCTCCAAACACCTCTATTAGCTGATGGGAGGGACGGCGTTAGGTTCGTACAGGGACAGTTGCACGGAGAGTAGATTGTGTTGAATACGGTCCCCTCGGTCAGTCAGATGGTTCTTCCACAACACCATCACGGAACGACATTTCGGTGCTGGCCCGAACGAATGTATCCATAGAGTAATCCGATAATCGCACCAATAATGACGATTCCCGGGCCAGCAGAGAATTCAACGCCGTTTGGCGTTCGACTGAACTCGAAGATATAGAGCGGTGAGTCCGGAATTCCCAAAAGGACGGATCCAGCACCAACAGCTGCCAATACGAACGGCACCAGTACACCGACGGTCAGTGCGACGATCAGGACGCCACCAGCAAACCCAACGAGCAAATCCCAGACGACAGTTGCTGGAGCCGTGTCCCACCGGTCTAACCCCGGCGCTCCGTATATCTCGAGGCCAGTCGTGCTGTCAAGGACGGTTACCTCGGCCGGATAGCTGAGGAGTACCAACGCCATCCAAACGTCTCCGACAGCACCACCAGCATTGAGTGCCAGCGGGACGGCCAGCCAGGGCCACTCAAACAGAATCATAACTGGAACACCGGCCAGCGTCAACACCACCAGTGGAGCCAGCGCAATCACGAGGAACTGATTGCGGGTGAACCGTGTCTCGGTCGTCGCAAATGCGTACGGGAAGACAACGTACGCGACCCCGATGCCGTACCGAGGGTGGCCGCCGAAGGCTTTCATAACTAACCCGTGACAGAGTTCGTGGGGTACGATGACCAGCGCCATCACGGCGACGAGAGCCACAACCGAGAGGGCAAGGTTCCACCACCAGACTTCCTCGATACCCACACCCAGGCTCCCCACCAGAGCGGTTTCGTCCCCAGTCACGAGAACATACAGGACGAGAAATCCGCCGACAGAGATCAGGAACCCGATTATACTCACGACAGTCCACTGGAGTACGAGTGCACGTGACAGGCTGAACTGCGCCAGTAGTTCTTCATCTACGTGATTGCTCACGAGCGTCCCTCGGTAGAGACGAATTCTCAATGCATCTTCTTGAATCTACGAACGCCGACGGGCACAGAGCGCGTATGCAACACTACGGTAATTCTCTGTGTCTCGCACGGTCCTTTTGACAGGAAATAGATGTTTTTCCACACCTCTGCAAGATACAAAGCGCGAATGCAGCACGGATTCGCTCCACCGACACGCGAATCGATGCAGGGGAAATGCGTATTGCTAGACGTTATTTACTACTACACCCATGCTAGCGTGGTGAATGTGATGGAAAACCAGGGGTCCGATTGTGGTCGTGTTCGTGGTTCCCATCCTCTTGGGGGCCTACTTCAGGGACATGAATCAAGGAATCCTGATCGGTATCGAGACGGGACTTGTCTTTGCCGTGGTGAGCCAGTTCTTCGAGTCGAAAGCCGAGTCTGGTCTCTCAGCCTAGAACATGTCTGAACGGGGCTCCACTCGGGAGAGGACGGATTACCGTCTAGACGGTTCCACAGTCGACGCACGAAAGGTCGCCGCGTTCGTCGCGCTCGCGTTCGGTATCTCGTGGACCGCAGCGGCCGTGTTGTACCTCGTTGGCGTCGAGTACAACACGATTGCGAGCACTGTACTCGTGGTGGTCTTCTTCATGTGGGCGCCTGCGGTCGCCGCGGTCGCGGTCCAGTTGTGGTACGAGGAGCCGATCCGCGCCGGCACCGGCTTAGTCAGGGGACGACTCCGCTGGAGCGTGTTGGCGTGGCTAGCCCCGGTCGCACTCCTGGCCGCGACCATCGGTATCGGCGTGGCACTTCCGAGCGTCTCTTTCACGACGGACTACGGCGCGTTCCTCGCCGAGCAGGGGTTCTCCGAGGAACAGATCGAGCAATCGCTCGCCACCCTTGAGGCGCTCCCAGTTCCGCCACTGGTCCTGTTCGTGGTGCAGGGACTCGTCGCAGGAGTGACGATCAACGCCGTCGCGGCCCTCGGGGAGGAACTCGGCTGGCGCGGGCTGCTATTGACGGAGCTCTCACCGTTGGGATTCTGGCAGCTCTCCGGCGTCACTGGCGTCGTCTGGGGCGTCTGGCACGCGCCGATCATCCTCCAAGGCCATAACTTCCCGGAGGCTCCGATAGCGGGCGTCGTGACGATGACTGTTTGGACCATCGCCGCATCGCCGGTGTTCACGTATCTGACCGTCCGGGCGCGGTCCGTCCTCGCCGCCACGTTCTTTCACGGGTCGTTCAACGCGGTCGGCTCGTTCTCGTTAGTCTACCTGACCGGCGCCGGCAACCTGCTCACCGCCGCCGTCGGGGTCGCCGGTATCGGCGCGGCGGTTGTGGCCGTCGTCGCTTGCGTCGTCCACGACCGGTACTTCGCCGATGAGCAAATCACGACGGGAGATCCGCTATCGCCGTGGGCGTGACCGCTCCCGGACGGTAGTCCTCTGTACATGTTCATCCCCTCCCGTCGCCGAATTTGTCTGCTGTATAGACGCTCTGTATCTTGCACGCGCTGTCTGCCAGCTGCTGGATAGATTGAGCAATGTGTGCAAGATACAGCGCGCGAATGCAGCACCAGCTAAAGACTGATCAAGTAAATATTGCGGCCGCTAAGTAAACCGGGTTAAGTTTCCAGGCCTGCTGTCTGGCTGATTCATCAAAAGGAAGTCGAACTCACCCTTTTGTGAAATCTTCTATAACTCCCTTCAACTACGGTAGCCAAGAAATCTGAGCCCGTTCAGTGAAACAAGGACTGTCGAACCTTCGTGGCCGACGACCACGAGTGGAAGCGGGATGCCTCGCAGGGGAGCCCGCTCGTCCGGAGGAGCACGAGATTGGTTTCATCGGCCGCGGCGACGAGTTCGTCGTCCCCGCGCTCACTGACGGGAAGTTCCAACATTTCCTCGTAGAACGCCCACGCTGGCTCGAGAGATTTGACCTTGTGCGCCGACCAGGAGAGCCCTGTGAGCATAAGTCAGGTTACTCGAGGCAAGAGCAAAGAATCGTGGGCGATCGACGACCGGTCCGGACGATTCGACGGTTGGACGAACATTCGATTGATGGACGCGAAACGATAGATAAGGCTGTAGCCTACCTGCACTTGCCCATGAGATCCCCACTTCCGACGAACAGACTCGTTTCGCTGACGCTCGCCGGCGCGGTGTTAACTGCTTTCGTCGCGCTCGCGCTGGCAGCCCCCGGTCTCGGGCTCGGCGTCGATTCGCTGACCGACGACGAGAACCCGACGGTTGCAAGCGATGCACCGACCCCGAACGAGGACTTCACACCGGCAGTCGGGACGCAAGGCGGCGGTGAACACGAGGACGACGAATACGAAGAACTCGAGGACGACGAGTACGAGGGCGAATACGAGGAACACGAAGAGGAGGACGACTAGCGATGAGCTTGGCAGACTCCCTTACTGCCGCCCGCACGCGACTCGGTGATGCCAGACTGGAGTTTCGGTGCTGCGACACCGACTTCGTGGTTCGGACGACGGGCTACCACGCCAACGCCGCAGCCGAGCGCGCCCGCGATACCGCGCTGTCACTCGAGGCCGAACTCAACGCGTTCGATCCGGAAAGCGCAGTTGCGCATCTCAATCGGACCGGACGCGTCGAGAACGAACACGTCGCTCGCTTGGTCCGTCGCGGCCTCGAGTACGGCGAGCGCACCGACGGCGTCTTCGACATCCGGCAGGGGGCGGTCGAACACGACCTGAAGGCGTACCTCCGCGGCGACCGAGAATCGATTTCGCCGGCGTTTGAAACCGGCTCGGTGCGCATCGACGGCGACCGCGTTGTCACCGAGACGGAACTCGACTTGAACGGTCTTGCGAAGGGGTACATCGTCGACCGTGCGACCGCCGCAGCGGCGGGGCCGGGCCGACGTGGCTTCGTCAGCGGCGGTGGCGATATGTCGCCGCCGACCGGCCCGATCGCCGTCGAGAGCCCCTACGGGGATTCGCGTCCGCTCAAAATCCTCGACACCGACTGGAACGTCGCCACCTCCGGGGACTATCGCCGGGAGCGCGACGGTGTCGACCACGTCTACGATCCGACGACGGAGCGACTCGGTGCGCGACATGAGTCGGTCACCGTGGTCGCGAACCGCGACTGCATGGAAGCTGACGCACTCGCGACGACGCTGGCTGCACTACCGTTGTCGGCTGCGCTCGAGCGCGCAGTCGCGTGGCCGGACCTCGAGGCGTTCGTGGTTCACGGCGGCGTCTTTCGGATGACGGAGGGATTCGATGAGCACATCGCATAGCGGGACGATCACGGTCGTCGCGGTCGTGCTACTCGTCGCCACGGTGCCGGTGCTGTGGGGAATCGCGGACGTTCGCGAGGCGCAGGCGGTCGACCGCGAGCAGGCGGACCTCGTCGACTCGACGGTGCCGACGAGACAGGCACCGAACGATTACGACGGTGACGGGATTCGTGACAACGCGGACCAGTGCCCGACGCGACCGGAGACGACGAACGGCTTTCAGGATAGCGACGGCTGTCCGGACATCGTTGAGACGACGGGGGCCTCGTGATGGAGATTATTTGGTATCTCGACCGTGGCGCGGCGCTGGTCGCCTATCCCGCGCTGTATCTGGCGGTCTTGACGGGGATCCTCTACACCGCGCGGTCGTTCGGCCCGCTCTACCGGCTCTCTCGCCGGATCCACATCGAAGTGTCGGTGTTTGCGATGCTCATGACGCTCCTCCACGGCGTCCTCGGTGTCCTCGACACCTGGTTCATCGTCTCCGGGTCAGCCCCCCAGCCCGCCTACTCGACGACGTACCTGCTCGCTGGTGTCGTGGTGGGCGTCGGGGCGCTGCAGGTGCTCGTCGTCGCTGTCCTCGGCTTTCTCGACGCACAGCGGTTCGACCGGCCCTGGGGACCGCGGGTCGTCCATGCGTTCGCCTACGGCGGGTTCGCGTTCGCGACGATCCACGCAGTCGCCATCGGGACCGATGTCGCGGGGCTGATCCGTCCAGTCTTCGCCCCGGCGATCGCGTTCCTCGGCTACGTCCTGCTATTGCGCCTGCTGGTGGCCAGCGGGCAGCTGTCGACGCCCGCGACGGCGAAGCAGTAGCTAGTAGCTGTCCCACAGGTCGAACAGCCGGTCGACGACTCTATCGGTGAACGTTCGTCGGTGGATCGTGTAGAGATACTGCACGCGCTCTGGATCGTGCAGGTCGTATTCGACGCTGCGCCCCTTCCGCTCCTTGGTCACGAGATCCGCGTCCTCGAGTTTCGAGAGGTGCCACGACACCGTCGACGGCGACCGCTCGAGGCGATCGCTCAGGTCGGCGGTCGACAGCGCTCCTTCGACGGCGAGGTGGGCGATAATCCGGCGGGCGTACTCGCGTCGTAGCGCGTTCATCACGGCCTGATCAGCCTCATCGAACTCCGTTGCCGGATAGTACCGAGTGTACTTCCCGTCGTCCGACTTCTCGAGCAACCCCTGGGTTTCCAGCCGGCGGAGGTGGTACTGCAGTGTTCCCTGCGCATACTCGAGAGCCTCGAAGAGAGCCCGAAAGTGGATCCCGGGATTGTCGCGGACGTGCTGGTAGATTGTCCGCCGCGATCGCAGTTCCAGCGCTGGGTCCGCGTCAGGGTCGGAATCCGTCATGGTCAGTCACGAGTCAACGCGACGAAGAACGCGAGCAGTCCCACGAGGATGAGTGCCGCCGCGCTGTGCTCGAGCAACTCGACGGTCTGCACGGGGAGATACGAGAAAAGGTAGTACTCGAGGAAGACGACGAACCCGTAGATCGCGAACATGAGATAGCCGACGGCGACGACGGCCATGCGACGGTCGCGTTCCCGTCGCCACGCCAGCGCGCTGAGCAGTGCGAGCACCGCGCCGAGGAGAAAAATCCCGAGACTGATGATCTGCTCGAGTTGCTGGGCGAGCGTCAGTGCAACGGTCATCGTGACGAATCCCGAAACGAGCCCTGCCATTCGGTTCGACTCGACAGTGGTGTCGGGAAAGAAAAAGGATTGTCGTCCAAGCATCGAATCGGGCAGTCGGACTGGTCCCGACATCGGGCTGCTGACGAAAGCGGAGGAGGTGGGCGAGCAGAGCGTGGACGGCATCGCCGTCTTCGGTGGCCGGAATCAGCGAGTGACTTCCTCGCGGTTTACGGGTGCGGATCTGACCGCGCTCTTTGGCGGGTACGAACTCGATTTGCGTGATGCCGAGGTGGCTGATCGTCCGGCGCGGATCAGCGCCGTCGCCATGTTCGGAGGCGTCGATATCATCGTTCCTCGAGGCTGGAACGTCCGACTCGACGTACTACCGATCTTCGGTAGTGCGGAGGACGAGCGCCCGCGCCGCGAAGCGGAACACGAGGAGATCGACCTGATCGTGACTGGCTTCGTCGCCTTCGGCGGGATCAGCGTGAACGACTGAGTTCGCTCTTAAAAGATTGTTTGTATTACAATATGTCCCAATCGAATCTCGATCCCCCCGTCTATCTCGGCGCATTCGTCACTGTGACATTGCTCACAAGTTGGACGATCGCGTTCGGTACGATTACCAATACAGTCCCGGCGTACACGACGCCACTGATGATGGTCGTTCCTGCGGTCGTGACACTGGCCCTCCGGCGAATCCAGGGCGATTCGATCGTGCGAACGGTCAGGACTTCGGTCAGTGGAACGACGGGACCAGCGCTCCTGTTCGCGGTCATCTACCCCGTTCTGTTCATCGGTGTGGCCGCTCTCGTCGCGCTCTCAACTGGGCTTGGAACCTATCAACCCGGCGCAGACAACGCCATTAGCCAGGTCATCAGACAGGGCGGGGTTGCGTTGGTACCCGTATTTATCGTGCTGAACGTCGCCCTCATGTATGGCGAAGAACTCGGGTGGCGCGGCTATCTACTTCCACAACTCACCGCTCGGTGGGGGCGAGTCTCGGCGACGGCAGCCGTCGGCGTTGTCTGGGGACTCTACCATTCGGCGTTTCTCTATACCGCGGCAACGGTTCTTGGGGTGGCGAATCCCCTGGTAGTAACCGTCGTGCAGGCCAGCGCCGTGTTCGTGGTTTCGTTCCCCTTCGCGTACGCCTACTATCTCACGGACGGGAGCGTCCTCCCCGTAGCGATCTTGCACTTGATCTGGAACATCCTCAACCCCTGGATTCTCGGCGACATCTACGGAAACGTCCAGGGACTCGTCACCGGCCAGATTTTTGTCGTCAACGGCGGGGGTGTTCTCGGCGTGGTGCTCGGACTCGTCGCCGCGGGCGGGTTCGTCCTCCTGTTCAAGCGGGAATACCGAACCCATGAAACGTCGCACAGCGTTGCTTACACACGTACACTGGGCAATTTATTCGGCAGACTGCAAGTTCAACGAGCCGAAGCAGATGCGATTTCGGAAGATCGTTCATTGGCCGATGCTTCTCGAACAAACGCGCTGTTCTCATAGGATTTCAACAAGGCCGTTGAGCCCCGTCAGGAGCCGAGCGTGACGACACCGAGTACCGCGACCCCGAGCGTGGCTCCGACGCTTCCAGTGAGGAGCGTTCCCTGATAACCGATCACGCCACCGAAGAGTGTGAACAGGGCTGGCCCAACAGTCTGGCTGATCCCGATAGTGGTCGTCTGGAGACTCATCACGCCGCCCCGGACGCGATCGGGAGCCAGCGCGCTGATTTCGGCGAACAGCGTTGGCGTAACGAGGCCGCTACCGACCCCGAAGACGAGCAGGGCGCCGACGAGCAGCGGCGTGGCATTTGCGAGACCGATCCCCAGGAAGCCGATCGCATAGAGGGCAAAGCCTGCAGTCAGCAATGTCTTCGTCGAGGCTCGAGCGGCCAGTCTGCCGTTCTGGGTGGAGACAGCTGCAGTCACTAGCAACACGATGCTGGTGACGAGCCCGACAGCCGCCGGGGTGAAGCCGAACGTCTCGGAGAGATAGAACGGAAGCGCGGTGTACAAGCCACCGAAAAGGAGCGTGAAAGAAGCGAACATGACGCCGTACAGAACGAACGCTCGGCGGGTGGGGATGAGACGGATCGCCTCCCGGATGTAGCCGTGTTCACCGCCATCGGCCGATGACGCTGGTTCGTCGAGCGCGAACAGAACCAGCCCAGCGACCGGGATCGTACACGCGTACATGAAAAACGGTGCGTTCCAGGCACGCGCGGCGAGATAACCGCCGACAACCGGGTACACCGCAGTCCCGAGCGAGAGCACGGCCGACGTGACTCCCATGACGGCATCGTGTTGCCGACCGGTGTATCGGTCGCCGACGACCGTCATCGCGAGCGCCGAGAGGATGCTCCCAGCCGCGAACCCCTGGAGGACGCGCAGTCCGAGCGCCACCGCGAAATCGTCCGTGAAGGCGATGGCAGTGCCGGCGACTCCGAAGACCGCGAGGGCTCCGGAGAGGACGTACCGCCGACCGATGCGGTCAGCGAGCGCGCCGATGAGCGGGGCGAGCAGGATACCCGGAAGCGCATAGAGCGTAATGAACAGACCGGCACGTGACTCGGAGACGCCGAACACGGACTGGATCTCGGGGAGGGCCGAACTGATCAGCGGCACGTCCATGGGCGTCATCAGTGTAGCCGCGAGGACGGCGATCAGTACCGGTGAGCGCCACGGGACACCGACCGACGGCTCAGCGGTCGTTGAATTCTCGGTTGCTCCCATGGCTTGTCAGAGCCCCACACCGATTGCCAGCGGCCACGAGGCAGCCGACAGCGCCAGGAAGACCAACGCACTACCGATCAGGCCGACGTTCTTCAGGAAATGGATCCGTTCGTTCTGGCGGTCGTGACCCTCCACGGTCCAGAAATCGTGCATGACGATCGTGATCGGGATGAGGAGGGCGACCACTGCTAACGCACCGAGTGCAGGATAGACACCCGTGAGGACCGCGAGTGCGCCAGCGATCAGACCGAGGCTTCCCAGCGGAACGCTGACCGCAGCTACCGGCGCTCCCTTGTGCGTCGCGTATTCGACCGCGGAGTCGAGGTCGAGCAGATTACCGAGTGCGAGATACCCGATGACGAGCGCGAATAGCACTCGACTGAGCAGGAACGCCGCGCCGGATAGCGTCGAGGAAAACGCCATCAGACGCCACCTCCGGCCACATCGTCGTTCGATCCGTCACTGTCCGTCTGTTGTCTTCCGACCGTCGCGTATCGAATGTCGTTCGCTGACATCGTTGCAAGAGCAGAAACGGACCGCCGACCGATATATTTCAGGCAAGTTACACTATATCTGGTTCCCCGTACTATACCACGCCAGACAGGCGGCAGCGGAACCGATCTCGGGGCGGAAATTTGATCGGTCGTTCGCCGTAGTGACCGTCAGCTAGACGGTCCCGGCACGCCCTCCTCGAACGACCAGCAGCGTGCCAACACCGGCAGCCATTGCGAGCAATACGTTCTCAGTTCGGTGAGCGACGAGTACGACGGCGATTCCAGCCATCCACTCACTCGGGCCGCTATCTAGCAACCGAACGGTGAGCATTGCCACGATGATACCCCCAGGAAGTGCGTCGAGTCCCTCTCGAAGCGAGTCTGACGGCTCGAGTCGATCCAGTATCCAGAACCCGCCAGCCTTGGTCGTGTAGGTGGCAGCGCTCATCCCAAAGACGACTGCCAGCGCGAGTACCGACACGTCATCGAACACGACGCATCACCTCCGTCAGGCTCGCGGCGAGTCCGCCGGCCAAGATATACCATCGGCCGGGCAGGGCGAGTTCGGCGGCAACGGCAACGAGGGCGGCTGCGATCCACGGAGGGAGGGACTCACCTCCCTCCCAGAAACCGACGAGCAGGGCGAGGAAGATCGCGGTCAGGACGAAATCCAGCCCGTAGGTTTCCGGGTTACCGATGCGACCGCCAGCGACTGCACCGATCGCGGTGGCAACGACCCAGAAGAACCAGATCGAAAGTCCGCTACCCAGAAGAAAGGCGCCGCGTCCGTTGCCAGCACGGAGATCTTTGATCGTGAGAGCCCAGTTCTCGTCGGCCATAAAGAAGAGACTCACGTACGCCTGCCGAGACGAGAGGGTGGTGAACCACGGGCGTAACGAGGCACCCATCAGGAGATACCGAAGGTTGACCACGAGCGTCGTTCCGACGACGGCGACCACGGGAATCGGCCAGTCCCACAGCCCGACGGCGATAAGTTGCGCTGCCCCCGCCAACACAGTCGCACTCATAGCGACGGCGGTCACGACACTCAGGCCTGCCTCGCGCGCAAGTACTCCAAATACGAGGCCGTAGGCACCGACTCCGAGCGCGACTGGAACGCACGTGACGAACCCCGCTTGGAGACCGTCACGAGAAAATTCGAGCGCTTCGGTCGCTGCCCCGGCCGACACGTCTTCGTCACCAGCAGCTGTGTTGCCAGCGGATTCTGTTTCCTCTCGAGGCATGATTTCGTTTCGCTCACTCACTACGAGGCGCGAACGTCATCTGACAGTTCGTTGTGGAATGGAGTTCTATCCGATCCATGTGAGGCCCTCCTGAGACGAACCCGGTCGAGTTGATATCATCGATATCGTGATCGTACCGGTCCCGAATGGCATCGGGTACCCACGCATCTTCGTAGAGTAGTCCCAGTCAGTTCTCGCCCCTGTCGTTTGAGTGCCAAAAAAAGCCATTGCCTCGAGATTCACGGCGGATCGTTCCATCGTCGACGAGGGATTCAAGCGCCTGTCGTGCTTTGCCATCGTCGAGTTCGTACACCTCCGCGACTTCCCGCGTCGCTACGGGCCCGTATTCGGCGATGAATCGACGTATCGGTGGCAGAGAAGACCGTTCCAGAGTCGGATCAACGGACATCAATGCGGTCAGCAGTTCCTCGAACGACGTGAATCCGGACGCCCGCTGTTCGCCAGCCGGACCGTCGATGTGATAGGTGGGGAACGATCGAACACCAGCGTCGCGGGTCCGAGAAAGATCGTCCTCGAAAGCCGCTTGCGCGGTCCCGTTGTCCAGTGCCGTCGTGAAGGCGTCGACATCGAGGCCGACTGCGTCTGCTAGTTTGACCTGTTCCTCACGGTCGTTGACGTTACGAACTTGTGTGATGTACGCTTCGCGAAGCCGTCGCAAATACCGATGAGCTAGTTCGGCCCCCTGTTGGCGTGCAGCGGTGAAGGCTCTGCTCGCGGGATAGGTCGATTGCGCCGGATCCGTTTCGAAAATCGTCACGTCGACCGGCATCCCGTGGTGTTCGGACGCTTCTATCCAGTGAGGAGCGACGTCACTCGGCTCCGCGATGTCGTTGACCGGGTCGTAGAACTCGTCGAAGTCCTCAACCAGACCGCCCATGACGTATCTGATCCGGATCTGATCCCCGAGCACGGTTCGGAGGCGTCGGATGATGGGTTCCGATCCCCAGCACCACGTACACATCGGATCCGTGTATTGGGTTATCGTTGGTCGGTCACTCGCGGTGTCTGTCGAAGACATATGCTCAGCCGCAATCCGCTGGAGGATATATTTCAGGCAACGTACAATAAAGCAGGTATGCTACAGGAAATCGGGTAACATACGGCACAGCGACGGGAGAGTCACGCACACAAAACGACCTGTGTGGAGACTGTCAACCCGGTGTGATTACCGCTCGTCGAGGTTGTAGCACTCCGGCCTCCAGCCCGATCACGTCGAGATCTGAGGCGCGCGGACTGACGGTCCGTGAGTTCGTGCATACCTATCCGGAAAGGTTCTGCAGCGTCAGGACGATGAAGAGGGCGATCACCGCTTCGGAGACGATCCAGGAGTTGTCGTTCATCCAGTCGCGAATCTCCGGGAGCGCGGTTTCCGCTCGCTCGCCCAGTGCAAGCACCGCGAGCGATGGAAGCGCCAAGATGAACAGCGTGAGCAGGACGAACCCGGCTGCGTCCGTGACCGGGTCGCCGTTCGCCGCGAGATAGGTACCGACGCTCATCGAAGTGACGATGTTGGTCGGGAAGAATCCCAATAGGAGAAACCCCAGTCGAAACGAGAGTCGCGGTGTCGCGGTGGTTAACTTGCCCATCCACGCTGGTGGCTTCGTCACATTCCGCTTCCGGTAGGTAGCCACTGCCGCGTAGAGGAGGAAGACGAGGACGACGATATAGAGCAGTTGCTTCGCGCTCGCACCGAGCAGACCGCCACCACCGCCGAAACTGTTCCCGAGGAGGTACGCGACGACGACGACGAGACTGATCGAGAGGAACGCACTAAAGACGTACGCTGTCGAGTTCGCCCGCCACTTCTCGCTCGTGGCGAGGAAGATGGACGAGAGTATCTGCGGACCCGCAATCATCACGATGGCCAGTGGGAGTACCTGCACGAGGCTCATGACTCGTGCCTCTCGTGGCCCGAATCATTCTCTCGACCGGCACCCCCCTCTTTCGGAACATGCGTCAAAGACAGCATTATTGTGCTTCTCTCCGAGAATCCTAAGCTGGCAACGACAATTAGTGTTGCCAGATTTATACATTTGTTATTCTCTCTTTTTCTCATAGGTCCTGCGCTCGCTTGTGGTCGTGCCGATGCCGATCGGACCCGGCGCCATAGCGAGCATATCGGCACGATTTCGGGGAGCAAGTCGCGTAGCGATGTACCGCGAACGACGTCGACGATTGAGACGGGTGTCTCGCGGAACGTTTCGGTCGCATTCGACGACCGGGCGGAGACGGAATCCCCATCGGTTCGTTTACCCTGTTCCGATATCGCTCCGATCCGTTTCGGACGGAGGAACGTCTTCTCTTTCGCTGACGCCCTCTGCGAACTCATCGAGTGTGTGTTCGGGTACGATGTCGACGCGCTCGCGGTCGGTGTCGGCCAGCACTGGGAGGATCAGCCGAACGAACGTCACGATGAACACCATCAGGAACGGACCGAGGAAGATCCCGTACCAGCCGAACAGCGGCGGGCCGAACAGGTACGCGAACATGACGAGCCCAGTGTTGAGCAGTCGTCCCGAAAGGTACGGCCGGATGTACGTCCGGACGAGATTGTCGAACGCGACGATCATGACCGCGAGGAACGCGATCGGGAACCAGAGGAGTCGCGGATCGACCGTCGCCGCCTGAACCGCGAGGGTCGCAGCGATCGCGAAGTAGACGATCGACCGGCCCACGAGCGGGACGAGCGTGAAGAGGCCGGTCACGACGGCGAACAGCACCGCTGAGGGAATCGCCAGTCCGCCGGGCGCGACGACGTTGAATACCGTGTAGACGATCGCCGAGAGAATGATGACTGCGAAGATCGTCATCGTGTACCCGAAGTAGATCGACCCCAATCCTCTATCGACGACGGAGAGGTAGTCGGTCGCCAGGCTGTCCTCGCCGAATACGTTCGTTTCAAACCAGTCTGCGATATTCCGGTCGCTGACCAGCAGGAAGAACGCGATCAGCAGCGAGATGAACATGTTGAACAGCGTCGCCCCGATCGCGCCGACCGCGCCGCCGACGGAACCGAGCAGGTTCTGCACCGACGGGTCTTGGATCAACACGACCGTCGTGTCGTACACCTCCGAGGGGGTATTCGGGAGATCCGTGATCTGAACTGGTAGCTGCGCGAGGATTACATACAATCATGATGGTTCTTGAACACTTGGGGGTCGGGTCGCCACCGTAGCGTGGTTTGATTCAGCAGTGACGGATTCATCCCACGGCTAAAGCCGTGGGTTTTCTCCTGTATCTCGTATAACAGACCGCAGTTCGGTACTCACTGTTCCGACTCGGTTACCCCGAGCAAACCGGCGATTTGCCTCGCGAAGCCTGCTTCGATGACGACCGTGACGAGAATGACGAGAAAGACAGTGCCGAGCAGCAAATGCGCTCCCGAGGGATCCGACGGAGGCGCCTCCGTCAGCAACCGGACGGCGAACAGCGTCGCGACCGACGCCGGGATAATCCCCCGCGGACCGACGAAACTCATGAACAGCCGTTCGCTCGGCGTGAAGCCGATCCCGACCGTCGAGACGAAGACAGCCAGTGGACGGATCACGACCATCAGAACCGCGACGACCGCGAGCCCGGCGACTCCCAGCGCGAGGAGTTCCGCGAACTCGAGCAACGCCGCGAGCGTGATGAAGACGAACGAGAGGACCAGCAATGTCACGTCTCTCATGAACTGCAGGATCTCCTCCTGGTAGGGTAGTTCGAGGCTTCCGAGGGTGAAACCCGCAGTGGCGGCGGCCACGATCCCGGCCTCCGAGAATACCGAGTCAGCGGCGGCGAACGCGATAACGGCACTGGCCAGCGCGAGCAGCCGGGCCGTCTGCGGCGCGGTCTCGGATGGGTGTTCGACCCGCGTAAGGAGGTACCAGACGACCCCGGTGACCACGAATCCGACGATCACCCCCGTCGCGAGACGCTGGATGAAGAGCCACACGAACCCGCCCGGCGCGAGTTGCTGGGCCGTCATGGCCTTGAAGAGGACGACCGCCAGCACCGCGGCCGTGACGTCGTTTACGATCCCTTCGACTTCGAGCGTCGTGGCGACCTCCTCGCGAACGGGAACCACCGCGAGAATCGGCGCGATGACCGTCGGTCCGGTGGCGACCAGCAGCGCGCCGATGAGAAACGCGATGTCCCAACTCGCTCCCAGCAGCAGGCGCACGGTCAGAGCCGTCCCGACGAACGCGATGACCGCACCGATCGTGATCATCCGGCTGACCGCCTTCGACGCCTCCCAGATGGCCCCGTACTCGAGGCGAAACGTGCCCTCGAAGATGATGATGGCGACGCTCACGCCGACGATGGTCGAGAGCGCATCGCCGACGACGTCAGGCGTTATCAACCCGAGGCCCTCGGGACCGATGGCGACGCCCGTGAGGATGAGAAACAACACGCTCGGCACTCGGTACCTCGCGGCGAGAAGCTGCGCCGCCACACCGAACCCGACGATGGCCGCAATGAGAGCGACGACGTCGAGACTGACGTGAATGGACATCGGTTCATCGACCTCCGGGACGGGGAGTAGGAATATCTGTGCACCATGCACCCGACGAGCGACGGCTCCACGGGCAGTTACCGACCCACACGACCGGCATGCAACGCGCTCCCACATCCAGTCACAAATATCCAAGACTCGGCGACAACCGAGTGTAATCGAGACTGTCGTCTATAATGAGTTACACAACTATATATCAATAACTTTGAGGGTTCTGAGAATGACGATATCCCGTTTGAATCGCCGGTCCCACGGCTCGAGGGCCGGTCTCCTAAGTTGCGACTGAGCGAGTAGAAATCCAAGAAGCGCGACTTCCCGTCATAGCTCTACCTTGTGGCGAGAGTCAGTTAAAGGTCTGAAGCACTCACAGACTGATTGCCTTCGAGCCCTTCACCAAGGATGCCATGCATAGGTCGGGGAAATTACTATGCGAATGAGTATCACAGTACACCGTGATCTGCTTCCGATCGGCGGCTTTGGAGGCAGATCAAACGGGACCCGCCCGTGTCAATCACTCGATCGGTTTGATAGTAACATGCCAAGGGGCCCACTGCCCCTTTTGATGAGTAACGTCCTCGTTTAGACGCCGGAGAGGCCGACTCAATCCACTGAATTACTACCTACTGATCAACGTGAGTAGTGTGTTCTCTCGTCTCTCGCCTCACACATTGCTTCGTAACACCGGCGAAACGTGCCGTCTCTCGCGACCCTGCACCAGCGGTCAAAAACGTTCAGCACAACCGTCGGCACAAAACGACGGACGAGTCGACGGTCGATAGCGCGTTGACTCGGTCGCTACCGGCCGACACAATCGAATCTGCGCCCGGTTCTCACTCGATCGGCTCGGCCTCGGGGAACTGGTAGCTCCCGTCGAGAATGTTCTCGCGAGGCCCGTAGAGGCGAATCAGGTAGAACCATTCCGCGGGAGTGTAGAGGAAGTTCGGTTGATCGGGGTCACCGCCGAAATGGATCGTGACACTGCCGTCATCGTTCGGCTCTGCAGTCACGTCGTTGAACGAGTACGACGCGTACTCGTTCTCCTCGAGAAACCCGTCGCTGTTGTAGACGGTGACCGACCAGAATCCGTCAACGGGGACGTCGTCGACGGTAAACTCGTGTGGCGTGTCACCGTCGTTCTGATCGGGAACCCTTTGCAGGTAGATCGTTTCTGGCTCCGGAACACCGCCCGGTGTCACGGTGGCGAGATAGTACTTCACGGGGTCGACCTCGTCGACATCACCATACGCACCGCCGAAGTCGTTCATCGTTTTCATGACCGTGACGAGCGCATCGAAGAGTTCGTCGTGTGCCTGGCGGTCCCAACTGGGAATCTCGAACGTGCCGGCCGAGTCCTGGCTCACGGCGAGTTCGTCCTGTAACCCGTGGACGGTCTCTACGTCGGCCGGATCGTTCGGGTCGACGAACGTGCGGACTATGACCCACACGTACCGCGTTCTGACCCCGTCCCGGGTCAATGTGTACTCGCCGGGACCGCGGTACGCCTCTTTCACGTACGCGTCCTCATTCATGACAACCATCGACTGGTGACGGTCGCCGGTGTCTGGTTTGGTAATGGTGACCGGCTCGGTCAGGTCGAAGACACCGATCGAATAGATCGTGTCCCGATTGGGCAAGGCCGCGATCCGCACCTCAGGGCCGACTATCGTCGGGAAGTGATAAAATTCGCCGAACCCGCCCCGTTCGACGATGTTCGCCATCATGAGATGTATCTGTGACCGGGGAAAGTTCTCCCAGGTCACTGGGGTTGGCTCGTCATCCGCTGACGTCTCGGTTTCAGCCTCCTGGGTATTCGCCTTCGAGGGGTATTGGCTGGCAGCGGCACTGCCCCCACTCATCGCAAGCAACCCGGCGAGGCCCGCCCCGCGAAGGGCAGTGCGGCGTGTTGCCCGTAGTGATTCGGATTCTGGTTTCGCCGTCGTATGGTGTGTCTCGTTACTCATAGCTCGTGCCTCTCTGAGTGTCCCACAGTAGCGGTTGGGACCGACTCGGACAACCGCACGCTAGCATTTCATATAAAGCAGCGACGATACTCGAGAATACTTTCATGGCATGATGGTGGTAGAGAGTTGACCGACTCTGAATTCTCGAGCGACTATCTGTACCTGTAGTAAACGACGATAGATATCAGTTCGTGCCGCATTCGTGCCTTCTATTCAGTAGACTTTGACCGCGTTCACAAGCCGCTGTCAAAAACGGCGTACTGGGTAGGGAGATTGAAAGAGAGCTGCCTAGTTGGAGATGAAGTGAGAAGGTGTCACTCTTCTATAAGGACGATTTCGGGCATGTCGTAGGACCCGTCGACCACCGGCCAACGGGGACCGTAGAACCGCGCTGCGAAGCGCATACCCCCTTCAGGAGCTGGCAGCCAGTTCGTCGCCTGCTCGGGATCGTCCGGTTTCTCGTGCTGGACGTAGATGACGAGTTCGTTGGCTTCGGTGTGCAACAGTCCTTCTTCGAGCATGTAGCTGTTGATGCTGTAGCGGTCGAGTTCGTTCTCGACGAAGTAGCCCTGCGCGTCGTAGATCGGGATCTCTCGTGTTGTACTCGCGCTGTGTATGCTGCACGCTGGGAAGAACACTCACCACAGCTGATAGTGAATGCAGTGCTGATATCGTCCACAGGGACCATCGCCGCGGGTCGAAAGGTAGCGTTCCGATGGGAAAGGCAAGCGACATCTCAAATTTGATGGATGTAAGCGCACACCTGTCTCGTCACTCTCTGCTGAGTCAACGTAACTGGCCACGTCCCGGTTATTTGACGGTCAAACGCATGAGGCTACGCTATGACCCCAGATGGGGTGCGTTCAAACGGGAAAACTTCGCTTTCTGATAGGCTTCAGAACGGGGTGGAATACTGGGCTCCGGCAATCGCCGTGAGTCTGACGACGTTCCTCGTGGTCGTCAACGCTTCCCTGATGAACGTGGCGATCCCCACGATGGTTGACGAGTTCGATACTTCGATCACCGTGATTCAGGGGGCCGTTTCGCTCTACTCGCTGGTAATCGCTGCGCTGATTTTGCCTGCCGGTACGCTGCCGTCCCGGCGTAGTCCTCGGCGTGTAATGGCAGTTGCGTTGACCGCCTACGCCGGCGGAACGCTGGTAGCGGCGATTAGCTGGAACACGACGATCCTCTATCTCGGCTGGTCACTCGTCCAGGGTTCCGCGGCCGCTGTGATATTCCCTCTGACCTTCACTGTATTGACAGTCAGTTACGAAGACGATGACCGAGCGAAGGCGTTCGGCCTGCTGGCTGGCGTGCACGGGATTGGATCGACTCTTGGTCCGATTATTGGTGGGGCACTAACCACGTACGCAAGTTGGCGCTGGGGATTTTCGCTCCAAATCATCGGTGCGGGGATTATTCTCCTCTTCGTACAGTACGTGACTCCGAACCCGCTGTCGGAAACGCGCAGTTCGCTGGATAAAGGTGGGACGGCACTGTCCATCGTTGGTGCGACGTCGCTCGTCACCGGATTCCTCCTAAGCGGGAAGTACGGGTGGTTGGTCGAACGGCGATCGTTCGTCGTCGGCGAGATGCAATTCAATCCGTTCGGGACGTCGCCGTCGATCTGGTTTCTCGGGGTCGGACTTCTCGCGTTCGCCGCGTTCGTTCAGTACGAACGCCGAATGGAACGCGCTGGGAAGTCACCGCTCGTTCCGCTGCATGTACTGACGAACCGCCCTTTTTTAGCTGGGGTTGTAACGTACAATGTTCGCTCGATCGTCTCGGCCGGCTTCATGTTTATCTTCCCGGTCTATCTCCAAGCGGTACTCGGATACACCGCCTTCGAAACCGGGCTCGCGTTGTTACCGTATTCCATCGCGTCGATCGTTTTTGCGACGTTTACGATCAGTTGGCGGAAGTACATCTCACCGAAGACGCTCGTCCAGGTCGGCATCGTGTGTATGGGCGCTGGACTGTTGGTATTGTACGAGCAGACGGGTCCCGGTCAGACGATCGGTAGGATGCTTATTCCGGTGGCACTCTACGGAGCCGGTGTCGGACTCATAGTGGCACAGATCTCTAATATGACGATGTCGGCTGTCCCTACCGCGAACTCCCCTGAGGCATCCGGTGTCCTGAACGTAAGCAGTTCGATCGGATTTGCCATGGGGACTGCAGTCGTCGGCTCGTATTTTCTCGGACAGTTCTACGGTGGTGTGATCGATAGAGTACTCCGAGCAGAACACGTGACCGTTTCAACGGAGCAACGAAATGATCTGGTGATCGCGCTCGAAGACGCAGCAGAGACGGCGACCGAAGCCACGCAGCAACAGTTTCTGAACCGACTCTCTCCGACGCAACGACAGTTGCTCGAGGGAATCTTCGAGGCTGCGATGTTCGACGCTCAGCGGGCGACGCTGCTCCTGCTCGTACTGGTCGTGCTGCTCTTGCTTATCGCATCGACGTTCTTGCCACGGCAGATACCGGAAACCGACGACGGAGCTGACCACTCCGAATCGCCCCAGGATTCGACACGTGACACTTCTGAAGCAGCCGTAGAGGACTAACCGAAAATATCAGACCGAACACCCGGGATGCGAACCGTCGTTCTTTCGGTCGGCTCAGCGAGGTTCGAGAAACCGATGATGAAGATAGATCCGTCTACGAGGATGATCGCTCCGTTCTCCAGCGGTCGATGACGTCGTCGATTGATTCCTCGGGCCTCACGCCGCCGACGTTCGCCGCAAGTCCCGTCGTTTCGAACATCTGCACAACCTCGGACTCCGCCCCCGCAAAACGGAGATCGATTCCGCGTGAGTCGAGTTTTTCCTCGAGTTTCTCCAACATCTGTGCGGCCCCGAAATCGACTGTTGATGACGATGTGAGGTCGAACACGACTAATTCGACATCGGAATCACGTTTTTCGATCCGGTTGAGGAGGTCGATCTAAACCGTATCTGCGTTCGCGTAGAACAACTACTGGGTATCTCGCTAGAAGGCCGGTACTCGAGCCTAAATGACCAGAGACAATATCGTTTCCGTTCTGAGAATCGACACTTAGCGTTCCGATTCTTGTGGGAAGTCTTCATCCCGGATAATCGTCACGGGGACGTGTGCTCTCCGTGCTACGCTTTCGGCAACACTTCCAAGCAGATATCTGGCTAACCCGTTGCGGCCATGACTACCGAGAATGATATGGTCGATGTCGTGCTCTTCCGCATAGGTTACGATAGTCGAAGTCACTTCCCCATCGATCCGCTCCGTTTGTATTTCCGTCTCGAAGTCCCGTGCGATCTCCGCTGCTCTCTCAAGGAGTTCCTCGGCATCCGTCCGTGATCGCTCGTAGAGTTCCTCCGAGGGGAAGTCATAGAGATCGCCCTCCCCGTCGCGATCGTTTGTCCCATACTGCTCAGCGAGATCGTTCACATAGAGCACGTGTATTTCTGCATCGGGGTACGTCGACAGTGCGTATCGCAATGCGAAGTTCGCCTGTGTCGATTCGTCGAACGCGACTAACACTCGTGACGACATGCCGCTCATACGGTGACGAACGACAAATTACCCCCCGTAGGACGTCCCGCTGTCGGATATCGCGACACGACCTCGGTACGCTGCACTCAGGAGTTGGTATAATTGTTATGAATTAAATAATATATAAATTAACAGCATCTGAAGCCACGGTCGGACTCAATTGGCGAGTTCGCGGACGAACTCAGTATACATCCGCAAACCGTCAAATTCTGGTGTCGCAACAACGACCTCGAGGACACCTCAGGCGACGAAGGCCAGCAGCGCGACGCCCAGAACGACGATCAGCGCTCCGAGGAGGCGGACGGCCCGTTCCTCGGGCGAGAGGGCGCTACTCGTACACGTGGTCGACTGCGAGGGAGAGAAAACCAATTGCTACGTTTCGCGGTCGAACGTGAGGCCGGGGTTGACCTCGAAGAAGTGGAAGTGTGAGCCCACCTGTACGGGACGGTCGCCGGTGTTCTCGACCGTAATTGTCGCCGTCGGCCGGCCTTCATTGATCGGCACCGGCTCGTCGGCCGAAAGCAGCTCTCCCGGAATGAACTCGCTCATCCCGCGATCACTCCGGCCGTACTGCCGGATCGCGGCGTGAGTGGTATTTTCATTACATGACCAGGTAAGAAGACAGACGACGTAAAGTAACGCGTGATCCACAATATTTGCGAAAAAATAGACGTGCTCAGTTTATTTACGTGAGAAATTTTGTTGGCAGGGTGCCGCTTCTGAAATGACGTTTTAAGACTGTACGAACGACGATCGACAGAGTGCAAAAAGAAAAAATCAACATCTCATTTGTGTAACTATTGATCGGAGGCGTGACTGAAAGAGTTAGAGTCGACTCAACGGAGTTCCGGAATGATCGTATCTCGAGACAGAACGCGGGCGAAAGGGGAATTTGAAATTCGCGGTTTCCCCGGCGAAGCGGATTACGCTGGCCACGCGAAAGCGCGTCGTGAAAGCAGGAAGTCCCACCCTCAAGCGCGAGGGCGTCAGTCCGAGCGGTAGGGTGGGGTAGTTCACTCGTCCGAAATAGTCCGACTGGGCCGAATTCAGCTACGCAGACGGTCGGAAAACGATCCCAGTATGACCCCCACGACGAACGAGAACACGCTCGGGACGAGCGCCCAAAGGAGATCGGGATGTTGTGCGCCGGTATGCAACGGAGTGTCGAGCATATACAGATCCTATGTGTGATGCTGGTATTTAACCCCTGAATTGAGGACAAACTTATATTATTTTCGATCCTTAGAGCTGATATCTCCAACTTTTCGGTCAGAGAAGGTTAATTCGTCAGAAAGTACCCCCAGACCTCTTGGGATATCTTACTATATACACTGCGCCTTTTTGCGAACAGGCGCCTGTCTCTTCGATGAGCTGCTCCGACTCGTTATGATAGCAAGTAGCTCGCTCCTCAGGCTCTTAACCAACACTACTACGGTATTGGCGCCTGTGTTGGTTAACACGGGCTGATCATGTCCTACGAACCGCCGGCGCCTCCGACGGAACTCCCGACCGACCTCGTCGACACGCTCGACGATTATTCGCCAGAACTACTCCGTCATGTTGCTCGCTATGCCGACGAACTCGCTGAATATCGCGAGCGTGAAGCCAGACTCGCAGAGGAAGCCGACGAAGACGAGACCGAAGAGCAATTCGAGGATCGTCCGGATGACGTCCCTTCCAAGGCGACGATCACGATCAAGGAGATTAACGATAACCGTTACTACTACTGGCAGTGGCGCGAGGGCGAGAAAATCAAGTCACAGTACAAGGGACCGGTCGATCCCGGCGAGTGATTCACCTCGGGGTCGCGTTCCAAGTCCGCTACCCCTCGACGAATCGTGGATTTGGTAGGTTGGGAGGAGTTCCCCTTGCTCCTTCCGACGCTGGCTAGTCTTATTCCTGCCGAATAGAGTAGTTACCTATTCTACCTATTCATGAAAAGGTACCTATTAGCTGAATTGAGATGCTAAGCACCCTTCCTCACTGAGCGCAGACAGCGCGAGCAGGGAGCGGATACAGCCTGCACGAGTTTCTTACACTATCTCCAATCTGCTACGTCCTGAGCTGCTACGCTCGAGAGTACGATCCCGTCGTGGTTGAAACCTTGACGCGAAAAGTCTTCTCGGACGTGATGGCAACTCTCGGACTCGTGCTGGAGCGTCGTGGGGACTCTTTCTCCGAATCCTCGAGTACAAGTGTGACCGCCGGCGTCAGCCTTCTGTGAGTGGGTGGGGGGAGTTCGTATAAAGGATATATTTAGACACCCCTCTATCGATGTGTTTTCGAATCTGTAATCGATCAGATGCTATTAACCAACACAATCCGTGTGAAGCAGCAGTGTTGGTTAATCCTCAGGTGAGAGACTCGGCGAAACTTCGGTAACCCACCGAATGTTCGAACGAGAAAAACGAATACTCGACGTCGACCGAAAAGAGAAGGAATTGCTGAACGGCAGTAAAGGCTGCGATGAAATCTCTGGTATGCCTCATTCCTGCAGACACAGACACCCCTCTATCGATGTGTTCCAACTACTGGGTGTGGGAGACAACTGAGGAAAGAGAGCGCTTGCTGTTCACATCTTCAGGTGGAAATTGGCGGAATGAACGAATGAGAAGACAGATTTGGGGGGAGACTTCTCTCGAGATCAGCCAGAGGAGTAGACTGTTTCAGTGAGAACACATCGAACACATCGATAGAGGGGTGTGTGAGTGTTCTAGTCTAGAAAGCTAGAAGAAGAGAAGGTATAGCAGCTATTTCTCCCTGTTATATCTCGGTCAGCACGTCTCTCCGGAGGTTTCTCTCTTCTCGAGGCTTCTCCTTTGCTTCCCCGTTGCCGAAACCCCCCTCCCCCTTCGCGAGAGAGAACACATCGATAGAGGGGTGTCTGTCTTCCCGGGTGCACGATCGAAACATATCGTTATCCCTCTGCCTTCTGTCCCGGGGTCGTTATCCAATCAGATGGAATTGACGACAATCGACGGCTCAGTCCAAGAAATACACATCGATAGAGGTGGGCAATGCTTTTGTGGCTACCACGTATGGCCATCGTATGGACGACTTCGACGATCCTCGAAAGGGGGAGAGGAAATCGAAGGACGAGGCGGTAGACGAGTCGCCTCCATCTTCGGCTGATGCTACCTCGACTAGCGGTTCACAGTCGATCGAGGATATGTTACTCGAGTTCGATCAGCAGGAGGGGTTGATCCGGGATCGATCGCTACTCGATCCGAACCACATCGTCGAGGAAGACCGGATCGTCGGTCGCGATAGACAGCTCCAGGAGGTCACGAAGATGCTCCGCGTTGCGCTCGGTGACAACCGCCCCCCGAACCTCTTTCTCTACGGCCCGTCGGGAACGGGCAAATCGCTCATCACCAAGGCTGTCTGCAAGAACATCAGCAAGATATGCGAGACCCGAGATATCCGATTCGGGACGATCGAAGTCAATTGCCAGGATCTCGATACCCTCGGCGTCGCCGTCTACGAACTGGCGGACCGCGCTGCGGACGAAGCCGGCGTGGAGGTCGAGGTGCCGAAACACGGCGTCGCCACGAAGGAAAAGTGGGACGAACTCTATCGCATCGTCAACGAGAACTTCGACTCGGCCGTGTTCGTCCTCGACGAACTCGACATGCTCGTCGGTCGCCGGGACAAACAGGAGCCAGCGTTCTCTCGACTTCTCTATCAACTCTCTCGAGCCGGTGCGAACAACGAACTCACTGCCCACGTGTCCGTCGTCGCGATTTCGAACGATACGAAGATGATGGAGTCCGTGGGCAGTCGCGCCCTGAGTTCCTTCACGCCAGAGGACGTCCACTTCGACGATTACGATGCCAACCAGCTCCAGTCAATCCTCCGTCGTCGTCAGGATGCCTTCTTCGAGAACGTTCTCGACGAGGATGTCATCCCGCTGGCAGCGGCCTTCGCGGCACAGACCCACGGGGATGCGCGAAAAGCGATCGACCTGATGCGCGTCGCGGGCGAACTGGCGGAACGAGAGGGCGACAAGAACGTTCGCGAGGAACACGTCCGCGAAGCCCAAGACAAGGTCGAGAAGAACCGCGTCCTCGAGGTCGTCCGCGGCATCAGCACGCAAAAGAAGCTCTGCCTCTACGCGACGGCTGCCGTCGCTGCTGAGACTGACGACGAATCCGCTCGCAGCACCACCGGCTATCGAGTCTATCAGTTCCTCACGGACGCGATCGACGCCGAACAGTATCACCAGGAGACTTACGTCAACAAGATGAAGGAGATGACGACGTACTCGCTCGTCGATTTCGAACGTCGGAGCCACGGCCCGAGTTCCGGGATGTTTCTCGAATTCCAGTTCGGCGAGCGTCCCGAGACCATCCTCGAAACACTTCGCGAAGATTCGCGGATCGGTATGGTGTCCCTGGACGAAGTCTCGAGCGTCGTACAAGCCCAAATCCGAAATGAGACCTAGCTCGTTCTCGAGGCTGCAGTCGTGATTAGCGCGGTAGCACACACCTCTATCGAAGTGTTCTGTCGCCGATGACGAAGTCGAAACTCGAGTATCGAACAAAGAGAGCCATCTCTTTGGACCCTGCAAGCATTGCTCTGAATAGCTTCAACTATCGACCGCCGGTCACACACCTCTATCGAAGTGTGATTGGCACGGAAATCGACTGAGGCGTTGATTTCTCACGCGTAGCTGTGTAGTTGTTTCTTCGTATGACTTTCGGTATGAGCGTCTATTTCGGTTCTCCCCTCTATCGATGTGTTTTCTCAGGACTTGAGAACGAGACACACCTCTATCGAAGTGTTCCCCGTTCTCGGCGACTGCTTCGAAGTGGATGGCTCTGTTGAAACCCTCAACGCTTGATAGGCATCGTGTGCTGAATACAGAGAGCGAGTTCAGCACGGTCGCGATGGTCAGCCACCTCCCCGTCGGTACGTCAGTCGGAAACCGGCAGGATTTCACGCGCCCGATAGTCAGGATTTGCCCCTCCCGACGACCATCCGAACTATAGGTCTGGGTGTGGGCTTGACCTCCTCCCGCGCCTGAAGACGCGGGAATCCCGCCACGGGATTTCAGGTCGAGTGCAACGACCCTGTGGTTTCAAGACGCATACGTTCCACGCGTCAACTGCTGGATTTCAGCATCGGCTTGGTTGTCTTGTGGCGCGGTCAAACGCGCCCCATCCTCAGCCGAGTCATCGTCGTTCTCGTGTTCACTGGAACGACTCTCTCCGCTGAGGTAGCAGTCTGCGATGTTTATCGCCCCATTCACGTCGGCTTGGTACTCGCCCATCCAGCAGTCGTCGTTCGTGCACTGGAACGTCGCCTGCTTCGGGCGATACCCGACTTCACCGCACGCATGGCACTCCTTCGAGGTGTTACGTGGATTCACCGGCTCGACGGGAATCCCCTTCTCGACGGCCTTGTACCGTATCTGCGCGTGGAGTTTGGCGAACCCCCATCCGTGAAGACGACGGTTCATGTATTCACCGTAGTCCATCGACTCTCGGATATACGTCAGGTCTTCCAGAACCAGCACGGGATTCTCGACGGACTCGGCGTACTCCACGACTTCGCGGGTGACACGATGGAACACGTCGTCTATCTGGTTCCACAGGTCGTCGCCGAACGACTCGGCGATGCATTCGCTTCCGCGTTCTTGAAGCCGTCGCGTAGCGGTGAAGTAGGTCTTGCGGAGCCGACGAACGGTCTTGCCCTCGTCGGCCCACAGTTCGGGGCGGGTCGGAGAACCGCCTTTGTCTCGGTGACACACCGTGACGAGTGACGCTTCCCCGATGTCCACTCCGATAGGCGTCCGTTCATCGTCGGACGCTTCGGAAGAGTCCTCCACATCGCGGGTGGCGGTGACGTGGAGATACCACGTTCCGTCCCGCTGGAACAGCCGACTCTCACCCATCTCGATGTCACCAGTGTTCAACGCTTCCAACCAGTCTCGTTGGTCGGGATTCGGCTGTGCTGGCATCCAGAGGTGGTAGTCTTCGTGGTGAGGGATTTTGACGTACCACTCGATAGCGTTCTCGGGTTTGTGGTTGAGGCGCAACCCCTCGTTCGTGAACCGAACAGGGTGGTCGTCGTGCAGGTCGCCCGCGTTGTACGTCGTCGTCAACTGCGGGACGTACTTCTTGAGGGCGTTCTTCGCGTACCCCGACAGGTCGTAGTTGACCACCACGCCGTTCGCTTCGGTCTGGGTGGTACAACCAGCGTCGAACGCATCCCGAAGGGCCTGTTGGTAGGTGTCCCGCGTCTCGCGGAGTTTCCGCTGTTTGTGCGCGTTCGGATCTACCAGTTTCAGTTCCAGCGTCTTGGTGAGTTCCGTCATTGGTCGCCTTCCTCGTGACGTCCCGAGAAACGCGTCGCGTTTCTAGTATGCCAAACAGAACTCATGAGTTCTGTTGACGCTGGATGTAGTCCTGTATCGTCTCGCTGGAGACGTGGCCCGCCGTTCCTGCGTAGCAGCCCCGCGCCCATCGAATCTTTTCGCCCTCGTTATCGGCGTAGTGGTGGTTGTATTTCCGCGAGGAAATGCCCTTGAACCAGTTGGCGAGGAGCGACGGGGCGTGTATCGGCGGACTACTGACGAACAGGTGGATGTGGTCGGGTTGAACGGTCAGGTCGATTACCTCTAAGCCCTTATCGTCGGCGATTTCGTGGAGGATGGTTCGCACACGGTCGGCGACCTCGCCTATGAGTACCGACTGGCGGTACTTCGGCACCCACACTATGTGGTAGTTGAGGTTGTAGGTCGCGTGTCGTGTGGTCTTCACCGTGTTACACACTATAGTTCGTCGGCATTTTAATACCTTCGGTGAACTGTGGGAAATTAAGTAATGGCGGGACTCGTGGATTGACCCACTATGCCTATCGCTCGACCTCCGCCTGAAGACGGAGGTATACGCTATCGGTCTGTATCATGACGACCACGTGGGCTTCGTGAACGAACTGCTTGACGAGGTGACCGTGATCGCCCACGAGTCCGCCGACGAACTGTTGCGGGCCGGTGGGAACGACAGGTCCGGCGGCGGGCTGTTGAACAGGCGGGTCTACTACCTGGCGAAGCTTCGTTCGTGGATTACCCCCGAGTGGGACCTGACCTTTCCGCCCGTCACGCTCCGGGACGTACAGGACTCCTGCTTTGTATCCAGCATGATCGCTCAGACCTATCACCGTATGAGGGTTCAAAAGACCAAGTGGATCGCTTTGAGATACAGTGTGCGAAAAACTGGCGCTGCAACACGGCCACGTATGGCCTTGTACATGGACTACCAGATAGGTGGCGTAGGTCCAATAGCTCCATTCACCTATTGGACCTATTCTACCTATTGTGACTATTCAGTCGATTGCTAGGGTGAGTTTTGGGCTCCTCAGAGAGACAGGGCGAGTACCTTGGTGTCGGACTCCGAGTCTGGTTCACGACCGGGACGGCGTTGGGTGCCACGATTGGGGTGTAACGGTACTGGTGCAAAAGTCGCTTAACTACTCGGCTTGTGTCCGGGCTGTCCTTGGTCGTGCGGTCAGCTAGCCACTGCTTCAGCAGTGGGTTTGCCGGTGAACCCCGTTTGTCGACAGCCAAAGAGTCGGACGCCGTTTGAGTAGCGTGAATAGGTAAGAAGTGAACGATAGGTGAAATAGGACTAATAGCCACAATAGGTACAAAAGGTGAAATGGGTGAAATAGGTGGGATAGATTGAGTTGGAGGGACTAGTTGGAATTCTGAGGCAGGTGGTTACCGATGGTCTGGTGAGGTTAGTAGGGCAGGTAGAGGCCCTGTAGCAGGTTGAGCAGGAACAATAGGTAAAATAGCTGCAATAGGTGTGGTAGGTGAGGTAGGTGGGGCAGGTGAGGTAGGTGGGGTGGGAAAGGTACCTATTGTGACTATCGCAGCTACCTCAACTATTCTGCCAGCAGTAGGTAGAATTAATATGGCGGCGTGAAATGCATTCACCAGCAGCTGAAATAGGCACAATCGAAACAATAGGTGCCTATTCTAATTCACCAAAACCGAGTGATCTGAATAATGAGCGACACAATGTCCGAGCCACGTGCTGTCAGCGTGGTTATCCTGAAAGGTGGCGTCGGCAAATCAACGACCTCGATGAATCTCGCGCGCCAGCTCGCCGAGCGTGGACGGACCCTCTTTGCTGACCTCGACCCGAACGGTCACGCGACGAACGGTCTCGGCTTCGAAGCCGCATACCAAGGCGATGTCAACCTTGGCGATGTCATCCTCGAGGGTGATGCGACACCGCACGACTTGATCCGACCGACAGAATACGGGTTCGATCTCCTGCCATCGTCGAACACGCTCGAGGACGTCGAGAAGGATCTCGCGGGTGCGATGCAGGGGTCGGCGCGAATCAAATCGAAGATCGTCGATCCGCTGCTGGGAAGCGAGTACGACTTCGTCGTGTTCGACTGCCCGGCCTACCCGGGGATGCTCAACAACAACGCACTCGTCGCGACGGGGAATGTCGTCATCCCGATCGAACCGGGCTCGAGTGCGATCGGCGGCTACAAGCGGACGATGGAGCGGTTGATCGAACCAGCGCGCGAGTACATCGACGTCGACGTCCTCGCGGTCGTTCCGAACAAACTCTCCGACCGGATCGACCAACAGACCGAGGATCGAGAGCTCCTCGAGAATCTGAACACCGCGACCTACGAGGTCAATCCCGGACAGCCGTTACAGGAGGCGGTGCCGGACTTCGCGCGGATTACGGGCGATGAATTCGATGCGATCGATGCCGGCGAACAGACCCCGCCGAAACCCGGCATTCGGCATCGGTCTGCGCTGTCGCGCTCACTCCAGCACAACCAACCGCTCCAGGATTACGACCCGGAGAACGACCAGATCGCCTGCTACGAGGAACTCGCTGAAATCGTAGCCGCTGGGGGTATCGAGCGATGAGCAATCCGTTCGACGATCTCAAAACGGACGACGAGGCGTCGATCGACGACGCGGACGAGACGGATGATGCGACTGATGCGGAGACGGACGAGACGACGCAGAGCGAGACCGCGGTCGAGACTGAACCGAAGACGGACTCACAACGCGTCATCGACGAGCAGTCGGCGTCGACCCCGGACGCTTCCTCCTCGAGGTCGAGCGCGGAGCCGGCCTCGAAACCACCGGCTGACTCCGGGGCCGCAGCCGAGACAGCTGACCAATCCCTGTCACCCGCCGAAACGGGCCCGGCCTTCGAGTACAGTGAGGTCAAACAGAAGCCGTTCTACGCTCGTACTCAGACCGTGAACGAATTCGAGAACGAGATTCGGACGACGATCGTTCCGAAACTCGCCGAGGCCGGGGTGATCAACGAGGAAACGCGCGAGATTCACGATGCGGTTCTCCGGCTTGCGAGCGAACGGCCCGAACGCATCGCCGAACTCGTGCTCGAGGAACGGCGGCAGTCAGGCGACAGTAGGTAATCACCTCGCAGGTAACATCATCGGATCAAGCAATTCTCCCCTCTTCTGATAGTCCTCGTACAGGTCCTCGGCCCACGACACAACGGCTGGAGCCTCACTAACTAGTAGTCCCCGAACGACCCGTTCGTCGTCTCGCTCTTCACCTAACCAAATCGCCACTGAGTTATCAAAGAGGTGCATATTAAGCGGAATATCCCCATCGTAGGACCAGATGCTGTCCCGCGCGGCACGGGCCCGCAACAGCGGCAACTGCTCTGACTCTACAGGGAGGGCCTCGAGCCAGTTCGCTTCGACCACGAGTTCGGTATCCAACTGGCGCTCGTCGATCTGCTCAGAAATAAGCGTCACATATCGAGGGAGTGTGACCTCGACAAGTGAGCGGACCTCGTCCGTATTGCGAATCTTCTCCGCTACGTGATCGTATGGTCTGGACGGGGTCGGCGTCTTCGGCGTTATAATCTCGGCAGTTCGGAAGTGGCGGTAATCGAGCGAGTGAACAGGCGCTGGAAGCCATTCGATAGCGTCACCGAGATGCTGGACCCCCTCCACAGTCAGCAGATGGGCGCGAAACTCAGCGATCATGATCTCACCCACCTCCGTGAGTTCGTACTGACTCCCCTCGGAGGTGATCCACCCTCGTGATTCGCCGGCATCGAGGATCCGTGCGACGGTTGACCGTGAGGCACCGGTTTCCTCTGCGAGGGCGCGGCTTCTCGTTGGCCCGGCAGTGAGTGCCTCGAATACGCGCACGCTGTTCGCTGAATCTGCGAAGAACTGGATCGCGTCCAGTACCGATTCCGTGTTTGATGAGGGCACGTGGCGATGCCGGGCCATGTCGTACGCTACGTCCGAGCAGTCGCAAATACCTTTGCGGGGGGCGGGAAGATTCGCAGTACCCCGGAAACGTCCCAGCGAGTAGGACTATGGATCAATCACCGGTATGTGTTACCAACGCACAGGAGGTGAGAACGAACAATCGCATCCGAGGACTACCGAATGGACGAACAGCCGAGAACCACGTAATCAGAAAGACGCCAACGAAATCGGTGCCAAACAGATTGTACGAACGCAACCATGAACCGACGTACGGTGGTAAGAACCAGTGGTAGCCGTGTAGACTGAGACCATGACCAACGAACCTACTCCAGACAGTGTCTTACGTCGAACGCTGTTGAAATCGGGGGCGGTCACAGCGGGCGCACTCGGGATGCTCCCGTCTGCGACCGCTAGTGGCAGTGAGAACGAGACGCAGACTGACGAAACGACCCAAAGCGAACCTGCCCAGTCCCGGAAGGGATACGTGATTGCTGTCGACGGGATAACCGACAGGGATCGGTATATGAACGAGTATTTCCCTGTTGCTGCAGAGACGACCGCCGCGCATGACGGAGAGGCGCTCGTTATCTCGTTCGATCCGACCGAGCTCGAGGGTGAATGGGGGCACGACCTGACGGTCGTCTTGGAATTCCCATCCGTTCAAGCAGCGAAAGAGTGGTATGCCGATGAGGCCTTGCAGGAAGTCCAGCAGATTCTCCACGAGACCACTGCCTATTCCAATAAGGTCGTCACCTCTCAATACACCCCCGAAGATCGCGCGTAAGGAATTCCACCATTTTCTTTCCTTCCGGTGGATCTGAAGCTTCCTCTTCACGTGAATTGCCTCGGGGTCAAGCCCCGAGGCTTCCTGTTTCCACGACGCGCTTTGCAGACACCGAATGGGTGTCCGTAGGGAGCGCAGTCTCCACAGCCGCGTCTTCGGGCCATCCCAGCCCTAATTTAGAAAAGCCGCGTTGCAAGACGTTCATTGCAGCATTAGCGTCTCTATCTGCTTCAAATCCACAGGACGGGCAGGAGTGTTCGCGCACCCAGATGGGTTTGGAATCGGTCTGCCACTGGTGCCACCGGAAGAGATTATCTTGCTTGCCCACCGAGAACCGATATGCAGAGGTGCGACCAACCGACGAGATCGTTCGGATGTGAGAGTGTGAGTGCCCGGAACCGGAACTCAACGGGGGAAGTGATGTGACCGACGATCCCCTCCCGGCCGAACACCTCTCGCCGCTCGCCGCGCTCGTCGACGAGGTACTCGCGGGCGTCGGCTACGAGGTGGCGGCCGCCACCGACGCGATCAACGACGCCGTCCCCGGCTACGGCGGTCTCTTCGACCCCAAGACCACCCCGGCCGAGTTGCGTCGAGCGCTCGAGAGCCTGTTGGAGTCGGGACTCACCCGGCCACCCGTCTCCGAGCCGACGAGCGACACGCTCATTCTCTACGTCGACGGCAGTTCACGCGGCAACCCCGGTCCCGCAGGGGCGGGCGCTGTCATCATGGACGCTGCGGAGGACCAACTCGCTCGTCTCGGCCGCCCCGTCGGCTCCCGAACGGGGAACAACACCGCCGAGTACGTCGCCCTCCAGCTCGGACTCGCCGAACTGGTGGCTCGCTACGAGCCGCGTAGGCTGGAAGTGCGCATCGATTCGATGACGGTCATCCGAGACGTCTGGGGCGGCGATGACCCGACGGAAGCGGGCGTCGAGTCGTACAGCGAGGCCGTCACGGCGTCACTGTCGGACATCCCGGACCACCGGTACACGCATCTGGCCGACAGCGACCCGAACCCCGCCGACGCGCTGGCGACAGTGGGTGCCGATATAGCGGCCTTCGGACCTGGATGATCGCCTCCCACGCCGAAGCCGTGGGCTTTTCGCCTCGCTAAACTGTACTCGAGAAGAGACCGAGATGTCCCCTACTGAACGACAGTCCGAGGAGAGATCGTCTCCGTTCAGCCCCGCGATCGACGCCCATACGCACCTCTTCCCGCAGCGGCTCAGCGACGCGATCCGCCGTTCGCTCACCGCCGAGACCGACTGGGAGTTCTCGCATCCGACGGCCCGGCCGGAGATCGAGGACGTCCTCCGGGCGGCCGGCGTCACCGCCTACGTCGCCCTCCCGTATGCGCACAAACCGGGCATCGCGCGCGAGTTGAACGAGTGGCTCCGCGAGCAGGCCGCCGCGTCGGAGATGCTGATCCCGTTCGCGACGGTCCACCCCGACGACGACGGCGTCGCGGACATCGCTCGAGACGCCTTCGACGGCGGAGCGCGGGGCCTGAAGATCCACTGCCCGGTTCAGGAGTGTCGGCCCGCGGACTCGCGACTCGAGGCGGCCCTCGAGGTCGCGGCGGCGTCCGACCGGCCGGTCACCTACCACGGCGGCACGGCACCGATGTTCGAGGACAGCCCGTACGTCGGCGCGGACGCGTTCGCGGAACTGGTGGCCTCGTATCCGGAGCTTCGCGTCTGCTGTGCACATATGGGCACCTACGAGGTCGATGAATTCCTCGACCTCGCGCAGAACCACAAGAACGTTTATCTCGACACCACGTTCGCGATGTCGACCGCGGCCGAAGAGACGATGGGGTTCGATCCGTCGACGATCGCCGACGAGACCCTCGTCGAACTCTCGGAGTCGATCATGTACGGTTCCGACTTCCCGAACATTCCCTACCCCTACCGTGCCGAGCGGGCCGGACTGCTCGCTCGAGACCTCCCCGTGGAGACCGTCCGAGACATCTTCGCCAGAACGGCCGCCGACTATCTCAGGCTCGAGTCCGATTCGGGCTTCGACATTGGGTGATGTGCGCGGTCGTCAGCTGAGGGGCAAAAGCCCGGGCGCAGCGGTAGAGATGTCACAGGACCTGCCGTGCCCACGGATGGTAGGTGACTAGTTGGATCAGGTAGGCGGGTGTGTGCCAGTTCGGGTACCGATACGTCGCGACACGGGAAACTCGACAGTCGATATGCTCGTGCGAACCCCGTCGCTGACCGTACTACTGTAGTATTTCAAACGGCGTGTTCCGAAAAGCCGCGAGCGGCACGGGGAGTGGAAAACGTCCACTCGCGGCGCGGAAGGGGGGGTTCGGGGATGTGTCGTGCTGTGGGAACACGACGATCGATACGAGGCTCGCGAGCCATTTCAGCCCGCTGCCAACAGACCGTGGTAGCCGCGTCGGTCGATTCCCCAATCGCTATGTAGCGTGAGTTGACGTAACGACTCGTGGGCCCTGTCTAGCTTGGCTCCTCCGTTCTTATTTACTTGTTAATTGACTGGTTTAGGTGAACTGTCGTATAGTTGTGTACGAAATACTCAAAACAATATTTGCGACCCGCCCGACTACCCATCCGCGAGTTGTGGAAGCGGTCAACTCTCGTCTTCCACGTGTGAAACCACTTCCCGAGACGGTTTCGGCCAACGTAGTAGCTCTGACCGCACAACGCTACCGAAAGGATGCGATCAGCAAACCGTGGCCATCGACGAGAAACACGGTGTGAGTGAAATCGCATTTCTCGGTCGCTTGATGTAGAATATGGCTGGATGGGTGTCTCGTCGACCGAAAACTATGACATCGAGTACGGGCCGTGAGCCTAGCTATATTGTACAAAAAGAACAATATAATGTGATGCTGATATTGATAGATATTCTGCCAATTTCGGCCCGACGATGGTGAGTCTGAGACGCTGTCAGCCAGTCGATGTACCCGTTGTTCGCTTGAAGAGAATGCTCTTCGTCGACACGCGAGGGATTGCTCGTGTCTATCGAAGCGAATGACCCAATTCGTGGAGTTATGCGGTGAACCCCTGACGGGCATCGCCGTCTGCTCCAGTTTCCGAGATTCGTCAAATTCCGTCGTCTAGCACTCTCCGAACGGGTTTGTGGACAACACGACCTAACTCACTCTCTGTCCTATTCGCTTCTCGAGCTAGTTCAAGCTAGCCTTCATTCAATATTTTCACTCATCGCAGTAGAAGGATTAAAGCCCCTTCGCTCTCGCGTTCAGGCAGTCGGGTTTGAAAGTCACTCGAGTGAATTTGCTCGATTTTGCATTACGTTATTACACTCCGGGCAGTTGCCAGGGTGCGACGTTGATCGTGCGATTTCACCGCACTGTAAGCATTCGTATGTGGATTCGGTTTCAGAGTCGTCTTGTGCGTCGAACATCACCACGGTCTGAAACATGCATGTATATAGTATTAACCGTGCCAAAGTGTATTATTTCCTAATATGGGGTTGGATCCGAATGTGGCGTTCGGGATCAGATCGTGACTCTCCACGTAACGCGATCCCACGTCCGCTCGTAGATATAGTACGTTCCCGTTTTGAGGTGGTTAGTGTCGAGTTCGATATTCAGGGCGATATCCCCATTTCCGACGACCAACCACGCCACGTTTACCGTAATCAGGAGCATGACTGGCCGACAACGAGGTGTTTTGACGATTGCCCGCTTCCGATATACTCGAGAAGACTTCATCTCTCCTCGTCGGCGTCGCGTTTTGGACGGGCATCCGGCCGTTGCCCGCCAAACCAGAACCTGGGTCGTCGGACCGAGCACCGTTCGGTTCGATAGCTACTACGGAGGTTGAAATCGGGCGGTGTTACTCCACAGCGGATCGTCCCAGCATAGAACGCCCGAGCGAGAATTGTGTCTCGATCCGTACCGTTTGGCACACTTTGCCTCACAACGCATCTACAGTTGCCATGTGCCGGGGTGATTCTCGCGCTCGACACGACTACCGCTTTACAGACGAGCAGTTCAACCAGCGGTACGCAACTGATCGGTTACCCTGATAGTCACTCTCCTAGCCCTTTTTGACAACTGCTCCTGAAGTCGTGTTGTGCGACTCCATAGCAGGGGCGTCCGTCAGGACGTCCGCGAACTCGGCGCACTGCTCGGTGATGTCCTCGAGGGACAGACATCTCGCAAAGCGTTCGAAGCGGTCGAATCGTCTCGTCGATCCTCGATCGAATACCGATCGGGCGAACGTGAGTCCCGAGAGTCGCTGATCGCGGAACTCGAAGAGCTCTCGCCCCACCAACAGCGAATCGTCGCCCGCGGGTTCACGACCTACTTCGAGTTAATCAACCTCGCGGAGGAGCGCGAGCGGGTTCGGACGATTCGCACGGATTCTCACGAGGGAACGCTCGAGGATAGCCTCGAGACCGCGGCCGAAGAGCTCGGCGAAGCCGACGTCGAAACCGTCCGGGAGATCCTGGACGACGTACTGATCGAGCCGACCTTCACCGCTCACCCGACGGAAGCCCGCCGCAAGACGGTCAAGTCCAAACTTCGAGAGATTTCGACGTACCTCGAGACGCTAGACGAACAGCTGCTGACCGAGAAGGAGGAGAGTCAGGTCTGGCGGGACATCGACGCGGAGATAACGAGCCTCTGGCAGACGCCACAGGTGCGCAACCGCCAGCCGGAACCAGAAGACGAGGCGCGCAACGTCCAGTGGTACCTCGAGAACACGCTGTTCGATGTCGTCGGCGAGGTGTACGACGAACTCGACGATGCCATCGACGCCGAGGTGTCGGGGAGCCCCGACATCCCGAAACTCTTCGAGTTCCGCTCGTGGGCGGGCAGCGACCGCGACGGAAACCCCCACGTTACCCCCGAGGTGACCGCCAACACGCTCGAGCGCCAGCGTGAGGTCGTCCTCGAAAAATACCGCGACCAGCTCAAGCGGCTCTCGGGCGTGCTGAGCCAGGACGGCAGCCGGATCGACGCCGGCTCGGCGTTCCAGGCCTCGCTCGAGCGCGACCGCGAGCGCCTGCCGGGCAGCGCCCGCACCGCCGAAGAACGCTACCTCGGCGAGCCCTACCGACAGAAGCTCAAACTCATGCGCGAACGTCTCGACCGTGTCGGCGACGTTCGACCGGGCGGCTACGACGAGGTCGACGACCTCATCGAGGATCTCGAGGTGGTCGCGCAGAGCCTGCGCAACAACGGGGCCGAGAGCGTCGTCGAGGCCCACGTCGACCCGATCCGCCGGCAGGTCGCCACGTTCGGACTCTCGCTGGCGAGCCTCGACCTGCGGGACCACCAGCAGAAACACACCGACGCCATCGCGGAAGCCCTCGAAGCCGAGGGGATCGACTACCACGACCTCTCGGAGGACGAGCGCGTCGAGTTCCTGACTGACGCCGTGTTGCAGGACGAACCCGTGATCGACCTGGGTGAGACCGCGAAGCTTTCGGACGACTCGGCCCGCGTCCTCGAACTCTTCGACAGTCTCGCCGAGTGGCAGACCGAGTACGGCGTCCACGCCATCGACACCTACTGCATCTCGATGACCGAAGAGCCCAGCCACGTCCTCGAGGTGCTGTTCCTGGCCGATCAGGCCGGCGTCATCTCGCTGCCCGAACACAGCGGCATCGACATCGTCCCGCTTCTGGAGACCGAGTACGCCCTCTCCGGAGCACGGCGGATCATGGGGACGCTGTTCGAGAACGAGGCCTACGCGCAGGCACTGGAAGCCCGCGGCCGCACCCAGGAGATCATGCTGGGGTACTCGGACTCGAACAAGGAGAACGGCTTCCTCGCGGCCAACTGGTCGCTGTACAAGAACCAGCGCCGACTGGGCGAGATCTGTGACGACCACGACGTGACGATGCGGCTGTTCCACGGCCGCGGTGGCTCGATCTCGCGGGGCGGCGGTCCGATGAACGAGGCGCTGCTCGCGCTGCCGAACTCGACGGTGACCGGCCAGGTCAAGTTTACCGAGCAGGGCGAAGCGATCGCCGAGAAGTACGCCAATCCGCGCATCGCCGAGCGCAACATCGAGCAGATGCTCAACGCCCAGCTCCGGGCGCGCAAGCGAGCGGTCGATCGACCCGAAGAGGAGGTCCACGAGGAGTGGATCGAGGCCATGGAGACGATGGCCGACACCGCCCGGCAGGAGTACCGCGACCTGCTCGAGAGCGACGGCTTCGTGCAGTACTTCGAACAGGCGACCCCGATCACGGTCATCGAGGACCTCGATCTGGGCTCGCGGCCGGCCTCGCGGTCGGGCGAGCGGACCGTCGAGGACCTGCGGGCGATCCCGTGGGTGTTCTCGTGGACCCAGTCGCGGTGTATCCTGCCGGGCTGGTACGCCATCGCGACGGGTATCGACGCGTTTCTCGAAGAAGGGGGGTCGATGGAGACGCTCCAAACGATGTACGACGAGTGGCCGTTCTTCCGAACGACGCTCGATAACGCCGCGCTCTCGCTATCGCGGACCGAACTCGAGATCGCCGAACGCTACGCGGACATGGCGGATCCGGACCTCCGCGAGCGGTTCTTCCCGCGGTTGACCGACGAGTACGACCGGGCGGCGGAACTGATCCAGGAGATCGGTCAGCGCGACCGGCTGCATACCCGCGACTGGCTCGGGGAGAACCTGGAACGGCGAAACCCCTACGTCGACCCGCTGAACCTGCTCCAGGTCTACCTGCTCGATCGGACCCACCGGACCGACATTGAGGAGCGAACCCTCCGGCTGACAGCCAAAGGAATCGCCGCCGGAATGAAAAATACGGGATAGGAATTCGATCGGGGCGTCTCTAAACTAGTTGCGAGGGCGAGTTCCCCGACCCACGGGGGTTGGGGGTGAAGCCCGACACTCGGCCTAGTGTTCTGTCTCCTCGATATACCGTTCAACCACCTCTTCCGATACTGCTCCCGTCGTTCCCACGTAGTATCCGACCTTCCAGAATCCACCTCCCCAGAAGTATGAATCCCGAAGCTCAGGATACCGCTCCAGCAAGTGCTTGCCAGAGTACGACTTGAACTGCCGAGCGATGTCCGACGGACTGTGCTTCGGGTCGCACTGGACGAACAGGTGTACGTGGTCGTCCGCTATCTCCAACGCCAAAATCTCGTGCCCGATGTGGTCGGCAGTCTCACCAAACAACTCACGCACACCGTCCTCCACTACGCCGAGAACCGAGTGTCGGTACTTCGGACACCACACGAAGTGATACTTGCAGGAACTAACCGAATGTGCGTGACTGCGGCACTCCTCCATCCCGAATCCCCACCTTTATGACCAATCGGAATAACCGTCAAAGTATGGGTGAAGAAGCCACGAAAACCATTCAGACGCGCCTTCACATGGCGTCTGGTGAGCGGTCGTGGCTTCACGACGCCCGCCTCACATCACGCGAGATATTCAACGACACCATCCGTCTCAAGGAACAGGGATACACTCGCACCGAGATACAGCGGGAGGTTGACCGCGACGACTTCTTGCGGAACAACAAGTGCGCGGTCGTCGGCAAAGCTCTCCAAACGTGGGACTCCTACCAGTCACTCAAAGACTGGTGGGAGAACCAAGATGACCCTGATGGCGGCAAGCCGACTCCGCCGAGTACCGACAAAACTGGTGCGTACCCGCTCGTGATGGCGCACACGGAAGGCTACCGCCTCACCGTGGACGACGACACGAACCGCGTCCAGTTCCGCATCAGCCCGAAACCCTACAAGAAGGTGAAAGGCCACCTGCACGGTGAACCGGACGCAATGGATAAACTTCGAGACGCCATCACGTCGGACGAGGTGGATGTTGGGCAGGCAGAACTCCTGTACCGCGATGGCGTGTACTACCTACACGTCACGGTCACACGCGAGTTCAACGTGCCCGAACCCGACACAGCTGACACCGTGGTCGGCGTGGACATCAACGAGCGCAACGTCGCTCTCACCGCTCTTGACCGCGAGACGATGCGGACGAAGGGCACACTTGTCCTTGACTACGGACGAGTGAAGCAGGAACGCCAACGCTACCACACCATCACCACTCGCTGTCAAGAACACGGTAAGACGAGCATCCACAAGAAACTCGGTGACAAGGAAGAGCGATTCACCGAATGGGTGTTGCATCGACTCTCCCGTGCTGTCGTGGAATTCGCGGAGCAGTTCTCGAACTCGGTTATCGTGTTTGAGGATATGAGCGGTATCCGCGATGAAATGCAGTACGGGTCGTATATGAACCGCCGGTTGCACAAGCTTCCGTTCCACAAGTTCGAGACCTTTGTCTCGTACAAGGCGATGTGGCGGGAGATTCCCACCGACACGGTGGACGCGTACTACAATTCAAAGACGTGTTCGTGCTGTGGCGAACGTGGGTATCGACAGGGACGGCGGTTCCGATGTACGAACGACGAGTGTGACGCGGTGCAAGACCACGCTGACCGGAATGCGTCTGTGAACATCGCGTGGCGCGAGAAGGCGAAACTCGACGGAAACACGACGAATTACCGGACTCACAAAACCCAGCCGCAGGTGCGGTCGGTGCGTCTGTCCGGGTCGGGGCGCATAAGCCGCCCACCCTCATCCCGTTCCCTCGCGGAACAGGGAGTGCTAGCGCACGGCTGAGGAAATTAGAAAAGCCTCGGGCCACCGCGCCCGAGGCTGTTTACGACAGCCGACCAGCTAAGAGCGAGGCGCACTCAGATACGTAGTTCTGAGCTCCTATAGCTCCCCCTCCGCGAGGTATAGACTCCGGTTGACGATGAGGTTGGCAATCCTATTGCTGTCCATGATCTCGGTCTCTGCCTCGTCTGGATCCGTCCCCTCGGGATACCGTTTCACTTTAAACGAATCCAGAGCGTTCCGATTTTCCGTGACCGGCTCGATTACCTCGATCAGCTCATCGTCGACCTTGTTGTGGAGAGTGGTACCACTTTCGAAACCGACTACGGGAACATCGTCTGGCCAGTCCCACTGGAAGTTTCGAACGTACTGGTCGAACTGCCAGACCAACTGTTCGATAGCGCTCTCCTCGGTGACAGTGTTTTCAGTCGATTGTTCGAGATTGCGGTCCCAGTAGTCGATAGTACACTTCTTCAGATCGGCCTGAAGATTATCTTCGACGAGTTTCTCTTCGATCGGATATCCGATTTCGATCGCGATGATCGCGTGCTGGTCGAGATGATTGAGACACCGTTGGCATTCCATCTCGAAGATAGAGATGTCTACCGGGTTTTCGAGGGAGAGGTGAGCGAGTTCCTTCCCACAGTTCGGACACCAGAGAAAGAGAACGTCGTTCTCCGCACTGGACATCTCGTTGAGGACGGTGAGCTCGTCGAAGGCTTTGTCTTCGGGCGGCTGCTGTTTCGTGTTTGACGTGCTTTCCTCCGTCTCGATACCTTTCCCCGCGAATTTGGCCAGTTGTCGGTCTTTCAATAGCGCCTTAATGACCGAGTCGTGGGATGAGTGAGATTCCTCCTCGAGGATCTCTTCGATCTGTTCTTTCGTCCAATCCCGAACCCGGATAGTTGCCATAGTGTGTGAACTCTGTATGTGCCTCAATAACTTTTGCCATAATTACACCATGTTGGCTGAGAGAATATAAAGAGAACCGAAACAACGTCGGCAGTATTGACATCAGGAAATGGTACTCGATTGCTGTACGTGGGTAGGACGATCTATCGGCTACTCTACCCTGACAACTAAATCCAGAGCGCGCTAAGAACGACTGTTAGTGCGCAGCAACGGCCGTTGCACGCTGCTGTGTTTACTCCGAATTGTTGAGGTCGATTCGTCGCCGCACTTCCCTCGGGGAGACGCTGATCTGATCGGCTCCGAGACGCTGTGTGACGAGATCGATCAGGGCGGTCTCTTTGAGGAGTCGGCGGGCGTGATCCTGATCGACACCCAGTTGGGTTTTGGCCTCGTAGACCGTGTTCGACTCGTTGACGATAGTCGTGAGTTCGCTGACGGTCAGACCCTTGGGAATCCCTAACCCATCGGCAATGAGCGAGTCGTCACTGCCGCTACTGTTCGTCTCGGCGAGGAGTTCAGCGACGGACGTATCGTCGACCTCAGATGGGGGCGCATCGCCGTTGCCGCTTTCGGGAGGATCGTTGTGGCTGTTTTCGCTCGCACCGCCCTCACTACTGCCAGTTACGGTCTCTGAATTACCAGTTCCGGCGATCGCTGGTTGTTCGTCTGTCACGGTTACTGACACGCCTGTCTCAACCGAGTTCTCTGGCTGATCAGCATCGACCGTCGTGATGGTTTCGTCCGCGCTTGTCTCCGAAACACTCGTGTCCGACCCATCGGAGACGTTTTTCCCCGCTACTTTTCCTCCTGACGGGTTACGATCATGCTGATCGGGGGTCGTGTGTTTGGATACCTGTCTGGTAGCGTCGGGGTCGTGGATGTCGTATTCGACCATGTATCGCCGAACCGTCTCCGAGGTGACGTCGACATCCAGCGCCTCGGTCATTTTTGGGAAGGTATCGTACTCGTCGTAAACGGCCTGTAACATCTCAGGGTCCTTGTACGCCGGAACACTGGTCGAACTACCCGTTTCCGAGGAGGTCCCAACACTGGTCGGTAAGGAACTGTGGCCGTTCTGTAACTCTTCGACTGATAGCGATACTGAGAGATCGATGTTCACATGTTGGTCCTCGAGATCGACATTCTCACCCCGTATCGAAACACCGTCGTGTAAATCGACGTCAGCGAAGACGGGTACTCCGACGGTCAGTTTTGCGGTTATCTCGTCCCCTTCGCCGATCATCTGCTCGCCGATTTCGACGTTCTTGACCTCGGTATCGGCCGTCTCTAGATGTTCGAGTACCGCAGTTAGTTCGCCAAATGCGTCACTAACTCCCATGTGCCAATATTCCACATGTCCCTATTACTGCGTTCATGTATCGGGAAATATTACCGGAACATCTGCGATTCCAGTACGGGGTGGGTCGAGAGACAAGAGGATAGCAGTACGAAATAGATGGAAACGCTTCACGGTGATTCACGGCAACGAGTCCACCGTTGAGGTCAGTCGGGCGAGGTGGTCGTTCGAACTGATCGTCTCCTGAACCGATTCCGCCACCCACGGTCGATCAGGACGTTGTGGCCCATCAATGGCCGTCTCTTCATCGAGATAGCGCTCATAGACTGGGAGTCGTTCGACCACATCCTTTTCTGCGCCATCGGCAAGCTCTTCGAGTCGCTGTAGCTCCGGCCATGCGTAATCCGGATTAATGTGGTCCGCCGTAATCGGAGACACACCGCCGAAATCACCGATACCACAGTCGAGGAGTTCATCGACCGGGAAGAGGTTCGGGGGTACCTGCAGTTCGATAGTATCCGGCAACCCGTACCTCGCCATCGCTGTCACACGACGCATGGTCTCGACGGATGGTGACTCGAATTCGGACCGCTCGTTCGGGACGACGTTCTGTACGATCACTTCCTGAATGTGACCGTATCGCTCGTGAAGTGCTTTGATCGCGAGAATACTCTCTGCCCGGTCGCGCCACGACTCGCCGAGGCCGACGAGAATACCCGTCGTGAACGGGACGGCGAGCTCGCCAGCGGCCCGAATCGTCCGGAGGCGCTGTTCCGGCGTCTTCCGCCGTTTCCCCGCGTGAGCATCGACAGTCGCAGTCGTCTCTAACATAACGCCCATGCTCGCGTTGACCGATGAGAGATACTCCATCTCCTCGTAGGTGAGGTCTCCGGGATTACTGTGCGGGAGGATGCCTTCCTCCAACGCGACTTCGCAAGCGCGGTGGAGATACTCGTGGATGGATCCGTACCCCCACTCCTCGAGTTGGCGGTGGATCCCGGTGTACCGATCATCCGGCTTATCACCGAACGTAAACAGTGCTTCCGTGCAGCCCGCCTCAACGCCCTGACGAAGTATGGCCCGAATCTCGTCCATAGACAGTACCGACGCCTCGCCCGGGGGATCGAAGAACGTGCAGTACGTACAGGTATACCGACATGCCGTCGTCACAGGCAGAAACACGTTTTTCGCAACGGTCAGCGTTTTCGGCGTGGTGACGTCGTCCGGGGAAACCGTGAGGAGATCATCTATCTCGCTCTCGCTAATACAGATTGCATCTCCACCGAATCGCAGTCTCGATCCCGAGGGGTCGTTCTCAGTATCCATCGTCCCTCGTGTCACTTCGATCCGACAAAACAGTTGTGACGGAACAAACTGCACGAGCTCGGTAGAAGAAAGCTCTACTCAGTCAGTGGTGGCCTGCCTGTTCGTCGCCACGGACCAATCGCTGGGATCGATTTCGCGGCCCTCGAACGCCGTGTACTCCGGATAAGCGGTGAACACCAGGTATTCTGTCCGCTCGTGTAGATAGTCGATCAGCGTGTGCAGGTTGTCGTCTGCTAGCCCGCCGAGACCGTCGACGAGCAGGAGCGGCACCGCCTCGTCGACGTCGAACGATTCGTAGCCTGCGAGTGCCGCGACGAAGCCGATCAGTTCGAGCTCTCCCTCACTGAGTGCATCTAGACTAGCTTCTCGACCCTCGCGAGCAACGACGAGATCGAAGTCGGACGTGAGACGGGCGGTCTCGAACCCCGTTCCGAACCGGGAGAGGATCTCGTCCATCGCCTCGTCGAACGCCTCTCGAGCACGGTGTTTGATCCTGTCTTTGCGGTTCCGGAGCTCTTCGATCTCGGTCCGGATGTCCGCGCTCTCAGCTTCGAGCGTCTCGACCTGTTCGGCCCGAGTTTCGAGTTGAGATAACTCCTCTTTGACGTCTTTCAGTTCCGCTTCTCGGTACTTAATTTCGCTTTCGACGTCGGAGATCGCTTCGACGGTTTCGTCGACGACATCTGAGAGTTCTTCGACCCGTCGCTGAGCGTTCTGGTATCGGTCCTCGGCCTCGTCGAGGCTCTGACGTCGATCTGCAAGCGTGTCCTCCAATTCGGCTATTTCGCTCTCCAGATCTCGTTTTCGACGCTTCGCTTGGTCGATCTCTTCGCGCCGGGCCTCGAGTTCCTGGACTCGATCGTGATACTGCTCGGTCTGTGCCCGGAAGTCAGTGATTTTGTCGCCGAGTTGGTCGAGTTGTTCCTCCATCTCCTCGCGCGGTGCCTCGTTCCCACACGTCCAACAAACCACGTTGTCCTGAGTCAATTCGCGTTCGACTTCCGTCAGGAGATCGAGGCGATCCTCCTTCAAGACCATCTCGTTCGCCGAGTATATCGATTGTAGTACTTCGGAGTCGCGTTTGATTTGCTGCAGTCGATCCCGTGCGGTCGCAAGTTTATCCTCGATCTCGTCGTCCTCCGGAATCTCGAGGGACTGCAGTTCAGACCGCCGCTGCCGGAGACGTTCTTCAGTTCGTTCGATGGTCCGTTCTAATCTGTCGATCCGGTTTTCAGCCTGATTTCGTTCCGTCTGTGCGGTGCTCAACTGTTGCCGTGGTGATGCGCCGTCGTCGCCCTCTTCGTCTGTTTCACCGTCAGAGTCGCTGCCGGTGATTTCGTTGCGCTTCTCACGTAACTCCGCTATCTCCTTTTCGAGCTGTGTGACCTGTTCCTGTACGCCGGGCAGGCGCTTTTTCGCTTCTCTCGCCTGCGAGAGCTCGGATCGTATCTGTTCGCGCTCGCGTTTCAGATCGGCGATTTGCTCGTCGATGTTCTGAAAGTCGAGCGGACGCATGAGAACGTCCTCCAAGTTCTCGCCCTGACGAACCGCGCTGCGGACCTCGTTCCGTTCGTCGAGGCAGGCAAACAGTTCCGTCCGAATGACGTCGTATTCGTTCTCGAGATACGGAGAGCCACTCCGCCGGACGGACCCGTTCTCGCGGACGAGAGTCACCGTGATATCGCGTTCGGGCGTCTGTAGCTGAACCCGACCCCTGTCTTTGTTCTCGGTGAGCTCTTTCGACGTTCCGAGCGCAGTCTTGATAGCCTCGATGAAACTCGATTTCCCCTGCCAGTTCGATCCTCTGACAGCGTTTAGACCGGGCTCGATAGTCGTTCTTCCGTCCAGTATTCCAGCGATGTTTTCGATTTCGATGTTCCAAGTCATGATCACGGAGAGGTGGCATGCGTTTGGTCGTGCTTCTGGCAGACATAGCCCTGCCTCAAGGCTACTTCGAACGGGACACGAGTCGGGCAGGATTGGCAACTGAGGTTGATTTGCACCTCGACGTCCGCCGATTCGACTCCGTCGATCTGTCCTTTCGTTTCCAGGGACGATAGCGCTCGTTCGGCTTTCTCTCTGACGACCTCACGAGCCATCTCGATGCTCTCGCGTTCCCACTCAGTCTCCGCAGTTTGTGAGGCTTTGTTCCCTCCGAGGCACTCCTTGAGATGGTTTCGCATCGTCCCATACGACACCATGGCATCACGGACCTCTTCGGCGTCGATCCCGTCTGACAGAAGGCTCTCGACCATCTCCTCGCGGACGAGATCGTTGTCGCTGCGTAACGCCTCGTAATCGCTCTCGATGCGAGCGCCCAGCGACTCACGGCCGTGTTCATCGTACACCTGTTTGAGGAGGCGTTTGTTGAACCACTTCGTGAGCGATCGGTACCCCATCGGCGTACGGTCATCGGCTCCTTTCCACCGAGCGAGAAGTCCGTCGTCGATCGATTCGTACCCCGGATCCGCCGCTTCCAAACCGTATCGTTCTACGGCTGCATCCACCTTGCAACCGGAATCAGTTGGCATCACCCATTCTTACTCGCCCGTCGGTAATAAATCTTGACCAAGCGTACATGTTCCGTACTCCCCTTCGCTTAGTCGTTTAAGTCGTAGGACTGGTTTAACAAGCTTAGTCTGTTAAAGAGTGTAGCGAAAGGCGAATCGCATGTTTAACAAACTTAGTCTGTTAAACACTACTTGCACGGCTGTCGTTCGCCGACAGTGGTGGGATAGAACGCTGCACGAGAATCGATGTTGCCAGTTCAGAGTCGGTCCCAGAGCTCGGCGCTCGCCTCACCGACGGAGTCAAGATCGTCGTCGTCGACACCGCGGACGCCCTGATCCGGGCTGTACGCGGTTCTTCCGTCGATGATAGTCCGTGTCACGTCGGCCCTGCTCGCAGCACTGACGACGTAGTAGGGCGCACTCTCGGGAAGCACGGGGTTCGGACCGAGATCGAGCGTGACGAAGTCGCCGCGTTTCCCGACTTCGATGCTGCCGATCCGGTCTTCCATTCCGAGGACTCCCGCGCTACCGATAGTCGCCCACTCGAGCGCTTTCGCCATGTCGAAACCACTCGGGTCGTTCTGTTTCAGTTTGTGAATGCCGACGGCCGACCGCATCGTTTCGAACATGTCGGGATCCCAGCCGTCGTCTCCGATGCCGATCGTCATGTCGAGTTCTTCCATCGTCTCGACGTCGGCGATGCCGACCGCATTGTTGATGTTCGAGTACGGATTGTGCGCGACTTTCACGTCGTTTTCGGCGAGGATCTCGAGTTCGCGTTCCGTGGAGTGAACGCAGTGGGCGGCGATGACGTCCGCCTCGAAGAATCCCATCGAGTCGAGTGCGGGAACGGGTCGCTCGCCGTACTCCTTGATCGACTCGTGGACGTCGACCAGTCCTTCCTCCAGGTGGATCTGGATCGGCCGGTCGTCCCGGACCGCACGGTCGACGCACTCGTCGACGACGTCCTCCGTGTTCGTAAACAGAGTGTGGAGGCAGTAGTGCCCGGTGATATCGTCGTACTCGTCTTCTGCCTCCTGAATGTACCGCTGGTTCTCGTCGATCCCCTCGAGGGCTTCCGCTTCGGAGTTCCGTGCGGTCGTCTCGAACGAAATCATGCTGCGGATCGGCGTCTGGGAGACGCCGTCGGCGACGGCGTCGAGCGCGCCGGGAAGCGTGTTCGGCCCGGAGTAGTTGTCACAGAACGCCGTCACGCCGCTCTCGACCATCTCGGCAGCCGAGCCGAGGGCGGAGAATCGGGCGTCACGCATCGTGAACGCTTCGTCGACTTCCCACCAGATGTCGACGAGCGCTTCGTAGAAACTCTCCGGGGACGCGGTCAGCGGGGCGCCGCGAATCGGAAGCGCGTACATGTGCGTGTGGCAGTTCACGAGGCCGGGAATAACGACCTCGTCGCGAGCGTCGATCGTCTCTTCGGCGGACTCGTATCCGTCGGCGATGTCGACGATTTCGCCGTCCTCGACGACGACGTGCACCTCTTCTCTGACCTCGCGCTCATCGTTCATGGTGATGAGCGTACCTGCGTTCAGTATCACACCATGACAGATACTGTCGTTCTACAAAAAGGCACCCCTGGTCGACTCCATCGACGTTTCACAGATCCCGCCACATCGGTGCCACAGACGTGGTCGCCGCGTGGCTGCGTTAGCCGAGAAGTTACGCTTCGGAATATGACATATAAATGATGGTATCGCCAACTGTTTTGGTCGTTCGCGATACGATTTCGTTCATGACTGATCGACTCATCGAAGACGCGCGTATCGTCAGTGCGACCGGCGTTCGGGAGGGATCTATCGCCATCGCCGACGGCCAGATACGGGCAGTCGGCCCGGACGTCGCGAGCGAACACGGCGACGCGACCGACGTGATCGACGCCGCGGGAAAGATCGCCCTTCCGGGCGTCGTGGATATCCACAACCATCTGCACGATCCGGACCTGTTTCCGGCGGGTATCGACTTCGCGTCACAGACGGCGAGTGCCGCGGCCGGCGGGGTGACGACCGTCGTCGAACTCCCGACGCAGAGCCCGATCACATCGCCGGACGCGTTCCGAAAGAAGAGAGACGAATGTGCCGAGCTCGCACACATCGACTTCGGACTGGTCGCGGGGAACGTCGAGGAGGCGGACATCGACGTCGAGGGGATCATGGCGGAGGGGACGCGCGATTTCAAGACGTTCACTGCCGAGCCGTACCTCGCATCCGACGAGACGATCGTGTCCCTGATGGAAGCCGTCGGAAACGCCGGCGGGAAAGTCCGCGTTCACTGCGAAACGCAGGGTATCCTCGACCACGCTCGAGCGTCGATAGACGAAAGCACGCCGGACGTGTATATGGAGTCCCGCCCGCTCGAAGCGGAACTCGACGCCATCAATCGAATGGGGTGGTTCGCCGAGTACGCCGAGTGTCCTCTGCACGTCGTCCACGTCTCCAGCGGAAGCGGGGCACGCGAAGGCGGCCGATTCAAATCTCGGTCGAACGTGCCGGTGACCCTCGAGACCTGTCCGCATTACCTCGCGTTCTCGACGGAAGACGTCGACGAGAAGGGACCGTTCCTGAAGGTCAACCCCAGCCTCAAATCGCCCGCGGAGGTCGATCGGCTCTGGGACGCCGTCCGCGACGGAACGATCGATCTCATCGCCAGCGAACACTTCCCGACCTATCGGGAGGACCGGGAGCGCGGCTGGGAGAACATCTGGGAGCCGTACGCCGGACTGCCCAGCATCGAAACGATGCTCGAGTTCCTCGTCAGCGCCGGCGTTCACGAGGACCGACTCTCCTGGACTCGGCTTCACGAACTCGTCTGTTCACGGCCGGCACGCGAGGCCGGAATCTACCCGCGGAAGGGATCGCTCCAAGAAGGGACCGACGCGGACATCGTACTCGTTCGCGAAGACCAGTTTACGGTTTCAGCCGACAACCTGCAGTACGTCGGCGGCTGGACGCCGTACGAGGGTCGCGAGTGGAGCGCACGTGTCGACACAGTAATCGCGAACGGCGACGTTATCGCCAGCGACCACGAGGTCCGGTCTTCGCCCGGCCGGGGTGAGTTCATCTCACGGCCGTAACTCGCTCCCAAAACGGGCGCAAATGTCGATACATGCCGAATCCGAAAGGAGAGAAGTATGGCAGCAGCGAATCGATGTGACGTGGTTCGGTATATCAGTCTGCGCTGGTCTGGGCCGGTGCCTGCAGGTCCTGTTTGTCGTCGAGATGGCTGAGCAGCGTCTCGTGGACCGGTCCGTTCGACCCGACGAGCTCGTTCCGTTCCTCGTGGGCGGCGACCGGCTCGTACCGGTCACCGTTTGCGTTCGTGAGCGTGGCGCCTGCCTCACGGGCAATAACTACCCCAGCGGCGACGTCCCACGGATACGTGTCGAACTCCCACAACGCGTCGGCGCTCCCGGCCGCCAGGAAGCAGAGGTTCAGTGCGGCTGAACCGATACTTCGAACGCCGCGGGTCTCCTGGTAGCAGTGGGAGAGAAACGCTCCGTTCGGATCGTATCCGGAGAGGAGCATACACTCGTCCAGCGACGTTCGATCGGTCGTCGAAATCGGAAGGCCGTCTAGCGTCGCGCCTTCTCCTTCGATCGCGGAGAACATTTCGTCAGTTTCCGGCGCGTAGACGACGCCCATTACGGGTTCCTCGTCCTCCAGAAGCGCGATGGAGATCGAGTAGTTCGGGTTTCCATGTGCGAAGTTCCCCGTGCCGTCGAGCGGATCGATCAGCCAGGTGTACTCGCTCGTCCCGACTTGCTCGTCGCTCTCCTCCGACCGGATTCCGTGGGTGGGGAACTCGTTCTCGATGACAGTCGTGATGATGTTGTCCGCCTTGTAGTCGGCCTCGGTGACGATGTCCGATTTATCGGACTTGTACTCGACGGACTCCGTCTGTCCGTGGAGCTCTCTGAGCGCCTCACCGGCCGCTTTCGAAGCGTCCTCCGCGACCTGCTTGGCCCGGCGGACGATGTCTTCCGCTTCGGTGTTCGAGACCGCCCGGTCGGTATCACCTTGATCGTGTCTGCCTTCACGGACGCTCCAGCCGAGTTTCTCGGAGATGGACGTGAAGAAGTCATCGTCGTAACTCGTGTTAACCACGAGTGCCGACGTATCGGCTCCACTGATAGTGATCGTATCGCCCTCCTCGAGACCGGTCTGTGCGCGTCCACCGTCCACGAGGAGGTTTGCGGGCCCCTCTGAGACGACTTCGATGGTCGTGTTAGCATCGACGATGAGCGGACGGGTACCCATCCGATGGGTGTGCAGCGGCACGATCTGTAACGACGAGTTGTTCATCGGGTAGTGGACGGGGCCGCCAGCCGACAGTGAGACGCCGGTCGAACCGGTCGGCGTCGATACTGCGAGTCCGCTCCCCTCGTACTCACCGACGAACTCGCCGTCCGCGAACACCTCCAGCTCGGTGATCTTCCTGTCGACGGGGTTCTCCGGCGGCTCGTGTTCGATCATGACGTCGTTGATACCGGTGCAGTCGACTCCGTTGCCCTCGACGTGTAACTGCTGGCGACGGTCGACCGTCGCACCGCCTCGAACGGTTTCGTCGAGGGCGTCCGTGAGGTCGTCCGGGGAGATGCTCGCGAGGAACGCGAGGGTCCCGGCGTTGATCCCGAGGATCGGGATCTGCCTCGGGCTGAACTGGCGGACGCCCTCGAGATACGTCCCGTCACCGCCGAGAGTGACACCCAAGTACTCTCGTTCCGGGGTGTACACCTCGTCGATGTCGTCACCCACCTCGACCGCGTGGACGGGTATCTCGTGATCGTCCGCCCACGCTTCGAGCGTCGCTAGTTCCTCCTCACTATCCGGACTGACGAGCGCGATGATCTCCTCTATTGTCGCTAAGCGTCTTCCGTACATGGTTGTAACTCGCTGCTAGCTCTCCGTGCGCTATCATCGGCAATCGAGCCGACGGTAGTGGACTATGCTAGCGTCCACCGAATCATCGATCGATTATCGTATAAAAGCACTGTCGCCACGACGAGTGTGGCATGAGTGTGCCGCCAGTGTGGCTCTCCGTTCGCTGTGTGGCGGACGACGCAGTAGACGTAACGGATAGGATCGCGACGAGGAGTTACTCGACGAGCGGCGTTCCGTCCGCGGCAGGTCCGAGACGGGGGCCGATCGGGTCCGACTCGACGTCGATGCGACGGCGCTGCTCGTAGTCCGAGGAGCGTTCGACCGGCGGCCGTCCGATAGCCGCGAGCATGTCGCAGTACTCCTCGAACGAACGGAACTCGCCGTAACTGCCACCGGCGCGCTTGGTGATCTCTTCGGAGAGGATCGTCCCCATAAAGTCGTTCGCCCCGCAGTTGAGCATCTTCAACCCCTGGGCATCGCCGTATTTCACCCACGACGATTGGATGTTCTCGATGTTGTCGAGAAACAGGCGCGAGACGGCGATCATGAGTTCGTCCTCGTCGGTGCTGGCACCCGACTCGACGACGCCGTGTTCGGCGAGCGGGGTCCGTTCGTGTACGAACGACAGCGGCACGAATTCGGTGATGTTCCCCGTCCTGTCCTGCAGGTCCCGAACGACGTCGAGATGTTGGATGCGATGCATCTCGTTTTCGACGTGGCCGTACATGATCGTGGCCGTCATCGGCAGACCGACGGTGGCGGCCGCTTCCATCGCTGCGATCCACTCGTCGGTTCCGATCTTCCCGGGGCAGATCACCTCACGAACTTCGTCCACGAGAATCTCTGCAGCAGTCCCGGGGACGGAGTCGAGGCCGGCATCGCGGAGACGACGGTACACCTCCTCGTAGGACCAGTCGGTGCCCCGACGGGCGTGATAGGCTTCCTCCGGCGTCATCGAGTGGACGTGGACGCCGTCGACGCTCATCGCCTCCATCTGCTCGCAGTACGTCCCGGGGTCGTCAGTGTACGCGGCGGGGGGCTTGTAATTGAGATCGTTTCGCTCGCACGCTTCCAGTCGTTCCGCGTGTTCCTCGTCGAGAGCGAGTGCCGGATGCAGCCCGCTTACGGAACAGACCTCGTAGATACCGCGCTCGACGGCGTCCCGGACGATCTCGCGCGACTCCCCAGGCGTCTTCGTAAATCCTCCGTGGTCCCCGGTATGGTCCGTTTCGAATTTACTGGCGGTGTCCTTGAAGTTACAGAACTGACACCCCGTGTTACACGCCGTCGTCACGTTGTTATTGAGGTTGGCGACGAACGTCACCTCCTCGCCGACCATCTCTGCGCGCCGGTAATCGGCGATTCGAAGCAATTTTTCCTTGCGCTCGAAGTCGATTCCGCGACTCTCAGTCCCCGTCGTGAGCAGTTCGACGCCGTCGTCGACGCTCAGTCGCTCCCCGGAGCGGGCCTTTTCGAGCGCGTTCTCGAACGATTGCGCCGTGTCGGGTCGGTGGTTGTATTCAACTCGACCGGCAGGTCCAGTGACCGCCGCTCGAAACGCGTCAGACATGGCCCGAAGACGTGCGGCCGTGACGATAAGTATGTCCCTGACCGACGGAGCCACAGATATGACAGTGTCTTTGTGATGCATTTGGTGACGGTGTGTCATCGTGCAAAACGAGCGCGCTCCGCGTCGGAGAGAACGAGGCGCTCTCCTGTTGACGTCCGGTTCGCGGATTGTGCGGTGTTTTTTAGTAGTAGTCTTGCTTGCTATACCGTATGGCAATGGACCATGTCACTACGTTAGAGTGTACGATTTGCGAGAGGGAGTACGATCCCGACCAGATTATTTACACCTGTCCGGAACACGAGGGCGTCAAAGGCATTCTCGAGGTCAAGTACGATTACGACGTCATCGACGACAACTTCGACGCCGACCTCGACGGAAATATTCAGAGCCAGTGGAAGTACGAAGCGTTCCTCCCGGTCGACGACGATGCAGAGGTCGTGACCCTCAACGAAGGCGGGACAGACCTATTCGACGCTCCGAACCTGAGCGAGGTGCTCGGTGTCGAGACGCTCGTCAAGGACGACGGGCGCAATCCGACCGGCTGTTTCAAGGACCGCGCCAGTTCCATCGCGGTGACGAAGGCCAAACACGCCGGCCGTGACATCATCACGTGTGCGTCGACGGGGAACGCGGCCGCTTCGCTGTCCGGGTACGCGGCGCGTGGCGGTCTGGACTGTCGCATTTTCGTTCCCGGGGCCGCACCCGCCGGCAAACTCGCTCAACCGCTCGTGTACGGTGCCGACGTCCTCGCCGTCAACGGATCCTACGACGAAGCGTACGACCTGAGTGTCGAGGTCACGGACGAGTACGGCTGGTACAACCGCAATGCGGCGATCAACCCCTTCCAGGTGGAAGGGAAACGAACCGTCGGTCACGAACTAGCAGAACAGTCGGTGGTCCGTGGAGAGGTCCCCGACTGGGTGGTCTTTTCGATGGGCGACGGCTGTACGATCGCCGGCGCCTGGAAGGGCTTCAAGGAGTTTTACGACCTCGGCTACGTCGACGACTACCCGAAGATGCTCGGCGTGCAGGCGGAAGGCGCCTCGGCGATCCATGATGCGTTCCAGGGCCACGAGGACATCGACGATATTGCAGATACGATCGCCGACAGCATCGCCGTCGGTCGGCCGCGTAACACGATCAAGGCCTGCCGCGCTCCCCAGGAGAGCGGCGGAGACACCGTGTTGGTCTCCGACGAGGACATTCTCGAGGCCGAGAAGCTCCTCGGGAGCACGGAAGGTATCTACGCCGAGCCCGCAGGGGCGACGCCGGTTGCCGGCGTTCAGGAGGCGCTGGAGCAGGGCATCATCGAGCGAGACGAGACCGTCGTCGTCGTTTCGACCGGGTTTGGCCTGAAGGATACCGAGAGCGCGAAGAAAGCGACTGGCGACGTCAACCGAATCGAACCCGAACTCTCCGAAGTGGAAGCGCTGTTCGGGGACGCTGAGGTCGCCACAGCCGACGACTGATCGTCGCCGCATCGCTGCCGAACGTTCTTCTCGACCCAAGAAGCGACTTACGAACAGGAGAAACGATCACTCCTACCGAGGCAGTCAATCCCGTCGCTCGCCCGATATACGAACGAGTGATTGCCGCGTCGCTACAGGTAGCCGTCGGCGAATTCGTCGATCATCAGTTCGCGGTCGTCTCCGAGCGGGTAGAGGATCGGACACTGACAGCCGCTCTCAGCGTATTCGCGGACCTTCTCCCGACACTGTTCGGGAGTCCCGCTGGCAGTAAGCTTGTGGACGACGTCGTCCGGAATGAGCTCCATTCCCTGCTTGATGTCTTCCTTGTCCGCCGGCCAGCCGCCGATCGCGTCGCCGACCTCGTCGATGAGGTCCTGACTGACGCCGCTCGCCTTCATGATGTGGGGCTGCTGACCCAGGTACTGGGTAATGAGTTCGCGAGCGTTGTCGAGCGCTTTGTCGACGTCGTGGTCCATCGAACAGACGATCAGTTGCGGTCGGTCGATATCCTCGAGCGATCGGCCGCCGCGCTCCGCGCCGGTCGCGAGCGCGTCGAGTGCCTTCTCGTTGTACTCGGGACTGACGAGATAGTTCATCAGGGCGCCGTCGGCGAAGTGACCGGTCAACTCGAGCATTTTGAATCCGGTACCGCCGACGTAGACCGGTACCGTCCGCGGTCCGGAGTCGCCGTGGACGACGTCGAGTTCCACGTCGCGCATTTGAACGAACTCGCCGTCGTAGGTAACGTTCTCCATGGCCAGGAGGTCCTGCGTGACCTCGACGCATTCCCGCATCGCGCGGAGAGCACCGCTGCGGTCGATACCGACCTTCTCCGCCAGCGGGTCCCACCAGGCGCCGATCCCACACTGGATGCGATTGGGCCCGGCGAGCTCCTCCAGCGTACTCATCGACTGGGCGATGAGCGCGGTGTTGCGCGTCCAGTTGTTGATGACGCCCGTCCCGAGCTTGATCTGGTCTGTGACGGCGGCGTACGCGCCGAGCGGCGTGATACCGTCGCGTGCGAGTCGAGACTCCGCCTGCCAGATCTCGTCGATTCCCTGCTCCTCCGCGTACTGAACGAGCTCGAGATTTTCCTGTAACGAATGTTTGTCCTGCAGGTAGATACCAACACGGTCGCCTCTATCGAACACCTGTTTGCTACTGCTCATTGGAATCCCGTTGTGAAGTAACCCGACATCTATTAAATAAGTATGGGTGAGAAACCCAGCCAATGATGGACAAACGACTACAGATCTGTGTGGGTCGATTGCGAAAGTGGACCCGATCAGTGTGTTTCCGTGTCGGTCACGCGCCACAGCACAAACCGTCTGTCACGTCTCGTTGGACGACCGATCGAACGCTGGTCGATCGGAGCCGCCCCACTCGTCGGTCGAGCGGAGAATCTCACCGTTGCGAACGCCAGTCGTCGTTCCGTCCTCGACTGCCATCGCTCCGCCGACGAGAATGTACTCGAAGCCGTCTGTGAGCTGGAACGGGTTCTCGTAGGTGGCGTTCTCCGACACGGCGTCGAGATCGAAGGTGACGAGGTCTGCGACGTACCCCTCCTTGACGTACCCCCGATCGTCGAGTCCGAGGATGTCGGCGGGGTGGCCGGCCGCCTTGCGCACCATGAGCGGCAGGGACAGTACATCGCGCTCACGCACGTATCGCTCGAGGATGCGGCCGAACGTCCCGATGGCTCTCGGATGGGGTTTTCCGCCGAAGATCCCGTCCGTACAGAACGTTCCGCGGCCGTCCGCGAGGAACCGCTCGATGTCTTCCTCCGACATGACGAAGTCCGCCATCGTCACGTCCAACTGCTCCTCGACGAGGAGCTCACACATCGCGTCGACCGGGTCGAGGTTTCGCTCGGTCGCGATCTCCTCGATCGTGTTCCCCTGATAATCGCCGCTCGCGGTCCGCGTGATGAGGATGTTGTCCCAGGTGCCCGCCGCACGAGCCAGGTTTTCCCACTCCCCGGGCGACGAGATGTCCTCGGCGATGCGCTCTCTGACATCCGCCCGTCGCAGCCGTTCGAGGATGTCCGCCGTTTCGCCCTGTCGTGCCCACGGCGGTAACAGCGCGGTGAGCATCGTCGAGCCCGCCGTGTAGGGGTACTGATCGAACGAGACCCGCTGTCCCGCGTCGATCGCGTCGTCGAACAGATCGAGGACGTCCGCGGAGTTCCCCCAGTTCTGTCGGCCGCCCACTTTCAGGTGTGAGACGTGCGCGTGACAGCCGCCGCGCCGACAGAGTTCGAGATAGCGGTCGATCGATTCGACGACCCGGTCCGTCTCGTTCCATACGTGAGAGATCATAAACGAGTCCCGGGCCGCGAGCGTCTCGGCGAGCGCCTCGAGTTCCGGGTCACGCCCGTAGGAACTCGGCGGGTAGATCATTCCCGTAGATAGTCCGAACGCGCCCTCGTCGATAGCCTGCTCGAGCCTCTCCTGCAGCTCGGCCACTTCTCCGTCCGCGAGTTTGCGGTCCTCGAAGCCGGCGATGTGAGAGCGAAGGTTCCCGTGTGGGGCGTAGTGGGCAGCGTTGACGGCCGGCGACGCCTCCTCGAGTTCGTCGAGGTATTCGGAGACGGAACTCCAGGGCCACCGCCTGTCGATCGTACCGTCCAGCGACTGGATGCGCTTCTCCCACTCGGTCTTCATGTCTTCGGGCACGGGCGCGACGCTGACCCCGTCCTGGCCGAGCACTTCTGTCGTGATACCCTGCGTGAGCTTCTCCTCGGCAGTAGGCTTGGAAATCAGCCGTAGCTCCGAGTGGGCGTGCATGTCCACGAATCCGGGGGCGAGATACGATCCGTCGAGGTCGATCTGCCGGTCGCCGCCGACCGGCTCGTCGCCGATTCGTTCGATCCGACCGTCGTCAACAAGAACGTGTGCGCGGAAGGCCGGCCCGCCGGTGCCATCGAGAACGCGTGCGTTTCGAAACTCTACGGACCCCGTGCTAACAGACGACATGTATCGACTCTCGTGGATGGGCCGTTTGATTCTTTCGGTGAATCGCGCCGCGTATGGCAGCGCTCGGCCACCCACCGCGGTGGACCTCTCCGGAATGGTGAACTACCCCACCCTACTCGCTCACGGCTAACACCGGTCGTTCCTTGAGGGTGGGGCTTCCCGTGTCAACGACGGCACTTGCAGGAACCACGTCTCCAGACGAGCTAGAGCGCGACCCCGCAGAGGTTCCAGTCTCAGCAGGCGTTCCGCTCACTGCGTTGCTCCTTGAGGACGGGGACTTAGCTTGCAAAAGTTAAAGTCCGCCCCGCTGGTGCGTTCCCACATGGCCGAAGTGAGTATCGACGAGCAGCGATTCCGCCGACGGTTCGACGAGTTCAGCGAGATCGGGGCGACCGAAAACGGCGGGGTGAACCGCCCGAGTTTGTCCGACGAGAACAAAGAGGCTCGAGACACCATCGTCGAATGGTTTCGCGACGCCGATCTGACGGTCCGTATCGACGAGATGGGGAACATCTTCGGACGCCGATCCGGGGCGAACCCGGACGCCGACCCGGTCATGTTCGGTTCCCACATCGATAGCCAGTACAACGGTGGCCGATACGACGGTGTGATCGGCGTCCTCGGCGGCCTCGAAGTCGTCGAGTCCCTCAACGACGCCGACGAGACGACGACCCGTCCGCTCGAGGTCGTCGCGTGGAGTAACGAAGAGGGCGTCCGGTTCCAGCCGGACATGCTCGGCAGCGGCGTCTTCTGTGACATTTTCGACCTCGAGTACGCGTACGAGCGCGAGGACAAGGACGGGAAGACGTTCGGTGACGAACTCGAACGGATCGGTTACAAAGGCGACGAGCCCTGCGAGCCCCACGACATCCACTGCTACTTCGAGATGCACGTCGAGCAGGGACCGTTCCTCGAGCAGGAGGGCCTCCCCGTCGCGGCCGTCGAAGGCGTGTTCGGCTTCTCCTGGATGAACGTCACCTTCGAGGGGCAGGCGAACCACGCCGGCCCGACGCCGATGGACATGCGCCACGACGCCTTCGTCGCGACGGCCGACGTGACCGACAGCGTCCGGCGGATCACGGCGACCGAAGGCACCGACCTCGTCGGTACCGTCGGCAGCGTCGACGTCTGGCCGAATGCGATCAACGTGATTCCCGAGAAAGTCGAGTTCACGATCGACTTCCGGTCGTACGACGACGAGGCCGTCGACGCAGCGGTCGAACAGATCCAGCGTGAAATCGCTCACGCGGCCGAACGAGAGGGCCTCGAGTACGAGTTCGAGGAGATCATGCGCGTCGACGCCGACCCCTTCGACCAGAGCTGTATCGACACGGTCGTCGACGCCGCCGAAACGGTCGGCTGTGACTACACTCGCCTCGTCAGCGGTGCCGGCCACGATGCCAACTACCTCAACAAGATCACGCCGACGAGCATGATCTTCGTCCCGAGCGTCGACGGCATCAGCCACCGCGAGAACGAGTACACGGAGTGGGACGACATCGTGATCGGGACCGAAGTGCTCCTCGAGGCAGTCCGGTCGAAGGCGTCAGCGTAAGCGATTCCAACTGGAGGCGTTCGCGTAGCCGATGTCCGCGACGGCCTCGTGCTGGTTCCGTTCGGCGTCGTTGCGACCACCGGCTGCCGAGTTCACACCATCCGAGCGCGAAGTCGCGATGCGAGCGCGTCGGTCATCACCACGAGCGCGAACACCGCGGCGATCGCCGTAGCGAGCTTCTGATACTGTAACCGCTGAATTGAGATAACGAGGTAGTAACCGACCCCGCCGGCGCCGACGAAACCGAGTATCGTCGCCGAGCGGATGGTACATTCCCACCTGTAGAGCGTGTACGATGCCGCCGTCGCCGAGATTTGCGGGACCATACCGTGACAGACGGCCTGGAACCGCGTCGCCCCGCTCGACGCGACCGCTTCGGTCGTCATCGGATCCGTGTCCTCGAGGAAGTCCGCGTACAGTTTACCGAGCACGCCCGTATTGTGAACCCCGAGAGCGAGCGCGCCGGCGAACGGTCCCAGTCCCACGGCGGTGACGAAGAGAAATCCCCAGACGAGGCCGGGGACCGATCGGAGAAAACTCAACAACAGTCTGGCGCCGCGATAGAGGGCGTGTCCGAGCGCGATTCGCGAGGCTGACTCACTGGCGTACAGCGGTCCCTGATGTGTCACGGTCGATGCGCTCGCGAGCGCGAGCGGGATCGCGAAGACGACCGCCAGTGAGGTGCCGACGATACTGATCGCGAGCGTCTCGACGATTGCCCACAGCAATCCACCTCGGAGGGATCGACCGAGCAGGAAATCGCGGCTGATGTCAGGCGGATATCCTTCGGTGACGAGCATCCACATCTGGCCGCGCGCATCCGATGACAGCAGCAGGAACGGATCGACCCCGACGATCCACCCGGCCACTGCGAGGATGACCGTCGCCGCGAATACGCGCGATAGCGATCGTTTCGAGAGAAACGTACGACTACCGCGTGGATCGATCCCAGCGTACCGTCGAGTATCTTCGGTCATGGGTATCGTCTCTGACGCGTGATATCCCGATATCCGGATAGAACGGGGCAGCAGATGCCCTCGATTCAACGATGGATCGCAGTTGATTGTTTCACCGAACGAGTGATCCAGCTCGGGATAGGGTTCGTCCTCGTTCGTCACTCGAACCGAACGCCGATGTCGTGCATACCGTCGTTGTTCATCGCGAGGTTGATCAGAAGCGGCGTCACGCTCTCGACGACGCCGGTGTTCGCGAGCGGGCCGCCGTCGAGCGCTCGGAGGCCGTCGATGTCCTCGGCCAGCGCCGTGACCGTCTGCTTCGCCTCGCTATCGTCACCGGTAACGACGACGTCGGCCTCGAGCTCGTTCTCGAGGTCGCTGAGCGCGCCCGCAGCGAGGTTCTGGAACGCGCTCACGACCGGTACGTCGTCGGGGGCCGCGCGATCGATTACTTCGGCGACGGAGCCCGTTTCGGGCGGATCGTAGTGAAAGCCGCTCGCGTCACGCGACATCTGGACCGCCGGACTGACGAGTACGTCGTCCTCGCCCAGAACGGGCGCGACCGTCTCGACCGTCTGAGGCGCGTATTCGGGCGGAACGCTGACGACGACGACTTCGGCGGAATCGGCGGCCGTCTCGTTGCTATAGCCGGCGATGTCGGGAGTGACGCCGGTCTGTTTCAGTGCCGAGTAGTATTCGTTCGCCTTCTGCTCGGCCTTGTCGGCGTCCCGCGATCCGATGACGACCGAGTGATCGCTGTCCCGCGCCCAGCGCAGCGCGAGTCCCTGACCGATATCACCAGTACCTCCGAGGAGTGCAATCTCCATACAGTGACGATGCAGAGTGACCTTCAAAACTGTATTCGTCACACAGCGCTCAAACAAATCGGAAACAGGGCCTTCACTGCCACATCTCTGTGCCAACAGACGATTCGACGGTTGCCGAACCGGATCTCGGACGGCGTGGGACGCCGCATCCGTTCAACGAGTCTGGCCAGTCGGCTCGCTGGTTCTGGGCCGTCTCGGGCCGGGGTTGAGGCAGTCACCCATAGATATATGTGTTACTGTCTCGCATTCTACAGTCACGACGTGCGTGTGCGAGAGGCACACCTGCATGGAGGGATTTCCGTGGAAATCGAACTAACGATCAACGATGAACCGACGACTGTGACGGTCGAATCGGACGACGACCTGGCGACGGTACTGCGACGGAACGGGTACACGGGCGTGAAGTGTGGCTGCGATAGTGGCGTCTGTGGCGCATCGAAAGTGTTCGTCGACGGCGAAGTGAAGATGGCCTGCGGCGTGAACGCTCAGAGCGCCGACGGTGCAGAGGTCGAGACGATCGAGGCACTCGGGACGCAAGACGACCTCCATCCGATTCAGGAGGCGTTCGTCGACCACTTCGCCGTCCAATGTGGTTTCTGTATTCCCGGCATGATAATCGAGGCCAAATCGCTCCTCGAGACCAATCCCGATCCGACCGAAGCCGAGGTACGCCAGGCCATCGACGACAACCTCTGCCGGTGTACCGGGTATCAGAAGCCCGTCGAGGCGATTCTCGACGCCGCCGACCGAATGCGCGGCGATCGATCGGTCGCGGCTGACGGCGGCTCACGGATTGATTCACGCCGACCCGACGACACTGCTTACGACGGTGATTCCAATGAGTGACGACTCGAACGACCCGCAGACGGACGGTGGCACCGCGTCGAAGCCGACCTCGGAAGAGCCACAGGAGTTCGAAGAACACCCCCTCGAGTGGGACGAACCGGCGAACAACAATAAGGCTCCGGGGGAGCGAAAGAGCGTTTCTCAGCCGGCCGAAAAGTTCGACGATCGAAAGCTCGTCACTGGTCAGGCCAAGTACACAGCGGACTACGAAGAACGGTTCCCGGATCTCGCTCACGCTGCGGTCGTCCGCAGCGAGGTTCCACACGGCCGCGTGACTGCCATCGACACGACCGAGGCCGAGGAAACGGACGGTGTCTACGCCGTTCTCACACCGTGGTCCGACGCCGTGCCGGACGCGAAGTACACGAGCGCCGGTCAGTCATACCCCGAACCGAGCCCGTGGGACATGAACGTGCTCAACGAGCACGTCCGCTACGTCGGCGATCCGATCGCAGCGGTCGCGGCCGAAGACGCGACCACCGCTGCGGCCGCGGCCGAATCCATCGAGGTCGAGTACGAGGAGTACGACCACGTCGTCGACCCCGAGGAGGCGTTCGACGAGGACGCGCCGCAACTGTTCGACGACGACGAGGTCGAGAACAAGATCGTCGGTCACGACTACGACCGCAACCGGATGTCCAACATCGAGGGCGAGATCGGGGACGTCGACGCCGCGCTCGAGCGCGAGGACGTGCACGTCCACGAGACCGAGTGGGAAACGATTCGGCAATCCCACGCGCAGATCGAGAAACACACGTCGCTCGCCTACACCGACGAGGACGACCGGCAAGTGCTCATCACGAGCACGCAGGTCCCGAACCACACTCGCCGCCAGCTGGCACACCTGTTCGATATCCCGATTCGGGACATCAGAGTGAAGAAACCCCGTGTTGGGGGTGGCTTCGGCGGCAAGCAAGCGATGGTCGTCGAACCGATCCCGCTCGCGCTGTCGCTCGCGGCTGACCGTCCCGTCATGTACGAGGCCTCCCGCGACGAGGAGTTCTACGCGATGCGCTCGCGCCATCCGATGAAGGTTCGTGCGCGGACGGCAGTCACCGACGACGGTTCGATCGAAGCGATCGACCTCTACGCGCTCTCGAACACCGGCGCGTACGGGAGTCACGGTATGACGGTCGCCGGGAACGTCGGTAGCAAGCCGATGCCGCTGTACTCGAAGGTACCGAACGCTCGCTTCGAGGCCGACATCGTCCACACGAACACGCCACAGACCGGTGCGATGCGAGGGTACGGCGCCCCCCAGGGGACGCTCGCTCTCGAAGGTCACCTGGACGAGATCGCGCGGGATCTCGATCTCGATCCGATCGAATTCCGTCGGCAACACTATATGGAAGTCGGCGATCTGGACGAGATCGCCGGCATGATGGGCGGCGAGGGCGCGGAGCGGCGTATCCGTTCCTGTGGTCTCGACGAGTGTATCGAGCGCGGCAAGGAAGCCATCGGCTGGGACGATCTCGAGCAACCTTCGGAGCCACACCGCCACCGCGGTATCGGCATGGCCCTGTCGGCACAGGGGACCGGCGTCGCCGGTGACGAACTCGGCGCCGCACAGATCATGATGAACGAGGACGGCTCGTTCCACCTGCAGGTCGGCGGCGTGGACATCGGCACGGGCGCGGATACAGCGTTTATCCAGATCGCCGCCGAGGTGCTCGGTTGTGACGAAGACGACATCATCGTCAAATCCTCGGACACCGATAACACGCCGTTCGACTACGGCGCGTACGCCTCCTCGACGACCTACATCAGCGGGATGGCGGTGAAGAAGGCCGCCGAGGACGCCAAAGAGCGAATCCTCGAGTGGGCGTCGCGAATGCTCGACGAACCCGCGGAGAACCTGGCGACGCGCGACGGCGAGGTGTACAGCGAGGAGACCGGTGAGACGGTGACGCTCGAGGACGTCGGCTACGAGTCGGTGTACGGTCACGACGACCGGGAGCACATCCTCGGCAAGGGGACCCACTCCACCGAGGAGAGTCCGCCGCCGTTTGCCGCGCAGTTCGTCGACGTCACCGTCGACGAGGAGACCGGCGAGTTCGAAGTCAACCAGCTCGTCGTCGCCGTCGACTGCGGCGTCGCGATCAACCCCGGAATGGCGGAGGGGCAGGTCGAGGGTGCCAACCACATGAGCTTCGAGATGGCCGTGAGCGAGGGTGTCACCGTCGACGAGCAGGGCCGCGCGGTAGTCTCGGATTTCGACGAGTACGGGCTTCCGTCGGCAACGGAGACGCCGCCGATCGAGAGCATTCTCGTCGAGACCCACGAGCCGACGGGACCGTTCGGCGCGAAATCGGTCGCGGAGGTGCCGACCAACACGGTGCCGCCGGCGCTCAGTAACGCGATTCGGGAGGCCGTCGGCGTCCGCATCAACGAGATGCCCGTTACTGCCGAGAAAATCAAGGCGGCGCTCGACGAGAAATAGAGCGTTCGTTTTCGCTTCGATTTCGTCCGTCGAACTGTCCCCGTGATCGTCCTGCGGTGGTTCGCGTGACTTCAGTGCCTCGCTCGAACTCCGTCAGGTCGGTTCAATCGTCGCTCGGTATACCATCTCGGGTTTTCGCTTCAGGAGTAACGTAGTGGTGTGTCCCGTTCGCATGGAAAATGTGGCGGTGTTTGCCCGCTGTGGGAGGATCGGTCCCATTCCACGCGATGGTGCGCCCGTGCTGTGTTTGTGTCTGGTAGTTCAGCACATTCGATGCGTGTGCCCGTTCGAGCAACCAATTCACACGCAAACTGTTGACATTCTCCGAAATCGTCCGTTCGCCGGCGATTCGCTCTTTCTCTTCCGGCCGCTATCGTCACACTCCGGAGTAGCTATTTAGGTTCTCGAGTCCGATACTCGGAGGAAGGGAGGGTCTCTCTCCCACGATGAGACTCATGCAACTCGAGCTAGAACTAAACGGCCAACGACGGACGTTCGAGGCGGCGAAATCGGACGTCCTGCTTGACGTACTGCGGCGAAACGGCTACACCGGCCCGAAACGCGGCTGTGACACGGGCGCGTGCGGGATGTGTACGGTCCAAATCGACGGCGAACCGGCGATGTCCTGTGTCACGCCGGCCGCGAAAGTAGCCGGATCGACGGTAGAAACGATCGAGGGACTGGGGTCGCAGGACGATCTCCACCCGCTCCAGCAGGCCTTCGTCGACAACTCGGCGCTCCAATGTGGCTTCTGTATTCCCGGAATGATCATGCGTTCGAAGGCGCTGCTGGAATCGAACCCGGACCCGACCGAGACGGAGGTTCGAGAAGCGCTGGCGGACAACCTCTGCCGATGTACCGGTTACAAGAAGATCGTCGAAGCGGTCCTCGACGCTGCGGACCGAATGGACGGCGAGCCGACCGTGGCGGCAGACGGCGGGGAAAGCCGCTGCGAGGAGTTCCCGTCGTCCTGCTCCCGTGAGGAGGGTCGATCGCAATGAGCAATCTGGAAGAGACGCCGGGACGGAACGAGAGACCCGACGGAAATCGGGCGGAGGAGGAGGCCACGGAAGCGGACGCGTTTCCGGGGGAGAGTGAGGAGGCTGCGGACGACCGGAAATCCCGGGACGAGCGCGAGCATCTGACCGAGGACGTCGAGAAAGACGACGCTCGGAAGATCGTCACCGGGGAAGCCCGTTACACGGCCGACTACCGTGATCGCTTTCCCGAACTCGCCGAAGGGAAAGTGATCCGGAGCGAAATCGCGCACGGATACGTCCGTGACATCGATACGAGCGAGGCCGAAGCGATGGACGGCGTGTACGCTGTGATCACGCCGTGGGACGACGTCGTGCCCGACGAAGCGTATTCGAGTTCGGGCCAGTCCTACCCCGAACCGAGCCCGTGGGATCTGCGCGTACTCAGAGAACACGTGCGATACGTCGGCGATCCCATCGCAGCGATCGCCGCAACGGACACGGAGACGGCCGACCGCGCCGCGCGGACGATCGACGTCGAATACGAAGAACTGGAACCCGTCTTCGACCCCGAAGCGGCGACGGATCCGGACGCCCCACAGTTATTCGATCCCGACGAGGTCGAGAACAAACAGCACGGTGCCGACTACGAGCGGAACCTCGAGTCTCACTTCGAGGGCGAGCGAGGCGACGTCGAGCGGGCGTTCGATCGAACGGACGACGACCGGGTGATCGAGACGGAATGGGAAACACCGTATCAGTCACACTGTGTCCCCGAACCCCACACGACGATCGCCCACACGGACGAGGACGACCGGTACTCGTTCATCACTGCGACGCAAGTTCCGTTCCACACCCGACGACAGATCGCGCATCTGTTCGACGTTCCCATTCGCGACGTCCGCGTCACGAAACCCCGCATCGGGGCCGGCTTCGGTGCGAAACAGGAGATGGCGATAGAACCGATCGCGTTCGCACTCCATCTGGCGGCCGACCGCCCGGTCAAACTGGAGATGACGCGCCGCGAGGAGTTCTACGCGCTCCGGTTTCGCCATCCGATGCAGATGCGCATGCGGACAGCGGTGGACGAGGACGGGACGCTCGATGCGATGGAGCTGTACACGCTGTCGAACTCGGGGGCATACGGCACCCACGGGATGACCGTCGCGAACAACGTCGGAACGAAACCCCTCCCGCTGTATCCGCGGGTTCCGAACGTCCGGTTCGAGGGCGACGTCGTTCACACGAACCTGCCGATGGGTGCGGCGATGCGCGGATACGGCGCCCCACAGGGTCATTTCGCGGTCGAGTCGCACATGGACGAGGTCGCGCGCCGACTGGACTTCGATCCGATCGAGTTCCGCAAACGCAACGCCGTTCGCGAGGGCGATATCGATCGGAACGTCACCATACTGAAAGACGGCGATCGGTTCGACCGGGAGATACGGTCGTGCGGACTCCGCGAGTGCATCGAGCGCGGGAAGGAGGCCATCGGCTACGACGACCTCGAGCAGCCCGCGGAGCCACACCGCCACCGTGGCGTCGGCATGGCGATGATCGCCCAGGGCAGCGGCGTCGCCGGGCGGGAACTCGGCGCGGCCCAGATCAAGATGAACGAGGACGGCTCGTTCCATCTCCAGGTCGGCGGCGTCGACACCGGCACCGGCTCCGATACGATGGTCAGCCAGATAGCCGCGGAGGTTCTGGGTTGTGAGCCCACGGATATCGTCGTTATCTCCTCGGACACCGACCTGACGCCGTTCGACTACGGCGCGTACGCCTCCTCGACGACCTACATCAGCGGTCAAGCCGTAAAGGAAGCCGCCGAGGACGCGCGGGAACGGCTCGTCCACTGGGGGTCGAAGATGCTCGACGAACCCGTCGAGAACCTGACGACGGGCGACGGGCAGGTGTACAGCGAGGTGACCGGCGACGGTGTGTCGCTAGAGGAGATCGGGTACGAGGCGACCTACGGCCACGACGACCGCGAGCACATTCTCGGCAAGGGCAATCACTCGACGGACGAAAGTCCACCTCCGTACGGCGCCCAGTTCGTCGACGTGACCGTGAACGAGGAAACCGGCGAGTACGAGATCAACGAAATGGCGTTTGCCGCCGACTGCGGCGTCGCGATCAACCCCGCGCTCGTGGAGGGACAGATCGAGGGTGGCGAGCACATGAGCCTCGAGTACGCCACCAGCGGTGGACTCGAGTTCGACGACGAGGGGAATCCGGAGGTGCTCGGCTTCCGGCAGTACGGGATGCCACGAACGACCGATCACCCGCCGATGGAGACGATCATCGTCGAAACGCACGAACCGACCGGGCCGTTCGGCGCGAAATCGATCGCCGAACTCCCGACGAACGGGGTCCCGCCGGCGCTCAGCAACGCGATCCGTGACGCCGTAGGCGTCCGCGTGAACTCCCTCCCCATCACGGCCGACGCCGTCAAACAGGCTCTCGACGAACGCGACGGCTAGCCGCCGTCGGTACGAAACGACCGTCCGAACTATTATTATAGATACTCCGCTATGGTAGAACATGGCTTCCATTGGGGTTCTACTGACTGGCGGACCGTTCGACAGCGAGCGCTGGCGAACGGCGTACGAACTCGGGAAGGCGGCGCTGGAGAAGGGTCACGAGGTTTCGTTCTTTCACTACCTCGACGGCGCGCTCGTGCCCGTTGACGGACAGACGTTTCCCGACTGTTCGGACACCGGTCTCTACGACGAGATGCCGACGGAGAAGTTTCAGGAACTCATCGCCGACGGAGCCGAGGTGATCTGTTGTGGCCTCTGCGTCGACGCCCGCGGTATCGAGGCGCCCGACGATTATCCGGACGGCGTCGAGGTCGGACTCCTCCCGGATCTGGCGGACATGATCGGCGACGCGGACCGAGTGATATCGCTATGAAGCGCGATGTCGTCGTGTTACTGACTCGAGCACCGTACGGACGCGTTCACGTCCCGGAAGGACTGCGAGCGGCGCGCGGCGTCGCAGCGGGGTTCGATCAGCACGACGTCACTGTGGTCTTCACGGAAGACGGTACGTACGCCGCTCGAAGCGACGTCGACCGAGACGCGCTGAACATGCCGGGACACGTCGCCGATCTGCGGGAACAGGACGGATCGATGATCGTCGACGCCGCCGCGATGACGGAGCGAGAGATCTCTCCCGACGAGATCGCTGACGACGTGACCGTTCGCGCCGGCGACGAGGTTTCGAGGCGCATTCGGGACGCCGACTGCGTGCTGGACTTCTAACCATGCTATACCTGATAGACGAACCTATGGCCGATATCGGACTTCGAACTGCAGCCGACGACCCGGACGCGCGTGTCGTCCTCATACAGGACGGCGTGTTCCTGTCTCCGGCGCTCGACGCGGAACTTTACGCCGTCGAGAAAGACGCCGCCGTCCGCGGCGTCGATCTCCCCGCGGAAATCGAGGCGATCTCGTACGACGGTTTGATCGATCTGATAGTCGAGAACGAGGTGAAAAACTTCGTATGAGCGTGTTCGAACGAGTCACCGAACTGGTCGATGACGGCGAGCCCGCTGCGATGCTGACGATCGTCGATAAGGACGGGAGCGCACCCCGAGACGTCGGAGATCGGATGCTCGTCACCGCGGACGACAACTACGGCACGATCGGCGGCGGAACGGTCGAACACCTCGCCGTCGAGGACGCGCGAGCAGTGCTGGACGGTGAGGCCGACTCCGGCGTTCGAACGTACGAACTCGAGCCCGGCGGGAACACTGGTATGGTCTGTGGCGGGACGATGGACGTCTTCATCGAACGAATTCGCGGACGGGCACGCCTCTACATCGCCGGTGGAGGCCACATCAGCGTCGAACTCGCGGCGCTAGCGGAGCGGATGGGGTACGACGTCACGGTAGTCGACGACCGCGAGGAATATGCCGACCCGGATACGTTCCCGGACGACACGGACGTCATCCACGGGGAGTACGGAGAGACGCTGTCCGAGCTCCCGATGACCGCCGAAACGTCGATCGCGGTGGCGACGCGCAGCGGGACGTTCGATCAGCGCGCCGTCGCTGCGGCGCTCGACGGAAACGCCGGCTACGTCGGCCTCGTCGCCAGCGACACGAAGTCGGAACACGTCCTCGATTCGCTCGCCGATGAGGGGTATAGCCGGCGAGAACTCGCGCGGGTCAGAGCACCAGTCGGGCTCGATCTCGGCGGGAGCGGCCCGGAAGACGTCGCGCTGGCGATACTCTCGGAGGTGAACATGGATCGGTACGGCGCCGGCGGACAGCGCGCGACGCGACTGAATCTCGACGACCTCGTCGTCGTCCGGGGCGGCGGCGACCTCGGAAGCGGCGTCGTCTACCGACTGTATCAGGCCGGGTATCCGGTCGTGGTGACCGAGGTCGAGCGACCGACCGTCGTTCGACGGGAGGTGGCGTTCGCGGCGGCGATGTACGAAGACGACGTATCGATCGAAGGCGTCGTCGGACGACGAGCGGCCGACGTGGACGAGGCGATCGAGATACTCGAGGACGATGCGGTCCCGGTCCTCGAGGACCCGGAGGCCTCGATCGCGACGACGCTCGACGCGGCCGTGGTCGTCGATGCCATACTGGCGAAAGGTCGGACCGATACGGGCACCCGCCGCGACGACGCGGACGTGGTCGTCGGTCTCGGTCCCGGATTCGAAGCCGGCGAGAACGTCGACGCAGTCGTCGAAACGGACAGAGGACACGAGTTAGGTCGCGTGTTCTACGACGGCCGGGCGAGTCCGTACGACGGCGAACCGGGAGAACGGCGCGGCTACACGCACGAACGGGTCCTCCGTGCGCCGGGCGAGGGGCTGTGGGAGCCCGTGGTCGAAATCGGCGACCTCGTTTCGGCGGGCGAGACCGTGGGTCACATCGGCAGCACCGACGTGGTCGCGGAAATCGACGGCCTCGTTCGCGGTCTCGTCCACGGCGGGCTCGAGGTCAGCGACGGGACGAAACTCGGCGATATCGACCCGCGCGGCGACGACGTCGACCCGACGAAGATTTCGGATAAAGCGCTCTGTCTCGGCGGCGGCGTCCTCGAGGCCGTGCTGAAACTCCGATAACGTCTACCGTTCGTCGCGCCGAATCGGCTCTACCGTCGGATCGCGCAACGAAACGTCGTTCCCGTCGGTGACGCGTCCGATACGACGGTAGAAGACGTCAGCGCCGTCGAGACGGGATTCGAGCGTCGGCGTCTGCGACTCGGGGACCGACAGGAGTAAGCCGCCGCTGGTTTCCGCGCTCTCGCCGTCCTCGAGGCCGTACCCGAACAGCCTCGAGAGTCCGTCGGTTCCCTCGATGATCGGCAGCCTGGTGATCTCGATCCCTACGTCAGCGTTGTCGGCGAGGACCTGCGCTTGCCCGACGAGACCGAATCCGGTTATATCGGTCGCCGCGGTCGCGACCTCTCGACTGGCCGTTGCGGCGGCGCGATTCGGGGTCGTCATCCAGGAGAGCGCTTCGTCGCCGATCTGTCGGACGGACCGGTCCGTGGTCTCCGCGACGACGTCGGCGAACTCGCCGTCCGAAACGCGCAGCCCTCCCATCGCCGACTGCGTTCCGAGGGGCTTCGTGAGGTAGAGGCAATCACCGGCCGTCGCCCCCTGCGACGTCAACAGTGACTCGGGCGGTGCGGTCGCGGAGACGGCACCACCGGCGAAGGGCCACGGGCTGATGATCGTGTGGCCGCCCGCGATCACGCCGTCCATGTCGTCGATCGCATCGGCGATACCGGCCAGAATCATCGGTGCAGTGTCCGTCAGTTCCTGTGGCAGCCCGAGGACGACGAGGCAGTCGAGGTTGTCGACGGCCCCGGTGGCAAAGGCGTCGCTCGCGGCGTTGCACGCCGCGACGCGGCCGAAGTCGTAGGGGTCGTCTATGATCGGCGTGAAGAAATCGACCGTCGAAACGAGCGCCAGATCGTCGGTCAGTCGCCGTGCGGCGGCGTCCTCGCCGACGCCGAACAACAGTTCGTCGCGGGACTCGGTCAGCCCCGCCTCCCGAAGGAGGTCCTCGAGATCGTTCTGGCCCACTTTGCAGGAACAGCCGTGGAGATCGGCGTACTCGGTAAGCCGGGCGGAGGTGTCGTCGGAACGGTCGGTCATCGGCTATGCCTCCGGAAGCTCGGCGTCTTCAGTCACTTCGATGCGCAACTCGAACGTGTTCCCGTCGCCTTCGTCCTCGATCTCCACGACGGTAAACCCGCGTTTGCGACACATACGACAGAGGTTCCGTTCCGCAGGGGGGTAATCGCCTCGTACGAGTAAGCTGTCGCCCGTCTCCAGTTCGGCGAGCTGCTGGCGGACGATCAGCGCCGGCCGCGGGCAGACTTCTCCGCGCACATCCACTCGCGTCATGTGCCGACGTATGCGGGACACTCGCAAAACAGTGTCGGCTCGATCCACCACGCCGCTCGCGACGTGCGTTGCACAAACCTATTTTCGCTCCCGTCGCACACTGACGGTATGCAGCTGTCTACCGCGCTGGGGATCGGCGACCGGGCGCTCGTCGCGTTCGTCGGTGCCGGCGGCAAGAAGACCGCCATGCACCGACTCACGAGGGAGGGCACCGAACGAGGGTACGACGTCGGGTTCACGACGACGACGCAGATGCCGCCACCCGAACTGCCGCTGACGGTAACGAATGCCGAGCTACTGCCGGACGCGCTTCTCGAATCCGAGCCGCCGGTCGCGTTCGCGAGCGAGTGGGTCTCCGATCCCGAACGGGTCGACCGGAAAGTTCGCGGCTTCGATCCCGAGCCACTGACGTCGGTTTTCTCCCGCGGGTTCGTCGATTGGCTCCTCGTCAAAGCCGACGGGGCTCGCTCGCGGGAGTTCAAGGCCCCCGACACCAGCGAGCCGGTCGTTCCCGACGCGGCGACCCACGTCGTCCCCGTGGCCTCGGTGCACGCCGTCGGCGAACCGCTTTCGGAGGCCGTCGTTCACCGTCCCGAACGCGTCGCCGCGATAGCGGGTCTCTCCGTCGGCGACACGATCACGCCCGAAACGATCGGCACTGTGCTCGCCAGCCCCCGTGGGGGGCTCCAAGACGTACCGGACGGTGCAGCCGTCATCCCCATGGTCAACAAGGCCGACACGCCCGATCACAGGGAGACGGCGCGGGCCGTGCTCGAGCACGCGCTCGAGGGAACGACCCGATTTACGCGCGGACTCGTGACGTCGTTCGAACGAGACGTGTGCTTTGCCGTTGAGAGTCCGTGATACCGGCCGTGAACTGTCGATGAACCGTGTCTCCGAGCGTATTCGCTGCTACGGGTGCGTCGACCAGAAATTCGAGACGGAGGCCCTCGAGTGGGCTACCGCGACGTTGGCATCGCCCGTCGTTCGTCGGTACTCGCCTCGGTTCTACGACGCGATCGGCATATCGGTCGGTCGCGGACGATCCCACGGAACCAGTGGATCAGCACAGCGGAGACTGTAACGGCGACAGGAAAAGAACCAGTACGGTCCGTCACGAAAGAGACGTATGGCAGATCAGTCGGACGTGGATCGGATTACGGACGGGTCGGATGGCGGTAGCGCCCGGGATGCTATCGGAGGTGTGATCCTCGCTGCGGGGAAGGGGACCCGGTTCGAGGGCGGCAACAAACTCCTCGCGGACGTCGATGGGACGCCCATCGTGAGACGGGCGGCGGAGACGCTGTGTCGGTCGTCCGTCGACGATATCGTCGCCGTCGTCGGCCACGAGGCAGACAGAGTAACGGCGGCTCTCGCCGATCTCGAGTTCTCGATCCGATACAACGAGAACTACGCGGCGGGACAGAGTGCGACGGTCCGGGTCGGCGTCGACGCTGCACGCGACGCAGGCTGGGACGCCACCGTTTTCATGCTCGGAGATATGCCGTTCGTGCGTCCACAGACCGTCGACACGTTGCGAACGGTGTATGCGCGCGGCGGCGGGAGTATCGTCGCCCCTACGTACGAGGGACAGCGTGGGAATCCCGTCTTGTTCGGTCGCCAGCACTACGACGCTCTGTCGACCGTTTCCGGCGACCGAGGCGGCCGGGACCTCATCGAGAACCACGAAGACACCGCTTTCGTCGACGTTGACGATCCGGGCGTGACGAGGGACATCGATTCCAAGGCGGATCTGGAGCAGCCCACCGAATGATGCCGCCTCGGAACGGAGGAACAAATCGACGTTGCCGGGGCATGATCCTCCGGAGCGGGGTAACGACGATCGGCAGAACCGCTATTGCCTATATGTGTCAGGTGTTGCCACGGACATCTGGCGACGTGTCCGTTTGAGCAACTATATACTTCGGCCCCGATTGTACTGTCGACGGCCGCGGGATCCGGGTAGTTACCGGACTGTCAACCGTGCTGTCAGGAGAAACTATGCGCGAACATTCGAGTCCGGTTGGTGGCGTGTTACGGTCGAGTACAGCGTCGGCAACTGAAATCACCAACGAGGAGCGGCGGACCGTCTACGAGTACGTCGTCGAACACGGTCCAGTTCGTCCTCGTCGCCTGCAGGAGGAACTATACCCCTACGATAGGCGCGCGATCGATCACCATCTGGCGCTCCTCGAGCAAAACGGATTGCTGGTCGAGACTGACGACCGGGTCCGTGTGACCGCCGATCTGAACCGCGTGGCGGAGACGAAAACGGTCGGTCTCTCCGGCTTCGATTCGCCCGTCGAATTTCGACCAGCGACCGAGGCCGATCGCGCGGAACTGGTCAGCGTTATCCGATCGATGGCCGGCGAACAGCCGGCTGTCGAAACGGCACCGACCCTGGCGATGGTGACGGACGGCGGGACGCTCCACCGGCGCGATTCGACGGGCGAGCGCGCGGTCTACGTGGCTACCCTCGAGGACACGATCTGTGGGTGGGTTCACATCGACGCGACGGCCCGGTCGAAAATCGCCCACACGGCGACGGTCACCGGTGGCGTCGTGGAATCACGACGTGAGGCGGGGATTGGAACCAGACTGTTGGCGTACGCTCGGCAGTGTGCCGACCGCTGTGGCTACGAAAAACTGTATCAGCACCTTCCCGCCACGAATCAGCAGGGGATCGATTTTCTCGTCGACCGCGGCTGGACCATCGAAGCGACGCGAGACGATCACTACCTGCTGGATGGGTCCTATGTGGACGACGTAATCCTGTCCGCCGCGGTCGACCGGTGAGCGACAGTGCGTCAGGGCTCACTGACGCTATCGTCTGGAATCGACCGGCGGTCGACATCAGGGCCTTGTTCTCCGCCGTGCTCCGACACCGTCACGTCCACGTACTGGCCGTCCGTGACGTCTACGAGGCCGTTGTTCGTGAGCCGATACGTCGGAATTACCTCGAGGGCGAGGAAGGAGAGTTCCATCAGTCCCGTTTCCACCATCCCGATCTCGGCGGCGTGGGTCTCGACGGTTTCGAACTGCTCGTAGACGGCTTCTATCGGCTCGTTCGACATCAGGCCGGCGACCGGGAGCGCGAGTGAAGCGAATTCGTCGTCGACTGGATCGTACGCGACGACGCCGCCGTCTAACTCCTCGAGTCTGTTCGCGACCGCCGCCATCGAGGCGTGATCGGCACCGGCGACGACGCAGTTGTGCGCGTCGTGAGCGATCGTCGATCCGACAGCCCCGCGGTCGAGTCCTAACCCGTGAACGAAGCCGCGGCCGATCTCTCCGTTCCCACCGTGTCGCTCGATGACAGCGAGTGAGAGCAGGTCTTCGTCCGGATTCGGCAGTAGTGCACCCTCCCGTACGGGGACCTCGGCGATCATGGGTTCGGTCTGGAGGCCGCCGACGGCGTCGATGACGCGAACGCGGACGCTGCGACCGCGGCCGTCGGGAGCCGTGATAGCGAGGTCCGTCGCCGAGACCGAGGGGAACTCGACCGTGTCCGTCGGAATGTTGGTCCCGGAAGGTGTGGACCCGTCCGCCGTCGGATTCAGTTCACCGTCGATGAGTACGTCGTCGACGCGCCAGGAGTCCAAATCCTCGAGTAACACGAGATCCGCCGGTGCACCCGGTTCCACTCTCCCGAACGGAAGGCCGTAACTCTCTGCCGTGTTTATCGTCGCCATCTGTACGGCGTCGACCGGGTCCGCACCTTCCCGGATCGCTTTCCGAACGGCGAAGTCGACACCGCCTTGGTCGACGATGTCTGAGACTTCACGGTCGTCCGTACAGAGCGAGAGCCGGCGGGTATCGACCTCCTCGGTGAGCGGAAGGAGCTCGGCGAGGTTCTTGCTGGAGGACCCCTCGCGCAGGTAGACGCGGAGGCCGACATCGGCTTTCTCGCGAGCCTCGGCGAGCGTGATACTCTCGTGGTCGTTGTCGAGATACCGTGCGGCCTCCTGTAGGTCGTCGCCCGTGACCCGTGGCATGTGACCGTCGACGGTCAGTCCCCGCTCCTGTGCGGCACGAATCTTCGCGTGGACGCCCTCGTCTCCCGCGATCAACCCGGGGATGTCCATTACTTCGCCGAGCGCGACGACGTTCGGTTCCTCGAGCAGGGCCGTCACCTGCTCAGGGGGGAGCGTCGCCCCGCAGTCCTGCAGGTCCGACGCTGGGACGCTAGAGGGGACGGTGAAGCGAGCCTTCAATGGCGTCTGTTCCGCGTCCCGAATGACGGCGCGGACGCCAGCTGCGCCGACCACGTTCGCTATTTCGTGAGGGTCGTGAACGACGCTCGTCACGCCGTTCGGGACCACCGTGTCCGCGTACTGTGGCAGCGTCACCATGCTCGACTCGACGTGCATGTGCGCGTCGATGAGACCGGGCGCGATGTAGTTCGCGTGGAGTTCACGCTCGGCTGGGCGTTCGTCCAGCGCGACGATGGTCCCGTCGTCTATTGCCACGGAACGTTTCTCCAGATTACCGGTGTTCACGTTGACCAACGTCCCCCGGACGAGAGTGTCGACAGGCTGGGTCACGAGAGGGTCGCCTCCTTGCAAGTTTTCTCGGCCACTGCATCGTCGCGGAACCGATGTCGGGACCGGTCGCTGCATGCGAAACTATTGCACTGCATAGTGGTACGTCCAGTTCGATCATAAAATAGGTTGCTATGGTGTAGCGTACCACTCCTAGAATCGCGAGCGAGGCGTGAGGATGTGACCACCTCCTCGCCGTAAACGGCGAGGCTTCCCACAAGCCGAGGCTCGCTGGGTTGGGAACTTACGTTTGCACACCGACGGGGTGCTGGCGGGGCCACGCTGCCGTTACTCCTATCCGGCAGTAGGGTCCCGGTTCTGCCCTGCTGTCTCGGAGTTATCTTGGGTGTTTTATGTCGGTCAGCAGCCAGTACGACCATCGAACACGTAACTCTACAGTGCGGCGATTCACGCCCGTTGAGCAAACCGACGGCTCGCGATGCCCATCAGAACGCGAAGCGTTCTGAGGACGCCGTGAACAGCGGGATTCTCTCCTAATCAAGATAGCTATTCGACACCGTGGAGCACACGGCGTCCCGGCGCTACCCCGCACTCAGATCCCCGTTTCGGAAAGGGAGAGTGTCGAGTTAATCTTCCGAAGGGCCGACTGCGTCAGCCCCCAGGCCCTCGTCGAGATCGCCCGTCGCCGCCTCATCGATGTCGGTGTCCGTCTCGCGCGGAACCAGCGTGTTGAGAAGGATCGCCGAAATGGCGGTCATGATGATCGCGTTCCCGAAGAAAATCTTCGCCTCGTCGGGTAACGCACTGAGCGCGTCCGGCCGGACTTCGACGCCCAGTCCAGCACCGATCGAGGTCGCGATGATGACCATGTTCCGTCGGTTCATGCGTTCGTTCAGGAAGATGAGACGAAGGCCGCTCGCCATCACCATTCCGAACATAACCAACACCGCACCGCCGAGCACCGCACTCGGAATGGTCGTCACGATGGCACTGATCTTCGGAATGAATCCGAGAACTAGCAGCACGGCCCCGCTGATGCCGACGACGTAACGACTCATGACGCCCGTGAAGTTGATGAGACCGACGTTCTGTGAGAACGTGGTCAGTGGGAATGCGCCGAACAGTGCGCCGATCGAACTACCTATGCCGTCGACGAAGAGGCCGCCCGTCACCTCGTCTTCGTCGGGAGTGCGACCCTCGGCGGCCGTGATGCCGGAGATGTCCCCGACAGATTCGATGGCTGCCGTGATGTGAATAGCGGTGAACGTCAGGATGGCGATCGGTTCGAAGGAGAACCCGAACCGACCAGGGACGGGGACGGCGAACCAGTTCGCGTCTGCGACCGGCGAGAAGTCGACGATCCCTATGGCGATCGCAGCGATGTACCCGACAAGGAGGCCGAACAGGATACTCAGTACCCGCAACGGACCATCCGTGAAGAGATTCAGGCCGACAGTGACGGCGATGACGAGTAGCCCCAGACCGAGGTTATGGTACGCACCGTAGTCGGAGGCTCCAACGCCACCTGCGAGGTAATCCATTCCCACTGGAATCAGGTAGAGGCCGATGATCATAACGATAAGGCCCGTTACCAGCGGCGGGAAGAATTTTTTCACCCGCTTGAACTGCCATCCGATCAATACCTCTACCAGCGCCGCGATGATGATCGCCCCAAAGACGGCGTCGAGACCGTATTGGCTCCCGATAGCTATCGCCGCGCCGACGAACGCGAAGCTCGTACCCATAACGACGGGTAAGCGAGAACCCACGGGGCCGATCGGGAACACCTGCACGAGCGTCGCGAGTCCCGAGAACACGAGCACCATCTGTACCAAGAAGGCCGTGTCGGCCGAACCGACCCCGACGCCCCCTCCAACAATGAGTGCTACTGCCGTCGCCGGAACGATCATGGCCGCTACGTGCTGAATCCCGAGGAAGAGTGCCTTGAGCATCGGCGGTTTGTCTTCCAATTCGTACGCCAGTTCGATGGAACCGTCACTCTCTGACATGTGCTGTCGATTCACACAGACATCCCTCCATCATAAATAACTTATCAATTATAAGGTCGCGTATGCATCGTAGTGATCCCATTTCCAAGTCCCATGAGTATCTCCAGAGGTACCGATACGAAGCAGAGGAAGGATCCGAGTCAGTCGCAAAGGAGATGATCGCAGACTCGTGATACAGACGCCCTCTCCAACCGGTGCGAGGACCGGTCTCCGCTATGATGGCGCTCACGCTCAGTTGGAAATCGAACAAAAAGGGTTAGTGAGCATCCCCGAAACCTAGTCGCATGGGTCACGATCACACGTCGATGCTGTCTCGTTCCGAGGCCGTCGCGGAAGTACTCAACGTCCGCGACCGAGTGTTGTCGAACCGTGAGACGGTCGAGTTACGCATCGGAGACGGTGTCGCTGGCCGATCGCTCGCGGAACCTATTACCGCACCCCGCGATATTCCGGCTCACGATCACGCGACGATGGACGGATTCGCCGTCGACGCGACGGAACCGTATCCGCTCACGCTCAGCGACGCGGAAATATTTCCCGAGGACGAACCGCCGTCGCTTGCAGGCGGTGAAGCCGTCCGGATCGCCACAGGTGCGTCGCTCCCAGAGCATGCAAACGCAGTGCTCAAGATCGAGGAAGCAACCGTCGAAGCGGGTGAACTCACGGGGCCTCCCCTCGAGCCGGGAACGTATACGTACGAACGGGGGAGTAACGTGTCGGCCGGTGAAACGCTGTTTCACGCCGGCGAACGGCTATCAGCGAAGGATCTGATCCTGCTTCGTGACCTCGGTATCGATCAGGTTAGCGTGTACGAACACCTCTCAGCGGGGGTACTGGCGACTGGATCAGAGATTCACGAGGGGAAGACGTCCGATCTCGACTCGCCGATGCTGGCCGCGCTCGTCCGTTCGTGGGGTCACAGTGCAACGATCGAGGGGTCGGTTCCGGACGAGTACGAGCGGACGAGAGACCGAATCGCACAGTTAGCCGACGAACACGACGTGGTTATCACGACCGGCGGAACGAGCGTCGGCGAGAAGGACTACGTCATTCGGGCACTCGAATCGCTCGGCCGGGTGCAGTTTCATCGCGTTAGGATTCGTCCCGGCAAACCGATCGCAGCCGCACGACTCCCCGATCACGATGCGGTAGCGTTTGCGATCCCGGGGAAACCAGTCGGCGCGCATACGGTAGCGACGCTCGTTATGCGTCCGTTCTTCGTCGGCGAGTCGGCTCAGCTATCGACGACCGAGGCGACCATCACGAGCGACGTCGGTATCGGAACGCGGGGCTTCGAGTATGCAGTTCCGGTAACGCTGAACGAGGGGCAGGCCACCCCCCTGGGTCACGTTGACTCCCCGCTCGAAGTCTACGACGAGACGTTCGATCCGAGCGTCCTCTCCTCGAGTACGCGTGCGACGCGAGCTGACGGCATCGTTCTCACGGAATCGGATCTGTCGGCGGGGGACTCGGTCCGCGTGCTCTCGTATTCGGTCCTCGAGTAGGCGGGACTGTGTGCGACCGGAGACAGATTGCGGAACCACCGCGGTACTATCGACGACTGAGGGCGAGCAATGCGAGTACACCGCCGACGAGCGACGCCGTTCCGCAGCAGAGCAACAGGACGCGATAGCCGATCACCGGTTCGTCGAACGCGACACTCGCGAAGCCCGTGAACGTGATCGGGCCGACGGTCTGTCCGAGCCAGAGCATACTCGTCAGGACGCCCAGTACTGCCGCCCGGAACTGACTCGAAACGAGACCGACGGCGGACGTATCGAGAGAAGGCATGACGAGCCCGAACCCGAGGCCGAAACAGAGCAACATCGCGCCGATCAGTACCGGCGTGGACGCGGCCCAGACGCCGAGGAAGCTCACACCGAATCCAATGAACCCGAGGGCGATCAGTTCCGGTGCGTCGAGGAATCGAGAGAGACGCCCATACTGCGATGCCGTGGTCGCGTTGGCGAGAGAAACCATGCTGAATAGCAAGCCGATCTGTCCGGCGGCGAGGCCGTAAACGTCGCTCAAGAGTAGCGAGAGTACGGTTAGAACGCCCCCATAGAACAGGAAAAACGTGAGAAAGGCCACAGTCAAGAGGCCGAGTGCTCGGGGGTCGAGGACTGCAGAGAGTACTCGCCAAACGTACGTTCTCGTCGCGGGCGGATCCTCTATCGACGGTTCCTCGAGCGTAAAGAGCGTGATAGTCCCGACTACGAGACTGACGCTAAAGAACGCGAACGGAACGTTCCAGCGGACTGTGGCTAACACACCGCCGACGAGAGGATACGTGGCGGCACCGATGCCGATGGCACTGCCGTTTATGCCCATGACCTTGTTTCGCCGTTCGCCGCCGTAGAGGTCGCCGATGAGCGTTATCGCCAATACCATCAGTCCGCTACCACCGATTCCCTGAACGAATCGAAGAGCCAGGACGCCGCGAAACGAGGGCTCGAGTGCGATACCGCCGCCAGCGAGACCGAAGAGAAGCAACAAGGGAACGATGACCGTCCGCCGTCCCAGTCGGTCGGAAAGCAGGCCGACAAGGGGCGTCAGGAACACGCCGGGGAGTGTGTACGCCGTGATTATGAGCCCGACCTGGGCATCGCTGATTTCGAACACGGCGCGGAGATCCGGCAGAATAGGGCTGATCAACGGCACACCCATCACCCCGATGAGCGAACACGCCAGCACCGTCTGCAAGTCGGTGGACGACCAGGGAACGTCGGCGTGTACTCGGTGGGATGCCATCGGTGTCGTGTTCCAGTGATCCGGACGTTATCTCGATCCGTCGCTACTCGAGTCTCGGTTCTCTGGGCGGCAACACTACCGTCCTCCGACTACCCGGATCGCAGTACCGCCCTCGCGCTGGTGGACCGATCTCTACCCCATCACACCTCCAGAGGTCACGTAGAAGTAGAGGACAAACGCTCCTGCGAGCACCCACTGTGCGGTGTGGAGGTCTCGGTGGTCTCCTTGGGCCGTTTTGACTATCGGATAACTGATGATCCCCGCCGCGATACCGTTGGCGATCGACGCCGTCAACGGCATCATCACCATCGTCAGGCCGCCCGGAATCAACCAATCGGACTGTTCCCAGTCGACCTCGGTGATGCCCTCGAGCATGATCAGGCCGACGACGACCAACGCCAAGTAGGACGCGTACGTCGGAATGGCCGCGACGACTGGAATCGCGACGAGCGAGAGCAGGAACAGGAGGCTGACGACGAGGGCAGTCATCCCGGTCCGGCCTCCCTCTTCGATCCCCGTGGAACTCTCGACGTAGGTCGTGACAGTTGTTGTCCCGATTATCGCACCGAACGTCGTCGCGATCGCGTCCGCCATTAGCGGTTTCTCCATCTCGGGCAGATTCCCGTCGTCGTCCAGAAACCCGCCGAACTGGGAAACGCCGATGAGCGTGCCGGCCGTGTCGAAGAAGTCCACGAAGAAGAACGTGAACACGACGATTACGAACGTCACCGGTTCGATATCCTGGAACCCTTGCAGGAACGCGCCGACGAGCGGCGTGATATCGTAGTGTGGCTCGGGGATGCTACTTGGGGTGAGGAGACCATCGTTGACTACACCGGCGACCGTCAGCCCCCAGCCCGCGATGGCCGTGGTGAGGATTCCGATAATGATCGAGCCGGTCACGTCGCGCGAATAGAGTATGAGTGTAAACGCCAGGCCCACGAGGGAGAGGATTGCGACCGGATCAGAGGCGACGTTCCCCAGAGTGACCAACGTGGAATCGTGTGCGGTCGCTACGTTCATCTCGATGAGTCCCAACAGGAGGAGGAACAGGCCGATACCGGCCCCGACGGCGAACTTGACCGGTTTTGGGAAGAACTCGATGATGTACCGCCGCGCGCCGACCGAGGACATCGCCATGAAAATGACCCCCTCGACGAACACCGCCGCAAGCGCGGTTTGCCAGGGGACACCGAGCGTGATGACAACGGTGAACGCGAAGTAGGCGTTGAGCCCCATCCCGGGGGCGAGTCCGAACGGGCGATTGGCGTAGAAGGCCATCACGGCAGTGCCCACGACCGCTGCGAGAATCGTCGTGATCGCGATCATCTGGAACACCTGCCCGTCAGAGTAGCCGTCGATGCTGATGGCCGCTGAGAGGATCGCCGGGTTGATGACGATGATGTACGACATCGTCAGAAACGTCGTTATCCCGGCGATCACCTCTGTTTTCGTATCGGTACCGTACTCCTCGTAGCCGAAGAACGCCGCTACCTTCGACTGTTGGTCGCTAGGGTCTGTCACACGTGACACGGTGTGACATGCACTGATAGTATTTACGGTCTACATAAATGGGAGTAAATATCAACGGCGACACCCAGAGATACCACTGTTTGCCAGATCTGTGCGGCGTATTCGTGGGAAAAATGGGAATTGTGTCGTGACCGATCCGACACCGAAACGGGGAGATTGATGACTCCGCATCGGTAACTACGAGAGAGAATCGTCATGCGTGTCATCGTGCCCTACGACGGTCGAGATCCGAAGACGAGGCTATCGACGCTCCTCGATCGGAGCGAGCGGAACGAATTTTCGCGGTCGATGTTACGAGACGTCGTCTCCGTCATCCAGAGCACTGGGCGGGACCCACTTGTTCTGTCTTCGACACCGCTGGAGATCGAGGACTGTTCCGTGTGCGTCGACGACCGGTCGCTTTCGCGTGCTGTCAACGAACGACTTCAGGCCTCGTCGACGGCGACGGCTGTCGTCATGGCCGACCTGCCGTTGATAACGGACACAGCGCTCGAGCGACTGCTCACCAGAGAGGCGGACGTCGTGCTCGCGCGTGGTATCGGGGGCGGGACGAACGCGCTCGTTTCCCGCACGGCTGACTTCGCGGTCGATTATCACGGCAACTCCTATCTCGACCATCGGTCTACAGCGCGCGAAATCGGGGCCGCGCTGGCGGAGATCGATTCGTATCGTCTCGCGATGGACGTCGATGTACCGGACGATCTCGTAGAAGTACTGCTTCACGGGGAGGGCCATGCGACCCAGTGGCTGCGCGATCAGGGCTTTCGGCTCGCTTCGGGTCCCGGCCGGACCACCGTTCGGCGCACAGACGTCACACAGGAGCCATTCCAGTAGTCGTCTCTCGTGCCAGAGATTACTATTAAGAGGCGAGGCTGAGACTCTCTCTGTGTATGAAGCGAGTTATCAGTTCGAGCGATGCTCCAGAGGCAGTCGGTGCGTACAGTCAGGCGACGACCAACGGCGAACTCGTTTTTACCGCCGGTCAGATACCGATGACGCCCGACGGTGAGTTGCTCTCCGACGAACCGATCGCCACACAGGCCGAACAGTCCCTCTCCAACGTTCAAGGCGTTCTATCGGCGGAAGGGCTGGACATGAGCGATATCCTGAAAGTCACGGTGTTCTTGGACGATATTGACGATTTCGAAGAGATGAACGATACCTACAGCGAATTCTTCGACGATGAGCCTCCCGCCCGCAGTGCCGTGGAGGTCGCAAATCTCCCGAAAGGAGTCGGTGTCGAAATCGAAGCGATCGCGTCGAACGCGTAGACCGAGGGCCGAGAGACGCTCACCGAGCACCGCTTCCGACTCGAGGATCGGAACCGGTTCTGCCCTGGCCGTCACAGCGGTTCAGCGCGGAAGCCCACGGCTTTAGCCGTGGGAGGAAGCCCGTCCGCTCAGCGCATCAAACTACCGACGATAGCACGGCTGGCTCCCTAACGAAATCAAAAATATTAACACTGAATAAAATATAAAATTTGAATATGGTGAGGGGGGTCAAACGCACTGTCCGAGTTCGCCTCGACGTGCCTGACGACCGCAAGAGCGACCTCCACGCCACCAATACCCTGTTTCAACAGTGTGCAAATCGCACCAGCGAGTGGGCGTGGCGCTACCCGGACGAGAACTGCATTACGAGCAAAAGCGACGCTGAAGACGCATTGTACGACACTCTCCGTGAGGAGACCGACTACTTACACGCGAACTTGGTGCAGAAAGCCATCAAACGCGCCATCAAGGATATCGACAACGCTGTCGAGAGGCTTGCAAACGGGGAGACCACGAGTCGTCCCAAGTACGACACGTTCAGCATTGTCTACGATAAGCGGGCCGCCACGTATCACCGCGAGAAGGTAAGTCTCGCCACCGTCAACGGCAGAGTCGACTGCGAGTACGTCCTCCCCGAGAATCCCGACGGGACCCCGCACGGTGAGTACCTCCTGAATGAGGACTACTCGTTCAGCACGAGCACCGTCCACTACGACAGCGAAGCCGACGAATTCTATCTGCACGCGGTGATGGAACGGGAACGTGCCCCAGACAGTCCTGAGAAAGCCGAGGATTCGAACGTCCTTGGCGTGGACTGTAATGTTGACGACCACATCGCCGTCACCAGCACAGGCGAGTTCATCGGGAACGCCGACTACCTCAACCACCAGCGTTGCGAATTCGAAAAGCGGCGTGCCAGCCTCCAACAGACAGGCACGCGGAGTGCCCACCTGACCTACCAGCACATTGGCGACAAGTTCGGACGGTGGAGCGATGACTACCTCCATCGGTGTTCCAAGGCCATCGTCGAGGAGGCCCGCCGCCACGAGTGTACGCACATAGTGGTTGAGAACCTAGAACGAATTCGAGAGCGTATCAGCGACGGGAAGAAGTTCCAGCAGTGGGCGTTCAACGCCCTTCAGACGATGGTCGAGTACAAGGCAGCGGAGTGCGGGATCGTGGTGGAAGCGGTAACCCCGGAGTATACGAGCCAGCAGTGTTCGAAGTGCGGCTGTACGCTCGAGGAGAACCGAACGGGGCAGCACTTCGAGTGCCTCGAGTGTGGGTACACGGCGAATGCGGACTACAACGCGGCGAAGAACGTGGCACGGAAACTCGCGGTGAGACTCCAGCAGGGGCAGAAGTCCCCTGCTGGAGGGGCGTTCAGTCAGTACGCCCTGAAGTCAGGGGTGATGACCGTGAACGCTACTGACGTGGCGTCCGACACCTATGTGTCGGCAGAACGGGAGTCCACTGACAAGCCCACCCCTTCAGGGGTGGGTAGCTGACGTTTTTGCTGCGCTCGTTACACGAATTCGGAGCGCGAACTCCGCCTCGGCGTCCGTCGTAGATGTCGTCGAGACGCTGTACCCGTGTTTGTGACACGAGCGTCGGATGCTCCGCTCTGCTGGTGGATAATCCCCGACGACCGTGAGCTCGTCACCAGGCTCGAGTTCCTCCAGGCACCGTCTCACGATGAGTACCGTCTGGGGACACACTGTGCCACTCACGTCGATCTCCATATGACACGACAACGCACACACACTCATAACGTTGTCCCACTGCCAACACGGCACGACGCGGCGCATCGATTGTCCGCCAGACCCTGCCTCCGGAAGATTGTGGTCAGGGCAAGCTATTCGTACTCCTATGGAGATAGACGGGACTCGTGACCACTGCTAGAACGAGACGTGCGGTTCTCGGAGCGGTTGGTGCTGGCCTCACCGGCGGTTGCCTCCAAAGCGAGCAGCGCTCCCAGACGCTCACTATGGGCGTCATTCCGGACGTCGATCCCGACACGGCTATCGAACAAAACACCGAGCTCGCCGCGTATCTCGAATTCGAACTGGACGTGTCGGTCGACCTGCGCACGACGACGGATTACGCCGGCCTCGTCCAGGCGATGACGGCCGAGCAGGTCGACCTCGGCTACTTCGGGGGCGTCTCCTATATCCTCGCCCACGATCGAGCGAACGCGAAACCGATCGTCGTGGGCAGCAAAAGCGGGACGACCGACTGGCACTCCGTGTTTATCGCTCACGAGTCGACGACCGTCACCTCGATGGACGACCTGAAGCGGTCCGCGGATTCGCTGGACCTGGCTTTCGGCGATCCTCTCAGTACGAGCGGTACGGTGATGCCGACCTATTATCTGCGACGCCGTCACGACCTGTTTCCGGATCGGGCGTTCAAATCGCTCACTCACGTCGGTGCCCACGATGCCGTCGTGGAAACGGTGGCCGGCGGTAACAGCGATGTCGGCGCGCTCAACGCCCGCATTTACGACCGGCTCGTCGAGACCCGTTCCGTCGACGAGACTGTCACCGAAGTCTGGCAAACGCCCGGGTTCGCCGACTACCCCTGGGCAGTAAACGGCTCCCTGAATGAGGGGACTGTTTCAGGGATCCGCGACGCCTTCGCCAGTCTTGACGAGAAAGGGAAGGACGCTATCTTAGACCAGCAGAACGTCGACAAATACGTTGCAACCGACCACGAGGATTTCGAGGAGTTGGGCGACGCTGTCAGAATGATGGAACTCCTGAACGATGACGACGGCTGAGCGATGCCACGAGTTGCGATTTGACGGCTTAACTAAAACGTTCGACGGTGATGTCGTCGTCGACGACGTGACGCTTAGTGTCACCGCCGGAGAGCGGGTCGCGGTCGTCGGTCCCTCAGGCGCTGGGAAGACGACGTTGCTTCGACTCGCGAGTGGTGCGGTGGCCCCGGACAATGGAACTGTACGACTCGACGATGACCAACTCCGCTCCGCAGACGTCGCACACGCCTATCCCGGTAGCACCCTCGTCGACCGGCGGACTGCGTTGGCCAACGTCCTCGTCGGCGGTAGTTCGTCTCGCTCCTGGTGGCGCGGGCTGCTCGAACCGCTCGCGCCCCGAAATCCGACTCGGGCACTCGAGTTGCTCGACCGCGTTGGACTCGGTGAGAAGGCAGACGCACGAGCCGACACGCTCAGTGCGGGCGAACGCCAACGAGTAGCGTTCGCTCGAGCGCTGATGCAGGACGCGCCCGTCATCGTCGCGGACGAACCGACGGCCAATCTCGATCCGTCGTCGAGCACCACTGTCCTCGACGTCCTCGACGACGTTGCGGGTGGACGGATGTCGATTACCGTCCTCCACGACATGGATCTCGCAGTCGCTCACTACGACCGCATCGTCGGAATCGTCGATGGCTCGGTTCGGTTCGATCGTCCGGCGGAGAGCACCACGGCCGCCGAGTTAGAGGACCTATCCGACCGGGACGAGGGAAACGCATCGGCCAGACCCGCTACCGCACATCGGTCGCCCCGAGACGTAGATGCGCCGAAACGGATTGCGGAGAATCGGTACGAGCCAGCACAGCACTGGAAATGATTGTCAGTAGCGATTCAGTGAGTTCGCTGCCCGGAACCCGTAGATCCCTGATCTACGCCCGTTTGCACTGCAATCAAACTATTCGACTGGTCGGCTTAGTCTAGTCGCTTTGAAGAGCGCCACCGAAGCGGAAACAGTCGCCCGGAGTCACGGCTTCACTTCCTTCGCCGCCTCGCGGTGAGACTCGAGTGAGAGTCCGATATCGTCTGCTCGCTGGCGAATCGCTTCCGCGTCGACGGTCGTCACGTCGCCGTCTTCGACGAGCACGTTCCCGTCGACCATCGTGAACATCACGTCTTCCCCGTGGGCGCCGAACACGAGGTGAGAGAGAACATCGTGCAACGGCGTCGCACGCGTGATGTCTGTCCGAACGCCTACGATGTCGGCACGCCACCCTTCGCGAATCGCTCCCAGGCGGTCGAAGCCAGCCGCTTTCGCGCCGTTTATGGTGGCCATTTCGAATATCTCGCTGGCAGGGGTGGCGGTCGGGTCGAGTTGATCGACTTTCTGCAGGAGGCTTGCCTGTCGCATTTCGGTGAACGGATCGAGGGTGTTGTTACAGGGGGGGCCGTCGTTGCCGAGGGCGACGTTGATGTCCCTGTCGAGGTAGTCCCAGACTGGGGCGATGCCGCTCGCGAGTTTCATATTCGAGGACGGACAGTGGGTGACGTGGGTTCCCGTTTTCTCGAGCACTTCCCGTTCGCTCTCGTCCGTCCAGACACAGTGAGCGAGGACGACATCGTCGCCGGTGAGACCGACTTCGTCCAGCCAATGAATATTCCGCATCCCCGTGTCCGCTTTGACGGTCTCGATTTCGCTTCGATTCTCGCTCGCGTGCGTATGAATCCTAACGCCCTCGTACCTGTCGGCGAGTTCGCGAGCGCCGCGCAGGCACTCCTCGGTGCAAGAGACGGCGAACCGTGGGGTGACGGCATACCTGATGCGATCGTCGAACGAACCGTGGTACTCCTCGATGAGGCGTTCCGACTCGGCCAGTGCCGTTGACGTGTCTTCCAGAAGGCCTTTCGGCGACCGGCGGTCCATCATCACTTTCCCGAGGACGCCGCGAATGCCGATTTCGCCCGCGGCCTCGAATGCTTCGTCCGCATGGTCGACAGAGAGATGATCTACGCACGTCGTCGTTCCGCTCTCGATCATCTCGAGGTAGCCGAGTTGAGCGGCCACTCTCATCTCCTCGGCTGAAAGCGACGCTTCCATCGGTAGAATATAGTCGAACAACCAGTCGAGGAGTTCCGTATCGTCGGCGATTCCACGACCGAGACTCTGTACGGAGTGAATGTGTCCCCCGACGAGGCCGGGCAAAAGGACGTCGTACTCCTGTCGTTCGTGATCCGGATACTGATCGACGAGATCGTCTCGGTCTCCGACAGCCTCGATTACCGAATCATCCACGACAACGGCACCGTCCTGTATGACGGTGCTCGAGTCAGCGATTACCGTGCCAGCGAGTAACATCCGGTAAGAGGGACAATTTATATCTTCAAAAGTCTTTCCTCCTCTTCCCCCAACGCGTTACGGATTTCGGTGATACTGTCGAACCACGTCGCTCTCAAGCGTGTCGACTGCGTACCCGCTGCGTATCGATTACGTGGCTTTGTCACCACGAGTCCGAGAGATGAGAGGGTATCGCCGGCCGACATCAGAATTAACACGCTTAGTCTGTTAAATCTTGGCGCGAGGGTCTATCAGCAGAGGGTCCGCTGCTTATCGGACTCCAACGGGACCGTCGTCCGTCAGCGCACTTTCCACGAGCGATCGTCCGTGTCGATATCCGAGCAGAATCGCTATCTACGCGACTGTAACTGCTCCGAAGTCGGTAACAGTTCGTCAGTGTCCGTGTCCAGAACTGCCACTCGCCGTGGACTACACGAGCGCGATGGTACGGAATCGAGCCGTAAAAACGAACGCCGCCTGATCAGTTTTCCGTCCGCTGTCTGGTGATATATCCCGCTATCCGGTTTCGAATCCGTGACGAGCCGACGTTCGTCATCTTCGCCACGACCTTGTTGTTCTCACTGAAATCGTTCGTAAACGAGTCTGGGTGTTGGCTCAATAACCGATCCCCGATGCTGATGATGTCTTCTGGCTCGGCCGTCATCAGTTTACATATTCACTCATTTTATGCTTAAGCCCTTTGGTTGAACACCCGCTTGCCGGTGGTCTCGATCGAATCGATTGCGCCTCAGCGGGTTCTAGAACGCCTACGGATCAGTATCTGTCTTCGTAGCTCACCTCTCGAATGAGACCGTTACGCGGAAACCGAGCCACTGGCCCGGTGATCAGTGAGTTGTACATCGTAGTACTCGATGAACTTGATCAGGTCGTACTGTGCGAGCTCTGTAGCGATCTCCGGGTCGACCCCGGCTACGATCTCGTTTTCGATCACCCGAAGTAGACAGTCTTTCGCTCGTTCCGATAACTCGTCAAAGTGACAGATATGGGTCCGTTCGGTGGGTGTTTCTCTGCTGTTTACGGTGACTCTCCGTGTCATGGTAATCGATCCCACTGTGCTTTCTGGCTGCGGGATAATCAATATTCCGTCGACACACGGCTACACCGAGTATCGACGATCGAAACCTGCAAAGAGGCAAATCTCACAATAGTCGCCACAGGCGCGTTTGCTGTGATAGCGTGACTTCGCTTCGCGAAGGTTCGTCGTTGTACGTCACCGTCACACACTTTGCCAAAGAATTATTATCAACGACATCGTGTCATCAGTATGCCCTCAAACGCCAGTGATATCATATCTATCGGTAATACGTTGATCGAACAGCATCCAAACACTTTCACCGATGATTTCGAGGAGAACAAGATCCGCGTCGAACAGTTGACCAGCGTAGAGGCCAAACGAGTTAGAAACCGAATAGCTGGTTATATAACCAGAAAACAAAAAGAACGCGAGTTACAGTAGCCAGATAAACGGATTCTGTCTGCCTAATGCGGAGTATATTTTTCGACTTCTTTCGCGATCATCACTTTGAATTCCACTTATCGGAAATTCTCCGTTCCCATTGGCCACGATTACTCTATCGGGGTTCCCTCAATCACACGGCATCAGTCGATGGTAGTAGTGGCGGACGGCTTTCGCAATCCCTCTTTCCGAGCGACGGTACTGGTCGAATCTGGAGGCGATCACTCCCACTCGAAGTCCGTCTATAGCGTTGATCCGGTAGAGATTCACTGTCGCGCCCGCCGAACAGTAGTTGAGACCGGGCCTCAATGCATATACCATCCTGCGAGCACACCGTCTAGACGGGAATCAATGAGTTCTTGGACCGGACCTACTCGACTTCCGGAATCAGATGTATCGACTCTTGCGGAATCAGTACTTGGACTTCTGAGCCGACCTCGAGCGCCAGTCGTTCGAACGTCGGCGGACGAACGTTCGCTGTGAGAGTGTGCGATCCCGCTTCGATCTCGATATCGACCCGATACTCGCTTCCCTCGTTCAACCACCGAGCAACCGTCCCCGTGACTCTATTCGCCGTTCGGTCACCGTCAGCAACATAGGAGGGTTCGACCTCTACCCGAGAGGGATGGATACAGACCGTCACGGCCGACGCAGAGAGGTTCGACGCGGTCGTCTGGAACTGAGTGTCGCCGAACCGAACTCTCGATCCATCAGCGGTCCGGTCGGTCACTGTTCCCTCGAACAGGTTCTCGTTCCCGGTAAAGCGGGCGACGAATCGACTAGCCGGCCGCGTGAGCACCGTCGACGGCGTGCCCACCTGCTCGAGGTCACCGTCTCGAACGATGGCGATTCGGTCACCGAGTGCCGTCGCCGTCCGCTGGTCGTGCGTGACGTAGAGAATCGGAATCTCGAGCGATTCGAACAGGCTGTGCAGTTCGTCCCGGAGCCGTTTTCGGATCGGCGCGTCGAGGCTCGATAACGGCTCGTCGAGGAGTAACACGTCCGGTTCGGTCGCCAGCGTTCGCGCGAGGGCGACTCGTTGTCGTTCCCCGCCGGAGAGCGTCGGGGGCTTTCTATCGAGAACCCCGTCGAGTTCGAGAAGCGTCGAAAGTTCGTCGACGCGATCGCTGGCTGTAGCCGCGTAAGCGATGTTTTCTCGGGCGGTCATATGTGGGAAGAGCGCTCCCTCTTGGAAGACCATCCCCACCTGTCGATCTTCGAGCGGCAAGCCGACCAGTTCTCTCCCATCGAGTCTAATTAAACCGGAATCCGGAGTGGCGATACCGGCGATCAGCGAGAGCAGTGTCGTCTTCCCGCTGCCTGACGGCCCCAGGACGGCGAGCACTTCATCGTCGACCGTCAGGTCCACCGGGCCGAAGTCGAATTGGCCGTACGATTTGCTCAGTCGGGAGAGTTCAAGTGTCATTCCCATGGGTTCGATGCGATCGTGTTGAGGACTGTGAGCGCCACGACAGCGATCACGACCAGGAGTATCGCGACTGGATAGGCGTTATCCAGACCGAGTTCGATAAACGCCACCCAGATCTGGACCGGCATCGTTCGGGGATAGTACGCCATCATCATCGTCGCGCCGAACTCACCGATCGCTCGTGCAAAGGCGAGGGTCACTCCGGCGAGAATTCCCGGGCCGGCCAAGGGTAGCGTTACGTGTCGAGCGGTCGTCAATCGGCTCTTCCCCATCGATCGAGAAGCGTATTCGAGGGTCTGGTCAACGCTCTCGAATGCCGCTTTGGCCGTAACGACCACGAACGGCGATGCGACGAAGGTCTGGGCAAGCACCACGCCAGCGAGCGACCGTGTCAGTGGGAACCCAGCAGCAATCGCGGCTTCACCGAGCAGTGATCCCGGGCCGAAAACAGTGAGTAGCACGATCCCGCCGACTGTCGGGGGCAGCACCAACGGGAGCACCACGACTGCGAGGACGACCTTCGTCACAGCCCCGTCGGTGCGTGCGAGCCAGTACGCGAGCGGCAAGCCGAACAGTGTAGCGACGACTGTGCTGATCGACGCCGACAGAAGCGACGTGGTCGCCGAATCCACGACGGTCGGATTGTTTATCCGAGCGAGTATATCCCCAGCCGGTACCGAGAGAAACAGTGACACCAACGGGACGACGTAGTACAGGAGTAACACCCCTCCCAGGACGAGCGCAACGCTGAGCCAGTCGAATCCGAACGTGACCGGTCCTGAACGATTCGAATTTGAACGTGTCGCCATTCAAATCAGGACAGTGACGTCCGAGACGGTTGACGATAGTGCTTCGTGAGGTCCGCCGAGCCGGGATTGATTCTCCTTGGACTGGTCGGTTGCCTGTCTGACGCGTTGGGGCACGTCGCCCGTATGGGCAGGGAACTGCTCGCGAAGGAGGAATCCGTGGTCTTCGAGATAACTCCCGGTCGTATGAGCGTCGAACACGGAGACTGCAGCGTCGCTCATGTGCCGAATGGTCGAACCGTAACTGATGGGACCGCCCTGTATTTCTTGACCACTCGGCAGTGTGTACGACGTCGTCGAGTACCAATCCTCGGCGTACTGTGGATCACTCAGATTGATCTGATCCGGCAACTCGATGTATTCGTAATCGCGTTCGACGGCCATATTGCGGTAGGAGATCGCTGCGTCGATGGAGCCAGTTTCGAACTGACTGATCAACGACGTTTCGGGGTAAATCTGATCTCGTTCGAGGATTTGCTCTCTGAGGTTCGACGCGTCGTCGTAGTACCGTGAGGCGAGTTCGAGCATGAAGAGGGCACGATATCCAAGTGGGTCTTGGTCTGGGTCGGTTCGACCGATTTTCACGCTCCCGTCGACCATCGGTTCGTACCAACGCCTGGTTCCTGCCTCGGCCAAGCGCTCCCCGCCAGCTGTGTCCGGATTGTACGCGATGACGACGGAGTTGCTGGTGAACATAGAGTGCCACGGAGGCGAAAGCGGTTCCTCAAAGAGCGCCACGTCGGCGACTGAGACGATATCAGGGTCACGTTGCCCTTCGTCGATCATTCGAGCAACCGTCGCAGAGCCGTGCGCTTCGATTTCAATTGGAACGTCTACAGCGGGCTTGAGCCCGTTAGCTATTGCATTCTGGAGGCTGCCAGCTGCGAGGATGGCGACCGTCGTCGATTGACTACCATCTTGACCGCTCTTACCCGTACAGCCCGCACTGCCAGCGATGGCCGCCGCCCCAGCAGTCAGGAGGAACCGTCGTCGCGTAGTAGGGCATCTATCGGTCATCCATACGAGATAGAGAACCGTTTGAGGGAAAAGCTTATCTCAAATACATCTGTTTGACTCTGTATGATCTCTGCAGAATCGACGATATTGACCGAACGACAGGTAGAGGTACTTAAACTCCGAGAGCAAGGGCAGACCCAACAGGAAGTTGCGGACCAACTGGGAACGACCGACTCGAATATCAGTGCCATCGAACGAGCGGCAGAACAGAATATCGAGAAGGCCCGACGGACATTAGAGCTCGTCCGGACGGTTCGGGCACCGATTCAGTTTTCCGTCTCTCCGGGGATGAGTTTCGATGATCTGGTCGCCAGCGTCTATTCACACGGAGATGACGCTGGCATCAAAATCGCGTACTGTCGTCCGGAGCTCTATACACACCTCTATGGGGTTCTCGAAGAGTGTACGAACCAGAATGAACTGAAGACGACTATTGATGTCGGAATTACCAACGAGGGCGAGGTGAGAGTCTTCACCGAGGACTTCTGAGTGTGGCTCTTGCTCGTGAGTCTCACCGGACTGTCTTTCGGCGATTCGCCCAGCGACCATACGCCGAGTGGCCCGTGTATGATTCGACGCCGCTATACGTCCGAACCTCGCTCGCTGGACTGGAGTCGGACGTACGCGTCGTGTCGGAGATATAGTTTAGCCACAACGAGCACGTGTTTATAGACCAGTTCATCTGCTCGTTTCCACTGGCCTATCTCATCTTCGACGCGCTCCCTATTTGATATAGCTGCATACGATTTATTCATTCCTGAACCTCCTCAATACGCCCTCAGGCTCCCGTAATCTCCGGATAATCACCTCCGCGGAAACACACTTGATTAGCTCAATAATCAAGTGTGGTTTTATGAGAGTCCGTCCCCTCTACGAATCACGAACGATGCAACCCAGCAGGAAACCGCCTCTCGAGGGTGATCGAGCGTGAATTCCGCCTCAACGTCGGCCGGCGACCCACTCGAGGAGTTCCTTCGATCGAAATCGAAGGGCGGCGAAGACAGCGGGAACTATCGACGCAACCTCGAGCGCTGCGTCGAGGACTTTCTCGAGTGGCTCGAGGAAGACTCCCGCTCTGACGGGACGTTCGACGAACTAAACGAACGGACGTTCCGCCGGTACGCTCGAGAGCTCACGAACCGAGACCTCGCACCGGGGACGGTGCTGACGTACTACGCGCACGTCAGCGCCTACGTCGGCTGGTGCGTTCGTGAAGGCCTCCTCGAGGCGAACTACGCCCAGCGAAACGTCGCGAAGGAACCGCTTCCCGACAACGACGGCCGCCGATCGGGTGATCAGCAGGCCTGGACTGACGAACACAGAGTACAGATTACGCGCTACGTCGACGAACGAGCCCACGATGCTGCCGACGAAAAGGGGTTCGACGCTGTCCGGGAGTTTCGTGATCGAGCGCTCGTCTACGTTCTTTGCTACTCCGGCGTCCGCGGTGGTGAGATCTTCGCGGATCCGAAGGACGACCGCCGGAACGGCCTTCGATGGGGAGACATCTCGCTCGAGGACCGGAAGATGACCGTCCTCGCGAAAAAGCAAGACTGGTCCGACCGTTCCCTGACGAAACAGGCGATAAATCCTATGGCGCGATACAGAAAAATCCTCGATCCGGCGGGGGACGACTGGCCGGTCTTTCCGACGTTTCACCTTCCGACACTGTACGAGACGCTTCGAACCGGGTTACGGGAAGAACATGGCTGGTCAGACACAGAGGTCGAGGAGTACGTCGACGATCTCACCGGCCAGGTGGACGTGTTGGACGCACTCCGGGAATACGAACTGACACCGCCCTCGATCAATACCGATGGCGCTCGGCGGATCATGCGACGACTCTGTGAGGATGCCGGAATCGATCTCGAGGACAAACACGGCTATCTCGCACCGCACGGCGGCCGGCGCGGCGCGGGGGAGGTAATGGTTCGCCAACGCGGGTTTACAGCCGCTGCCCGTTTGCTGGACAACAGTGAGGAGGTCGTCCGCCAGTCCTACTCACATATCGAAGCGAAGGAGATGGCCAAAGACGCCGGTGATGCGTTCGCGGAGCACGATACGTAATTCACTTTCAGGGGGCTCCCTGGCGCTCTGGGACAGGGTTAAGCTGGTGCAGCCCGGATGTCTTTATACGCTGACTGCGGCAGCGTCTCTCGACTCATGCTCACTCCAACAGTCATCAGCGAGTACGATAGACAGGCGCCGGAGGACACAGCAACGGCGACGTTCGGCCTCGGCTGTTTCTGGGGTCCCGATGCGATGTTCGGCGCCTTGGACGGCGTCGTACGAACGCGAGTCGGCTACGCCGGTGGAACGAAACCCGACCCGTCGTACGAGGTCCTCGGTGATCACACGGAAGTCGTCCAGTTCGAGTACGACCCCAAGCAACTCTCGTTCGGCGAGTTGCTCGAGCGGGCGTTCGACGAACACGACCCGTCTCAGCAACCGAAGAAACGCCAGTACCAGAACGTAATCTTCACCGAGACTGCTGCGCAGCACGAACAGCTGCACGCGTTCCTCGACGGATGCGAACTCAGTCGAGAGCACATCGAGACGCGTTTCGAACGACTTGAACAGTTCCACCTGGCAGAGGACTACCACCAGAAATTCAATCTTCGCGGTAAACGGTGGATCACCGACACGTTCGCCGAGGCGGGCTACGATACCACTGCAATCAGAGAATCGCCGGCAGCAGCGAAATTGAACGCCCACGTTGCAGGTCACGATGTCAGTGCTCCTTTCGTCGAGTCAACGCACGAGCCACGGTCGGAGTGATGACTTGTCTGAAGAGCACCGTGCTAATGGCTTAGACATCTCCCTCGGCTCCAAGCCGTGCGAATTCAGTTCCCGGAGCCCCTCTCGAAGCAGACATCGGCAGTCGTAATCTGTTTCTAGACTTAACCAACAGGACGGGACTGCCGACAACGTTGGTTAAATCTTGTCGCGATTAGGTCCCGCTCGTATCCATAATCACTGTGGGTCCTTTTGGACGAGTGACCAAGTTACAGTCACACCCTTCGAAGCCGCCGAACGCCCCGGCGAGGTCTACGACTCATCGTTTCGTTCTCGTACTAAATCCTATAATGTAGATCATTCGAGATAACATACTGGTAGATACGCTTCAGAAACGGCTATGGATCGTCATTCACGGCGTGGAGGAGGTCAAAGCCCCGACTGCGCCGAAGTGCTTGAGTTGTGGGTTTGCCGGATCGTAGGCCGTTAGCGGCTGTCGTCGTTCATAGGCATCGCCGATCGCACCGGTATGCCGGACCGGTGTCTTCGGCGGGTCAACCTCGCCCGCGTTGATTGCCGCTCATTCGTCGGCGCGGATTCGAGCGAACGGTGGGATAGGCTTATCCAGCACCGTCTCGAGGGTGGACCCATTCGGGGTAGTCCGTTAAGAACTAAACGTCGTCGGTGACGGACTTGATTGGCGGGAGACGTAGTACTCCCCGTATAGCTGTCCGTATCTTTAGTCGGCAGCGACATGTTCAAGAGAGATCACCGACTTCACCAAACAAATTGATCTGGAGACTGTGGAGCCCCGCCGAAGTCTCAGCCGATATCGTCCGGTCCGAGCTCCTCTAGCAGTCGTTGTGTTTCGAACGAATCAGTATCGGGGAGGGGAACATCCCCGGAGCACAATTGACAGTGGTACATTTCGTCGGAGAGTTCCGATCGAGATCGTTCAAGCACGGTATACGCCTGTTGAACTCCCTGGCAATCTTGGTTCGTATGGTAACAGTCGCTCTGAGGGACGATGTAGACCGATTTCGTTCGACTCCTACACATATCGATCACCGCCGTCGATCTTCATTTTCAATGTGTGTAACGAAGTATGACGTACCAAATAAATTTATTCGATATAAAATATGATTAGGTTCTGTGATCACAACCCGGTTCCAGCCCCTATGACCACTTCCTGAAATGAATGACATCCATACAATGGGTTCGGGAGCCATTATACAATTTGAAGTCCAACAGAAAATATGCTATATATGCCACTATGGCTCCAGAGGGGGATAATAGTGTTGTAGATATACAATACCCCTGCGGTCAGCTCTCGATTTTCACCCACGATTTATAAACGCAGTTAGTATTCATTGTGAGGCCGCGAAGGATATTTTGACCCCGTTTCTGTTGTCATATTCGACTATGTGAACCCTACTCAAAATGCAAGCTGAACGATCGTAAAATGGCTTAGGATACGTCTTACCCGCTCTTGCCTCTGACATCGATTAGCAAGGTGTTCGGCAACTGAAATTGATGCTTCTCATGCAATACTGTGGTATTGAAACTGATCTACTGACCCTAGAGTATTGTAGCCAAATATCAATTCCAGTTACTGCTGCTCTTGGCATATGTTTTATTAATCCGTTCGTACCGACCTCATCGTCCGCAAGACGTGAAACGTTCAGATGGACCGCCTGAGCCTTCTGTTCGCGTGGATCGTAGCAAGCAGAAGCTAGAAAGATGCCGATGCGCCCACTGCCGGATCGCTTGAAGAGGGCGTTCGATGCGATGTGCGTACCACCAAGCATTGTGAGTCAGTGACCTTCACGTTCCAAATATTCGTAGCGCCGATCCGCATCATCTTCGGTAGCTTCGTTACACCGCAGCCACCTGTACAAACCCTGAGAGACCGCGTTCAGTGTAATCAAACAATTTTAAACATACCGACGGAGACTTCGGAGAGGTTCTTCGAAAAGAGGTCCGAAGGAACGTGATTTCTGCATCCTGATGCCAGTCGTAGTCGGAGTCGGGTCCTCCAGTAACGGCGACTAGTAGTAACTCGTATTCGCGACTTGCGAACCTGAGGCAGTTTCACATCGTCCGGCGGGATACTTCCAGTATTCATCTCGTTCTTCCCCATCTCGTATCTGAAAATCTTATGGCCCTATATGCCCTGCATGTGATTTGTGCATTCCGAACACTCCATTTCGGAATCAGCCCTTCGAATAACAATAGTACTATTGTTATTCTCACTGCCGGGGGGACCAATACAATGAATTGGAGCCAGCTTTGGTGCGCCATATAAATGGCTATTTGTTCGGTAGTTGTTCTACTGGACTCGAACTGCCAGAATATGGCCTCCTCCCAGAGATATGTTCATTATAACCAAACTAGTTGGCATTATATCGGGCGCATATTCTGGAAATTATTTGTGCTCGCCCCATTTGTTATGGTGAATGTGTGGATACGGACCTTACTACTGGAAAAAATCTATTTCTGCGGCAGCAGTGGAGTTCGTGTTCTACTTTTAGAGACGGGATGACGGATACAATCAAACGTCTCCGTGTTTGTCTATCCCAAACATATAAGTGATGTACGGTTCAGTAACTGATATGACCAAGAAACCGACTGAGGACGGCCGTCTTATACAGTCCGTTGAGAAGGCGTGTCAAATCGTCAGGGCGTTACGGGAACTCGACGGCGCGGGGGTAACCGAGATCGCGGATCAGGTGAATATGTCCAAAGGATCGGCGCACACGTACCTGAAGACGCTGCAGCGAAATAACATCGTGACCGAGATTGACGGACGCTATCAGCTCGGCCTCTTCTTACTCGAGCTTGGCGAGTACGTCAAACATCAAAACAAAGCATGGCAGTTCGCCCAAGAGCCGCTCGAGGAGATGGCTGCAGAGACGGGCGAGTTGGCCCGTCTGATCGTTCGAGAACAGGGCTATGGGGTCTATCTCGCGAAAGCGACGGGAGAACACGCAATCGAGACGACGATTCGCCCGGGCCAGCGCGAATATCTCCACTACACGTCGCAAGGAAAGGCGATTCTCGCCCACATGTCCGAAGCCGAGGTGCGAAAGGTCATCGATACGCACGGCCTGCCGAAGCGGACGGAAAAGACGATTACGGAGTCGGCCGAGTTATTCGAGGAATTAGAGGAGATCCGCGAGCGGGGAATCGCCTTCAGCCAGAGCGAACGAACTCGCGGCCTGCGGTGCGTTGCCGCGCCGATCCACGCGCCGAACGATACGGTCGTAGCCGCAATCGGCGTCTGTGGCCCCACGAGTCGCATGCGCGGGGATCGATTCCGCGAGGAGTTGCCGACGCTGGTCCGCGACAAAGCGAACGTCATCGAGGTCAACATGCAAATGGATGCAGATTAGAAAGCGGAGTCGCCTGATCTCCAGACCGAACGTCCAGTTGTGACAGGGTGTGCTTACGTTCTCTGCTTGGAAGTTCGTGATTCCGCAAGCAGAGGTATTGCAGACTGGTTGTAAGCTATCAACCCCCAAAATATATTGTGTATGAGAGAAAACAGGCGACTGCATTATGGAAGAAGCTGGCCTACTAGTGCCGTTATTCCGGCGCCAGATGGAGCATTGCCAAGTGACGGCCGATGAAACCATCGCCCTCGTGACTGACGCGAAGAGTCCACGGGAGTTCATCGGTGCCTGTTTCGCCGCGGCCGAGGACCTGGACGCGGACGTGTTCGAGGTGCAAGTGCCCGAGTACGGGCGTAACTCCGTTGGCCCGGAGATTTCCGAAGGTCAGGGCGGGACGCTCCGCCTGCCTGACGGTCCGGTCGAAGCCTGCAAACACGCGGATATGGTGTTCGACTTCACCCTCGAGGGGTTCATCCACGTCCCCGAGCGTGGCGAGATCCGCGACGCCGATACGCGAATCCTTCGTGTCGGCGCGCGCGAACCTCACTATCTCCGCCGGCTGATGCCCTGGGAGCCCGAGGAAGCCCAGCGCGTCAAAGACCGCGTCCAGCGTCACCGTGACCTGCTGGCCGACGCCGACGAGATGCGTATCACCTCCGAGTACGGCACCGACGTGACCATGGAAGTCGAACCCTACACGGCCTTTGACTCGTACGGGTTCGCCGACGAACCCGGCAAGTGGGACGTCTGGGGCCAGAACATGGTCTCGAACTATCCGTCGAACGTCGAAGGGACCATCGTTATCGCGCCGAGCGACTACAATGTCGTCCCCTTCGCCGACTACGTCAGCTCCGCGATCGAATGCGTCGTCGAGGACAACTACATCGTCGAAATCAACGGCGAGGGCGGCGACGCCGAGTTGATGCGCGGCCACCTCGAGAGTTACGACGACCCGGACGTCTGGGCGACGAGCCACTTCGGCTGGGGACTCAACCCGAACGGCACGTTCTACAACATGGCGCTCCACGACCGCGCGCCTGACCAGACCGGTGTCAGCGCCAGCGAGGGTCGTGTCTGGGAAGGCAACATGCTGTGGAGTACCGGGCCGAACACCCATGAAGACCGTTACGCGCCGTGTCACTACGACATCGCCCAGAAAAACTGTAGCGTCTACCTCGATGGTGAACCAGTCGTCGAACAGGGCGAAGTCGTCGTTGACTGAGTGACTGCGCACAAGCGATACGCGGACCGCCAGAGATAGCGACTCGACGTGCCATAGCCTTCATCGGTCGGTCCGTCCGTCATTTTTGTTCTGGTTGTGCTTCTCTGAGCGAGTAGTGAGAGTCCTTCTAGAGGCGACAAAGGCGGCCGCGAACGGGAAGCCCGAACGACCAAAGCGACACTCGAGGTGATCGTCACATCGCCGCCGCTAAAGGCATAGCCGTCCGGGTTGCGCCAAACGGTCCTGAACCGGAAGGAAGACAGAACCTTACTCGATATCCCACAGTACTGTAAGCCCACGGCGCGGCTCGGGAGTCGATCACGCTCTCCTGATCGCTTCACTCCTTCTGGGGTGAAGCACTCAGCCGCGACTGAATATGGTCCGCTAATCGGCTCATTGCTTCGTCGGCCGTATCGACTTCGTCTGTGAGGCTCAAAAAGCCGTGCGCGAGCGACGGATAGTGGTCGTGAGTTGTCGGGACACCGTTTGCTTCGAGTTGGTCTACATACTCGACGCCATCATCCCGAAGCACGTCTAAGCCGGCGGTCAACACGACTGCGGGAGCAACGCCAGAGAGGTCTGACGCTCGACGAACTGCTGCGAGTGGATTCCGTTTGTGGACGGGATCATCGAGGTACTGATCCCAGAACCACTCCATATCGCGACGGGTAAGTAGGGGCTGATCGCTGTGCTGAACGTATGACTCCGTCTCGCGGACAGTGCCCGTGATCGGATAGAGCAGGAACTGTCCTGATAGGCTCGGTCCCGTTTCCCGAGCCCGGAGAGCCGCTGCAGCTGCAAGGTTCCCTCCAGCACTCGTCCCTGCCACGCCAATACTGCTCGAATCGGCACCTAACTTGTCTGCGTACTCTGCTGCCCACTGCAGAGCTGTGGAAACATCGTTGAGGGCCGCAGGGAACGGGTGTTCCGGCGCAAGGCGATAATCGACCGAGATAACCAGGCAGCCAGTTCGACTGGCGAGTTCACGGCAGATGTTGTCCGCAGAATCGAGTGTGCCGAGCGTCCACCCGCCGCCGTGGCAAAAGACGAGAACGGGTGGATGCTCCGCCTCCGGCCGATATACCCGTATCGGAATTGCGGCTTCGTCACCCTCGATCTCGAAATCACGGACCAAATCCAGGTCGATCCCCGCACCACGAGAGAAGACCTCGTCTTCAATCCGCCGGGCGCACGGAATCGACATCGAATGCCAGTCCGGAATACCGTTGTCTTCCAGTTCTTCGATAACCGTTGCCATCTGGGGATTCATTCGCTGACTCATCTACGGATATGTATGATCCCCTATTGCAAATAATTTCACATTCTGATCGCCTCGGCTGGCGGCCGGTCCGTGCCACCTCCGCTTCTCTGTACAAGCCGAATCACTGTGCGTGCCGAAAAACACATAATAATCAATGTGAATGTCTCTGTATGGCACGAATTGAAAAGTACATGGCTGTTGGCCTTTCGCCGACAGTGTGGGGTGCCGAGGAGCGAAGTGACATTCAGAAAAACCTGGACCACATTCACGAGACGCTCTCGGCGGCGACGTGGCTGAGTAGCGTTGACCTCCCGGTCAAACTCGCGGTGATCCCCGAAGGAGCACTGCAAGGGTTCACCGATGAAGTGCACGATATGGAGCATACGGAATACCGGGAGGAGATCGCGATCGACATCCCCGGCGAAGAGACCGATGTGCTCGGTGAGTACGCGAAAGAGTTCGACATCTATATTGTCGCATCAGCGAAGGAAAAGGCGCCGGAGTACGAGGATAAGTTCGTGAATACCGCGTTCGTTATCGATCCGGACGGTGAGGTGATCCTCAAACACCGAAAGAACACCCCTCTCCTCCCGGTTGAACGGTCAGTCGCGCCACACGACGTCTGGGACGACTGGGTTGACGAACACGGTGCGGATCTCGATTCGTTCTTCCCGGTTGTCGATACAGACATCGGACGGATCGGGATCTCTCTCGCTATCGAGGGCGCATATCCTGAATACGTACGCGGCCTTGCGATGAACGGCGCCGAGGTCGTTTGTCGAATTGCCTGTCCCGAACCGCTCGTCGCGAACGAAGCGTGGGAGATTCAGAACAAGGCACGTGCGTTAGACAACAGTACCTACGTCGTTGCTCCGAACCTCGGAACGTACTATCTGACGCCCGATTCGGAGACCCCGGTTGATACGTTCGGCGGTGGATCGATGATCGTCAACCACAAGGGGAAGACGATATCCGATCACGACTACGGTGGTGGGTCGTCCTACTGCGCGGGGGTCATCGATATCGAGGGCCTTCGAGAGTTCCGGTACCGATCGCCACTGATGAACTGGATGAAAGACCTCCGTACCGAACTGTGTCAGGTCATCTATGACAGGGAGCTCTACCCCAAGAACCTCTGGCTCGACAGGACGCCGGTACAACACGACGAGTATGCAGAAGAGGTAACGCAAGAGCGTATCGAAGACATGGTCGAGAAGGATATTTGGGTTCCACCGTACTGGGAGCGAGAAGACGAGTAACGGTAGTAGCCAGCGATACCGATTTACGGCCACGGACTCGGCCCCGCCGAGGCCGACGCGATTTTGGACAATCAGTTTAGAGGCCTGTGACGTCTTCGATGGCGTCGGTCAGCGTCTGAATCGACTCGAGGTTGTGCTCGCCCATATGGCCGATGCGGAAGGTCTGCTCGCCGAGTTGCGAGCCGTAGCCGTTCGAGAAGACGAAGTCGTATTGCTCGTCGACGGCCGCGATGGTCTCGGCGACGTCGATGCCCTGCGTGTTCTCGATGCAGGCCACCGTCTGTGACTCGTAACCTTCCTCGGGGAACATCGCGAAATGCTCGCGGGCCCATTCGCGGGTGTACTCGGCCATCTCGCGGTGGCGCTGGTCGCGAGCGTCGTGGCCTTCCTCGAGCATGTGCTTCATCTGTTGCCGATACGCGAGCATGACCGGGATAGCGGGCGTCGAGTGGGTCTGCCCCTTCCGGTCGTAGTAGTCCAGCGACCGCTGGAAGCCGCCGTACCACGACGCCGAGTCCTTCCCGAGTTCACGTTCGTAGGCCTCGTCGCTGACGACGCAGACCGCCAGCCCGGGGGGCATCGCGAAGGCTTTCTGAACGGAGGTGAAGATCACGTCAATGTCGTGCTCGTCGATATCGACGTAGTCGCCGCCCAGCGCCGAGACCGCGTCGACGACGAAATACGTGTCCGGGTACTCGGCGACGACGTCGCCGATCTCCTCGATCGGGTTGCGGACCCCCGTCGAGGACTCGTTCATCACGCAGGTGACGGCGTCGTAGTCGGTGTCGCTCTCCTCGAGTCGCTCACGCACGTCCTCGGGTTTGACCGCCCGCCCCCACTCGTACTCGAGGGTGTCGACGTTCTTGCCGAGGCGGTCGGCGACGTTGGCCTGGCGCTCGCTGAAACTGCCGCAAGTCGTCACGAGGACGTCCTCGTCAACGAGGTTCAGGAGCGAACTCTCCATGAACTCGGTACCCGATCCTGTGAGGATGATGACCTCGTTGTCGGTCTCGAGGAACTCCTTGGTATCCTCGACGATGGTCGTGTAGAGGTCGGTCATTCGGTCCATCCGGTGTCCGAACATCGGTTCGCACATCGCCTCGATCACGTCCTCGCGTACCTCGGTCGGGCCCGGGATATACAGCGTCTTCTCTGGGTAATCGCCTGTATATTCGCGTCTTTCGCTCATACAACTTACCTGTACAGTCTCTTGTGTGGTGAGACCGTTTGGTATTTTTGGTGCCGGAATGTGAGCGTGTGACACATAGTCATTGTGAGAAAGTTGGATGGCCGAGCGGACAATGCCGTTCGCAGCTATCGGTCGCGCTGGGAGGACGGTCTAAGGCGTGAGCGAATCGCGCCCAAATCACTTGTTCGCCAGAACACCCTCCGTGACAAGTACCTCGCGGGCTTCATCCATCGTGGTCACGACGACTTCGCAGTGGGGTTCGACGGCCGGTTTCGGATCGAAGCCGATCGAGAGACCAGCTACTTCTAACATGGGGAGGTCGTTCGCACCGTCGCCGATCGCGACGCTGTCTGAGAGAGTAGTCCCGATATCGTTGACGAGGTCTTCGAGGGCGTCGTCTTTGGTGCCCTCGATGAGTGGACCGTCGACGTCACCGGTCAGTGCCGTTTCACTGCCATTCAGTGGTAGTTCGTTCGAGACGATGTGATCGACAGTCGTATTCTCGCGCTCAAGGGCGGCTGCGACACCGCGTTCGAAGCCGCCCGTGAGGATGGCGGTCGTCACGCCAGCATCGTTCAATTCATCGATCAAATCAGCGGCACCCTCGCGAAGTGCAACCTTTTCGAAGGCGGCCGTGACCTCGTCTTCTGGAAGTCCCTCAAGTAGTGCCGCTCGCTTCCGTAGGCTCTCGGCGTAGTCGATTTCATTATTCATCGACCGTTCGGTGATCTCGGCCATGTCATCTGCCACGCCACAGCGATCGCCCAGCAGTACGGTCATCTCGGAGTCGGAAAGCGTTCCGTCAAAGTCAAAGGCTACGACTGTCATCGTTTGCTAGTTGTGGGTCCCCGAATAAACAAGTTTAGGTTCTGTGTGACACTCGTCACCAGAATATAGTCGAACTGTGACTGGGATGAGATGAAATCGTGTCCCACCAGCACGCCTCTTGCCCTGTCAGAGAGTCGCTTTTCAAGATGATACACTAGACCATACTCTTGTACATTTATTACTGTAAGTGGTCGAAGAGGCGGTTATTTCCCCGGAAAACACTAATAGTCCCGAGATTGGTAACTGTGATCAGATGTCACTCGAGAAGTTCCCAGAAGAGATTGACCGCCAACGTGGGTTCCTCCCATCGCGTGATCCGTTGACTGAGTTCGATACCGATCGTCATCGGCCAGTTGTCAGTAGATACCTCAACCAGTTGGACCGTCTCGGAAACGAACTCCCCAATCTTGTCGAATCGGGCGGGGTAAGACCGGCGCTTCGCTCGATCGCCACTCCGCCCGACGGATTATTGAGCGAACTCACTGAACGGGAGCGAACGCGCCTGTGTATGTTGAGTGGATTCTTTGCGAGTACATATGTGAACCATGACCTGCCGGACGGGGACTCGGTGTCGACTCTCCCGGCCGGTATTGCAGTTCCCCTCTATGAAACCTCGATGGAGATCGGCAGAAAACCAATCCTCTCGTACGATCTCCTCTGCCTCCACAACTTCCAAAGGAAGGACCCAGACGAAGACATATCGCTCGATAACTTGGACCTGATCCAGAGCTTTACACATTATGATGACGAGCGGTGGTTCGTCATCATCCATGTTGCAATTGAAGCAGCCGCTGGCCCTGCAGTAAATGCGTGTCCGGTCGCACAACAGGCAGTTATCGACGATGAACCGGAATTATTACAGGAGACGCTGGACACGATGGCGAGCTCGATCAGCGATATGACCGACATCATGGAGCAGATGACCGAAGGCAACGATACGTCGGTATTTGCCAATGAGTATCGGCCCTACTACGACGGCTTCGATGAAATTTACTTCGAAGGTGTAGATGAGTTAGAGGGGACGCCGCAAACGCTACGTGGTGGATCTGGTGCACAGAGCTCCATACTTCCCTCGATCGATGCGACGCTCGGAATAGAGCATGACGCGACGGAGATGACTGAGAAACTCGGAGATATGCGGAGTTATATGCCGCCGTTGCATAGGTCCGCTATCGAGACGTTCGACAGTGGTCCCGACATCGTCGAGTATGTGACTGAACAAGATCAGGACGACCTCTGGGAGACCTATAACAGGTGTGTGAGCAACCTCGAGGAATTCAGAGATGTTCACTTTGGGCAGGTGATCCAGTATATCCGTGAGGAGACCGGAGACACCGAAGGAACTGGAGGGACGGACTATATGTCCTATCTCCGGAAGATGGAAGAAGAGACAAGGGAGACTCGTGTGAGTGAGAACCTATAGAACAGATACTCCGGTTCGATCTCGCTTCCGTACGGCATCGGACGTTGACGGCCATCAGTGACTCTCTGTCAGCGCTATCCGTTCTCGGAAAGACGCAAGCGACAAGTACGCGGTTGAGCGGCCGAGGCCGTGCGCTACTCACTCGCCATTTGGCTCATCGTAGAGGCTCGCTCGGATGAAGTCGAGCGCGTCCCACGCCTGGTCGATTCGCGGTTCCGCCAGTAACGTGATGAAAGAGTGTATCATCTTGTCGTAATTTTTATGTGAAACCTCGACGCCGGCTTCTTCGAGACGATCGGCATATTCTACGCCCTCGTCATGAAGCGGATCAAAGGTACAAGTAATGACGGTCGCCGGTGGAAGGTCTGCTACCGATCGCGCTTGGAGCGGCGATGCATACGGAGTCATTCCGTGAAGTTCGTTGTCGAGGTAGAGATCCCAGGACCACTCGAGGTCAGGTTCGGTAAGGAAAAAGTCGGTATTCGGTTCGCTTTCCGTGTCAAAATTGAATTTGAAAGTCGTCGTCGGATAGATCAGGACCTGGTGATGAATCGATGGGCCGCCTTTGTCACGAGCCAAGTGGGCGACTGATGCGGCCAGGTTCCCACCAGCGCTATCGCCGGCGACGATCAGCCTATCGGGATCCGCACCGAGCCGTTCAGCGGACTTGGCGGCCCACTCCGTTGCGACGTAGCAGTCTTCGACGGCTGCCGGGAACGGATGCTCTGGCGCACGTCGGTAGTCCACGGAAACGACGACGGCATCGAGCACATCACAGAGGGCGCGACAGGTCGGATCGTACGACTCGATATCGCCCAAGATAAACCCGCCGCCGTGCATCCAGACGACGAGCGGCCGCGCGCCGGTCCCCGTCGGTTCGTAGATTCGGACCGGAATATCGCCGTCCAATCCGGAAATAGTTGTATCACGCACGTCACCGACGTCAGCGATCGTTTCTTCGATTTCTAGGTACTGTTTGTATCCCTGTCGCGCTTGCTCGACCGTGAGCGAATTGATGGGAGGTACCTCAGCGGTCACGGCTTGCATGGTGGCATCTGGCTTAGCCATACCATGACATGGCATCCCACGGAATCAAAATAATAATTATAAGATTCTTATAATTCCGGATCGATTTTATCGGTGCGGGTTCAGTCGTGGGTGCAGCGATACACAGCAGGTCCCACAGGAACTACCGGCGACTGTCATGACTACTGCGGAACTGAGAGGCGACCGCGACACAGGCATCTGTTCCGTACACAATGCGTCCGTTACGACGAAAGCAGACGCTGTGAGGCGTCCCGTCTCTGCGTCGTGCTCGTTCCTTCGGAGCGGAAGCCGACGGCCATCCACGCCGAGCAGCCTTTTGCGATCACAAGGTATATGTCTCTTCTCTACGATAAGTGGAACATGAATCCAGAAGATGGTAATGGCCTATCATTAGCTAGCCGAACCGAACGAGTAAGCCGATCTCCGATCCGAGAAATGTTTGATCTCGCTCATGAGTACCGCGATCGAGATCTCGTCCATATGGAGATCGGGGAACCGGACTTCGATACACCGGACCACATCATAGACGCCGCATTGGAAGCGACCCAAAACGGGGCGACCCACTACACGTCAAGCACTGGGATTTCTGAACTCCGAAACGCCATCGCTGATGATCTCGATTACGAGTACGATCCGGACTCCGAGATCATTGTTACGGCTGGGGCCGTCGAGGCGCTGGCGCTCGCGTGTATAACTGTCGTAGATCCCAGTGACGAAGTCATCGTCCCGACTCCCGCCTGGCCGAACTACCAGATACAAGGGATCATGACCGATGCTGACGTGGTCAACGTCCCTCTCTGTGAAGAGGAAGGGTTCGCGCTGGACACCGAACTCTTGATCGACCAGATGTCCGATGAGACCGCCGCGATTCTTCTCACTTCCCCGTCGAACCCGACCGGGCAGATACTCGACCCGTCCGCGACAGCAGAGATCGTTGAAGCCGCTGCCGAACACGATGCGTACGTTATCGCAGACGAGGTATACAAGGACATTGTTTACGATCAACAGTTTCAGTCGATCGCTAGTAATACAGCGCACCCGGAACATGTAATCACTGTCGGGTCTTGTTCTAAGACATACTCGATGACTGGATGGCGTGTCGGCTGGTTCGCGGCCGATGAAAGAGTCGCCGATGCAGCGCTCGAATTTCACGAGAGCATCGTGACCTGTGCTCCTGCTCCATCTCAGCAAGCGGCTGTCGAAGCACTCACAGGAGATCAGGAGCCAATTCAGTCAATGCTCTCGGCCTTCGATGACCGACGGGAATACGTCGTCAACCGCGTCGAGGATCTGCCAGGTATCTCTTGTCCGGAGCCTGACGGGGCGTTCTATGCGTTCCTCGATTGCTCGGAACTCGGTGTCGAGAGCACGACGATCGCCAGAGAATTACTCGAGGAGCACGGTGTGGTGGTTGTTCCAGGTGTCGGCTTCGGGGACACGCTCGACGAGTATATTCGTATTAGTTTCGCGAACAGCCTTGACCGTCTTGAACTCGGATTCGATAGAATCGAGGAGTACGTGGAACTGAACGGCTCTGTCTGAGACGGGGTCGTTAGGGACTGTCCCTCGCTCCGTCAGTACGTGCGATATCACTGGTGTCAAAACCGGATAGTTTTCCCCTCGTTGGTCGAATCGGGCGACATCTCTCCGAGGACGTTACTGACTCCTCCAACACACGCCTCGGCAACAGGAGGTGCCCTTCCAGAGTCAACGGCACCAGCCGTGAGTGGCGGTCCGCTAGGCGGAAGAACTCTTTCAGGGCCGATGCTCGCAGGGACAACGAGAAGGCGAGAGGGATTAACAGGCTGCTCGTACGGATACCAGACTCAATCTTGACCGTTTAGGGTGATATCGCTAATCTCGTTGATTCGCTCGTCCCCTTCTAGTTCCTTTTTGACTTCGTCGGGGATAGGGCCGTCGACGTTGTAGACGGTCAGGGCCTTCCCGCCGATGGTTTCGCGGGCGTTAAACATGCCAGCGATGTTGATGTCGTACTCACCCATGACAGAGCCGATGAAACCGATAACACCGGGCTCGTCGGTGTTTCGCGTGACGATCATTTGACCGTGTGGAATGGCGTCGACTCGGTAGCCGTCTACGCGAACAATACGTGGATCATCGTCCGCGAACAACGTCCCGTCGACCGAAATTTCGTTATCATCGTTACTGACGGTCACGGAGACCAGGCTCTGGAAGTCCTCGGCCTGGCGGGTCTTGGACTCGGTAACGTCGACGCCGCGGTCCTCGGCGATTTGGGGCGCGTTGACGGCGTTGACCTGCCACTGGACTGGCTCGAAAATGCCCTTGAGCGCGCTCGCGGTGACGAACTCGACGTCCTCGCCGGCGATGTCGCCCTCGTAGACGACCTCGACGTCCTCGACGCGGCCGTCGAGTAGTTGGGCGGCGACCTTGCCCGCGGTCTCGGCGATCTCGATGTACGGCTCGACGCGGGGGAAGGCACTCTCGTCGATCGACGGGGCGTTGAGGGCGTTGGTGACCGGCTGGCTTGCTAAGGCGGCATTGATCTGTTCGGCCGTCGAGGTGGCGACGTTCTCCTGAGCGGCCTCCGTCGAGGCCCCGAGGTGGGGCGTGACGATAGTATCGTCGTGTTCGAGCAGCGGCGAGTCAGCGGGCAGCGGTTCCTCGGCGAAGACGTCGATCGCCGCGCCGGCCAGCGTCCCGTCTTCGACTTTCGCCGCGAGAGCGTCCTCGTCGACGACGCCGCCGCGAGCGCAGTTGATTAGGTAGCCGTCGCCGAGTAAGTCGAGTTCATCCTCGCTGATGAGCCCCTCCGTCTCCGGCGTGAGCGGCGTGTGGACGGTTAGGAAGTCCGCCTGCTCCAGGCTCGCCTTGAGGTCGACGAGTTCGGCCCCGATGCGGTCGGCGCGCTCCTCGCTGATGTAGGGATCGTAAGCGACGACGTCCATGCCAAGCGAGTCGAGCTTCTTGGCGACCTCCTGGCCGACACGACCCAGCCCGACGACGCCCAGTGTCTTGTTGTTGAGTTCCGCACCGAGATAGTCACTTTTGGCCCATTCGCCGTTTTTCAGCCGAATGTGTGCCTGGGGAATCGACCGGGCAGCTGCGAACGTCATCGCGACGGTGTGCTCGGCGGCGGCACGGACGTTCCCTTCGGGAGCGTTGGCAACGATGACGCCGTGATCGGTCGCGGCGTCGATGTCGATGTTATCGACGCCGATACCGGCACGACCAACGATGACCAGATCTTCGGCGGCCTCTAGAACCTCGTCGGTGACTTCCGTTCCTGAGCGAACGATCATTCCATGTACATCTGATACCGCTTCGAGGAGGGCGTCACCCTCGAGTTCGTAGCCCGTCTCGACATCATGGCCAGCTTCTCTGAGCACGTCTAAACCCGCGTCTGCGATCGGATCCGTAACTAGGACCTGCATGCATGGGAAACTCTCACCTGAAGAATCAAAACCTTTCCGCTATCCGGAACGAGAATGAAGTGCCTGCGCATTCATCCGAGGTTGGGGCGAGCGCAAGTTCACCACGTTCACGAGACACTCACTGCACACGGTGACGGCTTTGCCATCCGGAACCGGCATTGGAGGTGCCCTACTATCACCTCGGTTCGTGATCGTATCGTCACAATATATTTCTTCTTGATGCGGGAGATCGTGTGCAGTACGGATCTCGACCGGTAGATATCAACCGCAGTTGTGTGATGCTACGTGAGGTTTGCTCTACGACCGAGGACGGAATCGGTTCGAGATGCCATGAGAATCACCGGTTAGCGCCTCGCCATCTACGGCGGCTGTAGTCGCGGCATCAATTGGGGAGAAAGGAACACTTATTGTATTCTCTAGACATCGTATGATTGCGATGGCAGAAAACCCGGAAGAGAGGGAATTCACCCTCTACGACCTTCGTGTAGAGTGTATCGAAATCAACGGCGAAGCGGAAGCAAACTACGACGTTGGCGATTATTTTGAAGTTCACGGAGAAGACCTCGTGTTTCCGGACGGCCAGCCGTTTTCAATGTATGCTCTCTCGTCTCTTCTCCCTCTCCTCCCTGCCAAACAACGAGAAACCGATCCGAATGATTGGATGTCCGACACGGTGCGTGTCTCTGGACCAGACCCAGATATCGCAGGCGTGTTCGAAATCACTCGGACCGACTCGCGGAAAGTCACTTATACTGATGTCTCCTCTGAGTCAGTCGACAGCGAGTGACAATCACCAGTGAAAGATCGTCTAAGCAAGAGAAAACACCAGGTGGCTTTTGATGAGGACCTTCCGCCCGGACTATAAGACGTCCCTTGTCTGAAGCGGTTCCACCAGGGTAGGAACTCCACGCTCGGCGTCGTTGCAAACGGTCGCGAATACGTAACGGTGATCCACCGTGTCGCACGAGAGGACGAGCTGTTGCTATCAGCGGCCTTTACTGAAGCCCTCTACACTGTCAGAGGGTGCAAAACCGGGTACCGCATGCCGGTCTACCCCATCGAGAAGGTGTGAAAATATCGCTCATTTCGCTCAGGAACGGGTACTGCAAACGTGGCACCGAAGGCCGTGGACTGGAAATGCGCCCTGCTTACAACCGTTTTTCGAACCAGCCGCCGATCCCCTGTGGAAGATAGATCAACAGCAGGATCAACAATACGCCGAAGATGATGAGCCTGATATCGGCGAACGATCGTAGAAGTTCCGGAAGGAGTACCACGATAGAGCCCCCAAATATGCTACCGAACGGGACGGTCAACCCGCCAGCGACTGCGGCGAGAATTATATCAATCGTCCTGTGCAGATCAAACATCGGTGGCGAGAGATACCCGGTGAACGGTGCAAAGAGACCCCCGGCGAGACCACAAACGAGCCCAGCCGTTGTGAATGATAACAACTGGTATCGCTGCGTATCAATCCCGATCGACTCGGCCAGTACGTTATCCTCTTTCATAGTTAGCAACGCCCAGCCGACCTCAGATTGAAGTATTCGCCGGAAGGTCAGGATCGTGCCAGCGTAGACGACTAATAGCAGATAGTAAAAAAGAACGCTACTCGGGATCATATCAGTCGCCACAGAGGGGAACAACGCCGGGACCGAGAGCCCCGTACTACCACCTGTAAACCCGGGATATAATCTGAGTGCATTAACAAACAATTCATTGAATGCTAACGTAATAATGCCTAGATATATCCCGCTTGCACGTGTGGCAGGGCGTCCCAGCAGATACGCTACACCACCGGTGAATATCGTCGCAACAAGAATCGACATGATGGGGGGAAGCCCGACTCCGGTTAATTTGACGTACGAATAAGCGCCGATACCGAAGAACGCGCCTTGCGAGAGGATCAGTTGACCAGCATAACCGATCGGGAGGATCGCGGAGAACGCGAGTATTCCATAAACGAATACGAGTGTGAGGTTAAACAGGAGACCTGACGGGACCAAAAACGGCGGGAACAGCGCGAGCACAAGAATCGCGACACTGATCGGCCGTCGGTAGTCCGTAATCCGGTCGAACAGTCGGTTGTCAGCCACCTCGAGCCGGTTCATGTGCTACCACCCCGTAGTCCCTCAGGACGGAAAATCAGGACAACGAATAGGACTGCAAAGATCGCGAAGAACCGCCACCGGCTTCCGACTACCGTCGCAGTAAGGGTATCGACCAGTCCGATCAGAAGGCTTGCGAAGATCGTTCCGACGAAGCTACCGACACCACCGAGAACGACGATTGTAAACGCAAACGTCGTCAGGGTAACACCCGTCGTCGGCGAGAGGGTGAACAACATCCCATACAGGATTCCCGAAATGCCGGAAAGGACTGCACCGATGCCGAACGTGAGCATATAGATCCACTGGTAATTCACACCCACCATCTCCGCACCGCGCCTATCACTCGAGACTGCACGTATTGCCAGCCCAGTGTACGTGTGACGAGTGAACAAATAGAGACCGAGTAGCATTACCACTGCGATCACTCCAGCGACCGGTCGGAGCAGATCCATCGATGTTCCCGCAATAACGACACTTCCGAGGTCCGGTGAAGGAATCTGCCGAAAGCCACCGAATTGTCGCCGTAAGACGTTTTCAGCGATGATCGAAATCCCAAACGTCGCGAAGAAAGTCATCAGGAGGAATTCGTCACGCCCATAGAACTTTCCGATTACCAATTTTTCGACCGTGATACCCGCGATAAACGCAAATACGATTCCGGCGATGATGCTCGGGACTAATCCGATACCGATTCCGATCAATCCGACGACCACGAACCCAGATACGCTAGCGAACTCTCCCTGCGCAAAGTTCGGGACGTCAAGGGTACCGAAGATCAACGACAGACCGACGGCAACTAGCGCAAGAATGCTTCCGAAGATCAATCCATTACTGACGATAAATACAACTTGATCGACCGAGGTTGCCATTTCAAGCACCCCCCAGGTATTTTTCAATCACTTCGTCATTCGAAGCCATGTCTGACGCTTTCCCACGGTGAACGATCGTTCCGTCCTCGATGAGACATCCCGAATCAGCCAGTTCTAACGCTTCCTTCGCTCGTTGCTCGACGAGAACGACTGAAATTCCTTTCTCGTTGATCTCTCGGATCTTGGCGAACAGTTCCGGGATGAGCTTCGGAGCGAGTCCGAGTGACGGCTCGTCGAGCAGGAGGATGCGAATGTCGGTCATCAGCGCACGACCGATAGCGAGCATCTGAGCCTCGCCTCCGCTGAGAGTTCCCGCCTGCTGATCCTGCCGTTCCTTCAGCCGAGGAAATAGCTCGAAGACACGATCGATCCGTTCGCTCCGGTTTTCCCCTCGATTGGGGTACGAACCCAGAATGAGGTTCTCCTTCACGGACATATCTTGGAACAAGTTTCGCTCCTCGGATGCGAGTGACAATCCTCTACCGACGCGGTCGTGGACTGAAGTGTCGGTAACGGTCTCATCCTCGATTTGAATGCTGCCATCTGACGGCGTAATCAATCCCATGAGGACGCGCATAAGCGTCGTCTTGCCGGCACCGTTTGGGCCGACAATAGACAGGATTTCACCTTCTTCTAGCTCGAAGGAAAGGTCCCGAAGGACCTGGGACTCGCCGTACCCAGCCTCGATATTCTCCGCCTTCAGGATCTTATTTTCCGATGTAGGCTTCTTGGAGTCCATCGTCCTCTAACACCTCCGTTGGACTTCCGGTCAGCAAGTGTCTCCCGTTGTTCATTGCGATAATTGTGTCCGAGATTGATCGCATCCGCTTCAGGTCGTGTTCAATGAGCAGTACCGCGATATCGAACTCACTATTGAGCTGTTTGATCGTCTCGCACATGTCAATCTTTTCTGTGGGGGTGAGTCCCGCCATGATCTCATCAAGCAGTAACAACGTCGGAGCAGACATCAACGCGCGAGCCACGTCGACCTGCTTCTGCTCAATGAGTTGCAAATTTTCGGTACGAACGTTCTGTTTCTTCCCGAGGTCGAAGAACTCCAGCGTGCGTTGGTACAGTTCTTCTTCATCGAGAGTGGAGTCGCTGCCACCAAACCGATGTGCCACACGGAGGTTCTTTTCCACCGTCAGCGACCGAATCGGTTTCGGTGTCTGAAACGTCCTTGCGATTCCTTTTCTACAGATTTTGTGAGCGCGCTCTCGGGTCACGTCCTCGCCTTGAAACCGAACGGTACCCGAGTCGGGGTCAAGGGCGCCGGTAATAACGTTGAACAGGGTCGTCTTGCCGGCCCCATTCGGACCGATGAGGCCCGTAATGTCGTCCGCCGCCACAGACCCCTCGAACCCATCGAGCGCGATGATTCCCCCGAATGTTTTCGTTATATCTTCCAGTTCCAGTATCTCGCTCATTTATACCAACTAGGGCTTGATAACATCGCTCGTATACTGGGGAACGTTTCTGATCTCCCCATCGCTTTGCTCCCACTTGCTTACAATCATCTGGAAAGCTTCGTTGTTACCATCCCCGTCGAAGCTGACATCCCATCCAGATGCAGATTCGTACTCTATATCGGCGAGTCCGTCACGAACACTTTGAGCGTCGACGGAATCCTGTTCGTCAATAACCTGTGTTAGCATCCGAACCGCATCATAGTTGGGAAGGCTGAGCGCGTCCATCCGAACATCGTATTCGTCTTGCATTTGTTCAGACGCCTGCTGTGCGCGTTCGTTTTTGAGGTCGACTCCCCAATTATACATATCGACGATGTCCTCGCCGAGCGCTTCCCGAAATGCTTCCGTTCCGTACGAATCGTGCCCGATTACGATATCCACTTCTTCGAACATGTCCTGTTCACGCATCTGTTGGACGAGTGTTGGCCCATTGCCACCCGGGAACGGGCAAAAGATCGCATCGATCTCGCCGGTATTAATCGACTGGAGTTCCGGTACAAAGTCATTGGTACTCATCGGGACCACGGCGTCTGATACCAGTTCAATATCGTAGTTATTGGCTTGCTGCTCAAGGAAATCAACTGCCGATCGCCCCATTGAATAATCAGCGGCAATGACACTAATACCGGACACGCCCTGTTGGTTGAGGAACTCAACCATCCCCGTCATTTTTTGCTTCAGATTCCCCGTCATCCGGAACGTATACTCGTCCCCTGATTCGACGACCTCCGCAGCGACAGAAATGGCCGTCATGAACGGGACTTCTTCGCTCTCGGCGTGATTGCTGAGCGCTGTTGAGACGTCGCTCGAGAACGTTCCGGTGAGAGCTGGAACGCCGTTATCGAGGAGGTCACGCGTGACCGTGATCGCAGCTTCTGGGTCACCCTCTCCGTCTTGTTTCTCGAGCGTGACTTCTCCGGATGCCTCATCAGCGAAGTCTTCGACTGCAATCTCCGCGGCTTGGAGTGCCCTTTCTCCGTTAGTCGCAAGTGGGCCCGACTGCGGGGATGGCATCCCGATTGCACGTTCGTACTTGCTCTCGTTAAAGGCCCCACCGATACAGCCAGCCAGGGCACTGACGCTAGCGAAAGCGGTCGCTTCGACAAACCGACGTCTGGTATGACGCCTCATACCACTCCAGTATTAGTCCACCATGATAAATATTACTGTCTAGTGAGAGTCAGGCTTAAAAATGAGTGTAGGTATCCGATTGCCGACGGACTCTACTACGCGTACTTTGGATCTAAAAGACGTCGCCTCCCTCGCTCTAATCAACGATCTCTGAGCCATCTAGTCAATTTGATCACCAATACCGCATTCAGGATCTGCTACTGGTTCTACACTTGTGGTGTGTGGATGACCTATGCAAAAATTGCCGAAAGACATCTTTCAACTCTCGATCGAGATAGCTACTTAGTTGGTAAGTCCAGGACAATCGAGTTCCGCAAGACTCTACCCGTATGCCTCTCCGAAGCCGATCCTCTACAGTGGCCAGTAGATATATATTGGGCGATAAAAGATAGGAAAAGCATGGCAGAAGCATCCGATTTAGAGGAACTCCGTCAGGGAACAGAACTCATCAAACGCGGTTTCGCCCAAATGCAGAAAGGAGGGGTCATTATGGATGTCGTCAATGGTGAACAGGCCCGAATTGCCGAAGATGCCGGGGCCGTCGCCGTCATGGCGCTTGAGGCAGTCCCAGCGGATATCCGTAAACGGGGAGGGGTTTCTCGTATGGCGGACCCAGATACTATCCGTGAGATTATCGACGAGGTCTCGATTCCGGTCATGGGGAAATCACGAATCGGCCATACCAAAGAAGCCGAAATCCTCGAAGCCGTTGACGTCGATATGATCGATGAAAGCGAAGTGCTCACCCCTGCCGACAACCGCTACCATATCGACAAACGTGAATTCACGGCACCTTTCGTTTGTGGAGCTCGCGACCTCGGCGAGGCGCTCCGCCGAATTAACGAAGGCGCCGCGATGATTCGCACGAAAGGCGAAGCGGGGACGGGAGACGTAAATCAGGCTGTCCATCATCAACGGAATATCAAGGGGGCGATCCGATCGCTGGAAGGGATGACGTTTGAAGAACGGGAATCGTGGGCTCGAGAAAACGATGCTCCCGCCGAATTAGTACATGAAACGGCAGAAATGGGGCGTCTACCCGTTGTGAACTTTGCTGCTGGGGGCATCGCGACACCAGCGGATGCCGCATTGATGATGCACCATGGTTGTGATGGCATCTTTGTCGGGAGTGGGATCTTCGGAGCCGAAAATCCCGAGGCAATGGCCAACTCTATCGTTGACGCAGTCAATCATTGGGATGACCCCGAAACCCTGGCTGCACTTGCCAGTGGGATCGGGGAGGGAATGAAAGGTAAAGCCAACGAGGATCTATCGGGAGACGAGCAACTTCAAGAACACGGTGTGTGATCTCCTAGTTGTTAGAAAAGCAATACTCTTCCGCACATTATTGTGGCGGAGATAGGATGAGCGGACGTATTGATTCGGGCCGGGATTAGATAGACGATAGTACTGTCATAATTAGAGAGCGGCTCGATGGGGTGTTTCGGCGAGGAAAATAGTCAGGCTGGTCTCTTCATCAGGCCGTCTACGGAATTGTTTCAGACTCGATCCTTTCCTATAGAATTATTCCATGCTATCCAGACTGTGAGTGACAGCCACATATAAATATCCATAAGAATAAATCAAAATACACTCGCCCGGAACGGTCAAATATGGAATAGATTTATGTGGATTATTGCCATATCACGTCTTATGGGTTCTAACGACTCAGCCCAGGCGCAGACTTTCGGACAGTTCGGTGGACGCTATGTCCCAGAGGAATTAGAAGAGGTACTCGCGGATCTAGCCGATGAGTACGACCGCTTGAAAGAGGATCAAGAGTTCCAGGAGGAACTCGACGAACTGATGCGTAATTTCGCAGGTCGTCCTACCCCGCTTTACCATGCACCGACGCTTTCCGAGAAGTACGGGACGACCATCTATCTCAAACGGGAAGATCTAGTTCACGGTGGGGCTCACAAACTGAATAACGCGCTCGGCCAAGCACTACTGGCCAAACACGCCGGGAAAGAGCGACTGATCGCTGAAACGGGTGCTGGCCAACATGGAACAGCGACGTCAATCGTTGGTGCGCTCACTGGTCTCGAGACAGAGATTTACCAGGGCAAAAAGGACGTCGAGCGGCAGCAGATGAATGTCTTCCGGATGGAGCAAATGGGAGCGACCGTCAATGAGGTCACACGCGGCGGTGCTGGCCTCGCAGATGCGGTCGATGCGGCTATGGAAGATCTGATCGAAAACTCTGATGACACCCACTATATGGTCGGTTCGGTCGTCGGTCCGGATCCATGGCCGCGAATGGTCCGTGACTTCCAGTCGGTAATCGGTGAAGAAGCACGCGAACAAATCCTCGAGCAGGAGGGCCAATTACCGGACGCTGCTGTCGCTTGCGTCGGCGGCGGTTCGAATGCGATGGGCCTGTTCCATCCATTCTTCGACGACAGCGAAGTCGATTTCTATGGTGCGGAGGCCGCTGGAAAAGGACTCGAGACTGACCAGCACGCAGCACCACTTTCAGAGGGGGAAGAGGAAGTGTATCAGGGAATGCGAACTCAGGTAATCGACGACGATGTCGAAGTCCACTCCATCGCTGCGGGCCTCGACTATCCCGGAGTGGGTCCGGAACACGCGAACTATCAAGCGATGGATCGGTGCACGTATCGGGGCGTCCTTGACGATGAAGCGCTCGAAGCCTTCCAAGACCTCTGTGAGTACGAAGGGATTGTTCCCGCTCTCGAGTCGAGTCACGCTGTCGCTCTCGCGAAGAAAGTGGCCGCCGAGATGAGCGAGGATGACGTTCTTCTCGTGAACGTAAGCGGACGAGGTGACAAAGACGTCGAAAAGATCGCCTCGGAGTACTTGCAGTAAGCTACGGACCGTTTCGGTTGGAGTAGTGGCTTCTGTCCCGAGAAGACCCCACTCTTTCTACGCCAAGTGCGCGTGTTTCGTCGGTCTCACCGCAGTTCTATCCATAATTAGTATATAAAGCCGATAGAATATAGTGCCGGTTTGTTTCGACTTAACGGTGTGAGTCGAGCAGAAGTTTCTGCTCGACCCGTTTGACCTCGTGTTGGACGTCGCGGACGGCGTCGATGTTCGCCGAGATCGAGCTGATGCCCTCGTTGACGAGGAAGCGGGCCATTTCGGGTTTCGAGCCGGCCTGGCCGCAGATGCTCGTGTCGACGTCGTGTTCGCGGCAGGTCTCGATGACATCGCCGATCAGCCGCAACACGGCGGGGTGGAGTTCGTCGAAGCGGTCGGCGACGTTCTCGTTGTTCCGGTCGACGGCGAGCGTGTACTGGGTCAGGTCGTTGGTGCCGAACGAGGCGAAGTCGATGCCGGCTTCGGCCATCCCCTCGACCGACAGCGCCGAGGCCGGCGTCTCGATCATCGCGCCCCAGCGGCGCTTCTCGGGGTCGATGCCCGCTTCCTTCATGAGTTCTTTCGCCTGCAGGACGTCCTCGGCGTCGTTGACCAGCGGGAGCATGATCTCGACGTTGTCGTAGCCCATCTCGTAGAGCCGACGGAACGCCTCGAGTTCGTGAGCGAAGACGTCGGGTCGGTCCAGCGAGCGCCGGATGCCCCGGTAGCCGAGCATCGGGTTGTGCTCTTCGGGCTCGTCGTTGCCGCCCTCGAGCTGGCGGAACTCGTCGGTGGGGGCGTCGAGGGTGCGCACGCGGACGGGACGCGGATAGAACTCGTCGGCGACGCCGCGGATACCGTCGACGAGTTCGGAGATGTAGGCGTCCTCGCCGTTTTCCTCGATGTACTTGGCGGGCGTCTGGTTCAGCGAAAGGATCATGTGCTCCGTGCGAAGGAGACCGACGCCGTCGGCACCCGTCGCGGCCGCGCGCTCGGCGGCCTCGGGGATGGAGACGTTGACCTTGACCTCGGTCGCGGTCATCGGCTTGACCGGTGACTGCGGCCGAACTTCCTCGACGGGTTCGGTCTCTTCGTCGGGCTCGACCGCCGTCCCCTCGAGCACCGACCCCTTCTCGCCGTCGAGCGTGACGACCTGTCCGTCCTCCAGGACGGTCGTCGCGTTGGTCGTGCCGACGATGGCGGGGACGCCGAGTTCTCGCGAGACGATGGCGGCGTGGCTGGTCATGCCGCCCTCGTCAGTGATGATTCCCGAAGCGCGTTTCATCGCGGGAACCATGTCGGGCATCGTCATCTCGGTGACGATGATGTCGCCCTCGCCGACCTTCGCCAGATCGTCGAGTTTGGTGACGATCCGCGCCGGGCCGCTGACCGTGCCCGGACTCGAGCCAAGGCCGTCGACGAGCACGTCGCCGGAGGAACTCGCGTCGGACGCGCCGCCCCCGCCTTCGGCCGTCTGGACGCCGCTGCCGTCGGTCAGCCCCTTCGAGGCGGTATCGCCGCTGGCCGCCTCGGCGGCGTCGCCGTCGCTCTCGTCGATCGTGGTGATCGGACGGGACTGGAGCATATAGACCTCGCCGTCGACGATGGCCCACTCGACGTCCTGGGGTTCGCCGTAGTGGTCCTCGACGCGCTCGCCGAGGTCCATGAGCTCGTCGATCTCGTCGTCGGAGACGACCCGTTGGGTCCGCTTGTCCTCTGGCACGTCGCGCTCGACGGTCTGGCCGGTCGCCTCGTCTTTCTCGTACATCACCTTCTTCTCGGCGATGGTGACGTCCATCGACCGGTCCTTTCGGTCGATGACGTAGTTGTCCGGCGAGACGGCGCCGGAGACGACGGCCTCGCCGAGTCCCCAGGCGGCCTCGATGATCATCGTCGGATCGCCCGTCGAGGGGTGACTCGTGAACATCACGCCCGACTTCTCGGCGTCGACCATCTGCTGGACGACGACCGCGATGTTGACCGCGGAGTGGTCGAAGCCCTGCTCCTGGCGGTAGTAGATCGCCCGCTGAGTGAACAGCGAGGCCCAGCACTCGCGGACGCGGTCGAGCAGGTCTTCCTCGGTGACGTTGAGGAACGTCTCCTGTTGCCCGGCGAAGGAGGCGTCAGGCAGGTCCTCGGCCGTCGCTGACGAGCGCACCGCGACGAACGCCTCGCCGTCGCCGACCTCGCGGTAGCTCGCGACGATCTCTTCGCGGAGGTCGTCGGGGAACGGCGTCTCGAGGATGAGTTCCTGTGCGCGGTCGGCCGCGTCGGCCAGCGCGGCCGAGTCGTCGACGTCGACGTCGACCGCCGCGAACAGTTCCTCGTCTATTCCGGCTTCTTCGATAAACGAGCGATAGGTCCCGGCGGTTACGACGAATCCCGGGGGAACGGGCAGCCCCGCGCCCGTCAACTCGCCCAGGGAGGCACCTTTGCCGCCGACCTTCTCGAGGTCGTCGGCACCGATCTCGTCCAGCCAGAGTACAGCCATCTGTACCTAACAAATCGAATAACGAAACAAAGAGTCTTACGGCTTGTAATAGCTGAGTTAGGTATCGTTGCGGGGTTATAGCCACGATGGTGGGAGATGTCTGGTTTCAGTTGACTACCCATGGATAGATATGCGGCGTTTTCTGGGGGGTTGTATTTGATAAATATTTATCGTATATGCACCAAGATTCGTTCGCTAGCTTCAAATGACCGGTTTAAACCACTATGCAACGGGTGATAGTAATTGAATTCCTCAGAGCTTGTTTGATACTACCAAACCAACATCTTATCATCATGTAAAAATAGAAGGTGTATATATCCCATTATATTATATTGGCACCACAGCCGATAATTCAGCGAAAATCTATGCGTATCTTGCATCTTCGCCTGCGTTCGCACGATAGAACAGAGATAAGAGATGCATTCGGGCGAATAGCTCTGCGTTTGGTGTTAACAAACGCACTACGGACAGCGAGAGTTAGGCGGCAGCAAGTTTTTATTCGCCGAGAAATTCACTTCAAAAACTGATACGGTGATCCAATTCGGGGTGGCTGACCCGCTAAAAGCGGAATCCATTGGCAGGCCGTATCTGACATTGCGGGTTTGCCGACTGCTGAGTCGAGAGATCTGTCCTGCCTGTCTTAGGAAACTGCCCATCGCTCATCTGAATCACTAACGGATAGACTAACAATAGTACTGTTGTTAGTCTAAAGTGGCGATGACAGCTATTCTCGAAATTAGCTAATCGATTCAAGTCCAGGGAAGTGGACAGTCCGCATCAGTTCTGTAATGGGAAACATACGCAGTCAGATAGCAGCGCCAGTATCGTTTATACCTCCTGTCACGGGTGTCTGTTCACAATTGACAAACTTCCCTAGTCTGTCCGAAAAATAATCCATTTTTGTTGTTAAAACACTGCGGAGGTAGCTCTATCGCATTGATGGCTCGGCGATCCAAGTCAAACCGGTTGTGGTATCTCTGTTCGCGCAATTCCCTCTGTGCCGCTCTAACCGAAGTTTGCACATTAGACTATGATAGAAAATCATCCCGACCCTGGTAGAATAGAACCTGTATCCGTCCCGAATATATAAGTTATAGACGGGGGAGCAATTGGTATGGGCGAGAAACAAGACAAGGGCCAACGTACGATTCAATCCGTTGAGAAGGCGTGTCAAATCGTCAGGGCGTTACGGGAACTCGACGGCGCGGGGGTAACCGAGATCGCGGATCAGGTGAATATGTCCAAAGGATCGGCGCACACGTACCTGAAGACGCTGCAGCGAAACAACATCGTGACCGAGATTGACGGACGCTATCAGCTCGGCCTCTTCTTACTCGAGCTCGGCGAGTACGTCAAACATCAGAATGAAGTGTGGCAGTTCGCCCAAGAGCCGCTCGAGGAGATGGCTGCAGAGACGGGCGAGTTGGCCCGTCTGATCGTTCGAGAACAGGGCTATGGGGTCTATCTCGCGAAAGCAGCAGGAGAGCACGCGATCGAGACGACGATTCGCCCGGGCCAGCGCGAATATCTCCACTATACGTCGCAAGGAAAGGCGATTCTCGCCCACATGTCCGAAGCCGAGGTACGAAAGGTCATCGATACGCACGGCCTGCCGAAGCGAACGGAGAAGACGATTACGGAGTCAGCCGAGTTATTCGAGGAATTAGAGGAGATCCGCGAGCGGGGAATCGCCTTCAGCCAGAGCGAACGAACCCGGGGCTTGCGATGTGTCGCCGCGCCGATTCATGCACCGAGCGGTACGGTCGTAGCCGCAATCGGCGTCTGTGGCCCCACGAGTCGCATGCGCGGGGATCGATTCCGCGAGGAGTTGCCGACGCTGGTCCGCGACAAAGCGAACGTCATCGAGGTCAACATGCAAATGGATGCAGATTAGAAAGTAGAGTCGCCTGATCTACAGACCGAAGGCCTACTCTGTATCATCTTTCGTGAGAGTAAAGAATTTTGAAGGCTTGAAATTATTTAACCCCAAATATCTTATGAACGGAAAATCCAGCAGTGCTGCGGATGACACTTGAGTTAGGCCTCGGTCTGACTCCTGGCTCTGCTACTGGGCTTATCAGATCAGTCTTGAACGCTCCGGTAACGTGACCCAGTGAGACCGATATTGGGGATCAAGAGCCCTGTCGCCGGAGTATAGCCTGTAAAGGTTCTTCAGTACGCTGCAGTTATTCTTTACTATCAACCTCCAGAACAGCGATCTCAACAGTCTTATTTGCGTACTCGCTACCGAGATAAATTCGGCCACGATTGTCGGTTGGCTGTTTGAGGATATCGTCGGGGTCGACCTTGACGTCCATATGGTACTCCTTTCCCATACTGATATAAAAAATATGGGTACTGATCTAGGTGTTGCCCATAGAACTCCTCTCCCTCAACAAAGTCTGCCACCTCGATTCCGTGATCCCTCACGCCTAGCGGGCGATCTCGCTTGCCAGGCGATTGGGTTACGTCGATTGTCAGAAAAGGTTTTAGTGATTGTCGATCATTGCTCTTCACATGGAGTACATTTGCCCCGAGTGTCGAGAGACCGTTGAGCCACAACAGTATCCATCCAGATGTCCTCACTGTGGTTTCACTCCGAACGGAGGCGCTGATTGAGTACTAATAGACGGTAGTCAGTTATTCCACCCCACTAATATTAGAACAAGATAGTAAACCCGTGTAGTGAGTGTATTAGGTCCTCTTGCCCCTTCCACCGTTCAAATAAACCTGGGTTAGATGAAATTCGGTGAGGGGATCTCGACAGTCCCCCTGAGTGGTAGGTACCGAGTGCAGCACAGGTCGACATACGTTGCACTGTGACATTCGAGTGGTTTTTAGTACCGGGCACTGAATTACGGATATCGATGACGGATGCATCAGGAGCGGTTCGTCGTTCGCCGATCATTCGCGTTTCGGCGGATATCGGAGCAAACCGTGGTAATCGCGTTTGCGCTGCCGCCCGCGACGCTGTAGGCTCCGTTCCGGTCGTCCGAACGGGCCCAACTGGGATCGGTGAGCACGAACCGTTGCTCCTAGCGACCGACGGCGGACGGACAGCGTTCTTCAATTCGCCATCCCTGTCGGCGGCTCGCGAAGTTGCGACCGAACTAAATTCGAGCGGACTACCAATTGCCTGCGCCGATGCGGTCGTTGAACACGATCCAGACGTCCTGTCGCTCCCGATTCCAGACAGTGGACCGCTGTCGGTCGGTCATCGCCGCCTCCTCGGGCCGTGTGGATGGATTGACCCACTCAACCCGGGCGATTACGACCTCCGTTCAAAAGAACAGAACGTTGACGCAGTTGCGGACGCAGGGATACTCGGCCGCGGTAGGGGAGACGCGCACGTGGACGAACCGGTCGTCAAGGCGTGGGAACTGGCCCGCGAGACGGACGGCAAGCCCGTCGTCGTTGTCAACGCGAACGAGTCCGACGACCGACAGCAGGCCGATCGAACGCTGCTAGCCGCCGCACCGATTGCGGTCCTCGACGGCGTTGCGGCGGTTGCGGCGGTTGTCGGTGCCGAAGACGCGGTACTCTATCTGAACGAGCGTGAAACGGCGCTCCAGCGCCATGTACAGCAGGCCGTAAACGCGGCTGCGGACGAACTCCCAGTTATTCCCGATATCGTCGCTGGTCCCGACGAGTACCGCGCTGGCGCACCGACGACCGCGCTCGAGGCGATGGAGGGAGCGGATCGGCTCGAGCCGCGCCGGCAGCCGCCGACGCCGGCCGAGTACGGCCTCTACGGTCGACCGACAGTCGTGCATACGCCGCGGACGTTCGCGCAGGTACAGCGAGCGCTTCGCGAACCGACGTCGTTCGACGTGGACGCCTCGGATCCGGGGACGCGGCTCGTGACCGTCACCGGCGACGTCGACGAGCCGGCGACCATCGAATTAGAGTCAAAAACGACACTCGCGGCGACTCAGGACGCCGTTTCGATGAACGGTCCGTTCAAGATGGCCTGCATCGGCGGGGTTTTCGGCGGGATAACCGCCGATCTGGACGTTGCTCCCACCGCCCAGTCGCTTTCAGCCGCGGGTCTCGGGACCGACGGTGTCGTCGAACTATTGAGCGACGACCGCTGTGTGGTCGCGATCGCTGGTGAGCGGGCACGATTCGCCGCCGAAGAAAACAGCGGTCGCTGCGTACCGGGCCGCGAGGGAACGAAACAACTCACGGAATTGCTCCGCGAAATCTACCGCGGGTCGTTCCGGAGCGCCGACATCCGCGAATTAGGACGAGTGATGGAGCGTTCGAGTAACTGCCAGATCGGGGCCCATGCACCGCGGCCCGTTCTAACAGCCATCGACGAGTTCGGATCCGAGTTTCGGGGTCACGCCGACGGGCGGTGCCCGAGTGGGACGTGTACTGAGAAACTATGAGTACGGACAAGCCACTGCCACGAGTACCGGAGGTCGACGACCAGCGAGAACAGACACCGGTGACGGCAACGTTCAAGACCGGCACTGCGAACGATCCACCCGCTGGTTCCGGCGGCGAGGAACCAACGACCCTCTCGATCAACGGACAGTCGGTGACCGTTCCGCCTGGGTCGACCGTCATCGACGCGATACAAGCCGTCGACGACGAGACGGTGTCCGTCAGCCCGGGCGCAGACGGCCTCGAGGACGACGCCGACGTTCCCGCTCTGTGTTACTACGATCGGGAAGGCGACGCGAGCGACGAGATCGGGCCGCGAAGCGAGTGTCGGACCTGTATGGTCGAGACTGACGAACACGGCCTTGTTCCCTCCTGCTCGTTTCCCGCCGAGGACGGGCTGACGGTCAGGACCGATACTCCCGACGCCGAGGAGAGCCGAAGTGTCAACCTCGATCTCGTCCTGTCGAACCACAACCTCCGCTGTACGACCTGTAACGGAAACGGCCGATGCGAACTGCAAGACGCCGCGATCAGCGAGGACGTCGACCATCCGCGCTACGGCGTGTTCGCGGACCGAGACGAGTACGAACCGCTCGACGACACCTCGTCGTTCATCCAGATCGACCGCAACAAGTGCATCCTCTGTAACCGGTGTGTCGAGGGCTGCAACGACGTGCAAGTCGAAGGCGTACTCCGCATCGAGGGCCACGGTGAGGACACGCGGATCGGGTTCCAGTCAGACGCCGAGACGATGGCCGAGTCCGAGTGTGTTTCCTGCGGTCACTGCGCCACCGTCTGTCCGACTGGTGCGCTCACCGAGAAGGGCATCGGCGGTGCCGCGACGCTGCCGCTTCCCGGGTTCACCCAGCGCAATTCCATCGGGGACGTCATCGACACCGACGATGTCGAGACGCTCGACGACACAACCGCTCCCAATCGATCGCCCATACCAGGCGAGACCGGAACTGGTGGTTTGGCTGGAGCGTCCGGTGACGACGAAACTGGGCTTGCCCGCTTCATGCAAGGCGCTAAAACGCGCGCAACGGAACTAGCCGGCGAGTACGGCCGCAAAGCGATGATGGCCGGCGAACACACCGCCGAGAGCGTCGCAATGAATACGCTGCCAGAGGGACGGCTCTTCGACATCGCCGATTTCGTCAGCGACGTTCGCCTTGACCGCATCGAGACCGCGGAGACGACATGTGGGTTCTGTGCAGTCGGCTGTCGCTTCGAGATGTGGGGCAAAGACGGCAACGCGATCGGTGTTGAGCCGGTCGACGACCCGTCTGCAGCACCCGCTAATAACTTCTCGACCTGCGTGAAAGGGAAGTTCGGCCACGAATTCGCGAACAGCGACCGGCGACTCACCGATCCGCTCGTCCGGACTGAGTCCGGCGAGTTCAAGCCGGTCTCATGGGACGACGCGCTTACGCACGTCGCTGAAAACCTCCGCGACATTCAGGACGAGCACGGCGTCGATGCCGTCAGCTGTCTCGCATCGTCGAAGGGTACCAACGAAGAAGCCTATCTCGTCCAGAAGTTCGCCCGGCAGGTTCTGGGAACGAAGAATATCGACAACTGCGCCCGTCTGTGTCACTCCTCGACGGTGGCGGCCCTCCAGCAGACGCTGGGCTACGGCGCGATGACCAACCGCATCAACGAAGACGTCGGCGAGGCCGATGCCTATCTCATCACTGGATCAAACACGACCGAGTCCCATCCGGTGTTGGCGACACGCATCAAGCAGAACGTCCGTGACGGAGCCGATCTAGTAGTGTTTGATCCGCGGAAAGTCGGCATCGCCGAACACGCCGATCAGTACACCCGGACCAAGCCGGGCTACGACGTGGCCTGGATTAACGGGCTGATCCGGTATATCATCGAACACGGCCTCCACGACGAGAGTTTCATCGAACGAAATACGACGGGCTTCGACGACCTCCGCGAGAAGGTCCAACCGTACACACCCGAACGCGTTGAGGAGGTCGCCGGCGTTCCCGCCGAGGAACTCGAGGCGGCCGCTGAGACGCTCGCCGAGGCCGATACCGTCGTCTTCGGATGGGCGATGGGCATGACGCAGTCGAGCCACGGCACGCAGAACATCCTGGCACTCGCGAACCTCGCGCTCACGCTCGGGCAGCTCGGGAAACCGGGGGCCGGTCTCTCTCCGTTCCGTGGCCAGAACAATGTGCAGGGCGGCGGTGGTGATATGGGGACGCTCCCCGGGAGCCTGCCCGGCTACCAGGACCCATCCGACGACGAGATCGGGAAGAAGTTTGCGGACGTCTGGGGAGACCGTCCACCGGTCGAACCCGGTCTCAAGGTCCCAGAGATGTTCGCTGAAGCGCACGATGGTAACCTGCGTGGCATGTATATCGTCGGCGAAAACCCTGCTCTCTCCGAGCCGAACGTCGAACACGCCGGTGAGGCCCTGGAGGCACTGGACTTCCTCGTCGTCCAGGACATCTTCATGACCGAGACGGCGGAACACGCTGACGTGATCCTCCCCGCGGCGACGTCACCGGAGAAACACGGGACATTCACGAACACGGAGCGCCGTATCCAGCGCGTCCGCCCGACAACCGAGCCACCTGGAAACGCACGTCAGGACTGGGAAATCACCCAGGAGCTGGCGAATCGCCTGGGGTATAGCTGGGACTACGACCATCCCCAGGAGATCATGGATGAGATCAGCCATCTCGTGCCGCTCTATGGTGGCGTCAGCTACGATCGCCTCGAAGAGACCCCCGAGCACGGGCTCCAGTGGCCGGTGCCAGACGAAGACCACCCCGGAACGCCGTATCTGTACGACTACGAGGAGGGCAACTTCAATTTTGACGACGGGCTCGCCCGCTTCGTCCCGGCAGACAGCGGGCAACCCGGGGAAATTTCCGACGAAGACTACCCGCTGACGCTCACCTCCGGTCGCGTCCTCTATCACTGGCACACCGGACAGCTCACCCGCCGTGTCGAGGGACTCATGAGCCACGTGGGCGAGAGCTTCGTCGAACTCCACCCTGAACTGGCCGCACAGGTCGGCATCGACGACGAGGACTACGTTCGCGTCGAGTCCCGGCGCGGCGAGATCGTCGTCAAAGCACAGGTGACCGACCGCGTCGACGCGGGGACGTTGTTCATCCCGATGCACTTCGCCGCCGGAGCGGTCAACAAACTCACACAGGAAACGTTCGATCCGACATCTGGAATTCCAGAGTACAAGGTCTCAAGCGTCCGTGTCGAACCGCTCGGCCCGGAAACTGATGCGGACGTGCTGCAAACGGCTGATGTCGGGGCAGGCACTGCCGAGACTACTGGCACCGACGATTGAGGCGTCTCGCTATCGAAGTCAGCGATCGAGTATCCCTCTGGCGACCGGACGTGATAGCTACCTCGATAGCGGTTGAAAATGGTGAATTCTATGAGAGACGCTGGCGAATACTCTCATGGAACGACCAGACGAAGTAGAGTTCCGGTGACCTACGAGCGAGCGACAGCGGCAACCTCACTCGGTATCGCCTCGACCGAGAGACGCCTCTTGCGTCCAGTCCGCAGGCGGAGTATCGAGTGGCGTCTCGCTGTCGACGACATCGGTTAGTCCGAGTCGCTCGAGCGTCGCGGGGAGCGGTCGTCCGTTCGGTCCCCAGCCCCTGGCCGCATAGTACCGGTCGATCGCCCGCTCGAAGTCGTCCTGATCGATCGCACTGGCTTCGTTTTGAGCGCTTGGAAGCGGGTCGCGAAAGACCGCCGGGAGACTATCGTCGTCTCTATCGAACCCTTCCCGAGCGTTGAACAGTCGGACGAGCGTCCAGACCCGTTCGCCGAGTCGGTAGAGGTCACTCGCATCGTATTCGCGGCCGAGCGCGGCCAGCCATTCGGCGCCCAGATCGTCGAAAACGTCTCCGAGGAAGTCATCCGTTGGAAGGCTCCAGAGCACTGAACGGACGTTCTGTGCGGTGATGACGGCCTGGACTTGCGTCTCGAGCGTCCACTCCCCGTCGAAGACTTCTCGCTCGAACGGACGGGCTCGACGGTGGCATCCCCCTCGGTCGCTTGTCGCGTACGCCAGTGCCATGCTTCCCGCCCGCCGAGGATCGTACGACGGAACGGCCATCGACTTCACGGTGGGAATGAACGCCTCGCCACCATACCGGTCGGCGGCGATGGAGACGCCGTCGGCCAGCGCGTCCGCGACCGGCCCTGCTCGCGTCGCGATCCGCTCGATCAGTGCCGCGGCTCCACTGGCGTCGCCGAACGAGACCTCGAGGTCAACGTACCCCGCGTCAGCGGCGCGGATCGCCCACGCGACGGCATTCCCAGCGTCAATGACGTCAATCCCGAGACGATCGCAGACGGCACCGAGCGTCGCGACGTCGTCGAAGTCGTCGATTCCGAGCCCGGCCCCCAGCGTCATCGCGGTTGCACCGCGCGGAACGGTGTCCCCCTCGTCGGTTTCGATGCGGAACCCACCCGGGTAATCGGCGTCGGGATACTCCCGGTCGACGGCAGACGATTTGACGGCTTCGACGCCGATCGCCTCGCTCTCGTCGAAGGTCGTTTTCTGCCAGCCTCGAGTCGCGAGCAGCCCCGTCTCGTCAGCGAAATCGAGGCTCTCGATCGTTGCACCCGCGTGTAACCAACGGCCGGTCTCGTGATTCTGGTAGTCATCGGCGTACTCCCGATGCAGCCTCATGAGTTCGCCTGTCGGTTGAACCGGATCGCCGCGGACGACGATCACTTTCAGGTTCTTTGCGCCCATGACGGCACCCGCGCCGCCGCGACCTGCGTGGTGATCACCGCCGTCGGATGCGATTGACGCGTATCGGACCATCGATTCGCCGGCCGGACCGATACATGCGGTCGCGGCGTCGGGAAACGCGTCCGCGACGGCCTCGGTATCAACACCGGAAAGTTCGTTGGCGGAGCTGAGTTCGACCCCGTCGCCGCCGATCTGAAGCGCGACTGGTGAGTCTGCACGACCTGTCACGAGAAGGCCGAGACAGTTGGGAAGGGCGCCTGCGAGGCGAGCGGGAAACCGCCCGCCAGCATACGAATCGAGGAATCCGCCGGTGAGCGGTGATTTCGTAACCGCCGCATACCTCGTTTCGCCAGGGAGATAGCCAGAGCACGGACCGAGCAAGACACCGAGGACGTTGTTCGGCCCCAACGGATCTACGTCCGCCTCGAGTTCCGCGTACAGATACCGGGCACCGAGCCCTTTCCCGCCAAGGAACCGTCGTCGCCATCGCTCCGGGACGCGTTCGCGACGGATCGTCCGCGTCGTGAGGTCGATTCGCACGACGTGGTCGCGTGTCTGTATCATACCCACCAATGCGAGCGCTTTTGATAAACCCCTTCTGAATCCTTGTAGATCTGGCCCGCCAACTTGGTTGTGGTCTATCGGTGAACACTCTAATAACCGGCCTGCGGCCGGTGGTTATCTAGAAAATGGTACTGATTTCGCCGGTGCCGATCGGTTGTATGATGAGCTCACGGTAGTCCCCGTCCCGCCTGACGTTCCGGCAGGCCTCAGTGGGTCGAACAGAAAGGGAATTAGATTCGCGAGTTTCAGAGCATCGAGATGGGACAGAATCGACTCAAAGTCCACTAAGTCCTATTTCTGAATAGGATGGGCGCGTTTAATAATATCTGATTTTAGATATTTGTTGGGACAGATTTATGTGATACACGTTCTATCGTTGAACTGTCGCGTTCCTACTGACGCGACAGACATTGCCAGACATGTCAGCCCTATCGTGGGAGTTCGCTGTAACCCTCCTACGGCTCTGGGCTGTTAGTACTCCTTGCGAGAGACATCACGTATTGAATGAAGAGATTATCACATCACTGCAGTCAATTTATCTATGGGAAACACAAGCGCTATATAAATCATCTTTTAGTTGCCTCCAGGATTATATGATAGACCGTTCCGGTTAGGTTTCAGCATTAGCATCCACTGCCCTTGCTGACGGTCTTGTGGACCTATGTGCACTGAGAGATTTGTTCAGGCCGCTACAACCATAAATACTCCAGATGACTATAATTTCTCGTTGATGAGGCCGTGATACTGTTCCATCTTGCTAAGGGGTTGCGGTGCCGTAAGGTAGCTCACGAGTACGAATAGAGCGGAGTTGATCACTGTCGCAGTCAGAATGCCCGGAACAAGCGGTGTGATGTAGGGATTCGGGATTAACTGCAGTTGGAACAGAGCGAGGAACAGCGTACCGACGGCCGGCGAAATGATCGCTGCCTCCGTAGACGCACGCGGCCAGACGACTGCACCAATCAGCAATGGGAGTAACTGGACCGAAACTGCAACGACGAAGAGCGCAAGTGGGGTAATAAGGCTGGAGTACACAAGTGCGCCGACAACGCCTGCGAGCATCGTTATGATGACTACAGCTCTGTTGAGGACCAGTTCCCGTTCCTCCGAGATGTCTGGACTGATGAACGCTCTCACGAAGTCGCGTGATACAGTAGCCGCCATCACGTGTGCATAGGAGTCGGTCGTGGAAACGATCGCGGCCAACACGCCTACGAGGAATAAGACGGCGAGACCGAACGGCATCACGTCGAACGCGAGGAGCGAAGACACCGTATCGGGATTTGTCCCTTCGGGGAGTACGGTCTTGCCGTAAATTCCGACGAAGCTGGTCCCGAACACGTAAATCAACGTGAGGACACCGACGATCATCGCAGCAATCTTAGCGAAGTTTCGTTCAGCGTCGACCGAATACATACGGATCCACCCCGCTGGTGAAGCCAGTGTGTTCCCTACTGTGAACAGGACTCCGACAATGAGGATGATCTCTGGCGTGAAAAGGCCCGTTATGCCGGGAGCCGTAATGTACCCGCTACGCGTCTCGCCAAGGCTATTGAAGACTGCATCAACGCTCCCAGCATGGCTCACGATGAAAATACCGAACGCGCCGAGGAGAATCGAAATCAAGGCCCCGTTGAACGTGTCCAGATAAGCGATACCACGCATCCCCGTACTGGCGAGATGTAACGTGATGACGAAGGCGAGAACGAGAACGCCTAACTCGAAGGAGACGATCCCGCCGGTCAGAATCTTCAGTATGAGACCGCCAGCAAGTAGTTGGGCGACGATGTACGTCGTGTTGAATGCGACGCTCGAAATGACCGTATAGAGGCGGACCGTATCGCTTTGGTAGTAGTCTCCAAGCAGATCGCCCGGCGTTTGCAGGTCATGTTCTTTTCCGACGACCCACATACGACGGCCTAAGTACCAAACGGCCGGCGCGGTTACTGCGTAGCCGATAAGAATCATCACAATGAACGAAAAGCCGACCGCATATACCGTTCCAGGGAAGCCAGCCATGCCAACACCGCTTAAGACCGTCGCAACGAGGGTAAGCGAGGCGACGATCCAACCGAGTCCACGAGAGGCAACGATATGGTCGGACAAGTTCTCCGAGTACCCTCGCCGCGCGAGATAGGTGATGGCAAGAAACGCAACGACGTAGCTAGCGAGTATACCGAGCGTGAGCGGCAACTTCGTCGAGATCGTCTCTGCGAGCTCCGGCGGAAGAGCCTGCAGCGGGACGAGCAGCCCACTAATCATTTTGGGCCTCCGTATTGTCTCCGAGTTCGGCTACGCTTTCGGACGTAGTGCTTTTAGCGAGCACCACGTAGAGGCCGAGGATCACGAGCCCCGAGATGAGTAATACCACCCACATCAGTACTGGTAACCCAGCGATCAGCTGATCTCGCGTTCCTACGTATTTTACCCCGAGGTACGAGACGATGGTGGTCGCCGTGAAGTATCCGATCATCAACTTCTCCGATGATCGAGCCGATACACCGTATTCGCTCGGAATTTCGTCCGAGTCTGGGCGCTCTGCTGATCGCCACTTTTCGCTCCAAGGCATGGTTTACCAGATCACGGTAATTACATATAAATATACTGGCCGATTTGAAGTCTTAGTTACACACAGCGGCAAAATATTCTCATAGATACCGGTTCAGAGACGAAAGAAATACCGGGGTGCAGAAAGTCACACAGTGAGAAAACGGCTCTAAAGGGCAGAGATGAGTAGTCGATACTGCTGTCTCTGACGGTCACGACGCGTTCATGGGTTTAGTCGCTCATACAAGTCGTCCATCGCTTCAGTCCGCAAATCCTGATAGATAGGGCATATTGCGTTTTGATTCTCAACGAGTTCCCGGACGACTACTTGACGGATTTCGTGTTCACACGCGCCTGATACCGACTCTCGATGCGGACAGTATTGACAGCACTCTGACGGAGAGAGCTCGCGGGGAGGCATATGATACTGTATAGCAGGGAGTCTATTGAATGTGTGGGTGCCAGACGTTTGCCGCAACGAGAACAGCGAATAGATATTACCTGTCGATGTCCTCTGTAACATACTCGACCGCGGACCTGCTTACTTCGGTAATACCGCGGACGGACCGACCGAGGTCAGCGCGAACGATCGTACCCGTCATCGGGCGGGAGTTTTCTCGAGAGGCCAAGAGGACATAGGGACCAGTATAGTCGGCGGCCGATGGTGTGATTTCGAGTGGATGGTTCGTGGGGTCGAACTCTTCGGCCGAAACGACACCGCGGTCACCGCCGAGTGTTTCGGTACCCGAGAGGTCCGTCGGCACGAACCCTGGAGCAACAGCATTGACTCGCACCGACGGTGCGAGTTCGAAGGCGAGTTGTCGCACGAGCCCAGCAACTGCATGTTTGGAGGGGACATAGAGAATACCCCCGCCGTCAGATCCGAAACTCGCCTGTGAGGCAGTAAATACCATTCGTCCATCGGTCTCGAGGAGTTCCGGCAACGCCGCCTTTGCCCCCATCATATAGCCGAGAACATTCACGTTGAATAGTTCGACGAAGCTCTCCTCGAGTTGATCCCCAGACAGTTCCGAGAGGGCGGTGTTCTGGTCGAACACCCCAGCGTTCCCCACAAAGACGTCCAGCTTGCCGAACGCGTCGACCGTCTCAGACACTGCCCGTTCATTGTCGGCTAACTCCGTCACGTCACCGACAATGGTCGTAACACTATCGTCGAATTCTGATTCGAGGGTCTCGAGCCTATCCTCGTCGATATCTAGCACACCGACCGACGCACCCTCATCAACAAACCGTTCAGTTACGGCACGCCCGAGACCCGAACCGCCGCCGGTCACAAGCACGACTTGATCGCTGAGCCAGCCCATAGATTCATCTACTCATTCGACCGGCATTAATAGTTACCGATGACGGTGCATTGGGCTTTGCCGACCGAACTACTCGTCAGCGGGCGGTTCATAGAGTTCGATGTAATTGCCATCAGGATCTCGAGCATAGGCGATCTGGGCTCCGTTACTGACAGTTCGAGGCGAATTCACGAACTCGACTTCAGGTGTGAGATCCTCGTAGCGTCCGTTCACGTCGTCGACCGTAATGCAAAGATGAGTGATTCCGACATCGTGTCCCGAAGCGGTCTCGTGGACGTTCTCGTTCTCGGGAGTATCATAGGCGATCAGTTCAATCTCGAAGTCGCCGGCGTCGAGGAAGACGATTTCGCCCTCGACCCCGTCGATTCCGACGATATCGCTTTGAACGTCGCTCACAGGGAACCGCCTGTCGATCTCGAACCCGAGTTGCTCTCGGTAGAACTCGAGAGCGTCGTCCATGTTCCGGACGTTCAGACCGTAATGAGTCGCGTGTCCGATCATTATCCGGGGTCGACTACAGAAAACGAGTTTAAGATAATTCCGCTTCTACACTGAGCCGCCATCTGCGCTATCGGTGGCTTGCAGTCGCGCGTCGGGTGCGCGGTGGAACAATAATTAAGTGGCTGTAACTCGCTGGAATAGTATGTACACATGTCTCATGACGTAGACCAGTCAACGGACGACACCACGCTGGGACGGACTCAGCGCATACTCGATCAGATGGAAGAAACGCTGACGGAGGGTAAAGTCCCTCTCGAGATCCTTAACGACGAGGACGTCTATCAGCGAGAACTCAGTCAAATCTTCGGACAAACATGGGTATACGTCGGTCACGAATCAGAGATCCCCGAGCCGGGAGACTACCGTCAGCGGACGATCGGAGAAGACCCGTTCATTTTCACACGTGACGAGAACGGGTCGATCCGCGTGCTGTTCAACAGCTGTCGCCATCGCGGTGCAAATGTCTGTCGAGCGGAGAAAGGGAATACGACCCACTTCCGGTGTCCGTATCACGGCTGGACTTACCAGAACACGGGCGATCTCGTCGGCGTCCCACAGAAAGGGGATGGATTTGATCATCTCGATGCCGACGAATACGGTCTCCGCGAGGCCCCCCACGTCGACGATTACAAGGGCCTGGTATTCGCCTGTGTCGCGCCTGATGCGCCACCGCTCGAGGAGTATCTCGGCGGCGCGACGTGGTACCTCGACATGTACTTCGATCTAATCGATATGGAGGTTATCGGTGATCCGCAACGATGGGTCGTCGACGCCGACTGGAAGACACCAACGGAGAATTTCTACGGCGACAACTACCACGTGCCGATGGGCCATAAGTCGGCGATCGACGTCGGAATCGGCAGCGAGACGGCTACCGGCGAGAAAGAGAGCGAACTGTATGGTATCGCTGACTGTGATGGGCATGCGTTCAGCATCTACCAGATCGACTCGGACGACCCGATGTTCTGGGGGCACCCCGAAGAGATCGTCGACACGTTCAACCATGACGCTCTCAAAGACGACCAGTACGAGGTCGCCCGTAAGTCGGGTGTAACGCTCGGAACGATCTTCCCGAACCTTTCGTTTATATTCCTCGGGGGGCGAGACGATCCCAACAAAGACCCCGTCGGGACGTTCTGTCTACGGCAGTGGCAGCCACGCGGCCCCGGTGAGATGGAAGCCTGGAACTGGATTTTAGCGCCCAAGGACGCTCCGGACGAATACAAAGAGCGAGTGTATGAGGTCGGTATGGCGACGTTCAGTGCTGCAGGGAACTTCGAAGCTGACGATATCGGGATCTGGGACGGCATCGACGAAGCGGCTGGCAGCGTATTCGCCGAACAGACCGAAGCCACGACGCTGTTCACGATGGGGAGCGGTGAGAACGCAGCGGCGACCGTCGACAGCGACTGGGCCGGCCCGGGGACTGCCTACGCCGACGGTGGCCTGACCGACGAGAATCAGCTAGACTTCTACCGGACGTGGTACGAGACGATGACGACGGAGGGGGCTCAGTAATATGCAGGACGAACGTACTCAACAACGGGGTGTTCTCCGGCGAGAGTGCGAGGAGTTCCTCTATCATGCGGCGGAACTCCTCGACGACCGTCGACTAAGCGAGTGGCACGACCTCCTCACCGAAGACATCACTTACCGGGTGCCGATCCGCACGACGCGTGAACGGTCCCAGTCGACGGAATTCAGCGACTCGTCCTACCATATGAAAGAAGACTGGGACACGCTCCGAGTTCGGACCGAGCGAATGTCGAACGATTTCGCCTGGTCGGAAGACCCTCCCTCCCGGACCCGCCGACAAGTGTCGAACGTTCGTATAACTGACGTTACAGACGACGAGATCAAACTCAAGAACAACCTCGTGATCATCCGGTCGCGTAAAACCGAGACCGATCCCGACATCCTCTCGATGGAGCGTCATGATACGCTCCGTCGAGACGAAGACGGATACACTTCGGATTGGGCCGAGGAACCGGGATTGAAACTCGCGCGTCGGACCGTTCTGCTCGACCATACGGTCCTCCCGACCGATTCGCTCTCGATCATCCTATGATGCCAGAGACTGAACTCGGAGACTCACTCGAACTCGCAGACGGCGAACGGACAGTCCGGATTCAAAAGCTATGGACGCCTACCGGAGAGCGCCTACTCGTCAACGGTAGCAGCGACGAGATCCGACTAGACGCGCTGGCGCTGGAGAGTTTGACGTGGCAAGACGATTCGTTCTTCAGTAAGCTTACGAACGAACCCCACGCAGTTGGCGAAGACGTGGCGGCCGTATCAGACAAACTAGATCTCAGTAATGAGTACACGGTCATCCGAGTCGAAAAGACCGAGACGACCGCTGGCTCTCGAGTCACAGTCGAATCCCCCAAACTGGGGTACTCATGCCAGCTTAGCCCGGCGGAGTTAGACGTAATCACGCAGAAGCAGATCGAATTTTTCTCCAAACTGCTCGAGACCCCGTACGGTCCTGAGGACGACCACCATCACGGCGGCCACTGACCGAAGCTTCTGTCTTGGCGCTGCGCAAACGGGTAACGGACGTGGTCCGCTACTGCTCGTCGGCGCGACGGATGAAATCGGCGGTGATGTCCGCAACCTTGTCTTCCGCGCCAGTAAAGAAGTGATTGGCTTCGATAGGACGGACATCGACTAGTGAACTCCGGTCGGCGGTGTCGGCGATTTCCCGAGCTTCGTCGGGGGTGACGTTCCTGTCGGTCGCATGTGGAAGCAAGAGCAGCGGTACCTCGATAGTTGGCGTCCAGTCGACAGTGGCGCACTTGCTCTCCGGCGAGCGATAGGAGAGGAACGATTCGGCCGTCATTGGAATATATTCGATCCCATCTTCGACGGGTCGTGGCAGGGCGATAAGTTCGTTTCCTCGATCTTCCTCGACGAGTTCGCGGGCGTCTTCGACGAATTCCTCGTACGCGGCATCGGGGTCGTCCGAAACCGCTTCGAAGTATCCCCGCGTAGACCGCTCGCGGATGTCCGCGAACGGCGCAGCTAACACGACCGCGTCGACATCAGGGTCGTTGCGTTTGCCCTGATAGTATGCGGCCTCGGTCGCACCGAGGCTCCGACCCCAGATGACGATCCTCTCAGCGCCTCGGTCCGTCGCCCAATCGATAGCACCGGCGATGTCGCGGTCTATCTCGGCAAAGTCAGAGGTTTCGTACCCTTTTCCGCTATTACGCTTGTTGATCGAAATACACCGCATCCCCATTCGGGCCAGCGGGTACGCAATGGGCGAGATGCCGGCCCCGAGGGCGAACCCGCGCAGTCCGTGCAGGAAGATGACACAGGTCTCGTCGCCATCGAATGTCGTCGTCTCCCCGGTAATCTCGAACCCGTCCATCGACTGTCCGTCCTCGCTGTCGTAGTTTATCGCTCGAAGCGTTACGTCTTCTGGCGTCGGCTCCATGACCGGCATATATGTGTGCATTCGGACGAGATATATGATAGTTTTCCTCTCCGAACCCGTTTACCAGACGGTCCGAGAGACATACTCGGCAGTCGGATCGATGACGATATCGAGGACGACATGTTCATCGGCGGCGAGAGCCGCTTCGATGGCTGGCTGAACGTCGTCGGGTGTTTCGACACGGACACCTCGAGCCCCGAACGCCTCAGCCATCGTCGCGAAGTCAACCTGTGGGATGTCGGTGGCAACCTCCGCGTGGCCGTCTCTTCGCTGATAGTTCCAGATCATCCCGTATTTGGCATCGTTCATGACGATCGTAACGGCGTCGGTGTCGGTGGCGACCGCGGTGACCACCTCCATACTGCACATAAGCATTCCGCCGTCTCCAATGAGGTTGACGACCTGGCGGTCCTGATCAACTAGTTTCGCAGCGTTCCCTGCCGGCACAGGGAACCCCATCGAGTCGTACAGCCGGGAGTGCTGGAATGTATTCGGAACGCGGTATTCGAAGGCGTCGTTCGGCCAGGCGCCGCCAGCCGCACCGGCATCGCCGGTGAGGATAACGTCGTCGTCGGTCGCTGCTCGGAGCGCATCCATAATAACGAGCGGGTGGATCGGCGTCTGGTCAGCCACGTCGGACAGGTAGTCGCCGATCTCCTCGTTGACCCGCTGAGCCTCGGCCTGAACCGATTCGCGATAGTCGGCGTCAGTCTCGCCGGCGTCAGTGGCGAGAGCGTCGGCCACGGCGGGCAGGCTCGTCGTCAGATCGCCGCCGACGACGGCCCGGGCGTCGGTTCGTGGGAACTCCGACTGACCACTGTGCATGTACACGAGGTCAACATCGTCGCTCGTGCGATCACCGAGGACCGCTGCTTCGTGAGAGCTAGGGCGGACGCCGAGGGACAGGACGGCGTCGGCCTTGGCGAGCGTCTCAACGGCTGCGGGATGGTCGGCCATTCCGACGGTCCCGGTGAACAATTCGTGATCGTTGGGGAATGCGTCCGGATAGTGTCGTGGACAGACCACCGGGCAGTTGAGCGCCTCCGCGATCGCGATCGCGTCGTCGGCTGCGAACGCTCTGAGGACACCTTTTCCGACGTAAAGAGCGCGCCGATCTGCCTGACTGATCGTGTCAAGTGCGTCCGTGGCTGCGTTGGGTGACGGGGGCGTGTCGGAGACGTGGCTCCACTGGAATGCATCCTCGGGAATATCGACCGGCTCCATCAGGATTTCCTCATCGATTCCGACAAAAACTGGACCGGGACGCCCGCTCGTCGCTACATCAAAGGCCCGGTTGAGCGCTTTGGGGACGCGCTCTGGTTCGTGAACCTGCGTGCTCCACTTGGTCGCGGGCTCGAATGCCTTCTCAGCGAAGTGCTGGTCATCGACGCCGTGAAGCGACTCGGTGGGAGCATCCTCGGGGAGTACAGCACTTACGAGAATCATCGGCGATGCGGCCGTGTACGCCTGCGCAACGCCGGTGAGCGCGTTCGTCGCTCCGGGGCCGGCAACAGTGAGTGCGATCCCAGGTTCGCCGGTGAGTCGACCGCGAGTATCGGCCATCACCGCCGCATTATATTCGTGCCTAGCCGTTATCACATCGGCTCCTCGACTATCGAGACCGTCGGCGATGTCGACTGTTTGGTTGCCAAGCAATACGTACGCTTCGGTGACCCCGTTCTCAGTCAAAACGCGAGCTACTGCTTCTCCACCAGGTTCGTCCATACAGGCCACTCGGACCGGACCAAATTAAAATTTCCCATAAATGAAATGACTATCGCCAGTGTCAACCCATGAATGCAGCCGTCACTGCCAGCTGCCCGCGTCTATGGCACGTCGGTTACAGTCTGGAGCGGATTCAGTCAACGACGACTTCGCCCTGTTCGACGACTGGTTCACCATCGAGGTAGACGCTACAGTTTTTCTGGGCGATGTCGTAGTGACACGGCGCATAGCGGTCTTCGTGGGTGTTCGGCCCGGTACTCCAGAGCATGTTGCCTTCCCAGACGCGGCCTTCGCTCGCGCTCACGCCCGTTTCGTCGGGCTTGCGGTCGTGGAGCGCCATGTTGTAGAACGTGCCGTTCGGGTTGAGGCCCCAACCGAAGTGGCTCGTCGCCCAGACGTCCGGGTCGTCGTAACTCTCGAGGTGGCCGCGCATCAACTCGGCGTCGCCGCCCTCGCCGTTGATTTCGACGATGTAGTTGTCCTCGACGACGCATTCGATCGCGGAGCTGACGTAGTCGGCGAAGGGAACGACGTTGTAGTCGCTCGGCGCGATAACGATGGTCCCTTCGACGTTCGACGGATAGTTCGAGACCATGTTCTGGCCCCAGACGTCCCACTTGCCGGGTTCGTCGGCGAACCCGTACGAGTCAAAGGCCGTGTCGGGCTCGACTTCCATGGTCACGTCGGTGCCGTACTCGGAGGTGATGCGCATCTCGTCGGCGTCGGCCAGCAGGTCACGGTGACGCTGGACGCGGTTTTTGACACGCTGGGCTTCCTCGGGCTCCCAGGGCATCAGCCGCCGGAGATAGTGGGGTTCGCGTGCGCCGACACGGAGGATGCGGGTGTCGGCGTCGCGGATCTCGCCGCGCTCGGGGACGTGGATGAACCCCTCGAGGGTGAAGTCGAACACCATATCCGCGTGTTTGCAGGCTTCGACCGGGCCATCGGGGAGGCGGAGCGTCCCGCCCTGTCCTTCGGAAATCTCCGGACCGACGGAGTTGCGCCCGTACTCGGGGACTTGCACCTCGAACACGTCCGCGTCCAGATCCTCGGCTGCGGCGAAACAGGCACCGATGAACTCCCGCGGACTCTTCGCGTCAGTCACGAGGGCGATGGTTTCATCGGCCGTCACTTGGCAATGCTCCATCTGGCGCCGGAATAACGGCACTAGTAGGCCAGCTTCTTCCATAATGCAGTCGCCTGTTTTCTCTCATACACAATATATGTTTCGAGTGGGTATCGAAGACAGTGCTCGTCGACTGCGGCATTATCCAATTCGAGCGTCAGTATTTTACCACTGCTCGCTTGACTGCCCAATATGGTTCGATCAGTCAGTATTGTCGGTTGTGGAACGATTGCAAACGAAATCGCGAGGGCGATCGCCGACGGGACGGTCGCCGTCGACCTCTCTGCTGTATACGATCACCACACAGACCGCGTTGCTGCCGTTCGCGATCAGTTTGATTCCGAAAACCGGCCGCGGTATGCAGATTCGCCCAGCGAGTTATTCGAGGCGGACGTTGTCATCGAGGCAGCGGGACAACAGGCAGTCGAGGAAATCGCTGTGGATGCGCTCGGCGAGGGCTGTGACTGTATGCTTATGAGCGTCGGTGCGCTCGCCGATGAGGATTTGCGCTCGGAGGTCATTAGCGCGGCCGAGAGCAGTGATGGGAAGCTCTTGCTTCCATCAGGTGCTATCGCCGGACTTGACGCGATCAAAGCCGCAGCGCTCGCTGGAGAGGTGGAAACAGTAGGGTTGCAGACCACGAAACCACCAGCAGGCCTCGAAGGAGCACCGTATATCGAGGCGAACGGCATTGATCTCGATTCGGTTGAGGAACGGTCCGTCATCTTTGAGGGGCCGGCTAGCCAGGCCGCGACGGCTTTTCCGTCGAACATCAACGTCGCAATGGCACTTAGTCTCGCAGGCATCGGTCCCGAGGAAACGGCTGTCGAAATTATAGCCGATCCAGACGTGGAAAGTAACGTTCACCGGATCGTCGCCGAAGGAGGAGTAGGACAGATAGAGACGACCGTTAAGAACGTTCCCTCGCCGACGAACCCGAAGACCAGCTATCTCGCGGCCATGTCGGCCATCAAGAAGCTTCAAGGTTTTAATACGGATGTGGACGTCGGCACATAAGTAATTGCGCACCCGCTTACCGCCTCGGGCAAAATAGAAGGACAGCCGTATAGAATCCCGTTTTAAGCATACGATAGAACAAGTGACGTGCAAATGATTGATATTCCAATTCAGATACTTCTCGCACTCGGAACGGCGTTTGCATTCGCGACATCGTCAGTACTCACTCGGTTCGGCGTTGAGCGCTCAGCGCCGATCGCAGCATTATTCGTGACCGTCACAGTCAATGCTATCGTTCTCTGGACGGTCAGCATCATGCTGTACGACGTGACGATCAATTTGTGGGCTTGGCGCTACTTCCTCCTTGCCGGCGTATTCGCGCCTGTCATCGGTCGGCTTTGTAACTACATTGGACTCAAACGGGTGGGCGTGAACCTGACACTTCCAATTAGCAACTCGAATCCGCTTGTATCGATCATGCTCGCTATGCTGTTGCTCAACGAGACGCTCTCACCACGGGGGCAAGTGGGGGCTCTCGCCGTAATCACGGGAGGGATTCTGTTGGCGTCGGCGAACCGAAACGACAACGGCGCGGTCGCCATCCGGTACAGTGATCTCCTGTTTCCGGTCGCCGGTGCGGTTATCTACGGGAGCGTTCAACTCCTGCGGAAGGCCGGGATGGGTCTCGTCCCGTCACCCGCGGTCGGCGCGGCCGTGAACCTCACGGCATCGTGGTTCGTCATCGCCGCCTTCCTCACAGTCGTTCCTAGCCAGCGTGACCGGCTGTCGATTCCCCGTGAGGATCTTCAGTACTTCGTGTTAGCAGGTATCGCCTCAAGCTTTGGCCTCATTTGTCTGTACGCGGCACTCCTTTCGGGGACGGTGGTCATTGTAACACCGCTTCTCAACACAACGCCGTTATTCGCGCTCGCTCTGACGTACATATTTTTGCGCGACCGCGAGCCGTTCACGCTGCAAGTAATCGCTGGAACAACCCTCATCGTCACCGGTGTCGGACTACTTGTGATGAGCTCATAAATCCGTTTTCGATACGGCTCTTCGCAACCAGAAAACTCAATACAGTTCAGTATCATTTATAGAATATGGTCGTAGATAACATGGGTTTAGACCACGTTGCGATCAAAGTACGCGATATCGAACGAACGGTCGAATTCTACACAGACGTGCTGAACATGGCCGTCTCAGACCGTATCGGCGATGCGGTGGCATTCCTACGGACGCCAGCGGTCGCCGAGCAGTCGGATCATCACGAGATGAACATCACTCAGTACTCTGACGAGGAACTTGAACTACTTGAGGAGCGAGGCGAACTCGAACTGGATCTCCACCAATTCGAGGAGGACCTCCCTGAGGACGGCCCGCCGATGCTGCCGACAACGGGGCCGATCTACCACATCGCGTTCGAAGTACCGGACTACGAGGCAATCACCGATGCGGCCGAGGCATTAGAAGAGCGAAATCATCCCATCTATCGAGGACCGGGGCGTCACGGACCTGGGAATAATATTTTCCTCTACTTCCCCGATCCAGACGGCTATCCAATTGAGCTGACCGCGAAGATGGAGGAAACGCCGGAGGTCGGCGGACGTCCACCGAAGCGGTGGCCGCAGACCCCCGAAACGTGGAACGTCTGGCGGAAGGCAGACAACCTCGAATAACACGGTCGGCATACGAACGTTCCAGATACGGCGCTGACCAAGAAATCCATTTCTTCGACGGAGAAGACATGCCTCAGAGCAATCTGCCCGCTCGTTTCTGACTAGTTAGCCTGAGGTTTAGATCCATTCATACATTTCCGCTGATGTTAATCTCATCTCGTACACCTACCAAAAGTCCTCTCAGAACCAGTTACCGCACACGCGACCCGGCAGAACACAAAGCCCAAGCGCAGGTTCGCTCCCGCCATTCGTGATCATGGGTCGATACGGTTTCATAGTGCAGTCCGAAAGTCGGTTGCTTTCTTTCTGACGTGCAACCGATTGTCTTGATGACCTTGCGCCTGTTGCCGTGTATATGATCCAGCGATCATGTGGTTACTCGTTCATACCCCAGATATTGCGTTTGATATTCCCGAACAGAAAGATACCGACATCTAATCAGTCCAGAAAGCGAGCTAAAGTGGTAGTAGTACTAATGAAAACCGCGAACCATCTTTGAGACAGTCAGTAGCGCTACTTACCCGTCACAGAAACAGCGTATTATTACGCTATATTTAATATAATTAGGATTTTATTTTGTCCAGATTGAGAGGATAATGTTTGTTGATAGCAAACATCACTACATAGGCCTCACAACGATGAGCAGGAGACTTCCCGTGAGATGGTCTTTGCAACTGAAACTCGATCAATTGCTGGAAACAGACCGCAAGTGAACATCCATTACGACTTCAAGTATATAAGGGGGAGATTGCGAGATGTTTGCTAACAACAAACACCATTCTTTGTCCTCCCAAAATAAGCAGAAGTAGCTTAAAAATATAAGCAAAATTATAGATCGCACGAGATTAGCATCAGCATCGTGCTTCGACAGGATAACAATAGTACTACTGTTATTCCAAACACCCTGGACAAAGGATAAGTTTATTACCTGTTCAGAGTTCTCACTATTAATTCCGTGCAATCAGGTACCTACTTCGTATCGAGAAATGAACTTTTACTTGCGAGTTGGTATTGTTTCTAGATAATAGATAGTGAATAGATGGGGGAACAATTGTAGAAACCGGCCATCAATAGAAAGCCTGATGTCCTCTGAACAGAGAGCAATTTATATGGGCACCAAAGAGCATAACGGAGATCCTCAAACGAAAGTAGGACGACTCATCGAAGAGTATAATTTTGATGGATTTGGCGGCGAACTTGAACGGATGTGGACGGCATCCGGTGACGAACGGAAGAGTCTACGTGACTTAGCGGATATATTTAATAAACGTATCCTACAGTCCACGATCGACGAGTCAGGGGTCACACGCCTCGATACCGATGTCGACAATATCTATCTTCAACTCAAAGGAGAAAAGGGGACATCGGCCGATCAAACACGGATCCGACGCCGACTCGAACGTGAGGGAATTGACGTTGAGGCGCTTCAGTCTGACTTTGTCACCTACGCGGCAATTCGGTCATACCTAAAAGAAGAAAGAAACGCTGAGTATAATCCGAGTCAGAACCCGGTCACACGGGACAAGAACAGCATTCAACAACTTCGCAGTCGAACGAGACTAGTAACCGAGACAAAGCTGAATGGTCTGGTAGAAAATGATCAAATTGAGCTAGGTTCTCACGAAGTTACGGTCGATATCAACGTCTTCTGTGAGGACTGTGGCCGGCAGTTTGATGTAATTGATCTTCTCGATCAAAAGAAATGTGAGTGCAAGAGCTAGAAAATCGATACAAAAGACCAAATCACTATCATCGTTACTTAGTGAGTGTAGTGAATACTACCAAAATTGGATACTAACCAAAGGATTTATTGCAATCAGAGATGTAAGAGTAAGTAATGAGCGTTGGACAATCGAAACAAGAAGTCAATCTGAGCGTAGAAAATATCGGGGGTATTGATGAGACATCAGTGACGTTTTCCCCCGGCGTAACGCTCCTCGTCGGACGGAACGCGACGAATCGGACGTCCCTTCTTCAGGCCGTAATGGCTGCCCTAGGGAGCAATGACGTTTCGGTCAAGGGGGACGTGAACGAAGCGACCGTCGAAATGAACATCGGAGAGGAGACATATCGTCGAACCCTCAAGCGCACAAACGCCCGGATCACTACCAGTGGAGAGCCGTACCTTGAAGATTCAACGCTCGCAGACCTCTTCGCATTCTTGCTGGAATCGAACGAGGCCCGTCGAGCCGTCGCGAACAGCGACGACCTCCGGGAGATTATCATGCGACCAGTCGACACTGACGAGATTCAGGCCGAGATCGAACGGCTTGTCCAGCGGCGTCACGAGGTTGATAAGCAACTCGACGAGATCGAATCGCTGAAGAAACAACTACCGTCGCTCGAAGAAGAGCGGACGAGTCTCCGAGGTCGTATAGAAGACGTTCAAACTGAACTCGCGGAAAAAGAGGACGAACTTGATTCGCGCGACGCAGATCCCGAACAAACGCGTGAAGAGAAAGCGGAACTCGAAGAGAAACTCTCGACCCTTCGAGACAAACGGTCGACGCTGGAGAACATTCGGTACGACTTAGAAACGGAACGTGATAGTCTCGATTCACTTCAATCCGAAAAGCAGGAACTCGAGTCGGAACTGGCCGATCTTCCGGAGACCCCGGTCGGCGAGATCGATGAGTTAGAATCGCGCATCGAGCGCCTTCGAGAGCAGAAACAACAGCTCCAATCCGAAATAAGCGAATGTCGGAGCGTCATTCAGTTCAACGAGGACATGATAGCGGAAGCGGACACGGAGTTGTCCACTGCTCTTGGGTCGGATGGACCGGTGACGGACCAGTTACTCCCCGAGGAGACAACAACGTGTTGGACGTGTGGCAATGAAGTCGAAGTCGAGCAGATCGAGGCGACAGTTGACCAGCTCCGAGAGTATTCCCAGGAGAAGAGCCAGGAGTCGAACGAAATTCAGGACAAACTTGACGATCTAAAAGAGGACCGCCGCGAACTCCAGCAACAGCAGCGTCGTCGGGAAGATGCCCAACAGCGACTCACAGAAATCGAGCGCGAAATCGAAGCGACGGAGGACGAGATCGAACAGCTGACCGAGCAGAAGGAACAGATCCGGAGCGAGATCAGCGAGGTCGAGAGTGAGGTCGAAGAATTGGAGAACGATTCCTACGAAGAGATCTTGGATCTCCATAAAGAAGCGAATCAACTGGAGTACGATCTCGGGAAACTCGAGGGGAACTTGGAGCAGACCGAAAGTGAAATCCAAGATATCGAGGAACAGATCGATGAAGAAGACGACCTCAAAGAGAAGCGAGAAGCACTCACTGACGAAATCTCCGAGCTGCGAACAAAGATCGATCGAATCGAACAGCAGGCCGTCGACGAATTCAACGAGCATATGGACACTGTGCTGAACCTGCTCGGATACGATAACCTGGATCGGATCTGGATCGAGCGGGTCGAACGGGAAGTTCGCGAAGGGCGTCGGAAGGTGACCAAGAGTGTGTTCGATCTGCACGTGATCCGCCAAACGGAAAGCAACACGACTTACGAGGATACGATCGATCATCTCAGTGAGAGCGAACGAGAAGTGACCGGGTTGATCTTCGCGCTCGCCGGTTATCTAGCACACGAAGTGTACGAGACCGTCCCGTTCATGATCTTAGACTCCTTGGAAGCGATCGACTCCGAACGGATTGCGAATCTAGTCGACTACCTGTCTGACTATAGTGATCATCTCGTGGTCGCGCTGTTACCGGAAGACGCCGCGAGCCTCGACAACGACTACCAGCGGATCTCGCAGATCTAATCCAATCGCGGACTCCGTTTTATAATCGATTCTAGTCAGTTCCCCTCCGTGACAGTATAAACAATGGTGCTGTTGTGACTTCTAGATAGCAGAGAAGCAAAAGCCGCCACAGGACCCAGTTCCAGATTGCTTGATGAGGGCGTTTGACGCCGATCAAGCGATGAATCGCTTGTGTCTCTCGAAGCGAGTCGAGACTGTCGCGCTCGGTGTCGACGTCGTATCGAACGTCCTCGAGTCTTGACCGCTTCTACCGGAGGGTCGAGAGCGCCGACTCCAACTCGGCCTTCTCCTCGCGGGTCTGTTCGAGGTCCGCGTCACGCGCGTCCAGTTCGGCTTCCGTTTCTGCCAGCTCCGACTCGACCTCCTCAATGCGGTCCCGTAGGGTCGCCCGCTTCTCCTCGAGCGGAGGGAGCCGCTTTTTCTTCGACTGGATCTCCTCGAGTTCCGGGTCGACGCTCCGCGACTTCGATCGGTGACGCGACCGCCGCAGACCGTGTCGTCGAGATGACCGCCCTGATGACGCCCGGGCGACGTACTTTCACCCTCACGAGCTGACAGGCGCAACTGTGTTACCTGCCGACATGATCGAGGCATCGCCGTTCGCCGAGTACCTCGGAATCGAGGTCGTCCGGGCGGAAGTTGGCTATGGGGAAGCCGTGCTCGAACTCGAGGATGAGCACGCCGGACCACCGAACGGGCACACTTTGGGCGGCGAGGCACCGATCCAACTGCTGCGTTTCCGTATGGACTCACCAAGAAACACGATCTCTCCGATGCTGAGTTTCTCGTCGATGACGCTGGCTACCTGATCGCCCTCGCTCGATTCGGATTGAACGGTCACCTCGACTCTGTCGATCGAAACCACATCGAAAAGTGGGTTCACACTCTCAAAATCCGGATCGACCGCTATGGCGGCAATCGCGCAAGCGTCAGAGAATGGCTTGAACAGTTTGTTCACTACTATAACATACAGGGACCGCACTAATCACTCAACGAACAACCGCCTGCGGAGGTGCTAAACTAGACAGTGCCACTGATTTCGGTCTTTCTCGTGGTTCCGCAGTCGCCGCTCAGAGCCGATATTATAAATTCTGCGATCTAGTCACTCCTCTAACTGGCTACATTTCATATAGCTGTTTTAGAACTGTATCAGAAGTCAGACACCAGGGGCCTCGGTTCTCCTATTGACGGCTTCGATATATTCATAAACAAAACTGTATACCCTTCTATATAATATCGTATGTTTCTAAAAAGTCTAGCTTCCGTGTTTTTTGCAACGAAATCGGACCTCATTCAGCGGAGGCTATCTGGAGATGTCGTGCGCTGTAGCCGGGACCGAAAACCCCTAAATTACGTTTCTCGAGCCACTCATGTACGAACTACCCCGTAGGGTCGGTCATAGCTGTTGAGTAGTGCCTTGTAGAGATGATACTGTTCCCGTTTAGATCAATTGCGGTATGCGGCCAGTAGCGATGTTATTGATCTGAATTTCCGATTCGTCACCGAGAAAATAAAATCTAAAATACATTATTTCGCTAAAACTTGTGGCCCCGATCGTGGACTGTCTATTAACTCCGTTCGACGTCCGAACCTATCGAACTATCTAGTAGTGTTTGTAACCGATAATCTAGCGAAGTGGACGCTGACTAGCTTAGCACCTCCGCTGGTATCTATCCGTTGAGTGATTAGTGCGGTCGTTGTGTGTCATATAGTACATGAACTGTTCAAGCCATTCTCTGACGCTTGCGCGATTGCCGCCCACGAATTATGGAAGCGGTCAACACGCATCTCGAAGGTGTGAAACCATTTTTCGATGTGGTTTCGATCGATATAGTCAAGCAGACAGTTCCGTCCGAATCGAGCGAGGGCAGTCAGGTAGCCATAGCCATCAACGAGAAACATCGTCTCAGAGAAATCGTGTTTTCTCGGTCAATCGATACGAATTGCTCACATATATCGAAGCGAACATCCGATTGTATGGAGGCGGACGGCGAACACCCTGACGGGCGTCGCCGTCCGCTCACGCTCTCGAGTTTCATCAAAACCTGCCGTGTAGCGCCCGCTGAGGAGGCTTGCGAACTGCTTGGTTAATCCTACTCTCCGACCTGTTCGCTTCTTAATCCGCGCTAACTAGATGTTATCGCCATAGTATATGAAAATTAAACTTAGCATTCTAAGCAGTGCTATCACTGTCTTTTATGTGACGCACGTGACACGGCCATATATGACAGATGAGTTATTTATAACCAGCGACGAAACTAACGGACTCGCGACACCGGCCGAATACGTCGACGCCGTCCACGACGGCTACCGCCAGCGCGGCGACGGCGCACCGGCGCTGCCGCGACAGACTATCCACCGCGAGAGTCCCGACGGGGAACTCACGCACTACTCGGCCATTCTCCCCGAGACGGGTGCGATGGGCGGTTACATGTACACGTTAGGTTTTGCCGGGCCCGACGCTTGGTTCGTGACGCCGGTGTTCGACGCCGAGAGCGGCGCACCCCTCGCGCTCATCGACGGAGCGAGCATGAACCCGTTCAAGACCGGCGCGGCCGGTGCCGTCGCCGTCGACGCGCTCGCGCGAGACGACGCGAGTACGGTTAGACTCATCGGCAGCGGCGCGCAGGCCCGCGGACAGCTCCACGCCACCGCGACCGTCCGCGATCTCGAGTCGGTCCGGGTCTTCTCGCCGACCCCCGAGAACCGGGCGGCGTTCGCCGCGGAATTCGACGATCACCTCGAGGCGGCAGTCGAGTCGGTCGACTCGAGTGCGGCCGCTGTCTCGGGCGCGGACGTCGTAATCACGGCGACGACGGCCGCCGATCCGGTGTTCGATGGCGACGACCTCCAGCCCGGGAC
>NZ_JAMQOJ010000007.1:0-362046 GCF_031626495.1 Natrinema sp. 1APR25-10V2
GATGACACACGGTCGGTCGCGATGACCGGTCGGGCGTCACCGAACTACCAAGGCTAACATCAGATCCCATCTGTACGGCGGACCGCAGGGGTAGGATCCTCATTTCCTTCGGACGTATTCGTAAGCCATCTGGGGTACATAACCCCTTCGGACTACGACCGCCCGAGTGACGACCCGCAGCGAGCGGGGCGTCGTTCACGTCATATCCGAATACCCTCGTACACTTAAGGGCGTCGGATCGTTCCCCAGCCGGAAATCGCATCCGGCGGGGACTTTCGCGTATTCTGAAGTACGCGCCCAGAGTATATAAGGGCGTCGTACTGAGACACCGAGATCCGGCGTCAAACGCGATCGATCCGAACGCCCTCGAGACGACCGACGGACGAGCCGTCGGTCGTGACGAGGAAACGGAATATTTCCTGCCTCCGTGCCGGGTCCCGGCCGGAGGGAACGTGGCGGCGTGCGCCACGTCGTTCGCATTAGTATGGAATCCCCGGTCCATACATAAGGCCGTCGTCTCGTCCGGCCATTGACCATCGTTGGCATTCAGCCGGGGAACACGTTCTCGAGTGCAAGACAGTCGTCGATGTCTCCAACGGGAATCGGTCGTCTCGAGACTCGAGGAGCGTTCTCACCGTGATCACGGGGCTATCCAGAAGGGCGATGACTCGTCGACCGGAGCCGTAGGGAATCGACGCGAACCAGCGACTCGAGTTGCGCTGGGGATTCGACACTGCCGTCGGCGAGCAAGAACCGACTATACGCTGAATATAACCGCCACTGCGACAGAGGCCGTGCGTCGGCCGCGATTCGGGCAGTTCACCGGTTCGAACGTGAGTCGTTCGTCTCCGGGAGGAGCCGTTTACCACCGAGCAGGCACTGGCGAAGAACCGGCGCGCCGTCGTAGAGCCAGAGAGAGAAGGCGAGCGCGGCCAGTCCTAACTGGAGCCAGACGTACGTCGAGACGTCCCCTGCGAGGAGTTCGCCCAGATAGCGGCCGAACAGGGTACCGAACGAGTCGAGGAAGCCTCGACTGGGCGGATGCCCCGTGACGGTCTCGACCGGCCAGAGCATGAGTTCGACCTGGACGATACCCTGGCTGACGTAGGAGTAGAGGAGATCGGCGGGGGGATGCAGCAGCGACCCGACAGCGAAGGCGAGACCGGTTCGCGGACGACCGGCCGCGGCCGCGACGGTTCCGACGGTGATCGAGAGCGGGACGAGGAAGAACACCGAGTGGCCGATCGCGTACCCCGCGTCGAAGACGCCGAACTCCCACGCGAGGGGCTTGTCGATCAGATCGGGGAGGGTCGACGCCAGCACGACGGCGAACGCCTCGAGCCCGCTGGGCGAGTCGCGGAAGACGAGGTGACAGCCCACTGAATACGCGAGATAACCAACGATCGCGTGTTCCCATGGCCACATAGGACGGTGGTACGGTGGACGCGGAATAGTTATGCAGGACTTGCCGACCGGGACGAACGTGACTACACTGTTTCTTCGAAGCGGGACGGACCGAAATACTCCCGAGAGCCGGTTCGAAACAGAGAAAGAGCCTATTACCGGCCGCGTACACCGGTCGGTCTGACCGGCTACGCCCAGACTGTGCGAGTATCCCGGACGAACGTCCGAAAGTCCGTCGGCGGACGGCCGAGAAGCGACCGGGCGTCGTCGGTCACTCGGTCCGCCAGTCCGAGCCGTGCAGTAGTGTAGATCGCGGCCATCACACCGGTCTTCGCGAGGTCACCCTCGAGTCGGTACCGCGAGAGCAAAAACCGAGGAAGCGAGGGATCGGTGTACTCGACCTCGTGCTCGAGTGCCGCCGAGAGCACCGCACAGACCTCGGCGTACGAGAGCGCGTCCGGACCGGTGAGGTCGTACGCGCCGGTGATCCCCTCACGAAGTGTGCGGACGGCGACGGCGGCGACGTCTCGAGCGTCTACCAGGCTCGTCTTCCCGTCGCCGGCGGGGACTGCCAGCCGACCGTCGCGGATCTCCTCGCGGTGAGTCGTCGAGAGGTTCTGCATGAAAAACGAGGCGCGCAGGAACGTCGTCTCGAGGCCGGCGTCGGCGAGCCACGACTCGATGCGCGCGTGGGGGACGAGCGGGTTCCGATCGGCACCGATGACCGAGAGGAAGACGACGCGTTCGACCCCGGCACCGACGGCGGCCACCAGAGCTGGAACGGCATCTCGACGGACTCGAGAGAGCGCGGGTGGGCGAACGAGGAACATCGCGTCTGCGTCGGCGAACGCATCTCGATAGGTCGTCGGGTCGGTGAAATCGAAGGCGACGGTCGCACAGTCCAGTCGATCACGGGCGCGGGCGGGATCGCGACTCGCGGCGGTGACGGTGACGTCGGACGCGTCGCGAAGGCCGTCGACGACGTGGCGACCGACGGTCCCGGTCGCGCCCGTGACGAGGACGTTCACGCGGGTCCCACCTTCGGCAGGTCGCGGACGAACTCCTCCCCCTCGAGACAGTCGAGGATGAACCGCGCGACGTCGGCGCGGTCGATCGATTCGAAGCCCAGCGCGAGGTCACCGGCGCGGTACTCGCCCGTCGGATCGCCCTCGGTGAGCCGCGGCGCGCGGACGACGGTGTGCCCGCGCTCGAGCGCCTGCCGACAGAGCGGGCGGCCGGTCCGACCGGTCGCCCCGAAAATTGCGATTTGCATAGCCGTCGTTTCGGCGGCTCGATTCATAAGGTTGTGACTTCGAAGTTTCGAAGTAGTGGCGTCGAGACCGATGCCTGTCCGATAGTTAGAGACGCGAAGTATTAGTTTTCGGCTCGCTCAGTGTGGGGTATGAACGAGGAGCCGAACGACGCGCGTTCGAACGGAGAGGCCGGCCGAGACGGTGGACAGGCGCCGTCCGACATCGAGACGGTTCCGGGGCTAGACGCCGGCCGGTCACAGGAGACTGCGCGAGCGCTCCGCGACCGACTCGAACCGGACGAGCGCGAGCGGGTCGAACGGACCGTCGCCCGGCTACTGGATCTCCTCGGGAAGGCCCACGCGATGGCGATCCTTTCGACGTTCGCGTTCGCAGACGGGCCGCTCCGTTTCTCGGAGATCGAGGAGCGCCTCGAGGTGCCGGCGAACACCCTCACCGAGCGGCTCAAAGAGCTGGTCGCGGCCGGGTTGCTCCGGCGGGAGGCCTACGACGAGGTCCCACCGCGGGTCGAGTACGAACCGACCGAGAAGGGCCGAGCAGCGTTTCCGGCGTTCGGCCACCTGCACGCGTGGGCCATCGAGCACGACCTCGAGCCCGTCGAGGAGTGACGAGCGCCGATAGTTCGGACTCCGAAGTTGCGAAGTAGTTTCGAACTCACAGCTATATCCAGTTGCTCGCCCAAACACGACTGTGACCGACTACGCAATCGAGGCCCGGGACGTGGCGGTGACGTACGCGGACGGGACCGAGGCGGTCCGCGGCGTCGACCTGCTCGTCGACGAAGGCGAGTTCTTCGGCTTCCTCGGGCCCAACGGTGCGGGGAAGACGACGGTGATCAAGACGCTGGTGACGCTGTTGCGCCCGACGGCTGGCTCGGTGGAGGTCAACGGCTTCGACGCAATCGCCGACCCACACAGCGTGCGGGCGACGGTCGGCTACATGGCCCAGGAGACGAGCATCGATCCGGAGCTGACCGCCCACGAGAACCTCCGGTTCGCCTGCGACGCCTACGGGGTGCCGAAAGCGAATCGAACGGACCGGATCGACGAGTTGCTCGAGCTCGTCGAACTGACCGACGTGGCGGACAAGGTCGCTGACGACTTCTCGGGCGGGATGAAGAAACGCCTCGACGCGGCGACCGCGCTGGTCCACCGGCCGCAGTTAGTGTTCCTCGACGAACCGACGACCGGACTCGATCCGGCGGCGCGAAACCGCCTCTGGGAGTACTTCCGGCGGATCAACGACGAAGGGACGACGGTCTTCCTGACGACGCAGTACCTGGAAGAGGCCGACCAACTGTGCGATCGGCTGTCGGTCATCCAGCGCGGGCGGGTCGTCGCTGACGGGTCGCCCGCCGAACTGAAGCGCCGCGTCGGCGGCGAGATCCTCGGCGTCGAACTGGCGGATCCCGACGCGAGCGAACGGGCGGCGACGGTTGCGCGCGAAAAGGGGCTGTTCGCCGAGGGTGCGACGATCGAGCGGACCGAGTCGGGGATCGAGGTGACCGCGCGCGACGCGCGGACGCGCGGAACGGATCTGTTGGTCGCGCTGCGGGACGCCGGCATCGACGTGGTCGGGTTCGACGTCCGCGCGCCGACGCTCGACGACGTGTTCCTCGCCGTAACCGACGACCGTCCGGACGCTGGGGTGGGAACCGGGGGAGAGTCGGCGGCGGCCGACGCCGTGCGATCGGAGCCGACCGGCGACGGTGCCCCCGTCGCCGGCGACGGGACGGAAACCGGCGGAACGGGAGGTGACCGATGAGCACGCCGAACGTCGACCGTCACGGCGGCGGGTTCGCGAGCGACGTGTGGGTCACGTTCGTCCGGTGGACGATCAAGTCCGTCCGGAACCCGTTCGTCCTCGTCGTCTCGCTGATCCAGCCGATCATCTTCCTCGTGCTGTTCACGCAGGTGTTCGGCGGCGTGGCGACGGGTGCGCTGCCCGGAATCACCTACGAGACCTACCTCGTACCGGCGATCGTGATCCAGGTGGCGCTGGTCGCGGCCGCGACCTCGGGCATCGGGCTGGTCAACGACATCGAGACCGGCATGTTCGAGAAGATCCTGGTCAGTCCGATGAACCGGACCGCCGTCTTCCTCGGGAAGACGCTAGCCGAGATCGTCCGCATCGTCGCTCAGGTGACGATCGTGATGGGACTCGGCGTCCTGCTCGGCGCAGAGATCGAGACGGGGCTCGTCGGTGCCGTCGCCATCGCCGGCATCTGCGTCGTGTTCTCGGTCTGGTTCACCGCGTTCTCGAACGTGCTGGCCGTCGTCACTCGAGACGAGGAGTCGACGATCATCGGGGCGAACCTGCTGCAACTGCCCCTGCTGTTCGTCTCGAGTGCGTTCCTCCCGCTGCCGGCGCTGCCGGACTGGATCCAGACGGTCGCGACGTTCAACCCGATCACCTACGGCGTCGACGCCGCCCGCGCAGTGATGCTCGGCGAGGACACGATGACGGTCATCGAGGTCACGCGGTTCGAGGGAATGTGGAACACGCTCGTCCCCGCGCTGGCCGTCCTCGTCGGGCTCGCGCTGGTGTTCGGCTCGGTGGCAATCTACGCCATCGGCCGCGCCGCCAGCGCCGACGTCAAGTAACTGACTTGAGCCGTCGACGCGTGGCGGAGACGTCGGGCGTGGGAATAACCGACATCGTTTAGCGACAGTGCTCGTAGGAGTAGGCATGGACCGTTCGGGATTCGTCAAACTCGCGGTCATCGCGTTCGGACTGGTGATCGTGAGCTTCGTCGTTCGGGGGCTGAGCCGGATCGTTCTCGAGGTCGAGATCGCGAACCTCCTGCAGGCGCCGTTCGCGCTCGTCGGCTTCGGCCTCCTCGTCTATCTGTTCGTCAGGGCGACCCTCGACGCCGTCGGAATCTGGGAGGTCGAGAACCCGGACGCGTGAGCATAAGGAAACCGTTTTTCGCCCGCCGCTCGAATCCGGAGTCATGACTATCGACGTGCAGCCGATCGCCGACCTCGGGCCGGCCGATCGCGCGGCCTTTTTCGAGCGCGACGCCGGCATCGAGGCCGTCAGAGAGGACGTTCGCGGGATCGTCGATCGGGTCCGCGAAGAGGGCGACGTGGCCGTCCGCGAGTTCACGAGCGAGTTCGACGGCGTCGAACTCGGCAACCTCGAGATCACCGACGACTGCGAGCGGGCCTACGACGAGGTGGACGCCGAGATCAGAGCGGCGATCGAGACCGCCGCGGGGAACGTCCGCGAGTTCCACGAGGCCCAGCTCCCGGAGGACTGGCGGCGGGAGTTCGGCGACGGCCGCACGCTGGGTCGCCGCTTTCGGCCGCTCGATCGCGTCGGCGTCTACGTCCCCGGCGGCTCGGCGGCCTACCCCTCGAGTGCGATCATGGGGATCGTTCCGGCGGTCGTCGTGGGCGTCGACCACGTCGCGGTCGTCACGCCGCCGGCCGACGAGTTGAATCCCGTCACGCTGGCGGCCATCCACGCCGCTGGGGCGGACGTCGTCTACAGCGTCGGCGGCGCACAGGCGATTTCGGGGCTGGCCTACGGGACGGAGACGATCGACCGCGTCCAGAAGATCGTCGGTCCGGGGAACAAGTGGGTGACCGCGGCCAAAGCCGAGGTCCGCGGTGACGTCGAGATCGACTTCCTCGCCGGACCGAGCGAGGTCGTCGCGATCGCAGACGGAAGCGCGACCCCCGAACTGGTCGCCGCCGAACTCGTCGCCCAGGCCGAACACGACCCCAACGCCTCGGTCGTGGCCGTCACCGACGACGAGGCGACAGCCGACGCCGTCGCCGACGCCGTCGACGAGCGAGCGAACGGGCGCGAACGCGAGGACGTGATCCGCGAGGCCCTGACGAACGACGCGAGCGGTGTGCTCCTCGCTCGCTCGATGAGCGAGGCCATCCTCTTTACGGAGGAGTACGCCCCAGAGCACCTCTCGGTCATCGCCGACGACGAAGAGTCGATCGTCGACCGGATCGACAGCGCGGGGAGCGTCTTCCTCGGGCCGAACACCCCCGTCGCGGCCGGGGACTACGCCAGCGGGACCAACCACGTCCTGCCGACCAACGGCGGCGCGCGGGTGACCGGCGGACTCTCCGTCGAAACGTTCCTCCGATCGACGACGGTCCAGCGCCTCTCGAGCGAGGGGCTCGCAGACCTGGGCGAGACGATCACGACCCTCGCCGACGCCGAGGGGCTCGAGGCCCACGCCGAGAGCGTTCGACTTCGGCTCGACGACGAGCGAGATCCGTAGCGAACGGTAATAGATCGTTGGTCGACGGCGGTCTCAGGTTACCAAAGTGCAAACTGGTTTTACGTAGGTGGAGGCCAAAGGAGGAGGTGAGATGGAACCGCGTGTCGATCCGACTGACGGGCGCGTCCTCGAGCGCAACTACGACTACGCCCAGAAGAACGTGCGGCTCCTCTCGATGTGGTACGGCTGTGACCTCGAACGGATGCTCGAGCTACTGGCGGAACACGACATCGAACTCTCGCGGAACGACGAGCGACAGTTCGGAACCTGCTACCGCTCGTTCCGGCGCCGATCGAGTTGCTGACGGACGCCGGCAGCGACCACAGAGAGGAGCGTAACCGGATGGGGCTAGCCCGCTCGCGTTCGAATGGCGTCACAGTTAACATCGTCGCGCGGAAAGGTATCGGTATGAGTACGGACAGTATGGACGGCGGGCAGGCCGACACCCAGCCGGAGATCGAAGTGACCGAGGACGCCGCCGAGCAGGCGCTGGCCCTGCTCGAGGGGGAGGACCTCGACGTGACGGAGGCCGGCCTCCGGCTGTTCGTCCAGCAGGGCGGCTGTGCCGGCCTGTCCTACGGCATGCGGTTCGACGACGAGCCGGACGAGGACGACACGATCTACGAACATCACGACCTGCGCGTGTTCGTCGATCCGGCGAGTCTCAAGTACATCGAGGGGAGCGTGCTCGACTACGAGGACGGGCTCCAGGCCGAGGGGTTCCACGTGGACAACCCGAACGTCGTCAGCGAGTGCGGCTGTGGCGAATCGTTCCGAACGTAATCCCGACCCGGCCGTCAGCGGACGTTTTGGTACCGTCCCTCGTTTTCCGTTATCACGCCGATAGACGGCAGTCAGTTCGGCGATTCCAACCGAAAAAACGAGAGACTGCGAGACGACGACCGAGTCGGCGGCTCGGCTTACTCCTCGAGTTCGAAGGCGACGGTGACTTCGGCCTGGTACTCGCGGTCGTCGGCGCTGGCGATTTCGACGCCGAGTTCGTCGACCTCGATCCAGTGGACGTTCTCGAGGGTCGATTCCGCGCGATCGATAGCGTCGTCTGCGGCGGCGTCGAAACTCTCGGGGCTGGTTCCGATGAGTGTGATCTTCTTGAAGACCATGGCCGGATTTCCTACACCGAGCAGCGACGTAAAACTGATCGTCGGTTTCGATATGTGAGTCGGCGTCCGCCGCTATAGCGGGGGACTCAGTCGGCTCGCGACTCGAGGCGCTGTCGGATCGCCCCCGACACGTCGCTGAGATAGGCCCCGCCCCACGTCGCGACGATGATCGCACCGATCGAGTTGAAGACGAAGTCGAGCATCGTGTCGCCGAGACCGTACTGAGTGAGGACAGCCCTGATCCCCAGCGCCTCGGCCGACAGCGCGATAGCGAACTCGAGGATCTCCCAGAGGACGCCGAACGCGATGACGAACAGCAGGATGAACACCGCGACGAACTTCCGTGGAAGATGGACGCCCTCGGCGTGTTCGTCGAATGCACGGACGGTAGCATAGCCCGCGCCGGCGACCAGCGACGCCGACAGCGCGTGGGTCATGTGGTCCCACCACCAGATGTCGCTGTAGAGGGTTCGCGTCGCACCCGGCAGTCCGACGGTGCCGAAGGCGTGGAGGAAGACGGCGGTCGTGATCCACAGCGTGAGCCGCGGGTCCATCGGAATCTCGTAGTCGCGCTCGAGCAGCGGCGGGAGCTGCGTGACGGCCAGCGCGACGCCGGTGTTGACGACGATTCCGCCGTTTCCGCGTTCGATGCCGACGAACAGCATGCCGACGAGACCGAGCTCCATGAGATACGAGAGCTGGCGCTGGCGCCGACGGGAGGGGAGCCAGCCGGTGCGGTTACGCATCGTCGACCTCCGCGGTCGGCGCGAGATCCTCCGGAAGGCGCTGATCGGTCGGTGCGAGGCGTCTGAAGTAGAGCTCGAAGACGACCCCAGCGCCGATGCCCGCGACGGCGGAGTAGACGAACTCCCACATCACCGCGTCGTGGTCGGCCGTGAACGGGATGCCGAGCGTCTTCGACGCGCTCCACCGGAGCAGCGCCCACAGGCCCGCCGCGGCCATCGTCCCGACGACGACGAGAACGATGGCGAAGCTGGACGTCATCCGCACGGACGTAAACGATTGCAGTTCGACGGCGAGGACGAGCGCGATGGCCGCGACAGACAGGTACGCGGCGAAGTGGCCGGTCAACCGGTCGGCATCGATCGCCATCCCCAGTACGGGCAGCGCGGCCAGCAACAGTACTTCCCAGGGGAGCATCGCCTGCGGCGAGCGGAAGGCGACCGGCGGAAGCAACGCCAGTGCCACGAGCGTCGCCGCAAACGTCGCCCACAGAAACCCACCCGTGAGCAGTTCAGCGAGTCCGATACCGCCGATCGCGACGATCAACAGCCACGCGACCACCGCGTTGGTGCGACCGTCGGCGATCAGCCCCTCGAGCGTAGTCTGAGACACGGTGACTCGTACTGAGCGTTCTCACAAAAGAGTATGTACTCGTCAGTGGACGTGGAGACGCGCCGGGTCGAGAGCCATCGCTCACGCGGGTACGACGACGTAAACGATCGCGTACGCGGTGAGCGCGACCGTCACCGCGGCCACCGCTGTCAGCGCAACCTCGAGAACTGCGTCGACCGACGGTCGCGAGTACCAGAGACGACCGAACGCCGGCGAGGGAGAGCTTCGGATCGCGCCGACGACGAGCCCGACGCCGAGGATGGAGAAGACGAAGTGGTAGGACACCTCGAGCGTCGGCGGCGTTACGGCGAGCGCGGCGATTCCGTAGGCAGCGCCGACGGACGCCCGCCGGTCGACCGAGCCGAGGATCGATCGGTCGGTGAGTCGACAGACCGTCGTGAGCGCGAGTGCGATGGCGGCGAGTTCGATCGCGAACGCGCCGAGCAGGTGCAGCGTCGGGTCCGAATGGAGGACGACGCGTGACTCGAGAACCGGCGATCCAAAGGGGAACAGCCAGTCTGGCGGCGAGCCCGTGACGAGGTCGCCCCACGGGTGCGACCAGAGCCCCCAGAGCGCCGCGAGGGTAACCGTCGCCGGCGAGAGGGTCGTCAATCGGGCGGTCCCGCGGGCGACGACGACGCCGCTGACGACGAACAACCCCATGACGAGCGCCGCAAGCGGGCCGCCGGCGACGAGCGCGACGACCACGAGCGCCGCGAGGAGTGTCCCGGCGAGTCCTCGAGCGAGTCGTGCGCGCTCGTTGCGCGCGCGAACGGCCGCGAGACCGAACGCCGGCGCTGCGACCGCGCCGACGACCAGCGAGTGGGTGACCGAGCGGTGGACGGCACGGCTCGCGTCCCAGAACGCCGTCGGTGCGCCGACCGAGCCGGTCGTTGCGTCCGCGAGGCCGACGACCGCGTACGCGACGTCGATGTCGGGGATCGCCGCGAACAGGCCTGCGACGACGCCGACGAGGAGCGCTCGCTGCGCGTTCCAGCCGCGCCACTCGGCGACCAGGGCCGCGACGGCGAACGCGAGGAGGGCATGTCCAATAAACACGACAGTTCGAGTACGAGAGTCATCGGCTTAAGTTGCTCGCAGAATCGTGGGAGAAGGTAGCAACGGCCGTTATCCGAGCGCGGGCAGCACGCCGGGCACGCTCAGAGCATGTACTTCGCCGCTGTCGGTACATCTTTGCGGGTGGCAGGCGAGCACACGCCCATGGCTCAGGAACCACCGACCGAGACGGCTCGAGCGCCAGCCGTTGGCGAACTCACACCGCCGGATCGAACGCTGATGGGACCCGGTCCGAGCGACGTGAACCCGCGCGTCCTCCGGGCGATGAGTACGCCCCTCGTCGGGCACCTCGACCCCTCGTTCATCGAGATTATGGACGAGGTTCAGGAGCTGTTGCGGTATACGTTCCGGACGGACAACCAGTGGACCATCCCGGTCTCCGGGACCGGTTCGGCCGCGATGGAGGCCGCGATCGGCAACGTCGTCGAGCCCGGCGACACGATGCTCGTCCCGACGAACGGCTACTTCGGCGGTCGGATGGCCTCGATGGCCGAACGCGCGGGCGGGGAGGTCGTCGAAGTCGACGCGCCGTGGGGCGAACCGCTCGATCCCGACGACGTGGCCGATGCGCTCGCCGAACACGACCCCGACGTCTTCGGGTTCGTCCACGCCGAGACGAGCACCGGTGTGCTCCAGCCCGACGTCCCCGAACTCACCGCCGCGGCCCACGACCACGACGCGCTCGTGATCGCCGACAGCGTCACCTCGCTGGGCGGCGTCGAGTTCCGGGTCGACGAGTGGGACATCGACGTGGCCTACTCCGGTCCGCAGAAGTGTCTCTCCTGTCCACCGGGTGCGAGCCCGCTGACCCTCTCGGATACGGCCATGGAGAAAGTCCTCTCGCGCGAGGAGGACCCTCGCTCCTGGTACCTCGACCTCTCCCTGCTCGAGGGCTACTGGGGCGACGACCGCTCGTACCACCACACCGCGCCGATCACGAACGTCTACGCGCTCCGGGAGGCCCTGCGGCTCGTCGCCGAGGAGGGCATCGAGGCGCGCTGGGACCGCCACGAGCGGCTGGCCGGCGCGCTGAAAGCCGGCGTCGAGGCGATGGGGCTCGAGATGAACGCCCCCGACGAGTACTGGCTACCGAGTCTCAACGCCGTCCGCGTCCCCGACGGGATCGACGATGGCGAGGTCTGTGACGCCCTGATCGAGCAGTACGACCTCGAGATCGCCGGCGGCCTCGGCGATCTGGCCGGCGAAATCTTCCGGATCGGTTGCATGGGTCACTCCGCGCGGCCGGAGAACGTAATCTACGTCGTGACGGCGCTGGGCGACGTACTCGAGTCGATGGGTGCCGACGTCGATCCGGGCGCAGGCGTGACTGCGACGCGAAACGCCCTCGAAAAATAACCGCCGCACTGCCGTTTTCGCCGCTTCGTTACGCCGACACTCGCGGTCCTGGTGGCGCTCGTTCGACCTGATAGTCCTCCCCGTCGACGACGATGATCGCCCACTCGTAGTTGGGCTCGGCGCTCTCGAGTCGGTTCTCGAGATCGTCGGCATCGTCGGGTTCGGCGACGAAACAGTGGAACTGTCCCGACGACGGTGACGGGAGTTCGCCCGCCTCGAATACGGTGTTCACGTGGACGACTTTCCACGCTCGTTCGGCGCGAAACTCGGGGCCGTTGCCTTCGACGGTGTAGCCCAGCTCAGCGAAGATCGACCTGGCCTGCTCGACGAGTCGCATGTTAACAGGACCCATTCGTTACCACCTATGTCGGCATCCCTCATAAATGTTAGTACGTAACAAGAAGTCGGAGACAGTTCCCAACTATTCGGAACCAGCTGCGGATATTGATGGATCTCTGTACTATTGGACGGTCAGTTTGGTCAGTAATTGTTTATTACCAAGTTGTGTTAGCTGTCTAACTGGTTTCGGTGGCTGTGACCGTACCGACGGTCACTCGTGGGCGGCGTCCCACTCAGTCGGCTTCCGGAAGTTCCCGCACCGGTTGCACTTGATTCGGCCCATCGCATCCATCGCGTTGTCGAGGCTCTCGCAGTTCGTACAGAACCAGCCGTAGCGGCGCTCACAGTCGTCGGACTCGTAGGCGACCAGAAACGGCCCCTTCGATCCCTTGTCGCCGTCCGTCTCCGAAATATAGACGGTGTCGCCGTCGTCGGTCGACCAGGTTTGCATATCCGTTCCTACCGGTGCTCGCGGTAAATGGCTGTCTTTCCGGGTCGGTATCGCCGCCGCGAGCGGTCGAGGTAGCCGTCCGACTGACTCGAGGAACGTCCACAGCGGCATGGGACAGGTTCGCAGTGTGGACAGTCCGTACTGAAAGGTTTACCCGCCCGGGAATCGTTCGGTTCCCTAATGGCGCTGGTCGTGGTTCCCGTTCGGTATCCGTTGACAAAGCACTCGAGACGCACGCTCGAGCAGGCGATCGAGGTCGCCCGCGATCGGGACGCGTCGCTGACCGTCCTGCACGTCGACCTCTACCAGAACGGGAAGAAAGTGACCCGTATCGACCTGAAAAATGCCGTCGAGCGGTCGTTCGGGCGACTCGAGAACGCCCGCTACGTCGTCCGGACGGGATTTCTCGTCGAGGAGTCCATCCTGGACGAAGTCGCCGCGGAGGGAGCCGACGCCGTCGTCATCGGAAGCAAGCAGGCGAGTCGGCTCCGGCGGATCTTCCAGCGGTTTACCGACAATCCGGATATCGATCGTTACCTGCGGAGCCACCTCGACTGCGAAGTCATCACCATCGAAGGTGCGCAGGTGTAGCAGAGGGGGACCGCCCGACTGTTCTGGAAGCTCGATTCAGTTACTGGACCCCGCCCGCGTTCCGGACGACGAAGACGGGGATCGAAGCGTTGTCGACCACGCGCTCCGAGACGCTGCCCAGCGACGTCACCTTCTCGCGCGGACTCTTGCCCCGTGTTCCGATGACGATCAGATCGATCCCGTGTTCGTCGGCGTACTCGAGGATCGTCTTGGCCGGCGTCCCCGTCTGTACCTCGCCGACGGTCTCGAGGCCTTCGGCTGCCGCCTGTCCCTCGACGTCGGCGACCGCCTGCTGGCCCTCCTCCTCGAGGGATCGCTCGAGGTCGGTGCTGGTCTCCTCGCCGGCGGCGGCGGTGACGCGACTGTCGACCACGTACAGCGCGTGAACCGTCGCGTCGTTGTCCGCGGCGATCGGCAGACCGTGGGCGAGCGTCTCGGAGATCGTGTCGCTTCCGTCGGTGGGAATGAGAATGTCGTCGTACATCTCTCGGGTGAGTGTCGAATTGGACCGGGGCCGGTATAAATTACCCTGCCGATACCGGGCGACGGGAACGGAACGACGGCGGGGACACGGGCGGACGAGGGCGAGCGGTTACTGATCGGCCGGATCCGCGGGGCTCTCGCCCGGTTCGCTCGACTGGCTGGGGCCGGCAGTCTCCGCAGCCGACCGCTCGAAGCCGGAGTCGTCGACGGCCAGTCGAGCGACGCCGCTGGTCTCGTCGAAGACGTGGTGGCGGTGCGGGTAGGCGAACTCCACGTCGAGATCCGCGAATCGCTCGCCGATCGCCCGTTGGACCGCCGAGCGGACGACGACCTGTTTGTAGGGGTGTTTCATCCAGAAGTACAGGTCGAGCGCGATGCCGTGGTCGGCGTACTCCCTGATCATGCAACTCGGTGCCGCGGCGTACCGAGCGCTGCCGATCCGGATGTCCGGCCCGCCGGAGATGACGTCGTCGACGCCGCGGGCAGCCCGTTCCGCGGCCCGGCAGGCCGCCTCGAGGTCGCTTTCGTAGGTGATTTCGAAGCCAACCGAGATCCGCGTTCGCTCGTCTTCCGCGGAGTAATTGATCACGTCGCGCGAGTGGATCTCGGAGTTCGGGATGACGATAAACGAGTTCTGGAGCGTGAAGATCTTGGTGTAGCGAATCGTGATGTCCTCGACGAAGCCGCGGTGGCCGGCGTCGGTGACCTCGATCATGTCGCCGATCTCGTAGGGCCGGTCGGCGAGCACGTAGAGCCCGTTGATCAGGCTCCCGACCAGCGGTGCGAGCACGATGGCGATCACGGCCGAGATGACGGTCACCGACAGGAGGATCTGTGTACTGCCGACTCCGATGATACCGGCAGCGACGGTTCCGGCCCAGATGAGGACGGTGAGTCTGATTCCCCGTAGGACTGTTCGCGTGACGCTCGGCCGCTCGATCCGACGGGCGACCGTACGACCGGCGAGTCGGACGGCGAGTTTCGACAGATACCAGCCGATAGCGAGGACGACGAGTGCGAGAGCAACCTCGACAACGTCCAGCGGAATGTCTCCGGGCAGCGTCTCCTGAATCCGCTCGGCCGTCGCGCTCTGTGTGGCGCTCTCGTTGGCCTGCAAGACCCCGCGCATGCCAACACTCTCTGGCCCGCTGTGGTTAAGCGTTCTGACCCTCTGTTCGTGCGACCAATTCACAAACAACCTGATTTCGAAAACGCGTGCTACTCAGTGTATAATAAATCATTTAGTCGCTGGAATCGTAGGGTTGGATATGGCACCAGACGAACTGCGCTCGACGGTCGAGCGCGTCGGGGAGCGGTTCAATCTCGGCGAATACGAGATCGACGCCTATCTCACCGTGTTAGAGCAGGGCCAGCTCACAGCGAGCGAGATCGCGGACCGCACAGAAATTCCCCAGCCGCGGGTGTACGATACCGTGCGTAGCCTCAGCGACCGCAATCTGGTCGAACTGCGCGAGTCGCGTCCGATGAAGGTCGTCGCGATCGATCCCGCGGAAGCCTTCGACGACGTCCAGACCTCGTTCGAGCAGATGATTCAGGAACTCGAGGCGCGATACACCGCGCCGGCCCGCGATACGGAGGCCGTCTCGCTGGTCAAATCGCGGTCGACCATCCTGCGTTACCTGGAGGAGGTCATCGACGATGCGGAGTTCGAACTCGCGCTCTCGCTGACGCCGGACCTGTTGACCCGGTTCGAGGACGAACTGCGCGCGGCCGTCGAGGCCGGCGTGAGCGTCGACCTGATCGTAACGCCCGCGAGCGAAGCTCCCGATCCGGCCGAGTTCGCGTACGGCGAAATCGCGTCGACCGCTCGCGCTCGCCGCGGGATCACGACGCCGGTCGTCGCCGTTGCCGACGGCAACTACTCCGTGTACGCGACCCAGGACGCCCTGCGCGACGACCAGGACCGGTACGGCGTCATCTTCAACCGGTCGGCGCTGGGCTTCCTCATTTCGGGCTTCTTCGGGACCGTCCTCTGGACGACCGCCGACCGCACCCTCGGCGAGGACGACACGGCGCGGTCCTACCCCCGGAAGTACGCGTCCATCCGCCGCTGCGTGAAAGACCTCCTCGACGAGGGTGGCGAGTTCTACGCGACTATCGAAGGCCGTGACGTGGAGGTCGGCGGCCAGCGGATCGTCCGCGGGCGCATCCTCGACATTTCCTTCGAGGTCAGCGAGGAGGTGGCCAGCCTCACGATCGAGACCCTGGAGGGGGAAGAACTCACCGTCGGCGGCCGCGTCGCAGCCCTGGAGGACGTCGAGGCCCACGAGATCCACATCGGGCGGAACGAGCCGCCGGCGCTCGAGGAGAACTGAACGGGTCGGTCGCTCGAGGTGGTCGGGGGATCGGTCCGCCAGGTGGTATCCCAGACTATCTCTCTCCGGCGGGTTATCGGTCATCTGCCGGCAGTTGCCGACCGCCGTCTCCAATCGACTATTGTCGGGTGACGCCGCCGTAAACCGTCGTCCGCGTCGCCGAGGTCTAATTTCGGGACCGTCGACAGGCGAGTCGTAACAGATACGGTGATTCGACAGTCACGGTTTATTACATTATTTATTACTAACAACTAAGTCCCAGACCGTGGACCCATCACTGTCATGGGACGCGATACCGCGGGTCCACGCGACCGACCGCGCCTCGAGCGGCGGTCGTTCCTGAAAGCCGCGTCAGTATCGACTGCGGCCGGAGCCGTCGGCGTCACCGGTTGCCTCGGTCGAGGCCGGTCTCCGGGAACGGTGGTGATGACCGCCGCCTCGGACGTCGCGGGGATCATGCACAGCGACGGCGACGAGCCCTCGATTCAGCAGGCGCTCTGGGACGCCGGTCTCGACGAAGACATCCGCGTCGAGGTCCAGACCGTCGTCAGCAGCTCCGCCCAGCGGATGCAGACCACGCAGTCGGCGCTCGAGGCGGGACGCGCCCCGCCCGATATCCACATGATGGACAGCGGCTGGACGGTCCCCTTCATCTTGCGGAAGCAAACGGTCAACCTTACCGAACGCTTCCCGGACGACACCCTCCAGTACGTCAACGACAACTACCTCGAGGCGATCCTCGAAACGGCGCGCCACCCCCAGACCGGCGACCTGCACGCGCTCCCCCTGTTCCCGGACCTGGGATTCACCCTCTACCGCCGGGACCTGATCGAGGACGCCGGCTACGATACCAGCGGCTGGGGGTCGAACCCGCCGCGCTGGGAGCAGTTCGCGAACGCGGTCCGCGACGCGCGGGAGCAGGCCGGCCTCGACTACGGGCTCACGACGCAGGCGGCCGCGTACGAGGGACTCTCCTGCTGTACGTTCAACGAGGTGATGACGACCTGGGGCGGGGCGTACTACGGCGGCGTGGATAACCTGTTCACCGCCGGCGACCGCCCGATCACGGTCGACAGCGACCGTGTCGTCAACGCGATTCGAATGATGCGCGCGTTCATCGAAGGCGAAGAGGAAAACACCCTGGACGGCTACCCCCAGATCTGTCCGTCCGCGATCGTCCAGTGGACCGAACAGCAGTCGCTCGCCCCGTTCGCCGACGGCGAGGCGGTCTCGAATCGCAACTGGTCGTACGCCATCGCGGAAACGGGCACCGAGGAAGGCTTCGGCGAAGATCTCGGCGTGATGACGCGGCCGTACGCGGTCTCCCAGCAGGAAGCCCAGTATCAAGACGTCGGCGGCACCGCCGCCGCGCTCGGCGGCTGGAACCTGGCCGTGAGCCCGTTCTCGAACCGTGAGGAGGAGGCGCTGCAGGTCCTCGAGGCGTTCGCGAACAGGGAAGTCATGCTCACCGTCTTCCGACTCGGCGGCTTTCTCCCGCCGAACCTCGACCTGGTCGCGGAGGCCGATCCGGGCGACGTCGGTCCCGTCGCCCGCTACGCCGGCGTTGTGCAGTCGGCCAGCGAGAACGCGATCCCGCGGCCGGCGACCGACCTCTGGCCGGAGCAGTCGGCGCTGATCTATCAGGCCGTGAACGGGGCGTATCGCGGCGTGCAAACGCCCGAAGCGGCGATGAACGACCTCGAGAACGAGCTCGAGCAGAGCGAAGCGGAGGTGCGAAATGGCAACTGATACCGACGACGAGGCGGCGACCGGCAGCGAACCGGCGGTCGGTGACAGCGCGCTGACCGACGGCGGGACGGTAACTGGCGGCGAGACCGGACGCGGCCGAGAGCACGAACGGACCGGCAACGCCGTCATGAACTGGATGGAGAACTTGAGCGAAGCAGCGTACGCGTACCTGCTGTTGCTGCCGGCCTTTGCCTTGTTGACGCTGATCGCGTTCTATCCGATGATCCGGACGTTCATCATGTCGCTGCAAGCCAACCAGACGCGGGGACTGGCTCCGCTGGGTGGGTTCGTCGGCATCGAGAACTACATCGACATCCTCACGGGGGACGCGCGGTTGGCCCGCCAGTTCCTCGACGTGGGGCTGACGTCGTCGTTCCCGTTCGTCGAACTCGGCACCCCGTTCTTCCAGCAGGCGCTGTTCGTCACGCTCGCGTTCGCGGTCATCAGCGTCACCGTCGAGACGGTGATCGGCTTCGGTCAGGCCTACGTCCTCGACCAGGAGTTCACGGGGCGCCGCTGGGTCCGCGTCGCGATCATCCTTCCGTGGGCGGTGCCGATCGTCATCCAGGGGATGATCTTCTTCCTGCTGTTCCAGCCGACGGTCGGCTTCGGCTCGGACCTGATGCAGAGCCTCGGAATCTTCAGCGGGACGCCGCTGGCTAACAGTCAGGATGCCTTCATCATCATCCTCGTGGCCGACATCTGGAAGTCGTCGGCGTTCATGGCCCTGCTCATCCTCGCGGGGCTCCAGAGCGTCGATCGGAGCCTGTACGACGTGGCGCGCGTCGCCGGGGCGTCGCCCTGGCAGCGGTTCAAAATGATCACGCTTCCGCTCGTGATGCCGGCGCTGCTGGTCGCGATGCTGTTCCGGACGATGGACGCGATGCGCGTCTTCGGCCTGATCGAGTCGACCGCCGGCTGCACGACGGTTCCCTCGCTGACGTGTCTCGTCGTCGAGGCGATGTTCGGCGGCACGCGCATCTACGCGACGGCCGCAGCGGTCGCCTTCGCGACGGCGCTCGTGATCGGTCTGATCATCGCGCTGTATCTCGTTCTCTTCCGCGATACCGAAGGAGGTGTCACCTGATGACTGACGGTAACGACCCCACGAAGACCGACGACGACTCGATAGAGAACGAATCGACAACTGACGACGTACCGACGATCGAACACGCAGGCCCGCGCGGCGAATCGACCGCCGCTCGGCCGACCGCTACACGACCGGACGGCGGCGCAGTCCTCACCGACGACCGCGAGGCCGAACTCGACCGGAGCCCGCTCCAGCAGTGGGTTTCGGACTCGATCTCCAACCCGGGTCGGGTCTACCGTGCGATGTTCTACGTGGCCGCGATTTTCTTCCTCTTCACCACGCTGTTCCCGTTCTACTGGCTGCTCATGGTCGCGCTGACGCCACAGGGCCAGCTCGAGAACATCGTCTTCACGCCCAACGGCTTCAATCCGGGCGCGTTCGTCGAAGTCTTCCAGGTCATTCCCTTCCACATCTACATGTTCAACAGCTTCGTGATCGCGCTGGCCTCGACGATCGTCGTGCTGGTCATCGCCAGCCTCGCCGGCTACGCCTTCGGCCGCCTCGAGTTCCCCGGCCGAACGCCGCTCATGCTGCTGGTGCTGGTGATTTCGTTCTTCCCGCCAGCCGCGTTCTTCATCCCGCTGAACGACCTGTTCAACACCTCGTTTTTCTTCCTCGAACCGATCACCGGCGACGGCACGCTCTACAACACCCCCTTCGCGCTGGTGACGCCGCTGTCGGCGATCTTCATGCCGCTCGCCATCTTCATCCTCACGACGTTCTACGCCCAGATCCCCGACGGGCTCGAGGACGCCGCTCGCGTCGAGGGGACGACCCGGCTGGGCGCGCTGTTTCGGGTCATCATCCCGCTTTCGGCACCCGGCGTCGCGACCGCGGGCGTGCTGACCTTCATCGCGGTCTACAACGAGTTCTTCTTCTCGTTCCTGATGACGGACGGCCAGCCCGAGAACTGGGCCCCGATCCTCGACGGCATCCTCGCCTATCAGGGACAGTACCAGGTGCTGTACAACCTCATGGCCGCGGCGAGCATCCTCGGGGTCATCCCCGTGGCGATCCTCGTGGTCATCGCACAGGAAAAGATCGTCAGCGGACTGACTGCAGGCGCACTCAAAGAGTAACACAATGGCACGAGTACGACTCGAGAACATCACGAAACGCTACGACGACGTCACCGCGGTCGACGACGTGAGCATGGAGATCGAAGACGGCGAGTTCGTCACCTTCGTCGGTCCCTCGGGCTGTGGGAAGTCCACGACGATGGAGACGGTCGCCGGACTGACCCAGCCCACGGAGGGACACGTCTACATCGGCGAGGACGACGTGACGAACCTCGCGCCCAAGGACCGGGGCGTCTCGATGGTCTTCCAGAACATCGCACTGTTCCCCCACATGGACGTCTACGAGAACATCTCCTTCGGGCTGCGCCTCCGGAAGTACGACGACGAGGAGATCCGCCGCCGCGTAGAGGAGGCCGCCAGCGTCGTCCAACTCGAGGGGATGTTAGACCGGATGCCCGACGAACTCTCGGGCGGCCAGCAACAGCGGGTCGCGATCGCCCGGGCGATCGTGCGCAACCCGGACGTGTTCCTGATGGACGAGCCGCTGGCGAACCTGGACGCGAAGCTTCGCGTCCACATGCGGACCGAACTCCAGCGACTCCACCGGGAACTGGACACGACGATCATCTACGTCACCCACGATCAGGCCGAGGCGATGACGATGTCGAACCGGATCGCCGTCCTGAACGACGGCCGGCTCCAGCAGCTCGCGCCGCCGCTGACCTGTTACAACGAGCCCGCCAACCTGTTCGTCGCCGGCTTCATCGGTTCGCCGTCGATGAACTTCGCCGAGGGCGAACTCGTGGAGGGCGGCCTCGAGACGGACAACTTCACCGTCGACCTCGATCCTGCGCGGATCCCGAAGGTGGGGGTCGGCGACGCGGTGACCCTGGGAATCAGACCGGAAGACGTCCACCTCGCGGCGTCGGCCGACACCCTCGCCGCGTCGACGGATCGGATCGACGCACGCACCGACGTTCTCGAGCCGATGGGCGACGAGGTGTTCGTCTACCTGCTGCTCTCCGAAGCCGCGGGCGGGTCGATGGAGGAAGACCCCGCCACCTCGTCCGACCAGTTGCTGATGAGCGTCACGCCCGATACGGAGATCGCGGCGAACCAGGACGTGGAGGTCGTCCTCGATCGGTCGAAGATTCACCTCTTCGAGACGGCCACCGGCGAGGCGCTGGTCCACGGCCTGACCGACCTCTCGGGCCCGGAGCCTGGGACGACGCCGACGGAAGCGGAGTGAGCCGCGTCGGCGTCGCTCGAGCGTCCCGCAGCGATTCCAGTAATCAGCCAGTACCGACACCTCCCCGGCAGGGTTTGGCGACGAACCGAAGTTGCTGGAGCCGAACATTCAATATAGCGGCTATGGGTGTATTGGGCTGAAACGAGACGAACACGCGCGGTTCCAGAATTACAGGGAGATGACAGTTGATCGATCCGACATCGAAACCGGCATCGTTGGCCTGGGCAACATCGGCCAGTACCACGCCGAGCGGCTCGTCGACCTCGGCGTGACGCTCGCTGGCGGGATGGACGTGGCCGCAGAGGCGCGAACGCGCTTCGCCAGGCGGTACGACGTCGACGTCTACGACGACCACCGCGAGTTGTACGACACCGTCGACGCCGTGATCATCACGACGCCTAACAAGTACCACGAGGAGTACGCGGTCGACGCCTTCGAGCGCGATCTCGACGTCCTGCTCGAGAAGCCGCTGGGTCACTCGATCGAGAGCGCCGTGCGAATCGCGGAGGCGGCGGCGGCATCGGACGGCTACGCCATGGTGGGGTTCAACAATCGGTTCGCCAACACCGTCCGGATCGTGAAAAATCGGATCGATCAGGGGAACCTCGGCGACGTCTCTCACATCGAGGCGAACTACGTTCGTCGGCGCGGCATTCCGGGCCGAGGGTCGTGGTTTACCCGCCAGTACATCGCCGGCGGCGGCGCGCTCATCGACCTCGGCGTCCACGCTATCGATCTCGCGCTGTATCTACTGGGCTACCCCGAGGTGACGGAAGTCAACGGCGTGGCCCGCAGCGAGTTCGGCTCCCGCGAGGAGTACGCCTACCTCGATATGTGGGCCGAAGACGCAGGACCGGAAGGGTTCGATGTCGACGACTCCGCCAGCGCCTTCATCCGCTGTGCGGGGAACCGGACGATCTCGCTCGAGGTCGCGTGGGCGACCAACCGCCCGGCGACTCACGAGTTCGTCGCCCGGGGGACGGACGCGGCCGCCCGATTCGATCTCCTCGAGGGCGATCTCTCCATCTACTCGGCGAGCAAGGTCGGCCCCGATCACCTCGAGGACACGACCATCGAAACGCGCCAAAACGACACCCACACGGACGAACAGCGGGCGTTTTTCGACCGCATTCTCGGAACGCGAGACGGCGGAAGCACCGTCGAAGAGGCGCTCGCGGTCCAGCGCGTCATCGACGCCATCTACCGCTCGAGCGAGGAGGGTGGGACGATCGAGATCGAGGAGTGAACGCGCCCGGCGTCGACCTGATCGACGGGCAGTGTCGTGCACGACGTTTACGGCAGGTGGTCGCTTACGCCCGCACATGGAGACGCCATCCGAACTCGAAGACGTCGCCGGCAGCCGGGACGACATCTCGATCAGCAACCGGGAGTACCCCGACGAGAGCGTCATCGCCGTCGATTTCGGTCCGGTCAGCGGCGAGCCGTCGGTCGACGTCGTCGGAGAAACGGCGATCGTCACCGTCGACGAGCGGCAGTTCGAGTTCGACGTGCCGGCCGATGCGACCGACATCACCGTCAACAACGGCGTGCTGACGATCTCGAGCTGAGGATCGATCGAACTGTGGGACACGCCACCATCACCATCGCCGGCCACCCGCCATCAGTCCCGCCGCCCGTGCTGGCACCCGTTTTATTTTCCAGTCTGTGGTCGCTGCCCGCATGGAGATCGGCGTTCACACCCCACCGTTGGCCGACGAACCGCTCGAAAGCGCGCTCCCTTATCTCCACGACCTCGGCGTCGACGCGATCGAACCCGGCGTCGGCGGCCACCCGGGACAGGCCCACCTCACCCGATCGGAGTACGTAGACAACGAGGTCGAGCAGACCGAGCTCCGAGACCTGCTCGACGAGTACGATATGCGAATCAGCGCGCTCGCGACGCACAACAACCCACTCCATCCCGACGACGAGCGCGCCGCCGAGGCCGACACCGAACTCCGCGAGGCGATCCGGCTGGCCGGCCAGCTCGAGGTCGGCACAGTCACCTGTTTCTCGGGGCTTCCGGCGGGGAGTCCCAACGACGAGACGCCGAACTGGATCACCGCGCCCTGGCCGCCCCAGCACGCCGACGCCCTCGAGTATCAGTGGGAGCAGGCGATCGAGTACTGGGGTGAAATCGCCGACCACGCCGCCGAGCACGAGGTGGACGTGGCGATCGAGATGCATCCGAACATGTTGATCTACGAGCCCCACGGAATGGCGCGGCTGCGCGAGGAGACCGGCGCTCGGATCGGCGCGAACTTCGACCCCTCGCATCTCTACTGGCAGGGGATCACGATCACCGATGCGATCCGATATCTGGGTGAACGCGACGCGATCCACCACGTCCACGCCAAGGACACCCGAATCTACGACGCGCAGGCCCGCGAGAAGGGCGTACTGGACACGACACCGTACAGCGACGAGCCGAATCGCTCGTGGCTCTTTCGGTCCGTGGGGTACGGCCACGGCGAAGCACACTGGAAGGACATCGTCTCGACGCTCCGGATGGTCGACTACGACGGCGCGCTGAGCATCGAACACGAGGACTCGCTGACCAGCTCTCGAGAGGGTCTCGAGAAGGCGATCGATCTGCTCGAGCGGGCGATCTTCGAGACAGAACCCGGGGAGGCGTACTGGGCCGAGTGACCCCTGTGGCTACTCGATGGGGTCGGGACCATCGATCGAGTCGTCGCGGGACCGTTCGCGGACGATCACGTCGCTTCCCGGGCGGACGACGACCTCGTACCCCTCGTACTCGAGCCGAACCACCGCGGTGCTGCTCGTGCCGGCGGCGGTCTGAAACAGTTCGTCGAGCGCTTCCGGGTTGACGACCGTGAACAACGGATCGTACGCCGGGGGCTCGACCTCGGTGACGTCGACGCCCTCGTGTGCGGCGATCGCCTCGATGATGGCTTGGGTAGGCGGTGCCTCGCCATCGGGCGACGACAGTTTGTCCGGGGAGGACATACTAGCGTGTTGGAGAGTCCGGCAGATAAGGGTGATGGCAGCTGTAGAATCCTGATGAACGAGCGTAATACGCGCTGTATCAATTGATTACCGGGGGTTCAGAATTGGAAAGCCGACCGCCTTCACCGCCGATCCACGGGATCCGCCTGGTACCGCCCGCCCCGTCGATTCCGCTCCCGCGTTCGAACCGCACGCAACTCACTCCGACGACTCGCCGCGCGCTCGTTCGAAGGTCTCGATCGCCCGCTCCCGGGCCACGGCGTGATCGACGATCGGCGCCGGATACGCGGGTGCGATCCGCTCTCGGTCAGCCGGCTCGAGGTCGTGCCAGCCGTGGATCTCGTCGGCCGACGCGTCGGCGAGTTCGGGGACGTACTCGCGGATGTACTCGGCGTCGGGATCGTACTCGCGGCCCTGTTTCATCGGGTTGAACACCCGGAAGTACGGCTGTGCGTCGGTGCCCGTCGAGCCAGCCCACTGCCAGCCGCCGACGTCGTTCGCCGTGTCGTGATCCGCGAGCATCCGCCGGAACCAGGCGTACCCCTCGCGCCAGTCGAGCAGCAGGTCTTTCGTGAGGAAGGAGGCGACGAGCATCCGCATGCGGTTGTGCATCCACCCCTCCGTGCGGAGCTGGCGCATCCCCGCGTCGACGATCGGATACCCCGTCTCGCCGGCCTTCCAGGCTGCGAGGGCGTCCGGCTCGTCGCGCCACTCGATCGGATTGGCGTAGCCGCTGAAATCCTCGGTGACGGTTTCCGGATTGAACGCGAGGACGTGCGCGTAGAACTCCCGCCAGGCGAGTTGGCGCTGGAAGGCCTCGACGCTCTCGCGATCCCCGTCACTTTCGGCGCGCTCGGCCGCCCGTTCGGTCGCCGCGTACAGTTCTCGTGGCCCGATCGTCCCCCACTTGAGATGCGGCGAGAGCCGCGAGGTGCCGCCGGCTGCCGGATAGTCGCGCTCCTCGGCGTAGCGGTAGATCGGTCCGCCACAGAAGTCGGCGACCCGCTCTCGAGCGGCCGCCGTCGTCACCGTCGGGGGCGTCGCTTCGGGCTCGTCGAACCCGAGATCGGCGAGCGACGGGAGCGGTTCGCCCGTCACGTCCGCGAGATCGTCACCGGCGGGTTCGTCGGCCGGCTCCCGCTTCTCGCGGTCGAGCCACTTCTTCCAGAAGTAGGAGAACACCGAGTAGTGGTCGCCCTGATTCGGCGTGATCGACCCCGGTTCGTGGTGGATCGCGTCGTGGACCGACTCGGCCGCGACGGCGTCGTCCTCGAGCGCCGCGCGGACGGCCCGGTCGCGGTCCCGCGCGAGGCCGCTGTAATCGTCGTTCCAGACGACTCGTTCGGCGTCGTACGCCGCGGCGATTTCGGGAACCGCCCCGCTCGACTCTCCCTCCGCGATCACGAGGTCGCTCCCTCGCTCGCGGTATCGGGCTCGCAGGTCCTCGAGCGCGTCGAGCAGACACGCAACTCTGACCGGCGAGGCGTGCTCGAGGACGGTCGGATCGAGGACGAACAGGGGCACGACGGGGTCGTCGCCCGCCGCTGCGCGGGCGAGACCGCGATTATCGCTCGTTCGGAGATCCCGGCGGTGCCAGTGAACGATCACGGTCGAACTGGGGGCTCGACGACCGAAAACGTGCGGATATCGGCGACCCTCGTCGGTCGGGCGAGACAGTTGAGGCGGCGTGACTCCGGACGAGACGCCCGAACCCTTTCATAGCGTAAAAGTCACGATTAGAAGAAGGTAGTGAGGGAGTGAATATCATCGATTCGCGTATATGACGAGCATAACAATGTTTTCGTCTCGAGACGGATCGGGCGTGGAACCCGTTCCTGGCCCGGTCGATCCGTCCGGTCTCCGCTGATCGGTCGCGGTCGCCGGGGGACGGCCACGACAGACAGCAATGAAACTCGCACTCATCGGCTTCGGTCAGGCAGGCGGGAAGGTAGTCGACGAGTTCCTGGCGTTCGACGATCGGATCGACGGCGGCTTCGTCGAGGCGGCGATCGCGGTCAACTCGGCGACGACGGATCTCAAGGGACTCGAGCACGTATCGAAGGAGAACCGCGTTCTCATCGGTCAGGCCCGCGTGAAGGGCCACGGCGTCGGCGCGGACAACGAACTCGGGGCGGAGATCGCCGAGGAGGACGTCGACGAGATCCAGCACGCGATCGACCGCGTGCCGGTCCACGAGATCGACGCGTTCCTCATCGTCGCCGGAATGGGCGGCGGTACCGGCAGCGGCGGCGCGCCCGTCCTCGCGAAGCACCTGAAGCGAATCTACACTCAGCCCGTGTACGGCCTGGGCATCCTCCCGGGAACGGACGAGGGTGGGATCTACACGCTCAACGCGGCGCGCTCGTTCCAGACGTTCGTCGACGAGGTCGACAACCTGCTCGTCTTCGATAACGACGTCTGGCGCAGTGCCGGCGAATCCGTCGAAATGGGCTACGGCCGAATCAATCAGGAGATCGTCGAGCGGTTCGGCCTCCTCTTCGCCGCCGGCGAGGTCCAGCAGGGCGACCACGTCGCCGAGAGCGTCGTCGACTCCTCGGAGATCATCAACACCCTCTCGAACGGCATCTCGACGATCGGCTACGCCCGCGAGACGGTCGAGACGAACGACGGGCTGCTGTCCTCGCTGACCGGCGGCGACGACTTCGACGAGGGCGCGGCTACCAACCGAATGACCAGCCTCGTCCGCAAAGCCACCCTGGGCCGGCTCACGCTTCCCTGTGACGTCGGCAGCGCCGATCGCGGACTCGTCGTCGCTACCGGTCCGCCCCAACACCTCAGCCGCAAGGGCGTCGAGCACGGTCGCCAGTGGCTCGAGGACGAGACCGGCAGCATGGAGATCCGCGGCGGTGATTTCCCGATCCCGGACCGCGACGAGGTCGGCATGGTCGTGCTGCTCTCGGGTGTGACGGACGTGCCGCGGATCGACCAGCTCCAGCAGGTCGCCATCGAGGCCCAGGAGACGACCGCGGAGGTTCAGGCCAGCGCCGAGGAGGAGTTCGCCTCGCTGATGGACACCGGCGACGAACTGGACGCGCTCTTCTGACGGCCACGTTCCGGCGTCGCTGTTCCGACGGCTTCCTCGGACGCGAGTGAGGTATCGGGAACCGATCTCAGTGTTGTACGTCAGACGGGCCCACGAGGCGCTCGATCGCCGATCGGAAGCCAGGGCTCTCGCGGTACCACAGCCAACAGCCGCCAGCGGCGGTCAGCAGCGACCCTGCAATAAGACCGCCCGTCGCGGTCAGGTACGCGGTCGCACCGTCGCCGGAGACCGCGAAGACGTTCCCCGGATTGCCGTGGATGAAGAAGAAGTACGTGACGAACCAGGCGTTCGTGAGCATCGTCGAGACCAGCACCGGCGGACCGTAGGCGTAGTTCCGCGCCCAGATCAGTCCGATCGCGACCAGCGGGCCGAGCAGGCCGACGACGGCGAGAAACGCCGGCTGACCCTGGGTCAGCGGCGCGTTTGCCGTCGACTGAGCGAGGCCAAACAGGCCACAGAGCGCCAGATAGACGAGAAACGGCGTCGTGACGATGATCCGTTGATCCACGTCCTATCGTGGTAATCTGCTCGTCTTAACTGTTGTTCCCAGTTCGAGACGTGATTCGCGCGCCGACAGAGGAAGCCTGTCGCTCGAGGCGGGGGCTGTAGCGTCGCTCGAAGGCGTGATCGACGAGTCGGTTCGGTACGAACCGGCCGGCCAAGAGTTATGCACGGAAAAACACCAGACGAAGCGAGGGTCATAGGAACCGATTACCACGGCACGAACACGTCGGATATCGTGGTAGTTTGTGTAACGAGACAATAACGAACCGTGATATCAGCGTTCGAACGCCCATGAGGGGTCAGGAACGAACGGACGGTACCGCGCGGTCGACCATGCAACGAGCGCTCGCGGCGGTCTTGCGACGGGGCGACGACCGAACCGTCATCGAGGAGTGTCGGCGGTGCGGAACGACCCTCGAGTCGGCGTCGCTGTGTCCCGCCTGCGGCGGCAGCGACATCGTCGAGTACCGAATCCGCTGAGACGAGCGAGGCGCGAGCGGTGCGAGCGCCTCGGAAACGCGAACGGCGAAGCCGTGAGCGGTAGCGTCGCCGCTCGAGCGTGCGTTACGTACTCGGGAGCGCGTCGGTCTCGATCGCGTCCCGCCGATCGTCGAGTACGGCGAAGCGCTCGCCGCGACGCGACTCGAGCCAGAAGAGGAGCCGCTCGGCCCACTCGAGTTTGCGGGCTTTCGCCGGCCCGACCGAGGGATCGTCGAAGTCCCAGCCGACGAACGCGAGACGGGCCGCGCCGAGGTGGTCCGCGAGGAACGCCGCCCGATCGCCGTCGGTGAAGCCGCCGAAGTTACGGACTCGTTCCGTCGGTTCGGCTTGCGTCGTGGGGAGGACGTACCGCTGGTCACAGTTCGGTACGATCTCGTGGATCGCCTCGAGGTTGTCGCCGTGGGCGTGAACAGCGACCGGAACGCCCGCCGCGGTGAGTCGCTCGACGGTCTCGGGGTTCTTATCCAGGTCCGTCACCATGCAATCGGCTTCGATGTCGTGACTCGCGAGCGTGTCGACCGCAGTCGATGCGGCGATGACGACGTCGGCGTCGCGGGCTCGCTCGAGTTCGGGTGCGGTCTCGAGCGACGGCCCGGCACCCGCCACGGCGACGGTCGCACCGTGAACGGCCGACAGATCGGCGGGATCGAACGACGACTCGAGGAGCGACTCGAGGCGGTCGCGTCCCTGCTTGTCGCCGGTGCGGTCGTAGCCGAAATCACGCAGAATCGCTTCGTAGACCGGCTCCCACTCGTCGAACTCCATGCTGTTCGTACTCGGCGCTGTGTCCGTTTGTGCCTTCGGTCTCGACGTCACGATCGGCCCCGTCAAACTCGATTTCAGTGGAGCGATCGATCTCACATAGAACGGCCGGGACGTCAGAAGAGCGCACAGCGCCGGGTCGTCAGGACAGCGCACAGCACCGAGTCGTCACTGGGCGACGTAGTGTCACAATAATTCCGTGTTGTGGGCCGGGGGTCGCCTCCAAAGTACCCCTACCCGGGAGGCCGCCCGGCGTCCAGTCTCCCTTTTCTAAGCATCCGGCATAAGCTTTCTCTTAACGCAGCACCCCTGACAGCTTTTCGCCGAACGCGCTGAGATCGTCGTTTTCGGCCGAGAGACGATCTGCAATATCGGAAACGGTCGTCGTCGACCCCATCAGCAGGAGTCGAGCGTCGGACACGGGCTGGACGACCGCACCGTGCTCGGCCGCGAGCGACGTCAGCCGCTCGCTCGCGTCGCCGTCGAGCCCCTCGATTTCGAGCAGTTGGGCCTGCCAGTCGTCGGCGAACGCGGGATCGATGCCGCGCTCTCGAAGCTGAATGCGGAACTCCCGGCTCGAGGTGACGTCGAGCTGTGAGATCGTCACGCCGTCCGCAGCGGCGCTCGAACGTTCGGTGAAGGCCGATCCGATCAGGGCCGCGTCGCGCGTTTCGGCCACGTCGTGGGTCCTGATGACGTGCGCGCCGCGTTCGACGGCCATCGAGGTCGCCGCCAGGCTGACCGGCAGCCGCTTTTCGGTCTCGCGGCTCGCGATCTCGCCGAGGAAGTTCTTCCGGTTGATCGAGACCAACATCGGCCGGCCGAGGGCGCGAAACTCACGAAGCCGGCGGAACGTCTCGCGGTCGTCCTCGAGCGTCTGGGCCTCGCTCCAGCCCCCGAACGCGGGGTCGACGATCGTCTTGTCGGTCAGCCCGTTCTGCTTCAGGGCTTCGTAGACCTGATCGACGTAGTCCGCGTTCGCGGCCCATTCCGGCGACTTCCGGCTCGCCCAGTCGGTTTCCTCGACGGCACCCGGCCGCTCGCGGTCGGGTGGGCTCGCCATCTTCGCGACCGCGGCATCGTGGTCCTCGCAGACGGTCGGCATCGCGGGGTCGGCGAAGCCGCAGATGTCGTTGACCATGTCGAACCCCTTCGAGAGCGCCTCGTCTGCAACGGCGGCGTAGCGCGTCTCGATGGAGAAAATCGCGTCGCCGGAGACGCTCTCGATCGTCTCGAGGGCGATGTGCAGTCGCTCGAGTTCCTCCTCGGCCGAGAGCACGTCGAAGCGCTTGTTGGCCGACTCGAGGCCGACGTCGACGATGTCCGCACCCTCGCCGATCAGTTCCTCGTCGACGTAGCCGGCCGCCTCACCGGGGTCGTCGTAGACGCTCGGATCGTACGGAGATTCCTCGCTGACGTTGAGCACACCCATGATCCGGGGCGGGTGGTCGTCCCCGATCCCCAGGCCAGCGGCGTCGACGCTGTTCATACGCCGTCTGAGGAAGCGAGACAAAAAGGCATCGCGGTTCCGGCGAACCCGGACGGTCCGGGTCGACGACCCGTTCCGGACGAGCGATCACGCTACTCGTCCTCGAGCACCGCCAGCCGCGAGTCTCGCAGGAGGACCTTCTTGACGATCGAGGGGTTCTCGAGCAACCGGTGCTTCGCGTGCGCGCCGCGGCCGCGTCCCCGCCCTTCGCGCTCGGACTGGATCACGTTGAGGAAGTTCTGTTCCTGAAGGATCTCCTGGACGCGCCGCTCGGAGAGTACGTCGAAATCGAGCTGTCGGGCGACTTCCTTGTACTGGTTGTAGATGATCTTCGTCGGGAACTCCTTCTCCGAACTGTTCTCGGTCAACAGCGTCAGCGAGTAGAGGATGGCCTTGGCCTGCTGGGGCGACCCCTCGATCAGTTCGTTGAACCGGTCGGCTTCGGTCTTCTCCTTGGCGTCGCGGACGTGGGCCGCGGTGACGCGCGTGTCGTTTCGCTTCTTCGCGATCCGCCCGGCGTTCCGGAGGATGTCGATCGCCTTGCGCGCGTCGCCGTGTTCCTGCGCGGCGAGTGCGGCCGTCAGCGGAATCACGTCGTCGGAGAGCACCCCGTCGTGGAAGGCGTCGCGACGCTTCTCTAAGATTTCGACGAGCTGGTTCGCGTCGTAGGGCGAGAAGACGAGTTCGTCCCGCGAGAGGCTCGACTTGACGCGTTCGGAGAGGTGGTCGGGGAAATCGATCTTGTTCGAGATTCCGATGATGCCGATACTCGAGTCGGAAATACGGCGGTTCTCGCCTGCTCGCGAGAGTTTTCGGAGGACCTCGTCGTCCTCGAGCATGTCGATCTCGTCTAAGATGACGATGGTCACGTCGGTACAGTGGTCGACGGCCTGCCAGAGTCGCTTGTAGTAGTCGCCGGTGCCGAGACCGCGGTCGGGGACGGTGACGCCGCTCGCGTCGGGTTCGTTGACGATCTGGGCGATCGTTTTGACGATCGACGCCTCCGTGTTCTGCTCACCGCAGTCGATGAAGGCGTACTTGACCGTAATATCGTCGTGCTGGGCTTCGGTGATCACGCGCTGCGTGACCGACCGCGAGATGAGGGACTTACCGGTGCCGGTCTTCCCGAAGATGAACAGGTGGTTGGGCTCGCTCCCGAAGATTGCCGGGTTCAGGGCGTCCGCAACCCGTTGCATCTGCTCGTCACGTCCGACGATCCGATCCGGACCGGGCAGGTGCGTGATCTCGAGCAGGCGCTCGTCGGCGAAGACCGGATCGTCGTACCGAAAGAGCGGGTCTCGATCGTCGTTGGCGGACATTGCGGTACCCCGCCCTTTCCAACTGGATTGAAATAAAGCTGTGGAGATCGATCGCGGATGTAAAACCGCCGTCAGAGCGCCTCGAGTGCGGAATCACGGTAGCGTGACCGAAAGAAAGCCGTTCCGCCGCCCTCGCGCTTCTAACACCCCCGAACGACGGGAGCCGAGACGGACACCCCCATCGCGGATGTAAGAGTCTTACGTCTCGGGCTGAGGCGGGGGTCGCCACGGGCGATGTCATCCCTCTCACGCGCAGCGAGTGATCCAGTGGAGGAGCGACTCGTGGGTTCTCCGAGATCGGTGTTCGCCGAGTTCATACGGGAAGGCACCGAACGACGACCGAACGGCGGCGTTCTCGGTCCACAGGAGGACGCACACACCCCCCTCGCGTTTGTAACGGCGAATGGGTGGTGGGAGTCGCAGTCGATCGGTTGATTTCCGTTCACAGATACAACACAACCGCTATATTTTCATCCGCGACACTGGTGTGTTCCCGAACAGAATCTCCGTACGTAATCGGCCTTACAAACGCGAGGGGGGTGTGTCCCTCTCCCAGCCAGTTCGCGTTCACCGTTCGGGCCACAGGAATCCAATACCAACCACGTGAATTCGATTACACTCGGTCCCCTGCTCGTCGTTTCGTATATAGTTCTAGTATCAGTTCTAGCTAGTGCTAGCTAGTGAAGAGGAAACAGAACAACAGAAACGCAAGGGAACACGAATCCACGAACAGGCTCCTTTTTGCGTTCCCGTTCGGAACATCAGCTATGAACTCACGCGTCACGGTTTCCAGCGCATCCGTCGCTGTCGGATCCGGTATCGAACGTCCCGAAAGCGTTCCCCGTTCCCTCGAGCCACCCCGGCCCAGCACCGATGACCGACGATTCTGATATCACCGACGGCTCGTCCGTCGTCGACCCTGTCGACGGTCGAACGCCGCCGGCCGTCGCCGTCGTCGACGCCCAGTCACCGGGCAACGTCGGGACCATCGCTCGTGCGATGAAGAACTTCGGCTTCGAAGAGCTCCTGCTCGTCGATCCTCCGGAACTCGACCCCGAGGGCGAAGCGTACGGCTTCGCGGGACATGCTCGAGAAGACGTGCTCCCGAACGCCGACGAGATCGGTTTCGACCACCTCGTCGAGAACTACCACACGATCGGCTGCACGGCCGTGACGAACGAGGACGACCGCAGCCACACGCGCTTTCCCTACTCGACCCCCGCTGAACTGGCCGACAGGTTGCCGACCGTCGAGGCACCGACCGCGCTCGTCTTCGGCCGCGAGCGCGTCGGGCTGACGAACGAGGAACTCGCCCGGATCGACGAGATCTGCTCGATCCCGGCCAACGCCGACTACCCCGTCCTCAACCTCGGGCAGGCCGCGACCATCACCCTCTACGAACTCCGAAATCTCGCCCTCGGCGACGCGACGCAGTTGCCCGATCTCGAGCGCGTGCGCGCCCCCGAACCGACGATCGATCGGGTCTACGACCAGTGGGCCGACCTCCTCGCGGAGATCAACCACCCCGAGGAGAAACGCGAGAAGACGATGCGGATGCTCCGACGGGTGTTCGGCCGGGCCGATCTGACCGAACGCGAGGCGAACACGCTACTCGGCCTGCTTCGACGAGCGACCGAGCGTCCGGCCGAGAAGTGAGACCCGCCGGCATACGTCACTGACAGCGTTCGTGACGATCAGCGCCAAACGCGATAGTACCCCATCGACTGCCGTGTCGATCACACTGGTCGAATTGTCTGTCAGCTATCACGACGGCCACCACGGTAATATACTCGTAGTCACCAGCAACACGAGATGAGTGACCTACGCCGCCGAACAGCGCTGGGGATGCTGGGAACGGGAATGGCGTTCCTTGCGGGCTGTTCGAACACGTCCGACGGAACCGGACCAGACGATGATGGCGACTCGAGCGGATCAGACGGCTTGATCGACGGCGACCTCCCGTCGTACGCCTCGATGCTTCCGACGACCGAGCGCTCGTCGTACTTCTACGGCGCGATCGACGTCGAGACGATGAACACGCTGTTACAGGACGAGGGCGCCGAGTCGGGACAGGAGCCGACGGACCCGCTCGTGGGTAACCCGGTCGTCGTCGCGTTGCTCGCCGCCTTCGGTCTCCAGTTGCTCGGCTCCTCGGCCGGGTTCGAGGCCTACACCGGTAACAACGTCACGGCGGACGGCGAGGAACAGTTCGTCTACGCCGACGGGGTTTACGCGCTCGTCGGCTCGTACGACCGCGACGCGCTCACGGCCGATCTCGAGAATGAGGGCTACACCCTCGAGTCCGAGGGGGACGCCTATGCGGTCTACGCCGCCGGCGGCAGCGACCAGATCGTCGGCGTCACCGACAACGTGTTCGCCTACTCCTACCCGAACGGGAGCGATTCGACGTTCGATCCGACTGCCGCGGTCGAGCGGACGGTGGCGACGGCGGCCGGCGACCGGCGGCCGAAATACGAGGCCGATGACGGCTTCGAGCGCCTCCTTCGCGCCGGCGAGAACGGCGGTATTACCTGCTGTCTGTACACCACCGACGATCAGTTCGCGTCGGAAACCCTCTCGAACGATCAGGCGAGCGATAGCGAGGGACTCCAGTTCGCGTTCGATGCGTTCGAGGGCGCACGCGGCGTCCATCAACAGCTCGGTGTTTCGGGAAGCAACACCGCGACGGCAAACGCCGTCGTCACCTACAGCGGCGAGGACCTCGTCGATCAGTCCCGCCTCGAGTCCTCGCTCGGAGGGGACGCGGACGCCGATACGCTGGTGTTCGAGCGCGACGGCTCGACGATCAGCATCGACGCGGAGTACGGCGGGAGTTTCGCCACGGAGTAGCGCCTACATCGTCGGCGGACGGATCGGGGCTCCGATCGAGGGGGTTCGTTACCGTGGATCCGCTTGCGACGCTTCGAGTTCCTCGACCGTCGTTTCCGGGCGAGACCGGTACCGACCGGACCCGGTGACTGTCCCGAGCCAGTCGCAGTCGTCGCAGGCGAACAGCCCCTGCCCGTCGATCAGCGCGCCGCCGCAGTCGGGGCAGGTGTTCGGCGTCGACGACTCCTCGGCGTCGGCCTCGTCGGGTGCTCCGAGGGGAGTCGGCACCTCGCCGGTACGGAGCGTGGCGATCGCATCGTCGGTCGTGTACGTCTCGTCGGTCGCCTCGTTCGTGTGGGGGAAGACGCCGAGCAGTTCGTCCTCGGCGTATAGCTCGAGGCACAGCAGCGGTGTCACGAGCCGTTCGCGCGTCGTCCCGGTCACCTGCGACGTGGTCGAGCGCTCGCGGAACGGCGGGCGGACACTGACACCGCGCTCGTCGGCCCACGCCTCGAACCGTTCGTACTGCTCGATGACTTCCTGGTAGGGACTCTCCTCGGAGAGCGCGACTTCCTTGGGCCAGCTCCGTAGTAGCAGATCGTCGACCGCGCCCTCGTCCTCGCAGGCCTGCAGGGTTTCGATCTGCTCGTCGACAGGCTCGAGCAGGAGCGGTGCGCGCACGTGGCAGACCGCTGTAAGCGCCGCTGTGTCGGTGTCTATCGTCTCAGTCATTGATCACCTAATCAGCCAACGTTTGTGGTGATAAATGTTTTCGACGGCGCAGATATCTGGGACTATTCGGCCCGAGAGACTATCTAACACGGCAGACAAACCGATGTTCGGTGATTCGAGCCGCGACCGACGAACCGCGTTTCGACCCGAGATGCTCAGGCGCGTTTCTGGATCTCCTCGCGCAGGAGTTCGCTCACGAGGTCGCCGTCGGCCTTCCCTCGCAGCGCGCCCATACACTCGCCCATGAGTCCAGAGAAGGCCTGCATGCCCTCGTCTTCGACCTGCGCTTCGTTTCGCTCGACGACTTCGACGACGGCCTCGCGGACCGCCGCTTCGTCGGCTCCCCCGAGTCCGGCTTCCTCGGCGGCTTCCTCGGCGCTTCGATCCGGATCTTCGGCTAGCGCGGTCAGCAGATCCGGCACGCCCTCGTTGGGGAGGTCGCCGTCCTCGGCCATCGCGAAGACGTCCTCTATGTGCTCGCGGGCCAGGTTCTCGACCGGCACGTCGTCGCGCCGGAGTTCGGTCAGCGTCGACTCGAGGGTCGACGCCGCGAGCGTCGGATCGATCCCGTCGGCCACCACGTCCTCGAACAGCGGCATGTACTGGCCGTAGGCGACCTGCTCTGCCAGCCCCTCGCCGAGGTCGTACTCGTCCTGATAGCGTTCGACCTTCTCGGTCAGCAACTCGGGTTCGGGGACCTCGCTCGGATCCGGTTCGACGGGCGGCACGTCCGTCTCGGGGTACATCCGCGCCGCGCCGGGCAGCGGCCGAAGATATCGGGTCGTCCCGTCGTCGTTCGCGCCGCGCGTTTCTTCGGGCACGCCCTCGAGTGCGGTCCCCGCGCGCTCCGCGACGGCGTCGATGGCCGGTTCCGCGATTTCGGTGTCCGCAGCGACGATGGCGACTGCATCCTCGACTCCGGCTCCGACCGCGGTACGCAGGTCCGAAACTTCGTCCTCCGTGACCCCGTACGCCGGCAGTTCGTCGGTGTGGAAGATTCCGCCAGCACCGTGGCGCTTCGCGTGATCCGAGAACTCGGTCCCCAGCCGGCGGTCGGGTGCGATCTCCCGGCCGACGAGGCCGTCGAAACCGTACAGCGGAACGGCCATCACGGAGCCGCCCGAGTTCAAGGCCCCGCCAATGACCCCGCTGTCCGTATCTTCGAAGACGCCGGTCACGTCCTGCACGTCGCCGACCGAGGCCTCGCGCTCGGCGAGTTCGTCGCGAATCTCGACCAGCGCGACCTGTCGTGCCACCTCGTTGCGGACGATGTCGTCGATGTCGTCGAGGCTCTGAACGCCCTTGATCTCGACGCGAGCGCCCTCCGCGATGGAGACGTTGACGTCCTGGCGAATCGTCCCCAGGCCGCGCTTGACTTTGCCCGTCGAGCGTAGCAGCATGCCGATCCGCTCGGCCGCCTCGAGCGCCTGTTCTGGCGTCGAGATGTCGGGACTGGTGCCGATCTCGACCAGCGGGATCCCCAATCGATCGAGACTGTATCGGACCCCAGCGTCGGTCTCTTCGACGCGTTGGGCGCTCTCCTCCTCGAGCAGGAGGTCCTCGATCCCCACGGCACCGTCGCTCGTCTCGATCTCGCCGTCGGTGGCGATCAGCGTCGAGCGCTGGAAGCCCGTCGTGTTCGAGCCGTCGACGACGATCTTTCGCATGACGTGGGCCTGATCGACGGGGCTCATGTCCATCAGCTGGGCGACCTCGAGGGTCGTCTCGAGCGCTTCGCCGTCCAGTTCGTGGGGCGGCTCGTCGTCCTCCTCGACGAGACAGGTCGTGTCGTACGCGAGGTACTCGAACTCGCGCTCGACCATGCTCTCCTCGACGGCGGCGTCGTCGAGTTCGCCCAGTTCGCTCCGGGTGGGATGGAGGTACCGGGTGAACGAACGCATCGACGCCTCGGGCTCGCGAAGCTCGGTCGGACACTGGCAGAACAGCTTCGTCGCCGTGTCGAGTTGCTGGTGGATCTCCAGCCCGGCGACGAGTCCGAGGTCCTCGTAGTCGTACTCGGTCATTGGCGGCCACTCGGAGGCGGAGGGGTAAAAAACCGTCCAGTCCGACTCGCCCGAGGCGGATTCGGTGGCCGGTGTATCGCCGTTTCGGACGCGGTCAGTCGTCGGCGTCGATCGAGTCGACCGACGACTGCGAACGCGACTGGTTCGCGTCAGCCTCGACGACTGCCTCGAGGATCGTTTCTGGCGTCGCCTCGACAGCCCGCGTTCGGCACGCGTTGTAGCGCGTTCGAGCCGCGGTTCCCGCGAAGTTGCGCTCCGCCAACGGCCGGGTTTCGACGATGGCCAGCGCCTCGGCCGACTCGAGCGCGTCGAGCATCGTCTGGTTGCCGGCACCGAGGACGAGATCCGCGAGCACGGTCACGTCGGCCTCCCGAACCAGCCGCGCGCCCTCGGCTCGGTCCTCGGACGAGAGATGCGCGAACGGCTCCGTTTCGAGCGCTGCGATCCCGAGCGACCGGGCCGTCTCGGCGGCGGCGTCGCCGCTCGAGACCGGACCGAGCGTCACCTCGACGCCCGCAGCCTCGAGCCGCGCGACGACGCCGGCCGCGGCGGCTCCGGTGCCGAGCACGTGAATGCGGTCCGGCAGCGACTCCCGTTCGCGCTCACGAGCGTCCGCCAGCGCGGTCACCGTCTCGGACCCGGTCACCGGGTTCGGCGTGACCACCGCGTTCGCGTCGAACGAATCCCCGAGCGTCTCGCTGGTCAGCACCGTCGACGGCGCGCCGTCCTCGGCGACCCGCCCGTCCGCGAGCATCACGAGCCGATCGCAGTAGCGCGCCGCCAGATCGAGGTCGTGAATCGCCGCGACCACGGTCCGCCCCTCGTCGACCAGGTCGCGGACCAGCTCGAGCGTCTCGACCTGATGATTCACGTCGAGGCTCGCCGTGGGCTCGTCGAGCAGCATGACCGGCGTCGACTGCGCGATCGCCCGCGCGAGGACGACCCGCTGGCGCTGGCCGCCGCTGACCTCGTCGATCGGTCGGTCGGCCAGTTCGGCGGTTCGGGTCCGTTCCAGGGCGCGCTCGACCGCGTCCCGATCCTCGGACGTCGGCGAAGAGAACCGCGAGCGGTGGGGGTGTCGCCCCATCTCGACCACGTCGCGAACGGGGAACGAAAACGACAGCGACGTGTCCTGCGGGACGACCGAGACGAGCCGGCTCGAGCGGCGTGAGGAGACGCCGTGGACATCGACGCCGTCGATCGTCACCGTTCCCAAGTCGGGCTCGAGCGCCCCGCTGATCGCCCGCAGCAGGGTGGTCTTCCCGGCCCCGTTGGGACCGACGAGGCCGACGAACTCGCCGGGTTCGATGGTGAGCGATACGTCTTCGAGCACCTCGAGATCGCCGAACGCGAGCGAGCAGTCGGCGACGGAAACCGTCGCTGGATCGGGGCTCGAGCGACCCTCGGTGCCGGATCGGTCGTCGATCCGATCGGGTTCGGTCATACGGCGTGCACCTCCCGGCGGGTGAGCAGGAACAGGAAGAACGGTGCGCCGAGCGCCGCCGTGACGATGCCGACGGGAACCTCGGTCGGCCCGGCCGGCCACCGCGCGAGCGTGTCGGTCGCGACCAGAAACGACGCGCCCGCGAGGGCGCTAGTCGGAAACAGAATACGGTGGTCCGGGCCGACCAACAGTCGCATGATGTGGGGGACGACGAGCCCGACGAACCCGATGACGCCAGTGACGGCGACGCCGGCGGCGGTGATCACGCTCGCGAGCGCGAGCAACAGGAGCTTGGTTCGTTCGACCTCGACGCCGAGGTGGTGTGCATCCTCTTCGCCGAGCAGGAGGACGTTTAGCTCGCGCGCGTACGCCCCCAGAACGAGCACGCCGAGAATGGCGACCGGAAGCGCGAACTCGACATCGCTCCAGCCCTTGTCTCGCAGACTTCCCATTAGCCAGACGATCGCCGCTCTGAGGCCGTCGCCGCTGTGGATGAGCATGTAGGAGATCATGGCCCCGAGGAAGGCCTGGATAGCGACCCCCGCGAGCAACAGCGTCGCGACCGGCGTGCGGCCGCCCTCGGTCGCGATCGCGTAGACGAAAAACGCGGTCACGAGCGCGCCGACGAACGCGGCGAGGTGGAGGCTATCGAAGGGGACGATGACGGGAAAGGCGATCGCCGCGACCGCACCCGCCGCGGCGCCGGACGAGACGCCGATGATCGAGGGATCGGCGAGCGGGTTTCGGAAGAACCCCTGCATCACCGTCCCCGCGGCGGCGAGCGCGAACCCGACCGTCGCCGCGAGGACGATGCGGGGGAGTCGCATCTGTGTCACGATGTACTGGTGGGTCTGCGGGACGTCGAACGAGAAGACGGACGCGTACTCGAGATCCGGCACCGGAACGGGCCAGCCGAGTACCGGCAGCGTCCCGGTTCCGATCTCGAGACCCGACGGGACGGCGATCGCGTTCAGGATCGCCATCGCGACCGTCAGCGGCTCGATCCGCACCGGTCCGAGCGCGGCGCTCCCCACGACGACGGCGACGAGCAGCGCTCCGAGGCCCGTCGACCACGCCGCTGTCCGGACCGATCGGTCCATACACGCAACCTCGCTTGTAGTAGACAAATATTTGTTGAAGTGGGGAGCAGATCGTACACGATGAAACAGCAACTCACCGTTTTGCTAACCGTATTACTGACAGTCTCGGCGATCGGCCCCGCCGCAGCCACCGCGGGCGCTGCGACGGGAACCGCCACACAGGACTCGAACGTACAGTGTGAGTACCCGCTCACGATGACCGACGCGACCGGCGAGGAGGTCACGATCGAGAGCGAACCGCAGTCGGTCGTGACGCTCTATCCGGGTGACGCGCAACTCGCCTACTCCATCGGTGCCGAGGGGAAGGTCGTCGGAATGCCCGTTAGCAAGTACACCGAATCGCTCGAGGCCGGTGACCGAACGGACATCACCGCGGACGACGGCGTCACGCCGGTCGCGGAGGAGATCGTTTCGCTGAATCCGGACGTCGTCCTCGCCGCGAACGTCGCCACGTACGAACAGGATCTCCTCGACACGCTCGAGGACGCCGGCATTACGGTCGTCGTCCTCGACACCGCGAACTCGTTCGACGACGTTCGCGAGAACGTCCGGGTGACCGGCCAGGTGACCGGTCACTGTGAGGGTGCCGAGGAGACGATCCAGTGGATGAACGAACGACTCGAGGTCTTCGAGAACGCGCTCGAGGACGAGGAGAAGCCACTCGCCTACTACGCCAGCGGCTCCGACGGCGCGACCTTCGGCTCGGAGACATTCCAGCACGACGTGTTGACCACGGCGGGGCTCACGAACCTCGCTGCCGAGGTCGGCCAGACGGGCTGGGTGCAGATGAACTCGGAAGTCGTCGTGAACGAGAACCCCGAGTGGATCGTCTACCCCGATCGAACGGAGTCGCCGCCGATGGCGGGGAGCCTCCAGGCGACGACCGCTATGCAGCAGAACAACACGATCGCCGTCGACGATAACGCGATGAGCCAACCCGGCCCCAACGTCGTCTACGCGATCGAAGCGATCGTCGAGCAAGTCCACCCCGAGGTGTACGCCGAGATCGAGGGCGACCTCGAGGCCGTCGACGAGGAGTACAGCGACGACGGGAACACGACGAGCAACGAGTCGACCGACGAAGAGAGCGGCGGTGAGAGCGCCATCCCCGGATTCGGCGTCCCCGCCGCCGCCGTCGCCCTGCTGGCTGCCGCCGGGTTCGTCGCGCGCCGACGATGACCTGCTGATCCAGCGCTACTTTTTCCAGCACTTCGTTCGACGCGCCGTCTCGCTTTGAAAAGCGTTTACTCGCCTGACCACTCAGGAAAGCGCATGGTCGAGAACGTCATCTGGCCCGCGTATCTCGATGCGACCCTCTCGCGGGCCGAGGGACGACGCGTGTCGGAGGATCTGGCCGTCGAGGAACCCACGGTCGACGAGATCGCGAAGGCCGTCCAGCAGATCGGGTACGACGCCACGATCGAGCGGGACAAGGCCTACTCGCGAGAGCACTGGGCCGACCGCGGCCGGGTCGTCGTCCGCGGGGCCGACGACTCGTCGAAGAACGACCTCGTGCAAGCCGTCGCGGCGTACGTCGTCGCGATGCGCGAGTGAGATGCGCCGGGTCGGCGCAGTCGTCCGTACCGCACAGGGGCTCGCCGTCCTGCGCGCGGACGAGACGGACGACGATGGCGGCGCGGACGATATCGACAGCCACCGCGACGAGATCGGGACGATGGTCTTAGACGACAACCTCGAGGAGGTGGGCCGCGTCGTCGACGTTTTCGGCCCCGTCTCACAGCCCTATCTGGCGGTAACGCCGGACGACGGCGTGCATTTGCCGTCGCTGGTCGGGGCGACGCTGTACGCGCGGTAACGCGGTGTCACCGCGGCCGGCGGCCGCAACGTGATCGTGACCGCCTCTTTGCGGTGCGACCGGAGTGGAAAAACCAATACGAGCGGGGTGCAAACGCCGCGCCATGAACGATCGGACTCGGGTCCTCGCCGCCGTGGGACTGACGGTACTGCTGTTTCTCGGCGTCCAGCTCGGTTCGCTGGCACTGGTCGACCCCTTCACGGAATCCGGCCGGCAGGCCGTCGAGAACCCGCAGAACCCGACTAACAGTATCCTCTACGTCGGAATCATGCTCGTGGCGACCGGATTCATGCTCGCGGCGTTCAAGTACGACCTTGATTCGCTCATCAGGCTCCTGCTCGTGGGCGTTAGCGTGATGATCTCGTGGTACGTCTTCGCCGAACTCGTCCCGCCGCTGGTCTCGCCGTTCGCCTCCGAGGGGGTCGCGAGCGGGCTCGCGATCGCCGCCTCGCTGGCCGTCGGGGCCGCGCTCTTGCTCTATCCCGAGTGGTACGTCATCGACAGTGCCGGGGTGTTGATGGGTGCCGGTGCGGCCGCGCTGTTCGGAATCAGTTTCGGCCTCCTGCCGGCCATCCTCCTCCTCGCGGTACTGGCGGTCTACGACGCCATCAGCGTCTACGGCACCGAACACATGCTCGACCTCGCCGAGGGCGTGATGGACCTCAAGATTCCCGTCGTCTTCGTCGTCCCGACGACGCTCTCGTACTCCTACCTCGCGGCCGGCAGTACCGACGACGTGCTCGAGAACGACGGCGGCCAACCGGCCGGTGAGACCGCGAGCAGCGCCGACGATGTGGCCGACGCAGCGGCGTCGGACCCGAACGACGATTCGAGTTCGGACGCCCTCGAGCGCGACGCCCTGTTCATCGGCCTCGGCGACGCCGTCATTCCGACGGTGCTCGTCGCCAGCGCGGCCTCGTTCCTCGACGTCGACACGCTCGCGGTCCCGATGCTCGCGCTGAACCTGCCCGCGCTCGGCGCGCTGCTCGGGACGATCGCCGGGCTCCTCGTTCTCATGCACATGGTCCTCAAGGGCCGTGCACACGCCGGTCTGCCGCTGCTCAACGGTGGCGCGATCGGTGGCTACCTGCTCGGCGCACTCGCGAGCGGGCTCTCGATCACCACCGCGATCGGACTCTGACCTGCGACCGAGCGGCCGTCTCTTCTATCCGCCGTCTCCGCCATCGTTCTCGTCGACGATCTCGATATCGATGTCGTCGTACTGCTCGAGCCCCCCAACGAGGGTGTCGACCCGCTCCTGTTCGGACTCTCCCCCGAGGAGATCCTCGACCGGGTAGATGGCGGCGATCACGTCGTGGTCGTCCTCGTGATCGCGCCGGGCGAGGTCGATCCGGACGGCGATCTCGGCCTCCCCCTGCAGGGTCGCGGTGCCTTCGTACGACTGGAACGAGAACCGCTGTCCCAGCGCCTGTAGCGCCCGGCCACCGACCGCCCGGTCGATCTCGAACCCCTCGTAGTGGTTCTGAACGCGGTTCGCGAGGTTTCGTCTCGAGAGGTCGCTTACGGGATTGACCGTCTCGCCGCCGGCGGTGACTTGCGGTACTGCGAGCACGGCGAACACGCCCGCTTTCACCGCGTCCCCGCCGAAGCGTTCGGTCGGTAGTTCGATGGCCCGATCGTAGACGCTGACGTAGCTCGTCACCTCGACGTCCTCGCCGCCGACGCGTTCCGTCCCGACCCGCTCTCTGGTCCCCTGATACTCGTAGCCGGCCGTCGCGGCCGCGTCTTCGGAGACCCGCGCCGGCGTCGCCGAAGCCGTCGTCGCCCCGCCGGCGTCGCTGAGGCAGCCGGCAGCCGTACCGATGCCGGCGGCCGCGAGCGTACGGACGAACTGCCGTCGATCCATTCACCGAAGCCGACCAGACTCGAGGAAATAAGCGCCGCGGTGGTTGTCACTCTCTGATGTCCGTCAGGGCGCCTGCCACGCCAGCGTTAGCGTTCGAGCATCGATACGCCCCGAATCTCGAACCGAGCGCCGCCGTCGCGTCCGCCCGTCGCGTCGATCGACCAGCCGTGTGCGTCAGTGACTTCGCGAACGATCGCCAGCCCGAACCCGGAGCCGCCGTCGGACGAGTACCCCGACTCGAACACCTGCTCGCGCTGATCGGCCGGGATTCCCGGGCCGTCGTCCTCGACGTAGAAGCCGTCGGCCACGTCTTCGAGACCCGCCCCATCGGTGACCGGCCGCTCGAGCGGATTCGACCGCGTCGCATGCTCGACATCCGCGTCGGCAGCGGTCGCCGCTTCGAGCGCTCCGATCTCGATGTGGACGTTCTCGCCCGCGTGCTCGACGGCGTTGCGGAAGAGATTCTCGAAGAGGTGGCTCACGAGCGTCGGATCCGCGCGGATCGCGACGTCGTCGACCACCGACACCGTCGCCGCCCCCGTCCGGACGTGTGCCCACGCGGTATCGACCGTGCTCGCGAGCGGGAGCAGTTCGGTCTCCTCGACCCGATCGGTCGAGACGAGGACCAGCGCGTCCTCGATGATCGACTCCATACGCTCGAGCGACGAGCGCAGCGAACTGCGATCACCGCCCGCACCATCGAGATCGACGTCGTCGTCCGACTCGAGCATCTCGGCCTGGGCCAGCGCCACCGCCAGCGGGTTGCGCAGGTCGTGCGAGAGGAGTTTCGCGAACCCCTCCATACGCTCGGCCTGGTCGCGGTTCTGCTGCTCGAGCTGTCGGCGTTCGGTGATATCGACGTGCATGACGAGCACGAATCGCTCGCCATCGTGAGCGTAGGGCGTCGCCCGCATCATGAACCAGCGATCGCGCTCGGGCGTATGACAGGGGTACTCGAGCGAGAACTCGTCGCGGTCGCCGGCCGCGACCGCGCGGATGCCGCGTGCGGTCTCTGGAGCGTCTGCGTCGTCGCTGGCTTCGCAGACGTCAAAGTAGTTGCTCCCGACGCCGCCGGTCGTTTCGGGTAACCCCTGTGAGTCGCCGAAGGTGTCCCACGACTCGTTCGTGTAGACGATCGTTCCGGCCCTGTCGAGGATCGCCACGTGAGCGGGCATGGCGTCGAACCCGGCGGCGACGAACGAGTCGGAATCAGTCATTGCGAGATAGAGGTACGCCACCCATTTGAACGGGCTGGCCAACGAACTGTCACGATCACCGGGACGACCGCGCTCGCTCGCCGCTCACTCGCCCGACGGCAGCCGGTAGGTCGCCCCCTCGTCCGTGTCCTGCACTTCGACGCCGAGCGCCGCGAGCTCGTCGCGTAACTCGTCGGCCCGCTCGTAGTTGCCGGCCTCGCGCTCCCGCTCGCGCACCTCGAGGACGAGATCGATCACGTCGCCGGCGAGTCCCGCGGAGCCCGTCGTGTCTCCCGTAAAGGAGAGGCCGAGCACGCCGCCGAGTTCCTCGAGCGTTTCGATCGCGAGCCGAAGCCCGCGGTAATCGTAGCTCGCCGCGCCGTCTTCGGCACTCGCGTCGCTCTCGCCGTCGGCGTCGACCGACTCGAGGTGGCGGTTGATCGCCGTGACGACCGACAGCAGCGCCGACTGCGCTTCTCGGGTATTGAAGTCGTCGTCCATCGCAGTCGCGAACGCCTCGCGCGCACCGTCGACCTCGTCGCGGAGGGTTCCGTCCTCGGCCTTCGAACTCGCTGCAGGCGAATCGAGGGCGTCGACGGCTGCCTCGTAGCCCCGTTCCAGACGGTCCCAGCGCTCCTCGGCCTCGGCGATCGTCTCGTCGGAGTAGAGCTGTTTGCTGTTGTACGACCCCGCGGTCAGGAAGGTCCGCACGACGTTCGTCCCCCACTGATCGATCGCGTCGTCGACCGTGACGAAGTTGCCCAGACTCGAGGACATTTTCTCGTCGTCCATCTGGAAGAGTTCGCAGTGGAGCCAGTACTTCGCGAACTGGTGGTCCGTCGCGGCTTCGGACTGGGCGATTTCGTTTTCGTGATGGGGAAAGACCAGGTCCCGGCCGCCGACGTGGACGTCGAGCGTCTCGCCGAGGTGGGTCATGCTCATCGCCGAGCACTCGATGTGCCAGCCGGGACGGCCCTCGCCCCACGGCGAGTCCCACGTGAGAGACGTCTCGCAGGCGTCCTCGGCGGGTGCCGCGCCCTCGTGGCGGTGCTCTTCGATCGCGTCGGGGTCGACGCCGCCGGCCTTCCAGAGCGCGAAGTCCGCCGGATTGCGCTTTTCGGAGCGCTCGTCGGGGTCGCCCTGGGATTCGATCTCGTCGAGCTCCTGGTTCGAGAGCTTGCCGTAGTCGTCGAAGCTGGTCACGTCGAAGTAGACCGAGCCGTTCGACTCGTAGGCGTAGCCCTTCTGGATCAAGGTTTCGACGAGATCGATAATCTCGGGGACGTGCTCGGAGACGCGCGGGTAGACCTCCGTCCGCAGGAGGTTCAGCGAGCGCATGTCATCGATCGTCCGCTGGATGTAGCTCTCGGCGACTTCGCTCTCGCTGTCGCCGAGGTCGTCCTCGCCGACGCGGGCGACGATCTTCTCGTTGACGTCGGTGAAGTTCTCGACGTGACGTACGCCGTAGCCTCGATGCTCGAGCCAGCGGTGCATGACGTCGACGTGGACCCACGACCGCGCGTGGCCCAGGTGGGGCGGATCGGAGACCGTCAGGCCACAGTAGTAGAGCAAGACGTTTTCGGGATCCTGCGGCTCGAACGGCTCCTTCTCGCCCGTCAACGTATTCGTCACGTGCAGGGTCATTCTGATTGTGCCCGCTTCGCTCGGCCGAAAGTTAAACGATGTGATGCCACTCGAACGGCGCTGTTCGTCGCAGACGCGAGCCGAGCGAAACGTTTGGACGGATTCGTCAGAACCCCTTTTTCCGTACCGATGGACGGTTCGACCGCAAACGATGCACACCGACGCCGCTCTCGCCGTCGCCCTCCGCGATGACGACACGACGACCGCCACGGGTAACTGGGAATCGGTCCAGCGACGACGCCGACTCCTCGACGTTCTCGAGGTCAGCACCGACGAGATGTCCGTCGGCGAACTGGTCGACACGCTCGCGGCCGATGACGCGGAACGGCTGGACGCCGACCGGCTCCACGTCCGACTCGTTCACGTCGATCTCCCTCTGCTCGAGGACGCAGGAGAGATCACGTACGATTCGGACTGTGATGCGGTGTGGCCCACCGACGACCGAAACCGTCGATCGACCGCGACCGACAGTGACTGATCGGTTCGACGGGGCCGCGCACCGATTGGTTAGGCCCTAGCAACTAAGTACTGGATTACGGAACAGACTCCCATGGACACCCACGAGGACGAGGTGATCCGTCTCCTCGCCGAGCGGCGAAATCGGGCCATTCTGTCGGTCCTCAACGACGCCGCACGGTCGCTCACCGTCACCGAACTCGTCCAACGGCTCATCGCGAGCGAGACGGTCGAGAGCGATGCTGCGACCGACGAGACCGATTACCAGCGGGAGAAGCTATCGCTCCATCATACGGAGCTACCCCGGCTCGACGAGGTCGGCCTGATCGACTACGATCCCGAGGCGAACGTCGTATCGTACGAAACGTATCCGTCGGTCAGCGCCGAGTGGCTAGAACTCGAGATGATCGACGAACTGCTCTCGTGTTTCGAATCGGCCGCGACCGACGACACCGTCGGCGTGATCGAGGGCCGCGAAGACGTGATCGAGTACGGACGATATCTCGTCGAGGAAGCCGACGAGGAACTGTTTTGCATGTTCGTCGGTGCTGACCTCTTCGAAGACGAGTGCGTTCGAAGCGCGCAGAACGCGATCGAACGCGGCGTCGCTGTCTCGATGGGGACCCACGATCCGGCCGTCCGTGAACTCGCGCGGACACGACTGCCGGAGGCGACGGTCTGGGAACCGCAACTCGACTGGTTGAACGACGGCGGCGAGCAACCGACGGTCGGTCGCATCGTCTTCGCGGATCGCGAACAGCTCATGATCGCCCTCGTAGACGACACGGCTCCCGACGGAACCGCGGAGCGGGCGATCGTCGGTGACGGTGCGAACAATCCCTTGATCGTTCTCGTTCGCGAGCTACTGGGACCGCGCCTCGATCACCTCGATTATCAGAGCGAAGACCTGCTGGACGCGCTGCCGTTCGAACCGTAACGAGTCCGGTTCAGTCACCCCGTACGCCCACACGCTCGAGCACTCCCTCGGCCGCCCGGAGCGCGTTCGCCCCCTCCCGCCGCCCGACGACGAGCACCATCGTTCCGTCCGCAACGGCCGCCGCGTCCGGCGAAATATCCTCGAGCGAGAGCCGTGCGAGCACGTCGGCGAGCGCGGCCGTATCCACGTCGCCGGTCGCGACGATCGCGGTTCTGTCGCCGCCACAGGGACCGAACGCCGTGCCGCTGACTGCGACGAGCGCCTCGGTGGCCGCTGTCGCGGCGGTATCCTCAGCCTCACTCCCGTGCCCGTCTCTCCCCCCGCTCCCGCCCTCGTCTTGTTCGAGCGGCCCGATTCCACTCTCCATCCGGACGCGAACCGAACGAGAGTCGGTCTCGTAGGTCGGCAACTCGTCGGCGTACCGGCGCAGCGCCGTCGCGATCGCGTCCGGGTCGCCGTCGACGTCGAGATACCGGGCGGCGGCGGTGTAGTTGACGACGCCGGCCCGCAGCGCGGTCCGGAGGAACGGGTTCCGGTCGACCGCTCGGCGCGTCTCGGCTGCCAGTGACATATCCGAAGCGGCGTCTCGAACCGGTATAAAGTCGCCGTCATCGGAGACGGAGCCGACGGGCGGATTCGAATCGGCCAGTGGCGGCCCGAGGAGAGAATCGATTCGGCCGACAGTATATACCGCTTCGGTCCCTCGTGGCAGCCATGAGCGAGTCCGAGCCCGAAGGGTCCCCCGAAGACGCGGTCCGCGAAGAGGTTTCGCTGTTCCTCCGACGGAACTTCCCGCAGATCGAACTGCACGGCGGCGACTCCTCGATCACCGACCTCGATCTCGAGGAGCGGCGCGTCTCGATCAACCTGAGCGGCGCGTGCGACGGGTGTGGCGTCAGTTCGATGACGACCCAGGCGATCCAGCAGCGGTTGCCGGCCGAGATCGACGCGATCGATCACGTCTCCGTCAGCACCGGCTTCGACGGGCTCGCCGGGGAAGGATCCTCGGACCGGAACATATCTGACGACGTCCCCTTCTGAGCGACGCCGCTGCATTCGCTGCCGAGACCGCGGCGCTTTTGCCGCGAGCGGCGCACTCAACGAGTATGAAGCCAGCAGCCGTCGAGGAACTCATCGAATCGAATCTGGAGGAGTGCGAGGCCACGGTCACCCACGCGCGCGACGAACACGACGAAGACCACCTCGCCGCGACGGTCGTCTCGCCGGCCTTCGAGGGGCTGCCGCTGGTCCAGCAACACCAGAAGGTGTACGACAGCCTCGGCGAGCACATGACGACCGACATCCACGCCCTCGAGCTGTCGACCTACACGCCCGCGGAGTACGACGACCTCGAGGCGGATCGGTAGCTCACTTCTCCGGCCACTCGTCGGCGGCGAGGGGCTCGCCCTCGAGGAAGGCTGCGATGCCCTCGTTCGCGTCGTCGGTCGTACAGAGGGCCGCGAACCGTTCGTTCGAGTACTCGAGGGCCTCGTCGTACTCCATTTCGACCATCTCGTAGAACGCCTCCTTGCCCAACTGGACCGCCATCGGACTCTTCGAGGCGATCGTTTCGGCGAGTTCCATCGCTGCGTCGAGGTGCTCGCCTTCGGGAGCGATCCGATTGATGAGCCCCCACTGGTGGGCCGTCTCGGCGTCGATCAACTCGCCGGTCAGGATCAACTCGAGACAGCGCTTTCTGGTGAGCGCCTTCATCAGCGGCACGGCCGGACCCATGCAGAACAGGCCGACTTTCGGTGCCGTGGCGCCGAACTGCGTTCCCTCGGCAGCCACGGCGAGGTCGCAGGCCGCGACCAGCCCGATCCCGTTGGCGGCCGCGTGGCCGTGGGCCGCGGCGATCACGGGCGTCCGCATCTCCGTCAGGGTGTGAAACGGTTCCTCCATCCGCGTCACCCACTCCTCGTACTCGTCTTCGGCCCCGTGATCGCCGTGTTCGGAGAGGTCGATCCCGGCGGAGAAGGTCTCACCCGCCCCGTGAACGACGATCGCTCGCACCTCGGAGTCCTCGTCTAACGCGCGGAGCGCTTCGTCGAGGTCTTGCGCGAGGCCGGTGCTGAACGTGTTCATCGCCTCGGGTCGGGTGAGCGCGATCCGGCCGACGTGACCGTCGCGGCTGCTCTCGACGTTTTCCCACTGGCCGGTACTGGATACATCAGAAGCCATATTCGAGTGGTTCGTCAGGCGCAGTGATAAACGTCACCACAGGCCGATCGCGTTGCCGCAAGCGAGCCGCCTCGATCGAACCGTAGCTTTATCCACCACCCCTGACACGTTAGGCGCATGGAATCCCTCCATCCCCGCATCAGACTGCTCTGGATCGCCCGCGGGGCGGTCGTCGCGATCGTTCTCGGCGTCGTCCTCGCCGCCGCCGACCAGTTCGCCGAGGTCGGTCAGTGGCGGGTCGACGTCCCGATGTCGGTGATCGTCGGCGTCGTCGCGCTCGGACTCGTCCTCGGTGCCGTCTACGCCCTTCGGCTGTACCATGTCTGGCGGTTCGAACTCCAGGACGATGCGCTCTACCTCGAGCGCGGCGTCGTCACCTTCGTCGAGACAGCCGTCCCGTTCGTCCGCGTCCAGCACGTCGACACCCAGTTCGGCCCGATCGAACGGGCACTCGGCCTCTCGAGCGTCGTGGTTTATACGGCCGGTTCGCGGAACGCCGACGTTCGCATTCCGGGGCTGACGCCCGACCGGGCGCGGAGTCTACAGGACACGCTTCGGGAACTGGCCGTCGAGAGCGAGGCCGAGGACGCCGTCTAATATGAAGCGCCTCCATCCGCTCAGCGCGGTGACGCAGGCGCTCCAGCGCGGCGTCACCGGGCTCTCGCTCCCGTTTTTCCTCATGGCGATCGGCGGCATCGTCGGTCTCGACAGTGAGCAACTCGTCGACTGGCTATTCCTGCTCGCCCCGATCGGCTTCGTCGTCGGCGTCGCCTACGGCATCGCGTACTACTACCGATTCACCTACGAGCTCACCGCGAGTACGTTCGACGTCACCTCCGGCGTCCTCTCGCGGCGCTCCCGCGAGATCCCCTACCGACGCATCCAGAACGTCGACGTCTCCCAGAGCGTCTTCCAACGGCTCCTCGGGCTCTCCGTCGTCTCGATCGAGACCGCCGGCGGTGGCCAGACGGAGGCCACGCTGAACTACGTCAGCGAGGCCGAGGCCGAGCGCCTTCGCACCGATATCCGCCGGCTGACGGCGAAGAAGGACGGTGAGGAACGCGTTGACGAACGGGCGGATCCGGCGACCGGAACCGACGCGGCCACCGACCTCGGCGAGACGCAACGGCGCGAGCGAGCTCGAGCAGAGGCCGGCCCGATCCGCCTGTTCGAGCTGGAGTTTCGAGAACTCCTCGTCTACGCCCTGACCTCGTTCCGGTGGGGCGCGGCGGTGTTCCCGGTCATGCTCCTGTTCTTCGTGCAGGGTGCCGACTCCGGCGCTGGGCCGGTTCCCGAGTTCCTCCTGCTGGCCGCCGAACCGTTCGGCGGCCCGGAGGCGGTCGACAGTGCTGCCGTCGGCCAGTTGCTGGTTCTGGCAGTGACCGCCACGATCCAGTGGATAGCAGCCACGTACGTCGCGAGCGCGATCTACACCGTCGCGAACTACTACGGCTTCCGACTCGGACGGGCGGGCGACGACTTCGTCTACGAGCGGGGACTGGTCCAGCGCTACAGCGGATCGATCCCCGTCGAGAAGGTCCAGTCGGTCTCCGTCACCGAGAACCCGCTCCAGCGGCTGGTCGGCTACGCCGGCCTCTGGGTCGAAACGGCGGGCTACGGCCCCGACAGAAGTAGCGGCAGCCAGTCGGCCGTGCCGCTGGCCGAAACCGATCGCGTCTATCGGTTCGCCGAGAACCTCACCGGCGTCGAGACGCCCCAGTTCCGGAGCCCGCCGCGGCTGGCCCGCCGGCGATATCTCGCACGATATTCCATCGTCGCGGTCGCCGTCGTCGCCGCCGCGTTCGGGCTCGCCGAGGTCTCGGCCTTCGACCGATGGTACCTCACGGCCATCGTCTTCGTCGCGGTACCGCCCGCTGCACACCTCAAGTACGCCAATCTGGGCTATTTCGTGGGCGACGACCACCTCGTGATCCGCAGCGGCTTCTGGAAGCGCCGCACGACCGTCATCCCCTACTACCGAGTCCAGACGGTCTCGACGCGTCGATCGATCTTCCAGCGGCGGCTCGGACTCGCCTCGCTGGCCGTCGACACCGCCAGCTCGCGCACCTTCGCCTGGGGGTCGCCGACGATCTACGACGTCGACCTCGAGACGGCCCGCGACGTTCACGGCACGGGCCGAGAGCGCCTCCAGTCGGCCCTGCGCGAGCGCGCTCGAGCGGACGATATCGGGCTTTCGGTTGACTTCACTTGATCGCACCCGACACGCCGTCTGGGTGCCCACTGTCCGACGCGGAGCCGATCGGTCACGGCTCGAGCCGGTCGGGGAACGGTCTCCGCGGCGAACGGCTGCGACGATGTCGGTCGCGCTATCGTTCCCAGTCGGATTTCGCCCGTTCCGAGCCGATTCGTCCTATCCCGTCCCGAAGACGAACTGCAGGGAGAGCGGCGAATCACGGGAATACGATGAGCAACATCGGAACGAGCAGCAGCGAGAGGAGGACGAAGACGAAGTAGACTCGCTCCTCGACGATCGAATTTTGAGTCCTGACGATGAGACGGCTATACGGCGCGTAGAACACGAGCGCGACCACTGACATGACGGAGCCGATGGCCACCAGGACGAGGACGATCCGCACGCCGACGGACGTGTTCAGCGCGATCGCGACGATGAGCGTATCGACCAGCGTCCCGATGTTCGCGCCCAGCACGAACGGCATGATCTCATTCCGTTTGACGTGCCCTCGGTTGTAGAGCGGAACGATCACGCCGAGCGAGAACGCGACGCTCGTCGTGATTCCCGTCACGACGAGCCCGAGTCCGAACGAGATCCACTTGTTCTGTAACCTCGAGACGTATCGCCGACGTAACCGCTGTTCGTCGAGGCCGTCGAGCACGCGATCGAACAGCCGGCGGCTCAAGAGGATACAGCCGATGGCCAGGAGAAACGCGATCCCGGCCCCGACGGAGTCGATGATCGCCTCGGCGACGACCGATATCACGTCCGGGAGCGTGACCTCGAGGTCGGGAAGCACTTGACTGGATCCCTCTCCCGCCCGAACCGCCGGCATCGCGACGTATCCCAGCACCATCGTTGGTAGGTAGATCGAGTGGGTGAGCAGGAAGGTGAGCAGCCCGAAGCTCATCGACTCGCGAAGCGATTCGATCTCCTCGTTCAGGTAGTCGAACGCCCCGATAAAGACGACGACGGCCGCACCGCCGAGCCGGGAACCGACGATCATCAGGAACAGTTGCGAGGGGAGAACGAGTTCCGAGTTGAAGAGGGAAAGCGAAAGGGCGGCGACGATCGACCCGTTGGCTAACACGTACGAGGCGAGCCAGCTGAGGCCGAGGGCCGATCCATCGTCGACGACGATCCGGTTCAGCACTCCTCTGAGAGACGGTGTGAGCGCGTCCGTCGCCGATCCCAACAATCGTATCGCGAAGAGAAACAGTGCCACCATCGCGACGACCTGTATCGCGATTACCAGCGACGAGCCTTCTGGCAGCCATCTGTTACTGGTTTCCCGACTAATCTTCCTCCACCCGGGCTCACGGTACGTGCCAGGTTGGGTAAAGTATTGTTCAGGTTTCGATGAAAATGAGATATCGAATGTCTCCGTTCCGCGTACGCCGATTCGATCGCGAAGGGAGCGGGTCGGCTCGTCGCCGAAGGCCGAATCGGTTCCGTTCGGCTTCGAACGAGCGCGCGGAGCCGACGTATCGGGCTTTCGGTGGATTTTACCTGACCGGTCCCGACGCTCCGCGTATGGCAGACGGAGACGACTACCGAATCGAGGAGGACAGTCTCGGCGAGATGCAGGTGCCCGCGGACGCCTACTGGGGGGCCCAGACCCAGCGCGCGATCCAGAACTTCCCGATCTCGGGGATCACGTTCAGCCGCCGGTTCGTCCGCGCGCTCGGCGTCGTCAAGAAGGCCGCCGCGCAGGCCAACCGAGACCTCGAGCTCGTCGACGAGGACGTCGCCGAGGCGATCATCGAGGCCGCCGACGAGGTCATCGCCGGCGAGCACGACGAGCAGTTCCCGGTCGACGTCTTCCAGACCGGTTCCGGTACGTCGTCGAACATGAACGCCAACGAGGTCATCGCCAACCGCGCCGCCGAGCTCATGGGCAGCGAGATCGGCGACCGCGTCGTCCACCCCAACGACCACGTCAACTACGGGCAGTCCTCCAACGACGTCATCCCGACCGCGATGCACGTCGCCTCCCTCGAAGCGGTGGAGAAAGACGTCATCCCCGCCCTCGACACCCTCCGCGAGGCCTTAGAGGAGAAAGAGGAGGAGTTCGACGACGTCGTCAAGACCGGCCGCACGCACCTGCAGGACGCGACGCCGGTCACGCTGGGCCAGGAGTTCGGCGGCTACCGCACGCAGGTCGAGAAGGGGCTCGCCCGCGTCGACACGGTCCGGAACCACCTCGGCGAACTCGCACTCGGCGGCACGGCGACCGGGACCGGGCTGAACACCCACCCCGAGTTCCCCGGCCGCGCCGCGGAGTACATCACGAAGGAGACCGGCGTCCAGTTCCGCGAGGCCGACAACCACTTCGAGGCCCAGGCCGCCCACGACGCGATGAGCGAGACCCACGGGGCGCTTCGAACGGTGGCCGGCTCGCTGAACAAGATCGCCAACGATCTTCGACTATTGGCCTCCGGCCCGCGAAACGGCCTCGGCGAGATCGAACAGCCCGAGAACCAGCCCGGGTCCTCGATCATGCCCGGCAAGATCAACCCCGTCGTCGCCGAAGCCGTCAACCAGGTCCACAAGCAGGTCGTCGGCAACGACGCCGCCGTCTCCGCCGGCGCGGCCGAGGGCCAGATCGACCTCAACCTCTACAAGCCCGTGCTGGCCCACAACTTCCTCGAGTCGGCCGAACTCATCTCGAACGCGAGCCAGGTCTTCGGCGAGCGGTTCGTCCGCAAACTCGAGGCCAACGAGGAGTACTGCGAAGAGCGCGTCGAACAGTCGATGGCGATGGCCACCTCGCTGAACGTCCACATCGGCTACGACAAGGCCAGCGAGGTCGCCAAGACCGCGCTCAAGGAGGGCAAGACCGTTCGGGAAGTGGTACTCGAGAAAGGGTACTTAGACGAGGAGGAGGCCGACGAGGTGCTCGACCCCCGGAAGATGACCGAGCGCGGCATCCTCGGACAGGACGACTGAGCCGGCCAACTTCTCGGTTTCTCTTTTCGACGATAGATGTGCCCCGTTCTCGTACCGACCGTCGGGATCAGCGGTCGATCGGATCGATCCGTCCTTCGTCGAGCGGGTCCTCGATGTCGCCCATCACCTCCTCGAGCAGGTCGGTGACGGTCACCAGTCCGACGACCTCTCCGTCCTCGATCACGAGCGCGAGCTCCTGGTTTTCCGCCTGAAACTGGTCGACCGCGTCGCTGACGTCCGTGTCGGGAGAGAGCGTCATCGGCGGCGCTGCCAGTTCGGCGAAGTCGATATCGCCCTCGGCCAACGCTTCGCGGTGCCTGACGAAAACCGGCGTGTAGACGATCCCCCGGAAGTCGGTCATCGTCTCGCCGACGAGCGGATACCGCGTCTGCGGCCGGTCCTCCATCTTCCGGAAGTTCTCCTCGGGGCCGTCCGCCGTCGAGAGCGCGACGATCTCCTCGGGCGGCACCATCAGTTCGCTGATCGACTGCTCGCCGATCTGGAACGCGTTCATCACCTCTTCGCGCCGCTCTTCGGGAAGTTCGCCTTCCTCGAGGACCGACCCGAGCTTGTTCCGGAGGTCGGCGCGGGATTCGATTACGTCCTCTTCGGTCTCGAGCCACGCGCCGGTCATCTCGATTCCGAACAGCTTGAGCGTCCACTTCGCGATGCTGTCGCCGAGGGTGATGAGCGGCGAGATGATCCAGTTGAACCAGTACAGCGGTGTCGCGCCGTACCGACAGACCATCCGCGAGCGCTCGACGCCGAGGTACGTCGGGGTCTGCTCGCCGTGGGTCAGGTGGACGAGGTTGATGATCAGGAAGGCGAGGATGGCCCCGCTGCCGATCGTCGCCAGCGCCGTGTTCGCGAAGAACGGCTCGAAGATGGCCGCCAGCGCCGGCTCGGCGACGATCCCGACGGCGATGCTCGAGGCCGTGATGCCGACTTGGCACGTCGTGAGGTAGATCTCGAGGTTGTCGGTCATCTCCCAGGCCCGCTCGAGGGCGGGGGTACCGTCGACGAACTCCTCCTCGGTGAACTGCCGCGCTCGAGTCAACGCGAACTCGATGGCGACGAAGAAGCCGTTCGTCACGATGAGCAGGACGCCTGCGATCAGTCGACCGGTGATGACGAGCGGATCCATTACTCCATTCGTTCTCTCTATGGACACAAATTAGTAGGGAAACGCAACGGACGGCTCCGGCCGTCCGACCGCTAAGCAGTCACATTCGATATGGGAATTCGACTGGGGCGACAACAGTTAACAAGACGCGCGCGATCTACCAGCACACGCGATACTCGAGACCGAGTAAACACGGATTCCGCTCGTTCTTTTTTCCGGATCGGTCGTCGGCAAATCGGGGCAGTGACGCCGAATCGGATGCAAATCCGGCGGAATAAAAGAACCCAAGCAGTTTTGATGGAGGCTCGCGTCAGACGAAATATGCACACCTGTCGCAACTGCAACCAGTCGTTTCAGACCGAGCTCGCCCTCGAACTACACCGAGATACGTGCAAAAAGGGACAGCTCTTCTGTCAGGTATGCGGGGAGCGATTCCGAGAGGGGACGGCGACTCAAGACGGCTGGCACTACGAGTGTCCGAACGAGGACTGTGACGGTGACGGACTACAAGAGGACCTCTATCGAGTCGAAGACGTCCGTACCACGACCCACTAACGCTCCGACCCCGCGTTTCCCGTTTTTCGTTTCGTCTCGACCGATAGTCACCTTTTCTCTCCCCACACCGGCTGGTCATTTGAGAGCGCCAACCCGGATTAGTCGGGAGCGTACGCCGCCGATTTCAGTTCGCTCACGGCGTCCGAATCGTGCGCCGCGATACCGCCGACGAGATTGCGCGCCGCGTCCTCGACGTCGTCCGCTGGAACGACCCTGTTTGCCAGCCCCAGTTCGCGAGCGCGGGTAGGATCGATCGCGTCGCCGGTGAGGACGATCTCCTTCGCGGCTCTGGTTCCGACCAGCCGCTCGAGGGGGTCGACCGTGTGGGTCGCGGCGATGCCGAACTGCACCTCGGGGAGCGACAGCGTCGTCTCCTCGCCGAGGACGAGGAAGTCACAGCGCAGCGAGAGGATGAAGCCGATGCCGACGAGCGCTCCGCGGGCCGCCACGACCGTCGGGTACGGCCGGGACGCGAGGAAGCCGTAGATATCGTCGTTTAGCTCGGTGATTCGGTCGGCGTACTTCTCGTCGTATTCCGGGTCAGAGACGATCTCTCTGTCCATGCCCGCGCAGGTCGCCGGCCCGTTGCCTGCGAGGACGAGCCCCTGTATCTCCTCGTCCGGCAAGTCGAGGAGCGTGTCCCGCAGCTCCGAGAGGAGCTCGAGTGTGACGGCGTTGAGCTTGTCCGGCCGGTTCAGTCGAACGGTGGCGATCCCGTCGGATCGCTCCACTGCGACGAGTTCGGTCGATTCCATGTTCGCCATCACCCGTGCGACTCGCATAAATTCGGGTGATCGACGCAACCGGTACCGCCGACCGCCGGCCCTCTCACGCGCTGCGAATCGTCACCGCTTTCCCACCCTTTAATCTCGTTTGTTCCGTCACGAGAGGTATGGAACGGCTCACCCCGCGAGTGCGGATCGTCTGGCTCGCCCTCGCGATCGCTCGAGCCGCGATCCTCGGCGCGTTCGTCGTGGGCGGAGCGATCGCGCTCGCCCGAACCGACCTCCCGAACCCCGCGCCGGGAGCACTCGTCCCAGCCGCTATCGCACTCGCGGTCGCGCTCGCCGTCCTGCGCGTCTTCGTGGCCTGGCGACGCTACGGCGTCTGGCGGTTCGATCTCCGGGACGACGACCTCTATATCAAACGCGGCGTCTTCACCCGGATCCAGACAGTCGTCCCATACGTCCGGGTGCAGCACGTCGACTCGCGGCGCTCGCCGCTCGAGCGAACCGTCGGCCTCTCGACGGTCGTCGTCTACACGGCCGGTTCCCGGAGTTCCGATGTCGCCATTCCCGGGCTGACGCCGACGCGAGCGGAGGACCTCCAAGAGTCGTTACGGCGGCTCGCGATCGAGAGCGCGGGTGAAGACGCCGTATGAAGAAGCTCCATCCCGCTTCGATCGCTGTCCGATCGCTCTCGCGCAGCCTCAATACGGGGTTCGTGTTCTTCGTCATCGGCGTCGTCGTCTCGCCCGGCGGAAACGGGATGAATCTGCTGTCGGTGTTCGGCCTCGTCGTCGTCGGGGTCATCGTGGGTATCGTCTACGAGTTCGCCTACTACCAGCGGTTCCGCTACGAACTCACCGCGGACACGTTCGACGTCACTTCCGGTGTCATCTCGCGCCGGGACCGCGAACTCCCCCTCGGACGGATTCAGAACGTCGACATCAGACAGAACGTCGTCGAACGGCTCCTCGGCATCGCCGCGGTCCACATCGAGACCGCCGGCGGCGGCGAGACCGAAGTCAGTCTCCAGTACGTCGACGAAGACGAGGCCCACCGCCTCAGACGGCGGCTCCGTCGCGGTGCGATCGACGAGGAGGCCGCCACAGCGGCAGACGACGATGCGCTCGAGGACGAGCGTACGGACCGACCCGCCGACCGCGAGACGGAGTCGGTCGCGGACGAGGAAGTGCTGTTCGAGATTCAACCCCGCGAGCTCGCGATTCTGAGCGTCTTTACCATCGATCCGGGAGCCAGCGTACTGGGCGGGGTCGCGCTTTCCTTTGCCAGCGGCCTCGACCCGACGACGCTCGTCCCGGTCGACCGCATCGAGACGCTCCCGGGGCCTGCGACCGGCGTGATCGCGCTCGTCTGGGGCCTCCTGCTCTTCCTGCTCGCCGCCTGGGTACTGAGCGCGACGCTGACGTTTTCCCGTTACTACGGCTTTCGGCTCACCCGCGCCGGCGACGAACTCTACTACGAGCGCGGCCTCCTCCAGCGCTACAGCGGGACGATCCCCCTCGAGAAAGTGCAGGCGCTGACGATCTCCGAGTCGATCCCCTATCGGTGGTTCGGCTACGCCGCGCTGAGCGTCGAGACCGCCGGCTACGCGCCCGGCCAGTCCGGCTCCCGCGGGACGGAATCCGCGATCCCGCTCGCCGCCACCGACCGGGTGGCGTCGCTCGCGCGCGCGATCGAACCGTTCGGGCCGGTCGACCCCGAGTCACTGCCCGGACGCGCTCGAGAACGCTACGCGGTCCGGTATCTTCTCGTGGTCGTGGCCATCGTCGGCGTCGCGTATCTGGTAGCGCGATTCGCACCGTTCGTGGACCGCTGGTACCTCGTCGCCGCCATCGCGGTTCTCGTCCCGTTCGCCGCACACCTGAAGTGGACGAATCGGGGATTTCGCGTCGGGGAACGATACTTCCTCACGCGAACGGGCTTCTGGCGGCGAACGACGAAGGTCGTCCCACACTACCGGGTACAGGCCGTCCTCCACGAGTCGACGATCTTCCAGCGTCGCCGGCACCTCGCCAGCGTGACGGCCGACACCGCCAGCTCCGCCTCGTTTTTCGGCCGTGGCGCGACGGCCTACGACGTGGATGCCGAACGAGGGCTCGAACTACAGGCCGAAATCGAGCAACGGCTCCAGGAACGCCTTCGCGTTCGAAAGCGACAGCGAACGAGCAGTCGAGGGGACTGGGACTCGAGTACGCCGGTAGACGACGAAGCGGCTGACGACGGCGAACCGTAATCGAGACGGGGCGGTTCTCGGTCGCCGCGCCCCGCGTGTAGTTGCGAATGCCAGAAACTGTGCATCAATCCTTGGCGAAGATGTTCGATATTCTGTCTTGGTTCTTAATCGGATTCCCAGCGAAACAGGGATTAGCAACGGTTGCTATTCGCCCAAGAACTCCGTGACTGACTCCCAGTTGACAAATCGAGGCGTCTGGTCGCAGTACTCCTCGTACTCTTCGCCGTAGTGTTCCCGGAGCCACGGCTCTTCTGCGAACGGGAAGAGCAGGTAGATGACGGCGGTCAAGAGGCCGTGTACTGCAATTTTCCGGGAGTTCACCGCGAGGATTGCGCCGACGATGAACGTGATGAACCCGACGCTCTGGGGATTCCGAGTGTACTTGTAGATGCCATCCGTTCGAAGTTCCCCCTCACGGCCGCTGCTTTCCATCCAACCGAGTTCGAACAGGGCCGAGAGGGAAAACGCCATACCGAGGGTCGAGATGATGGCACCGACGATTCTGACGGGGCTACTCGTGAAGCTGAACGAATTCCAGTCCCGGTAGGCCAGTACGGGGAACCCTGTGAAGACGACGGAGAGGGCCGACCAGTTGCACCACCATCGCCACGTGCTGTCACCAATCGGCCAGAGGCGACGGTCGGGCAGCAGCGCACTAGCGATATATCCGATAATCAGAGCGACATCGGCGACGAGTGCGGTGAGGAAGAACCGATCCGATCCCATAGTCACGGATAAGTGGTATTCCTTGTTACTTCAAAGTCGTTGGGAGAGAGGCTGCAGTCGCCAGTTGGAGGAACGAACACGTTCTGAATACGAAATCACTACTATCATCTGCTATTCGAAGGGTGATTTCCACGGACTCCTCTCAGAGTAGGTATTTGTCCTTGATTGATTGGAACGCGAGCCGCCCGAGCAACTGGGCTGGGCCGCGCTTCGGCAGATCGCGAGCGACATCCATTTTACTCGGCGGCTCACTTCCACCGATTCCGAGTTCCCAGTCGGTCTCCGACGCAAAGCGGTCGACTGCGGCTTCCACTCGGTCGCGCACCGCATCGGCATCCATCGTCTTCACGTCACCATCTTCCATTAGCACGTCGCCGTCCACGATGACCGTCTCCACGTCGGCGGGTGTCGCGTTGTTGGCGACCTGCGCTGGAATATTGGTTAGCGGGGCGAACTTGGGCTTCTCGACGTCGAGCAGAATGACGTCAGCCCGCTTGCCGGACTCGAGGCTTCCGATCTCGTCGCCGACGCCGAGGGCCTCTGCCCCCTCGATGGTGAGCATCCGCACCAACTCCATCGAGTGGTACTGACCAGTCGACCGCTTGAGATTGGCCGCGAGCCGCGCCTGTCGCGCCTCCCCGAACATGCTGTAGGAGTCGTGCCAGTAGTGATCGTCGATGCCGAGACCGACATCGACTCCGGCTGCGCGGAGTTCTGGTACCGGCGTCCACTGTACATCGCTGCCCGTGTTCCAGTAGGAGAAGATCGACGGGCAGTGCGCGACCGACGCGTCCGCCTCGGCAGTCCGCCGGATGTCTTCGTCGTCGGCGAGGCGGAAATGAGCGGCCACTAGACGACCATCAAGGAGGCCGACGTCGTCGAGCAGATCGAGCGAGTCCTCGGCACCGTTCGACCGCGCCATCGTGTTGCTCTCCTCGAGTTCGAGTAGGTGGGTGTGAACGAGTAAATCGGGATACTCGGCGGCGAGATCAGCGGTGCGCTCCCACAGCTCGCGCGTACACGACCAGTCGTCGTGGGGGTTAATCGTCGCGCGGACGCGACCGTCGTAGGCGTCGTGGTACTCGTCGATGAACTCGCGGGCGCGGGCAAACTGTTCGTCGACGGGGACGTCCCAGAAGAGGTCGGAGAGTGCCGGGCCGAAGAACCCGCGGAGGCCCGCCTCGCCGAACGTCTCCGCGCCTGTGCTTGGGCAGACGTCCATCGAGTTGACGGTGGTGACGCCGCCAGCGAGGAAGTTGAGCGCGGCGAGTTCGTACCCCGCCTCCGTGAGATAATCGTACTCGCTCTCGGCGATGTGGCCGTAGATGGCGGTCATCCCGCCCATCATCTCCATCAGGTCAAGATCGCTGAAAGCGCCGATTAGCGGCGTCAGTTCGAGGTGGGTGTGGGCGTTGACCAGCCCCGGCATCACGAGTTTGCCCTCACCGTCAATGACGCGGCCGGCCGAGATGTCTGCATTGTCGTCCCGGGAGGCTCGTACCTCGGTAATGCGACCATCTTTGATGAGTACCGTGCCTCGTTCGTAGAGGCGATTCCGGTCGTCGACCGTGAGCACGTATGCGTCGTGAATAGCGATGTCAGCGACCATTTTTGTTCAACTATTAGATGGTTTCTCATCAGGGTTGGCATTACTCGCTGTCACCCAAGCAAGGGCTCGTCGCCGTTCCTGCAGTTCGTAGTAGCGCATCTCGTCGGGGGCGACCGGCCAGACGGGGGCGATGGCCCGCCACTGGTGGTAGAGGAGCTTCGCCCAACAGGAGTCACCGACTGCGGCGTACCGACCGATGTCGAACGACGGCCCGGTTCGCAGGTCGGGGACGACGCCGTGCAAGTGCGAGAGATACGTCGCCAGCGTCCAACCCGTCGTCTCCTCGTACACGTGTACCGTTCCGTACTCGTCGGTCTTCTCGACGAGCAGGTCGTAGAACTCCCGATACCCGGCGGACGTGCCGTGCCCCATCCGGATTGCGACCACGTCATCGCGAGTCGCCTCAAGAATCTCGAACATGGGGGAAGTCGTCCGTCCCGTAGTCGTGAACTCGGTCGCAGAATCATCGGTCATCGTTAGTGGGCGTGATTGTTCAGATGCGTGTTGCGGTCGCTGTAGCCGGGACAGAGTTCGACGGTGACGTGGTCAACGCCGTGGTGGGCAAGTTCCTCGTGGACGCGCCGAGACACGTCTTCGGCCTCTGCCATCGTCTCCACATCGGTCTCGATGTGCGTGGTAGCCACGGTGATTTGGCTACAGATCTGCCACGCGTGGAGGTCGTCCACAGCTGTCACGCCATCGATCTCGCGGAGGACGGCCCGCACTTCGTCCGAGTCGAACGGCGTCCGGTGCAGGAAAATCGCGCTACTACCGCGCAGCACCTTCCCCGCCGACCACGTGATGACGACGGCAATCAGCCCCGCGACGATCGGGTCGATAATCTGGTAGCCGGTCATTTCGATGACGATAGTGGAGACAATGACGGCAACCGAGCCTCCGGCGTCGCCGAGCAGGTGGTAGAACGCGCCCCGCTCGTTCAGGCTCATCTCACCGCCCTGCAGGACGTACACCGAACCGACGTTGACGAGCAGACCACCAAACGCGATTGCCAACGTCGGCCCCGTTCCGATCTCGATGGGGTTGAGGAACCGCTGATAGGACTCCCAGAGGATGAACCCGACCATCGGCAACAGCAGGACTCCGTTGAGAAACGCTGCCGTTGGCTCCAGTCGGTGGAGGCCGTACGACCACTCGTCGCCTTCGCCGTAATGGTCGGCGACGTGGGCGGCGGCGAACGCCATCACGTACGCCAGCGCGTCGAACAGCATGTGGAAAGCGTCGCTGAGCAGCGCAACCGAACCGAACAGCAGGCCGCCGGCGAGTTCGGCGAGGAATCCGAGGAGGTTGATGACGGAGACGGCAGCCAGCTTCCGACTACTTGTTGAACTCGCGTCGTGCCCGTGGCTGTGGTCGTCGTGGGAGCCATCATGGTCGTGTCCCGACTCGTATTCGCTCATCTTGCTCTGACTTTGACACTCCTGTATTATTAAAATAGCTGCTAATAAAGCAGCTATTATGAAAATGACTAGCAATAGTTTCGGAGTCTATTATTAATATCGGGGATGTCAGCAATGACCGTGCCGAGACCGAGGGCGAAGTCAGGCCGGTTACTAAATATTTATGCTTACGTGGATGGGAGTACCTCGGGTTCATAATAGGAGCCCGAGGGCACGGGGAAAAGCACCAAGTGGCCACGCGTTGTCCCCGCGCCACCGGACGTCAGCACCTGTCCGGCTGGCGAGAGAAGTACCGCAGGAGGAGTGACAACTCTGCGAATCGAGTTTCCGGAAATCACACGCCGAGCGGTAAGTACCAGTCTGCCGACTAACGGGTGCTGGACTCCGGCAGACCTACGATGACAGAACCACGACAGACCACGACACGGCACCGCACACGAAATAACCAGTCCGAGGTGGTAGGGTGAGCGACGACTTTGGCGGCGGATACACCATGCTGGCCAAAGACGCCGCTGACAGAATCGACTCGGACACCACCGCGGTCGATATGGTCGCCGCCCTCGATGTCAGCATATACGCTCGCAACGATCCGTACGCCGACTCGCACCGTGCGGAACCGTTCGAACCGATGTTCCGGGCTATCCTGCTCGCCGAACTGGAGGACTACTACATCTCCGAACTGCGCCGGCGGCTCGATCACCCGGAGGTGGCCATCCGACTCGGCTTCGACCCGCAAGATGTCCCCCGCCGAAGCACCTTCACGCGGGCGCGGAACAACCGGTTCGCCGAGCTGGCGACTACCATCGAGACCGCCGCCCGCCAGATTCGGGCGATCGCCGCCGAACGCGGCAGCCCCATCGGGGCTTCGTTCGCCTCCGACGAGGAAGACCGAGGGTCGTCGACCCGCACGGAATACAGGTTCATTCGCCAGAAGACGAACGAGGTCATCGACGAGATGGAGCAGGTCGTCTTCCCCGCACTCAACCTGCCACGGCCGGATAACTCCATCTACGACGAGGAGGAGCTGTTGTCGCTAGAGACGCTGATGGCGATCGATCGGCTGGCGGCCAACAACGGCGGCGATCAGTTCGGCGATTACCTCGACCCTACGGGTGAACTCGACAGCTCCGATCCGTTTCACGAGGACGGCCCGACGGGAGAGACCCTGCTGGAGGCGATCAAGGAGTTGGAACCGGAAGCCATCTCGGAAATGGTGAACCGAGCCGCGGCCCGGATCCTCGCCCGCGCCAAACCTCTGAAGGCGTTCGAGCGACCCGTGATGCTTTCCATCGACATCACGTACGTCGCCTACTACGGCGACCGAGACGAGTTGGTTCGGGTGCAGGGCGCACCAGAGGACAAAGAGTACGACTGGTGTCACAAGTACGCCACAGCGAACGTGGTGGGCGACAACGTCCACTTCGTCGTGGCGATGCTCCCAGTTGGGGACGCCGACTACCACAACCCGGACGCGTATCCCGGAGAGAAACAGAGTTACCGGGTCGGCGATGTGGTGCGCCAGCTCCTGTCCATCGCGACCGAGCAGGTGAGTGCCCGGTGCGTGCTGGCCGACCGCGAGTTCTACGCGGGGGACGTGATTGCCGCGTTCCACGAGTACGGCCTGAAGTACGTGATTCCCGCCAGACGGACTGCAAGGGTCAAACGATTCGTCGCCCGGATGGACGGTGAAGTGGCGGTCGAACACGAGTATGCCCTCTACGCGGCGGTGAAGCACGGGACGACCCAAGAACGCGTCGTGACCAAGTTGGTCGGCCTGCCGGCGGATGAGGACTACGACGAGCCCCAGCCGTTCATCACGAACCTTGACGTCGATGACGAGATTCGGCTCGACCGAGAGGAAACAAAGCGCATGATTGAGCGGTATCGGCGACGAGGAGCCATCGAGACTGCGTACAAGAAGATCAAGGAGTTTACGGCGTGGACGACATCAAAAGCGTTCGAGGTGCGCCTATTCCATTTCGGCTTCGGTGTTCTCCTCTACAATATGTGGTTGTTGGTGGACTTCCTCGTGCAGGACAAGATCGACGGGGAGTTCCGACCGAAGCCACGGCTGACGGCGAGTCGGTTCCGTGGTTTCCTTGAGCGGAGGATTCACGCCCTCCTGTGATCTCGGCTCCGGGATAGCCCTTCGGTAGAGGCATCGCTCTTCTTGGTCGCAGTTATGTCTGACTAGCGATACGACTTGATTTCACTCCATTTCACGAAAGCAAAAGTATGAAGTTGGTGGTTGTGAGCATCTCTGCCGGCCAATCACGGAATGCGGGTGATACCGTGGTTCTCATGCACAGTTCGCAACTACAGCCCCGCCACTCTGTATAGCATTATAGAATTTACGAGTCCGGTGGCCAACGCCACCTGGTCCGATACGACGAAGACCTCGGAGGAACGAACGCACACGAACCGGTGGTTGAGAGGCAGTAGGGCACCGCGTCACCCCTCTGTGACTTCACCGAGGGGTTACTCGTGGTGGACGAGAGAGCCGCCTGATCGGCCTCTAGAGCCGTCTGCGTGCCTTCTGGGGTCAGCGAACGTGAGAGACGCGAGGCCCACCGTGAAGCGAGCACCGGCCAAATTCGACTGTGGTGGCGTTCCCCTTCGACGCCGTCGAGAACCAATCGACTGCGGCAGATTGCATCGGTCGGCCCACACGGTGGAAGAACAGCCGTCGCCGACTCCGGTACGTCGGCGGGACGGGAGAACCGGGGAATCGCGCTCTCGCGTTCGGCATCGCTCATCCGTCGACGACCGCGTCTGTTCGAGGGACGTGGTCGGGAACCTGCTCGAGGCGAACGACAGCGGGTAGACCTCGAACGAGAGTGCACCGACGACTTCCTCGCAGGACGTGTCGAGCCGACCGTCCGTTGCAGACCCGATTCGACCATCATCGACCGCGCCGAACGGAGACTGCCACCGATCCAACGATAGTTCTCGATCGTCGTTCTTCCGTCGCCACTGCGAGACCGGTCGGTACGGGAACATCACTCAGCGCGTTCTGGTGGCCGTTGTTTCGCTCGAGTACCGCATTCACCAGGATTTGTATATCGAACTGCAGGCCCATACGTGAGGCGCAGATATCCGAACTCGTGTCCTGATAGATAATAGTATCTCAATCAATGGGTCCATTTTGCGCGGCTATGGCGGAACACAAGCTGAGATAAATATACTTAGCTCGAATAATGGGAAGGTTGAAGGTCACCGCGTCTGATGAACGAGATATGAGCGACTCGGCGGACAAATCTAGAAAGTCTGTCAAAACGTACGTCCCTGCCTACCAGAAAGCGGAGTGGCAATCACACGCCGATGATCTAGAGATGAGTCAAAGCGAGTTCGTCCGAACGATGGTCCAGGCCGGTCGAAAGGGGTTCGAATCCGCCGCTGTGGAACCCGACTCTCCGGACCCAGACCCTGGGGGTAGCGGTCTCGAAACGCAGGTCCTCGAGTTACTCTCAGCTGACACGTACTCGTGGGACGAACTCCTCGAGGCGGTCTCCGACGATATCGAGTCGCGACTGGACGAGACCCTCGAGCAGTTACAGGCGAACAACCGGATTCGATACAGCGGTCGCCACGGCGGGTACACCACCGTCGACGGAGGCGGCGATGGCGACTGAGCCCGAGGCCGCCGCGCCGGCGGACGTCGACGATCCTATCGCGTACTTCCTCGACGACCAGCGCTACCACGGTAAGAGCGAACGAACGCTCGAGGCCTACGAGCGCGTCCTCCGTCGATTCGAGGCGTTCGTCGGCGAGCGGTTCGAGGTCGACGCCGTCGGCGCGGCCGAGCGACGGGAGTGTATGGCCTGGATCCACTCGCTGCGCGGCGAGTTCGAAGACAGCACGATCGCGTCCTACGCCTCGTATCTCAACCGCTTCTACGACTACATGACCCGCGTCGGCGTCTTCGACGAGAATCCGATGGCGCTGGTCATGGAGGAGATGACCGAATCGATCGACACCAACCCGACGAGACGGGACATCTCGGTCGGCGAAATGCGGTCGTTCGTCGCCGAGATCGCACATCCCCTCGAGCGAGCCGTCGTCGTCACCCTGCTGAAGACGGGGATGCGCGTCGGCGAACTCTGCAACCTCGATCTGCGCGATCTCCACCTCGAAACCCCCGAGATCGACCTGGAGTGGACGCCTCGCGTCGGACTCGAGCGTCGGCCGTCGTCGCTGTTCGTCTCGGCCGAACCGGCCCGGGGGACGACAGTCAACGGCGAGGAGCGAACGGCTTCGAACAAGCGAAAGCGGGATACGGTCGTCCCGGTCGACGGGGAGCTTCGGCGGGCGCTGCTCGAGTGGCTGGCGATCCGCCCGGACGCGGTGTCGCCGGCGCGGCCGCTCTTCCTCGACACCGGCGATTCGTGGGGAGAGCGACTCACCCCCTCGGACGTGCGCTATGTCGTCGAGAAACACGCTCGAGAGCGCGGCTGGTACCGGACCGGCGGCGGAACACAGGAGAACGTCACGCCACATTACTTCCGGCACTTCTTCACCACCCATCTTCGAGACCGGACCGGCGATCGAGGGATCGTTCAGTATCTTCGCGGCGACGTCGCCGGCGACGTGATCGATACGTACACCCACAACTGGGGGGATCGGGTTCGAGAGACCTATCTCGGCTGTATCTATTCCGTGACCGGCCGCTGAGCCGGCTATCGGCATTTGAGCGATACGACTAGCGAAAGCCGCTCTCATGGCCTCTATCGCTTCGCATGTGGACTTTCGAACGGGCTGTCTCCACCTTCCCTGCAGCCGGATTCGGGACAATTTGCCGGATTGTTACTACAGCTATACTCAACTATCTAGTCTCTACTCGTTCAAATAAACTCCATTACGCTATACTGATTCAGCGAAGCTGCAGTTGCGAATCGTGGATGAGAACCCCAGTATACAACCATACCGTGATGTGGGATCAGAGACGCTCTCAACCGCCAACATCATACTCTTACCTCAGACAATCCGCGAAACCAAGTCGTCTCGCGAATTAGCCACGACTGAGATCGAGAAGAGTGATGCCTCTGCCGAGGGGCTAGCCCGGAACTGAGATACAGGTGGGCGTGTATCCTCGCTCGACCAGACGACGAAAATGAGACAGTCTCCTCGGATCGTTGCAGAACGAGGCGGCCGGGCGACCTCCTCTTTCGACGCTACTGACCGACCGCGAGTTCCGTCTCGAGGTCGCCGCCGTTCAACAGCGACCGTACGAATTCGACAGTCTCTGTCGTCTCCGCGGTGTTCTCGAGCAACACCGTTTCGCTCGGAAACAGCTGTTCGCCGAGCAGAAGACCGTGATCGCGGGCGGTCGAGCCGGTGACGGTCAGGTAGACGCCCAGGCCCGCGTCGGCGATGGCCGCTTCCTCCTCGCGACCCTCTTCCGGGTAGCGAAACTCGATCCCCTCGAGCGCTCGCGTGCCGAGTACGGCCTGAACGAGCCGTTCGTAGCGCGGTTCGATACAGAGTGGACCCTCGTAGCTCTCGAGGAAGTCGCGATCGAGCGACCCCGAGGAGGGTGCGATTTCGGGTGAGGCCAGCAGCGTGTGGTAAACGGTGTCACCGAGCCCGGTGACGACCTGCACGTCGGTGTCGGAGGGGTTGATCCGGGCGTTGACGTCGGCGATTCGGTCGAGCGGCTCCGGTCGGAGTTCGACGACCTCCTCGAGGACCAGATCGGCGCTGTCGAATCCGAGTCCGAATTCGTGCGTCCGAAGGGCGCGGAACGGTTCTTCGCGACCAACGAGCTGAATCGCCGCGCCGTCGGGGGCGCCCTCGACGTCCGCAAGCGGGATCGTCACGCTGTCGAAGACGATCCGTCGCGGCTTTCCGGCGCGGTCGTCCCGGAGGAGCGTGTACTCGGGTTCGGTCGGATCGTCGACGATACTGTAGTCTGCGAGACGATGGTACACGTCCGCCTCGTCGGCGTCGAGCGTTCCTTTCGTGAGCGCCTTCTCGTGGCGAAGCGTCGACGTGATGTCGTCCGCGAGGTCGGGAACGTCGAGGCGGTCCGCGAGCCTGTCGAGCACCGACTCGAGCGGTCGCCCCTTTCGTGGTACAGCGATCGGTATCGTCTCGCCCATCGATCGATTCTCCACAGGCGACGGATAAACGAGTTGTGTTTCCGGAACAGTCGCCGCAGTGAGCGAAATCCGATCCTCGTCGGAAAACGGTGGTCCCCTATTCGGAGAACATCGACCCGAGCTGGTCGCGCCACTCCTGAATCTCGGTCACGTCGTCGCGAACAGCTTCGAGGTCGTCCTCGACCTCTTCGAGATCGTCCGCGACCGAGTCGACGTCTTCGTCAACGGCTTCGATGTCGGCTTCGAGATCGGTGTTCCAGTCGCTGAGATCGTCGATATCCTCCTCGAGATCGTCGACCTGCGAGTCCGTTTCCTCGAGGCGCTCGTCCATCGATTCGACTTCGTCTTCGAGAGCCGCGAGATCGTCCTGAAGCTCCTCGATGAGCTGTGCGCCGGTGCCGTTCTCCTCGAGGAAGGTCTCGAGCGCGTCGGTGTAGGCGGCGACCTCCTCGACGCGGGACTGGAGGTGCTCGACTTTCGCGATGTCGGGGCCGGACGGCTCGAGGTCGAGTTCGCTTTGGATGGCCTCGAGGTCGTCGTCGTCGACGGTTCCGTCGCGGATCTCGGTCGCGAGACGGGCCGCGATCGAGCCGCCGGCCTCGGGGCCGGCGTTCGGCGCTGCGTCGGCGGTTGGGTCGGCGTCGGACGTGTCGGCCGCCGTGTCCCCGTCGTCGTGTTCGAGCTGTGCGTCTCCCTCGTCCGGTTCGGACTCCGTGTCTGTCTCGCCGGTTTCGTCGGTCGCGTCCGGCGTCTCGTCGGCCGTCTCGAGTCCGTCCGCATCCGTCTCGTCGTCTATCGTCGCCTCGAGCGATTCCTCCGACGACGATTCCGTCTCCGCTTCGGGTTCGTCGGGTTCCGTCTCGGGCTCGTCGAGAGTCGGTTCGCTGTCTGCGTCGGCGGTAGCTTCGCCGGGCTCGGCCGCATCGGAGCCGGCGGTCCCCTCGTCGCCCTCGTCGGCAGCCGAGTCGCCGAGGTCGAGATCGATCTCGGGGCCGGACTCTTCCGTCGCGTCGTCGCCGTCGTCCGCACCCGTCGTGTCAGCCGAGTCGTCCGCGTCGGTGCCGATATCGAGTTCGACGCTCGGCTCGTCGTCGGTCCCCTCTTCGTCCACATCGAGCTCGCTCTCGTCCGCCTCCGGCTCCGGAATCTCCTCTTCCTCGAAACCGAGGTCGATGTCCGGCGTCTCGTCTTCGTCGTCCTCCGCTTCGGCGTCGTCGACCGGATCGGGATCGATGTCGCCGAGGTCGAGATCGAGCCCCCCGTCGTCCGCCGGCGTGTCGTCGGTGAGGGTCGGATCCTCGTCCGCGTCGGCTTGGTCGGTCTCCGCCGACGCCGTGTCGTCGGCCGGCTCGTCGTCCTCGAGTCCGGGAACCGACTCGGACTCGCCGGAGATCATGTCCTTGACGGCTCGATTGCGGTCTTCGGAGACGATGTTACCGATGACTTCGTCGTCGACCTCGTCGGCCTCCGACTCTGACTCGCCGTTGTCGTCACTGCCGCGTTCGACGACCGTCGGCTCCGTGAGGAACTCCGCGGCGCGGTCCTCGTCGTCGAGCTGGATCCCGTAGACCGTCTCGAGACGCTCGTCGGGCTCGAGCGTGGCGGTGAACTCGACGTGATTGTCCTGGAACGCCGTCCAGTCGTCGCTGTGGTAGTCCGGGTGGAACCCGACTTTGTCCATCGGGAACGAGGCAGGGATATCTTCCGAGAGCTGAAACGTGACCGGGGCGTCGCGGTCCGATTCGATCTCGAACCGGATCGCAGGGACGGGAAACTCGTCCGCTGCGAACGATTTTCTGACGGTGATTCCGTCAGTGCTGACCTCGACCACGTCGTCCGTGTCGGCGGTGCTACTCATATGGGACCAATGTTACAATACCATTACTATAAATTGTGCGGACGGACTCATGTCCGAACAGCGATACGTTTACAGATCGACTCGGTCCCCGATCTCGACGATCTCGAGTCGCCGCGGGTAATCGAAGCTCGCGGCGTGGTGGTGTAGCGCCGTCGGATCGGCTGTGAGTCCCTTCCACATGTCCCAGTGACTCGGCAGGAGTCGCTCGCACTCGAGCGCGGCAGCGCACTCGACGATCTGATTCTCGTCGTTGTACCAGCGGGTTCGCTTGGGTTCGCGGGTCTGCTTGTCGGGAATCCGCCCGACGGTCCCGAATGCGAGCGCCGCGAGGTCGATGTCGTACTCGCCACCGAGTCGCTCGAACTCGTCGGTCGGCTTCGTGTCACCGCCGTGGAAGAACGTACCCGCCTCGTGTTCGAAGACGTAGCTCACGGGGTGGGTCGCGTCGGGGTCGTTCGCCGGCTCGACGTGAACCGTGAACTCGCCGAGCTCGAGGGTATCTCCCTCGGCAACTTCGGCGAGCTGGTCGATGGTCACGTCCCACTCCTCGGTCCAGTTCTCGTCCTCGCGGGCGACCGCGACGCTGTCGTCCGGCCCGTAGAACGTCGCACCCGTGTTCTCGAGGATCGGCGCCTGGCTCGGCCCGTGGACGTGGTCGGTATGTTCGTGCGTCGCGAGGACGGCGTCTGCCTCGTCGACGTCCGCAGGGTCGAACGGCACGGGGATCATCCGGATCGTTCGCGGCGGGTCGCCCAGCCCGAGGTAGGGGTCGATATAGATCGTCGTCCCGTCGCTCCCTTTGAGCACGAAGCCGTTACAGCCGAGATACCAGATCGCCACGCCGTCGGGGTTCGCGTCCGCGACATCGCGGACGAGCCAGTCGTCCCAGTCGCTGTGAATCATGTGCGTGGCTGCGCGGACTGGCCGTGTAAGTGTTGCCGTCTCCACTGACGGTTCGAGGCGACGGCGAGCGACGTTCAGATCGAGAGAAAAACGGACGATGGGCGCAGAACGGCCACGATCAAAGCGGAGAGGGTACGTGGACGTCTTCCCGTCGGCCGTCGAAGCGCTCGAGCCGCGAGTCGAGTAGCTGACGCATCAGGACGACGAGCCCGTTCTGTGGACCGTCGCCAACGATAGCCGTTTCGACGGGCCCCTCGTCGCCCGACGGTGACTGTCCGATCGTTCCGAGCATGACCGCCTCGCGATCAGCGAACACCAGCCGCCCCACGGATTCGCTGGACGGCGGGAGATCGAGCCAGTCCCGCTGGGGTTCCCAGACGACGACGCCTGGAATTCGATCGCGAACGAGTTCACGGACGCGCGGATCGCGAGACCCGAGGTAGACCTCGACGCCGCGATCGACCGCGTCTTCGATCCGGCGGAAACAGCCCTCCTCGAGCAGGCCGGTCGTCGTAAACAGCAAGAACAGTTCGTCGTCGGCTCGCTCGCAGAGCGACTGGCCGGTCGTGACGACCGTCTCGCGGCCCTCGAGCGTCCGAACGGCAGACCCGTCCTCGGCCGCGGTTTCGGCGTCGGCGGAGTGTAGCCACTCCGCGCGAAGGAGGGGGTGTCCCTCGTAGGAGACCTGGCCCGCCGCCGCGTCGTGGCTGACGAGCGTGGCCTCGTTCAGCATCGGCAGGTGGACGTGCACGAGCGAGGTCCACACCTCGTCGACGCGTTCGTCCGAGACCTCGCGTTCGGTCGTGCCGGCTTCGCGGGCGGCGACATCGCGGGCGAGCGTCTCCGTCGCGATCGGGTGATACTGGTTCCCGAGGACCGACAGGAGCGTCCGCCGGCGTTCATTGGCCAGCGCCTCGAAGACGGCATCGAGATCGTCCCGCTTCTCCGTCCGGCCAGCCGAGAGAGCACGTTCCAGGGCTGGGATATCGAACGCCGGATGATCGCCCAGCGCGATCTCCTCGTCGTCCGTGCGCTCGAGCAGGCCTGCGTCGGTCAGGCGCGGGAGTTGTCGGTGGTGGAGGTCGACGAGCGCCTGCCGCTGGTCGTCGTCGGTTACCGCAGCGAGTCGTTTATCCGCGGTTACTGCTGCGAGCTGGAAGGCAAGATCCTCTTTATCGACGGGCCGGGGAGACCGTTCGTGGACGAGACGGAGGACGGTCCGGCGGCGGACGTCGGCGAGGGCGTGGAAGAATGCGTCGCGAACATCGGCTGTGGATCCGCTCGTAGCTGAGTTACTCATCGACTACTGGTCGGTGACTAGCGGGCAAAAGAACTCCTCCAAACTGCTTTGGATTCAGTGGACTATTACGGCTGTTTGGTGAGAAATTCCCGAATATACACTAATAGAAACGTGATCGTAGTATCGTATTTCGTTCTCGCGACCGATCATACAGTTTAACGCAAGTCTCTCGAGAGCAGAACAATCTCGAGCGACGATCGACAGTAGCGCTGGATATGACGATCGAACCGCAACAGTGGCACGCTACCAGGTGCCGTGGAACGTATCGAACGAGAGGCTATCGAGCGGCTCGTCGCCGACGGCGATTCGGTACTCGCCGGGCGTGAGCATCGGCTTGTGGAACTGCGGCCCGTCGTCGGTCGTGATCCGCGGACAGCCGGTGTTGACGAACGCGTCCATATCGAAGTTCCGCAGGCGGTCCGGCGTCACTTCGTCCATCGTGATGAGGTATGCGTTGTCGTTGTCGTCGAGGATCTCCTGAGCGATCTCCCAGCGGCCCTGTCCGATCTTGGTACAGAAGATGACGCCCCACTTCTCGGCGTCCATCGCGCGATGGATCGCGCCGTAGCGCTGTTTCATGAACTTCTCCGTGTCCGCGACGGTGACCACATTGTTGACCGGGTCGGCGATAACGACGTGTTTGTCGGGGTGTTCCATCGCCAGCCCGAGGGGGTGGAACTTCCCGCCGCCGACGTACAACACCTGATCCGCGGGTACGTCCGCGCTCGCGTAGTTGCAGCCGAGCACCTGCCCCTCGTGGGTCAGCCGGTCGTCGCCGCGGCGGCTGTGAACCTCGTAGCCCCGCTCCTCGAGGAACTCGCTCATCTCCTCGTAGCGGTTCATGTGTTGGGCCGTGGTGACGAGGCCGACGCCCTCGGTCTCTTCGGGCGGCTCTAAGGTGTCGAGGGCCTCCTCCATGATCGGCGTGACCTCGACGTTCGAGAACAGCGGGACGTAGATCACCTTGTCCGTGTCCTTCATCGGCGAGTGGCCGAAGTGAACGAACACGTCGGTGCGTTTCATCAGGTAGGTGTCGAGGTCGCAGGCTCCGTAGCAGGGCTGGCCCGAGAGCATGAACGTCACGTCGTCGTCGGCCAACTCTCGCAGGTCGTCGGCCACGGCTGGACCGCGACGTTTCAGTCCCTCGGGAAACTGCAGGCCGACCTTTTTGGCGTCCCGTTCCTCGATCGCGTCGACGATCTGCTCGAGTTCGTAGTCCCACTCGCGATCGTGTTCGAGACGCATTCCGGTGTTCCTGAGGTCGCCCTCACTGTATTCCGGCTCCTGGCTCATTAGCCTCTGTTACGGCCACGCACGTATAACGGCGGCGCTTCTCGAATCGTCGTCAGGAGAATCGTTGGACCCGCTGTGCCCCGGAATCGGTGGCGTAGTCACACGCGGTAAACGCCGCTCGAAAGTCCTCGCCGTCGAAGGCCGCTACCAGTTCGTCTAGCTCGTCGAACAGTTCCCCGAGCCGCCGCTGTACTGCCGCGTACTCCTCGTCGTCGGGATCGTCTCGGGTGTGCGCCTCGAGCGCGCCGCGTCTAGCGGCCAACGTCGCGCATTCGGCCATCAGTTCCTCGTATCGGGCCCGACGCGCCAGTCGATCGACAGTCCCGCGGAGGTCGGTCTCGTCGACGGGCTTGACGAGACAGTCACCGGCAATGCGCCGACTCTCGAACTCGCGATCGGCGCTGCACATGACCGCAATCGAGTGCGAACCTGCGCGACGGTCGATCTCGGTCGCGACGACGGTTCCCGCCTCCGCCTGAAGGTCACGATCGACCAGTACGACGTCGGCGCCGTCGAGTCTCGCGAGAGCCTCCTCGCCGTCCGTCGTCGTCCGCACGCGATAGTCATCTATGAGCAAAGAACGGATCCCCCCAACGACGTCGTGATCGGGGGCTGCGACGAGAACGACGGTTGTGTCACCAGCCATAATTCGTGATGGTAGTAGGTCTCTATTCGACCGTCATCAAATTATGGAATAATTGCGTTTCAGTTACAGATTCGGTCGGACTCGACTGCGTCTGTCAATCCGCTACGCCGAGCGGTCGATATCGCGGCAACACGGTACTTCTGGGCACACCGGACCGGTTCACAGCACGTGACTCCGGGTGACGGAGAAAGGGACGCAGTTCTTTTACCGTCCCAACAGTCATAGTACTGGAGCCTAAACGGGGGGTTAATGGCAGCGGAACAGGCCGCAGACGGCTATCTCTTCGACCTCTATCGTCGATACATCGGAGAACCGGAGGACCGAACCGACGTCTACGTTGGGTTCGGGCTGTTCCTCGGCGGAATCGGGCTCGCGATCGTGGGACTGCTGCTCTTCCTGTGGGGGAACACGTTCGATGCCCGGTCGCCCGGCTACTTCGCGTGGGTCGGGCCCGCGTACGCGCTCGAGATGATCGCACTTCCCGTGGTGATGCTCGGGATCGTCACGCTCCTCCCCTCGGAACGGCGAATGCTGTACGCGTCGACCGGCGGCGTCGCGATTACAGTCGCCGCAGTCGTCGGGTTTCTCTTCGTCTATCCGCAGGATTGGAACGGGTACGGCGACGATTACACCGTTCAGGTGGTCGCGGTGTACGCCGTCGGACTCGCCGGCATCACCGCCTCGACCGGCGCGGCACTGATCGCCCACTACCTCGATTTGGCCCAGCAGGCCGACGCGGTCGTGACCGGCGACGAGACCGACGACGAACCCGAACTCACCGATGAAGACATCCAGCAGGATATCGACGAGGCGATGGAAGGCGTCGAGCTCTCCTGGGGCGGCGTCCAGAAGACCGAACACAAGCGACTGAGCTTCTCCGAGGACGATTTCGACGACGTCAACGTCGACACCGACGCCGGGACGACGACGACGCGCTCGACGGGGGTCGACGCACAGGTCGCCGGTCTCAAAGGGCTGAAAGGCGGCGAGACGAAGACGACCACCTCGAGTGCCACCGTCGACGATCAGACGGCGAAACTGAAGGAACTCCGCGAACAGCAGCGCGCAGAAGACCTGGCGACGGCCGACGACGACGGCGTCGCCGCGACGGTGACGAAACCGTTCTCGAAGCTGGTCGAACGCGTTCGAAACGTCTTTACACGGAATTAAGCACTGATTGGCGGGTCGAAACACCGTTTTACTTTCTCCAGTCGGAGAGAGTAATCAACGCACATAGATTTATAATCCGTCGGTGGCCTTGCCCACACATGGCCAAAGGCCTAGACGTTGGAACGATGAACATCCTGTCAGCACAGCAGGATGGGAACGACACGGTTTTCGTGCAACAGCGTAACTCCTTCGTAGAGATCGAGTACTCGGACATGGCCGAGCAGATGCTCTCGCGAAGCGAAGTCCTCCACATTCGCAAAGACGACAAGGTCTACGTCGTCGGCGACGACGCGTTGAACTTCGCGAACATCTTCAACAAGGAGACGCGGCGGCCGATGAAACACGGGATCCTCTCGAACGACGAGCAGAGCGCGATCCCGATGATGAAGCTCATCATCGAGCAGGTCGTCGGCGAGCCCGCTTATCCCGACGAGAAGCTGTACTTCTCGTCCCCCGCGGACCCGATCGACTCGGATCTCTCGACGCTGTATCACCAGAAAACGATCGAGTCCTTCCTCGACGACATGGGGTACGACTCCGAACCGATCAACGAAGGAATGTCCGTCATCTACAGCGAACTCGCGGACAACAACTTCACCGGTCTCGGCATCTCGTTCGGTGCCGGGATGACGAACGTCTGCCTGTCTTACTACGCAGTGCCGGTCATGAAGTTCTCCGTCGCCCGCGGTGGCGACTGGGTCGACGAGCAGGCCGCCCGCGCGACCGGGACGCCCGTCGACAAGGTCACCTCCATCAAGGAGGACGACTTCGAACTCGACTTCACGACCGACGTCGGCGGCGTCGAGGGCGCGCTGTCGATCTACTACGAGAACCTGCTCGACTACGTCATCGAGAACATCGTCAAAGAGGTCGACGAGGAAGACGTCGAAGAAGGTCTCGACGTGCCCGTCGTCGTCACCGGCGGGACCTCGAGCCCGAGCGGCTTCGAGGAACTGTTCCGCGATCACCTGGAAGAAGCGAACATTCCGTTCTCGATCAGCGGCGTCACGCACGCGAACGAGCCGTTGTACAGCGTCGCACGCGGTGGCCTCGTCGCCGCTCGCTCCGACGAGGACGTCGATCACGACGACGACGAAGCGGAAGCGGCAGCCGCGAACGAGTAACCTCGACGCTGCCGATTCGATTTTTTGCGCGCCGGAGTCCGTTCGCCTCGAGCACCGCAAACGGCGACTTCGGCGTCAGCGCTCGGCCGACTGTTCGTAAAACCGATTGAACGCATCCCGCCAGGATTCGACGTCCTCCCCGGTCGGTTGGTGTTCGACGGGGATGTCAGCGAATCCGCATCGCGTGCACGTGACCGTCGACGCGTCCTCGAGCGCGAGTTCCTCGATTTCCCCCCCACACCGTGGACACTCGTCCATACCTGTAACTTCGCCGGGGTATCCTTAACTCTATTCGAACCTGTAGATATTCCGTTACGTTTCCGGGACAGCGGCCTGTACGCGCCGAACGCGTTCGAACGGCGCTGGGTCTCAACTCGAGGACAGTCTTCCGCAGCACCGATTGTATTACTACCAAGCATCCGGAAAGCTTTTTGTATGCAAGCCATGTATGTGGCGGTAATGAGTACGACGCCATCCCCCGTGTCTGCGATCGACTGCTGTCAGCCGGCCGATGTCACTCCCGTCGCCCTCGAGGCGGACGCACTCGAGTCGACTGCTCCCGAGTACCTTCGAAGCCTCAAGAGCGAACTGACGGACGAGGGGCTGGTTCCGGCCGAGTTGACCGTCGACGCCTGCTTCGACGAGGACTGTTCGCTCGCGACGCAGGAGGAGGTCGACCGAATCCGCGGCTACGTCCGCGCAGCCTCCTTTCTCGGCGTCGGGAGCGTGACCGTCACTATCGACGACGTAGCCGACCCCGCGAAGGTCCAGCCGGCGCTATCGGCCTGTGCCGAGCGGGCCGACCGCGAGGGGCTCGCGTTCGACCTCGAGGGACCGATCACCGTCGACAGGTGAGTGATGGCAGGACCCTCGCGGCGCACGCTCGCCCGTCGGCTCGAGTCGCTGGCGGACTTTTCGGCGCCGTCCGCGGAACTCGAGCAGTACCTGACGCCGCCGGAGTTGGCCGCCCACCTCTGCCATCTGGCGGGGCTACAAGGCGATTTCGAGCGGCAGGTCGTCGATCTCGGGACGGGAACGGGAATGCTGGCGATCGGAGCGGCGCTGTCCGGCGCCGACCGCGTGGCGGGGATCGACGTCGATCCCGGGGCGCTCGCGGTGGCTCGCCGGAACGAACGGACAGCGACTGCAGACGACGACAGCGCACACGCCGTCGGCTGGCTCCGAGGTGACGTGACGCGACATCCGTTTGCCGTCACCGACGCGACTGTCCTCTCGAATCCGCCCTTCGGCGCACAGCGCGGGAACCGCCACGCCGATCGGCGGTTTCTCGAGACGGCCCGGGAGATCGGGGCCGTCTCCTACACGATCCACAACGAGGGAAGCCAGGAGTTCGTCGAGTCGTTCGCCGCCGACGAGGGCGGCGAGGTGACCCACGCCTTTCAGGCCGAGTTTCCGATCCCCCGGCGGTTCGAATTTCACACCGCGACGGAGGAGACGCTCGCGGCCGAGGTCTTCCGGATCGAATGGCGCGGCCAGTAGTCGTGGCGGTGAAACCGGAACTCAGAACCCGTCGTACGTCTCCTTGCTCCCGATCGCGACGCGAGTCCCGTCGGCGGCCGCGTAGACCGTCTCGTTTCGGCGTTCGAAGACGAGTCCGCCGGCTGTCGTCGTCCCGTTTTCGTCCGGGAGCATCGCGGTCGCGGCGACGTCGGTTTCGCTCGAGGTCACTGTGAGACGGAACTCCCCACCATCGGAACGGATCGTCACGTTTCGCCCGGCGATTCGCGCCTCGGCGCGCGAGCCGTTGGACTCGTACGCGAGCTCGCGGTCCGTCCCGTCCTCCCAGAGCCAGACCTGGTAGACGGTATCGTTGCCGACTGGCGTCCAGCCGGTGCGTTCGACGTGGACCGCCTCGCGCCAGCCGGGGCCGCCGACGTAGACCGTTTCCTCGCCCGTGAACGCGAGTCGCTGGGCGCTGACCGCCTCGAGCCAGATCTCGCGTTCGTCGCTGGCGACGATCACCCCGCTCGACTCGAGGCCCGCGTCGCTCTCGATGGCCTCGATGCCGATGCCGCTGACGAGCCCGTTCGGGACGCCCTCGACGTATTCGACGGTGTAGTCGTCGATCTCGACGGCGGTCTCGGTCGACGCGGTCGCGTCCTCGACGACGAGGAAGTTCGCGGGGATGGCCATCCCGGCGAGGAGCGCGAGGACTCCCACGACCGCCAGAAAGGCGGTTCCCCGACGCGTCAGGATCGACGTCGGCGTCGACTCGCGAACGTGGCGCTGCGTGCCCGCTGTGATTTCGCGGACGCGGTCGAGCCGGATCCCGGCTGCGCTCCCGCCGTCTTCGCCCCCGCTACCGGCTAACTCGAGCGCCCGGTCGATCGGCGGCCGGTTCGACTCGGCCGTCCGATCGGGCTCACGGGCCGATCCCGAGAACAGCCCCTCGAGCCGTCGGGGAACGAGGGGCGTCTCGGAGGCGGTCATCGAGAGCGTGACGACGAGCGCGAGCACCGAGACGATGGCGATACCGGGCCCCTGATACAGAATGTAGGAGTTGTCGGCTCCGAACCAGTAGATCGCCCACAGCCCCTTCGAGAATCCGAACAGGAGGACGGCCAGCCAGAGATGAAGCGGGTTCCGCCGGGCTCCCCGGCGCTCGAGGAGGACGGTCCCGAGGACGAGGCCGAGAAAGAGCCCGAGGGCGTGGCCCTGGATCGCGATCCCGGCCCACGAGGGGGGTGACGGTGGGCTCGGCTGTGCGGTGTAGACTCGAATCGGGTCCTGCAACGCGTAGTAGAGGCGCAGAACGACGCTCTGGACGCCGAGCGTTCCGACGATCGTAACGATCGGATAGTGGACGAGTGCGAAGCCGGCGAGGGCGAAGACGACGCCGGAGAAGCCGATCACGGGGCCGAGCGCGAACAGGCTCGTCGCCAGTCCGACGCCGATGACGGCCAGCGGGAAGAGGACGACCGCCCGGATACGCGGATCAGTTCGCCACGAGTCGGTCCGTCGAGAGGCGCGGTCGTCGGGATAGTGGCCCCACGCGTATTCGGCCAGCGGTGCGACGACGAGCGTTCCGGAGAGGTTACCGATGAGGTGACCGGGACCGGCGTGAGAAAACGCCGCAGTAACCATCCCGATCGGATAGAGGTACGACCACGAGCGGAAGGGGATCGTCACCGGATCGTCGAAGTCCGCGGCGCCGCTCTGGACAAACAGATAGACACAGAGGACGAACGCGATCACGACGAGCGAACCCCACGGAACGCCGTAGACGAACCGTGCCCGGAGCACGTCGCGCCAGCGCCGTTCCGGCCGGTGGACCCGCCTCACGACCGCGATCGATCCCACCAGCGCAGCGGCGACGGCGACCGTCAGCAGGACCGCGAACACGCGCATGTCCCGTGGTTCGAACGGGGCCGTATAGTGGTTTGCCTTCACCGAACGGCGTCCGAGGACGGAGTCCGCAGACGAACGCCATCCGGCGGCCGGCGAGCGCCGGCTTCGAAAGGTACAAGCGGCCGACGAACGGAACCGACCGTATGGAACTGCGGGTCACCGAGAGCACCGAAACCGAACTCTCCATCGAGATCGCCGGCGAGGATCACACGTTCATGAACGTGCTCAAGGGCGCGCTGCTCGAGCACGACGACGTCAGCGCGGCCACCTACGACGTCAACCCCGAACAGTCGGGCGGCCAGACCGAGCCCATCCTGACCATCAAGACCGAGGGCGCGGACCCGCTCGAGGCGCTCGAGGAGGCCGCCGTCGACGTCCGCGAGAAGGCGAACGCGTTCCAGAACGCGTTCGAAGCGGCCGCGTAACGTTCTGACTCGGCCCGCGGGCGATCGCTCGATTCGTTTCTCGAGAGACCATCTCGATTAGCCGACACAGCGCCGGCTAGCACGTCGCGTAGAAGACGTAGATATCGCCGTTCGGCGCGACGTGAATATCCAATCCTTCGGCGTCGAATCCGGTTTGGACCTCCGTCCCGAACCGCGAGGAGAGAAGTCCCTCGGCGACGTCCGCCGCGAGTGCCGACTCGTTTTCGTACGAGTCGATCGACGGTCCGGAAAGGACCAGCGGGGCGCCGACGGGCCTCGCGTCGCCGCAGTCGTGATCGAACTCGTCGGCAGGGACGGCGTCGGGCTCCGCGTCGGCGAACTCGACTGCGACGAATCCGCGGTTCTGGTACTCCGCGTACGCGCCGAGCCCCTCGTCGTACCGTCGGCTCTCGGAGGCGTTGCGTTCCGCCTCGAGGCCCTCGTGAACCAGCTCCTCGGTCGCCTCGAGGTCGATTCCAGCGGCCTCGGTCCCGTTGCCGGGCGCATCGGGCGGTGGCGGCGACGACGGCCCGATTCCCGGCAGCACCGTCGGCGGGATGATTCCGGTCGCGAACAGAACGACGAGCACCGCGACCGCGGCGAGGATCGGCAGATAGGGTTTCGCCACCTCGAGCCAGCCCGGGACGGACAGATCGCGCTCGAGGCCGTCGTAGCTCCGTTCGACTCGCTCGAGATCGGGATTGCCACAGCGGGCACATGGGGGCGTGTTCCGGACGTGTTCCCGGCCGCAGTTCGAACAGGCCCAGACGTACTCCGGACCGGTGTCGACGGTTCCGGACGGAATCGGCTCCCGGTCTGGCTCGCGCTCGCCGCCGTCGGTCGCCAGAACGACGGCCCGCTCGAGGGCGTCGTGGCCACAGTCGTCACAGGGAGGGTCGCGTTCCGCGTCGGGCGTTCCACACCGCGTACACCGCCATCTCACTCTCGAAGGTCGAGGACCGCGTCGGTAAAAGGCTGCTGGACGGGGAACTCCGTGTGATCCGGCAGAAACGGGAGAACGAGCCGCCGGTATCTGCGCCTCAGAGACGGACCGGCACGCCGTGCTCGTCGAGGTACGCTTTCGTCTCCTCGATCGAGTACTCGTCGAAGTGGAAGATCGAGGCCGCGAGACCGGCGTCGGCGCCGGCCTCGGTGAACACGTCGTACATGTCCTCGGGTCCGCCACAGCCCGAGGAGGCGATTACCGGCGTATCGACGGTGTCGCAGACGGCCTTCGTCAGCGGGAGGTCGTAGCCGTCTTTCGTCCCGTCCTTGTCGATCGAGTTGACGAACAGTTCGCCCGCGCCGCGGGCCTCGGCCTCGGCGGCCCACTCGAGGACGTCGATGCCGGTCCCCTCGCGGCCGCCCTTCTTCGTGCACTCGAACCAGCAGGACTCGCCGTCTACCTCGACGAAGTGTTCGCCCTGCTCGTCGAAGCGCCGCCGGGCGTCGACGCTGATGACGATACACTGGCTGCCGAAGGCCTTCGCGCCCTCGTTGACGAGTTCGGGGCGCTCGAGCGCGCCGGTGGTGATCGAGACCTTGTCCGCGCCGGCCCGGAGGGTCTCCTTGATGTCCTCGGTGGTGCGGATGCCGCCGCCCACAGTGAGGGGAATGAAGATCTCGTCGGCGACGCGTTCGACTACGTCGAGCATGGTCTCACGACCGTCTGCGGAGGCGGTAATGTCGAGGAAGACGAACTCGTCGGCACCCGCTCGATTGTACGCTTTGGCCATCTCGACCGGATCGCCGGTGTATTTCAGATCCTCGAAATTGACGCCGGTGTAGACCGCCGGGTTCCCGTCTTCGTCCAGATCCACGTCGATACACGGGATGACTCGCTTTGTCAGTACCATGTGGTTGCTATCGAACGGTTCGCACCGCGGGTAGTAAAGGCGTCTGGATCGGGCCGTGTCTGCCGCACGTCCGGCATCACCGGCCGCGTGACCGAGTCAGTGTAGGTGGTGTTAAGTGCGGGAGTCGAAAACGAACGAGCATGGCAGACGACACCGAGACAGCCGACGGTGACGATACGGGAGCCGACGTCGGACACGATCTCGAGGCCGAGCGCACGACTGCACCGATGAGCGAGTTCTCGTCGCGGGCGGTACTGATCGGCGTACTCGTCGCCCTTGTCGGCGTGGCGGTCGCCTTCGGAATCCCTCTCCTGACGATCGGCGTGTAAGTTAGAAGACGTACTCGTCGTCGTGGCCCATCATCCCGTCGTCTTCGAGGCCGGTTCCGCCACCGGTGGCTCCCTCCTCCTCGTCCATCGGTCCGCTTGTCTTGTAGGCCTTGATCCCCGTCGAAAGGAGATCCTCGATCGCCTCCTCGCGGTTGACGAACTCGCCGCGCTCGACCATCTGGGCGATCTGCATCTCGAGGTGTTCCGGTATGGTGATCTCTACTTTCGGCATCTGATTCGGCTTTCGGCGAGGGGGTATTTAGGTTTGACGGGGACTCAACACGGAGCGCAACGAACCGTTCAGTCAACCGAAACAATCGGCGACCGTCGTGCGAAAATCGAAGGCCGAAACGCCGCGCAGGACCCGGAGCGGATTCGTCGTCGTGGTCGCAGTCTGCCTATCGATTACCCATTACCGAATCGAACGCGTTTTTCAGCGTCGTGCCGGGCTGGGTGATCGTGTTGAGCTGCCTGCGGATCTTCCGCTGGTTGAAGTAACTCGCGAACGCGAGGATTGTCGGGGGCCAGAGACCGACGAACGTTCCGAGTTGGCGTTCACCGCGAACGAAGTAGTAATACAGCGAGAGGCCGACCGAGGCGGCCGATGCGACGACCGCGGGGCCCATCGCCTGATCCCCCATCTCTTCTGGTTCCTGTTCAGTGATTTCGCGTTCCGTTAGCTGTTGTCTGCTCGCCATGCAACGGGAGAGTCGGGGAGACTGTACTAAGAGATGACGAGGGTTTCACTGGAAACTACCCGATACGCTACCGAACTGACCGTTTCGATAGCGACGCAGTCGTCCTAATCTCTGCTTTCCACGCCGGAACGCGTATCGAGGTGATGAACCGACGCGAACTCGCCGAAGCGATACCCGTCGGCCGACGGCGTCACATCTACGGTGATCGGCGCGTAGGAACGCGTATGGAGACAACGGACGTGACGGACCTCTATCGGGAGTTCGGTGACGAGCGATTGCCGCCGGGACAGCGCGAGACCGCCGAGTTTCCGGTCCTCTCGAAAAGCGGGACGCCGTCCTGGGACTCGGACACGTGGGAGTTTACGGTCACCGGGGCAGTCGACGAGGAGTTGTCGTTCTCGTGGGACGAGTTCCGCGACCTGCCCAGCGTGACCCAGCGACAGGATTTCCACTGCGTCACCGGTTGGAGCAAGTTCGACTGCGAGTTCACGGGCGTTCCGTTCCCCGAACTGGCCGAGCGCGCCGGGGTCCACGACGACGCGGTCCACGTCATGTTCTCAGCGCTGGACGACTACACGACGGACCTGCCGCTCGAGGACTGCTTGCGCGACGAAGTCCTGTTCGCCTACGAGTTCGACGGCGAGCCCCTGCCCGAGGATCACGGCGGTCCGCTCCGGGTGGTCACGCCTCACAAGTACGCCTACAAGGGCGCGAAGTGGGTCGACGGCGTCGAGTTCCTCACCGAGTCCGAACGGGGGTACTGGGAGCGGCGGGGCTACTCCCGGACGGCCAACCCGTGGGAAGAAGAGCGATATAGCTAGCTGCCGTTCAGCGAATAGTTAGGCTGAAGGCGTGGCGGTCCTGACGTGGGGTCGATGGATCGATCGTCGGGCGAGAGTCGGCTTGCTGGCGGCACGTCCTCGGCGGGCCGACCCGCCGAACTGGTCAGTCGCAGTCGCGAACTCGAGCACGTCGCCGTCAGGACCCTTCTCGAGGACGACACCGAGCCACGCGTCCAGTGGGCCGCGCCCGACGGTGTCGAGATTGTCGGCCGGGGCGTCGCCGCCCGCGTTCGGGCGGCCGGTCCCGACCGATTCGAACTGATTCGAACGCAGGCGAGTCGGCTGTTCGCCGGGCTCGCACACGATGGCCCCGAACAGGCCCGTCCGCGGGCCTTCGGCGGCTTCTCGTTTCACGACGGCCACGATCCAGGAGGACCGTGGACTGGCTTTCCCGCTGCGTCTTTCGTCATCCCGCGGGTACTGGTCAGCAGAACCGACGACGGCACGTGGCTGACGACCGTCGCGGACCGAGCGGACGACGCCGAGGACCGCCTCGAGCGCTGGCACGAGCGGTTGACGGCGTCGACGACGGAATCGAACGGCGACCCGAAGGCGAGCGACTCGACTCCAGGGGTCCGCTCGACGACCGGCACGACCTCGCCCGAGGAGTGGACCCGACAGGTCGAGCGCGCACTCGAGCGGATCGACGCCGGCAGCCTGACGAAGGTCGTCCTCGCACAGGCGCTCTCGGTCGATCTCGAGGGAGCGGTCGACGTGCCGGCGACGCTCGAGCGGCTGGGCCGGCGGTATCCGAACTGTTATCGGTTCCTGGTCGGCCACGAGGACGGCGGAACGTTCTTCGGCGCACCCCCGGAACGGCTGGTATCGAAACGCGGTGACCAGGTCGAAACGGAGGCGCTCGCCGGCTCGGTGGCGCGCGGTGAAACCCCCGACGAGGACGAAGCGTACGCCGAGCGGATGCGGGCCGACGCGAAGCTCGGACACGAGCACGGGCTCGTCGTCGACGCCATCCGGGAGCAACTCGCCCCCCTCGCACGCGAACTCACTATTCGTGAGCGAACGGTCCGCCGGTTGGCGACGATCCAGCACCTGCAGACGCCGATCGAGGCGCTACTCGAGGGCGATCGCCACGTCCTCGAGATCGTCGAGGCGCTCCATCCCACGCCCGCCGTCGGCGGTGTGCCGCCGGACGCGGCCTGGGAGACGATCCGCGACACGGAGACGTTCGACCGCGGGTGGTACGCCGCGCCGATCGGGTGGTTCGACGCCGCCGGCGACGGCGAGTTCGCGGTGGGCATCCGGTCGGGCGTTGCGACCGACGGGTCGGTCACGCTCTTTGCGGGCAACGGAATCGTCGCCGACAGCGACCCGGACGAGGAGTGGGACGAAGTACAGCTGAAGTTCCGACCGATTCTGGACGAACTCAGATGACCGCACCGAACCGTGCGACCCTGTGGGGTCGCGTTCTCGTCGACGAACTCGCGAAAAGCGGACTCGAGGCCGTCTGTATCGCCCCCGGCAGCCGGTCGACGCCGCTGACGGTCGCGTTCGCCGAGCATCCAGCGGTCGACGTCTACTCGCATCTCGACGAGCGCTCCGCGGCCTACTTCGCGCTCGGTCGCGCCCGCCGGACCGGCGAGCCGACGGCGCTGGTCTGTACCTCCGGGACGGCGGCGGCGAACTTCCATCCGGCCGTGATGGAGGCCGATCAGGCACGGGTTCCGCTGCTGGTTCTCACCGCCGACCGCCCGCCGGAACTCCGGGACAGCGGCGCGAACCAGACCGTCGACCAGGTCAAACTCTACGGCGACGCGGTTCGGTGGTACGCCGAACTGCCCGAACCCGAGCCCGACGAGCGGAAGGTGCGGAGCCTTCGGACGACCGCCGCGCGTGCGCTCTCCGAAACGACCGGCGTCCGGCCGGGTCCCGTCCACCTGAACTGTCCGTTTCGCAAGCCCCTCGAGCCGATCGAAGTGCCCGACGACGTACCCGATTCGTTCGCCGAATCGACGGCCGGGGCGGGGCGAGACGGGCCGTTCGTGCAAATCGCCGACGGGACGCGAACGCTCGACGACGCCGAACACCGATCCCTTCTGCGCGCGCTCGAGACCGCGGATCGACCGCTGGTCGTCGCCGGGCCCGCGGATCCCGGTGCGCTTTCGACGCTCGAGCCGGCGGCCGTGACCGAGCTCGCAGACCGGCTCGGCGCGCCGGTCCTCGCGGACCCGCTGTCGGGGCTTCGGTTCGGGCCGCACGTCGGCTGCGGGGACGCAGACGAGGAACCAGCGAAAAGCGACGCCTCGCGGTCGATCTACGGCGGCTACGACGCCTACGTCTCGGCGCTCCCGCACCCGGACGTCGTCCTCAGATTCGGTGCCTCGCCCACCTCGAAGCCGCTCAGCCACTGGCTCCGGGACGCCGACGCCCGGCAGTTCCTGATCGACCCCGCGGGCGCGTGGCGCGAGGCGACGTTCACCGCGACCGACCTGCTGGCCGCGGATCCCGGTGCCGTCGTCGACGGGCTGCTCGAGGCGCTCGCCGACGGCGATGCGGAGAGCGCCGATGCCCACCCGCGAGCGACGACAGCCGACGGGTGGCGCGACCGGTTCGACGCGGCCGAACGCCGTCACTGGGCCGTCCGCGACGAGGCCGTCACCGCGGACGCGCTCGAGGAGGCGCCGTTCGAAGGGGCGGTGCTCTCGTCGGTGTTCTCGAACGCGCCGGACCCGGCGACGGTGTTCGTCTCGAACAGCATGCCGATCCGGGACGCCGACCGATTCGGACGGCCGCGTAGCGCCGATCTCACCGTCCTCGCGAACCGCGGCGCGAGCGGTATCGACGGCATCTCGAGCACCGCACTCGGGGCCGGCAGCGCGACCGACGATCCGCTCGTGCTGGTGACCGGCGATCTGGCGTTCTACCACGACTCGAACGGACTGCTCGCCGTCGACCGCTGTGATGTCGATGCCACGATCGTCCTGCTCGACAACGACGGCGGCGGCATCTTCCACAAGTTGCCGATCGAGTCGTTCAATCCACCTTTTACCGACCAGTTCAAGACGCCTCACGGCCTCGAGTTCGACGACCTCGCGGCGTTCTACGACCTCGAGTTCGAGTCCGTCGAGACGGCCGAGTTCGACGCTGCATATCGGCGCTCGCTCGAGCGGGCCGGCACCCAGATTCTCGCCGTCGAGTTCGACTCGGCCGAGAGTCACCGACGGCGCGAGGTCCTCGAGCAACGAGTCGACGACGCGGTCGCGAGCGTGCTCGATGACTCGTCGTAGTACGAAAAGGGAGTCGCGGGTCCGATTCGACACCGGCCCGTAGCGTCGTCGTTCGGACACCGTAGCGTCGTCGTTCGGACACCGTCACGTCTCATCCGTCAGCATCGCTCGCGTCCGCCGCCTCGAGCGACTGCCGATACGGCACGACGGTCACGGGCGCAACGTCCACCACAGCGCGACGGCGTAACCGAGCGGTACCCAGGCGAACGCGAGCGCGAGCACCCCCGACAGGGACGCCGGTTCGGCGAGCGAGAAACCGACGATCGCGACCGGAAAGAGAACGCTCCAGGCGCCGAACACGGCTATCGCGATCCGTGGCATTGTCAGCAAGTAACCGACCAGCACGAGGGTACACGCGGCGACGATGGCGTTGACGGGGACCGAAAACAGCGGCGTGAGGCTCGCGCCGACGAACAGCGGATAGCAGAACACGATGGCCGCGACCGTGATCGCCGTCGTTCGATCGATCGGCGTCCCTTCCCACTCGAGGTCCACGTCGCCGTCCCAGTCGTGGACCGAGTACTGAAACCCGTCGCCGCTCTCCCCGATCGAGTGGTCGGTTTCGCCGGCTCCCCCTGTCGGCTGCGAACTCGAGGTCCCACCGGCGACTCGCTCGTCGCCGAACGGCCACTCACCCGCCGCCCGCCGCTGTTTCCGCCTGTGTTGTCGTCGAGCGCGCTGGCGAGCGTGATGGCTGGGTCCCGGATCGCTACTGTCTGTGGACCTGTCCCGTGCCTGCCTCGCTCGCTCGCGCGTCCGATCTGTGGTCTCGGTACCAGTAGTTTCCGAACCGGTCGAGTTCGTTTCCCCGGTTCCTCGACTGGGCGTCGACGACGATGCGTCCGCGTCGTCTTCGCCGCTCGAGTCACCGTCGGCCGTCCATTCCTGGGCGAGTCCGACGTACGCCTCGTGGCCGAGCCGGTCGTAGCGGGCCCGTTCCGCGCCGTCTGTGAGGACCGACCGCGCGGTAGTGACCCGTTTGAACTGCTCGGCTGCGTCGGGGGCGTCGGAGTGGTCCGGATGGGTCTCGAGGACGCGGTCGCGGTAGGCCGACTCGATATCGTCCTGGGTCGCGTCCCGCTCGACCCCCAGCACGTCGTAGTACGTCTCGCCCATCGCGTGGGCGGTTGGACGGCCGGGTAAAAAATCACTCGGGCTAGACGACTGTCAGCCGCCGATACCAGTCACCTCGAGTACACGTACGAGCGAGACTGAGACGCATCACCGACAGATAAACTATAGAGTGCTATAGCAAATTCGGCAGTCACGGTAGGCGACGACGACCGATTCAGCCGACGCGAATCGACCGATTTCGACGGGCTCGAGGCTGAGCGTCCCGAAATGGTGGCAGCCCTTCGATACTGTTCGTTCTGGCTTCTGAAGAAGTGAGACGCATCCGGCCGAAACGGATGTTCGTGAATCGGGCCCCGACCGCCGGCCAGCGTTACGGATTCCGATCCCGGCCGGATTCGATCCCGGACTGCATGAATTGCGCGAGAATGCGACCGATACTGCTGCCCGCGGTCCACATCGCTTCCTCGTCGACGGTCTCGTCGTCGGTCGCGACCGACAGCAGGACCGTCTCCTCGTCTACCATGAGCGCGCGCCCCGCGAAATCGGCCGGGTTGTCCTCGTCCATCACGATCACGGTGATCGAACTACCGTCGAAGCGGTCGCGTTCCGATTCCTCGGCCGTCACGACGGTCACGAACACTCCCTGTGTGGCCCGGTCGCGAAGCGCCGCCTCGATCCGGTCGGACAGGGAGTCTCCCTCGGGCGCGACGAACACGACGCTCGAGTCGGCGGTCCCGATCAGTTCCGCGATCCGATCGTCGATCGGCTGGCGGCCGCGAAGCGTCGAGACGGAGCCGTCGTCCTCCCGCCCGGGGGATTCCGTTCGCAGTTCGGCGAGGTTGTCGAAGGCGCGCTCCCGTTCGCGCTCGAGGCGATTCGTCAACTGTTCGCGAGCGGCGGCGAGACTCACCGGCCGATACTGCTTCGGTGACGATTCGATGACTTCGACGAGGCCGCGCTCGACGAGGTCGTCGGCCGCGCCGTAGACCTGCGAGCGGGGAACTTCGGAGACATCGCTGACCTCCTGAGCGGTCCCCGTCCCGAGTCGCTGAAGGGCGACGAAAACACGCGCCTGATAGTTCGGCAATCCGAGTCGTTTCAGCGCCGCGACCGCGTCTTGTGTGCTCATAGATAGCTCGGGATCGGAACCTCGGTTCGGTCTGTCGGCTCTTCGACCGGCGGGGGTATCAGTAGCGGGGATTTCCGCCGATACGTATTTAGTAGAATTCTACAACACTTATGTCCACTGGCCCGGAACGGACCGGTAATGAACCCTGCCGAGCGGTACGCGGCGTTCGTGACTGCCCACAGCAAAACCGTCATCGCAGTGGTGCTGGTGCTGACGCTGGTCGTCGGAAGCGGGGCGGGAAGCGTCGATTCGGGCCTGTCGATCGCGGGTTTCGACAGCGACTCGACGGAGGCCGAAAAGTACGACGCGATTCAGGAGAACTTCACGACCGAGGGTGAGAACACGACCGTCGTCCAGGTCGTCGTCAGGGGCGACAACGTCCTCTCGAAGGAATCGCTCCTCGAGACGTTGCGGTTTCAGCGGGCCGTCGCGGACGATTCCGAGGTGAACGCGACGTTGCGGGAGCGCCAGTCGATGGTCGGCCTCTCGAACGTCGTCGCGACGACGGCGATCCGGCAATCGCAGGGCAGGAACGAAACCGGTGGCGGGCAGGCGAGCGCTGGCCCCGGTTCGGCGACGCCCACGCTGTCCGCGCAGATCTCGCAACTCGAGTCGATGTCGGAAAGCGAGGTCGAGGCGACCGTCGAGCGGGTGCTGGCACCCGACTCGACCGTCGCTGGACCGGTCGACCCCTACTCGCTGTTGCCGACCGACTACGAATCGGGGTCGACGACCGCATCGGGGCGCGTTCTGTTCGTGTTTCAGGAGACGAGCGACGCGACCGGTGACGACCTCCCGCCGGCCGTCGTCGACGCCCAACTCGAGATGCAGGAGCTGTCTGCCGACGGTATCTCGTCCGACAGTTTCGTCTTCGGTGCCGGGATCGTCGACGAGGAGAGCACGCAGGCGACCGGAGAGAGCTTTGCGATCATTTCACCGATCGCGCTCCTGCTGATCCTCGGTGCGCTCGGGATCGCCTATCGCGACGTTTTCGACGTCGTGCTCGGACTGCTCGGCGTCGGACTCGTCCTCGCGTGGATGGCCGGCTTCATGGGCTGGGCCGGGATCGGCGTCACGCAGATCCTGATCGCCGTCCCGTTCCTGCTGATCGGGCTCTCGATCGACTACGCGCTCCACGTCGTGATGCGGTATCGGGAAGCTCAACTCGACGATCCCGACGCGTCGCTGCGAGAGGCGATGACTCGCGGCCTCGCCGGCGTCGTCGTCGCCATCGGCGCGGCCACGTTCACGACGGCCGTGGGCTTCCTCTCGAACGCTGTCAGCCCGCTCGCGTCGATTCGGGAGTTCGGCATCGTCAGCGCCGTCGGCATCGGCGCGGCGTTCCTCGTCTTCGGCCTCCTGCTCCCGGCGCTGAAACTCGAGGTCGACGGGCTGCTCGAGCGGTTCGGATTCGCTCGACGGACGCGCGCGTTCGGCCGCGGCGGCGCGGCGGGACGCCTCCTCGGTGTCGGTGCGGACATCGCCGAGCGGGCGCCGTACGTCGTCATCGCCATCGCCCTCGTCCTGAGCGCGGCGGGCGGTGCCGCCGCGACCGACATCGATACGTCGCTCGACCAGACCGACTTCCTCCCGCGGGATTCACCGGCCTGGATGGACTCGTTGCCGGAATCGTTCCAGCCGAGCGACTACGAGCTCCGGGCGAACGCCGAGTACATCAACGCGAACTTCGCCCAGGCGCGCGATCGATCGCGCGCCGAGTTCCTGATCGAAGGGCCGGTTACCGATCCCGACACGCTCGAGCGGGTCGCGGCCGGCAGAGAGGACTCGCGAAACACGTCTTCGGCGGTGGTGCTGGCCGACGGGACGCTCCAGGTGGCCGGGCCGCTCGAGACGATCGAGTCGGTCGCGGCCACCAACGAGACGGTCGCCGCCATGGTCGCCGAGGCCGACACGGACGGCGACGGGGTTCCCGACGAGAACCTGACCGCGATCTACGACGCCGTCTACGCGGCCGATCCCGCCGCGGCCGAGGCCACGATCCACCGCGAGGACGGGGAATACCGGTCGCTCCGGCTCTCGGTGGGGCTGTCCGGTTCGGCGGACACCGGGACCGTCACCGAAGAGATGCGCGCGGTCGCGACGACGATCGAGGGCGGGACCGAGCTGACGGTGACGGCGACCGGTCAACCGATCATCGAGGAACTCGTCCAGCGAGGGCTGCTCTCGACGCTGGTAAACGGGTTCCTCATCACGTTCGGGGTGATCATCGCCTTCCTGACGGCGATCTTCTGGCTCCGCTATCGAACGGTGACGCTCGGCGGGGTCGTGCTGGCGCCCGTCGTGCTCGCGCAGGCGTGGCTGTTCGGGACGATGTACCTCGCGGGGATCCCCTTCACTTCGGAGACGGCCATCATCGCGGCGATCGGCATCGGGATCGGCGTCGACTACGCCATTCACATCGGCGAGCGGTTCATCGAGGAGTACCGCGGCGATAGCATCGCGGCGCTCCGGCGGACCGTTCGCGGAACCGGCGGTGCGTTGCTCGCCAGCGCCGCGACGACCGCGGCGGGCTTCGGGGTCCTCGTGTTCGCACTCGTCCCGTCGCTCCAGCGCTTTGGCTTCGTTACGGGCGTCGCGATCGGCTACGCGTTCCTCGCGAGCGTCCTCGTCCTGCCGAGCCTGCTCGCGGTCTGGGTTCGGCTCACCGGTTACGACGGGACCGAAGCGGCCCCCGCCTGACCGACGCTGTGCGCAAGACGAGAGGTCGGTTGCCGTCGCCTCCGCCTCGCTCGAGACGCGAATCTATTTCAGCCGCGGCCGACGACACTCGAGCAAATGGTTTCGGAACTCTTCGACGCCGAGCAGTGGGAACCCGCAGCACTGAACGACGAGTTCAGGGACGTTACGTACCACCGGGCGGTCGACTCGGGCACGGTCCGGATCGCGTTCGACCGTCCCGACGTGCGCAACGCCTTTCGGCCGGGAACGGTCGACGAACTCTACGACGCGCTGGATCACGCCAAACGCCAGACCGACGTGGGCTGTATCCTGCTTACGGGGAACGGCCCGTCGACGAAGGACGGCGGCTGGGCGTTCTGTTCCGGCGGTGATCAGACGATCCGCGGCGAAGATGGCTACCAGTACGAGGGCGACGAAGAGCGCGCGTCCGAACAAGGGCGACTGCACATCCTCGAGGTCCAGCGCCTGATCCGACACATCCCGAAGGTGGTCGTCTGCGTGGTGCCGGGCTGGGCCGTCGGCGGCGGCCACTCGCTGCACGTCGTCTGCGACCTGACACTCGCGAGCGAAGAGCACGCGAAATTCCTCCAGACCGACCCCGACGTGGCCAGCTACGACGCCGGCTTCGGCTCGGCCTACCTCGCCAAGCAGATCGGCCAGAAGAAGGCCCGCGAGGTGTTCTTCCTCGGAAAGACCTACGACGCCGAGGAGGCCGCGGAGATGGGCATGGTCAACGAAGCGGTGCCCCACGAGGAGTTAGAGGAGACCGCCCTCGAGTGGGGCCGGCGGATCAACTCCAAGAGCCCGACGGCGATGCGGATGCTCAAGTACGCGTTCAACATGACCGACGACGGCATGGTCGGCCAGCAGGTGTTCGCCGGCGAGGCCACGCGGCTGGGGTACATGACCGACGAAGCGAAAGAGGGACGAGACGCGTTCGTCGAGGGCCGCGACCCCGACTTCGACGATTACCCCTGGCACTACTGAGCGACCGAACCGCGCCTCGAGGCGGATTTCGGAACCACCGACATGAACCGACGAACGGCCCTCCGGCGGATGACCGCGCTCTCGGGCGCGATAGTCGTCGCCGGCTGCGCCGCTCCGAGCGGCGAGCGCAACGAGAGTGACGACGGCGAGACCGGCACCGAGGGCGATGAGAGCGTCACGGGAACATCGGCTATCCCTCGAATAGACGACCCGCCGCAGGCCGTCTACCTCCCTGGTCACCGCAAATCGATGCGCGTCCTCGAGCCGATCGACGCCGGCGACTACCGGCTGGCACCGATGCTCACGTACCCCCATCCGTTCTGGATCGTCACCGGAGCCGAGCGCCAGCTCGTCGAGCCCGAGGCGGGCCGGGGCGTCCACCTGATGTGCACCGTCTGGGACTCGGAGACCGGGACGGTGGTTCCCGTCGATATCGGGCCTCGAGTGACGCTCGAGCGAACCGACGGTGGCGACGAGTGGCGGCGGACGCTATCGCCGTGGCCGATGCTCTCACAGGAGATGGGCGTCCACTTCGGCGACAACGTCGCCCTCCCGGCCGACGGTACCTACGCCGCCACGGTCGAACTGCCGCCGGTGGGGACGCGACGAACCGGCTCCTTCGAGAATCGGTTCACCGACCGCGCGACCGCGACGTTCGAGTTTACCTACGACGAGGCGTTCCGCGAGGCCGTCGTCGACGGCGTCGAACTCCTGGTGCGCGAGCGCTGGGGGAAGCGGGGGGCGCTCGAGGCGATGCTCGGCCAGGAGGGGCGAGCCGCCGGCGATGGATCCGACGGCGACGGGAATCCGGCTGCGAGAATTCCGTACTCCGCGCTGCCGCCGGCGGCGGACTATCCGGGGACCCGGCTGGTCGAGCCGAGCGTGGCAGCCGACGCGGGATCGGCGGACGGCCTTCCGACCAGCGGCGACGCGGCGTTCGTCGTGACGCTGCTCGAGCCCGGGTCGCGGCTGGCCGACAGTGACGACCGGTACCTGCTGGTCTCGCCGCGGACGCCGTACAACCGTGTCCCACTCGCGAATACGTCGCTGCGCGCGGTCGTCTCCCACGAGGGCTCGACGGTAGCGAATCGAGGGCTCGAGGCGACCCTCGACGGCGAACTCGGATTCCACTACGGGCTGTCGCTCGCCGACGTTCGCGCGGGCGATTCGGTGCGGATCGTCGTCGAGTCGCCGCCGCAGACGGCCCGCCATCAGGGGTACGAGACGGCGTTTTTCGAGATGGAACCGCTCGAGCTGGCGGTTCCCGACGATATCGACGAGGGACGGTGACCGCGTTCTCGTTGTCCATTTCGGACACGACGTGCGGCTCGCAATGCCAACGTTGACACTCTCTCGAGTGGGACACTCGAGCCATGAGTTCGGCCGAGGTCGAAATCTCACGGACGAAGGCGTGGCTGATGGCGGCCCGCCCGCAGACCTTGCCCGCGGCTGCGGCCCCGGTGATCGTGGGGACGGGGCTCGCAGCCCACGAGGGGGTGTTCGCGCCATTGCCGGCGGTGATGGCGTTCGTGGGTGCGGCGCTAATCCAGATCGGGACGAATTTCGCGAACGACTACTACGACGCGGTCAAGGGGGCCGACACCGACGACCGCGAGGGCTTTACCCGCGTCACGCAGTCGGGGCTCATCTCGCCCGAACAGGTCAAGTTCGCGACACTGGTGACGTTCGCCCTGGCGATCCTGACCGGGACCTACCTCGTCTACGTCGGGGGCGTTCCGATCCTGGTCGTCGGGCTGGTGAGCGTCTTCTGCGGGTGGGCCTACACCGGCGGCCCCTACCCGCTGGGCTATCACGGATTGGGCGACCTCTTCGTGTTCGTCTTCTTCGGGCTCGTCGCCGTGACCGGGACCTACTACGTCCAGGCGGCGACAGTCCTCGCGGAGCCGCTGTCGACGACGATCCCAACGGGGACGGTCACGCGCGAAGCGATCGCCGCGAGCCTGCCCGTCGCCGGGCTCTCGACGGCCATTCTCGTGGTGAACAACGTCCGCGACACAGAGACCGACGCCGCGGCCGGGAAACGCACGCTCGCGGTTCGGCTCGGCTACCGGGCGAGCCGCCTCGAGTATACCGCTCTACTCGCGCTCGCCTACGTCGTCCCTGTCTGGCTCTGGCTGGGCGCGGGATTCGGGCCCAGCGTTCTGCTGCCGCTCGTTACCCTCCCCTACGCAGCGATGATCTCGCGGACGGTCTGGACGCGAACGGACGGCGACGCGCTCAACCCCGCGCTCGAGCAGACCGGTAAGCTGCTCGCGGTCTATGCCCTCTGTTTCGCCGGAGGGCTGGTGGTGCCATGAACGCGACCGACGACCTCTCCCTCGAGTACCGGTCGTTCTCGCTGGACCTCGCGAAGCCGCTCGAGACGGCCGACGGAACGATCGACTCCCGCGACGGTTTTCTGGTTCGGTTAGTCGACGAAGGGACGGACGGGGACGGAATTGCGGCCGGATCCGGTGACGAATCCCCCGTCGGCTACGGCGAGGCGACGCCGCTGCAGGGCTGGACGGAATCGCGCGCGGACTGTGAAGACGCGCTCGAGCGCGCCCGCGATGCACTCGAATCGGGCGGGCCGAGCGATGCGCTCGAGGTCGTCGATCGCCAGGTCGCGGCCAGACACGCGCTAGCGCTGGCACTGGCGGATCTGCAGGCGACCCGCGAGGCGACGCCGCTGTACCGCTACCTCGGTCAGGGACCGATGGTCGGCCGGGTGCCGGTCAACGCGACGATCAGCGACGGATCGACGACCGACACCGTCGCGGAAGCCCGCGCGGCCGTCGACCGCGGTTTCGACTGCTGCAAACTGAAGGCCGGCCTCCGGAGGGTCGAGGAGGACATCGAACGCGTCCGGCGCGTTCGCGAGGCCGTCGGTTCCGGCGTCGAACTCCGAGTCGACGCCAACGAGGCGTGGACCTACGAGGAGGCCGAGTGCGCACTCGAGGGGTTCGCCGAGCACGGCGTCTCGATCCTCGAACAGCCGCTGCCCGCGGGCGCGCTCCAGGGCCACGCCGACCTCCGGGCACAGAGCGAGGGCGTCGACATCGCGCTCGACGAGGGGCTGCTCGAGCACGGCGTCGACGCGATCTGCGAAGCCGGCGCGGCGGACGTCGTCGTTCTCAAACCGATGGCGCTGGGCGGGATCGACGTGGCTCGGAAGGTCGCCGCGTGGCTGACCGAACTCGACATCACGCCGCTGGTGACGACGACCATCGACGGCGTCGTCGCCCGTACCGGGGCGGTACACCTCGCGGCGGCGATCCCGGACGTGCCGGCCTGCGGGCTCGCGACGGGCGATCTCCTCGCGACAGACCTCGGTCGGGACCCCGTCTTACTCGAGAAGGGGTCGGCGGTCGTGCCGCAGGCGAAGGGACTCGGCGTCTCGGACGTGTGGGACGAGCGATGACCGGGCCGATCGACTGGCCGACACGCGATCTCGTCGCCCACCGCGTCGCGGCGACGCCGGATCGGACGGCGCTGATCGATATCGCCACGGAGACCGAGTGGACCGTCCGGGAACTCGATCGCCGGGTCGACCGCGCCGCGGCGGGCCTCGAGCCCCTCCTCGACGGACGCGAGGGTGCCGGCGGCGAGCGGATCGGCGTCCTGATGGACACCAGATCGGCCTTCGCGACCCTCTTTTTCGCCGCGATGCGGACCGGGACGACCGTCGTCCCGCTGAACGTCCGGGAGACGGTCGGCGAACTCGCTGCGAAGGTCGAGCGAACCGACCTCGCCGCGATCGTCTGCGAGCGGGCGACGGAGGAGACGGCGCTCGAACTGGCGGCCGAAGCCGCTCACCGGTCGATCGGCGTCTGTTCAGTCGACGAACCGCGGAGCGATCGCGTTCGAGCACCGTTCCCGTCGGCCGACGCCGAACGGGCCGATTCCGAATTCGACTCCGGCTCTCGAGCGGTGGAACCGGTCGCCCTCGAGCGCGACGAGACGCAACTGATCATGTTCACCTCTGGCACGTCCGGCGAGCCGAAGGGCGTCCGGCTGACGGTGGGGAACCTCGTCGCGAGCGCGACTGCCTCCGCGTTCAGACTCGGTGTCGGCCCCGACGACCGGTGGCTCTGCTGTCTCCCGATGTACCACATGGGCGGTTTGGCACCCGTCCTTCGATCCGTGCTCTACGGGACTCCGGTCGTTATTCAGCGCGAGTTCGACTCCGAGTCGACCGCGCGGGTGCTCTCCGAGTACCGGATCACCGGCGTCTCGCTCGTTCCGACGATGTGCAAGCGGCTGCTCGACGCCGGCTGGAAGCCGGCCGACGCGCTGCGGTTCGTCCTGCTGGGCGGCGCGCCGGCCTCGGACGAGCTGCTCGAGCGCTGCCGGGAGCGGAGCGTACCGGTCCATCCGACCTACGGCATGACCGAAACCGCGTCCCAGATCGCGACGGCGACGCCGGCCGAGACCGCCACCCACGAGGGAACCGTCGGTCAGCCGCTGCTGTTCACCGATGTGTCCGTCGTCGACGAGACCGGGACGGCGCTCGAGTCCGGTGAGCAGGGCGAACTCGTCGTTTCGGGGCCGACGGTGACGCCGGGCTACCTCGACAACGAGCACACCGAGTCGGCGTTCGGCGAGTGCGGCCTGCATACGGGTGACATCGGCTACCGGGACGCCGACGGCCGGCTGTGGATCCTCAACCGTCGCAGCGATCGCATCGTCACCGGCGGCGAGAACGTCGACCCCGGCGAGGTGATCGCGGCGCTCCGGTCACACCCCCGCGTCGAGGAGGCCGCGGTCGTTGGCCTCGACGACGAGGAGTGGGGCGAGCGCGTCGCGGCGCTGGTCGTTCCCGAGTTCGGGAGCGACTCGGCTCTCGAGCCCCGATCCCTGCTCGCCCACTGCGACGACCGGCTCGCCGGATTCAAGCGACCGAAGACGATCGGATTCGACGACGAGCTCCCCCGGACGGCGTCGGGGACCGTCGACCGCGAGGCCGTTCGAGAGCGGCTAATTTCGGGCGGGGCCGACGTGACCGATTCGTCGTGAGCTCGGTCGCTGGCCCGACCTCCAGGCCGACCCGGCGTCGCTCAATCGTCGTCGGTCACGCTGTGAGAGGCCGGCTTCGGACGGGGCGTCTGGGGGTTCGGCCGGGACGTCTCGTCCTCGTCTTCGCGGACGTAGTCCCGGGCGACGGCGTAACTCCCGTACAGGACGAGCAGCAGGAACAGCGAGAACGGGAGCGCCATCGTCACCGAGAGCGACTCGATGGCGCTGAACTCCTCGAGGCGAAGGGACATCATCCCGAAGAGCGCGAGCAGCGCGCCCCACCACGCGCGGTTTCGCGGGTTCGGGTTCTCGTCGCCGAGCGTGATGGCGGAGATCATGAACACCGCCGAGTCGAGCGACGTGATGATGTAACCGGCGATGATGAAGACGAACAGCACAGCGAGCACCGTTCCGAACGGGGTGATCTGGAGCGCCTTCGCGATCGCCGCGGGCTTCCCCGCCGACGCCATCGCCTCGGCGACCGGTTCCTGAAAGCCCGGCGCGAGGACCCAGCCGCCGATGAGTCCGTGTTGTATCCAGGTGAACACCGTCGGGACCACGACGAGCACGGCGAACAGCTCTCGGATGGTTCGTCCCTTCGAGACGCGGGCGACGAAGCTCCCGACGAAGATGCTCCAGGCGGCCCACCAGGCCCACCAGAAGCCGGTCCAGTTGGCGGCCCAGTTGCCGTCGCCCCCCGGTGCGGTGTACAGCGTCAGGCGGAACATCTCGCTGAGCCAGACGCCGGTGGCGTCCAGACTCAGCTCGAGCATGTAGAGGCTCGGGCCGACCACCACGAGCAGGGCCATCGCGACGCCGATGAGCACCACTGTCGCGCGGGCCGCGTTACGGATTCCCTTTCGAAGGCCGAGCCAGACGTCGGCGAGGAACACGACGCCGATGAGAGCGAACACCGCGTACGTCAGCACCGTCGCGTCGAGTCCGAACACCCGCCCGAGGATCGCCGACATCGTCTGCGCACTGAACCCGAGCGTCGTCGAGATGCCGCCGATCGTGGCGACGAGCGCCGCCAGGTCGACCAGCCAGTAGAGGCCGGGGATGCGATCTTCGTCGACGACGCCGGCGAGCATCGAACTGATCTTGTAGTCGCCGACGCCGTCGGTGTAGACCACGATCCCGAAGGCGATCGCGACGGGGAGATACCACATCGCCAGCCCCGGGAACACCTCGTGGATGAACATGAACGCCAGCGCCATCGACTCGACGGACGCGCCCTGGACGGGGGCCGGATCCGGTGGCGGATGCTGGGCGATCGACACCGGTTCCGCGACGCCCCAGATGAGCACCGAGGCGCCGAAGCCGACGGTAAACACCATCGCCAGCCACGAGAACAGGTCGAACTCCGGTTCGGCGTCGGGGCCGCCGATTCGGAGTCGGCCGTACCGCGAGATCGTGAAGGCGAAGACTGCGACGAGCAGGACGAATCCGAGGAGGATGAACCACCAGCCGAAGTAGGTGAGTATCCACCCCTTCGCGCCGGTGAGCGCGCTGCTCAGCGCCGACGGACGCAGAAATCCGACCGCGCCGAGCGCGAGCATTACGCCCATCGTCACGACGAAGAGGGCTCGTTCCGCCCGCGACGCCTCCTCGAGTCCGAAGAGTTCGCTCGCGTTCATCGTTTTCCCCACCCGATACTGCCGGCTGTACCGAAGTCAGTCGGCCGCGTCCCGTTGCTACTCACTGAGTCGTGAGTCACCATCAGACGTGTCTCCAATCCCGCTACTAAACACGCAAATATCCTTTGTCTCGAAACCCGATACAGAGCGGTTACCACACGCAGCGGAACGGTCCACGACGGGGGCAGAATCGAAACGGATTGCCGCCGGAACGGAAGTTAAGACGCTGGCGTCCCTACCGCGAATCGTGTGTACGCTCACCCTCGCCTGGCAGGTGTTCGACGACGCGCCGGTCGCGGTCGCCGCCAACCGTGACGAGGCGCTCGGGCGGGACTCGACGCCGCCTGCGGTCTTCGACGACGATCCGCTGATCGTCGCGCCCCAGGACGCCGAAGCCGGCGGTACGTGGATCGGCTACAACGAAAACGGCGTCTTCGCGGGTATCACGAACAAGTGGACCGACGCCGAGTTGGCCGGCGAGCGCTCGCGAGGCCTGCTCGTCGCCGACGTTCTCGAGGCGGCGTCCGCAGCCGACGCGGCGGCGAGCATCGAAGACGCGGTCGAGACCGACGAGTACGACGGCTTCTACCTCGTCGTCGCCGACGCGACCGACGCGTTCTGCTACGCGTGGGACGGAACACTTTCTCGGACCGAGTTCGACCCCGGCGTCCACGTCGTCGTCAACGTCGCGGTCGACGACGCGGTCGACGTGCCGTCGATCCGACCGGAGGCGGGACGAAAGCAGGCGGCGAACGCGCGAGCGGTCCGAACCGCTCTCGAGGCGAAATCAGGCGAGACGGTGACGGAGTGGCTCGAGCGGGCGGGCGACGTACTCGGCGACCACGAGTACGGCGTCTGCATCCACCGAAGCGGGTTCGGTACCCGCTCGTCGTCGCTGATCGCGCTCGGTCCCGAAACGCGGCGCTACGCCTTCGCACCGGGGCCGCCCTGTCGAACGAACTACGAGGCGGTGTCGGTCGCGGCCGAGGATGGGGTTGGGGTCAGCCCCGATGTCGACGCTGCGGACGGGGTCGAGGGCGACGGTTCGGCGGTCGACGGGGAAGGGCACATTTAAGCGGTTCGCTCCGTCTTGTATGGATATGGACGCACTCCTGCCTGTAGCGACGCGCACGACGAGGTGGTGGACGTGAGCGTCTCCGCGGCCGAAGCCGAACTCACCGAGGACGAGCGCGCCGGTCTCGAGCTCGTCCGCGAGTCCGGCGGGATCCACCAGAGCGACTTCTGGAAGGAACTGGACGTCTCCTCGCGTAAGGGCAGCCGGATCGTCGAGTCCCTCGTCGAGAAGGAACTCGTCGACCGGGAGGAGACGATCTACGACGGACACAACACCTACTACATCACGCCGACCGCCCGCGACCTCGATTTCAGGCTGTTGATGGCCGGCGACATGCTCTCGCCGTTTATCGGCGAGGAAGAGGTCGACCCCAACAGCGACGCCTTTTCGCAGTGGATCATGAACCTCGCGTACGAGGAGTAGCCGACCGCTCGAAGCGGCCGGTTACGATTCGCCCCCGTCGTCCGAATTCCGTGCACCCCGCACCTGGGCGACGTGCGTGAACGTGACCAGCCCCAGCCCGCCGACGAAGTTCCCCGCAGTCGCGACCGCGATCGTCTCGAGCAGGGTCCGGTAGCCGATCACCGGATCGAAGAGCATCCCGAAGAAGACGTGGATCGCGGTAACGATCACGTGATCGAAGGGGCCGAGCGCCAGCAGGAAACCGACGATGTACGCCAGCGTAATGCGGCTACCGACGGTATTGACGCCTTCCAGCAGGAACGACAGCAGGCTCACGAGCGCGCCTCCGACGATGGCGCTCGCGAACACCGCCGTCATCGGTCGGTGAACGATTTCCTCCGCGCTCCGTCCCAGCGCGTGGGCCGACCCTGCGGGAAGGACGCCGTCGACGGCGAAGACCAGCGCGAAGAGAAAGCCGCCAACGAGGTTGAAGACGAGCGTGACGGTCCACAGGCGAACGAGCGGCCAGAGCAGCCACGACCCGTCCCGATCGACCACCTTCGCGGCCGGATCGAAGAAGTTCTCGTTGAACAGTTCCGTCCGCCCGACGACCAGGAAGACGACGCCGACGCCGAAGGCGAGTGCGCCCGCGATATGCGCGACGGCGCCGAACCGCGGTTCGACCAGCGCGTCGACGACGCCCAGCGCGGCGATGCCGAAGACGATCGTAAAGCCCGCGATGAAGCTCGTCGAAACGAGCTCGAGCAGTGACTGCTCGAGCCGTCGTTCGCCTTCCTCTACCGCACGATTGAAGATCTCTTCGGGGACGGGAGCGCCGGACACGACTCGAATATATGTTCGCTGACAGAAAAGCGTCGGACCTGAATACGCCACGGCTACCGGCGGTCCGGCAAATCGCTCGCGTGGTGTCGGAACGGGCTACCGTCCGCGGAACCAACGGATCGGTGACGCGAGCTACTGGTAGGGATCGAACTGCTCGATGAGGACGAACGGGTCGCGCTCGCGGTTGTAGTAGGACACGTCGCCGTCGATCGCTTCGATGAGCCGCCGGTGGACTTCGCGTGCGGCCCGGCCCTCGTCGGGCTCTAGGTGGTGGCGGCCCCGCATGTCGGTCCAGAAGCCACCGTCGAGCCAGAGCAGGGTTTCGTCGTTGGACTGGTAGACGACTTCACCGTTCTCGGTCAGCCCGTCGATCGCGAGCTGGCGGCCGGAGAGCTGTGCGCGAGCGAGGACGGCGACGAGCTGTCGTCGCGAAACGGGTGCATGCAGCGCGACGTCGTCGATCGTGTCGTCGAAATACCCCTCGACGAGGTCACACGCCCTCGAGAATTCGTCGAATTCGACTTCCTGGTCCTGTGCGATCTTCATGAGAGTCTCCCCGAGCTAGCTGTTCGGTATGGGTACTGTTGGCAGACGTGTATAAAAACCTATCCGTCCCTCGGCGACCGTCAGGCGAGCGCGCTCGCGGCTCGGATCAGCCGCTCCTCGCCGAAGGCAGGGCCGACGAGCTGGAGGCCGACGGGGAGGCCGTCGGTTTCGCCGGCCGGTACCGAGATCGCGGGCAGATCGGCGAGGTTGACCGGCACCGTATTCGCGTCGGCGAGGTAGAGCTGGAGCGGATCGTCTAAACTCTCGCCGAGTTCGAACGGGGGTGCCGGCATCGTCGGACTGGCGAGCACGTCGGCTTCTGACAGCGCCTCGTCGAAGTCCTGTTTGACCCACGCGCGGGCATCCTGAGCCTTCTTGTAGTACTTGTCGTGGTAGCCCGCCGAGAGTGCGTACGTTCCGAGGAGGATCCGGCGTTTGACCTCGTCGCCGAAGCCTTCCTCGCGCGCTTTCGCGAACGCCTCGTTCCAGTTGCCGTCGTAGCCACCCGACTGGCCGTAGCGGACGCCGTCGAACCGCGCGAGATTCGAGGAGGCCTCCGACATCGCGATCACGTAGTAGGCTTCGACGGCGTGTTCGACCGACGGCAGCGAGACCTCGTGGTACTCCGCGCCCCGGTCCTCGAGCTCGCCAAGCGCGTCCCAGAACGTCTCGACGACGCCCTCGTCGGCCCCCTCGAGCAGTTCCGTGGGGACGCCGATCGAGAGCCCGTCCACGTCGCCGGTGGCGGCGTCGGCGTAGCGCTCGCCGTCTTCCAACGGCGTCTCACGCGTGGTCGCGTCGCGCTCGTCGCTCCCGGCGATCACGTCGAGCAGCCGAGCCGCGTCTTCGACGGTCTCGCCGAAGGGGCCAATCTGCTCGAGGCTATTGCCGTAGGCGACGAGGCCGTACCGCGAGACCAGTCCGTAGGTGGGCTTGATGCCGACGACGCCACAGAAGGCGGCTGGACAGCGGACCGAGCCGCCGGTGTCGGAGCCCAGCGCGAGGTCGGCCTCACCGGCCGCGACGGCGGCCGCCGACCCGCCCGAGGAGCCGCCGGGAACGTGGCCCGGCGCGGCCGGGTTGTCCGTGGCACCGAAGTAAGAGGTCTCGGTGGTCGTGCCCATCCCGAACTCGTCCATGTTGGCCTTGCCGACGATCGTCGCGCCGGCCTCCGTGAGGCGCTCGACGACCGTCGCGTCGTAGGGCGGGACGTAGTCCTCGAGCATCTTCGACCCGCAGGTCGTCCGGACGCCCTCGGTGGAGATGTTGTCCTTGACCGCGACGGTCGTTCCGGACAGCGGGCCATCGTCGGCACCCTCGATCCTCGTTTCGGTGATGAAAATATCGTCCGACATGATCAGGAGACGTTCGGTCCTTTGAAGTAGCCGTCCTCGGTTTCCGGCGCGTTCCGGAGCGCCTCGGCGTGCTCGAGCGAGGGGCGTTCCTCGTCGGGGCGCATCACGTTCGCGAGGTCAGCCTCGCGGTCGACTTCCGGCACCTCGTCTAGGGTCTCGAAGTACGCGAGGATGTCCGCGAACTGCCCGGTGAACCGGTCGACCTCGTCGTCGTCGAGGTCGACGCGGGCCAGCTCCGCGACGTGGCGGACCTCCTCGGGACTAACGGCGTCGTCGCTCATACCTGTTCGCACCGGCCTCCGGAGAGTAAGGGTTTCGATACGGCTACGCGGACGGCGCGGCCCATCGGGATCGTCGACCGGACCCGTTGGCCCCGTCGACCGATACCGGTTTCCCGAAGTGCCACGTCCGGCATCGGTCGTAGTGGCTGCAAGTCGACTCTGCAGTCCTTCCCGCGGTCGGAGAGGCCGTACCCACCTGAGATCGACTTCCGTGCCCCGCCTCGATACTGCGAACCGATCCGATTGCCCACGCCCAGTTGCGGCTGCGGAAACAGTCACGTCAAGACGAAGTTATCCGAACCCAACGTATCACTAACCGAGACCGCGGTCGGATAACGAGATCATACTCAAACACCTCGGAACACTCCGCACGAGTATGAACTGCGACAACTGCCAGGCCGACGAAGTGGCGTACACCCTGACGACCCACGTCGAACCCGGCGACGAGCGGGTCGACCTCCACTTCTGCTCGACGGACTGCCTCCGGGTCTGGACGTGACGGGCCACACGGCCACTACCGGGGCACTCGAGCCGCCGCTCCCCGCAGGGATCGACGCGTCGTCGGTCGAGCGGTCCGTCAACGGTGTCCGACTGCACGTCGTCACCGCCGGCGACGACGAAGCTCCGCTGGTCGTCCTTCTCCACGGCTTTCCCGAATTCTGGTACGGCTGGCGGGCCCAGTTCGAGCCGCTCGTCGCGGCCGGATATCGGGTACTCGTGCCCGATCAGCGGGGGTACAATCGAAGCGAGAAACCCGACGGAACCAAGGCGTATCGAACCCGCGAACGTTCGCAGGACATCGTCGAGCTGATAGCGTCCGAGGATCGCGACAGCGCACATATCGTCGGTCACGACTGGGGCGGGATGGTCGCTTGGGACCTCGCGCGTCGGGCGCCCGAGCGCGTCGATCGGCTCGCGGTCGTCAACGCGCCGCATCCGACCGCCTATCTTCGACAGCTCGTCGCGAGCCCCGAACAACTGCGCCGGAGCTGGTACGCCGGCTGGTTCCAGGTACCGCGGCTCCCCGAGTTCGTCTGCCGGTACGGCGACTACCGGGTCCTCGAGCGGGCCCTTCGAGAGACGGCTGCGCCGGGAACGTTTTCCGACGAGGAACTGGCTCACTACCGCCGTGCCTGGCGACGAGACGGCGCGCTGACGGGGATGCTCAACTGGTATCGGGCAGCCGCGCGGTATCCGCCGGCTCGGCCGACCGATCGGGTCGACGCGCCGACGCTCGTCGTCTGGGGCGAGGACGACACGGCGCTGCTCCCCTCGCTGGCGGTCGATAGCGCGTCGTTCTGCCCGAACGGCCGCCTCGAGATGCTACCGGACGTGAGCCACTGGGTACCCCACGAAGTGCCCGGACAGCTGTCGGAACTGCTGCTCGAGCACCTCGACAAGCCGTAGCCGCCTCCACTCGAGGGGTCCGCCGACGCTGCGTCCGCTTCGTTCGAGGGCCCACCGACGCCGCGTCAGCCGACCGGAACACGTTCGGGGAAGGAGTCCCGTCACTGGTCGCCGTCGGTTCGAACGAACGTCACCGCGGCCTCCTGTAGCGAGGGCCGTCGTTCCCCCGTCGCTGCCGGTTGCACGCGGTGGTCGCCGCTCGAGAGCCATGATCGAATCTCGCCTGCGTCCGAACCCGGTCGGCCGAATCGCCGCTGAACCGTCAGTCGTCGCCCTCGCCGTCGCCGACGCGGTCGTCGTCACGGCCTTCCTCGCCTTCGGTCTGTTCACCCACGGCATCGAGCCGTGGGCGTACCCGGCGCACACCCTCCGGACGGCGACGCCGTTCGTGCTCGCGTGGGCGACCGTCGCCCCGCCGCTTGGTGCGTACCGCCGCCGGGCGCTCGAGTCGTTCGGACGGACGGTCGCGGTGGTCGGCGTCGCGTGGCTCGCCGCGACCGTGCTCGGGGGCGCTATCCGCGCGTCGTCGTTCTTTCCAGGCGGTGCGCCCCCGTCGTTCCTGCTGGTTAACGCCGCGGTCGGGCTCGCGTTCGTCCTCCCGTGGCGGCTCGCGGTGACCGGCGGGCGGCGAGTGTGGCGGTAACGGCCGCCGACGAGCGTGGCCACGGGGCCGCGAACGTGTTCGGCACCACCGCTACCCGTCGCGTCCGCGATGATCGAAGATGAGATGAGTTCCTGCGCGCTCTGCGGGCTCCCGACGCCCGAGCAGCCGGTGACCGCCGACGGCGTCGACGGCTCGTTCTGCTGTCGCGGCTGTCTCGAGGTCCACGAGACGCTCGCCGAGGTCGACGGCGTGGACCGCTCGAGCGTCGTCGAGCGCGCGGGCGAGTCCGTCGATCGCGAGGTGCCCGACGGTGCTGCCGAGACGTTTCTAGCGATCGAAGGGATGCACTGCGCGACGTGCGAGGGGTTCGTCTCCCTGCTGGGCGAGCAGGCGGACGGGGTGCTGACCGTCGAGGCGAGCTACGCGACCGACACCGCCCGTGTCGTCTACGACCCCGACCGGCTGACCGAGGACGACCTCCCCGAGGCGCTTACCGGCTACGGCTACGAGGCGCGGTTCCGCGACGGTGAGGCGGGCTCGAGGCGGGGCGACGAGGAACTGGTCCAGCGGTTGCTCGTCGGTGGCTTCCTGGCGATGCTGATCATGCCGTGGTACCTGTTCTACCTCTACCCGAGTTACGTCGGCATCGAGACGGGAATCCTCTCCGTCGACGCGACCTCGCCGGTCGGGATCTACCTCCCGATGGCGATCATCGGCCTGCTGACGACCGGCGTGCTGTGCTACACGGGGTATCCCGTCCTCCGGGGCGCGTACGTCAGCCTGCGGGTCGGCCAGCCGAACATGGACCTGTTGATCGCCATCGCAGCCGTCTCGGCCTACGCCTACAGCACGGTCGCGCTGGTACTGGGGAGTACCCACCTCTACTACGACGTGACCGTCGCCGTGATCATGGTCGTCAACCTCGGAACCTACTACGAGCGCCGGATCAAGCGCCGGGCGACCGCCCTACTGGCCGACGTGACCGCCGCGCAGGTCCGCGACGCGACCCGCCGAACCCACGAGGGGACCGAAACGGTACCGGTCGATCGACTCGAGCCCGGCGACGAGGTCGTCGTCAAACCGGGCGAGCGGGTTCCCATCGACGGAAGGGTCCGCGAGGGGACCGCGGCGGTCGACGAGTCCGTCCTCACCGGCGAGTCCCTGCCGGTCACGAAGCGGCCGGGCGACCGGGTCGTCGGCGGCGCGATCGTGACCGACAGCGCGCTCGTCCTCGAGGTCGGTTCGGACGCCGAGAGCACGATCGATCGCATCGCGACGCTCATGTGGGAGATCCAGAGCGCGACGCCGGGCGTCCAGCGACTGGCCGATCGGCTCGCCACGGTCTTCGTCCCGCTCGTGCTGACGCTCGCGCTCGCGGTCACGGGCTGGCGGCTCGCGACGGGGACGCCGGTCGGCGACGCGGTGCTGACGGGGCTGACGGTGCTGGTCGTCTCCTGTCCCTGCGCGATGGGGCTCGCGACACCGCTGGCCGTCGCCTCCGGCCTGCGAGACGCCCTGGAGCGCGGGGTCGTCGTCGCGAACGCGACCCTGTTCGAGTCGGCCCCGGCCGTCGAGACGATCGTCTTCGACAAGACCGGGACGCTGACGGCCGGCGAGATGACCGTCCACGAAGTCCGCGGCGAGCCCGCGGCCGTCGAGCGCGCCGCCGCCGTCGAGCGCCTGTCGGAGCATCCCGCCGCCGACGCGATCGTCGCTCACGCGGAGGGCGAACGGGTAGCGGCGGACAGCGAGCGTGTCGCGTCCGACGGGGGCCGTCTCGAGCCAGCCGACGGCTGCGATGCGATAGGAACGGAGGCCGCGTTCGAGCCGACCGGCTTCGAGCGCCACCCCGGCGAGGGCGTGAGCGCGACCGTCGACGGCGAGCGATGCGTCGTCGGGACGCTCGCGCTCGTCGAGCGGCTGGTCGGCCCCGTTCCGGCCGACCTCGAGCGGGCGATCGAGAACGCGCGTGCGGCGGGGCGGCTCCCGGTCGTCGTCGGCTACGACGGTCGAGCGCGGGCAGTCATCGTCGTCGGCGACCGGGCGCGGACCGAGTGGCGCGACGTACTCGAGTCGGTCGCCGACCGCGAGGTGGTCGTGCTGACCGGCGACGACGAGGCCGCGACCGCCACGTTCCGCGAGCATCCGGCGGTCGACCGGGTCTTCGCGGGCGTCCCACCCGATGGGAAGGTCGAGACCGTCCGACGGCTCGCACGCGAAAACGTGACTGCGATGGTGGGCGACGGGACGAACGATGCGCCCGCGCTGGCCGCCGCGGACGTGGGGATCGCCCTCGGTCACGGAACCGCCCGCGCGACCGACGCCGCCGATGCGGTCGTGACCTCGAGCGACCTCGGTGCCGTCTCCGATGTGTTCGAACTCGCGGCCGGCACCCGACGACGCATCCGCGAGAACGTCGCCTGGGCGCTGCTGTACAACGCCGTCGCGATTCCCCTAGCAGCGGCGGGGCTGATCAATCCCCTCTTCGCGGCGGTCGCGATGGCCGCGAGCAGTACCATCGTCGTCGTCAACTCCTCGCGGTCGGTGCTAACAGACGAGAATTGAGGGAGTCGACGCTCCCTGTGACAACGTAACTACCGGTGCCCGTGACGGTTCCCCGTCCGAACGCCGGTACCCGACGTGACATGATAGAGCGCAACCCTCATACCGACTGTCGCCGGAAGGTCATCCGTGGGTACGTGGAACCGTGTCATCTCCAGGGCCGACGGGCAGCGCGTCGTCGTCGCATTCGGAGCGATGTATATCTCACTCGCCTTAGGATGGACGCTTCTCGAGATCGGAAACGGGACACATCCGTGGGACGTCGTCGTCGATTCGCTGCTCATCGCCGGACCCGGGTTCGTTCTCCTCTATTCCGGGCACCGGTTGCCCCGATTCGGTATCCTCCCCGAATTCCACGACTCCATTGCGGGCTGGTGTCTCGGCGGGTTCGGCGTCATGTTCGGTGTCCTCACGCTGTACAGTCTCCAGCCCGGCGAACTCGTCAACGACCCGTCGACGATACTCATTCTGACGGCGCTCGCCAGTGTCGCCGGTCTCGCCGTCGGCATCAACGACGCGGTGGCGAAAACGAGAGCGCGGGAACTCGAGCAACGCAATCGGGAGCTGAAAGGCACGCAGTCGGAACTCGAGGAGACGGTCGCTCGACTCGAGGAGGCGAACGCGCGACTCGAAACCTCGAACGAGCGCCTCGAACACGCCCAGGAGTACACGAACCGCGTGCTGGACGCCGTTCACGACATTTTCTACGTGCTCGAGACGGACGGAGCGCTCCAGCGCTGGAACGAGAGTCTCCGGGAGGTAACGGGCTACACGGACGCGGAGATCGCGTCGATGAACGCCCCGGAATTCATCGCCGACGACGACCGCGGGATGATCGACGACGCGATGGCCGAAGGGTTCGAAACCGGGAGCCTCCAGTTCGAAGCGAAGTTGCTCACGAAAGCGGGCGAACGCATCCCATACGAGTTCGCCGCCTCGGCGCTCGAGACGCCGGACGGCGAGCCGGTTCTGGCGGGTATCGGGCGCGACGTCTCCGAACGCAAAGCCCACGAACGGGAGCTCGAGGCGCGCGCCCATCAGCAGCAGGTCGTCGCCGATCTCGGCCAGCTCGCCCTCGAGACCGACGACCTCGACGAACTCATGCACGAGGCGAGCCGGCAGGTGGCGGCGGTCCTCGACAACGACTACTGCAAGGTGCTCGATCTCGACGCCGGACGCGAGGAGCTGCTGCTCCGGCAGGGCGTCGGCTGGGCGGACGGCCTCGTCGGCGAAGAGACGATATCGGCCGTCGAAGCGGACTCCCAGGCCGCGTACACGCTCGCGAGCGATCGGCCGGTCGTAGTCGAGGATCTCGAGACGGAAACGCGGTTCAGCGGCCCCGATCTGCTGCGGAGCCACGACGTCCGCAGCGGGATCAGTACCATCATCGGCCCGGTCAGCGAACCCTGGGGGATTCTGGGCACCCACGATACCGAGCCCGAGACGTTCTCCGAGGAGGACGTCAATTTCGTCCAGAGCGTCGCCAACGTCCTCGCCGAGGCGATCGAGCGCCAGCAGTATCAGACGGAACTCGAGGCGCTGATCGCCGACCTCGAGCAGTCGAACGAACGGTTAGAGCAGTTCGCCTACGCCGCCTCCCACGACCTGCAAGAGCCGCTGCGAATGGTCTCGAGCTATCTGCGACTGCTCGAACGGCGGTACGAGGACGCTCTCGACGAGGAGGGCGAGGAATTCCTCGCGTACGCGGTCGACGGCGCCGATCGGATGCGCGAGATGATCGACGGGCTGCTCGCGTACTCCCGCGTCGAAACGCGGGGCGACGAACTCGAACCGGTCGATCTCGAGGGCGTCCTCGACGACGTACTCGCTGACCTGCAGCTGCAACTCGAGGAGAGCGACGCCGAGGTCACAGTTGGGTCGCTCCCCCGCGTCGAGGGGGACGCGAGTCAGCTCCGGCAGGTGTTCCAGAACCTGCTGTCGAACGCGATCGAATACAGCGGCGACGAGCCGCCGCGAATACACGTCTCTGCCGAACGGGACGGGAGCTACTGGACGGTGTCCGTCGCCGACGAGGGAATCGGCATCGCTCCGGACGATCAGGAACAGATCTTCGACGTGTTCCAGCGGCTCCACAGTCGCGAGAAACACGCCGGTGCCGGGATCGGCCTCGCGCTCTGTGAACGCATTATCGAACGTCACGGGGGCGAGATCTGGGTCGACTCCGAGCCCGGCGAGGGATCGATCTTCTCGTTTACGGTACCGGCCGTCACGACGGGGCTCGACGACCGAGTGTCGGACGATTCGGAGACCATCCAGTAGGAACGGTTTCTCGTGCGCGCCCTCGAGTCCGCGTCCGTTGTCACGAGCGACTCGCCACTACCGGTTCTTCGGTCCGTGGTGAGCGACAGCGAGAGATCGAGACGACCGGACTGTCTCGAATCGAGGCCGGTCGGCCGCTACTCTTCGGGAACGGACGACAGATACCGGCGATACCGCCGCACGGTATCGGCGTCCTCGTCGTGGAGTTCGACGACGAACTCCTTCTGGCCGACGACCTCCTCGAGTTCGCTCTCCTGGAACGTGAACTCGAACGGCGGCTCCTCGACGCGTGTGATCTCGTTATCGCCGCTGGTCACGACGACGGCGTCGACGCCCTCCGATTCGGAGAGGTGACAGTGGACGGTCCCCTCGGCTCGCGTACACACGAGATCGGGGTTGACGTCCGAGGCCGAATCGCTCCCGATCGACGACTGGAAATCGAGCATCATGGGCGAGATCGGGGCCGTCCCGAGGACGAGGACGATCGCGAGGAAGATCGAGAGGTTGATCTTCGACCCCTGACGAGCGATCATCCGAGTGAGACCGCCGTCCGCGGTCCGCCGGAGACGGATCACCAGCGGGACGATCACGGCGTGGGTCAGCGGCCCCCAGAGGATGAGGACGAACCCGTAGGCCCGCGTATACTGCAGAATCGTCCAGTCGACCCCGTAGGAGAGGACGAGGTTACTCGCCGACCAGCAGAAGAACCCGAAGAAGAGCAAGCCGACGCTCTTGAGCAGCCGCCAGATCGTCGTGTTGGCGTAGTAGATGCTCAGGAGGTCCCGCCAGGCCTGCCCGAGGACGCGCCTGATGAAGGCCAGCGGTGATGCGGTCGTATCGGCGTCGGTGTGTGAAGTCATTGGTGGGAAGAGGGGAACGGTGTAGTCAGGCCCCGATCGACCAGAGCTGCGTGAGCAGGTACCAGTTCAGCAGGTAGGTGACCACGAACGCGGCGAGGAAGACCAGACACAGGACGAACGTGCCGCGCATCTCGTAGGCGTGGACGGGGTCGTCGGGATCGGTGGCCATCGCCAGCCCGCCGTCGGCCACGAGATCGGCGTTGTCGCTCTGACTCTCGACGCGGTCGCCGAAGAGCAGCGAGCCGACCGCCAAGAGGACGAAGAGGACGCCGCCTGCGATGGCGAGCAGGGCGAAGACCCCGAAGAGCGCGAACAGCGGAGACGCGGCCGAGAGGCTGAACTCGGTGCCCGGGATGTTCCGGACGACCTCGGCGGTCCGGCGCGGGATGCCGTAGAGGATGCCGACGTACATCATCATCAGCACGGCCACGCCCATCGCGCCCGAGTAGAAGAACGGCTGAAGCGACGCGAGACGCTCGGAGATGTACTTGCGCATGAACATCGTCCGGATCACGAAGAAGACCAGGCCCATGAACGCGACCGTGGTCCCGAGAACGACGGTGCCGTGGAAGTGGCCGACCGTCGCGAACGTGTTGTGCCAGGTCATGTTGAGCTGCAACTGCCCCATCATGACGCCGGTGGTTCCGCCGAGGAAGCCGAAGAGGATGATCGAGAAGATCGTCGAGGCGAACACCGGATTCGTCCACGGAGCCGACGTGAGCCAGCCGAACAGGCCGCCGCCCTTGCCGCGCTTACGGCGGCCGGCTTCGATACCGGCCGGAATGGCGAAGGCGTGGATCAGGCTCGCGAACGTCGCGCCGTAGAACGCGTACGAGGTGTTCCAGAGCCGCCACCCGGTCGACACCGCGGGATCAGAGAGCAGGTGGTGGGCGGCACCGAGGTTGATGAAGAACAGGTAGAGGACGAACGCCGTCCGCGAGACCTTCTCGCTGACGACCTCCGCGCCCGCGACGACGTGAGTCAGGAAGTACCAGACCGCGATCATCGCCACGAGGTTGATCTGCTGGGTACCGTGGCCGATGATCCAGTACATCTGGCGGTACCAGGCCGCGTCCCACCACTCGATGATCTCGAGCCGCCACAGCATCGCCGGCGTGAACGCCACGAGCCCGCCGACCAGCGCCTCGACGGCGATGATCGACGTGACGAACGCGGCGAAGCTCACGAGCGGCAGCGTCCCGCCGGGGTTCTCGCGCTTCTCGAACCACATCGTCGCGAAGAACGGCAGCGCCGCGACGACGGTGCCGAGAATGAAGACGATCGCGCCCGCGTAAAACAGCGGGTCGATCGGCATCGGGACGTAGGCGGTCAGCAGCGGCGGTTCGTTCGGTGCCTGCGTCGTCCAGATCGAGTAGTTGACCAACACCGCGCCGGCGGCCATGACGAGCCAGCCGGCCTTCGCGACCTTCGTCAGCGGCAAGCGCCTGCCGAGCACCATCGGGCCGCCAACGTAGAGGATGGCGATTTCCATGAACACCATCCAGAAGATCAGCAGATTCCAGGCGTGCAGGCTGAGGTGCTTGTAGAAGGCGTCGGGCCCGAGCAGGCCGACCGCCTCCCAGCGGGTCATCGCGACTGTAAAGGCGAATATTCCGCCGTACAGCAGGGCGACGACCGCCGTCAGGCCGAACAGCTTCACGTGATTATCGACGGAGCGGTGGACCTCGAGCCCCGTCACGGAGCAGGTCCGGAAGCCGTCGTCGCGATACTCGTTGTCGAACAGACCGAGAACGTCTAGTTTGTGTGCCATCAGTCTCCCTCCTCCACGACGATCGTGCCGTGCATGGTCCGGTGCCCCTGGCCGCAGAACTCGTTACAGATGATGTGGTACGTACCCGGCTCGTCGAACGTCATCGGGACGACCCACTCGTAGCCGGGCAGCACCTGCAGGTTGATCTGCTTGCTGAGCGCGTCCTCGGGCCGCAGCGAGAAGCCGTGCTGGACGTCGAGGGAACTGAGGTGGATGTCGTACTCCGTTCCCGTCTCGAGGACGACCGGTGCGCCGTCCCACTGGAAGCGCATCGCGTTGAGGTAGACGTCCGTTCCCGGCGGGACGAGCCCGTTCTCGGTCTCGGTCGCCTCTTCCTTGTACGCGCTCATTTTCTCCTGATACTTCTCGGCGTCGACCTCGAACGTCTCGCCGATCGGGTTCTGATCGCCGACGCGCGTCCAGGCGCTCATCCAGCCGAAGAGGATGAGCGACCAGGCGGCACCGAGGCCGAGCCAGATCGACTCGCGTCTGTTGACGGATTGATTCCACCAGTTGCCTTCGGGAGGTTTGATCGGTGACGTCATCGAATCACCCCATCGGGACCGAGAACACGTCGATCCATCCCCACGCGACGTACGAAATCGCGAAGAACACGAGTGCCGCCGCTGCGAGGAGCCAGATACGGTTGTACAGTCGTTGCATCGTCGGTGTCGGTTCGTCTGCGTGTGACCCAGTCATCTCCTTCGGCCGGAACTCGTTCTGAAAGCCGCATAGCCGTTCTCCCGCACATATTCCCCCGCGCGTAGCGCGAGCACAGCGGCGTCGCTCCGCGGCGATTCGCACTGAAAAAGACCCCTTATCCGCCGGGTCAGCCGAGGGCGACGTACAGCTGGCCGACGCCCGCGACCACGAGGACTGCGCCCGCGACGCGAACCACGCGGTCGACGTAGCCGGCGAGCCGCCCGGCCCCGAGCGCGTAGCCGAACGCGGTCGCCACCGTGACCGCGACCGTGAGGACGCCGAAGCCGATTGCGTACGTGCCCAGCACTAGCGCCGTCTCGAGCGGCGGCATGGTCAGCGACCGCAGCGCCAGCGCCAGGAACAGCGGCAGCACGCAGGCCGTCGCCGCCAGCGCGTACATCGCGCCGAAGAGCCCGAACCCGAGGACGGTCGATCGACGCTCGGGCAGGAGGACGTGGACGGCGCCACTCCCGCCGTAGAGCACCCAGATCCCGAGTCCGATCAGTGCGATTCCGACGCCGACCTCGAGCAGGGGAAGCACTCGCCCGACGGCTTCGCCGGCGACGAGCGCGGCCAGCGACAGCGCGCTGAGGACGGCGATCGCCCCGAACGCCGCCGCGAACCCGCGGACGAGGGTCCCGGACAGCGGCGGGGATTCCTCGCCGGTCGCGGCGACGTAGTACCCGACGTAGCCGGGCAACAGCGCGTACGCACACGGCGAGAAGAATGTGGCCACGCCGGCGCCGAGGGCGAACACCATCGCGCCGACGAGTTCGCCGCTCGCCATCTCACTCACCCCGCGCGTCGGCGATGGCCGACGCGATCTCGTCGGCCGACTTCTCGCCCCGGCCCGACCAGGTCACGACGTTCGACTCGTCTATGACGAACGCGTAGGGGACCCCCGAGGCGTCGAGCGCCTCCGTCAGCTCGAGGTCCGAGTCGAGGGCGACGGGCCAGTTGCCGCCGTGATCGCGCCACCAGTTCGCGACGTCGTCGCGAGTGATGGTGTTGCCGACCGGTTCGCTCGTCACGGAGACGAACTGCACGTCGTCGACGCCTTCGTGGACCTCGGCGAGCGTGGGCATCATTCCTTCGCAGACGGTACACCAGGTGGCGAACAGTTCGACGAACGTCACCCGACCGCGCTCGGGGATGGCCGCGGTTCCCGCCTCGCTTCCGGGCGCGTCGATCGTCTCGAGTTCGACCGGGTCGACGGCGTCGCCGCTCTCGAGGGGGTTCCAGCCGTTGACCGCGGCCGCGCCGCCGCCGAGGACGGCGAGGCCGGCGGCTCCTGCGAGGACCTCGCGACGGCGCATGGTCTACCACCCCTCGACGACGGCGCGGGCGTCTTCCAAGATGTCGTTGCCGGGCGGGGAGCCGCCGGTGTAGGCCCGCTCGACGACGCCGTCTCTGTTCACCAACAGGATCAACGACGTGTGGACGAAGTGGCGAGCGTGGTCGCCGTGCTCGCTCTCGTTCATCCCCCCGTCGGTGCTGTTGGTACTATTCATGCTGTCGCCGCCCATTCCGCCCGAATCACCGCCCTGTTCGAACGCGACGCCGAACGTATCTTCGACGACGGCGCGGGCGTCCTCGGGAGTCTCCGGCCGCAGGAAGTACCAGTTACCGGCGTCGTAGTCGACGCCGTGTTTCTCGCCGTACTCCTGAAGCACCTCGGCGGTGTCGTACTCGGGGTCGAACGTCGTCGTGAGGAAGGCGATCTCGTCCCCGTAGCCGCGCTCGCGGGCGTCGGCCTGAACCCGGCGCAGTGCCGCGGTCAGCCCCGGACAGACCGTCGTACAGCTGGTATAGATGAACGTCAGCATGACGTGACGGTCGCCGGTGAACTCCGTGGTCGTCACCGACCGGTCGTGTAGCGGCGCCGGGACGGTCGCCTCGGGAATCGCCTCCCCGTAGATCGGATGCGGGAGGTCGGCGTTCTTGATGCGGTCGTGGTTCTCGGGCGGCGAGAGGACGGTGTCATCGTCGCCGCCGGAGGTGCTCATCTGTGTACAACCCGCGAGGGACGCGGCGACTGCAGCCGCGCCCGTCGCGCGAAGGAACGTTCGCCTGTCGAGGGGAGCGGACGGGGTCATGGTACGGGTGAATCTATGTATTCAGTGAGGTAATACGCCGCCAGGATTCTCGAGGGACGGGAAATAATACGAACTTGTTCGGCTCGAATCCGGGAGTCGTCGTCAGCGTTATTCGCGGCCGAAGCAGGAGTACTGCACCGCTCTCGAGCGACTGCGGGCCGGTCAGGAGTCCGAACCCGCCTCGAGAACGGGACGCGTTTGCTCGTTGAACATCTCGATCGCCCGGGCAGCCTGTGACGGCATGTCGGGCTGGGGATCGGCCATCGCTGGCTCGTCGTCGGGGTCGGGCCAGCCGACGACGACGCGGCCGATGTTCCCCGCGACCTCGTGGGACGTACAGACCTGCTGGGTGTCGACGTAATCGTAGACGCCCTCCTGATCGAACGTCTTCTCGTACTCCGAGCCGACGCCGGTCAGTCGCGGGCTGCCCCAGTCTGCGACGCCGTTCGGGGAGCGGTGTGGCTCGTGACCGTCCTCGTGGTACGCGGTGATGTCGTGGCGCCCCGTCTCGACGAGCCACTCGACGGTTCCGCCGACGACCACGTGGACGACTTGCGGATCGAATTCGGGGTACGGTTCCGACGACGCCGTCACGGTGATCCGCTCAGCGGGCGTCCCCGGCTCGCCGGCGTTCTCCGGCACCTCGTCGTCGCCGTCGCTCGAGCGATCGGTGACGCGCTCGAGACAGCCCGCGAGGGCGAGCCCGGCTGCGCAGGCGGACGATCGAAGGACGCTGCGGCGAGACGTGGATGTCATGATTGTGTGGGTGGGGTGGGGTCAGAGAGCGATGCACCAGTCGTGGCCGTCTGTGACGGGATGGCCCGTCACGACTCACGGATCGGGATTGAAGATCTCGGGTTTGGGCTCGCCTTCGACGTCGACGATCCCGAGCGCGCCGCGGTGGACGACTCGCGAGAGCGCGTGGTCGACGATCTTGACCGGGCCTGGCACGGGGAACTCCATGACGCCGGCGGTGGTAGTACCGGGCGAGACGGGCGTGGTTTCGATGTTGTTAGCGGGTTCGCTGAGCAGGTCGCCGTCGCGGTAGAGGTCGCTCCAGACGTTGCCGATCGGGTGGAGCGAGCTCAGCAGGTTCGGACCGCCGTTGGCGAAGTAGACCCGGGCGGTTTCGCCGGTGTTGGCTTTCATCGGGCCGGCGGCGTCGGCGGTGAAGCCGTAGGCCTGGCCGTTGAAGACGACGTAGGTGGGCTCTTCGCGCTTCATCGCGTCGTGGTCGAAGCCGTGGTGGCCCTGCTGGCCGACCTCGCCGGTGGTGTAGATCTCGTGCTGGCCGAGGTAGAACTCGTGGTCGACCTCGGGCAGTCCGTCCTCGGGCTCGACGAGGATCGAGCCGAACATCCCGCTACTGATGTGCATGTCCATCGCGGGGACCGCACAGTGGTAGATGAACACGCCGGGGTACTCCGCGCGGAACTGGATCTGGGTCGGGTCGTCGTCGGGCGCGATCGTCGTCGCGTCCGCGCCCCCACCGGGCCCGTAGACCGCGTGGAAGTCCATGTTGTGCATCGCCGCGTTCATGTCCTCGGGGACGTCGAAGGTGAGGTTGACCGTGTCACCGCGGCGCACCCGGAGCATCGGTCCGGGCACCTGCCCCTCGAAAGTCATGTAATCGAAGGTGACGCCGGGTTCGATCTCCGCGGTCACCTTCTGTGTCTGGATCGTCACGTCGTGTGTCCGCGGCGAGTTCCAGTCGACCGGGTCTGGAATGTCCGTGGGGTCGCGTGCGATCTGGTCGACGTCGACCGACTTCGCCGCCGGCAGTCCCTCCTCGTCCGTGTTGTCGTTTCCGCCGTTTCCGCTGTTCGCTCCGTCGCCCGATTCGTCACCGCCCAGGCAGCCGGCCACCGCCAGCGCGCCGGCCGCACCCATCGCCTGCAAGAACCGTCGTCGGTGAGCGTTACTTTGGGTCATCGTCTTACACTCGGATAGAGGGGAGACATACGTTCAATAGTAGTGACGGTTCCCGGACATTGGCAATCGAATCGACAGTTCCCGCTATATCGTGGGCAGTTATATACCCCACCAGTGATAGAATCGGAAGCACGCGGTGGAACGAAGATCGAGAGCCGCTAGCCGGCGATCACGAGCGTCTCGAGGACGATCGCGAGGAGGATCGCGCCGAGGTAGTAGTTCGAGACGTAAAACGAGCGCAGGGCGACCTCGTCGGTCGGCCGACGGTACTGTCGGATCACCGATCGGAGGAAGACGGCACCGAGGGCGATCGACGTGCTCGCGTAGACGGGACCGAGCCCGGCCACCCAGCCGAGGACGCTCGCGGCCAACAGCGTCGCCCCCAGATAGAGGGCAACGTGTCGGCGCGCGGCCAGCACTCCCTCGACGACTGGGAACATCGGGAAGCCACCACGCGCGTAATCTTCACGATAGGCGATCGCGAGGCTGTAGAAGTGAGCGGGCGTCCAGAGGAAGATCACCGCGGCGAGGGCGATCGCGGGCGGCCCGACGCCGCCCGTGACGGCTACCCAGCCGATGACCGCGGGCAGGGCACCTGCACCGCCCCCGAGCACCGTGTTCCAGGCCGTGTTCGGCTTCAGGACGACCGTGTAGAGCGCCGCGTAGTAGGCGATCGCAGCGAGGGTCAGCGCCGCGGCCAGCAGGTTCACCCAGACCACGAGGACGGCCATCGAGACGAGCGCGAGCCCGACGCCGAACGCCAGCGCGTTCCGGGCCGGCACGAGGTCGTGAACCAGCGGCCGATCCGACGTGCGGTTCATCCGCCGGTCGCGGTCGCGCTCGTAGACGTGGTTGAACGTGCCGCTCGCGCCGATAGCGAGCACGCCGCCGGCCAGCGTGGCGACGACGGTCGTCGGCTCGAGCGACGCGCCGGTCAGCGTCGCGAGCCCCATTCCCGCGACCGCGACGAGACAGAGCAACCACATCAGCCGCGGTTTGGTGAGCGTCAGGTACGCGCCGGCCGTCTGTTTGAGGCGGTCGATACGGCCGTCCGGACGGTCGGCCGTGGCGCCGGTATCGGGTGCGTCGGCGGCACCCTCGCCGGCGCTCGGAACGGGGTCCGCCGGCTCGAGCGCGTCGGTCTCCATCGATTCGTCGCGTGCGTCGTCCTCGAGCGCTCGGACGAGGGCCACGAGGAGACACGCGAAGATGACCATCGCGAGGATCAGGTGGAGCCCGCTCACACCCGCGGGACCGCCGACGACGAGGGCGGCACCGAGGACGACCTGAACCGGAAAGAGGACGAGCGCCGCGCCGACGAGGCCCGCGACGCGGCGGCCGACGTCGACCCGCCGAACGGCGAGGGCCGACGCGATCACGAGGAGGCCGGTCACCAGCGCCGCCGCACGGTGGCCCCAGAAGAGGAGCGTACCGCCGGCGAGCGAGCCGAGCGTCGAATCGGTCGCACAGCTCGGCCAGGTGGTACAGGTCGCTGCGCCGTCGGTGGTCGCGACGGCGGTCCCGAGCGCGACGAGGACGTACGCCGCGATCGTCGTCGTCGCGAGCAAGTCGGTGAACCGTCGCCGGTCGCGGTCGTCTCTCATCTGATTGGTCTGTTCGTCGATCATCGCTCGAGTGCGGTCTGGTACATAGTGGTCGTTGGTACGGTCCGCCGCTGAATCGCCGAGCGGCTCGGCGGCGCGAGTCTCACTCGCGCCAGATGACGGTCACGACGTCGTCGTCGCGTTCGACCGTCTCGTGTGCGTAGCCGCGGTCGTCCAGTTTCGGAAACAGAAACTGGGGCACGCGGTCGTTTCGCTGGACCAGGACCGTCTCCGCGGGGAGTTCCACGAGGGTCTCGAGGGTCTCCTTGAGCGGTTCCGGCGGACCGAGCGAGCGAACGTCGATGGTCTCCCGTGGCCGATCGGACGGTGCGTCCGTGCGATCGACGGTGGATGCGAGCGTGGGCATGGTCGGTAGTAGCCGCTAGTCCCGACCGTCGTCGGACGGTCAGGCCTCCTGTTTCGGGAATCGGGCGACGAACTCGTCGGGGGCGATCTGCTCGACCTCGTAGCCGTCGGCGTCGAAACTCTCGACTTCGGCCTGGAACTCGTAGAACAGCGGCTTGGGCTCGTGATCGTTGACGATCGTCAGCGTCTCGCCCGGCTCGAGGTCGTCGAACTCGTCGTGGATGGTCGGGTGGCGGTTCACCGGCGGAATGTCTCTGACGTCGAGTCGCGTCATGTAGTTCGGAGTCGGAACGGCTCCTGCATGGGGCTTTGTACGAACACGTTCGTCGCGTCGTCGGTTCCGATTGCCTACGCGTGCTCGATGAAAACGTACCAGACGCCGCCGTCGCGTTGCTCGCTCTCGTGTGTGAACCCGCGATCGGCGAGTTCCTCGTAGAGCGGCTTCGGTTCGAACGGCGCGATCAGTCGCAGTCGTTGGTCGGCGTCGAGGTCCTCGAGCGCGGCGACGATGTCGTCGAACGGCGGGCCGTCGATCTCTCGGACGTCGAGCGTGCGTTCCGTCGATTCGGTTGCCATCGATTCGGCCGTTCGATCCGCGAGGGATTGGACGTTCGTCCGAACGTGTTCGCGGCCGACGGTCTTCCCACGGCGCTGGAATTCGCCGAACATATTCGTAGCCACCCGTATATAGATTCGATCGGAACACGTTCGTATGGCTCAAGCAACCCTCACTCTCACGATGCCCGAGGCGATCTGGATTCAGCAAGTGTCGACGGAGTATCCGGAGGCGACGTTCCGGGTGCTCGCGGCCGTCCCGGGCGCAGACACCGGCTTCGCCCTCGTCCGGATTACCGGCCCGGAGGTCCCGAACGTCGTCGACGCGATGGACGACCACCCGCAGATCACCGAACTCTCGCTCGCTCAGTGGAGCGACAACGAGGCGACGGTCCACTTCGAGACCACCGCGCCGTTGCTGATGTTCTCCTCTCGTGAGTCGGGAATGCCGATCGAGCTCCCCGTCGAGATCCAGGACGGCGAGGCGACGATCGAGGTCACCGGCTCCCGCGAACGGCTGGCCGAACTCGCCGAACAGCTCGAGCACTTCGGCCTCAAGTACCGGATCGAGCACGTCCGCGAACGGCTCCACGAGAGCCAGTTGCTCTCGGAGCGCCAGCTCGAGGTGGTCGCCGCCGCCGTCGAGGAGGGCTACTACGACACCCCGCGTCGCTGTTCGCTCACCGAACTGGCCGGCCACCTCGACATCGCCAAATCGACCTGCAGCGAGACGCTCCACCGGGCCGAGGAAGCGATCGTCAAGCGGTTCGTCGACGACCTGCCGAACGTCGGCGGCGAGGACTCCCTCGAGGAACAGCTGGCGAGCCCCTGAGCCTCCGAAAACCGTCGATTCGACAGCCCGCCTCGGGTCGTACTCACGCGATCGTCGGTCACGGTGGCTGGCTCTCCGCGGATTGGTCGTTTCGTTGGCCGGCTCCCCCTTCAAGTGGACCGATGGTGAAGCGGAACGTGACGTGGCGACATTCGGTTCCGCCGCTCGTCGGCCGGGTCGCTGTCGGAATCGCCAGGCGGCGGGGATGGTCTACTTATACTAGCGAACACGTTCGCCCCGATTCTCACACGCTGGAAATCGGCTCTATCCTTCATCGGCACACGGTTGTGAGGGGTGGAATGAGGATCCACAAATGAACGATTTCAAGTGCATGCCGTCCAGTACCTCCGGCATGACACCAGTGTCATATTCAGAGGTGTTCTGATCTAATGAGTACGGACGATGAATCATTCCACCCGCTCGGGGAAGAGTGGGAAGACGAACTCGAGACGATGCTCGACGATACCGAGTACGACAGCGAGCTCGGTATGGACATGGCCCAGGACGCGATGCGGGTCACCAAGGGCGAACTCTCCGAGGCCGAATTCCACGAGCGCTATCACGAGGACGTGATGGAGGAGTTCGGCGAGGACGAACGCCCGACCAAGGAGGCCTACGAGGCCGCCAAAGAGGAGACCAAAGGGACGGTCTCCCGCATGCTCGACGCGTTCGACGGCGACGGCGAGGAGAGTCGCCGCGAAGCGATGAAGAAGATGGGCGTGGGGGCCACCGCCGTCGGGATGGGTGCCTTTGGTACCGTCGCCGAGGGTCCCGAGCAGAGCCTCACCGAAGCCGAATCCGGCTCGCACTCGGAGACGAAGGAGAAGCCCGACACCCAGTGGGGCATGACGATCGACCTCGAACGCTGTGACGGCTGTCTCTCCTGTATGGTCGCCTGTACGGAGGAGAACCAGCTGGATCAGGGGGTCAACTGGATGTACGTCATGGCCTGGGAGGACGAGCTCCACTCCGCCGGGGGCCACGGTGGCTCCGGCGGAAACGAGAGCGAAGGCCACAGCGGCTCCGGCGTCTACACCGATTTCAACATGGGGAGCGACTTCAACATGCTCGTTCGGCCGTGCCAGCACTGCACGGACGCTCCCTGCGAGAAGGTCTGCCCGACGACGGCCCGCCACACCCGCGACAAGGACGGGCTGGTCCTAACCGACTACGACGTCTGTATCGGCTGCCGGTACTGTCAGGTCGCCTGTCCCTACGGCGTCAACTACTTCCAGTGGGACGAGCCCGACACGGATTACAGCGAAATGGAGGAAGAAGCCACCATGGGCGAATACGAGTACGGTGAACGCTGGGTCGACGCCCGGGCCCCCCGCGGCGCGATGAGCAAATGCGTGTTCTGTCCGAGTATGCAGGACGGCAAAGTGGGCGAAGACAAGGTCGGAACCACGGCCTGCGAAACGGCCTGTCCGCCGAACGCGATCCAGTTCGGCAACGTCAACGACGAGCGGAGCGACGCGTCCCAGCACCGCGATCACCCGACCAAGAGCCGCGCGATCGTTCACCTGACCAACGGCACGGAAAGCAGCAAGTCCGCGCCGTCGCCGGACCAGATCGACAGCACGCTCAGCCAGGACGACGACATCGAATCCGCGATCGAGAAGCTCACCGAGGGGAGCGATGGCTCGTTCGACGAGGGCGTGCTCGCGGTCATGAAAGCGGTCGAGATCGTCAGCGAGGGTCTCGAACCTAACGAGGAAGTAAACGACACCATTCTCGAGCAGGAACAACAGGTGCTCGCCTCCGTCGAGGCCATCCAGCAGTACGTCGACCTCGACAGCGAGGAAGCCCTTGAGGAACTGCAACTCGGCGAAGGAACCGAACAGGACGCACAGTTCCGACTCGAGCAGTACGCCGGCGATCCTACCTCGTTCAAGCTGCTCGAGGACATCGGCACGCACCCGAACGTCACGTACCTCGGGCAGGAGCCCGGTCCGGAGGCCGAACAGGTCTCCGGACCGACGAAGTACGAGGACGTCGGTCTGCTCGACAAACGACAGGAAGCTCTCAATGACGGTACCGTCGGGTGGCAGCCATGAGCACGAAGACGCCATCGGAGGAGGACATCCTCCGCCCGATCAACACGCTCACGAAGAAGTACTTCATCCTGTACGGCATCGCGGCGCTGGGACTGGGAGCCTTCCTCGTGGCGTGGGCCTACCAGCTCCAGAAGGGTCTGATCGTCACCGGCCTCGGCGACTGGGGTAGCGGCGGCGGTGCGACCTGGGGTCTGTACATCGGCGCGTTCATCTGGTGGGTCGGCGTCGCTCACGGGGGGATCATCCTCTCGGCGGCCGTCCGCCTGCTCGGCATGGACCGATACATGCCCATCGCCCGACTCGCGGAGATGACGACCATCGGTGGCCTCTCGGCCGCCGGCTTCTACATTCTGGTCCACATGGGTCGACCGGACCGGATGGTCACAAGCGTCATCGGCCACTACCACATCACGGTCAACAACTCGCCGCTGGTGTGGGACGTGACGGTCATCACGGCCTACTTCGTGCTGTCGGCGACCTACCTCGGCCTGACGCTGCGCTACGACGTCAGCCGACTGCGCGACGACCTCCCGGACCACTTCGAGCCGGTCTACAAGATCATGACGCTCGGCTACACCGAGAAGGAAGACGAGATCATCAGCCGGATGGTCTGGTGGCTCGCAGCGGCGGTCATCATCATGGCCCCGCTCCTGCTCCACGGCGGCGTCATCCCGTGGCTGTTCGCGCTGCTGCCGGCGATGCCCGCCTGGACCGGCGGCATTCAGGGCCCGATGTTCCTCAGCATCGCGCTGATGTCGGCGATCAGCGGCGTGATCATCATCTCGTACGCGTTCCGACGCGCCTACGACTGGGATCACATCATCACGGACGACATCTTCCGCGGGCTGCTGCTGTGGCTCGGATTCTTCACCCTGCTGTTCCTCTGGTTCCAGCTCCAGTTCGTCCTCAACGGCGTCTTCCTCGGCCCGCTGGCCAAAGCACACGCCGCCGAGGCGAAGCTGGCCAACCCGCTCTACCAGATCGCGATGACGATGATCTTCCTCACGCTCGTCTACATCTTCCTGCAGGGAATCCGGCCGTCCCTGTTCAGCAAGAAGCGGGCGCTCATCGCCAGCGGGGCGATCCTCACGGGGACGTTGACCGAGAAGGTCCTCTTCGTCGTCGAAGGGTTCATGGACCCCGTGTTCAACATCTACGCCGCGACGCCCGGGGAGTACTTCCCGAGCGCGATCGAGCTGCTGTCGCTCGTCGGCACGACTGCGCTGGTTGCACTTTTATTCCTCAACCTCTCGAAGCTCGTCCCAGTGGTCGAGCTTCACGCGGTCGAACACATGCGCGGTGACCACGAGCACGAACACGAAGCCACTGAACCGGAGGTGGAAGCATGAGTACCACGCAAACGATCCTCTCGACGCTCCTGTATCACGGCTACGACGGGACGAAGGGCCTCACCGGCTTCGCCAACGAAGGTACCTACATCATCTTCGCCATCATCCTGGTCCCGGTCTACATCATGCTCGCGGCCTGGTTCCTCGGCGAACCCCGCGACACGAAGACCGGGCTCATCGGCGTGAGCTACCTCGTCGGCCTGACGACCTCGATGTGGGTCGGGATGTTCATCCTGACCGTCCTGATCGGCGTCGTCTTCTACGGCGGCCCACCGGAGCCGATCAGCAGCGTCGGCCCGCCGTAACCGTCGCCGTATCGCATCCGACCACCGAACACCGGTTTTCATTTTTCGCACACGACGCCCTCGAGCCGCGTCGTTCGAGTTCCGAACCATCACACGTATCCCGTTCCACACCCTTCGTTCGGCTAGCACACAGTCACTATGAGTATCACAGAACACGAACTCGAAATCAAACTCGAGGGGGTCGAAGACCCCGACATCGGCGAGGACATCGTCTCACTGGGGCTGGTCAACGACGTCACGATCGACGACGAGACGGCCCGAATCTCGCTCGCGTTCAACGCGCCGTACGCGCCCTCGGAACTCGAGCTCGGGAACCGAATTCGCGACGTCATCGAAGAATCCGGCCTCGAGCCCGACCTGCGCGCGCACGTCGGCGAGGAACACGGCTTCGACGACGAGGTCCTCCCCCGCGTCCGAAACGTCATCGCCGTCTCCTCCGGGAAAGGCGGCGTCGGCAAGACGACGGTGGCGGCCAACCTGGCCGCCGGTCTCCAGAAGCGCGGCGCGATGGTGGGGCTGCTCGACGCCGACATTCACGGGCCGAACGTGCCACAGATCCTTCCGCCGGAGAGCGAGCCCGGCGTCACGCCGAACGAGGATATCGTCCCGCCGCGCTCGGACGGCGTCCGCATCATCAGCATGGGGATGATGATGGAGGACGACGACGACCCCGCCATCCTGCGAGGGCCGATGGTGAACAAGTTCATGATGAAGTTCCTCGAGGGCGTGGAGTGGGGCCGCCTCGACTACCTCATCGTCGACCTGCCGCCGGGGACCGGCGACGCGACGCTGAACCTGCTCCAGTCGATGCCCGTGACCGGCTCGGTCGTCGTCACGACGCCACAGGAGATGGCGCTGGACGACACTCGCAAGGGGATCCAGATGTTCAACAAGCACGACACGCCGGTGCTGGGCGTCGTCGAGAACATGAGCTCCTTCATCTGTCCGTCCTGTGGCGACCAGCACGGTCTGTTCGGCACCGGCGGCGCGGACACGATCGTCGACAAGTACGACGTGCCGCTGCTGGGCCGGATCCCGATCCACCCCGACTTCGGGGCCGACGGCAGCATGGGCGCGCTCGTCAAGAACGAGGACAGCGAGGTCCAGGAACCCCTCGAGGACGTCGTCGGCGAGGTCGCCGATCGCATCGGCGAGATGAACCGCCGAACCGTCTCCGAGAACGTCGAGCACGAACCGGCGAACAAGCTGCCGACCGAGACCGAAGACTGAGCGGCCGGCCTCGAGTCGACTGCCGACCCCTGCGACATCGTCTCCCGTTTTTCTCGTTCCCCTGCCGTTTTGGCGTCCCCCGTCGAACCGACTCGTATGCTCGACAGCTACGCCGATGCGATCGCCGACCTCGAGCCGGCCGACGGAGAGGTCCAGACCGCGGAACTGGTCGTCACCGACGACGTACTCGTGAAAGCGTTCGCGCTCGGACCGGGCGCGGAACTCGAGACCCACGAGCACGCGGCGAGTACGAACGTCTTCCACGTCCTCGAGGGGACGGTGACCGTCGTTCGGGACGGCGATCACGAACGGATCGACGCGCCCGGCGTCGTCCACCACGAGCGCGGGGTGGATCACGGCGCGCGAAACGAGACCGACGAGACGGTGGTCTTCACCGCGAGCCTCTGTCCGATGCCCTCCTGAGCGATCCGAAAATCAGTCGGATTGCGTCTCCGGATCCGCGAGCAGCGACTCGACGTACTTCGAGACGTGGTCGTCCATCCGGCGCTTGTAGCCGGCTTGCCGGGCGAGCCGGTCGAGTTCGCGGGCGACGAGACTGCCGTACTGGACCGCCTTCTTGTCCCGATTCGCGATCTCGGCCGGCAGATGGCGGGCCGCAACTCGTCGGAAGCCCCGCTTTCGTTCGTCCTCGTCGACCAGCAGGTCGTCCGGCAGTCGGAGCGCCGCCTCGACGACGGCGTCGTGGAGGAACGGCGCGACCGGCTCGAGCCCCGTCGCGTCGATCGTCAGCACGTCTCGTGGAAGCTGCATCGGCAGACTTCGTATCTGCTCTCGAACGGCCCCGCGAACCGTCTCGGCCTCCACCCGGTGGTCGAGCCGGACGACCTTCTCGTAGCCGCCGAACAGTTCGTCCGCGCCCTGGCCCACCGCGAGTGCGTCGAAGCCGTCGGCGGCGACCCGTTCGCCGACCAGATACAGCGGGAGCGCGATCTGGACGTCCATCGCGTTCGTCCGACCGGTCGCCCGCGCTACCTTAGGAACGACGCGCTCCAAGTCAGCCGGCTCGAGGTCGACCACGGTCAGGTCGCGGCCCATCGCGTCGGCGGCCGTCCGCGCGGCCTCGACGTCGTGGCTGTCGGGGAAGCCCACGACGTACAGCGGCGCGTCGAGGAGTTCGGCGACCAGCGCCGAGTCGACGCCGCCGGAGAAGGCGACGGCGATCTCTCGGTCGTCCCGCCGGACGGTCTCGGCCGCCGTCTCGATAGCGCGCTCGAGGGCCTCGAGTGCGGCATCTCGGTCTGTTTCCGGATCCGATTCCGGCAGCGTCCAGCGGGATTCCTGTCCGGAAACGGGGTCCGATACCGGCGCGACCCCGCCGGCCGGAAAGAGCTGCGGGTCCGAGAGCGCCGACGGCTCGAACGCCCACGCGGGGCTCGTATCGTCGGTAGTGGCCTCGCCGTCGACGAACAGTTGAACCCGCCCGAGGACGTCCCGAACGAGGCGGCCGTCGAGTTCGCCCGCGAAGCCGGCCGTTCCCGGTAGCGGGTCGCCGCGCTCGAGGGCGTCGCGAACGGTCGTCGGCTCGGCACCGCGAAGGGGTGGGTCGGTCGTCGGTGGTGGTGTCATCGAAACAGTTTGAATACGTGGCCCAGCCGTCGCGTGACGCCGCCGGCGAACTGCTGGACGCTGATGCGCCACGGCGTTCGTTTCCCCTCGACGGTCGTCCGGCCGTCGGCGATCGCCTCGAGGATCGCGTCGGCCGTGCGCTCGTCGGCGTCGACGCGGGTGATCGCCTGGCCGACCATTTCGCTGATGTGGGCGTCGCTGCCGGCGGTCATCGGCAGGTCCCGCGACCGGGCGTAGCGCTCGGCCTGCCGGTTCGCTCGCCCGGTGAAGAGCCGGGAGTTGTAAACCTCGATCGCGTCGCCCTCGGCGAGTTCCTCGCGCGAGATGCGGGCCATCACGCCGTGGCGCGACTCCTGAAAGGGATGGGGAATCACCGCCAGCCCGTCCTGCTCGCGGATCGCCTCGAGCGTCGATTCGAACGAGAGTCCGGGCGGGACGGCCTCCTCGAGCCCGAGTCCGAGGACGTGGCCAGCCTTGCTCGAGATCTCCATCCCTGGAATCCCGACGAGACCGTAGTCGGGCGCGCGCTCGACCGCCTCGAGGCTCGCGTCGATCTCGTCGTGGTCCGTGACCGCAATCGCGTCGAGACCGACGGCTTCGGCCTGCTCGAGAATCAACTCGACCGGGTCGCGGCCGTCGTAGGACAGCGACGAGTGCGTGTGAAGTTCGACCGACAGCACGAACGTACGTTTAGACGGGCTGATCAAAAACGGCTCGATCCTCGCGCTCGGTGGACCACCCTGTTCTAATGCACGAACGTGCACATAGAAACCCATTTATCGGCCGACTTTCACCACCTAGATGAATGAGTCTTGCCGATTCGGACCGCGAACTCGTCGTCTCGGAACTGGACCGGGAGCCGACGCGAGCGGAGGCGGCGCTGTTCGAGAACCTCTGGAGCGAGCACTGCGCGTACCGCTCATCGCGACCGCTGCTGTCGGCGTTCGACAGCGAGGGCGAGCAGGTCGTCGTCGGGCCGGGCGACGACGCGGCAGTCGTCGCGCTGCCCGAAACCGGAGGCGAGGACGGGGAACGCACGTATATCACGATGGGGATCGAGAGCCACAACCATCCCTCCTACGTCGACCCATTCGACGGCGCGGCGACCGGCGTCGGCGGCATCGTCCGGGACACGCTCTCGATGGGCGCGTACCCCATCGCGCTCGCCGACTCGCTGTACTTCGGCGAATTCGACCGCGAGCACTCGAAGTACCTCTTCGAGGGCGTCGTCGAGGGGATCAGCCACTACGGGAACTGTATCGGCGTCCCGACGGTCGCCGGCAGCGTCGACTTCCACCCCGATTACGAGGGGAACCCGCTCGTCAACGTCGCCTGCGTCGGCCTGACGAACGAGGACAGACTGGTCACCGCCGAAGCGCAGGAACCGGGCAACAAGCTCGTCCTCGTCGGAAACGCCACCGGTCGCGACGGGCTCGGTGGTGCGAGCTTCGCCAGTGAGGACCTGGCGGAGGACGCCGAAACCGAAGACCGGCCCGCGGTCCAGGTCGGCGACCCCTACGCCGAGAAACTGCTCATCGAGGCCAACGAAGCCCTCGTCGACGAGAACCTGATCGAGTCGGCCCGCGACCTCGGAGCCGCCGGTCTCGGCGGTGCCTCGAGCGAGATGGTCGCCAAAGCGAACCTCGGGGCCGAAATCGAACTCGAGCGGGTCCACCAGCGCGAGCCGAACATGAACGCCATGGAGATCCTGCTGGCCGAGTCCCAGGAGCGGATGTGTTACGAGGTCGAACCCGACAACGTCGAGCGCGTCCGCGAGATCGCCGAGCGGTTCGATCTGGGCTGTTCGGTCATCGGCGAGGTCACCGACGGCAACTACGTCTGTACCTTCGATGGAGAGACCGTCGTCGACGTCGACGCCTACTTCCTCGGCGAGGGCGCGCCGATGAACGACCTCGAGACCGAGGACCCCGAACCGCCCGCGACCGACCTGCCCGAGATCGACCTCGAAGGGGCCTTCGACGCCGTGGTCTCGAGCCCGAATACCGCCTCGAAGCGGTGGGTCTACCGCCAGTACGACCACGAGGTCGGCGTGCGAACGAGCGTGGGGCCGGGCGACGACGCCGCGATCGTCGCGGTCCGAGAGGCCGAACAGGGGCTGGCGATTTCGTCCGGAGCCGCACCGAACTGGACCGACGTCGCCCCGCGCGAGGGTGCCCGTGCGATCGCCCTCGAGAACGCGACGAACATCGCGGCCAAGGGCGCGACGCCGCTGGCCGCGGTCGACTGCCTCAACGGCGGTAACCCGGAGAAACCCGACGTCTACGGCGGCTTCACCGGAATCGTCGACGGCCTCGCCGAGATGTGCGAGACCCTGTCGACGCCGGTCGTCGGCGGCAACGTCTCGCTGTACAACGATTCCGTCGCGGGACCGATCCCGCCGACGCCGACGCTCGCGATGGTCGGCTCGAAGGCGGGATACGACGCGCCGCCGCTGGCGGTCGCACCCGAGGGCGACCTCGTGCTGGTCGGCGATCTGGGGCTCGAAGGCGGCGAACCGTCGCTCGGCGGCTCCGAGTACCTCGCCCGGTTCGACGGCAGCGACGGGTTCCCCGACCTGCCCGACGAACCCGCGGCCCTAATCGAGACGCTCGCGGCCGTCGCCGACGACGACGCGACGCTGGCCGTCCACGACGTCAGCCACGGCGGACTGGCCGTCTCTCTGGCAGAAATGGTCACCGACGACGCCGGCCTCGAGGTGTCGATCCCGGTCGAGGATCCGGCGGGCGCGCTGTTCCACGAACAGCCGGGCCGCGCGCTGATCCAGACCGAGTCGGTCGAGGCCGTCCGCGAAGCGTTCGACGGCGTCGCCCCGGTCGTCGAACTCGGGACTGCGACCGACGACGGCCAGCTTGCGATCGACTTCGGCGACCGGACGATCGAAACCGACGCGGCCGCGATCCGCGAGCGGCGCGCGACGATCGAACGCGAACTCGAGTGACGATCACGTTCGCTCCAAACAGGACGATCGGTTCTGTCGATTCCGCGACGGTAGCGTCGGCAAATGACCGAATCGGTCCGCTTCGTTCCGTTCAACTGTCCGGTATCTTGATATGCGTTCGGGACGAGTCGGTCAACGAGCCGATCGTATACGAGGAACCCCGATGCCCACCGACACCCCGTCCGTCCTGATCGTCGAAGACGAGCCCGACCTCGCGAACCTCTATGCCGCTTGGCTTGGCGAAGAGTGTCACGTCGAGACCGCCTACGACGGCAGCGAGGCACTCGACGCAATCGACGAGGAGACCGACGTCGTCCTGCTGGATCGACGGATGCCAGGCCTGTCGGGCGACACCGTCCTCGATACGATCCGAGAGCGGCGACTCGACTGTCGAGTCGCGATGGTGACGGCGGTCGAACCGGACTTCGACATCATCGAGATGGGATTCGACGACTATCTCGTCAAACCCGTCTCGAAGGACGAACTGGTCGCGATCATCGACCAGCTGTTGTTGCGTTCTACCTACGACGAGCAACTCCAGGAGTTCTTCGCGCTCGCTTCGAAGAAAGCACTGTTGGACGACCAGAAGACCGAGGCAGAACGCCGCTCCAGTCAGGAGTACGCCGAGCTCAAAGACCGGCTGGCGGTCCTCCGCGTTCAGGTCGACGATACGATGCAGGAGCTCCTCGAGCAGGACGGCTACCGACAGCTCTGTCAGGACATGGCGCGCGAATCGGTCGTTTCGGAGTAGTTCGGCGGCTACTCGAGGCGCTTCTCGAGCGTCGTCACGTCCCGCACTTCGACGCACGTTCCGCCGTTGTCGCCGTTCGTGACCGTACAGTCCCAGCCGTGGGCTTCGGCGATGGCCCGGACGAGCGCGAGCCCGAGCCCGTCGATCGCGGTGTCGTCGTCCGCGGTCGGATCGAGGACCCGATCGTGGGCGTTCGCTGGGATCTCGGCGGCGTCATCGAGGAGGAAGAAACCGCGGCTACCGCCGTCGTCGAACCCGAGGAGGCCGATCTGGATCGTCACGTCGCCCTCGGCTCGCGCGGCGGCGCTGTCGAAGGCCGTCTCGAGGAGATGGATGAACCGGTCGGGATCGGCCCGGAGCGTGGCCGCGGCGTCGACGACCACGCTCCCCTCGTCGATGTGCGAGGCGGCGACGGCGTCGTCGACGGCCGACTCCAGGCGGAGCCGGCTGCGAGTGCCGACGGCCGTCGCGTTGCGGGCGAACTCTCGGACGTCGTCGACGAGCCGTTCGGCCCGGTCGAGGGTCGTCTCGACGGTGTCCTCGGCGAGCGGGAACTCCCACTTACCGGCCCCGTCGTCCTCGAGTGCGTCGGCGACGGCGTCGAGTTGCTGTTGGAGGTCGCTCGAGAGCACCTCGGCGACGGCCTCGAGCCGTTCGGTCTGGCGCTCGAGGTCGGCCGTTCGATCCCGGAGGACCCGCTCGCGTTCGGCTCGGTCGAGCGCGGCCCGCGTGTTCTCGACGAGCGTCGAGATGAGGTCGACGTCAGTCTCGTCGAACCAGTTCGACTCGAGCGAGCCGGTCATGAGCACGCCGTGGGTGCCGATCGGAGCGATGATCTCCGATCGAAGCGGCGTCTCCGGGTTATAGAGCTGCTCGATCGTCTCGAGGTCGTCGAACAGTTCGACCTCCCCTGACTCGAAGACGTCCCAGACGAGTCCCTCGCCGGGGTTGAACCGCGGGAGACCGCCGAACTCGTCGTGCGCGCCGGCGGTGCCGGCGACCGGCTCGAGGTAGCCCTGTTCCTCCTCGAGCAGCCAGACGCCGCTGATGGGGAGACCGAGCAGGTCGCTGCCCGCGTGGACCGCGATCGCACAGATCTCTTCGGGGTCGTCGGATTCCAGCAACCATCGGGTGACCTCGTGCAGCGACGTGACGACGCGGTCGTACTCGTGGCGATCGGTGACGTCCCGGACGACGAGAGCGACGGTCGCGACGTTGTCCTCGATCGGGACGAACCGGAACTCGCCCATCCGATCGTCGCCGTCCGGACCGGTGTAGGGAAGCTCGAGCTGGCGGCGGTCGGCGTTTCTGACGTCGACGTCGGTGATGGCACGGCCGATCTCGACGGCGTGTTCGTCGGCGATTCCGGCGCGCTCGGTCAGGGTCTCGACGTGTTCGCCGACGAGCGTCGATCGGTCGGCACCGAGGAACGCCTCGGTCGCGCCGTTGACCGTGATGATCTCGCGGTTGCGATCGAGCGTGACGATGGCGTCCCGGACCGCCTCGACGACGGCCGCGTGCTGGGCCAGCGTCGTCTCCTGAGCGCGTCGCTCGGTGACGTCGCGCATGTACACCGAGAGGCCGCTTTCGGAGGGGTAGGCCCGGGCCTCGAACCAGGTCTCGAGTTGTGTGTGATAAATCTCGAACGAGACTGGGATCTGTTCGTCCATCGCGCGGTGGAACCCGTCGGGGAACTGCGTCTCGACGGTCTGTGGGAATTCGTCCCACATGACCCGGCCAATCAGTTCCTCGCGGTCGCGTTCGAGCAGCGTCTCGGCACGGTCGTTGAGGTAGGTGAACCGAAAGCCTGTATCGAGCGCGAAGAAGGCGTCAGTGACGCGGTCGACGATTGGCACGGATCGCAGCGTCACGGCTCACCACCCTCGCTCGCCCGCGGGTTCGGTCCCCCCTCGTACGCGCGGCAATCGCCGCTCGCGGCCATCACCATCATCGACAGAGAGTCAGCCAATAGTTTGTGAAGGCCCTATTTTAGTGTCGCGGCCGCCAAAGCTGCGTCGCGCGCGGAAACTCTAGCCACAGAGCCACAGGAAGAGAGGTCGGCTCAGTCGTCGGTCTCGAGTTCGACCAGCTCGAGCGGGCGGTCGAGGTGGCAAACGTCGTGCGGCGGGTCGCCGATGATCTTCCGAATCCGGTACTCCTCGTCGAACTCGACGCCGTCGGGTTCGCAGTACTCGTGGCTCGGACACTCGACGTACGGGCAGGGGCCAGGGAGGCTCGTCTTGCTGCCCGCGAAGGCCCCTTTGGAGGTGATGTTCGCGCGCACGGCCGCGGGCTCGACTTCGACGGCGCGAACGCCGCCGTCGTGCATGGCGCACTCGAGAGTCTGGGCGTTCTCGCGGACGGACGTGACGCGGTACTTCGTGCCGGGAGAGAGGTTGAGACACTGACTGCGGTAGGGACAGCCGGCGCAGGCATCGGCTTCGCCCTCGTAAACGAACTCGGTCCCGGGCTCGGCCAGCCGGGAACCGACGAGCGTGACGGTCGACATAGGTATCGATAGTTTCCACTGGCGGTTAAGGGTCACGTCCCGGGCGGGCCCGACTGTCCCGTTCGCCGAGCGCGAATCGATATCAGTCGTCGGTATCGTCGCCGGTGAGTTCGTCGAGTCGCTCGAAGTACTCCTCGCGAGGGACCTGATACAGCTCCCGGTAGTCGACGTCGCCGGCATCGAACGCCCGGGCGAGGGCGATCGCTCGCTCGAGCGCCGCCTCTCTGGTCGGAAACCGGAGCGTCTCGTCCAGCGAGACGTCCGGCTCGAGGTAGAGCGTGACGAACCAGTCCGCGGAATCGGCGGTGTCGGCGGGGTTGATACCGGGACGACGGGTTCGCTTCCCGTGAGTGAGGTACAGCGTGGGCAGGCAGGGAGCGGGAAACGCTGCGCCGTCGAAGACGTCGGGCCGGTACGCGAGGACGAGCCGTCCGTCTTCGCCGCGACTCCAGACGGTCCAGGCGTCCGGCAGCCTCGAGCGGTCCACCGCGTCGTCCGGATCCGAGTCCGACATAGCCGCCGGTAGGGTCGGCGACCGTATAGCCTCGTCGTCACGGAAAGACCGCGGAGACATTCGAGCGAGGGCGGAGCGAGGGCGTGATTCTCCCCCTGGCTTCCCTCCACCGCGCGGCCCACCAGCGTCGCGCGAGAAAGCGCCGCTGCGCGCGACCCGACGTAGACTCTGCAGGCCGTCGACTTATGTCGTAATCGGCCGAATATGGGGTGTGGTAGCGAGCACCATAATAGTGTTATTGCAGTATTTGCCTGCAATAAAGTTCTGACAAATACCTTTTGGGGCTAAGGCTAAGTAGCTGGATTACTCACTCATTAAATACTATCGGTATCCGTTCGACGGACCGATCCACTCCGCGCCCGTCCCCGGCGCACCGTTGCCCGAGCCCGCGAGCGGTTATCGTGCAACGGAAGATGGTGATAGCTGACACATGACACGGCTGACAGACGCCGCCCACGAAAGGGTCACGCTCCCCGGGTGCCCGCTCGAGGAGCGCGACGACTACGAGGCGCTCACAGCGGGTGACGCGAGGCGACAGATCCCGAGGGTTCGGCCCCGGAACGACACGGGTAGCCGAACGACAGCCGCTTCCGCGCTCCGTGCGACGACGGACGACCGCAGATGGGGGAACCAACCAACGATACCATGACCGGTGACATCGAGACACTCGAGCAGCTCAGTACGGATTACAAGGAATCGATGCCCGCAGACCTGCGGGAAACCAAGTCCTTCGACTGGTACCTAGAGGAGGTGTACGAGGACCCGAAAGTGGCCCGCAACGCACACCAGCGCGTCGCGGACATGTTCGACTACTACGGCACCACCTACGACGAGACCGAGGGGATGGTCGAGTACCAGCTCGCCAGCGAGGACCCACTCGGTGACGGCGAGAACACCTTCTACGGGAAGGTGATCCACCAGTCGATCCACGAGTTCGTCAACAAGGTAAAGTCGGGTGCCAGGCGGCTCGGTCCCGAACGCCGGATCAAGCTCCTGCTCGGGCCGGTCGGCTCCGGGAAGTCCCACTTCGACAAACAGGTCCGTAAATACTTCGAGGACTACACGCTACGCGACGACGGCCGGATGTACACCTTCCGGTGGACCAACCTCTGTGACGTGATTCAGGACCAGGACCCGGCCGACGACACCGTCCGGTCCCCGATGAACCAGGACCCGCTCGTCTTGCTCCCGCTCGAGCAGCGCCAGCGCGTGATCGACGATCTAAACGAGAACCTGGACGCGCCGTACACGATCCAGAACGAGCAGGCGCTGGACCCCGAAAGCGAGTTCTACATGGACAAGCTGCTGGCCTACTACGACGACGACCTTCAGCAGGTCCTGGAAAACCACGTCGAGATCGTCCGCTTCGTCGCCGACGAGAACAAGCGCCAGGGCCTCGAGACCTTCGAGCCCAAGGACAAGAAGAACCAGGACGAGACCGAACTGACCGGCGACGTCAACTACTCGAAGATCGCCATCTACGGCGAGAGCGACCCGCGCGCGTTCGACTACTCGGGAGCGTTCTGTAACGCGAACCGCGGTATCTTCTCCGGCGAAGAGCTGCTCAAACTCCAGCGCGAGTTCCTCTACGACTTCCTCCACGCGACCCAAGAACAGACGATCAAGCCCAAGAACAACCCCCGGATCGACATCGACCAGGTGATCGTGGGCCGCACCAACATGCCCGAGTACAAGGACAAGAAGGGCGACGAGAAGATGGAGGCCTTCAACGACCGCACCAAGCGGATCGACTTCCCCTACGTCCTCTCCTACGAGGACGAGGCCAGCATCTACAACAAGATGCTGAACAACGCCGACGTACCCGACATCAACGTCGAGCCCCACACACTCGAGATGGCGGGGCTGTTCGGCGTCCTCACCCGCATCGAAGAGCCCGACACCGAGACCGTCGGACTACTCTCGAAGGCAAAGGCGTACAACGGCGAGATCGACGAGGGCGACGACATCGACGTCAAGAAGCTCCGCGACGAGGCCGAGGCCAAGGCCGAGATCGGCGAGGGCATGGTCGGCGTCTCGCCCCGCTTTATCGGCGACGAGATCGCCGAGGCGATCATGGACTCGAAACACCGCCAACGGGGCTTCCTCTCGCCGCTGACGGTGTTCAACTTCTTCGAGGAGAACCTCGAACACCACGGCTCGATCCCCGAGGAGAACTTCGAGCAGTACTACCGCTACCTCGAGACGGTCCGCGAGGAGTACAAGGAACGGGCCATCGAGGACGTCCGCCACGCGCTGGCCTACGACATCGACGAGATCCAGCGCCAGGGCGAGAAGTACATGGACCACGTCATGGCCTACATCGACGACGACACCATCGAGGACGAACTCACCGGTCGCGAGCAGGAACCCGACGAGACGTTCCTTCGGTCTGTCGAGGAGAAACTCGACATCCCCGAGGACCGCAAGGAGGACTTCCGCCAGGAGGTTTCGAACTGGGTCTCCCGACGCGCTCGCGAGGGAGAGGCGTTCAACCCGCAGGACAACGAGCGTCTGCGCCGCGCGCTAGAGCGCAAACTCTGGGAGGACAAGAAGCACAACATCAACTTCTCGGCGCTGGTGTCGGCAAACGAGTTCGACGACGACGAGCGCTCCGCGTGGATCGACGCGCTGATGGAACAGGGCTACTCCGAAGGCGGCGCGAAGGAGGTACTCGAGTTCGCCGGTGCCGAGGTCGCCAAAGCCGAGATGGAAGACTAACATGATCGAGGTCGACTAACATGACCGGCGACGACTATGTCACCGAGGCCGATCGGGCGCTCGAGGAGACCTACGAGGAGCCGATGACCCTCGCCGCCTACGTCGATCGGATCTTCGAGAACCCCTCGATCGCCTCCCACGCCTCGAAGTACCTGCTCGAGGCGATCGAGGCCGCCGGTACGCGAACGGTGGTCGAGGAGGGCGAGGAGAAGGAGCGCTACCGCTTCTTCGACGATCCGCACAACGACGGCGAGCACGCCATCCTCGGCAACACCGAGGTACTGAACGGGTTCGTCGACGACCTCAGATCGATCGCCGCGGGCCGGGCGAAAGACGAGAAGATCATCTGGTTCGAGGGGCCGACCGCGACCGGCAAATCGGAGCTCAAGCGCTGTCTGGTCAACGGACTGCGAGAGTACTCCAAGACGCCCGACGGTCGGCGGTACACCGTCGAGTGGAACATCACGACCGCCGACGCCGGCGAGCGCGGACTGAGCTACGGTGGCGACGCCACCGCAGGCGACGACCAGAACTGGTACGAGAGCCCGGTTCAGGCCCACCCGCTGTCGGTGTTCCCCGAGAAGGTCCGCGAGGACCTGCTCGCCGAACTCAACGACGAACTCGACGATCACGTCCCCGTCCAGGTCGACGCCCGGCTCGATCCGTTCTCCCGGGAGGCGTACGACTACCTCGAGGAGCGCTATCGCCGAGAGGGTGAAGAGGCGCTGTTCTCGGCGATCACCGACGAGACCCATCTCCGCGTGAAGAACTACGTCGTCGACGTCGGACAGGGCGTCGGCGTCCTCCACTCGGAGGACGACGGCCCGCCCAAGGAACGGCTCGTCGGCTCGTGGATGCACGGCATGCTCCAGGAGCTCGACTCGCGCGGGCGGAAGAACCCGCAGGCCTTCAGCTACGACGGGGTTCTGTCGCAGGGCAACGGCGTCCTCACCATCGTCGAGGACGCGGCCCAGCACGCCGACCTGCTCCAGAAGCTGCTGAACGTCCCCGACGAGCAGTCGGTGAAGCTGGACAAGGGGATCGGGATGGACGTCGACAGCCAGATGCTGATCATCTCGAACCCCGACCTCGAGGCCCAGCTCAACCAGCACTCCGACCGCAACGGGATGGACCCGTTGAAGGCGCTCAAACGGCGGCTCGACAAACACCGCTTCGGCTATCTGACGAACCTCTCGCTCGAGACGGAGCTCATCCGGCGCGAGCTAACCAACGAGACGGAAGTCTGGGAAGCCACGACCTACGACGAACTCGCCGAGCGGATCCGCGCGCCGGTGACGGTGACGGTCAAAGACCGCGACGGCGAGGCGCGGGGTCAGGAGTTCGCACCCCACGCGATCGAGGCGGCAGCCCTGTACGCGGTCGTGACGCGACTGGACGAGGAGCACCTCCCGAACGGGCTCGATCTGGTGGACAAGGCGCTGATCTACGATCAGGGCTACCTGCAGGAGGGCGACACCCGCCGCGAGAAAGAGGAGTTCGACTTCGACGGCGACAGCAACGACGGCGACCACGGCGTCCCGGTCACGTACACGCGGGACACGCTCGCCGAACTCCTCCAGACCGACCGGGACCGCCACCACGCCGATCTGGCGGTCGAGGACGTGGTCATGCCCCGCGACGTGTTGAACGCCATGGTCGAGGGGCTGGCCGACGCACCGGTGTTCTCGACGGGCGAACGCTCGGAGTTCGAGAACCGCGTCGTCCCGGTCAAGAACTACATCTACGACCAGCAGGAGAGCGACGTCATCGAGGCCATCATGCACGACAAGCGCGTCGACGAGGAGACCGTCGCCGAATACGTCGAACACGTCTACGCCTGGGAGACCGACGAGCCGCTGCACAACGACCGCGGCGAGCGCGTCGAGCCCGATCCGCTGAAGATGAAGCTGTTCGAGGTCGAACACCTCGGCCGGTTCTCCGAGGACGAGTACGAGGGGAACCTCCCCCGCGAGAGCGTCCGGAACTTCCGGCGCGAGAAGGTGATCACGTCGCTGAACCGCCACGCGTGGGAGCACCGCAACGAGGACTTCTCGGTCGAGGACGTCGACCTCACCGCGATCCCCGTCATCAAGACGGTGCTCGAGAGCCACGACTGGGACGACGTCGAGCGGACGTTCGAGGACTTCGATCCGCGGCAGTGGGACGACCCGCCGAGCGGGACCGAGACGGCCGAAGTCAAGGACGACACGATCGCGACCATGGTCGATCTCTTCGGCTACTCCGAAGCCTCGGCCGAACTGACCAGCAGACACGTCATGGGACAGGTGAGCTACAGATGGGACTGAGAGACGACCTCGAGCGATTCCGTGAAGTCGGCGAGGAGCGACGCGAGGACCTCGCGGACTTCATCCAGTACGGCGACCTCGGCCAGAGCCGGCCGGGCGAGATCAACATCCCCGTCAAGATCGTCTCGCTACCGGAGTTCGAGTACGACCAGCGCGACCAGGGCGGGGTCGGCCAGGGCGAAGACGGGACGCCCGACGCCGGCCAGCCGGTCGGCCAGCCACAGCCCCAGCCGGGCGACGACGACGGCGAGGACGGCGAACCAGGCGAGGAGGGCGGCGAACACGAGTACTACGAGATGGACCCCGAGGAGTTCGCCGAGGAACTCGACGAGGAACTCGGGCTCGATCTCGACCCGAAGGGGAAGAAGGTCGTCGAGGAGAAGGAAGGGCCGTTCACCGACCTCACCCGGACCGGCCCCAACAGCACGCTCGACTTCGAGCGGATGTTCAAAGAGGGGCTCAAGCGAAAGCTCGCGATGGACTTCGACGAGGAGTTCCTCCGCGAACTCTGCAAGGTCGAGGGAATTACCCCGCGCGACGTCTTCGAGTGGGCCCGCGGGGAGAACCTTCCGGTGTCGATGGCCTGGGTCGAGGAGGCCTACGACGAAATCCCGGACGAGGAACGCGGCACGTGGGCCTCCATCGAGGAGGTCGAGAACGACGTCGAGCGCGAGGACGTCCAGCAGAAGATCCGACGGGAAGGAATCGACCACGTCCCCTTCCGTCGGGAGGACGAGCGCTACCGCCACCCCGAGATCATCGAGGAGAAGGAGAAGAACGTCGTGGTCGTCAACATCCGCGACGTCTCCGGCTCGATGCGCGAGAAGAAACGCGAACTCGTCGAGCGGACGTTCACCCCGCTGGACTGGTACCTCCAGGGCAAGTACGACAACGCCGAGTTCGTCTACATCGCCCACGACGCCGACGCCTGGGAGGTCGAGCGCGACGAGTTCTTCGGCATCCGCAGCGGCGGCGGCACCAAGATCTCGAGCGCGTACGAACTCGCCGCCGAACTGTTAGAGGAGTACCCGTGGTCCGACTGGAACCGCTACGTCTTCGCCGCGGGCGACTCCGAGAACTCGAGCAACGACACCGGCGAGCGCGTGATCCCGCTGATGGAGGAGATCCCGGCGAACCTTCACGCCTACGTGGAGACCCAGCCCAGCGGCAACGCGATCAACGCGACCCACGCCGAGGAACTCGAGCGTCACTTCGGTACCGACGCCGACGACGTGGCGGTCGCGTACGTCAACGGCGAGTCGGACGTGACTGACGCGATCTACGAGATCCTCTCGACGGAGAGTGACCAAGATGAGTAAACGCAACTCCAACGCGGACCGCTTCCGCAAACAGGCGATCGCGGCCGACCTCGAGGAACCGGTCGACGAGGCCCGGAACCTCGCCGAAAAGCTCGGTCTCGAGCCCTACCCGGTGAAGTACTGGATCATCGACTACGACGAGATGAACGAACTCATCGCCTACGGCGGGTTCCAGTCGCGGTACCCACACTGGCGGTGGGGCATGCAGTACGACAAGCAACAGAAGCAGGGGCAGTACGGCGGCGGGAAGGCCTTCGAGATCGTCAACAACGACAATCCTGCCCACGCGTTCCTGCAGGAGTCGAACACGGTCGCCGACCAGAAGGCAGTCATCACCCACGTCGAGGCCCACTCGGACTTCTTCGCGAACAACGAGTGGTTCGGCATGTTCACCCGCGGGCAGGCCGACGAGGGGCAGGTCAACGCCGCGGCCATGCTCGAGCGTCACGCGCGGGCGATCGACGAGTACATGTCCGATCCCGAGATCGATCGCGCCGAGGTCGAGAAGTGGATCGACCACTGCCTCTCGCTCGAGGACAACATCGACCAGCATCAGGTGTTCAGCCGGCGGCTCGACGTCGACGGCCCGGCCGGCGAGGAGATCGACGAGGATCTCGCCGAGAAGCTGGACGAACTCGACCTCTCCGACGAGGTCAAAGGCGAGGTCTTCAACGAGGAGTGGGTCGAGAAGCTCGAGGGCGAGGACATCGCGGTGAACTTCCCCGAAGAGCCGCAGAAAGACCTGCTGGCGTTCGTCCGCGAGCACGGCAAGCAGTACGACGAGGACGCCGGTCGCGGCGTCGAGATGGAGGAGTGGCAACGCGACATCCTCGACATGATGCGCGCGGAAGCCTACTACTTCGCCGCCCAGAAGATGACGAAGGTGATGAACGAGGGCTGGGCCGCCTACTGGGAGTCGACGATGATGACCGACGAGGTCTTCGCCGGCGACGACGAGTTCATGAACTACGCCGACCACATGGCGAAGGTGCTCGCCTCCGGCGGACTCAACCCCTACAGCCTCGGCATGGAGCTCTGGGAGTACGTCGAGAACACCACCAACCGCCGGGAAGTGCTCGAACACCTCCTGCGCGTCGAGGGCGTTTCCTGGCGCAACCTCACCGACGTCGTCGACTTCGACGCGGTCCTCGAGACGCTCGAGCCGCCGACGGCGATCGAGACCATCACGCCCGAGACGCTCGACTCGCTCGAGGAAGTGCCCGAGGAGTGGGTCGACCGCGAGGCCCTCGAGAAGGCTCGCGAGGGCGAGATCGACGTGTCGAAGTACCCCTGGAAGGTGCTGACCTACGAGGGGCTGGCCCGCCGGCACTACTCGCTGGTCAAGCGCCAGAACCGCGGCTTCCTCGCGCGGGTCAACCAGAACGAACTCGAGCGGATCGGCCGCTACCTGTTCGACGACGCGCGCTACTCGTCGGTCGAGGAAGCGCTCGAGGACGTCGACTTCACGGTCGGGTGGGATCGGATGTTCGACGTCCGGGAGAGTCACAACGACGTGACGTTCCTGGACGAGTTCCTGACCCAGGAGTTCATCACGGAGAACAACTACTTCACCTACGAGCACTCGCAGGCGACGGGCCAGTTCCACGTCGCAAGCGACGCCGCCGAGGACGTCAAGAAGAAGCTCCTGTTGCAGTTCACCAACTTCGGGAAGCCGACGATCGCGGTCTACGACGGCAACTACAACAACGCGAACGAACTACTGCTGGGCCACCAGTACAACGGCGTCATGCTCGATCTGGCCCAGGCCAAGGAGACCCTCAAGCGCGTCTTCGAGCTGTGGGGCCGACCGGTGAACCTGCTGACGATCGTCAAGGAGATCGACGAACACGATATCGAGGTGGCGAAACGCCGCAACCGCGAGCCCGAACCCGAAGAGCGTGGCAAGCTCATCCGGTACAACGGCGAGACGATGACGACCGAAGACGTACCCTGGGAGGAGGTCGAACACCTCGCGGCCGACGACGTCGACTACGACACCAAGCCCGACGAGTGGCTCGCGTAGAGCGAGCCGGAACGCTACCCTCCCGTTGACGCGGCCGAATCGACGCCGTCGTGGGGGGTGTTGGCCAGAACGCTTTTGCTATATATCTCCAATGCAGGGGATACGATGGATGGGGACAGGGGCGAGGCCGTCGAGCGCCGGGGCGGAGAAGTCGCCGGGTTCGACCTGCCGTCAGTCCTTGCACAGCTCGACGGTACCGCACCGACGGACCAACTCGAAGGGGTCCGACGGATCCGCACCGTGATCGACGAACAGGAGCGGCCGGCGGCGTGCGTCCCGACCGTCCCGAAACTCAGGTCGCTGCTCGAGCAACCCGACCTCGACTTTCACGACGAAGTTGCCGCCTGTCTCGCCGATCTGGCGGCCGAAGCGCCCGACGACGTCGCACCGTCGGTCGACGCGATCGCAAACGTCGCAACGGAGCGCGCCGAACGGCCGGCCACGCGGGAACTCCTTCGCTGTCTCGCCGCCGTCGCCGCCGAGCGACCGGACGCCGTCGCCGACCACACTGCGGCGATCGCGGACGTACTAGACCGGCGACGCGGCTACGACCGCTGGGGGCTTCGGACGCTGGCTCGCGTTTCCCGGGTCCAGCCGGACGCGATCGAGTCGGCGGCGTCGGTCCTGACCGATGCGCTGGCGGCGAACCCGACCGACAACGGCGGGCCAGCGCTGCGGGCGCTCGGTCGGTTGGCGCGATCCGACGGAGGCATGCCCTCGCTCGAGTTCGTCGAGCACGCCGCCGAGCTCGTCGCTCACGACGATTCCGAGCTGCGATACGACGCGCTGGGGTGTCTCGGGGACGTGGCCGACCGAGATCCCGCCGCAGTGGAGCCAGTCTGTAGCGACCTCGAGCGGGCGCTTTCCAGCGACGACGCGGACACCAGGGCCATCGCTGCGATCACGATCGCCCGCGTCGCAGCTACACACCGCACCGCGGTCGAGCCCGTTCGGGAGGCGCTGTTCGAGTTGCTCGGAGACGAGCACGCGCACGTCCGCGCGAACGCCTGCGTCGCGCTCGGTAACGGGCAGGTGGACGCGGCGGCCGCTCGGCTCGCGGACCTCTCGAGCACGGATCCGGCGCCGAACGTCCGCGACCGCGCCGGTCGGGCGGTCGAGCAACTTTCGTACTCGTCGCGCTCGTAAGTCGAACCATGACGTTTACCGTCGAAACCGAATCACGACTGACGACCGTCGACGTGACCGACCGCATCGCCGCGGCCGTTCCAGACGACTGCGAGACGGGTACCTGTACGGTTTTCGTCGAGCACACGACGGCCGGACTGGTCGTCCAGGAAAACGAACCCCGGCTGCGCGGCGACCTCGAGTCGTTCCTTCTCGATCTCGTCCCCGACGAGGGACACGCACACGACGAGCTAGACGGCAACGCGGACTCGCACCTGCGGGCGACCCTCGTCGGGCCGGACGTGACGATCCCGATCGAAGACGGGGAGCCGGCGCTGGGGACGTGGCAGTCGGTGTTGCTCGTTGAATGCGACGGGCCGCGGACGCGAACGGTTTCCGTAACGATCGTCGGCGACTGACAGTGAGTCGCCCGTTTCGGTCGCGAGTTCCAAATTATATAGCGAATACGCTTAACCACCCCCTCTGAGTAGACGGAGACGACGACGGCATCCGCTCCGGACCGCGTCTCTGCTGTGATATACATATGAGGGATGAACCTGCTGACCCGGTCGATGTGCTCGTCATCGAAGACGACGCGGACGACGTTCGCCGCATTCGCGACGCGTTCGCCGGGCTGTGTCTCGAGATCTCGATCGACGTCGCCGCCGACGGGGAGGAGGCGCTGGCGATACTGACCGACCGCCTCGACGACCCGTCGTCGATGCCGGATCTCGTCTTGCTGGATCTGGACCTGCCTCAAATGAGTGGACTCGAGTTTCTCGAGACGATTTCGGACGAGCCGGCGCTGACACGGCTGCCGATTCTCGTGTTGACCCGCTCGGCGAGCCTCGAGGATATCGACGAGAGTTACGACCTCGCGGCGAACGCGTATCTCACGAAGCCGACCGACGAATCCGGGTACGACGAACTGGTCACCGCCGTCGCGGAATTCTGGTTCGAACGGGCCGTCCTACCGACGGACGCCCTGTAGTCGGCCCCGCAACGTGTGACGATCGCCACCAGCCCCGCCTTTGATGCGATCGGACCGCACACCGTAGTGTATGGCAGTGCAGACAGCGTTCGACGTCGATTTCGACGGAACCGTCGCAGTGATTACCGGTGCGAGCGGCGCGCTCGGCAGCGCAGCCGTCGATCGCTTCCGCGAGGCGGGCGCGACGGTCTGTGCCGTCGACGTGATCGCGCCCGACGCCGAGGACAGCCAACTCGAGCGCGACCCGGCCGACGAATCCGCGCTCGCGTTCTACGAGGCCGACCTGACCGACGAGGACGACGTGGCCGATCTGATGGACTCGGTCGTCGACGACCACGGCCGGATCGACCACCTCCTGAACATCGCCGGGACGTGGCGCGGCGGCGACCACGTCGAGGAGACCGACATAGAGGAGTTCGAGCTCCTGCTGAACGTCAACCTGAAGACGGCCTTTCTCGCCTCGAAACACGCCCTGCCCCACCTCCAGGAGGCCGAGGGATCGATCGTCAGCATCAGCGCGCGCTCCTCGCTCGAGGGCGGCGAGGGCGACGGCCCGTACCGCATCACGAAAGCGGGGATCCGGCTACTGACGGAGACGCTCGCCGAGGAGAACCGCGGGACGGTGCGGGCCAACTGCGTCATGCCGAGCGTGATCGACACGCCGATGAACCGCGAAATGATGCCCGACGCGGATCACGACGAGTGGGTCGACCCGCTCGAGATCGCGGACGTGATGGCCTTCCTCTGTAGCGACGGCGCGGCGGTGACCAGTGGTGCTGCCGTGCCGGTCTACGGGGAAGCGTAACGGCGGTCTGGGAAAAGAGTTTCCCGAACCGGATCAACCGGTCAGAAATTCGTACTCAGCCAACTGGCGAAGTCGCCGGTCAGGAATCCGAAATAGTCCCACGCGTTCAGTGCGACCAGAACGACCAGTGCGACGACGACGGGAATTCGGATGAACCAGAGCCACGCAATTCCGAGCGAGCCGACGTCTGTGATGCCCTTGCTGATCTCCTCGAGCGCGAGGTCAGGGACGACCCAACCGACGAAGATCGACAGCAAGAGCCCGCCCAGCATCAGCAAGATGCTGTTCGCGAAGCCGTCGTAGAGGCTGATGAAGACGAGGTCGAGCGCCGCCGGAACCCCGACGACGAACATGGCCGTGCCGAGCGCGGCCGTCGCGGGAACGCGGCCGACGCCCTGTTCGTCGATCAGGTAGGCGACGACGACTTCCATGATACTGATCGCGCTCGAGAGGGCGGCGATCGCGACCGTGCCGAAGAAGATCGCCCCCAGGATCCCGCCCAGCGGGAGGTCGGCGAACGCCGAGGCGAGACTGACGAAGATGAGGGCCGGACCGGACGCACCGGGTTCGATACCCGCAGCGAACAGAACCGGGAAGGCGATTAACCCGGCGGTGAAGGCGATGAAGGTGTCGAGTGCTGCGATGATGCCGGCGTCTTCAGCGAGGTTCCGATCCTCGCCGAGGTAGGACGCGTACGTGATCATCACGCCCATCCCGAGCGACAGCGTGAAGAAAGCCTGCGCGGCGGCCGCCGGAAGGATGGTCGTCCAGTTGTTCGCGATAGTGCTGAGTTCCGGCGAGAGGTAATACGCGTACGCGTCGCCGGCTCCCTCGAGCGTGAACGCGTAGACGGCGAGGCCGATCGAGATGATGATGATCGCGGGCACCATCACCTTGACCGAAAGCTCGATGCCGCGTTCGATTCCGAGCGCGACGATCGCGATGACCGCCGCCATGAAAATCGCGTGCAGGACGACGGCGTCGAGGCCGGTTGCGACCTGACCGAACTGGGCGGCCGCGTCGGTAGCGCTGTATCCGTCTCCGATCCCGATCAGGACGTACCTGAGCGTCCAGCCGGCGACGACGCTGTAGTACGAGAGGATGACGAAGCCCGCTGTGACGAAGACCCAGCCTATCTTCGTCCACGAGCCCCGGCCGATCCGTTTCAATGCGCCGACGGGGTTTCGTTCCGTGTATCGCCCGACGACGAATTCCACGAGAATGACCGGGAACCCGATGCCGACGATCAGGAGGAGGTAGATGAACAGGAACGCCGCACCGCCCTGTTCACCGACCTGATACGGGAACCGCCAGATGTTTCCGAGCCCCACTGCGCTGCCGACTGCAGCGAGGATAAAGCCTGTTCTCGTTGCCCATGATTCGCGCTGTGCCATACCAGAGAGGTTAGCTCCGCCCTCCTAAAAGTTTACATTTGAAGACTATATCCGAATTTGTTCCATATCTTTGTATACTGACACCACGCAAATCGAAAACCCCCAGTCGTCTCGACGAACACTAGTTGTGAAGCGGGAGCGAAAGACGCGAGAGGGGTACCGGTCAGTTCGAAACGACTGGGTGACGAGCAGACGGAGCGACGGATTCGAGTACGGTTTTCGCTGACCGACGAGGGATCGACTTCGAACCGTCACGGTCGGTCCGTCGTGAAATAGTCATCTCCATGAATAACACTGATTTCAATTCCCGGAATAACACTCGAACAAGCATGAGTGTGAGTGGCATGCGAGGGTCGCTGTCGAGGGTGACAGTACAGAATCTGGTGGGGGTGATTCTCCTCCTCGGGGTCGTCGCTCTGGCGGCAGACCTGCTCCGCCTGCTCGCGACGGGCGAGTTGCCGATCGGACGGCTGAGGAGATATCTCTGGAGCGGTGTCATCGATTCGATGTACATCGGTCTCGCGGCGATCGGACTCTCGATGACCTACAGCATCCTTCGGTTCGCGAACTTCTCGCACGGCGACCTCGTCACGGCCGGCGCGTTCTCCGGCTGGACGGTCGCGTATCTCGTCGGCGGGCTCGGCGTCGCGGACCTGAGCAGTCGACTCTTGCTTCGAGCGGACGGCGGTGCACAACCGGGGACGGTGGGGATGGACGTACTCGCAGCGCCGCTGGCGATAGTTCTCGGACTCGTCGTGGCCGTGATCGCGACGATCCTCGTCGCACTGGCGATCGATCGGCTCGTCTATCGAAACTTGCGCGACGAGGGAGGGATCGCATTACTCATCGCCAGCGTCGGCGTCGCACTCGCGCTCCGATACCTCATCGCCGTCTTCTATACGACCGAAACTCGCGGCGTCGTGGCCTCGGCTCCGAACGTCAACCCGTCCGACTTGCATTACACGCTGCCGGCCACGGAGATCGATCTCCACCAACTGATCCTCGTCGGCTCGGCGGTCTCGCTGATGCTCGGCGTTCACCTGCTCTTACAGTACACAAAGCTCGGGAAGTCGATGCGGGCGATGTCCGACAACAAGGACCTCGCGCTCATCACCGGCATCCCGACCGAGCGCGTGATCTTCGCGACCTGGGTGATCGGAGCCGGTCTGGCCGGTGCCGCGGGCTACCTCATCGTCCTCGACCGCGGTACGATCTCGATCAACCTCGGCTGGTTCCTCCTGCTTTTGATCTTCGCGGCGGTCATTCTCGGCGGGATCGGCTCTATTTACGGGGCGATCGCGGGATCGTTCGTCATCGGCATTACGATCAATCTCTCGCTCGTCTGGATTCCGTCGGACATGAACGAGATCGCGGCGTTCGCGCTGATGATCCTCGTGTTGATCTTCCGGCCCGACGGGCTCTTTAGCGGGGTGGAGACCGCATGACGTCGATTACCGACGGAATACTCGAGACCGTTCCCGATGCGATAACTGACTGGGTAACCGATTCGGGACGACCACAGTGGCAGGACGACGTGCTGCTCATCGGGGGAATCGTCCTCGCGACGTACCTCCTCTTCGCCGCGGTCGGCGCTCTCTCCGGCGTCAGCGTCAACCTCATCGTCGGTACGCTCCAGCAGATTACGTTCTTCGCGGCCGTATACGCGCTCGCTGCACTGGCACTGAACCTTCACTGGGGGTACACCGGTCTGTTCAATATCGGCGTTGCCGGGTTCATGGCCGTCGGTGCGTACACGATGGCGATGCTGACCGCGGCGCCCGACGGATCACCGCCCGGATTGGGACTCCCGTTGATCGTCGGTATCGTCGGGGGCATGACCGCTGCCGCACTCGCTGGCTTTATTGCGGCTCTGCCGGCTCTGCGGGTGCGGGCGGACTACTTCGCGATCGTCACCCTCGGCCTCTCCGAGATCATTCGACGCGCCTTGCTTTCGCGAACGCTCAGTTCGTTCGAACTCGGCGGCCGTACGATCGGTGGGCGTTCCCTCCCGAGCGCCGAACTCGGAACCGGCGGCGGCAGCGGCATCCGTGCACCCTCGACCGATGTCATCGCCGATTACGTGCTGTACGTCGGCGCCGACCGTACCGGAGAGCCGACCGTTCTCGGCGACGTGCTGTTCGGTCTCGCGGGTGCGGTCGGAATCCAGTCGTCGATCGTCAGGAACAGCGTCTTTACGCTCGTGTTGATCGCCTTCGTCGTCGTCCTCTACCTGCTGTTGACCCGGATCGCGTACTCTCCGTTCGGTCGGGTCCTGAAAGCGATTCGCGAAGACGAACTCGCGGCCCGTTCGCTCGGCAAGGACACGAATCGGGCGAAGATCAAGGTCTTCATGCTCGGCTGTGCGCTGATGGGGCTCACCGGCATCCTCTGGCAGGGGAGCCGCACGCTCATCAGCCCCAATAGCTTCATGCCGATCGTCACGTTCTACATCTTCGTTGCGCTCATCGTCGGCGGATCAGGGTCGAATACCGGCAGCATCGTCGGCGGCTTCGCGTTCGCCGCTTTCCTCTACGAGGGACCCCGATTCCTCCGCACGATCGTCCGGGCGAACTTCGACGTCCGTACGCCCCCGACCGTCTACGACGCGTTCGTCGCGGCAGGCTCGGGAGATCCGCTCGCGCTGCTGGGCTACGCCATCGGAACTCTCGACGAAATACGGTTCGTTTTCATCGGCGTCGTGCTAATATTACTCATGATCTGGCGTCCGGACGGTCTGCTCGGCCATCGAAAGGAGATCGCTGCTGCGACCGATCTATCCCGGCGGTCTACCGCAACGGACGGGGGCGAGACCGATGACTGACGCCGAACAGCAAGCTGCGAGCGACGGTCGAACCGTCGATGAACCGACTGGCTCGTCGACCGATGCATCGATCCTCGAACTGCGCGATCTCGAGAAACACTTCGGTGGTATCACCGCCGTCGACGGCGCGAGCTTCCGGGTCGAACGCGGGACGATTACGGGACTGATCGGCCCGAACGGGGCCGGGAAGTCGACGACGTTTAACTGTGTAACCGGCGTTCACGCTCCCGATGCGGGCTCGGTCGTCTTCGACGGCGAGGAGATTACCGGACTGGAACCGTACCAGGTCGCCAATCGCGGACTCGTCCGAACGTTCCAGATCACGCGTGAGTTCCCCGAGATGACCGTCCTCGAGAACATGATGCTGGCACCGAAGAATCAACTCGGGGAATCGCTGTGGCGATCGGTCACGCCGATCGTCAGGGGCGGGGTCGTCGATCAGGAGGTGGAGATTCTCGAGCGCGCGTGGGAGACGCTCGAATTCTTCGAAATCGACCACCTCGCCAACGAATACGCCGGCACCCTCTCGGGCGGCCAGCGGAAGTTGCTCGAGCTCGCCCGGGCACTGCTCACGGGACCAGAGATGCTCCTCCTGGACGAGCCGATGGCAGGAGTCAACCCGTCGCTCGAGAAGAAACTCCTCGAGCGCGTTCACGAACTCAAAGACCAGGGGTACACCTTCCTCCTGGTCGAGCACGACATGGACGTCATCATGAACCACTGCGATCACGTCATCGTCATGCATCGGGGGTCGGTACTCGCCGAAGGAGCGGCCGCGGAGATCCAGTCCAACGAGGCGGTCGTCGAGGCCTATCTCGGGGGTGAAGTCTGATGGCGCTACTCGAGGTATCGGATCTCGACGCGGGATACGGCGATCTGCAGGTCCTCGAGGGCGTCGACACGACCGTCGACGAGGGCGAGTACGTCACTATCGTCGGCCCGAACGGGGCTGGGAAATCGACCGTCATGAAATCGATCTTCGGCCTGACGAACTACATGGGCGGATCGATCGTGTTCGACGGCGAAGAGATCAGTGCCTACCGGCCCGAGGACATCATCTCGACGGGGATCGGCTACGTCCCCCAGAACGACAACGTCTTTCCGTCGCTGTCGGTCGAAGAGAACCTCGAGATGGGGGCCTACATTCTAGACGAAGTACCGGCGGACCGGCTGCGTCGGGTCTACGACCGATTCCCCATCCTCGAAGAGCGGCAATCCCAGAAGGCGGGAACGATGAGCGGTGGCCAGCAACAGATGCTCGCAATGGGACGGGCGCTGATGCTCGACCCCGACCTGCTCATGCTCGACGAACCGAGCGCTGGGCTCGCGCCAGATCTGGTCGACGACATGTTCGACCGCGTCGACGAGATCAACGACGACGGCACGGCAGTTCTCCTCGTCGAACAGAACGCGAAGGAGGCGTTGCGTCGGTGTGACCGCGGCTACGTGCTCGTTCAGGGCCGAAATAGATACGTGGACAGCGGCGATGCACTGCTGGCCGACGAGCAGGTTCGGCGGGACTTCCTCGGCGGATAGCGCGGCCGCCGCTCCCGATATACCGGAGTCGGTCGTCACGGCTCACGGTGGCGCCTCGTCGGATCTCGCCACGGAAACGAGTCGTTGGAAACGCGGATTCCTGATTACACCTCGAAATCGATCTCTTCGACCGTCTCGATGCCGCCTTCGCCGAACTCGAAAATTTCGTAGGTAACGGCCTGCATGTCGCCGTTATCGTCGAAATTGACGCCGCTCGAGGCGCCCTGATAGTTGACCGGCTCGCCGTCGTCGACCAGTTGAAGCGCGTCGGCGAGATTGCTCGGCCCGACGTCCTCGCCGTCCGGGTTCGCGACGTCGCGAATGCTGTCGCGGATTGCGGGACCGTCCGTTTCGCCGGCAGCGATGCTCGCGAGGATGTTGACGGCCGTCGCGTCGTAGGCCTGCGCGGTGAACACGCCGGGCTCGCTGTCGTACTCGCCCTGGTAGAGTTCGGCGAACGCGTCCTGTTCGGGGCCGGCGGCCAGCGGGGCCGTCCCGACGACGTTCTCCATCGGATTATCAACGTTGCCGGGGAGTTCGCTGTCGCGAAGCCCGTCCGTTACCATGATCGTCTGGCCGGTATCGAAGTCGCTGTAGTAATCCCGGAAAATCACCTCTCCGCTGGCCGGGTAGCCGATGACGATCATCGCGTCGGGATCGTCCGCCAGCGCGCTCTCGAGCGCGGAGGTGTACGACGGCTGCTCCGACTCGAACGCGACCTCGTTCGTAACGGTGCCGCCGAGTTCTTCGAAGGCGCCGACGAACGAGTCCGACAGTTGCTGCCCGTAGTCGTTGTTGAGGTAGAACGACGCGGCGGACTCGAGCCCCCGCTCCTCGTACGCGACCTGTGCCATCACCTCGCCCTGCAGGGCGTCGCTCGGTGCGGTCCTGAAGATGAAGTCCTCGTCCTCGAGATCGGTGATCGACGGCGCAGTACTCGCCGGCGAGATGCCGACGACTTCGTTCGGGATCAGAATGTCCTCCGCAACCGTGATCGTTACCTGTGACGAGGCCGCGCCGGTGATCGCGGGATAGCCGGCGTCGACGAGCGACTGGGCGCCGCTGAGGCCAGCATCTGCCGTCGATTCAGTGTCCTCTTCGCGAATGTCGATCGTGAAGTCGCTGCCCTCGTTCTCGAGTTGCGTTCCCGGGAGGATCGCGGCGTCCCGAATCGGACCACCGAGGTTCCCGAGGTCACCGGTGACCGGCTGGAGCACTCCCACCATCGCGTCCGTATCGTCTCCACCGGGGCCACCAGCACACCCGGCGACACCAACGATGCCAGCGGCACCCATCCCCTTTAGTACGGTTCGTCGATTGAATGGCATTGCTATGATGTAACAATGTCAGCTCTAGTACAAACCTTTTTTCAGCCGTATATAATTGAGAATTTAATATAGTCGGACCAGATACCGTCAGAAACAATGAAAATATCGTCTCGGCTCTGATGGGACCCGATACGAGCGGTTGTTGCTCGAGCGATCGCTTCGGCCGTGTGTCATGATAACACCTGAACCCTCATGGGAAATAATACGAGTTACAGAACGTTTTTTATTCAGGTGACCGTTGCCACGGGCAATGAGTCGGTACTGGAGGGTTTCCCTATGACGATGGAAGATCGCATCGACGAACTCGAGGAACTTCGCGAAGAGGCACGCAAAGGCGGCGGCGAGGCGCGGATCGAGAAGCAACACGACAAGGGGAAGATGACTGCCCGCGAGCGGATCGATTACTTCCTCGACGACGGGACGTTCACGGAGTTCGACCAGCTCCGGACCCACCAGACGAGCCAGTTCGGGATGGAGGAGAAGAAGATTCCAGGCGACGGCGTCGTCACGGGCCACGGCGAGGTCAACGGGCGGACCACGTTCGTCTTCGCCCACGACTTCACCGTCTTCGGCGGCTCGCTCGGCGAAGTCTTCGCGGAGAAGGTCTGCAAGGTCATGGACATGGCCATGGAGGTCGGCGCGCCCGTCATCGGGCTCAACGACTCCGCGGGCGCCCGCATTCAGGAAGGTGTCAAGAGCCTCGCCGGCTACACCGAGATCTTCCGCCGGAATCAGGAGGCCAGCGGCGTGGTCCCACAGATTTCGGCGACGATGGGGCCGTGCGCTGGCGGGGCCGTCTACTCTCCCGCGATCACGGACTTCATTTTCATGGTCAAAGACACCAGCCACATGTACATCACCGGCCCCGGTGTCACCAAGACCGTCACCGGAGAAGAGGTCTCCCACGAGGAACTCGGCGGTGCGATGACCCACGCCAACAAGACCGGCGTCGCCCAGTTCGCCTGCGAGAGCGAGGAGCAGGCGCTTGACGACATCAAGCGGCTTCTCTCCTATCTGCCGCAGAACAACGTCGAGGACCCGCCCCGCGTCGAGCCGTGGGACGACCCCGACCGCCGCGACGACCAGCTCAAGGACATCGTCCCGCCGAGCCCGCAGAAGCCCTACGACATGACCAACGTCATCGACTCGGTCGTCGACGAGGGCTCGTTCTTCGAGGTCGCGGACAACTTCTCCCAGAACATCGTCGTCGGGTTCGGCCGACTCGACGGTCGCTCGGTCGGCCTCGTGGCCAACCAGCCGCGAGTTAACGCCGGCACGCTGACCGTCGACGCCTCGATGAAGGCCTCACGGTTCGTCCGCTTCTGCGATTCGTTCAACATCCCGATCGTCACCTTCGTCGACGTTCCCGGCTACATGCCCGGCACCGACCAGGAACACCGCGGGATCATCCGCCATGGCGCGAAGCTGCTGTACGCCTACGCCGAGGCGACCGTCCCCCTGCTGACTGTCATCACGCGCAAGGCCTACGGCGGCGCCTACTGCGTCATGGCCTCGAAGAACCTCGGCGCGGACGTCAACTACGCCTGGCCGACCGCCGAGATCGCCGTCATGGGCCCGCAGGGCGCGGTCAACATCCTCTACCGCGAGGAACTCGAGGAGGCCGACAACCCCGACGAACTCCGCGACGAACTCATCGAGGAGTACCGCGAGGAGTTCGCCAACCCCTACACCGCGACGGACAAGGGCTTCCTCGACGACGTCATCGTCCCGACCGAAACCCGGCCGCGGCTGATCCGCGACCTCGAGATGCTCGAGACCAAACGCGAGTCCAACCCGGACAAGAAACACGGCAACATCCCGCTGTAACATGACCACCCAGCAACAGCCGTCGGCCGACGACCGCGCCGCGGATGCGGACAGCGAGGGACCGAGCGACGACACCTCGGCGGAACTCGAGGCGGCCCTGCCCGGCGACGTCACCCTCGATCTGCCCGACGACGCGGACGACGAGGAGGCCGCGGCCATCGCGGCCGCCGTCGGTGCCCACCTCCACGATCAGGCGCTCGCGGCGGCTGCGGCGGCGGCCGGCGGCGAGGAGACGTGGGACGACAAGCGCTGGGCCTTCGCCGGTCGGGTTCGCGCACAGCAACACCGGACTTCCCGTGTGCCCCGTGACGCGCCGACCGACCCGTGGTCGGCCGCGGGCCGGACCAAACGGTTCTGACCCAACGCAGACACCTTTTCGATCGAGTCACCGCAGGAGAGAGCTCGAACCGACACCGACGGCGCTATTCCGAATCCGATCCCAGTTCGGGCTCCGGTTCGTCGTCGGTTTCGGACATCGTGATCGGTTCGTTGGCGTCCATTCCCACGTCCTGCCCTTCCTTGATCGCCTGGGCCTGCTGTTCCATCGCTTCGACGTCCATCTCCGCCTGTTCGTCGATCTCACCGATGATGTCGGCGATGTCGTCTAAGCCGATCAGCTCTCGAGTCTCCTCGTCGAACTCGAGGCTCTCGAGGTCCGCGCCGTTGCCTTTCACGTCGCTGCCCGAGAGGTGCTTGCCGTAGCGGCCGACCAGCGAGGTGAGTTCCTGGGGCATGACGAACGTCGTCGACGCGCCCTGACCGATGTCGGCCAGCGTCTCCATACCCTTGTCGATGACCGCGCGCTCGCCCATCGATTCCGCGGACCGGGCCCGCAGGACGGTCGAGATCGCGTCACCCTGGGACTCGAGGATCTGGCTCTGTTTCTCCCCCTGTGCGCGGATGATGTTCGACTGCTTGTCACCTTCCGCTTTCTCGACGGCGCTTCGACGTTCGCCCTGAGCCTCGAGGATCATGGCGCGGCGGCGGCGCTCGGCGGAGGTCTGTTCCTCCATCGCGCCCTTGACGCCCGCGGACGGGGTCACTTCGCGGACCTCGACGGATTCGACGCGGATGCCCCACTCGTCGGTGGGTTCGTCGAGTTCGTGTCGGATGCGCTCGTTGATCATCTCCCGACGGGAGAGCGTGTCGTCGAGTTCCATGTCGCCGATCACGGCGCGCAGGGTGGTCTGGGCGAGGTTCGAGACAGCGCGCTGATAGTCGTCGACCTCGAGGAAGGCACGTTTTGCGTTCATCACCCGGATGTAGACGACGGCGTCGGCCGTGACGGGGGAGTTGTCCCGCGTGATGGCCTCCTGCTGTGGCACGTCCAGCGTCTGCGTCCGCATATCGAACGTGTAGATCCGGGAGACGAACGGCGGCACGACGTTCAGCCCCGGCTCGAGCAGTTTGCGGTATTCGCCGAAGACGGTCAGGGCGGCCCTGTCGTAGGCGTCGACGATCTCGATCATCTGCCAGACCGTGATCACCACGAGCAGGAGGGCGACTGCGCCCACGATCAAGAGCGGATCCTCGAGCAGCGACTGGATCTGCAACGGACCGGGTACGAACTCGAACATGCTTGTCTCAGGGGTCGACAGCGGATAACGATTGCCCATAACTAGCATGGGTATTGGTTTCGGTCGGCCCGCGGGGCGATTCGAGTGCGATTCGACGGGGGCAGGGTCTATCGGCCGGCAAAAACTGACGCGGAATCGAACCCGTTGCGAAAAAGTAAGGTAGGGCCCTGTCGACGGTTTCCACAGGAATGTTCAGGAAGGTTCTCGTTGCGAACCGCGGGGAGATCGCCGTTCGTGTCATGCGGGCGTGCGAAGAGTTGAACATCGGAACCGTCGCCGTCTACTCCGAGGCCGACAAGGACTCGGGTCACGTCCGCTACGCGGACGAAGCATACAACGTCGGGCCGGCGCGCGCGGCCGACTCCTATCTCGATCACGAAGCCGTCATCGAGGCCGCGCGGAAGGCCGACGCCGACGCCATCCACCCCGGCTACGGCTTCCTCGCGGAGAACGCCGAGTTCGCGGGCAAGGTCGAGGACGCCGAGGGGATCACCTGGATCGGCCCCTCGAGCGACGCCATGGAGTCGCTCGGCGAGAAGACCAAGGCCCGGACCATCATGAACGAGGCCGACGTGCCGATCGTCCCCGGGACGACCGATCCCGTCACCGACCCCGAGGAGGTCAAGGAGTTCGGCGAAAAGCACGGCTATCCGATCGCCATCAAGGCCGAAGGCGGCGGTGGCGGCCGCGGGATGAAGGTCGTCTGGGACGAAAGCGAGGTCGAGGACCAACTCGAGAGCGCCCAGCGCGAGGGCGAGGCCTACTTCGACAACGACTCGGTCTACCTCGAGCGCTACCTCGAGCAGCCCCGTCACATCGAGGTCCAGATTCTGGCCGACGAGCACGGCAACGTTCGCCATCTGGGCGAGCGTGACTGCTCGCTCCAGCGCCGCCACCAGAAGGTCATCGAAGAGGGGCCATCGGCGGCGCTCTCGGACGAACTCCGCGAGAAGATCGGCGAGGCCGCCCGCCGCGGGGTCGCCGCCGCGGACTACACCAACGCCGGTACCGTCGAGTTCCTCGTCGAGGAGGAGGACCGCGAGGCGGGCGAACTGCTCGGCCCCGACGCTAACTTCTTCTTCCTCGAGGTCAACACGCGGATCCAGGTCGAACACACGGTCACCGAGGAGATTACCGGCCTCGACATCGTCAAGCGCCAGATCAAGGTCGCCGCCGGCGAGGAGATCGACTTCGAGCAGGACGACGTCGAGATCGACGGCCACGCGATGGAGTTCCGGATCAACGCCGAGAACGCGGCCAACGACTTCGCGCCCGCGACCGGCGGCACGCTCGAGACCTACGACCCGCCGGGCGGGATCGGCGTCCGACTCGACGACGCGCTCCGTCAGGGCGACGACCTCGTCACCGACTACGATTCGATGATCGCCAAACTCGTCGTCTGGGGCGAGGACCGCGACGAGTGTATCGAGCGGTCGCTGCGCGCCCTGCGGGAGTACCAGATCGAGGGCATCCCGACGATCATCCCGTTCCACCGGCTGATGCTCACCGACGAGGAGTTCGTCCAGAGTACGCACACGACGAAATACTTAGACGAGGAACTCGACGAGACCCGCATCGAGGAAGCCCAGGAACAGTGGGGCGGCGACACCGGCGACGGCGGCAGCGAAGACGACGAGGAGTCCGTCGAACGCGAGTTCACCGTCGAGGTCAACGGCAAGCGCTTCGAGGTCGAACTCGAGGAACACGGCGCGCCCGCGATTCCGGCCGGGGACGTCGACGCCAGCGCCGGCCAGGCCAGCCGACCGGAGCCCGCCGGCGGGGACAGCGGCGGCGAAACCGAGATTCAGGGCGAGGGCGAGACCGTCGACGCCGAGATGCAGGGGACGATCCTCGACGTCGAAGTCGAGGAGGGCGACGAGGTCGCAGCCGGCGACGTACTGGTCGTCCTCGAGGCCATGAAGATGGAAAACGACATCGTCGCCTCCCAGGGCGGCACCGTCACGCAGATCGCCGTCGAAGAAGGCGAGAGCGTCGACATGGGCGACACGCTGGTCGTCCTCGAGTAACGGTCTAGCCCACGCCGACGCGCGAATATCTTCGGGGAAACGACGACGGCCCGTCCGGCCCGACGACGAACTACACGCGACGCCCCGTCTGACACCCTGCGACCGGGAGACGGTTGCCTGCCACATCCGCCGTCGACCCACATAACCCACATCCAGGTGTCGCGTGTACGCCACCCGATCGATCGAACCGACTGCCGTACCGATCCTCGGCTCTACCGAGTCATCGGTAGTGGCGTTCGGGACCGTGCCCGTCGTCTCGAAGCATCGTCACTGGTGGAGTCAGCCAGCACGGTCCCGACGTCGCAGCAGCTACTTTCTCGTGACAGTCGCCCGGTGAGCCGCGCGCGTCAGGAGAGGGGATCGCGACTCAGTCGCCGCTCGAGACGCCGCGCGCGCCGCCGTCGTCCCAGGGCAGCGGACCGTCGTACCCCTCCGGAACGAACGGACAGAGCGGGTCGCTCGCCAGCGGGTCGCCGGTGTGGGCGAAGGCCCGCGAGCGGCTGCCGCCGCAGACGTGGCGGTAGGGGCAGGCGCCACATTTCCCCGACAGCTGATCGCGGTCCCGCAGCGACCGGAACAGCGACGAGTCCCGGTAGATATCGGTGATCGGTCGCTCGCGGACGTTGCCCGCCGATTCGGGGAGGAAGCCGGAGGGGAACACCTCGCCGGTGTGGCTGACGAACGCGAAGCCGTCGCCGGCGACGATACCGGTGCGGCGCTGGACGCCCGGATCCGGTTTGCTCTCACCGTCGTCGGCCGTCGCCTGCCGTTGCATCACGACCCGTCGGTAGTGGGGGGCCTCGGTGGTCTTGACGCCGAACGGTTCCGTGTCGCTGGTCTCTGCCAGCCACTCCATCACCGCGTCGGCCGTGTCGGGCGCGATCGGCTCGAGAACGCGCCCGCGGCCGACGGGCACGAGGAAGAAGACGCTCCACATGACGGCCCCGATATCGGTCAGCAGCTCCCGGATCGCGGGGAGTTCGTCGACGGTCTGCCGGCAGACGGTCGTGTTGACCTGAACGGGGACGCCGGCGGCACGCGCGTCCTCGACGGCCCGGATCGTCTCCTCGAAGCTGCCGTCCTCGCCGCGGAAGGCGTCGTGGGCCTCGGGCGAGGCGCCGTCGAGGCTGACGGCCATCCGCTTGAGCCCCGCGTCGGCCATCTCTTCGATCCGGTCGGCGGTCAGCGAACCCGTCCCGCTGGGCGTGATCGTCATCCGAAGCCCGAGATCGTCGCCGTGGGCGATCAGCTCCGGGACGTCGTCGCGAACGAGCGGATCGCCGCCCGAAAGGACCACGAGCTGTCCGTCGCCGAAGTCAGCAGCCTGCTCGAGCAGTTCCTTCCCCTCGGCCGTCGAGAGCTCGTCGGGATGACGCTGGGGCTTGGCGTCGGCCCGACAGTGGTCGCAGGCGAGCCCGCAAGCCTGGGTGAGTTCCCAGATGAGGACGAACGGTCGCTCGGACGTATCGAAATTGCCGGGGCGCATAGCGGAGAGTGGGCGGCGAGCGACCGAAAACGGCCCTCCTGTTCCCGCGGGCCGGGAAGACGGGAAGATGTTCGCCGTCGCGCGTCGGTGTTCCCACGCCGTGGGAGGTGCCGGAACGGCCTTCGAGTTCGTCTCGAAGGTGTAGGTATGGTAGAGAAGGCACGCCGCTCGAGCGTCGAGGGCGACGACCGCGGTAATCCGGCCCCGCAGTGGGAGGTGTTCGTTCGCAACGAGGCGGGTGACCCGATGCGACACGTCGGCAGCGTCGCCGCCGCGAGCGCGACGGAGGCCCACGAACACGCCTCGCGGCTGTTCGGCTGGTACGCCGAGGATATCTGGCTCTGTCCGGCCGACGCGGTCGAACGCTACTCGACGCGCGGGCTCGCAGATGCGGCGGACGAACGGAACGAGACCGGTAGGGATGCGGACGAGAACGACGACGATGGTGAGGACGACGAGAGCGACGAACCGCGCGTCTACAAGGAGACCGCCGGTGCCTCCGAGGTGAACAGCCTGTGATTTCGATCAGCAAACTCCTCTGTGACCTCGACGCCGAGGGCGACGGGCTGCGCTACGACGCGGCCGAGGGCTCCCAAAAGCCACAGATCGCCGAGGAGAGACAGCGTCGGCCGGTCGTCGTCTGGAACACGACCCGGCGGTGCAACCTCTACTGCTCGCACTGCTACGCCGGCGCCGAGACCGAGCCGGGCTCCGGCGAGTTCACGACGGCCGAGGGGAAGGAGTTCCTCGACCAGCTCGCCGACTTCGGCGCGCCCGTCGTGCTGTTCTCCGGCGGCGAGCCGCTCGTCCGCGACGACCTGATCGAACTCGTCGCCCACGCGGCCGAGCAGGGGCTCCGGCCGGTACTGTCCTCGAACGGGACGCTGCTCACCCGCGAGAAAGCCGCGGCGCTGCGAGACGCCGGGCTCCAGTACGCCGGTATCTCGGTAGACGGTCTGCCGGAGCGCAACGACCGCTTCCGCGGTCAGGAGGGCGCGTTCGAGGCCGCCGTCCGCGGCATCGAGAACTGCCTCGAGGTCGGACTCAAGACCGGGCTGCGCTACACGATCACCGAGGCCAACGCGCCGGACCTCGAGGGGGTCGTCGACCTGTTGGCGGAGAAGGGGCTGGACCGCTTCTGTTTCTACCACCTCGACTACGGCGGTCGCGGGGCCGAGATCGTCGACGCCGATCTCACGCCACGCGAGAAGCGCGAGGCCGTAAAGCGGGTCGCGGATCTCACCCTCGAGTACCACGATCGGGGCGAGGAGATCGAAACCCTGCTCGTCGGTAACTACGCCGACGCGGCCTTCCTCGTGGAGTACGCCCGCGAGGAGTTCGGCGAGGCGAAAGCGCGGGCGGTCTACGAGTACCTCGAGCGAAACGGCGGCGATCCGACGGGCGAACGAATCGCCGACGTCGACTACCAGGGAAACGTCCACCCGACGCAGTTCTGGCAGGGCTACAGTCTGGGCAACGTCCGCGACCGCCCGTTCGGCGAGATCTGGAACGACGAATCGAGCCCGCTGCTCGAGGCGCTTCGGAACCGCGAGGAGCGGTTGAACGGAAAGTGTGCGGAGTGTCGATACCAGTCGATCTGTCGCGGCGCGTCGCGACTGCGGGCGCTGGCGACGACCGGCGATCTGTTCGCGCCCGACCCGCAGTGTTACCTTCGGGACGACGAGATCAGCGACGAGGGCGCGGGGCCGGTCGTCGGCGGTGCCGCGGACTGACTACGGCTCGAGAAGCGCTCGAATCGAAGCGCCGTCCGCGCGCGTCCGGCGGCTCGTCGCTCCTATCTATTCGGGCTCGCCGGCAAGTGACCGAGACAGCGACGACAGTAGGTGTAGAACGTCTCGTTTTCCGTCCCGCAGATCCTGCACGTGACCGGATCGTCCGTGGAGCGAGTCCCCGTACTCATGGTCGGCCGTAGCGCTCCGGATCTGATACCCCTCCGGCCCACGCATGCAAGTCGGGCCGATCGGCTCACTCCTCGCCGACGTGAACGCGAGTCACGTGACCGCCGCAGCCGCACTGATCGACGTACTCGAGCCGGATGCCGTCGAACGCGGCCTCGAGTTCGTCCCAGAGGTAGTCCTCGGGCCGGCCGTGGTCGCCGTGGGTGACGAGGTTGACGTGGTAGCCCGACTCGGTCGCGTGGACCGCGTCCTTCGCCTGCTCGACGACCAGCTCGCGGTCCGCGGCGTGCTCGGGCTTCTCGAGGTTCGCCGACCACGAAGCGTCGTGATCGCGGCGCGTTACGGGTTCGACGCCGGAGACGTCTTCGGTCATACGTCGATCTCGACGACGAACGGCCGTAACCCCTGAGCCGAATCGGTTCGGCCTCGAGTCGACGACGGCATCGCCGGCCCGACACGACCGCCGCGACTGCCGCGACCGGCAGCGCGGTCAGCAGCAGAACATGAACGGGTAGATCAGCGCGACGCGATCGTCCCCGGTAAGGGTCGTTTCGAACCCCTCGAGGTGCTCGTTGAACCGACCGTTGATGCAGACCCGCGCGTACGGCCGGGTCTGCTCGCCCTCGGGGTTCTTGCGCCAGGTACCGGGGAGGTCGTCGGGGACCGGTGCCCAGCCGCTGTGGGTCGCGTCCGCTTCGGTTTCGGCGATGAGCATCCCCTCGAGTTCGTACTCGTCGAAGAAGTCCTCGAGGAACGCCCGGAGCGTGGTCCCCTCGAAGGTGAACTCGAGTTCGTGCGTGCCCACGGCGTCGCGGACGTGGCCGGTACAGCGGACGGTTACGGTGGTCGTCTCCTCGTCTCGGCCGGTCACTGGCTCGGAAGACCGGTCGGCGGTCGCGGCGTGGTTCGATTCCATGGCTCTGTCCTGTATACGAGACGCGTGGCCAAACGCTTCGTTCCGAACGTGTTCGGGACGAACGGCACGGCCGTGCGGATGTAATCCCGACGTATGAATCAGATACCGGGCGGGTTGCGGACCGACCAGCAACCCCCGATGGCGATCCCGTTGCGGCACTTCGTCCTCGCACTGGGCTTTCTCGCCGTCGGGATCGGCGGCGGGACGGTAATGGCCGTTGCAACGCTTCCCGGGCTATCGGGACTGGCACAGCTCCACGTCCTGTTAGTTGGCTGGATCGCAGTGACGATCATGGGGGCGATGACCCAGTTCGTCCCCGTCTGGTCCGGCGTGGCGATCCACTCGCGACGACTCGCGGCCGCGCAGCTGTGGCTCCTCATTACCGGACTGCTCGGTTTCGCGGTCGCGCTGCTCGTCGGCACACTCGCGTGGCTGCCGGTCGCCGGTGTCCTCATGCTGGCGGGGATCTGGACGTTCGTCTACAACGTCGGTCGCACGCTCGCACGTGCGCGGCCGTACGATTTCACTGAGCGCCACTTCGCGCTCGCGCTCGCCTGTTTCGCGCTCGTCGCGCCGCTGGGGTTCTTGCTGGCGATGGACTTCTCGTCACCGGTGTTCGACTCGCTCTCGCTCACTCGGCTCGAGGCCCACCTCGCTCACGCGACGGTCGCGCTGTTCGGAGCCCTGCTCGCGACGGTCGTCGGCGCGCTCTTTCAGCTCGGGAAGATGTTCACGCAGGCCGAGCCCGATCGGATCGACGAACGGCTGCTTAGCCTCGAGCAGGTGTCCTTTCCGGCGGGACTGGCGATGCTCGCGCTCGGCCGGGGACTCACCCTCGCACCGCTTGCGCGTGTGGGCGCAGTCGCGCTACTCGTCGGCCTCACCGCGTTCGCGGTCGTCATCGGGCGGCTGCTGACCGGTGCGACGGTCGAGCGGTCGCCGATGATCGCCCGGTACTGGGTCGTCGTGGCGTCGCTGCTCGCGTGGGTCGCACTGGCCGCGCCGACGTGGTGGGCCGATCCGCTCGCGTACGGATCGCTGTTCGGCCACCCGGACGGCCGGGGCGTCCTCCTGTACGGCGTCTTCGGCTTCGTCGTCATCGGCTCGCTCTACCACATCGTCCCCTTCATCATCTGGATCGAGCGCTACAGCGACCGGCTCGGCTTCGAGAAGGTACCGATGATCGACGACCTCTACGACGACCGGCTCGAGCGGGCCGACTTCTGGACGACGCTCGTCGGCTTCGGCGGGCTGGCTGCCGGCCCGCTGGTCGGACTCCCGACTGCAATCGTCACCGCGAGCAGCGCTCTCGCGACGATCGGCGTCGCCCTCTTCGTGGCGAACGTCCTGCTGACCATCCACCGACACGGCCCGAACGGGATCGGCGGCGTCCTCTCGAGTTCGCTCGAGTCCGACGAGGACTCGCCGCCTACAGGAGAGGACGAGTCCGGCGTCGGCGTCTCTCCGGGGCCGTAGTATCGAACTAGCCGTCCGGTGAGACGTCGACCGTCGGTTCGTATCGCGTGGACTCGATCGTCGAGACGACCAGTTCGCCGTACTCGGCGGCGGTCCACTCGCCTTCGGTGTACGACACGGCCCACGGCGTCTCGACGGTCGCAGAGCCGTACGAGGCGGGCGCGTCGTCGAGGATGGTCACGCCGAACGCGGTCGCGTCGTATCCCGAACTGATCAACGCGGCGTACCCCCCCGCGCACAGCGCGACGTCGTGAACGTTCCCCTCGTCGCTTCGGTCGGTGTTGACGTACTCGAGCGTCAGTACGTCCCGCTCGCGCTCGATCGATTCGACGGCGAGATCGTACTCCTCGAGCGTCGACGCCAGCTCGTCCGGGTCGGTGATCGCCGTGTCGGCGAGGCCCGAAATCCGCTCCTCGAGGGCTTCCGATCGCTCCGAAACGGGGAGCGACGGGACGTACTCCGAGACCGGCCACTTCTCGTTTTTCGGAAACTCCGATCCCATCTCCTCGATACAGCCCGCGGTCGCGGCCAGCGCGACGGCCCCACCCGACTGCAGGAGTCGCCGCCGCGTCATCCCGTCGGGCCCGGCTCCCGACGCGTTCCGATCCATACACGTGGACTCGCCGCCTCGCGGCAAATGTATTCGTTCTGCAAACGCCGGCATCGGGATGAAGGAGCGATTGGCCATACCGTCTCCCACTGGATGGTCCTCGAGCTGTACAATATCGGTCTCGTCGTCGTCGGGATCGCGTTGTTCGGCGTCGCCGTCCTCCCCCGGTTCGTGTCGGATCGAGCGATCTCGTTGCCGATCTTCTTCGTCGTGCTCGGTCTGCTCGCTTTCGGCCTGCCGATCGGCCTGCCCCCACCGGACCCGCTCGAGCAGGGGACGACGACGGAGCACCTCTCGGAGATCGGGGTCATCGTCGCACTGATGGGCGTCGGATTGAAAATCGACCGGCTCCCCGGACTGCGGGCGTGGGCGTCGACGTGGCGGTTGCTCGCGATCACGATGCCGCTATCGATCGTCGGCGCGGCGCTGCTCGGGTGGTGGCTCGGCCTCGTCGTCCCGACGGCGATCCTGCTCGGCGCGTGTATCGCGCCGACCGATCCGGTGCTGGCGTCGGAAGTCCAGGTCCGCGGCCCCGGGATGGGAACCGAGGAGGAGTCGCTGGAGGAAGCGGCCGGGAAGCAAGACGAGGTCCGATTCGCGCTCACATCCGAGGCGGGGTTGAACGACGGGCTCGCGTTTCCCTTCACCAACATGGCGATCGCCATCGCCCTCTTCGGACTCGCGCCCGGGAACTGGGTCGGCGCGTGGCTCCTCGTCGATTTCGGCTACCGGATCGTCGTCGGCGTCGTCGTCGGTGTCGTGCTCGGTTATCTGACCGCCCGCGCCGTCTTCGCTACCGAACCCGACACCCCAGTCGCGGAGTCGGTCCAGGGGCTCGAGGCGATCGCCGGCACGCTGTTAGTCTACGGCGCAACGGAAATCGTCGGCGGGTACGGCTTCATCGCGGTTTTCGTCGCGGCGCTGATGATACGCAACTACGAGCGCAGCCACGAGTACAACCGCTCGCTCCACGAGGTCAGCGAGTTCGCCGAACAGGTGATGATGGCGCTCATCATGCTCTTTTTCGGCGGCGCGATTGCGGGCGGCCTCCTCGAGCCGCTCACGCTGCCCGCCCTCGTCGCCGCGGTCGTGATCGTGTTCGTCGTGCGGCCACTGGCCGGTCTCGTCGGGTTCCTCGGCTTCGACCGCGATCCCGTCGAGCGAGCGACGATCGCGTTCTTCGGCGTCCGCGGAATCGGCTCCTTCTACTACCTCGCGTACGGGCTGAACCACGCCGCGTTCCCCGGCGCGGACCTCCTCTGGGCGATCGTCGGTGCGGTCGTTCTCATCTCCATCGTCGTCCACGGGATCACTGCGACGCCGGCCGTCCGGTGGCTCGAGGCCCGGGCAAGCTGACGTCCGTCGCGCTACCGGGCGCGCTCGAGAAAGATCGTCCAGCAAACGGCGGCGTAGAGCGCCGCGCCGAGGACGGAGAGCCAGCGCCCGATCGTGACCGCCTGCGGAGCAGATACGAGCAGTCCCGCGACCTCGACGGCTAATCCGGCGACCAGAGCCGCGACCGATAACCGCGCGGTCCGATCGCCGATCCCGCGCCGCGACGCGACGGCCGGCGGGTAGAAACGGTAGCTGACGCCGACGATCGTCAGGCCCACGAAACCGCCGACGGCGAGCCGGTAGTGGGCGTCGTACGCGGCCGCCGGGACGCTCGCGGCCGGTGCGAACGCGAACAGCAGTCCCAAGACGGCGATCAGCGCGGCACAGCAGGCGGCGGCGAGGATCGCCCGACCGCCGACGCGCCGCCGGTCGCTTCGCCGGTAGAGGTCGATGGCGGCGACCGCGAAGCCGACGAGGGCTATCGCCTCGAGGGCACCGCCGAGACGAAAGAGCGGCCCGCCGCGGAAGTCGACGGCGAGCAGGGCGGGGCCGGCGATACCGGCGGCTAACACGACGCCGACGAGCGTCGGCCGGACCGAGACGACCAGCAGTCGCGGCAGCAGTCGGAATCCGACCGCGAACACGAGCAGGGCCGCAGTGCCGGCCGCGAGCAGGTGGGTCGTCGCCGGCCCCGGAGCGATCGCCGGCAGTTCGCGGCCGAACTCGACCGCGAGCGGCAGTGACGAGCCGACGAGCAGGTACGCGAGGACGACGGGAACGGCCGCGTTCGCGAGTCGGTCGACCCGCTCGCGGTGGGCGTCCGTCGCACCGGTCCCGGTTTCCCGCCCCGTCGGGTTGTCACGGACGGTCCAGCCGATCGCGGCGACGAAGACGAGACAGCCGGCGAACCAGCTTCCCGCCCCGAGAAGCGCGACGATCGGCGGACCGATCCCGGCCCCGGCCGCAGCGGCCCCGACCGCGCCGACGGTCGCGAACGGGAGGTGGAGCGCCGGCGCGCGCGAGACCGCGAGTTCGCGAGCGAAGTACGACGGAACCAGCGTGTACGCCTTGCCGAAGGCGACGTGGAGGACGAAGCCGGAGACGCCGAGCGGGACGGTCGCGACTCGAGGCAGTCCCGCGGCGACGGCCACCTGCCACCCGAGAAAGAAGCCGATGCCGACCGCGACGAACGCACGCGACCAGCGCGTGACGGTCGCGTTCCCCATGGAACTAGAACGGCGACTGCGCGGACGATTCCTCGTCTTCGCTCCCAGTCCCGAAGACGCGACTCGGTCCTCGATCGGCCGAGTCGTCGGGCACCTCGCCCGATTCGAGGTACCGCTCCTCGAGGTCGGAGAGCGTTTCGTTGAGGGTCGCTGACTGGTGGTGGGTTGGTCGAACTCGGACGCGCACCAGGTCGTACTCGTGGCGGTCGCTCAGGCCGTTCCAGGCGCGGAACGATCCTTTGACGAGCGCGTCGGCCTGCGGGCAGAACTCCGTGGTCGGGCTGAACTCCGCTCGCAAGACCGTGGGGTCGTCGGCGTCGACGGCGTATCGGTAACCCGCGTCCGGGTGGCGCCGGTCGAGGTTGAGCCGCGCGAGGTTGTAGCCGAACGTCGCATCGTAGACGCCGCGCTCTTCGAACAGGTCGCGCGTGATATCGTGGAAGGCGACGTGGTCGTCGCCCTCGAGCACGTCGTGGCCCTCGAGGAACGACCCCGGGTCCGGAACGTGTTCGGGGGCGAACGTCCCCGGTTCGTCGAAGCCGCTATCGCCGTCGACCGCATCGGTCGATCGTCCGCTCGAGAAGGGGTTCATCGTACGAACGGCTACCCGCCGAATCGACCAAACTGTCTTCCCGAACATGTGCCCCTCTCCGGCGACGAAACCGTTCACCTTCGTTTTCCTCCTTCACCGGGCTACAATCGCCGATTGGCCGCCCGCTGTAACCCCTTGAAGCGTTCCAGACTCGAGTAATATATTTTATTTTTACTTGAAATAGTCCCCAATAATAGCTTCAATAGACAGATGTGATCATTGGCGTACTTATTCGTGTCCCAAGCACGGGTTGAGGCCAGAGGATTTATACCGGATCGAAGAAAGAGTCCGGTCAATGCTACTCTCAACCGATCGGTCGGATGCGACAGTCAGCCAATCTGTGAGTTTCGAAGTTATCACTGCTGTCGCCGAACGGGAAGGCGTCGACCCGATGGAGCTCGAACCACCGGAGTATCAGGCCCTCTACGACGTGATCAATCCCGAAGCCCTCGACTCGCTCTTTGCACCCCGCGAAAACGGCCGAAAACGGCCGACCGGACGCGTCGAATTCCCCTTCTGTGGCTACCACGTCGTCGTCACGAGCGACGGTGACGTAACCGTCTCCGAACTCGAATAAGCACGATCAGTCGAGAGACCGCTCGACAGGTCTATCGCCAGCGGCGACCACGACGCTACGCGCTTCGTTGCTCGATCCGCGTTCGCCACTCCGACGGTAGCGGCCGCGACTCGCCCGTTTCGGAGTCGACGAGCACCTGAACGGTTTCCGCCGTCGCCGCACGCTCACCGTTCGCCCTGATCTCGTAGGTCATCGGGATACTCGATGTTCCCAGATCGTTCACCGAGACGGCGATCGTGACGTCGTCGCCGGCTTCGATGGGCTTTGCGTACGCGAGCTCGAGGCTCACGAGGACGGTGTCGGTGTCGACCAGCGAGACGTCGAGCACGTCGTGGAAGTACTCCTCCCGCGCCTGCTCGAGGTACGTTGCGTAGGTCGCGTTGTTGACGTGACCCATGAAATCGATGTCGCGGAGTCGAACGTCGACGGCGGTCTCGTACTCGTAGTCGGTCATGCGAACGAGTACGAAGCGGCCACCGTAAATACCTGCTCGTCGGCGTCGCCGGGCGGTTGCGGTCGCGTTCCGCCAGGCCGGAAGCCGCGGAAGTCGGTCACTCCTCGGCGGTCACCGATTCGAACACGTCCTCGTGGAGCCGATCGGTCACGATCTCCATCAGCGGCTCCATGTTGCGGGTGTCGGCGCGGTTGTACTCCACGAGCGTCTCGAGGGCCGCGTCGTCGCCGGACTCGTACTCGTGCCAGAGGCGGACCGCGTCGCGGCCGCTGATATCGGGCATGTCGCGCTCGATGCCGAGGTCGCGCTCGATCGCCTTCAGCCCGCCATCGAGGCCGAGTTTCTTGCAGGGATACATGAGGTCGACGTGGGGCAGGTCGACCTCGAGGTCGAACGAAGTCTCGAGGAAGGGCACGTCGAATCGCTGGCCGTTGAACGTGACGAGCAGCGCCGAATCCTCGAGTTCGCGCGCGAGGCGGTCGCCCGTCAGATCGCGGTCCTTGACGAACGTCTTGGTCTCGCCGCCGCGGTGGAGGCTGACGGTCGTCACGTCGTTCCGGTCGGCGCTGAGGCCGGTCGTCTCGATGTCCAGAAAGCAGGCCTCGTCGCTGACGTTCTCGTAGCACCGCCAGCGGCTCGCGGCCGGCAGCGCCTCGGCGAAGACGGAGACGTCGCCGCGCTCTAAGTGGGTCCAGCCCTCGTCGATGAACGTCTCGATCCGGTCGGCCAGCGTCGAGCCGACGACGCTGCCGTCGAACTCCTCCCAGTGGGTGACGCCGTTCTCCCAGAGGCGTCGTTCGGTGGCTTCCCCGACTCCGTGGACGGGAATGAAGCTGTTCTCGATTCGCATTACCAGTGTGGGGGCGCGGGGCGAGTAAAAACGTATGGATCGGGGACCGAGCCGCGATTACGCTGGGCGGCCGGTCCGCGGACGCGGTAGCCGCGATCAGTCCTCGAGCGGCGTGACCGAGAAGAGGCTATCGTCCGCGAGAACGGCGCGGACCCGCCCGTGCCACGCCTCGGCGAACGCCGCCCGCTGGTCGTCGCTCGCGGTCCCCTCGACGAGGTCGCCGAGGTGTCCGATCGCGGGACCGCCGTCGGGCACGTCGCCGACGTGGTAGGTCACTTCGACCGTCTCGTCCGTGTCGGTGCGGCGAAACCGGAACGTCGGACCGACGGCATCGGTCTGGAAGGCGTCGAACGAGAGCAGGCCCTGCCGACCGCCGAAACCGCCGGCCAGTCCGCCGAAACCGTCGATCCCTGCCGCGCCGGTGACGACCGAGAGCAGTTGGCCGGTGATGCCGTAGCCGGGGTCGTCCCGTGGACCGGTCGCCAGCACTTCGATCTCGCTGCGAACGGGGTCCGAGTCGGGATACAGCGCCTCGAGCCCCACCTGAGCGATTCGGTACGCGCCCGCAGCGGTCGGACACGAGTGGCCCGCGACCGTGACAACGTCCTCGTAGCCGACGACGAAGGGGTCGCCCGGCTCGAGGACGGCCAGCGCCTCGGCGACCGGATCGCGGATCCGGATCGGATCGACGTCGTAGGTGACTGCCCAGTTCGTTTCGTCGGTCTGTGCGTCGGTCGGAGTGGATTCCGTGGACATGATGAGTTCGTTCGGATGGTGGATGGTGATCGGGGAGTCGGCTCGAGTCGGTGTGTCGATCGTCGAATCGGCTCGTGGGGAGACGATTCAGTACCGCAGCAGGCGCATTCCGTTCAGGATGACGAGGAGGACGCTGCCCTCGTGGACGAGCATCCCGCCGGCGAGGTGGACGACGCTGCCGAGGACGCCCGCGAGCAGGAGGCCGACGGTCAGGACCGCGATGGCGACGTTCTCGTACACGTTCCAGCGGGTCGCCTTGCTCAGGGCGATCGCGTCGGGGATCCGCGTCAGTTCGTCGGCCATCAGCGCCATGTCGGCGGTCTCGATCGCCGTGTCGGTGCCCGCGGCACCCATCGCGATGCCCACGTCGGCGGTCGCTAGCGACGGTGCGTCGTTGATGCCGTCGCCGACCATCGCCACGACGTAGCCCTCCTCGCGGAAGGCTTCGATCGCCGCCTGCTTGTCCTCGGGCAGCAACGCGGCGCGGTAGTCGTCGATGTCGATCTCCTCGGCGACGGCGCGGGCGGTCCGCTCGTTGTCGCCGGTGAGCATCACCGTCCGGATACCGGCGTCCTGCAGCGCTCGAACGACTTCGGGTGCGGCCTCGCGGAGTTCGTCGCGGAGCGCGATCGCGCCGACGACCGTTCCGTCGCGAACGACGTGGACGGCCGTTTCGCCGGCCGCCTCGCGCTCACGGACGTAGTCGGCGACATCGTCGGGAACGGCGATCCGCCGGTCCGCGAGGAGCGCGCGGTTGCCGACGACGATCTCGCGGCCGTCGTGGCGGGCCACGACGCCCTTCCCGGGAACGACGTCGAACTCGTCGGGATCGGGGATCCCTGCCGGTCCGCCGGACGGCCTCGTTTCGACGGCCGCCCCGCCGTCGGTGGCGACGCTGTCGGCCGCGCCGACGCGCTCGGCGGCCGCCTCGAGAACGGCGCTCCCGAGGTGGTGTTCGCTCTTCGCCTCGGCGATAGCCGCGAGCCGGAGCACGTCGTCGTCTTCGGCACCGAACCCCGCGACGTCGGCGACGGTCGTCTCGCCTTTCGTCAGCGTCCCGGTCTTGTCGAACGCGACGAGATCGATCTTCCCGGCGGTCTCTAAGTGCTCGCCGCCTTTCATCAGGACGCCGTTGCGCGCGGCGTTACCGATCGCCGAGACGATGCTCACGGGTGGCCCGATGACCAGCGCGCCGGGGCAGCCGATCACCAGCAGCGTCAGCGCCAGCATGGCGTCGCGCGTGACTGCGAACGCGCCGACCGCCAGTGCGAGTATCGCGGGCGTGTAGTACGTCGCGAACCGATCGATGAGGCTCTCGGTCGGCGACTGGGCCTCCTGTGCCTCCTCGACCCGCCGGATGATCCGCTGGAGGGTCGTGTCGGCCCCCGCGCCGGTCGTCCGAACCTCGAGCGCGCCGTCCTGATTGATCGTCCCGGCGTAGACTTCGTCCCCGTCGGTCTTGCGGACCGGGGTACTCTCACCGGTAACGGGTGCCTGATCCACGGCGCTTTCGCCGTCCACGACCTCCCCGTCGACGGGAATCTTCCCGCCGGGTTTGACGAGGACGACCTCGCCGACTTCGACCTCGCGGGCGGGGATTTCGACGCGTTCGCCGTCGCGGCGGACGACCGCGGTGTCCGGCGTCATCTCGAGCAACTCTTGGAGCGCCGAGCGCGTCTTGCGCATCGTCCGCCCCTCGAGGTAGCTCCCGAGACTAAAGAGGAAGACCACGGCCGCGGCCTCCCAGTACGCGCCGATGCCGACGGCACCGACGGCGGCCAGCGTCACGAGCGTCTTGATGCCGAGGGTGCGGCTCCGCAGCTCGTAGTAGCCGCGTTTGGCGATGTCGTAACCGCCGACGATCGTCGCGAGGACGAGGATGGCGGCGCTTACGAGGCCGGCGTCGGCGAAGGAGCCGAGGCTCCAGCCGACGACGTAGAGCAGGCCCGTCGTCGCCGTGACGATGGCCGTGCGGTGTTTCGCGTAGTATCGTTGCCAGTCGGGCGGCAGCCGGTTGAGCATCATGGGAAGTCTCTTGGGCCCGGTTCAGGCGGGCTGGGGAGTGTAGCCCTGATTCTCGATCGTCCGCTCGAGCGCCGTCGGGTCGGCCGCGTCCTCGTCGTAGGAGACCTCGACGCGACCGGTCGTGTAGTGGACCGCGGCCGACTCGACGCCCTCGGTCGACTCGAGCGCGCGTTCGACGACGCTCGCACACGTCGGGCAGTCGAAGTCCAGCACGCGGAACTGTGTCGTCTGGGTCATAGGACAGTTCATCGTTGGCTCCCCTTCCCCAAAAGTATTTTTTAGATGATATGTTTGAGTACCGAGAGCAGTGGTTCGACCGGTGCAACGAGTCGTCTAGGACTTCGATCGAAGGGATCACGTCGAACGGGAACGGGACAACAGCTTTCGGTCCTCGAGCGTCGAATGAGCGTATGCACGAGTCACATCCGGAGATCCAGCTGCAGGATATCGCGATTCAGGACGCCGACGTCTCGACCGCCGTCGACGAGCCGGTGCGGGCGATGATTCTCGATATGCTCGCCGACGAACCGATGACCGCCGCCGATGTCGACGAGGAACTCACGAGCCGCGGTTTCGATCGGACGGAGAACACGATCCGACACCACATCAACACGCTTCGGGACGCGGGACTCGTCGACGTCGTCCGATACGAGGAGGGTCGCGGCGGGACGACGAAGTACTACGGCGCGACCACGATGCTCCTCTCGTACGCGCTCCCCGAGAGCGCCGGCGACGCCGTCGACGAACTGGTCGAGGCCGCCCGACCCGAAGTCGAGGCGCTCCTCGAGTTGCTCACGGAAGAGCACGGCGACGCAATCGACGAGATCGTCGCCGAGATGGAGCCCTGCGCGCACTGCCGCACGCAGAAGTACGAGACGTACGTGCTGTTGACGGTCCTGCGGCGCGCGTTCGCTCGAGCGCGATAGAGCAGCGACGGGTGCCGGATACGGGTGGCGATACGCGGCGGGTCAGTTACTGTTGTCCGAGAGATACAGCGTTCGGTCGATGATGCTGACGGCCGCCTCGCCCCACTGCTGGACGGCAGTGCCGTCCGAGTCGAAGAGGTCGATCTCGATCCGATCTCGGCCGATGGTCACGTCCCCGTCCGGTGTCGACTCCCGATCGGCGAAGCTCTGCATCTGGTACTGGAGGAGTCGCTCGGTCGAGCCCGTGATGTCGATCGTCTCGGTGTCGAACTCGAAGGTCAGTGTCGCGCCGCCGCCGTCGGTCTCCGTCGCCGTCACATCGAACCGGTGACTCGAGAGCTCCGGGGCGGGCGCGTCCTCGTTCATGGTGTCGACGGCCTCCTCGACGGTCACGTCCTCGTCTTCGGGTTCGAACTCGCCGGCCTCGTCGAACGCGAACCCGGAGAGGGCGTCCGCGGGTGGCGCGTCGTCCGCGTCCGTGGCCGTTTCCTCAGGCTCGTTGGCAGTCGGCTCAGTCTCGTCGGCAGCCGGTTCGGGCTCGGTCGACTCTCCGGAACTGTCCGGAACGTCGGCTCGGCCCGCATCGTCCGCTGTACCGGCTTCGCCGTCGGCCACCGACTCGTCCGCCGCTCCGTCGGACTGCGCGTCGGTTTCGGTCCCATCGCTCCCGTCGTCCGGGTCCGCGGCCTCGCCGTCGTCAGCCGTCTCGTCGAACGATAGTACGTCGATCTCGTCCGGCGATGTCGGAATCTCGTCGTCGTCGCCGTCGACCTCGAGATCATCGTCGGCGTCGAGTTCCTCGTCGTCTTCGCCACCGATTTCTCCGCCGGCTGCTGTCGCATCGTCGCTGTCGGATGCCACGGCAGCTTCGTCGGCACTCTCCGCGTCCGGTTCGTCGCTCGACTCCGCCTCGTCGTCCGATTCGCCACTCGAGTCGACCGCCGCCGAGGACTGCTCGCCGGCCGTCGACTCGGTCTCATCGGCGTCAGCGTCGGCCGAATCGGTTTCGGTGGTGCCAGCCGCGTCGTCTGTTCCCGCTGCGTCGGCCGGAACCGCCTCGCTCGAGCCGACCGGTCCCGCCGCGATGACTTCGGATTCGTCGATTTCGTCGTCCCCGCCGGCGGGCAGTTCGCCGGCGATCACCGGCCGCGCCGCGTCGATCGCCTCCCGGTCCAGCGGCGTGGCGTACCAGGCCGTTCGATCGGGCGACGTGATGAACCGGCCGCGGTTGCTGTCGGCTCGCGGATGCGGCTCGTCGTCACCATCACCGTCGGCCGGTTCACTGTCGGATTCCGCGGGAGCCGGTTCGTCGGCCGGGGCCTCGTCTGCATCGGGTTCGTCGGCGGGATCGTCGTCCGACGTCTGTGGGTCGTCGTCCGCCGCAGCGACCGTGTCGTCCTGCGGCGGTGATTCGGCAACGTCGGCGTCGTCGGCTGCCTCTCCCTCGTCCCGCTCTCTGCGGGCCGCCTGCGGACCCTGCTCGGGCTGGGCGTGTGACTGAGTCTGGGGACCGACGCCGCCGGTGGGTGCAGCCTGCGCGGCCGCGGCCCCCTGTGCGGCTGCTCCCTGCCCGTGGCCGGGCTGCTGGGGCTGTTGCGGCTGGTTCGCACCCGGGCCGGAGCTGATCGTCCCGCCACCGTTCAGGTGCAGTTGCGTTCCGCCGCCGCCCGCGTTCGACATGCCGTCCAAGCTGTGAGCGATGTCCGTCAGATCGTCGTCGATGTTGTCCTCTAGTTTGTCGATCTTGTCGCCGACGCTGCGCAGGGCGAGGGCGACGTCCCAGAGGACGACGACACCGAAAAAGAGGAGTGCGAGGAAAACGGTAACAGCGGCTCCGCCGAGAAGCTCAGTAGTGGCTTCGACCATGTATGCGACTCTGTAAACTGATAGGCCGTTCGATATATAGAACTTGTACCGTAACACCGATATCGCTGGAGGAACATCTGCAGAAGACGGACTAACGCCGCGTTCTGTCGGGTGGTTTCACAGCGCGCGTAGAATCACGGTTGGGAACATATATATATTCACACATGAAAATCGACTGTCGCCGACCTACAGCTCGAGCCAATCGGACGTCATGTCCGCCTCGCGCAGATACCACTGCTGTTCTGCGGTCCCCTCGCGCGAACGGACCGTGACGATCGCGTCGAACATCGGCTCGAGGAGAGTGACGGCTTCGTGGTCCGGTTCGAGCGGAACGTGGTAGTGGCCCATGCCGCACGCCTTGTCGACGCGAGCCGTCGCCATGTGAAGCAGGCGAAACACGGTCTCGGCGTCGTGTTCGTCGAGGAGCGGCACGAGCGAGTCGACACAGACGCGGAGTTCCGACGGCTCGAGCCCGTCGGCCGTTTCGGCGAACTCGTCGATGGCTTCGACGATCCTGATCCCGAGCGCTCCGGGCGACGACCTGCCGCTATCGATCTCCGTTTGCTCGGTCCGCTCCGTGTCAGTCGTCGGGTACTCGACGGTCCGGACTCGCTCGGACGCTGCGTCTGCGGTCACGCTGCAAGCTGCCCGATCGTCCGTATCCGTCACGAATAGTCGATATCGAGAGTGTCGTACCGTCGAGCCCAGCAACTGCCGACAGGCGGTTTCGTGAACGCTCGTCGGCTCCGAGCCGACGAGCAAAATATTGCTGCCGTCGCGCTTGAGCGTTCCGAGTGCTCGTGCGAACGTCGCACCATCCGGCACGAGCCCCTCGCGCTCGTCTTCCATTCCGTTTGGCCGGACTCTCGGTGCTACAATAAAAATTGTGGCTTACGACACCGGAATAGAATCCGACGCGCGAGAGGGGTGCCTGACACGATCGGCCGGCTTTTCACACCGGCGGCCGTAGGTCGGGTATGGTCGACCACGACGACGACCTCGCCGACGCCGTTCGCGAACTCACGCGGACGATCGACGACCTCCGAGCGGAACTCGAGGAGTCGCGTCCGCGACGCCGGCCGCCGCTCCGACCGCCCACGCCGCGCGAGCTCCTTCGGTTCACCGACGAGATCGCGCTGCCCGCAACCCTGGCCGTCCTCGAGGCCAGCGTCCGCGCGCTCGAGGCGTTCCAGCGGAGCCTTCGGCTCGTTCGCGGCCAGCGAGCGGCTCGGGACCGCACGACGGCGGCCGCCGAGGCGACGAGCGAGCGGGCAAACGACCTCCGTCAGACGACGCTCTCACAGCTCGACACCGTGCTGGCGGAACTCCAGCGAGCCGCATCTGAGGGCGGATTGCCCGCCGACAGGGAGGCACGCGACCTGCTCGAGGACGCGCGCGAACTCCGCGACGACGTCGACCGTCGCCTCCGGGCCGCCGCCGACAGCGAGACGAACGCAGACGGCGACCGAACGGAGCGCGGAGGCGGCGTCACGATCGACATCGACGACGGACCGCTGAGCGATGCCGAAACGGACGCGGATTCCGACGCCACCGACACCGATCCCGACTCGGCCGTCGACGTCGACGCCGAACTCGAGACGCTTCGGGATCGGTACGGTGCCGACGAGGACGAGACTGACGACTCGAGCGCGAGCGCCGACAGGGACGAGAGCGATGCCGATGGTGATGGCGGTGACGCCGATACCGGAGCCGACGCTGACGACGCAGACGGCGACGAAAACGAGGGCCGCTAGACCGGCTGGAACCGGTAGCCGTCCCAGTCCTGACTCTCGGGTTCTCGAATGCCGGCACCGGGTTCGCGCAGTTCGTCGACGTAGACGGGTTCGACTTCGTCGCCGGTTTCGATATCGTCGGTCGTCACCTGTCCGATCGCGCGAACCGTCTCGCCATCTACGTGGAACTCGACGATCGCGAGCGTGTTCGGCTCGCGGACGCCGGGCGGCGTCGCGGTGCTGGTGGTCCACGTGACGACCTCGGCGGTGTACTCGCTGAGATCGATCGTCTCCGCCGGCTCCGCGCCGTTCGGGCCGCGCGGGTGACCGGGGTAGCTGATCGAGCCGTCCTCGTACCGGGTCGCGTCCATGCTCATTGTGCAGCCTCCATGATGGTGGTGATGACACAGTTACCGAAGCCGCCGACGTTACAGCACAGCCCCGTCTCCGCCTCGACCTGTCGGGGACCGGCCTCGCCGACGAGCTGTTCGTAGATCTCGACGCCCTGTGCGACGCCGCTCGCACCGAGCGGGTGCCCCTTCGATTTGAGCCCGCCGGAGGTGTTGATCGGCAGTTCGCCGGTGTCGCGCTCGGTGTACCCCTCCTCGACGAGCTTCCAGGCCTCGCCCTGCTCGGCGAAGCCGAGTCCTTCCATCTGCAGGAACTCGAGGATGGTGAACATGTCGTGGAGTTCGGCCACGTCGATGTCGTCGGGCTCGAGGCCGCTCATCTCGTATGCCCCCTTGCCGCTCTCGACGACGCCGCCCATCACGGTCGGGTCCTCGCGCTCGTGCACGACGTGGGTGTCCGTCGCGCCGTCGATCCCCGAGATGACGACATACTCGTCGGCGTACTCCTCGGCGACGGACTCGGGACAGAGCATGAGCGCGGCCGAGCCGTCCGTGATCGGACAGAAGTCGTACAGCCGCAGCGGATCGGCGACGATCGGCGACTCGAGGGCCGTCTCCATGTCGATCTCCTTTCGGAACTGCGCGTTCGGGTTGTCGACGCCGTTCTTGTGGTTCTTGACGGCGACCTTCGCGAGACTCTCGCGGGGTGCGTCGAATCGCTCGAGGTAGTGGCGCGCGGTGAGTCCGGCAAAGGACGGCAGCGTGACGCCGGTTTTGTACTCGACGGGGTGGGTCAGCGACGCGATGACGTCCGTGGCTTCCCCGGTCGTCTTGTGGGTCATCTTCTCGCCGCCCACGAGCAGGGTCATGTCGCTGGCCCCGCTGGCGACCGACTGCCAGGCGGCGAAGATCCCCGCGCCGCCGCTCGAACTCGTCTGGTCGACGCGCTGGGTGTAGGCCGGCATCGCGTTCAGGTCGTGTGCCAGCGCGTTCGGCACGCCCGTCTGTCCCTCGAACTCGCCGCTGGCCATGTTCGAGACGTACAGGTGCTCGACGGTCTCGGCGTCGACACCGGCGTCCTCGAGACACTCGATTCCGGCCTCGGCGAGGAGATCCATCACCCACTCACCCTCGCGTTGCCCGAACTGGGTCATCGAGGCTCCGATGATTGCAACACGTTCCATATCCTACTGGACTCGAGTCTTCGGTTTATAACATGGGGTTGGAAGGAGCGACCGGCGCGGCCCAGACCGTGCCACCTGGAAGGCGGGTCGGTTTCGGTTACTATCGCGGACGGATCAATCGGGTTGCGTGTTCCGTATGAACGTTTACCCGGCCCCTTGCTGAACGTTACCTATGGTCGAACACACCCGTACGCTCGGCTTCTGGGTGGCATTCGCGCTGGGGTTGGGGACGATGATCGCGGCCGGGATCTTCTCGCTGTCGGGGACCGCAGTCGCCGCCATCGGGAGCAGCGCGGTGATCGCGTTCGTCATCGCGGCGCTCATCGCGGGGATCACTGCGGCCTCGTACTCCGAGTTCGCCTCGATCTATGCGGAAAACGGCGGCGGCTACCTGTTCAGTTCGCGGACCTTCGATCGCGATCTCCTCGAGTACGCGGTCGGCGCGTCGCTCTTTTTGGGATATACCGGGACGACCGCGTTCTACCTCGCGACGATGGACGAGTGGTTCCTCGAGTTCGTGATTCCCCACGGGTGGCCGGTTCCGCACGGCTCGATCGGCGTGATGGCGGCCGTGCTGCTGGGGGCGCTCAACGCGCAGGGGACCGAGGAGAGCGGGACGTTTCAGGTCGTCGTCAGCGGCGCGAAGGTCGCCGTCCTCATCGCGTTCATCGGCGGTGCGTTCGCGTTCAAGGCGCCGGCCGAGACGGTCGGCACGTTCACTGCAGCGATCTCGACCGACATCGGCGGCATCGTCTCGATCGCCGCGCTCGCGTTCATCACGTTCTTCGGTTTCTCCGCGATCGCGGCCAGCGCCGGCGAGATCATCGAACCCCGAAAGACGGTTCCGCGCGCCATCGCGGCGAGCATCATCGCCGTCACGATCCTCTACACGTTCGTCATCATCGCGATGGTCAACGCGCCGATCCCGGCCGAAGTCATCGCGCAGGAGGGCGAGACCGCGATGGGGAGCGTCGCCAACGCGTTCCTCGGCAGTATCGGTATGGCACTGATCGTCGCGGGGGCGATCTTCAGCATGATCAGCGCGTCGAATGCGAGCGTCCTCGCGGCCAGCAGTATCGGTTCGCTGATGGGGCGACAGGGGCAAGCACCGCGGCGGTTCTCCCGCATCCACCCCTCCTACGGCACGCCGTTCTGGAGCGTCGTGACCGTCACGGGAACTATCGTCGCCCTCATCGTCGCGTTCATCATGCTCTTGCCCGCCGAGGGCGGGATCGCCGGCATCGGACTGGGGCTCGAGGCGCTGACCGGCTTCGCGACGTTCAACCTGCTCGCGCCGCTGTCGGTGGTCAACGTCGCGCTCATCGTCTCGCGACGGCGCTTCCCCGACATCGATCGACCGCTCAAAGTCCCGCTCGTGCCGTTGTTGCCGATCCTCGGGATCGCCGCGAACCTGGGGCTCATCACGAGCCTTCCGGTCGTCGGCGTTATCGTCGGGACGCTCCTGATCACCGCACTGATCGGCGCGTACCTCGCCTGGGGCGGCGCCCCGGAGACCGAAGAGCTGTTCGAGCGGATCGTCTCGCCGTACTCGCCGGAGGAGATGGCGGCGCAGTCGGCCGGCGGCGGAAGCGGGGCGGCGGCCGACGCCGCGCCCGTCGAAGCGACCAGCGAGGCGGCGGCGACGGTCGAGACGGACCGCTTTCGGATTCTCGTTCCGGTCCGTCGACCCGACCGCGCCCCCACGCACGTCCGGCTCGCGGCGACGATCGGAAACCTGTACGCGGACGATCCGGTCGTGCAGGTCGTCAACGTCACGGGGATCCCGGACCAGACGCCCAGCGAGATGGTCGTCGACACCGCCGAGAACCGCGCCTCCGGGATCGGCGACGAACTCGCCGCCGCCGACCTCGAGGTCGACTACACCGTTCAGGGACACATCTCGCGCGACGTCGGATTCAGCATCGTCCAGACGGCCAGAGAGGATCAGGTCGATCTGATTCTCATGGGCTATCCCGAAGAGAGCGCCGAGATCACCCAGCGCGTCGAGTTCGACGCGCCCTGCGACGTGCTTTTCTCGAAGGGGTTCGTGGGACGGGAAACGGGGGTTCCCGCGACGGTCAACGTCGGCGCGGGCGGCGGTCCCCATCACGCGGCGCTGTTGCCGTTCGTCAACGAACTTGCGGCGGACGGCTCGTCGATTCACGTCATCAACGTCAGGCCCACCGGGAGCGGGACCGCCGAAGACCCCGGAGAGACGCTGAACGCCCTCCCGGCGGCGGAGTCGGTGGAAGTCCACAACGTCACCGCGAATTCGGTCGCCGAAGGGCTCGTCACGACCGCCGCCGAGAACGGCGGCATCCTCGTCATCGGCGCGTCGCGAACGCGCCGGCTCCGACAGTGGGTCCTCGGCAGCACGCCGGATCGGGTTATCGACCTCGCGGAGGACGCCGACGTTCCCGTCATCGTCTACGCCAGCGAAACGAGCGTCCGGGGGGTGGCGGAAGACCTCGTCTTCCCGCTTTACCGATACTTCGAGAAGCTTCGAACGCCGGATCATCAGGTCGTGGACCGGGGACAGTCCGGCGACGTAGAAGGGTGAACCACGCAGCCCGAACGGGCCGCGGCTACGCCGACTCTGCCGCGGTCGTCTGCAGATCGCTCGCACGCGAGCGGGCCTGCGAGACCACCGCGGGACGCGCTTCGAAGGAAACGACGACGTCCTCGTCGCCGTAATCGACGTCCTCGACGTGGGCGTTATCGTGGAGCCAGGAGACGACGCTCATCGTGTCGTCGGTCATCGGTAGCATCAGCCGCTCGCGCTCCCAATCCGGTAGTTCGTGGTCGATGCGCTCGAGCAGGGCGTCGACGTTGAGCCCCTCCTTCGCGCTAACGGTGACCGGGTTCGGCGCGAGCGACGAGAGGGCCTCGCGCTTCTCGGCGAGTTCCTCGTCGTCGACCTTGTCGATCTTGTTCAGGACGGTCACGATCGGGGCCTCGTTACGCTCGTAGAGGGTGTCGTGGCAGGTCACGAGCTTCTCGTGGATCTCGTCGACGGGCTCGCTGACGTCGACGACGAGCAAGACGAGATCGGCCCGGTAGACGGAGTCGAGCGTCGACTTGAACGACTCGACCAGCCAGTGGGGGAGATCGCTGATGAACCCGACGGTGTCGGTCACCAGCACGTCGCGGGGCTCGAGGTCGGCACGGCGGGTCGTCGTCCCCAGCGTCGTGAACAGCTTGTCCTGGGACTCGGCCGTCGGATCCAGATCCCGGTGGAGGTCCTCGTTCTCGTCGACCTCGAGATCGGACGCGAGCCGGCGCAGCAGGGTCGACTTGCCCGCGTTCGTGTAGCCCGCGAGCGCGACCAGATCGAAGCCCGAATCGCGACGCCGCTCCCGGCGCTGCTGTTCGGTCTGCTCGATCCGCTCGAGTTCGTCCTTGATCCGGCTGATCTGGTCTTTGATGTCCCGTTCGCGGCTCTCGTCGTACTCGCCCAGCCCCATGAACCCGGGGTGTTCCTCGCGCTTGGCGAGGCTCGTCTTCGCTTCGGCGCGCGGGAGTTCGTACCGAAGTTCCGCCAGCTCGACCTGCAGTTGGGCTTTCCGGGTCTGAGCGCGCTGGCCGAAGATCTCGAGGATGAGCGTGAACCGGTCGATGACCTCGGCGCCTTCGGGTAAGAGCTGACCGAGGTTGTACGTCTGATACGGACCCAGTCGGTTGTCGAAAACGACGGTCGTGGCGTCGGTTTCCTCGACGAGCGCGGCGAGTTCCTCGGCTTTCCCCTCGCCGATCTGGAGCGCCGGATCGGCCCGCCGCGATTGGGTGACCTCGCCGACGACTGTGTATCCCGCCGCGCGGGCCAGATCGCGAATCTCGCTCGTGTCTGCCGTCCCCGAATCGACGCGTTTGACGATGATCGTGTTCATACAGGTGACTGTGTGTATTCCGGACGCGGTCGGTCGCGCACGTCGTAGTGCCGTGGCTCACCGGTCCCGCGACCGGCCGCTCGCACGGGGCGGTCGTGACGTTGTGGACACCGCCGCGCGAACCCGGACACGCTAACGATGCCGGTCAGCCACCTCCGTTGGACGCACGTGACTCATGGCCGACCGTACGCGACCGACCGTCTTGAATCCCGTGCCCGACGCCCGAACCAAGTTCCTACGCGGCCGCCTCAGGCATCGAACGGTCGTCTCCATTGCCCAACCGAGACCGGTCGCCAGTCTATTCCGCTGACCACAACAGTCATAGGAACCGACTCGAATGGGAACGGATAATGATAGATATCGATCCGACGGCACTCGGCCTCGAGTTCGGTGGCGGTGCGGCCATCGGCGGGGTCATGGGTTTCGCCGCGAAGAAGATCGCGAAACTCGTCGCGATCATGGTCGGCGTCCAGTTGATGGTCTTTCGCTACCTCGAGTCGCAGGGAATCATCACCGTCGACTGGAACCGGCTCTCGGCGGGACTCTTGCAGACCCAACAGCGCGCGCAGAACGTCGACGTCCACTGGCTCCAGTCGATCCTCTCGACGCTGTCGATCGGCGCGGGCTTCACCGGCGGCTTCCTGATCGGCTTCAAGCGAGGATAATCGCGGTCGGGCCCGCGGCCCGGCGATCCGTTACCGCGTCTTCAGGTCGTCTTTGTCCTTGATGATCTCCGTTTCGGCCTCGCCGCTGGTGTGTTCGTTGACCACGTCGTAGAACTCGTTTTGCAGCCCCGCGGGGAACGTGAGTACGCCGATCCACGAGCCGTCGTTTTGCCATTCCTCGCGCTCTAACTCGCCGAACTGTCGAATCTGTGCCTGCGCGCTGCCGGCGTAGTCGGCCGGAACGTTGACGGCGACGGTGATCTCCTCGAACCGGATCGGAATCACCGGGCGCAGCGCGTCCAGCGCGTCGTCGACCTGATTCTGAACCGGCTCCATCGGATCGACGGTGAAGCCGGCCTCCTCCAGCGCGTTCTCGATCCGCTCGGGCGGATGGGGCGCGTTGTCCATCTGCGGGTTGACCGCGTTGCGCGTGATGGTGTCGATCAGCTGTTTGCGCTTCTGTTCTTGCATCTCGCGGCGCTGATCGGCCGTGATCTGGATCTCTCCCTGTTTGATCACTTCGGGAATGATCTCGAGGGGGTCCGTCGTGTCGAACACTTTCTCGAGGTCGTCTTCGGCTGGCCGGTCGCCGCGCGAGGCGTCCTCAAAGACGTCCTCGGCCGCGATCACGTCCTCGAGGTCGCCGTCGAACTCGTCGCGTTTGATCGACAGCGCCGCGTCCGGGTCTACGAGCACCTCGAAGCGCGCCCCGTGTGACTCGAGTCGCGCCGTCACTGCCTCGTCGAGCGAAATCATACCAAACGGTTTCCCCGCCAATTTAAAGAGTGTTTCCCGACGAGCGGACCGAAGGCGCGACGGATCGCGGATCGGCGTTCCGCGGGGGACGGACCGCTCGCTCGAGTTCCGTCGGTAGCAGTCGGAAAACGCAGATCGGGAGCGGCAGCGGCGTCTCGATTACTCGTCGCTCTCCTCGTCCTCGCCGGTGTCGAGGAGATCGTTCTCCTCGAGGTGGGACTCGATCCGGTCGTGGTCGAACTGCTCGAAGGACTCGGTCTCGACGTCGACCGTCGCCAGCCCCACTTCGTTGGGGAGCAGGGAGCCGTCGTTGACCGACGCGAGCGCGTCGAGCGCGAGCTGGATGCCGCCGTCCAAGTCGGCCTCGTCGTCGTAGTTCTCCTCGAGGTAGTTCTGGAGTTCGCCGCGGTCGGCGCCGACGGCCAGCGCCTTCCACTCGTAAGGCGTGCCCGACGGATCTGTCTCGAAGAGTCGGGGCTCGCCGTTGTCGATACCGCCGACGATCAGCGCGACGCCGAACGGGCGAGCGCCGCCGACCTGGGTGTACTGCTGGATGTGGTCGGTGACCTCTTTCGTGAGCGTCTCGACGCCGATCGGCTCGCCGTAGCGCAGCTGGTTGACCTGCGTCTGGCGGCGCGCGAAGTCGATCAGCTGGCGGGCGTCGGCGACGTGGCCCGCGCTGGCGATGCCCACGTGGTCGTCGGCCTTGTGAATCTTCTCGACGCTCGAGTCCTCGAGCAGCGGGGAGGGGACTCGTTTGTCGACGGCGAGAACGACGCCATCGCTCGTTCGGACACCGATACTGGCCGTTCCTCGCTTGACCGCCTCGCGAGCGTACTCGACCTGGTAGAGTCGGCCGTCGGGCGAGAAGATCGTGATGCCACGGTCGTACGCCTGCTGTTGGGCTTGTCCCTGCATAGTATCACGCTAAATCGTAATCGAGGTCTGTCGCGCCCGCGAACGCCTCATCGAGTCGAACGTCCCCTACGCTGTCCCGGAGGACGGCGACTCGCTCCTCGTTCCCGAACACGACGTTTCTCTCTTCCGAATCTTGCCCGCGGCGTCCTAAATAGTTTTCTTCAGCGGCACGGATCGTGCCACTGATACCGCGGACGCGGATTCCGACGGGAGCGCCGTCGATCTCGTCGATACAGGAAAGCGCCGCCCGCGCGGGCTCGGTCTCGCCCCGGCGGGCTCTGACGATCGCCTCGCCGGTGCTGTCGCCGAACGAAAACCGCATTACGGTCAGATCGGCGTCGGCGCTGCCCGGATCGCCCAGCAGGTTCTGGCCCGCGTACCACAGCTCGCGCTGGAACGACCGCCGGCCGATGCGCTCGTCGGGCCACGTCTCGAGTTCCACGGCGAGGTATCGCCAGCGCGGTCGGAGGTGTTTCGGGAGGTGTTTCATCTCACTCAGCACCCGACTCGGCCGGTGTCGGACTTCGCTCCGCGACCAGCACGCCGACCTGCTCGTGAACGCGTTCGACGGCCGTCAGCGAGAAGCCCGCATCGGTAAACGCGTCGGCCAGTACGCCGACGGTCGCGGGATCGTCGACCTCGGGCGAGTAGAACGGCTCGTCCGGATCCGCCTCGCCGAAGAACATCACGTCCCCGAGGACGAATTTCCGGGGCTCGAGGTCGGCGATAACCGCGATCGCCTCCCGTTTTTCGGCGTCCGAGAGGTGGTGGAGGGCGAAGTTCGAGGTGACCACGTCGACCGGACCGTCGTACTCGGGCTCGCGGAAGGTACCCTCGCCGAACTCGAGGTTCGTCAGTCCCGCTTCCGTGGCTTTCCGCTCGGCCTCCGCGAGCATCCCCTCGCTGATGTCGCGGCCGACGACCTGGGCCGCGTCGGGGGCGAGCGCGAGCGCGATCGCGCCAGTTCCGGTCCCGAGATCGAGGACGACGTCGTCGGCCTCGGGCGCGGCGTGTTCGACGACGAGGCTCGCACAGGCGCGGTACTCGTCGGTCTTCGAGTCGTCGTACTCGCCGGCCTTCTCGTCGAACCGGGCGGCGTGCTCCTCAAGACTCCTCTTCATACCTGCCCCGTTCGACCCCCGGCTCAATGAACGACTCGGACTGGACGTGTCGGTTGCGCTCGGCCAGCCGGCCCCACTCGGCCAGTCCCTCCTCGATGAATGTCTCAGAAAACCCGATTTGCTCACCGACGGCTTTCAACTCACGGGGCGCCCGTAGCTCGAGGTGTGAGGTCGGATCGGCGCTCACCACGTAGGGTGCGTCGTAGTGGGTGACGATCTCCCGGAGTTTACGCAGCGACTGAATGTGGCGAACCCGGCGGCCGCCGCTCGTCCGCAGTACCCCCGAGAGATCGAACTCGAGGCGAACGCCGTTCTCGAGGGCGGCTTTGACCAGAACGTGATTGACGTCACCGTCACCGGCCATCGGATGGGCGAGTACGTCGACTTTCGCCTGTTCGACGGCGAAGCGGTTCAGCGACGCCGTCCCGCCGTGGATGCCGACGATCGTCTCCGCGGTCCGGAAGTTCCCGACAGCACCGCTGGCTTGCTGTTGATCCTCGGCCCGGATCTCGACGCCCTCGACGACATCGATCCCGTACTCCTCGCCGATCAAGTCGGGGTCGTAGTCCGCTCGAGCGTCGGAGTGGTTGCGCACGACCACGCCCTCGAAGCCGTAGTCGGCCGCCGTCTTCGCGAATCTGGCGACCGTGCTCTGTCCGTCGGGATGGGCGTGGACGGCCTCGTACATACCCGAACCCACTCGCGGCGGCGACTTGGGGTTTGCGCCACGCGGATTCCAGAGACGACCAGCCACCCCGGCCGGGAGCGGGGCTCGAGCGACAGTGAGAGCCCTGCGACTCGGGGGAGGGCAGGCCGTTCACCGTCGCCGACCGCGAGCGAACGAAAGCGCGGCGCTACGCGCCGCGCGAGTGAGCGAGCGGGCCGACGACTGCTGTGGAGACTCGCAATGCGAGTCGAAACGGAAGGAGGAGGAGTGCTTTCGATCAACCTTTTACCGAGTGTCGGCGGACCGTGCGACAGCTACGCTGTCGTCAGTCCCCCAGAACGCAGAGTAAAAGGCTGTTAGTTGAGAATGCTCTGCGCCACCGTCGCGAGCTGACCGTTGTCGGCCTCGCTGAGGCGCTCGTCGCCGATCTTCAGGCGGAGCCGCGGTCGGCCGACGTCGATCGGGACCTTCTCGGTGTCGATCAGGCCCATGTCCTCGAGCTTGGTCTTCGTTCGGGAGAACGTGGCCTTGGAGGCGATACCGACGTCCTCGCCCCACTTGCTGATGTCGTACAGCAGCGCCTCGTTTTTCGCCGCGACCAGCAGCGAAATGGTGACCTCGTCGAGGCCGTCGCCGTCGCCGCGGGCGGTCTCCAGCGAGTCGAGGATCGCGGTGAAGTCGTCCTCGGCTTCAGGGCTGATCTCGTTGGAGAGGGTCTCGCGAACGTCCGTGATCGGGGGCGTCCGGAGGTTGAACTGGGAGGCGTCGTCCCAGCGGGCCGCGTAGGTGTCGTAGGTGTCGTCGACGAAGCTGTCGTCGTCGGTGATGAGCCCGCCGACGCGGTCGCCGGCGTGAACGACGGCGATGACGCGATCCTCGGTGACCAGCAGCGAGTTTTCGGGTGCCTCCGCGAGCGTTCGCAGTGCCAGCGCGCCCTCACTGATGAGGTCGGCGGCGTTCGAGGCGATGATGAAGTCGTCCATTACGTCTTTGAGGGTGCGCTCGTCGGCGAGCATGTGGACCGAGGGGAGGTCGCCGTCGAACGCGGTCGCGACCGAAACGAACTCCTCGATGGCGTCCCGCGACGGGTTTACCATGTACACGTCGCCGCTTGCATCCTCGAGCACGGACTCGAGTATGTCGTCAATCTGATGGTTGAGTAAATTCGAAGCCATGTGTATACAGAAGTAATCGTAGTCGGTATACTTAATTTTGGTGGCCGTTTGCACAGCAGAACATCTGCTCTGGCGGCCGAACCGGTAATTTTTGTCTCATTACTCGTTAGTTCACCAACGGAACACCGTCGTCGCTAACAGATATTTGCACTGGAAATTGAACTGTGACAGGATCCGTCGTGTTCGCTACTCGCCCGACAAGTATGTGAATACTAACAATAAGTATATGCCGGAATCGTGTTATTACAGTATCGTATGGGTGTTCGACACAACCGACTGCGGTGCGTCGTTCGGGAGCTGGTCGACGGCGCACGGATCGAAGCGGCCTTTGACCGTTCGGCACGACGATTCGCAGTCCGAGCGAAGCGAGTGAGCACGTACGGCGGACCATAGATTAGCGGTCGAATCGCGACCAGAGCTCTTTCGACCAGTAGATGTCGCCGTCGTAAATCACGGACGCCTCCGTTTCTTTGAGCATCGTCGCTAACTCCGGCTCCGTCAGCGTAAAGCTCGATTCGTTCCCACAGAGGTAGGCGTACTCGTTGTGCTCGGTGTGGGGGAAGTAGTACGATCCGGTTACGCGCGTCGAAAAGCAGTCGAGCGTCAGCAGGAACCGCCGTTCGTCCTCGCCTTCGTCGAGTTCCTCGAGCGTCGCTGTCGTCGGGAGGCGGCTCTCGGCCTGAGTAAGCGAGTGTGTGCCGTCACCGACGACGGCGTAATCCTTGCCCATCATGATTCGTCGGCGCGCGAGGGCCATCGCGCGCTCGATGCTGAAGCCGTGAACCAGGAGTTTGGCGAACGTCGACCCCACCTTGACCGCGTGGTCGTTCAACACCTTGGTGAACGTAACCGCGCCCGCGACGCTGCCCTTTTCGATCAGGTTCATCCCTTCGTAGAAGGAGCCACAGGCGTTGAGGAAGAACGTCTGGACGTTACAACGATCGAGGCTCGAGACCGAGAGCGTTCCGTCGGGACAGCACAGCCCGTCGGTTTCGCAGTGCCCGATGTAGTGGACGAAGTCGTGGTCGGTTTCGAACATACGGGCGAGGGCGGCTGTTTCGAGCGATTCTTCGACGGTGAGATCCAGGGTCAGTTCCTCCGAGCGCTGGCGATAGATTTCGGCGACGTGATCGTGTTCGCCGGCCATCTCGGGATCGTTGAGGACGACACAGATCGAGGTCGAATCGCTCGCTTCTTCGAGGAACTCGAGGCGGTTGTAGTAGGCTTCGGGAGCGGATTTGAAGACGTCGATTGGGACGCCGTCGGCGAGCCAGCCGTGGGTTCGGCCGCTTCGGAGATCCGGTTTGACGATGTCGACCGAGGCGACCTGCCCGGTAGCCCTGTCGACGCCGGGGTCGTATCCCGAGTGGGCCGTCGGATCGGGGTCGTTGCCCCGATAGAAGTCCTCGAGCGACCGCTCGACCAGTTCTCTGCCCTCGAGTTCGGACGTCCGCGGCGTGTAGATCATGCTCAGCCGGTCGAGCAGGAACGGGAGCGATTCGATGCTGTCGTACTCGGGGGCGACGTACGTCGAGAGATGCCAGTCGGGAAGTCGATGTTTGATTGCCGCGTACGGCACGTCGAGGTAGGCAGCGAGCCGATCCTGCGGTGATGCCTCGTACAGTGTGTCGGCGTCTAGCCCCAGCGCCTCGAGCAGACTGAGCTCCGAGAGGGTCGTTCCGTACGGACCGGCGTTGCGGACCAGACAGTCGAGGAAGAACGACTTACGGAGCAGCCGCTCCACGTCGCGCTCCAGGTCGGGCATCGGCGAGAGCGGCTCCTCGATCGCGTGGTCGGAGAGCCGAAGGTACGGCCGAGAGTCGCCGGCCTTCGATCCCGTCCGGTTTCCCAGTCGCTCGTCAGTCGTCTGGACTGTCGCCTGGAGATAGTACGCCAGCGGTGCGGTCACGAACAGCGACTCGTAGTCGGGTGGAACGACCAGCTGGATCCCGTGATCGGGAGTGTCGGAACGGATGCAGTCCGAAATCTCGAGTTCGTCGCCGTGCTCGAGCAAGGAGGGGTGGCCCCGAAGCGTGGGATACGAGCGGTCGGGGCTGTCCGTCTTGTGCGAGGCGGCCATGTGCGTGATGGCGTCGGCGATCGCCGACGGGGAGTCGGGAACGGTGATCGTCCCCGCAGGGAACTCGTGGCGACAGCGCAGTCCGAGGATGACGCGCGTCCGGTCCGGAAAGGAGACGACGGTTTCCTCGTAATCGTCGGTCTTCTCGATCCGCGCCGCGCCGGAGAATCGCAGATAGGCCTTGATCTCCGTGTCGATATCGACGACGTACTCGCCGGGCGGTAACGAGAGGGGCTCGCCGTTAGGGTCGAGTTCGTACTGATCCTCGAGCCCGAGCGAGAACGCGTAGACGACCGCGTGCGGGAATCGGAGCTCGGTGGCGGTCACGACGACCGTGTCGTCGGCCGGACGGGGGATGTCGACGCCGGACCCGTCGACGGCGAACTCGTCACCGGTGACCGTCAGCTCCGCGTTGTCGGCGTCGGTGACGTGGAGGGTGTCGCCGTCTACCGCCCACTCAATCATTCGTTGGTTGAATGTCACTCGGACAAGTTAGTTGTATCGGGCCGTGGTCGATCGCGGGCCGACGACCGATCCGGCACCGGCCGACGATAGTGGCTCGACTTGCCGAGGACGGGTACACTTATGCAGCCGCCAGACGGCAGTTCGGATATGAACCACGACCAGGTTCGCGAGGTCGATCCCGCCGTCGCCGACGCCCTCGAGGGCGAGGTCGAGCGCCAGCGGGAGACGCTACAGATGATCGCCAGCGAGAACCACGTCAGCGAGGCCGTCCTCGACGCGCAGGGGAGCGCCCTGACGAACAAGTACGCGGAGGGCTACCCCGGCGAGCGCTACTACGGCGGTTGCGAGTACGCCGACGAGGTCGAGACGCTCGCGATCGAGCGCGCGACGGAGCTGTTCGGCGCGGAGCACGTCAACGTCCAGCCCCACTCCGGTACGCAGGCCAACCAGGCCGTCTACTTCGCCATGCTCGAGCCCGGCGACAAGATCCTCTCGCTAGATCTCAACCACGGCGGCCACCTGAGCCACGGCCATCCGGCGAACTTCACCGGCCAGCTCTACGAGGTCGAACAGTACGAGGTCGACCCCGAGACCGGCTACCTCGACTACGAGGCCCTCGCCGAGCACGCGGCCGAGTTCGATCCCGACATCGTCGTCTCAGGCTACTCCGCGTACCCGCGCGAGATCGAGTGGGAGCGCATTCAGGCCGTCGCCGACGACGTGGACGCGCTCCACCTCGCGGACATCGCCCACATCACCGGTCTCGTGGCCGCGGGGGTCCACCCCTCGCCGGTCGGCGTTGCCGACTTCGTTACCGGCTCGACCCACAAGACCATCCGCTCGGGCCGTGGCGGCATCGTCATGTGCGACGAGGAGTACGCCGACGACATCGACGCCGCCGTCTTCCCCGGCGGTCAGGGCGGCCCGCTCATGCACAACGTCGCTGGCAAGGCAGTCGGTTTCAAGGAAGCCCTCGAGCCCGAATTCGAGGACTACGCCGAGCAGACCGTCGCGAACGCGCGAGCGCTCGGCGAGAGCCTCTCCGAGAACGGCCTCTCGCTGGTGTCGGGCGGCACCGACAACCACCTCGTGCTCGTCGACCTGCGCGAGAGCCATCCCGACACGACCGGTGGCGACGCCGAGGAAGCGCTCGAGGACGCCGGCATCGTTCTCAACGGGAACACGGTGCCCGGCGAGACGCGCTCGCCGTTCAACCCGAGCGGCATTCGCGCCGGCACCCCGGCGCTGACCACCCGCGGCTTCGACGAGGACGACTGTCGCAAAGTCGGCGACCTCATTGCCCGCGTCGTCGACAGCCCCGAGGACGAGGCGGTCATCGAAGACGTTCGCGCTGACGTCGCGACGCTGTGCGACGAGAATCCCCTCTACGAGTAGCGACGCAAGCCACATTTCGACTTCTTTCAGGCTACGTTCGGACGTCGATCGATCCCTGCCACTCGCCGGCATGCGTCTTTTTATCGGGCTGGTTGTACCCCCGCCCATGTCTACGCGTCCGACCGGGACCGTCCTCGACGATGACCGGTTACTCGAGCTCCGGGAGACGGACGAGACTGCGGCCTCGGCGCTGGCAGTCGTGGTGACGCCGGTGACCGAATACCTGGGTGCATCGCCGGGCGACCACATCGACTGGGACATCGACCAGCACGAGGACCAGCCGATGCTCGTCTGCAGCGGGATCGAGGACGCGGCCACTGCCGACGCGCCGTACCCGCGAGAGCTCCGCGAAGAGGACGGCGAGATCGTCGCGCCCGTCCCGGACACGCTCGTCCGTACCGAGCCGCCAGAGGGGCTGGGAATCGCACTCGAGGTCTACGACACCAACCGGCCGCTGCTGTTCGACGCGATAGCGGTCGGCGAGACGATCGGCCTGCTTCCGGTCCGATTCGATGACGGGGAAGCCTATCGCGCCGAACCGCTGCCAGACGTCGGCGGGGACAGCGATCCGGTCGCGGAGGAGGTCATCGAACACGAAGGTCGCGGCGATCCGACGCCCCGCCCCGAGACGATGGCCGCCCCGATCGATCCCGCCGTGCTCGAGTCGGCCCTCGCCAAGCGCGACGCCGATGAAACCAATGTCATCGGACTCCTCGAGGCTGTCGAGGGCTACGACCTCGTCGGAACGGGGGATCACGTCGCCGGTGTCCCGCCGCTATCGGCAGACTCGCGCGCGGTCTGTATGCTGCCTGAGGACGTCTGGACGGAGCGCATCGGTCCCGAACTCGAGGCGGAGGGCGTGGCCGTCGCCGAAGACGCGCTGGCGGCTGCGAGGGCGGTCCACGAGCGACAGGCGAAGGTGTTGATCGACGCCGCCGAGACGACCGAGTACGAGGAACTCGAGGACGAGTACGCGCTGGTCGTGACCGACGCACAGGACACCACCGAGTGGGACGTCGCTGAACCGGGAACGAACCGATAGCGTTGTAGCGGTGTTCGCCCGACGGCCCTGCCGCCACCGTCGGCGGGGGTTTTCTGCGACCTTCCGCATGACGTATCCTTTTCAGGAAGGCCATCGTTACCGTTCCACATGACAGACGAGACGGCCACGGACATGTATCGCGTGCGAACGGACGCACTGACGACCGACGTCGGCGAGGGCCAGCCGGTGGTCTTCGCCCACGGAACGCTGATGGATCGGACGATGTTCGCGCCGCAACTCGAGGCACTGCGCGACGAGTATCGAGCCGTCGCCTACGATCTGCGCGCGCGGACGGACCGGTACGCGGGGGAGTACGACCTGTGGGACCTGGCCGACGACTGTGACGCGCTGCTCGACGGAATCGGGGAGGACAGCGCCGTCATCGCCGGCATGTCGATGGGCGGCTTCATGGCGCTTCGCTTCGCGCTCGAGTACCCCGAGCGCGTCGACGGACTCGTTCTGATCGACTCGATGGCCGCGCCGCACACGGACGAAGAGCAGGAGGTCTACGGCGACCTCGTCGATCCGCTCGAGGACTCGCACGATCCGACCCCGCGGGAACTGGCCGAGGGCGTGACCGGCTACCTCTTCGGCGAAACGACCCGCGAGGAGAACCCCGACCTCGTCGAGTCGTGGGTCGACCGCTGGGCGACCTACCCCGGTACGTCGGTCTTCCGCGAGCTCCACTCCTGGCTCGAGCGATCCGACGTCACCGACCGGCTCTCCGAGATCGACGTCCCGGTCCTGATCGTCCACGGAGAAGAAGACCCCTCGATCGATCCCTCGCGCGCCGAGCCGATGCTCGACGAGCTACCGGACGCCGAGATGGAACTGATTCCGGAAGCGGGTCACACCTCGAACCTCGAGCGCCCGGAACCGGTCAACGACGCGATCGAGTCGTTCCTCGACGAACGAGTCTGAGGTCGAGTATCCACGAACGTGTATATTTGTCGCCCAGTAAGGGCTGTTCTGAGCACGAATCCGGAGATTAATGAGCCTCGCGGCCGCCCACTCGAGTAATGACCGAGATCATCGACGGCAACGCTGTCGCAAGCGAGATTCGAGACGGCTTGACGGACGCGATCGAGACGCTCGCCGACGCGGGTGCGCGGCCGGGCCTGGCAACGGTCCTCATGGGCGACGATCCGGCGAGCCAGACCTACGTGAACATGAAACAGCGCGACTGCGAGGAGGTCGGGATCGAGAGCCACCACGTCGACGTGGACGGCGATGCGCCACCCGAGGAGCTGTACGACGCCATCGCGGACCTCAACGCCGACGACGATATCCACGGCTACATCGTCCAGGCACCGGTGCCGGACCACGTCGACTACCGCGACGTGATCCGCCGGGTCGACCCCGCCAAGGACGTCGACGGCTTCCACCCCGAGAACGTCGGTCGCCTCGTCGCTGGCGACGCCCGCTTCCGTCCCTGCACCCCCCACGGAGTACAGAAACTCCTCGAGTCCGCCGGGATCGACACCGAGGGCAAGGACGTGACGATCGTCGGCCGCTCGGACATCGTCGGCAAGCCCCTCGCGAACCTGCTGATCCAGAAGGCCGACGACGGTAACGCGACGGTGACGGTCTGTCACTCCCGGACCGACGACCTCGCCGAGAAGACCCGCCGCGCGGACATCGTCGTCGCGGCCGCCGGCGTCCCGGAACTCGTCGACGGCTCGATGCTCTCCGAGGGGACCGTCGTCATCGACGTGGGCGTCAACCGCGTCGACGCGGACACCGACAAGGGGTACGAACTCGTCGGCGACGTGGAGTACGAGAGCGCCGAGGAGAAAGCCAGCGCGATCACGCCCGTCCCCGGCGGCGTCGGTCCCATGACTCGCGCGATGCTGCTCTACAACACGGTCAAGGCAGCGAGCCTGCAGGAGGACGTCGCCGTCGACCTCCCCTGAACGTCGGCTCGTGTCCGATCGGGCCTCCCGTTTATCGTCCCGACCGACGCACTCCCGCTTCTATCGCCGCCCGGAACTCGTGCGGGCGCTCGGTGCCGAGAAAGATCGGCTTGCCCTCGATGCGATCGATTTCGACGCCCGTGTTCGCGTCGGCGCGGTACTCCCAGCCGCGTCTCGTCCACCGGATACCGTACTGGAAGGCACGACGCTCGTCCCGACGAACGCGTTGAATATTCGCGAACGGGATCGACCGCCACGAGCGATGGAACGGTCGAAAGCGGAAGTAGACTCCATCGTCGCGGACCTGCGTCCGAAGCTTGGCCCAGTAGACGAGGGGCACGACGCCGAGGCCGGGGCCGACGATCGCCGCAATCGCGGCGAGCGAGCCCGGCGTCACGCCGTTCTCGCCAATGATGACGAGTATCGTGACTGCGAGCGGCGAGATCGAGAGAGCGAGGACAGTGGGCCCCATCCAGGACGGGAGCCGCTGCCGTTCCTCGAACGTCGCGTCGGTGGGCGTCGATCGGCCGGTCTCGTTACGTGGTGGCGACCTCATTCGATCGAATCGAACTCGAGACCGTCCAGCCGCTCCTGAGCCTGCGAGAACGCGAACTCGTCGCCGCGCAGGCCGTTTGCGAGGTCGCGGGTGGCTTCGACGAGCCGGTCGGCGATCCGGGGCGCTACGTCGCCGTCGAGCATTCGGATTCGCTTGACGTGTTCGCCGAGCGTCTCGAGCGCGCCGCGTTCGCTGGCGGTCAGATCGCGGTCCTCGGCCCAGGTGCGAACGTCGCGACGGTACTCGCGGACCGCGTTGGCGTAGGCCAGCCCGCGGGCCGCTTCGAGCGTCGGGGGAACGTCCTCGACGGGTGGGCGACCCCCCTGATCGGCGTCGCGCAACAGCGCGAGGAAGTAGAGTTCCTCGCGGTCCTCGAGTTGGATTTCGCGGGCGACGATGTCGGCGACGTGGAGCAGTTCCGTCGCGGCGAGATAGGTATCGTCGAGTTCGCGGAGGGTGCCGGCGTTGACGAACCCGCGCCGGCGGACGTACTCGCGACAGCGGTCGCGGGCGCGTTCGGCGAGGTCGTCGGTTTCGATCTCGTCGATCGCGTTTCGGACAGGGGTGAGATCGAACTCCACCTGCAGGTCGGTGTGTTCGGTGCGGTCGTCGACGCCGACGCTCCGGAGGCTCCCGCAGGCCGGACAGCCGACGCTTCCCGTCTCGTAGTACGACCAGCGCGTTCCACACTCCTGGCACTCGCGCTCACCCCGGATCTTCATGGCGACTACTACGGCCGGGGGACAAAAAGGCTCACCGGACCCCGAGCGACGACCGCTCTGGACGGCTCGAGTCGCCGGATTCGTCGACCAGCACCCGTCGAACTCGAGCTATCGGTTCCGACGGCTTCGGTCCGTGACGGCGCGTCGTTGTCCTCGACCGATCCGTAACGGTTCGCGATCGATAACTGTCATTAGCTTATTAACGACGGTAAATAAGCTATTAACGGGCTGCACAGGCAGGCCACATCGAAACCAGCCGGAACGTATTATCGAGGTATATGTCCCGCAAGCGACTGAACCGACGGACGTTCGTTACCGCGGCAGGAACGACGACTGCGCTCGCGCTGGCCGGCTGTGCCGACAGCGGCCCCGGTGGCAACGAATCGGAGAACGGAACGGACAACCAGTCCGGCAACGAAACCGACGGCGGCGACGAGACGTACACGCTGACCGTAACTGTCGAAAACGCTGAGGGTCCGGTCGAGGGCGCGACCGTCACGCTCGAGGAAGCCGGCATGTCCGGTGCGGGCGAGGACGGGATGGGCAACGAATCCGGTAACGAGTCCGACGGCGGGATGGACAACGAGTCCGACGGCGGAATGGACAACGAATCCAGTAACGAGTCCGACGGCGGGATGGGCAACGAATCCGGCAACGAGTCCGGCAACGAAACGACCGATATCGGGGGCGGCCAGAGCTTCCCGATGGAGGACGAGACCGACGAGAACGGCGAAGTCGAATTCGAGGAACTCGAGGACGGAGAGTACACGGTAATGGCCGAGAACGAGGGCGAGCAGACCGAAGACGACGTCGAGATCGACGGTGGCGACGAAGAGGTGACACTGACCTTCGGCGACGGTGCCGGCAACGAATCCGAGGGTAACGAGAGTGTCACCGGCAACGAGAGCGACGGAAACAGCAGTTAAGGGTATCATCGCCCCTCGTGCGGGGCCGTATCCACTTCGTCGATCGACTCGAGTCGCGAGCGAGCGCCGGCGGTACCGACCGTCGATCTCGTTCGTTTCCGACCATTTCACGCCGGAAACCGATCTATTCGCGACCGAAACAGTGGTGAACAACGCGCCGGTGGGGCCGGCGACCGACGACGCGTGACGACTTTTTTGCCCCCTCGGCCGATAGTAGCGTGTATGCGCGACGAAGAAGAAATCCGCGAGCAGTACGAGTTCCTCAAAGAGAACCTCGAGAGCGACGAGATGCGCCACGAGGGCGTCAGACAAATGTTCACCTACTACAAGCGCGCGCTCGGCTGGGTGCTCGAAGAAGAGCATATCTGATCTACACACGGGACGTCCGCGGCCGACGCATTGTCGTTACCTTTAAGTTCTACCAGCGAATTCTTCCACGTGACGCTTCGCTTGGAGGGCCGAAGCGTCAGCGGGGACCAATTCAGGGCGGCAAGCGATCGCGTGACACTTTTCCGTCACGCGATTTGCTTTCCTGTTTCGAACGATTACCAGTTCCGAGTAGCGACGCTTCTCGCTTCCGCTGCAACGAAGCGGACGGAGAGACTGCCTATGTATATAATCGTACCGAAACAAAATGGCTGTACTGTAAACATGAACAGCGCATTATGGGAGATTTGCCGGATAACCAGTCACCGGCGTTATGGGACCCCCACGCTCGAAACGAGTCTTCTCGCTAGTAATACCCCTCTTTCGCTCGAAACAACCCGATAGCCTTATTAAAATTCGACAGTAAGTGAGATTGGTACTTACCCAATGTACGACCTGACAGGATTCCAGCGGGACTTGCTCTACGTCATCGCTGGCGAGGAGGAACCGCACGGACTGGCGATCAAAGAGGAACTCGAGCAGTACTACGAGAAGGAGATCCACCACGGTCGACTCTATCCGAACCTCGACACGCTCGTCGACAAAGGGCTCGTCGAGAAGGGCCGACGCGACCGGCGAACGAACTTCTACACGCTCACCCGTCGCGGCCGTCGCGAACTCGAGGCGCGCCGTGAGTGGGAGTCCCAGTACGTCGAACTGTAATACGACTCGCTCGGCTCGGTGTCGTGCCGCTTCGAACGGTTGCTGCAGTGATCGTCTCGTCCTCGTCAGTTCGATCTATTCGGTGAGCGACATCGACCCACCGCTTGTTACTCGATCCTCGAGAACGGATGCGACGACCGAGCAGCGTCGCCGCCGGCGGGTCGCTTATGTGCGACCGCAGTGAATCTCCGCGGGTGAACGAGGTCGTACTGCAGGTCGGCGACGCGCCGCTCGAGGAGACGGTCGTCCGGATTGCGCTCGCGGGCGCGCTGGGGATGTTTCTCGGCCTCGAGCGCGAGTGGTCCCAGAAGTCGGCCGGTATCCGAACGTTCTCGCTCATCAGCCTGCTCGCGTCCGTCTTCACCGTTCTCGTCACCGAATCGGACACCGTGATCGGCGAGAGCCTGCTGGTTCTGGGTGGCGTGCTCGTGATCGTCCAGGGCGTGTTGCTCGCGGTCCAGGGACTCATGAGCGAGGACGAAGCCGGGCTCTCGCTGACGACTTCGGTTTCGATGCTCGTCGCCTACGGGGTCGGCATTCTGGTCACCGTCGGCTTCATCCTGGAGGGAGTGACCGTCGCCGTCCTCTCGTCGCTGTTGCTCGTCCTGAAGCGCGAACTCCACGAGTTCGCCTGGGGGCTCTCCCACGAGGAGATGCGCTCGACGACGGAGTTCGCTATCCTCGCATTCGTCGTCTACCCGCTCCTGCCGGCCCAGACGACAGTCGAGTTCGCCGGGCTGGCGATTCCCCTCGAGCCGCAGGTCATCTGGCTGATGGTCGTCGCCGTCGCGGGGATCGGTATCGTCAACTACGCGATCGTCTCGACCTACGGCGGGCGCGGCATCGCCATCACGGGCTTCTTCGGCGGGCTGGCCTCCTCGACGGCCGTCGTCGGCACGATGCTCGATCACGTCGACCAGCGGCCCGACGCGGCCTCCTACGCCGTCGCCGCAATCTTGCTCGCCAACGCCGCCATGGCCGCACGGAACCTCGCGATCGCGGTCGGCTTCACGGCCGGCAGCGACTCCGACATCCTCGTCGAAGCGATCATCCCGCTCGGCGCGGTCATCGTCCTCGCGTTCGCCGTCGCCGCGCTCACCGCCGACTGGAGCGAATCCGGCCCGATGGAACTCGAGAGCCCGTTCTCGTTGCGCAACGCGCTCGCGTTCGGGGCCGTCTTCCTCGTCGTCCTCGTCTTCGGGTCGCTGGCCGAAACGTGGTTCGGGACGCTGGGCTTCTACGCGACGGCGGTCGCCAGCGGCTTCGTCTCGAGTGCGGGCGCGACCACCTCCGCGGTCGTTCTCTATCGGGGCGGCCAGCTCGGGCCGGCGGAGGCAACGGTCGCCATCCTGCTCGCGACGGTCTCGAGCATCGTCGTCAAGGCGCTGCTGGCGGCGACCTCGTCGGACACCGGCTTCCGGAACCGGGTCGCGGCCTACAGCACGATTCTGCTGGTCGGTGGCGCGGTAGCATCGCTAGCCGTCGTCGTTTAGCGGTCAGTAACTTTACCCGTCGACGGTCGAAGCTCTCGTATGGACCGAGCAACGGCCGAGCCCCGGATCGACGACCTCCCCGGGAAACGAGCTAGCGAGTGGGTCGACTACCACCACCGGTTCGCCGCGCCGAGTACGTACGTTTACGAGTTCGTCTGGGACGCCGGCGGTGAGGCGGTCGGCCCGTTCTGTACCGACGTCGACGGCAACGTCTTACTGGATTTCACGAGTCACGTCGCGGCCGCGCCGCTGGGCTACAACAACCCGACGATCCGCGAGAAGCTCCGCGCGTTCGATCCCGTCGATCCGGGGAAGATCGCCGGACAGGATTTCTACGTCAGCGGCGGCGGCTCGGCGAACGAGCCCGAATTCCCCGGTCCGACGCAGTTGATGGACCGGCTGGTCGCGGTGACCGACCACTACGACATGGACCGGGTTTTCCTCTCGAACTCCGGCGCGGAGGCCGTCGAGAACGCCATCAAGATCTGCTACGCCGCTGGCGGTCACCGCGCGTTCACCTTCGACGGCGCGTTTCACGGCCGGACGCTCGGCGCGCTGTCGCTCAACCGTTCGAAGGCCGTTCACCGCAGCGGCTTTCCCGAGATTCCCGGCGTCGTCAGCGTCCCCTACCCGTCGACCGACGAGGCCTACGAGACCCGCTGGCTGACCGACGGCCCCGGCGGCAACGTCGTCTCCGACGCGCTCCACCCCGATCGCGGCGCGATCGACCCCGACGAGATCGCCTACCTCATCCTCGAGCCGATCCAGGGCGAGGGCGGCTACCGCGTCGCCCACCCCGAGTTCGCCCGCGACCTCGAGGCGCTACGCGATGAGTACGGCCTCCGGATCGTCGCCGACGAGATCCAGTCGGGCGTGGGCCGAACGGGCGAGTTCTGGGCCGTCGACCACCTCGACCTCACTCCCGACGTCATCGCGAGCGGGAAGGGGCTCCGCGTCGGCGCGACGATCTCGCGCTCGGACGTCTTCCCCGCCGAACGGGGTCGGCTCTCCTCGACGTGGGGTGCCGGCGACCTCGTCGCGGCTATGGCCGGCGTGCTCACGGTTGACGTCATCCACGAGGAGAACCTGCTCGCGAACGTGCGAAAGCGAGGCCAGCAGCTTCGGACGCGTCTCGAGGACGCCGTCGACGACGGCGACATGCCCGGCGTCATCGACGTCCGCGGTCGCGGACTGATGCTCGGCGTCGAGTTCGATACGAAGGATCGACGGGACGCGGTGCTCGAGGGAGCGTTCAACCGCGGTCTCCTGACGCTGGGCTGTGGCTACAAGACGCTGCGACTGCTGCCGCCACTCGACGTGACCGAACGGGAGATCCGACTGGGGTCGAGGCTGCTGCTCGAGACGATCGACGAGATTGGCGACGAACGCGAGCGGTAGAAGCGGACGGCAGTGCGACGCTACTCGCTGCGAAGTTCGTTCATGTGGTCGATCCGGCGCTGGAGGAGATCCGCCTTCCCGATGTCGTGGCGGACGTGCAGCCCCTCCTCGCCGGCGACTGCGAGCGCGTCCTCGGCGATTTCCTCGGCCTCGTCGATCGAGTCGGCGACGCCGACCAGGGCGAACGACCGGGAGGTCGTCGTGTAGATGCCGTCGTCGCGCTCGTCGACGCTGGCGTAGTAGAGCAGGGCGTCTCCGGCGCTCTCCTCGTCGACCTGCACTTTCGCACCGGCTTCGGGATCCGTCGGGTACCCCTCGGGGACGGCGTACTTGCAGACCGTCGCCTGGGAGGCAAAGTCGAGTTCCGGTGGGGCCTCGCCGTCCCGTGCCGCGGTGAGCACGTCGAGAAAGTCCGTCTCGAGCACCGGCAGGGTGTTCATCGCTTCGGGGTCGCCGAAGCGGGCGTTGAACTCGACGACGCGGGGACCGGTCTCGGTCAGCATGAACTGGCCGTAGAGGATCCCGCGGTAGTCCTCGAGGGCGTCGACGGTGGCCTCGATGATCGAAACGGCGTCGTCGTAGTCGTCCTCGGTCATGAACGGGAGTTCGTTCGTCGCGTCGGAGTAGCTGCCCATTCCGCCGGTGTTGGGGCCTTCGTCGCCCTCGTAGGCGCGCTTGTGGTCCTGCACGGCGGGGGCGGTGCTGAATTCGCCGTTGGCGACGAACGCCTGAATGGTGAACTCCTCGCCGATGAGTCGTTCCTCGAGGACGATCCGGTCGTAGTCGGACTCGCGGATGTACTCCTTGCCCTCCTCGGCGGTCACCTGGTCGCCGATGACCTTGACGCCCTTCCCGCCGGTGAGGCCGGCCGGCTTTATCGCGAGGTCGCCGTCGTACTCGTCGATGAAATCACAGGCGGCCTCCATGTCGTCGAAGGTCTCGAAATCGGGGCAGCCGGGGATGTCGTTTTCCTCCATGAACCGGCGCTGGAAAGCCTTGTCCGTCTCGATGCGGGCGTCGTCCTCCTTCGGGCCGAAGGCGTAGATCGCCGCTGCCTCGAGCGCGTCCGCCAGGCCGGCCTCGAGGGGCGCTTCCGGGCCGATGACGGCGATGGTCGCGTCGACCTCCTCGGCGTAGTCGACGACAGCCTCGGAGTCGGTCGTCTCGAGCGTCTCGAACCCGGTCGCGATACGGGCAATGCCGGGGTTCTTGTTCCCGGCGCAGGCGTAGAGGTCGGCCTCGCTGTCCTCGAGCGCGCGGGCGATGGCGTGTTCGCGACCGCCACCCCCGATCAGCAGCACGTTCTCTCGCATGGTCGATACCGGAACGCACGAACCTGTAAACGTTGCTTTTTCTTCGGCTGGAAGTATGCACGAACGTGGGTAGCACAGTCGCCCGCTCGAGGGGGCAGGCGGAAATGGCCGACGGGAGACGGCGATACCGCCGCGTTAGCGGAGGAAGTCGTCGTCGAAGGTGAGGCTCTCCTCGTCTACGGGGGTGAACTCGGCGGCCACGAGGTTCCCAGCGGGGTCGAAGATTTCGGACTCGTCGCGCATCACGTAGAGCGCGCCCGTGTTCGTCTGTGCGGCCTCCTGTGCGAAGAGGAGGAACCGCTGATTCGTGCCGAGATATCTGGCGTGGACGGTGTTGTAGTCGGTGAACAGGCCGCTCTGTTCGATGTCCTGTGGAACCCAGCCCTGCGCTCCGGAGGTGATCTCGAACAGCGCTTGGGAGTAGAAGTCGTCGGGACGGACGGCTGCTTCGCCACCACCCCCTTCCAACAGTTCGAAATCCTCGTCCACGTCGTATTCGAAGGGGAGGTTCTGCTCCCTGAGCGGACGGAACTCCACCTGAATGAGACCCGGCGCTGGGATTTCTTCCTGCGTCCTGTCCGACAGCAGGTCGTCGAAGATGTAGACCTCCCCTTGCTCTATCTGAGTGTTCGGCGGAACGAAGATGTACCCTTCCTCGTTCGTATTGAAGTACTCGACGACGCGAACCTCGTGATTTCGCACGACATCGGGGTTTTCTACCACGGGTGCGTTTTCTAGCGGCGGCGAAACGACCCTGAAGATCGCGCCGCCAAAGAACGTCTCGCGAGTCGCGATGACGTTTCGGAAGGCGGTATCCTCCGCGTCGTTACCGTCCTCGGACTCCTGAGCCCCCGCAGTTCCGGGCAATCCGAGTGCGAGGACGCTCGCGGCCGTGGCACCTGCCTGCATGAACCTGCGTCTCGTCTCGGAACGTGATGTATCCGTCATGCTGAAGTAGCTCCCCTTTCGGGTATCCCTCCGTTTCGACTCGTCTTCGGATAGTCCCGATGCCGGATCATGCAGCCGACTGTGGGCCGTCGTCGATCGGACTTCCGCGTTCGGCGAGCTGGCCGATCACTGATCGGCGTTCGACCGGAGCCGTTCCCGGAAGAACCCTATGAGCCCGCCGACGTGGCCCGCCCCCCAGATCGCCACGGCCAGCCCGCCGATCCCGTTGAACACGAAGTCGGTAACGATGTCGTCGACTCCGTAGACGGGGACGAGGTCGCCGAGAGCGTATTCGAACACTTCCCAGAGGACGCCGACCGCGAGGACGAACACGACGATGAACACCGATCGAAACGCAGGCGGGACGTCGATGTCGTCGGAGTGGAGTTCGAACGCCCGGAACGAGGCGTAGCCGATGCCGGCGACGACGATCGACGAGACGGTGTGGGTTATCTCGTCGTACCACGGGTACTGCGCGTAGATACCGATCGAACCGAGGGAGTGGAGGAACACGGCGCCGGTGATCCAGAGGACGAGTCCGGCGTCCATCGAGTAGCCGTACTCGCGGCGCAACAGCGCGGGCAGGACCGTCACTCCGAGCGCGATGGCTGCCGTCACCGAGACCGAAAACCGCGCCGTCACCGCCCCGTAGGCGATCAGTCCGATCAGCGCTCCCTGAAGGATCCGAACGGTGTATCGCTCCTGATCGTCGGAGAGACCGACCGACTCGCCGAACGTCATGTCGACTCCGCGTCGGGTATCGCTCGGCCGACGGTGCCGGCGGGTTCGAACCGCACGAAGTACCATTCGAAGAGCACGCCGAGGGCGAGCCCCACGAGCGTGACGATGACGATATCCCGTTGCAGTTCGGTCTGCGATCGCAGGAACTCGGACCCGAACCACCGGTCCGAGTAGAACTGGGCGACGGTCCACAGCGCCTGACAGGCCATCGTCATCATGACCGCGAAGGCGACGGCGAACCGCCGGCTCAGTTCGATCGACGTGAAGACGTCGAGTTCGACCACCACGATGAGCGCGAGCGTCGCGACGATGAGGTAGCCCGCGGCTTCGGGACCCAGCCCGATCGCCCTGGCGAGCACGGCGACGGCGGCGACCGACAGCAGCGGCCAGGGGACCATCACCGTCCAGTCGCGTGTGTAAAGCGCCGGTATCGCGGCCACAGCCACGACGAGCAGTGCGAGGAGTCGCCAGAGAACGGTGGCGGTCAGCACGCTCTCGATGGCGCTCACCGCCACGACGCTCAGCAGCACCCACCCGATGACGGCGTTCGTCCGCCGACCGTGTACGAGTCGCTCAAGCGTCACCACACCGGCTATGGGACGCGGTCACACTAAAATCCGGAGCCGGCGCAAGAACCCTCGAGAAACGCCGAGCAGCCAACCTGCTCCGAGAGGTCCTCCAGACGTATGAGAGAAGACGCATCGCTCGTGTTCCCGGTGTGATCGGTTCCGGACCGTACGTTATTATAGTCGTTCGGTCGTTACGGTTCGAGCAATGCGACAGTACCTCGAGCTCGTCGACGCGGTCCTCTCGGAGGGCACCCACAAGCCCAATCGGACCGGCGTCGACACGATTTCGTCGTTCAGCGAACACTACGAGGTCGATCTCCAGGACGGATATCCGCTGCTGACGACCAAGGAGATGGACGGTTACCGCTGGAACTCGATGCTCCACGAGGTCTGCTGGTATCTCTCCGGCGAGGAGCATATCAAAAACCTCCGCGAGGAGACCAAGATCTGGGACGCCTGGGCAGACGACGAGGGCCGACTCGATACCGCGTACGGCCGCTTCTGGCGGCGGTTTCCGGTTCCCGAGGACGACGCGCGACTCGAGGGGGAGTCCTGGCCCGACGCGGCCCACCAGTGGGTCACCGAGGAGGCCGACGGGCGGAAGACGTTCGACCAGCTCCAGTACGTGATCGACACGCTCTCGGATTCGCCGAACTCGCGCCGACTGGTGGTCAACGCCTGGCACCCCGCGAACGCGGCCGTCTCGACGCTCCCGCCCTGTCACTACAGCTTCGTCTTCAACGTGCAGGGCGACCGGCTGAACTGCCACCTCACGCAGCGGTCGGGGGACACCGCCCTCGGAATCCCCTTCAACATCGCGGCCTACTCACTCCTGACGAAGGTCGTCGCCCAGCAGACCGGCTTCGAACCCGGCAGCTTCGCTCACACCGTCGTCGACGCCCACGTCTACTGCGGCCGCGGCGCGCGCGGCGACTGGTACGCCGAGAACCTCGAGACCCTCCAGTCGAAGCTGGCCGACGCCGACGAGCGGTCGGATTACCTCGATATCAAGGCCTGGCTCGAGTCCGAAGCGCCCGCGGAGGCCGATGGCGACGAACGGCTCGATCACGTCCCCGGGCTGCTCGAGCAACTCTCGCGGGAGCCCCTGGAGCGGCCGACACTCGAGGTGGCCGACGTTTCGATCGACGAACTGTCCTACGAGGACGTCGAACTTCGCGAGTACGAATCCCACGACGGGATCGAGTTCTCGGTGGCCGAATGAGCGCGGACCAGGACCGAAACGCGACGGCGGCCACACCGCCGGAACTCGAGACCGACCGCGAACTCGTCGCCATCGTCGCCGTCGCCGACAACGGGGTTATCGGGAAAGACGGCGACATGCCCTGGCACATCCCCGCCGACCTGCAGCACTTCAAGGAGGCCACGATGGACCACCCCGTCATCATGGGCCGGGTGACGTACGAGGGCATTCTCGACAGCCTCGGCGAACCGCTGCCGGGTCGAACGACGGTCGTGTTGACGAGTCGGGACCTCGAGACGCCCGAGAGCGCCGTCGTGGCCCACGGCCTCGAGGACGCCCTCGAGGCGGCGGAAACCGCCGCGCGGGACCGCCACGACGATGCCGACCGCATCTTCGTCGCGGGCGGCGCGACCGTCTACGAACAGTTCCTGCCCGCAGTCGATCGGCTGATCGTGACGGAAGTCCACGACGAACCCGACGGCGACACCTCCTTCCCCGACTGGGATCGCGAGGCGTGGACGGAGGCGAGCCGAGACGAGCGCGACGGCTTCGCGTTCGTCGAATACGTCCGTTCCTGACCGTGCTCGAGCGACGGGGCTGGTCCCCGGTGTCGTCTCCCAGCCGATCTCGATTCTCACCCGTCGCCACGCCGTTTCGATCGCAGCGGCGCGATCGGAATCTATCGAACGGCGAATACCACCATACAGTTGGTATTATATAATGACACACCGAACCCCTCAAATACGGGGCGTATAATAGCGCTACTGGGTATTCTCGAGGGATTCAAATGCCCCCATCCCCAAGCCAGTTTATGGCAAGTGATACGTTCCCGGACGCGATCCGGGAGTTCGAACACGACGGCGAGTCCTACAAGATGGCCGACCTCACGGTTTTAGAGGAGCAGGGGCTCTGTGACCTCGAGAAACTGCCCGTGAGCATCCGGATTCTGCTCGAATCGGTGCTGCGTAACGCCGACGGGGAAACGATCGACGAAGACGCCGTCCGCGCGGCGGCATCGTGGGAACCCGACGTGCCGGACGCCGAGGTGCCGTTTACGGTCTCGCGGGTCGTCCTGCAGGACCTGACCGGGGTCCCGGCGGTCGTCGACCTCGCGGCGCTGCGCTCGGCCGCCGAGCGGAAGGGCGTCGATCCGACGGTCGTCGAACCCGAAGTCCCCTGTGACCTCGTGATCGACCACAGCGTACAGGTCGACTACTTCGGCAGCGAGGACGCCTACGAGAAGAACGTCGAGATCGAGTACGAACGCAACGAGGAGCGTTACCGCGCGATCAAGTGGGCCGAACAGGCCTTCGAAGACTTCAACGTCGTTCCGCCGGGAACGGGGATCGTCCACCAGGTCAACTTAGAGCACCTCGGCCGCGTCGTCCACGAGCGGGAGGTCGACGGGGAACAGTGGCTCGTCCCCGACACGCTCGTCGGCACCGACAGCCACACCCCAATGATCGGGGGCATCGGCGTCGTCGGCTGGGGAGTCGGCGGCATCGAGGCCGAAGCCGCGCTGCTCGGCCAGCCGATCAACATGTCGCTGCCGGAGGTCGTCGGCGTCCGTCTGTCGGGCGAACTCCCCGACGGCGCGACGGCGACGGACCTCGTGCTTCACATCACCGAGAAGCTCCGCGAGGTCGGCGTCGTCGACAAGTTCGTCGAGTTCTACGGCCCCGGCGTCTCGGAACTCTCCGTGGCGGATCGGGCGACCATCTCGAACATGGCCCCCGAGCAGGGATCGACGATCAGTATGTTCCCCGTCGACGAGAAGACCCTCGAGTACCTCGAACTCACGGGTCGAGACGAGGACCACGTGGAACTCGTCCGCGAGTACCTCGAGGCCCAGGGCCTGTTCGGCGAGCAGGAGCCAGAGTACACCGAGGTCGTCGAGTTCGACCTCGACGACGTCGAGCCGAGCCTCGCGGGACACAAGAAGCCCCACCAGCGGATCCCGATGGGCGACCTCGACGAACACTTCCCGAACCTGCTCGAGGAGCAAGGCGTCATCGGTCCCGGCGGCGAGCCGGCGATCGGCGACGGCAGCGGTGCAGCCGCGTCCGACTCGACCGCCTCGGGTCCAGGCCTCGCGCTCGACGAGAAGGTTCCCGTCGAACTCGAGGACGGTACCGAAGTCGAGATCGGTCACGGCGACGTGCTCGTCAGCGCGATCACGAGCTGTACGAACACCTCGAACCCCTCCGTCATGGTCGGTGCCGGGCTGTTGGCCCGGAACGCGGCCGAACGGGGCCTCGAGGTGCCCGACTACGTCAAGACCAGCCTCGCGCCGGGGAGCCGCGTCGTCACGGAGTACCTCGAGCGAGCGGAACTGCTCGACGACCTCGAGGAACTGGGCTATCACGTCGTCGGCTACGGCTGTACGACCTGCATCGGGAACTCCGGGCCGCTCCCGGAGCCGATCGAGAACGCCATCGACGAGCACGACCTCTGGACGACGAGCGTCCTCTCCGGAAACCGGAACTTCGAGGCCCGTATCCACCCGAAGATCAAGGCCAACTACCTCGCGTCCCCGCCGCTGGTCGTCGCGTACGGCCTCGCGGGGCGGATGGACATCGACCTCGAGAACGAGCCGATCGGCACCGACGACGACGGCGAGGAGGTCTACCTCGAGGACGTCTGGCCCGACACCGAGGAGATCCGTGAGACCATCCACGACAGCGTCTCGCCGGAGATGTTCGAGGAGAAGTACGCCAGCGTCTACGAGGGCGACGAGCGCTGGGAGGCCCTCGACGCGCCGACCGGCGACGTCTACGAGTGGGACCCAGAGTCGACCTACATCCGCGAGCCGCCGTTCTTCCAGGACTTCCCGCTCGAGAAACCCGGCGTCGAGAACGTCGAGGACGCCCGCGCGTTGCTCACCCTGGGTGACACGGTCACGACCGATCACATCAGCCCCGCCGGGCCGTTCAGCGAGGACTTGCCCGCCGGCCAGTGGCTGAAAGAGCAGGGCGTCGAGCCCCACGAGTTCAACACCTACGGTTCGCGACGGGGCAACCACGAGGTCATGATGCGGGGCACCTTCGCGAACGTCCGCATCGAGAACCAGCTGTTGGACGGCAAGGAAGGCGGCTACACTATCCACCACCCGACCGGCGAGGAGACCACCGTCTTCGAGGCCTCCGAGCGCTACCGCGAGGACGATACGCCGCTGATCGTCATGGCCGGCGAGGAACTGGGCACCGGCTCGAGCCGCGACTGGGCCGCCAAAGGGACCGACCTGCTGGGCATCCGCGCGACCATCGGCAAGAGCTACGAGCGGATCTACCGCGACAACCTCATCGGCATGGGCGTCCTGCCGTTGCAGTTCGAAGACGGCGAGGGCTGGGAGGAACTCGGTCTCGAGGGCGACGAGTACTTCGAGATTGAGGGCCTGGAAGACGGCCTCGAGCCGAACGCAGAACTGACGGTCACCGCAGAGGACGACGACGGTACCACGACCGAGTTCGACGTGACCGCACAGGTCGGCACGCCGATGGCGGTCGAGTACGTCGAGAACGGCGGCGTCCTCCACCTGGTGCTCCGACGGCTGCTGCAGGAAGAAACGGCCTGATCGGTCGTCGCTATTCCGTCTCCCGTTCGCCGTCTCGAGATTAGGTGTCCGGGACCAGCCTGACCAGCGGCGCGTCCTCGGCGTCGACGGCGACGTAGATCGCACCCGCTTCGGGAGCGACCGCGACGTCTCGGAGTCGCCACCCTTCTGACGTGAGCATCGTTCCGACGGCTTCGACGTCGGCGTCGGTAGCGGCGTCCGCACCGTCGACGTCGAACCGACAGAGATAGCCCGCGGCCAGATTGCAGACGAGGAGATCGCCTCGCCACTCTTCGAAGGCGCCGCCGTCGTAGAACGTCATCCCCGCCGGCGGAAAGCCCCCGGTCGAACAGGGCCACTCGTAGACTGGAGCGATCACGTCGTCGCGCTCGTCCGGGTCGTCGCCGACCGGGTCGTCGGTGCCATACTCGCAGGCGCTGTCGGCGACGGGCCAGCCGTAGTTACCGCCGGCCTCGAGCACGTTGAGTTCGTCGCCGTCCTCCTCGCCGTGCTCGCTCTCCCAGAGGTCGCCCGTCTCCGGGTGAACCGCCAGCCCCTGCGGGTTACGGTGGCCGTAGCTGAACAGCGAGTCGACGGCGTCGGGGTCGTCGACGAACGGGTTGTCCGCGGGGATCGAACCGTCCGGTTCCAGCCTGAGTACCGACCCGAGTTCGGTCCCGGTGTCCTGACTGGTGTGGTCCGGGCCGAACTCCTTGGACTGGCGGTCCCCGACCGTCATATAGAGCCGCTCGTCGGGACCGAAACTGATCCGGGATCCGAAATGGCCGCCGCTCTCCACGGCCGGTTCGGCAGCGCGGAGTACCTCGAGGTCCGCGAGCGCGTCGCCGCCGGGCTCGAGGCGTCCCCTCGCGAGGAGGGTCGTGGAGGCGCCGCCGTCGGTCGCCGCGGAATAGGTCAGATAGAGCCACGGCTCGTCGGGGTAGGCGGGATGGAGGGCGACGTCGAGCAGGCCGCCCTGCCCCTCGGCGAACACCTCGGGGATGCCGTCGACGACTCGTCGGTCGCCCGTCTCGGGGTCGACCGCGAGCAAGCGACCCTCGCGTTCGCTCACGAGCAGGCGGTCGCCATCGGGAACGAATGCGAGTCCCCAGGGGTGGGCCAGTCCCTCGAGTACGGTCTCGACCTCGTACTGCTCTTCGTCGTCGGGCGGGCGCTTCCACGTCGATCCCGAGTCGGTCACTCCTTCCAGCGCGTCCAGACAGCCCGCGCTCGAAGCGGTGGCGCCGACAGCGGCGCTGGTGAGGAGTCGCCGGCGAGTGACCAGCGGATCGCGTGTGGAGGGGGTCACGGTGGGACAGTCCGTCTCTCGGTCGCCGCCGGCTTGACGATTGGGGGTACCAGTGCAGCGAGAGCGATCGGCCCGTTCACCTCGTACGTCGGCCTTTTACGACTGACAGGCGTACGCACAGGCATGACCGACCCGACCCGGCGCAACCGGCTCGAGGACGAGGAGAGCCCCTACCTGCGCCAGCACGCGGACAACCCCGTCAACTGGCAGCCCTGGGACGAGGCGGCGCTCGAGGCGGCGGCGGAGCGCGACGTGCCGATCTTCCTCTCGATCGGTTACTCGGCGTGTCACTGGTGTCACGTCATGGAGGAGGAGAGCTTTCAGGACGAGGCCGTCGCCGAGGTCTTGAACGAGAATTTCGTCCCGATCAAGGTCGACCGCGAGGAGCGCCCGGACGTCGACAGCATCTACATGACCGTCTGCCAGCTCGTCCGCGGGCAGGGCGGCTGGCCGCTCTCGGCGTGGCTCACGCCGGAGGGGAAGCCCTTCTTTATCGGGACCTACTTCCCGCCGGAGGGCCAGCGCGGCCAGCCCGGCTTCCGCGACCTGCTCGAGCGCATCAGCGACTCCTGGGAGAGCGCAGAGGACCGCGAGGAGATGGAACACCGCGCCCAGCAGTGGACCGACGCGGCGAAAGACCGACTCGAGGAGACGCCCGACACCGCAGGGACCGGCGGGAGCGCGGAGCCCCCCTCGAGCGAGGTGCTCGAGACGGCCGCCGACGCAATCGTGCGGGGCGCCGACCGGGAGTTCGGCGGCTTCGGCACCGGACAGAAGTTCCCCCAGCCGTCTCGCCTCCGCGTACTCGGGCGGGCGTACGATCGCACCGGCGAGGAGGAGTATCTCGAGGTGCTCGAGCAGACCCTCGGCGCGATGGCGTCGGGCGGTCTCTACGACCACGTCGGCGGCGGGTTCCACCGCTACTGCGTCGATCGGGAGTGGACGGTTCCCCACTTCGAGAAGATGCTCTACGACAACGCCGAGATTCCGCGGGCCTTCCTCGCCGGCTATCAACTGACCGGCGAGGGTCGCTACGCCGAGGTGGTCGAGGAGACCCTCCGATTCGTCGATCGAGAGCTGACCCACGACGAGGGCGGCTTCTTCAGCACGCTCGACGCCCAAAGTGAGTCACCCGAGACCGGCGAGCGCGAGGAGGGCGCGTTCTACGTCTGGACGCCCACAGAGGTCCACGAAATTCTCGAGAACGAAACGGACGCCGCGCTCTTCTGTCGTCGCTACGATATCAGCGAGTCGGGGAACTTCGAGGGGCGCAGCCAGCCCAACCGCGTCGTCAAGATTTCGCAACTCGCCGGCGAGTTCGACCTCGAGGGCAGCGAGATCCTGAAGCGCCTCGACTCGGCCCGCCAGCGACTGTTCGACGCCCGCGAGGAACGCCCGCGACCGAACCGCGACGAGAAGATCCTCGCCGGCTGGAACGGGCTGATGATCTCGACCTACGCCGAGGCCGCACTGGTGCTCGGCGACGAGGGCTACGCCGAGACCGCCGTCGACGCCCTCGAGTTCGTCCGCGATCGACTCTGGGACGCCGACGAGCGACGGCTGTCGCGGCGCTACAAGGACGGGGATGTCAAAGTCGACGGCTACCTCGAGGACTACGCCTTCCTCGCGCGCGCGGCACTGGACTGTTATCAGGCGACCGGCGACGTCGATCACCTCGCCTTCGCGCTCGAGTTGGCTCGCGTCATCGAGGCCGAGTTCTGGGATGCCGACCGCGGGACGCTGTACTTCACGCCCGAGAGCGGCGAATCGCTCGTAACCCGTCCGCAGGAACTCGGCGACCAGTCGACGCCCTCGGCGGCCGGCGTCGCCGTCGAGACGCTGCTCGCGCTCGACGAGTTTGCAGCGGAGGGCTTCGAGGAGATCGCCGCGACCGTCCTCGAGACCCACGCGAACAAACTCGAGGCCAACGCCCTCGAGCACGCGACGCTCTGTCTCGCCGCCGACCGCCTCGAGTCGGGTGCGCTAGAGGTGACGGTCGCCGCCGACGAACTGCCCGAGACGTGGCGCGACCGATTCACCTCGCGGTACTTCCCAGACCTGCTGTTCGCGCCACGACCGCCGACTGCTGACGGACTCGAGGCGTGGCTCGACCGGCTGGGACTCGAGGACGCGCCCCCGATCTGGGCCGGACGCGAGGCCCGCGACAGCGAGCCGACGCTGTACGTCTGCCGCGACCGGACGTGCTCGCCGCCGACCCACGACGCCGACGAGGCGCTCGAGTGGCTCGGCGATTCGGGCGAGAGTATGGACGACGGGTCGGACGCGCCGTTCTAAACCTACCGCCGAACTGGCCCCAGTCAGCAGAGCCGCCGGCGCTCGCCTCGAGACGGAATGGCCGAACTGCGACGTGATGCAGCGATCTCACGCGTTCCCGACGCGTCACGTCTATTGTTAGCGTTCATCCCGCCCTTCGAGAACAATGTTACCGCATCTCTGGAGTTCTTGTACGTAGTTAGCCAACTTTGCGAGAGACAATGGCTACCACGTTCGACGACCGGCCGATCGAGGAACGCGCGAGGGACAGTCACTTCTCGATTCGACTCCCCGGATTCGTAGGAGCCGACGAGATGCTCGTCAGCGACGGAGTGCAGACGGAGACGAACGAGATGCGGACGTTCGAGCTCCGGGAGGCGCGCCTCGAATGAGCGACGATCCGTTCGAGGAAGTCGCCGACGCGAAGCGGTCGCTCTCCGACGAGGCGCGCGAGGAGGCCGTCTCGCACCAGCGCGATCTCGGGAAGCTGACCGCCAGAGAGCGCGTCGATTACCTGCTCGACGAGGGGACGTTCGAGGAGATCGGCCGCCTCGCGTCGCCGATGCCGACGACGCCCGAGACGACTGACTGGGAGCGCGAAGACGCCCCCTCCGACGGCGTCATAACGGGCTACGGGGAGATCGACGGCCGCTCGGTCGCGCTGATCGCCACCGATTTCACGGTCAAGGGCGGCTCGATCGGCCACGCCGGCGGCCGAAAGATGTCGCGGGTGACCGAGCGCGCCCTCGACCGTGGGCTGCCGCTGATCATGCTCCACGACGGCGGCGGTCACCGCATCCAGGAGGGGCTCGACGCCGCACCCTTCGCCCGGGGCGACAACGGGTTTTCGAAGCGCCAGACCGCACTCTCCGGGTGGGTACCGGTCGTCTCGGCGATGATGGGGCCGGCCTTCGCCGCGCCGACCAACTTCGCGGCGCTGTCGGACTTCGTGCCGATCGTCGAGGGGACCGGGACGATGGGCGTCGCCGGCCCGTCGCTCGTCGAGGCCGCGCTCGGCGTCGACGGCACCAAGGAGGAACTCGGCAGCGCACGGTTCCAGACGACCGAGACCGGCATGGCCGACCTCGCCTGCGAGGACGACGAGGCCTGCCTCGACGCGATCCGGACGTTCCTCTCGTACCTGCCGCGAAACGCTCGGCGTGAGCCGCCGTCGACCGACTCGCGACCGCCGGCCGTCGACGGCGAGCAGTTGCGGGAGATCATCCCCTCGAGCCCGCGCAAGGGGTACGACATCGACAGGATCATCGAGGGGATCGTCGACCGGGACTCGGTGTTCGAACTGAAGCCGACCTACGCGCGGAACATCGTCACCGCGTTCGCCCGCCTCGAGGGCGAGCCGATCGGCGTCATCGCCAACAACCCGCGGATCAAGGCCGGGACCATCGACACGGGCGCGTCGGAGAAGGCGGCCCACTTCGCGGCGATCTGCGACGCCTACGGGCTCCCGATCCTCACGCTGGCCGACGTGCCCGGAATCCTGCCCGGCCCGGACTCGGAACGCGAGGGGATCGCCCGCCACTCCGCGAAGCTCCCCTTCGAACTCGCTCGCGCGACGGTCCCGATCGCCAACGTCGTCCTCCGGCGCGGCTACGGCTTCGGCTACGTGGCGATGGGCGGCGGTCGCTCGATCGACTCGGAGCTGACGGTGCTGTGGCCCACCGCCGAAGTCGCAGCCATGGGCATCGAAGGGGCCGTCGACATCGCCTACCGTCGGGAGATCGAGTCCGCGGACGACCCCGAGGCTCGGCGTGCGGAACTGATCGAGAAATTCAAGGACAGAACCGATGCCGTCCGAGCGGCCTCCCGCGTCGGCACCGACGGCGTCGTCCAACCCGAAGACACCCGCGACCGGATCGTCCGAGCGTTCGCGCGAGCGGACGAACCCCACGAGGACGACTGGCCGCCGAAGAAACGGCCGATAAACCCGATCTGAACGCCTCGAGGTACCTGCTGGCGTCTTCGTCGGCCGATCCGATCGAACTGGACCTACGCCGCCTCGATCTCGTCGGCCAGCCAGACCGCCGGTGGCACGTCCTCCTCCTCGACGAAGCGGGTGATCTCCTCGCCCTCGTCGTTCTCGACGACTATCGTCGGGATGAGTTCGATGTCGTACTCCTCCACGCCCGGGCCCTGCTTGTCCTGATCGAGGGCGTACTCCTCGATGCGCTCGTCGGGGACCTCGGCGGCCTCGAGCGCCGCGCCGAAGTCGGGCAGCAGAGCGCGACAGTCCTTGCACCAGTCACCGCCCCAGATCTTGTAGGTCAGTTCGTCGCGGTGTGCCGCGATCGCGTCGACCGCATCCTCGTAGCTGGCCGCGTCCCACGTCGGGTTCGGCCGCATCGTCTCGAGACTCATACGCACGGCTTACGTCTCGGCGGGCTTAACCGCGGTGTTTCGGACGGCGTCCTCGCTCGGACGGCCAACCGCCGTCGCTCACACTCGGTCGACTGACCACCGCCGGGCGGGACTGAAAGGGGCTGGGCGTCTCGGGGAAGACGGGCGATGCAAGCACTGCAGCGGTGAGCGAAGCGAACCCGAAGCGCGCAGCGAGCCCCTCGACTCGAGACGCCCAGGGGCTTTCCGGTCGGTTGCGGTCCGCGACTCGGAGCCGCAATCGACTCACCGAACGACGACTAGCCGGCACGTCCTGCCTGTGTCCAGCACGGGTTTACGTCTCGATTCCCTAGAGAGGGGTGATGAAAGGGAGCATTCTGGACACCATCGGCTCGCCGCTCGTCCAGGTCGATTCGCCGGAGGGCGTGACGGTCGCCGCGAAGATCGAATCGTTTAACCCCGGCGGCTCGGCCAAGGACCGGCCGGCCCGTGAGATGATCCGGGCGGCAGAACGCGACGGGCGGATCGAACCCGGCGACAGCCTCGTCGAACCGACGAGCGGCAACACGGGGATCGGCCTCGCGCTCGTCGCCGCCGCCCGCGGCTACGACCTGACGATCGTCATGCCCTCGGACAAGTCGAAGGAGCGCCGGCAGATCATGGCCGCCTACGGGGCCGACCTCGAACTGGTCGACGGCGACATGTCGGCCGCCCGTGAACGCGCCGACGAACTCGAGGCCGAGGGCGCGATCCAGCTCGGCCAGTTCGAGAACCCCGCGAACCCCGAGGCCCACTACAAGACGACGGGCGAGGAGATCCTCGAGCAGGTCGGCGACCGCGAGGTCGACGCCTTCGTCGCCGGCGTCGGCACCGGCGGCACGCTCTCGGGCACCGGCCGCCGCCTCCGCGAGGAGTTCCCCGACATGGACATCGTCGCCGTCGAGCCGGCCAGAAACGCCGTCCTCTCGACCGGCGAGTCCGGAACGGACGAGTTCCAGGGGATGGGTCCAGGCTTCGTCAGCGACAACCTCGACGTCGACCTGATCGACCGCGTCGAGACGGTGAAACTCGAGGAAGCGGAGGACGAGTGTCGCCGCCTCGCGCGCGAAGAGGGTGTCCTGGTCGGCCAGTCCAGCGGCGCGACGAGTCTGGCCTCCCAGCGGGTCGCCAGAGAGATCGCCGACCCCGAGGTCGAGTGCCCGGAGGTCCCGACGGCCTTCGACGACGCCGGCGAGCCGGCCTCCCCCGAGACCGACGGCGGCCGGGCAGACGACTGCCCGCTGGTGGTCACCGTCTTCTGGGACAGCGGCGAGCGGTATCTCTCGACCGGCCTGTTCGACTGACCGTCTCGACTCGCAGCGGCGATCCGCCGAAAGAGTTCTTTCACCTAGCCGAATTCCCTTTACGCACCCGTTCGTACGGTCGGGTACGATGACACGTCCCTCCAGACGGAGTCTGCTGTGTGGTACCGCATCGATGCTCGCCCTCTCGGCCGGTTGCCTCGCTGACGGTCCCGGCAGCGCATCGAACGACGACGGTAACGGTAACGGCGACGACGAGAGCGAGCCTGACGGCAACGAGTCCCCGACCGACGACGAGAACGCGGTCGGCGACGACCTTCCCGACGGGTTGGCGAGCTACGACGCGCAGCCGCTTCAGCATCCCGCGCAGTCGTCCTCGCCCGATGCGGCACTGTTACTCGGCGCGGACGACGCGAACGACTGGCTCACCGAGCGAGAACTCCAGTCGGAGCCGCACACCGACTTCGTCGACGAGACCGACTTCGAAACGTCGGTCATCGTCGCGCTCGAGGCCGGCGCGCCGAACCCCTGTCACGAACTGATACTCGACGGGATCGACATCGACGAAGGCGACGAGGGCGAGGACGACGACGAACTCGTCCTCGACGCCGCGGTCCGCGACACGAGCGATCCGAACGAAGCCTGTACCGCCCAGGTGGTGACCGTCGGGCGACTGGTCAGGGCGACGTTCGAATCGGACCGGTTGACTCGCGTCTCCGCGACGATTATCGATAGCGACGGGCAGGAACACGGATTCGGCATCGCAAGCGAGAGTTCGTCCGGGAGCGCGAGCCGGTCGACGAGCGTGGACGGCGACTCGTCGTCGGATAGCAGCTAACGGCGACGAAAGCGCCTCGGGCGGTTCCCGACCGTCGGGCGCTACGGCGAGTATTCGGCCTCGGTCAGCCGGACGACGAGGGTGTCCTCGACGTCCCGGAGATCGTACTCGGGCAGATCGCCGCCGGTTCGGCGGACGTACAGCGGTTCGACGAGCCGGTACGGCGGCTCGACCGCCCCCGCTCGGTCGGCCTCGCTCGAGTCGGTATCGGCCGGTTCCGCCGCGTCGGCGGTCTCGACCCCCTCGTTCGGTCCCCGCTCGTCCGGCTGGTCCCCATCTGTCTCGAGCCCTGCATCGGCCCGCTCGAGGCCGTAAATTTTGCAGTACTCGGCCGTTGCAGCGGGTTCGATCGTCCCGTTCCGAAGCGCTTCGGCGAGCGTCCGCGAGAGCCACTCCTCGTCGTCGATACTCGGCTCCTGAACGAGCGCCTCGTCGACGAACCGGGTGAGATACCAGTTCAGGTCGTTCAGCAGCGAGACGGCGGCCCCGATGCTGACCGTCCGCAGAGCCAGCGAGTTCTCGAACGGTCGCTCGAGATCGTACGTCGCCAGCGCCTCGCGGGCAGTTTCCCGGGAGAGCAGTTCGTACTGGAGATTGCTCCCGTCCTCGCCGATGAGACAGACGCGGGTCACTACGATACGATGGGGCCGGTCGCGTAATGTCGGTTTCGCCTTCCGTGTGCGGCGGTTGCGAACACCTCCGCTGCGGTAGCCGTCACGACTACGCAAGCCCCTTTCAGTCCCGCCCAGCGGTGGCTGGCTAGGTCGTCTACGAGCAGGCCAGCAGAGCGAATAGGCGGATTCAGGGTTCGATCAGTTCGGCGTTCTTCGCGGCTTCCTCGGCGCGCTCGAGCAGACCGTCCGGCTCGGCCGCGAGCAGGGGCTCGAGGCGGGCGTTGGTCTCGACGCGGTCGGGGGTGACGCGGTTGCAGCCGGCATCGATCGTCGAGTCGGTGAACGTGCCGATATCGCGGGCCTGCTCGACGATGTACTGTTTGTCCCGGGTCAGCAGCGGGCGGTGGATCGGGAGCCGAGTCGCGCGGCTGGTGACGCCGAGATTGCGGACGGTCTGGCTGGATTTCTGGCCCGCTGCCTCGCCGGTGACGATGCCGTTGGCGTCGACGCGCTCGGCCAGCGTCTCGGCGGCGCGGTAGAAGAATCGGCGCAGGGAGAGCATGCGGCCCTGCTCCATCTCCCGGACCAGCAGGTCGACCGTCTCGCCGCCCGGAATCCGGTAGACCTGTACGTCGAAGTTCGGCGCGTACGCGGAGAGGAGCCGAACGGTCTCCATCGCGCGCGCCTCGTGGTCGATCCCGCCGTAGTCCCCGAGGTCGACGTAGGCCGGCACGACCGGACTGCCGCGTTTCATCATCTCGTAGGCCGCGACCGGCGAGTCGATTCCGCCGCTGACCAGCGCGATCACCGGCTCCTGTGAGCCGAGCGGGAGCCCGCCCGGCCCGTCGATCCGCTCGAGGTAGACGAACGCCATGTCCTCGCGGACTTCGACGCCGAAGGTGAGGTCGGGATCGTCGAGATCGACTTCGGGCTCGAACTCGTCCTCGACGGCCTCCCAGATCGCCGTTCCGGCCTCGCGGGCCAGGTCTTCGCTGTCGTACGGCAGCGTCTTGTCGGCCCGGCGGGCGTCGACTGCGAACGTCCCGCCGTCGTAGTGTTCGCGAGCGGTCTCCTCGAGCGCCTCGAGAATCCGAGCTTTCTCGGTGCTGACGGTCAGCGCGGGACTGGCGGAGACGACGCCGAACGTATCGGTCGCGGCCGCGGTCGCCTCGGCCACGGCGGCCTCGCTCGTGTGGATCAGCGGCCGGTTCCAGCGGCGCTCGACCTCGCCGGGAATCGACCGGTCGGCGAGGAGCGCCTCGAGATTCTCTACGAGGAGCCCTTCCATGTACCGCTTGACGGAGTTACTCTTGGTGTTGACGTCCCCGTGTCTGACGAGGACAGTATCGGCTCCCGGGGGGTGCATGGCAAGTGGTAGATGACCGGAGGTATAAGGGGATTACGAGGTCGGCGTCGGCCGCGAGCGGTCGGGAGGAGCCGAAGACACCGCAGTCGTCGCGGCTCAGACGATCGACTCGTCGACCGTCGGGCTCAGACTGCCGGTGTAGGTGTAGATGCCGGCGACGAGAACGCCGCCGGCCAGCAGCGGGATGACGGCGCTGATCGCGTACAGCGCGTCGAAGCCGGCCGCGTCGGCGAAGGGCAACGAGACGAGCGGGCCGAGCGCGCCGCCGACGTCGCCGAAGACGTTGTTGGTCCCCATCGCCCGCCCCATCCGCTCTTCGGGCGTGAGGTCGGCGAGGAGAGCAGTCAACGGGCCGCCGACGCCGCCCTGACCCGCGCCGATCAGCACGCAGCCGAGGACGACGGTGCCGAGCGAGGGCGCGAGCGTGAGGACGGCGAAGCCGGTACAACTCGTCACGAGGAACACGAGCAGGACGGGAACCCGAGCGCCGACGCCGTCGCTGATCTTCCCGCCGAGGATCGTAAAGACCGCGCCCGACAGCGCGGCGGCCGCCATCAGCAGGCCGGAGGTTCCCTGTTCGCCGTAGTCGATCCCGAAATTGCCGACCTCGAGTGCGAGCGTCATCGATTCGACCTGGAGGTACAACACGAGCGTCGAGAAGAGAACGCCGAAGAACGCGAAGTAGAGCCCGAAGTTGACCAGCCCGACGGTCAGCGCGGGAAGGGTGGTCTCGAGGTCCCAGGGTTTGATCGACGAGTCGGCCGACTCGACGTGGGTCTCCGGGACGATGAAGTAGGCGATGACACTCGCGAGGCCGGCGAAGGAGGCCGCGAGGACGAACGCCGCGACGTTGCTGTACACCTCGCTGACGATCCCGCCCAGGACCATGCCGGCGGGGAAGCCGAACGTAATTCCGGCTCTGACGATCCCCATGCTCGTCCCCCTCGAGGCGGCCTCGCTGACGTCGGCGGTGATCGTGTAGGCCGTCGCGAACACGAGCGCGCTGCCGACGCCCCAGCAGACCCGCGCGAGGACGAACCAGAACTCCGGCACCGAGGAGGTGATCGCGACCACGTACCCCGCCGTCGCGACGCCTTCGATCGCCAGCCCGGCGACGAACGGTTTTCGAGTGCCGATCCGATCGACCAGCGCCCCGGCCGGTCCGTTCGCGAACAGCCGCGTCCAGCGGTTCGCCGAGAGGATGACGCCGACCATGAACGCCGAGATGCCGAGCACTTCGCCGAGGTTCGGCAGGATCGGGAAGACGACCCCGCCGCCGAAACCGACGAAGAAGGTACTCGCGACGACGGCGTAGATGACCGGCCTGGACGTGGATTCGGAACTCGAGTCGGACACTGGCGCTCACTACTGTTTCGATTCGTAACACCGTACACGGAGGCGGTGCTTGAGTATTCGGGCGTCGGAGCCGCGGTTCCGGTTTCGCACCGAACCGACGGCGATTCGGTGTCGGTCGGAAACGGGACGATCACGGCTCGAGGAGTCGATGCGCTGGCCTCAGAAGGTCGAGAGTTCGCCCTCGATCACGCGGCGGGTGATCTCGGTCACGTCGGCGAGTTCCTGGTCGACGATCGCCTCCACGTCGGCCCGGACGTCCGAGACGGCGACGCCGTCGTCGGTGACGACCTGCACGTCGGCGACGTGTGGCTGGTCGATCGGGCGGCCGATCTGGGAGAGGAGGCGGACGCGCAGGTCGCGGATGCCGTCGACCTCCGCCACGACCTCCTCGGCGATCTCCGTCGAGAGCAGGTTGTAGATCTTCCCGATGTGGTTGACCGGGTTCTTGCCGCTGGTCGCTTCCATCGACATCGAGCGGTTGGGCGTGATGAGCCCGTTGGCGCGGTTACCCCGGCCGACGGAGCCGTCGTCGCCCTGTTCCGCGGAGGTGCCGGTCACTGTGAGATAGATCGACCCCTCCTCGTAGTCGTCGGCCGTGTTGACGTGGACGTTGACCTCGCGGTCGGTGTGCTCGCGCGCGACGCTCTCGACGAACTCCCGGACGGACTCGACGGCCTCGACGTAGCCGTCCATGTTCGGGACGTACTCGTCGACCATCGCGGCCGCGACGGTGACGTCGATCGTGTCGCCCTCTCGCTTGCCCATGATCTTCACGTCGGGACCGAGTGCCGGGTTTTCCTCGGCGTACTCGCCGTTGAGCCGTCGCTCGGTCTCGTGGACGATCTCCTCGGTCTCGGTCAGCGGCGCGTGGCCGACGCCGAAGCTGGTGTCGTTTGCCATCGGGACGCTCACTTCGTCCTCCCCGAAGACCTCCTGCAGGTCGCCGCTGCCCTCGCCGAGTTTCACGTCGACGACGATGTCCTCACCGACGGTCAGCTGGGGAATCTCGGACTCGAGGTACTCGCGGGCGGCTCGCAGCGCGATGGTTTCGGCGGGGATGGTCTGGCCCTCGTAGTGTTTAGTCGCGCGGCCGACGATCAGCAGATAGATGGGGTCGACGACCTCGCCGCCGCCGAAGGCGGGTGCGGCCTCGCCCGCGACGAGTTGCGTCTCGTCGGTGTTGAAGTGAAGCACTTCGCCGACGCGGTCTAGATACTCGCGGGCGAGCGCCCCGGCGACGCTCTCGGCGATCCCGTCACAGATGGAGTCGGGGTGGCCGATCCCCTTTCGCTCGACGATTTCGACGTCCTGATCCTCGACCGCCTGCCGGTCGACGGACTCGATTCGAATGTTCCGCTCGCTCATTAGCGGCCATAGAGGGAGCGAGGTTCTATAACTTGCGGATATGATTGGGGAGCGAGATCATAACTGCCGTGAGTTATGCGTCAGCACACGAGCACTATCGCCCCGAACGGACACGAGTGGGGGCGGTCGGGAAGCGAGAGTCGTCAGGACTCGAGCAACAGGCCGAGATACGAGGTTCGAATTTGGTCGTTCGGGTCGAGTCCGAGCCGCTCGAGGACGTCGTACGCGCCGTCGCGGGCCGCCTCGAGATCGGATTCGTCCGCCACGTCGGTCTCGACTTCGACGTACTCGCCGACGCCGTCGACCGAATCGAGCGTGACGGTGTAGCCCTCGAGCGAGAATCGGTCGCGCTCCTTGCGCACGGTCGCGGCGGGTTCGAAACCGAGGTTCATAAGGATCGCGTCGAACTTCTCGCCATCTCGGATGGCCGTCTCGACCTCCTCGCGGGTCTTGGACTCGTCGTCGACGAGCGGGCCCTTGTACGTGATCCGCGTCTCGTCGGCCCCGTCGGCGGGCCGCTCTTCGCGGATCCGCAGCGCTTCGTCCGTCTCCGGAAAGTCACGGTGGGGGGCATCGTAGTAGGTGTCGACCTGGACGACGCTGCCCTCGGGCGTCGCGTCGAGGGCCGCGAGCCGGTCGCGGACGGTCGCGAGATCGGCGGGGACCTTCACTTCGACCTCGTACATGCTCGGGGTAACGAACGGCGGTCGTAAGAATCAGTCGCTCCCGGCCGCAAAGCGTCGCCCTTAAATGCAGACGGCGGGACGTACAACGTATGACCGAGGATCAGGAGGCCGAGCTCGAGGAGCAGGCCGATGACGTCGACGAAGAAGTCGAAGACGAAGACGCCACCGAAGCCGAGGGGCTGCAGGAAGGCGACTTCGTCGAGATCGAGTACACCGCCTACACCGTCGAGGACGAACAGCTGGTCGACACGACCGACCCCGAAGTCGCCGAGGAGGAGGGCGTCGACGACCAGGGCCAGGAGTTCAAGCCGCGAACGATCATTCTGGGTGAGGGCCACATCTTCGACGCCGTCGAGGACGCCATCGTCGGCTCCGAGCCCGGCGACTCCGGTACCGTGACGGTCCCCGCCGCGGACGCCTTCGGCGAGTACGACCCCGACGACGTCCAGACCGTCAGCGCCGAGAAGATCGACGAGGACGACCGCTACCCCGGCGCGAACGTCCAGATCGACGGCCAGCAGGGCTACATCAGCACGATCATCGGCGGCCGCGCCCGCGTCGACTTCAACCACCCGCTCGCGGGTGACGACGTCGAGTACGAGTACACGGTCGTCGAGGAGGTCGAGGATCGCGAGCGGCAGGCCGCCGGCCTGTTCGAGATGTTCCTCGGGATGGAGCCCGAACTCTGGATCGAGACGGACGAGGTCGAGGAGGAAGTCCCCGTCGAGCCCGACGAGGACGAAGACGAGGACGCCGAGCCCGAGTTCGAGACCCAGACCGTCGAGAAGGAGACGCTCTACCTCGAGGCCACGCCCCAGATGACGATGAACCAGCAGTGGATGATGGGCAAACAGCAGATCGGCCAGCAGATCATCGACCAGATCGGCGTCGACCGCGTCATCGTCCAGGAAGTCATCGACGGCATGGGCATGGGCGGTATGGGCGGCATGATGGGCGGTATGGGCGGCATGGGCGGCGGCGACATCGAGGAGGCTCTCGAGGACGCCGACGTCGACGCCGACGAGATCGTCGAAGAGCTCGAAGGCGCAGAAGAGTAACGCGGCGGCACACCGGTGGGATCGCCCGCCGGCCGGTCGTCCGACCACGAAGATGCGCGGAACGGATTTTCCCCCGACGAAGCGTACGGCCAGCGGAGCGATGGGTGAGCCGACGAGCAGTCGCGAGCGGCGGTCGGGTGGACCGAGGTGCCTACTGAGCGGTACTCGGTTCGCGATCGCGTCCGCCGTCGCGTACTTGCACTACCGACGGCTAACGTCGCGTCACTGACGGACAGCTAACCGCGAATTCACTCGCGCAGCGGCTCGATTTCGGAGAACGTGACGCTCTCATCGTCGTCGACTCGATCGATCAGCTCCAGCTCTGGCGGGAGTTACGCGATGTCACGGCTCGTGTCGATCGCCACTTCCTCTGTCAGCTCGAGTTTGATCGCGTCGGTGGGCTGGCTGCCGCCGCGGAACTTGGGTACCGTCAGGTGATTCTCGAGTTCGGTGCCCGCGATCTCGGTTCGCAGGTCGAAGACGGCGTCGGCGGCGTGGAAGGTCCGGGACCGGTTCTCGGGGGCGTTGCCTTTGAGACAGTGGAGGACGGCGATGCTCCCCGTCTCGAGCATCTGCGATTTGAGGTCGTTGCAGAACGCGATGTACTCGTCGGTATCACAGCGCTCGAGGACGTCCATCGTGTCGATGATGAGGTTCGCACCGTCGGGGAGCGCGCCGATGAGTCGCGTCGCTTCTTCGATGGGCGTGTCGCTGGTGACGTGTCTGACCGTCGGGCTACCGACGGCCGACGGTGAGGATTCGATAGCGTGGCGAACGGCATCGTCCGACCGCTCGGTCGAGAGGTAGAGCGTCCCGCGAGCAGCAGTGAGTTCGTAGAGGAGGAGTTCGGACTGGCTGGCCGCCTCGGCGGCGTACGCGACGATACACCCCGGCGGAAGTCCGCCGTCGAGTTTCCGATCGAGCACGTCGATTCCGGTATCCAGCCGACCGACCATACAATTGTGACCAATTGCTGTAGTGTCTGTATAACTCTTTGCCTTAGATGCACGCGTCTCGTAACCGGCGGACCGGACGACGGTCGACGGTAGGGTCGCCCAGCACCATCGCCGAATGGAGAGATTCAAGGGGCATGCCACAGCCTACACGAACGAATGCGCCACGATCACCTCATCACGAGCAAACAACTCTCGCGGGCGGACATCGAGACCGTCCTCGACCACGCGGCCGAGATCGACGCCGACCCCTCGGCCGTCGCCGACCGCCACGCCGGGGCGTTGCTCGGGCTGCTCTTTTTCGAGCCGAGCACGCGGACGAAGATGAGCTTCGAAACCGCCATGAAGCGGCTCGGGGGGGACGTCGTCGACATGGGTTCGGTCGAGTCCTCGAGCGTGAAGAAGGGGGAGACGCTCGCCGACACCGTCCGGGTCATCGAGGGCTACGCCGACGCGCTCGTCCTGCGTCACCCGAAGCAGGGGTCGGCGACGATGGCCAGCGAGTTCGTCGACGTGCCGTTGGTAAACGCGGGCGACGGCGCGGGTCACCATCCGTCCCAGACGCTGCTCGATCTCTACACCATCAGGGAGAACGCCGGTCTGGAGGGTCTCACGATCGGGATCATGGGCGACCTGAAGTACGGTCGGACCGTCCACTCGCTGGCCTACGCGCTGACGAACTTCGACGCGCGCCAGCACTTCATCAGCCCGGAGAGTCTGCAACTGCCCCGCGAGGTCGTCTACGACCTTCACCAGCAGGGGGGTGCGACGGGGATCCGCGAACACGAATCTCTGGACGATGTCCTGCCCTCACTGGACGTCCTCTACGTCACGCGCATCCAGCGCGAGCGGTTCCCCGACGAGAACGAGTACCAGAAGGTCGCCGGCGAGTACCGGATCGACGCCGACACGCTCGAGGCCGCGAGCGACGACCTGACGGTGATGCATCCGCTGCCCCGCGTCGACGAGATCGCACCCGAGATCGACGAGACCGACCACGCGGCCTACTTCGAGCAGGCACACAACGGCGTCCCGGTCCGGATGGCGCTGTTGGACCTGCTGTTGAGCGACGACCGCGGTATCAGGGGTGACGACGATGAGTAACGATCACGACCACCACGACGGGAACGACGACCACGAACTGCGCGTCAGCAAGATCCGCGACGGGACCGTGATCGACCACGTCCGGGGCGGGCAAGCGCTGAACGTCCTCGCGATCCTCGGCATCGACGGCAGCGAGGGCGAGGAGCTCTCGATCGGGATGAACGTCCCCTCGGACCGGCTCGCGCGCAAGGACATCGTCAAGGTCGAGGGTCGCGAGCTGAGCCAGGACGAGGTCGACGTCCTCTCGCTTATCGCGCCCGATGCGACGATCAACATCGTCCGGGACTACGACGTCGTCGAGAAACACCGGGTCGAACGCCCCGAAGTCGTCGAGGGCGTCCTCTCGTGTCCCAACCCCGGCTGTATCACGACCGGCGGCGAGCCCGTCACGTCGCGATTTTCCGTCCTCGAGGACGGCGTTCGCTGCTCGTACTGTGAGACGATCGTCCGCGACGAGATCCCGTCGCTGATCGACACCTGAAGGGCCGTGCGGGTCGGCATCTTCACGGCCGGGTGAGTATCCAGAATACCTAAGTATTTCCCAGCCGAATCTTCTCCTGTACATGTCACGTACCGTCAAGATCGTACTCGCCCTGTTCGTCATCGCCGTCCTCTACAAGGTCGCCTTCAGCGGCTCGTCGGACGTCGAAGTCGACTACGAACCGACCGAAGCGTAACGCACGATTCCGAACGGCTTACGGGGACGGGGCCGTACCCTGAGTTATGTACGGCGTCGTCACCCGTAACGCCGAAGAAGTACGGTGGCCGGAGTTCGACCGCGGCTTCTACGAGGTCAAGGACGTGACCGGCCGGTCTGCCGAACCGATCGAGGACGGGGTGAACATGGTCTCCTGTTTCGGCGACAACGCCGCCGCCGACGCCGACCCGTCGCTCGTTCCCGTCGACGACATGGGCCGGCCGGCCGACCGCGAACGGTCCTACTTCGACTGGGCCTACATCTGCCCCTCTCGCGAGGACTATCGAGAAGGCTTGCTCGAGGTCATCGACGACTGCGTCGCCGAGAACGAGGACGTCCGCCTCGACGATATCGGCTTCCCGCGTGCGGAGTACTGCCGCTGTGGCGTCTGCGAGCAGGCGTTCGACGCCAGCGAATACGACGACCGCATGGCGTGGCGAGCCAGCGTCATCACCGAATTCGTCGAAGAAGCCGTCGCACACATCCCCGGGACGGTCTACATGACGCTCTACCCCGATCCGTATCCCGGGCACCTCTACGAGCGCGCCGGCATCGACCTCGAGGCCATCGAGGAGTACGTCGACGAGTTCGTCGTCCCGCTGTACGACACCGCCTACGGGACGACCTACTGGCTCGAGACGATCGCGAAGGGATTCGAGAGCGCACTCGAGACGCTGTTTAATATCGAGTTGTACGCGGTAAACGTCGACGTCGACAACCTGATCCACGCGGTCGAGGTCGCCGAGGAGTACGCCGAGGGAGTTTTCTTCGGGTACGAGGCGAGCAACGGACGAGCGGCGCTCCGTCGGATGCGAGCCGACGAGCGCGAGGGAGTCACCCACGGCAACCCGAACGTCGACGATGACACCTGATCGCCCGATCGGAGGCCGTCTTTGCATTTCGGCCCACTGTTTCCGTTCCTAAGATGAGATTACGTCGCTGTACAAGACGATTATCGTCTGATACCATCGAGACGGCGGGCGATCTCGAGACACCCTGAGCGGTTCGACGGTCGTTCGTTTACGAGCGGTTTGGCTCGTGCTTCCGAGCGGAACCGACGCCCCTCTTTATTTGCGTCTCGGTCGCGCGCAATCGTGACCCGAGGATCGGGCGGTCGCGGCGCGCGATCTTCAGGTGATTCCCATGAGACAGAATCAATCCCAGCAGTCGACGGACACCGGACGGATGGCGGAGTCGGCGATGAATCAGGGCCAGGAGACGATGGAGCAGTTGATCGATCTCCAGCGTAACATGGCGCGAATGACGCTGAGCGCGATCAAGTGGCAAGAGACCGCCCAGCAGCAGGGCCTCGAAATGACGAAGTCGCTGCTCGAGAACACGCCCGGGCCGCGGTTCACGGAATCGATGATGGAGAGCTATCTGCAGGGCGTCGAGGCGATGATGCCGGAGATGGAGCAGGTGATGGAACAGGGGTTCGAGGCCGCAGCACAGCCGCAGATGGCCCAGATGGAGCAGATGGAGCAGATGGGGGGTCAGATGCAGGCGATGGGACAGCAGCCGGGTCAGGGTCAGACGAGCGAACAGGGTATCGGTCAACGGACGACGGGCTACAGCACGGGGCAGCAGCCCAGTAGCCGCCAGACGACCGGGCGACAGACGGGGCAGGGAGCGCAGACACAGCCCCAACAGCAGTATTCGGAAACCGGCGAGTGGGTCTCGCCGGCCGAGTACGGCGGCGAATCGGCCGGTACGACCCGTCCCGAGCGACAGCCGATGACCGCGACGCCAACGCACACGGGGCAGTCCCAGCCACAGCCCCAACCCCAGCCAACCGGCCAGTTCGAGGGCCAGTCCCAGCAGGGCGGTCCCGGCCAATCGCAACAGGAGTCGGGTCGCGCACCGCCGACGGGACACATCGAGCAGCGACGGGAGCAAGAACAACCCCCGCAGCGGGCCCGATCACGGCAACCCCAAGAGACACAGCAGACGCAGACCGGCGGGCCGAACCGCGGCGGTGAGCAAGCGTTCGACCGACCGACTCGACAGCAGCAGTCGTCACAGCCGCGGACCGGGCAGGGTCGGGCGCCGAAGGAGTATTCCCAGCGGATCGATACCGACCGCCGCGAACAGGGCGAGCAGGGGCGCTCGACCACACAGACAGGGCAGAGACAGACCGGACAGTCGGCCATGCGCGGTCCTGGGTCGGAGCGCACCGACGAGCGCAACCGGAGCGAGCGACACCGTACCGACGAGATGAGCGCGATGGAGGAAATGAACATCTCGACCGAAGGGTCCCCGCGGACCACCGGAAACCGCGGCGAGGATCGAAACTCGGAGCAGGAGTAAGTCGCTCGGCGACTCCCGTCGGAACCGACGGTCGCCCGGCTCGCCACCGGTCTCAACGCTGAAAAACAAACTGTGACTGCGGACCGAGCTTACCGACGGCGATCGGTATCGTCGCCGAGGAGATCGTCGTCGTCATCGTCGCGGATGATCCCCTCGTCGTCGGTGCCGCCGATATCGTTTTCGTCCCGGTCGATACCGCGATCGTCGGTCGTTCCGGTACCCGTGGTTCCGGTAGCGGTGTCCGTTCCGCTCGTCGACCCCACCCCGGAGAGGTCCCGCTCGAGGTGGACTTCGTCGTCGGTTACGCGGCCGACCGCCTCCTCCTGGAGCGGGTACGTGTCTTCGCCGCTGTCGCTCCAGCCGAGTTTCGCCTTGATCGAGTCCGTGATTCCGGGGTCCGGTTCGACGTGGGCGGTGCCGTGTTCGACGGCGGCGATCATTCCGACCTCGTCGCCGTCGGCGTTGACGACACGCTTGCCGACGTCGCTGTCAGTAAACTGTGTGGACATTGCATTTTTCCGTACGCTAGATTCGCGCAAGCCAATGGTGCTTGCGTCCGCTTGCGATCGGCGTGGGAGTTCGAGTCGCCGCCGTCGGGACCCCGTAGACAGTCGGTTCGTCTCGACTACTCGAACTTCGGCTCCCGGTCCTCGAGGAAGGCCGCGACCCCTTCCTCGTGGGCGGCCGACGTGCGAGCCTGAGCCTGCAGCAGGTTCTCGTAGTCCAGGGCTTCGTCCCACGGTCGGGTCATGTTCTCGTGCATCGCCTGCTTCATCATACCGATGGTGTCCGTCGGGCCGTTCGCGAGGCGCTGGACGGTCTCGGCGACCCGGTCGTCGAGTTCGTCGGCGGGTACCGCCTCGTTGACCAGCTCGAGGTCGGCGGCGCGCTCGGCGTCGAAGAACTCGCCGGTGAAGGCGAGCTCTTTCGCGGCTCGCAGACCGACGATGTGGGGGAGCATGACAGTGCCGCCGGTGTCGGGGATCAGTCCGACCCTGACGAACGCACAGGAGAACGTCGCGTCCGCAGCGGCGTAGGCGATGTCCGCGAGTGCGACGATCGAGAGCCCCGCGCCGATGGCGTCGCCGTTGACCTTCGCGACGATCGGCACCGGGCACTCGAGCATGGCTTCGACGACGCGGCCGAAGGTCGCGGTGACTTCCTCGTAGGCCTCCCGCGAGGAGCCGGGCGTTTCGGCGAGCGACTCGAGGTCGCCGCCGGCGCTGAAGGCGTCGCCCGCGCCGGTGACGACGATCGCGTCGTACTCGTCGGTCGTGGCGTCCTCGATCGCGTCGGCCAGGTCGTCGGCCGTTTCCGCCGTGAGCGCGTTGAGCGCGTCCGGACGATCGAAGGTCAGTCGAAGTATGCCGCCGTCGCTGTCGATCTTCATACCGTGAGCGTCGGCTGCCGTGCTCTTAACGGTAGGCGGTCCGCGGGCAGCGGGTCCGCGCGGGGTCTACGGGTCGAGCGCTGTCAGCAGAGCGACGACGATAGACGTCGTCGCTGGTGTAACGACCGGCGAAAAGCATCGAGTCGGCGCGACAACCGGTATCTGGTGGACTTAGTTCGACGGGACGGGAGATACGGCAGCGTCCTCTTCGGTCACGTCGAGTTCGGACGTGACCAGCGCGCGGTAGGCACGGCGCAGGCGCTCGGAGAGAGCCTGATGAGAGATCCCGAGCTCCTCGGAGAGTTCCTGCATCGAGACTTCACGAGGAATCTCGAAGTAGCCGTGATCGATCGCGGCAACCAGCGTCTCGTACTGGCGCGTCGTCAGGCCACACTGGGAGTGCGTCTCTTCGGCCAGATCGAACAGCCGGACGATCGTCGGCGTCACGTCGTTGTCGTCGAGGCGGTCGTACAGCGAACTGACGCTCTCGCGGTCGACGACGCGGACGCTCAGCAGCCAGGTCCCGTTCGAAGCCGAGGCGCTCAGCACCGTGCCGCCCTCCTCGAGGACGATCTCGAAGGGGTCGACCGTGTCCGGCTCGAACTCGATGTCGTAGAGCCAGCGGTCCTCGTCGCTGCTGATCTGGGAGTAGGTGCCGATCGCGTCCGCCTCGTCGAGCGCGTCCTCGATCTCCGACTGCGACGGTCCCGAGAGCCAGAGTCCGTGACCGCTCGAGGCGATCACTCGCTCCATTTCACAGGAGAGCGAGGGCACGTCCTCGAACAACTGGCCGGTTCCGGTTCCGTCGGCCGGGATCTCGATGTCTGCGATGGATGTCATGAGTCTCACTCGGGAATAGAACGACAATATCCATAACCCCACTTCCAAAGCACTTAGAGGAGATTAGACCGAATTACACGAGATCTGATCGATTCTCGTCCGGCACGGATGTGCGCCGCCAGCACGCCGGATTAGTGCCGACGCGGCGTTCCGACGAGCAACTGGACGGCGACGACGACGATCACCGCGATAGCGAGCAGGGCGAGCGCGATCGGGACGATCGCGTCGATTCCGCGGGCGATAAACGAGACGCGGATCTGAGTCGGCATCGTCCGCGGCGTGTAGGCGACCATCATCGTCGCGCCGAACTCGCCGATCGCCCGGACGAACGTCAACACGATGCCGGCGGCGATGGCGTCGCGTGCGAGCGGCAGCGAGACGCGTCGAACGGTCCCCAGCCGGCTGTGCCCGAGCGTCCGGGCAGCTTCCTCGAGCCGAGGATCGACGCTGTCGAAGCCCGACCGGGCGACGACGACGAGAAACGGGCCGGCGACGAACGTCTGAGCGAGGATCACGCCGACGCGACTGCCAGTCAACGGGACACCGAGGGCGGCCGCAGCCGCCCCGATCGGCGTGTATCGGCCAACCACGGTCAGCAGCATCACGCCGCCGACGATCGGCGGGACGACCAGCGGGAGCAAGACGACGGCCTCGAGCAACCGCTTCCCGCGAAACGAGACTCGAGAGAGGATGTACGCCAATGGAACGCCGAAAACGGTCGCGATGGCCGTCGAGACGGGTGCCGTTAGCAGCGAGGTCGCGACGGCGTCGCGAATCGCCGGATCGGCGACGACGGCGGCGATATCTACTTCGCGGGCCTGCGATAGGAAGACGGCGACGGGAACGACGAAGTACGCGAGCAAGACTGCGCCGAGCAACGCCGGCACGGCGAGCCCGCCAGACAGCCCCCCGAGACCCCCGGAGACCCGGGTTCCGGCCGGTGCATCGCTCGACGACCCGTCGCTCGAGGGTCCGTCGCCCGACGACCCGGAGCGACGGATCGGCGCTCTCACGGCTCGATCGCCTCCGGCGGATCGCCGTGGAACCGCGGCAGGGCGTCGCCGACGCGAAGGCCGTGTTCGGCGAGCAGGTCCCCGCGCTCGAGCAGAAACGAGACGAACTCCCGGCCCGCGTCCGGGGTATCTGCCCCGGTCAGAACCGTCGCGTTGTAGACGACCGGCGATCCCGCGACGGTGTGGCCGCTCTCGGTCGTGTAGCTCACCTGGGCGTAGCGGTCGGCGTAGGTGGGATTCCCGAAGTTGTATGCGTCGGGTAGCTCGCGAACCGCAACGTCGCGCTCGGCGGCCATGTTACCGTAGGCGACCGCGCAGGCCCGGTTGCCGTTCTCGAGACCGGCGAGCAGGCGCGGCTCGTCGGGTTCGCGGTATACCTTCTCGGCCATCGCGTCGCGAAAGCCCTCGAGGCCGTGTTCGCGCTCGAGGAGTTCGAACAGCAGGATCGCCCGATACCCGAGCGGATCGAGGTCCGGATCGCTGATCGCGATCTCACCGGCGTCGGCGTCGGCGAAGACCTCGTACCACGGCTTGCCGGCCGCCAGCCGCGACCCGAGTTCGGTCTCCGACGCGTAGGCGATGACGACCTCGTTTGCCGCGAACGCGACGTCCCAGTCGACCTGCTCGGGGTAGAGCCGCTCGCGCAGGAGGTCCACGTCGGCACCGATGACCACGTCCGGATGCTTCGTTCCGTCTTCGACCAGCCGCAACAGGGCGTTGGTCCCGTAGTACTCGCCCTCGTACCGGCTGTCCGTTTCGGACTCGAACGTCGGCCCGACGCCGTCCTCGAGCAGGGTGGCAAGACTGCCCGCAGCGAGCACCCGAACGCCGTCAGCGCTCCCGAGACAGCCCGCCGTTCCGATCACGCCGGCCGTCAACCCGCCGGTCGCGGCGAGGACCGCGCGACGGCTCGACGCGGAGACGCCGATACGGCTGTCATCACTGCGCATACGTCCCATTCGATTGTAAGGGTAAATACAACTGGTATTGGTTCCTATCTTGCGGGAGCGTAACTGAAACAGGTTGCTCGCAGCCGGATTGCTTCCGATCGCGTCCTCGATCACTGGACCGACAGCCGAGCACCGAGCGCCGGTACTCGTCAGAACAGTTCGACGCGAATGTCGTCTCCCTCGAGCTCGGCGGCGAACGCCTCGGCGTCGGTCTCGATCGGCTCGAACGTGTCGTAGTGCTCGGGCAGGACCAGTTCGGGATCGACTCGTCGCGCGAAGTCGGCGGCCTCGCGGCGATCCATCGTGAAGTGACCGCCGATCGGCGGGACGAACACGTCCGCCGAGATCGACTCGTGGTGCTCGAGGAAGTCCGTGTCCGACGGGAAGAAGACCGTCGTCCCGTCGATCGTCAGCAATAGGCCGACCACCTCGCCCTCGGCGTGGAACGGGTTCCCGTCGTCGTCGACGTGGTCCCCATCGGGATCGTTGTAGGCCGGAACGGTTCGGACGTCGATACCCGCCACGGTCGTCTCCCCCTGGTGAGGCAGGTCGACGACGTCGAACGCGAGGTCCGCGGTGTCGACCGCCTCGTAGACGGCGACAGTCGCGTCCGGCCCCGCGACGGCCTCGATCGCGTCCGGATCGTAGTGGTCGTAATCGTCGTGCGTGACGAACACCACGTCGCCGTCTGCCGGTTCGTCCTCGAGCACCTCGCCCCAGGGATCGACGTAGATCGTCGTTCCATCCTCGGTCTCGAGTCGGACGCTCGCGTGGCCGATGCGCTCGAACGTGAGTCCCTCGTAGTCGACAGTCATTGCGGCTCGAGCGTACGACCTGCGGCGGCTTATAGATCAGTCGGTCGGTCCTCGAGGCGGCGACGGAGTCACGGCACCTTGCCCCTCGATGCTTGCCGCTTTGCTCCTCACGAAACCGTTCCTCGCAAAAGCGGGCCGGGCGCGATTTGAACACGCGACCGTCTGATTAAGAGTCAGACGCTCTGCCGGACTGAGCTACCGGCCCTGTACCTCCGACTTTCCTTCGGTCGTTCAAATACGTTTCCCTTGGCGGGCTCCGTGGCAGTGATCCACGAGCGAATCGCGCCGGCCTCGAGTCACCCGGTTGCCGTCAGTTCGTGCCACTCTTCGGGAGCGTTAAGTGCGGCCGGTCCGACCACTCGGGCAATGAGTACGGGGGTTACGATTTCGTCGATTTCTGACTACGCTATCTTGGGCTGTGGCAGCGTGGGGTACGCCGTCGCGGAGGAACTCGTCGAGCAGGGCAAAGACGTCTCGATCATCGACCGCGACGAGAGCCGCGTCGAATCGCTCCGAGATCAGGACCTAGACGCTCGAACGGCCGACATTCGGGAACCAGAGGTCGCGGAGCTAGTGACCGACCGGGACGTCGTCCTCATCCTCGCCTCGGACGTCGAGTCCAACAAGCGTGCCGTCGAACACATCCGCAACAGCAGCGAGGATCAGTTCATCGTCGCCCGCGCGAGCGACCCCGTCTCCGGCGACGAACTCTCCGAACTCGGCGCCGATATCGTCATCAACCCCTCCTCGGTCATCGCCGAATCCGCGCTGCGGGCGCTCGAGTCCGGCGAACTCGAGTACAACGCGGGGAAGCTCGCCGGCATCGTCGAGGAGACCTCGACGCGATTGGCGATCGTCACTCAGGACAGCCCCGATCCGGACTCGATCGCCAGCGCGGCGGCCTTGCAGGCGATCGCCGATCACCTCGGCGTCGAGTCGGACATCATCTATCTGGGCGACGTGGGCCATCAGGAGAACCGCGCGTTCGTCAATCTGCTCGGGATCGACCTCGTCGGGTGGGACGAGATCGAAGACCACTCGATCTACGACACCGTCGCGTTGGTCGATCACGCCACTTCGAGCGAGATGGAGCTCCCGGTCGATATCGTGATCGACCACCACGAGGCCGAATCCGAGACGGAGTTCGAACCCGAGTTCGTCGACATCCGGCCGAACATGTCCTCGACGTCGACGATCATGACGAAGTACATTCAGGAGTTCGACATGAACGTCTCCGAGGAGGTCGCCACCGCACTGCTCTACGGCATCCGCGCGGAGACGCTGGATTTCAAACGCGACACTACCCCCGCCGATCTGACCGCCGCGGCCTACCTCTATCCGTTCGCGAACCACGACACGCTAGAACAGGTCGAGTCGCCGTCGATGTCCCCCGAGACGCTGGACGTGCTCGCGGAGGCGATCACGAACCGCGACGTGCAGGGCAGCCACCTCGTCTCCAACGCCGGCTTCGTCCGCGACCGCGAGGCGTTGACCCAGGCCGCGAGCCACCTGCTGAACCTCGAGGGCGTCACGACGACCGCCGTCTTCGGCATCGCCGACGAGACGATCTTCCTGGCCGGGCGCTCGAAGGACATCCGCATCAACATCGGCAAGGTGCTCGACGACGCCTACGGCGAGATCGGCGAGACCGCCGGCCACTCCACGCAGGCCAGCGCGGAGATTCCGCTGGGAATCTTTACCGGCATCGAAATCTCGGAGGACACGCGGGATACGCTGCTCGATCTGACCGAAGAGGCGGTCAAGCGGACGCTGTTCGACGCGATGGGCGTCGAAGGGAGTAGCGAAGGATCGAACGGCAGTTAGGGAACTCAGGCCAGCAGCTCGTCTTCTTCCTCGTCCGGTTCGCGAACGCGCTCGACGACGTCGTTGATGAGAATGATGTCGCCGACGGACCGCACCCAGCGGTAGGGAACGATGATGCCTCGCCCGCTGCGGGCCTCGTCCGCGAACAGTTCGGTGTTGAGGTTCGAGAGCGCCAGTCCGGTGACGGCTTCGCCGTCGACGTTCAGCCGGAGGTCCTCGACTTCGCCGACGAAGACGCCGTTGTTCGAGTACACCTCGCGGCCGACGAGGGACGTGATCTCCTGGGGAATGTCGTCCATGTCTGGCTCCATGCGTGGCGGACTCTTAATTCTTGGTCAGACGTGACAGTCACGCTGCCGAATGTGGTCCGCGGACTCGAGTCCGGTCACTCGTAGTCGGGGTCCCGACCCTCGCGAAACGCCGCGACCGACTCGGCGAAGTCGGGGTGGCGCACGCACTGTTCGTCGAGGGCGTGCCGATACGCCTGTCCGCGAGCGAGTTCGTCGGCCCGATGTCTGATCATCGCCCGCTTCGTTTGCGCGACCGCGTTCGGGCTCCGGGCGGCGATACGACTCGCGATATCGCGAACCGCGTCGTCGAGTCGATCGGGCGCGACGACGCGGCTGAAGAGGCCGGTGTCGGCGACCGCCTCGGCCTCGAGGACGCCGCCGGTGAAACAGAGCTCCCTCGCCGGCCCCTCGCCGAGTTCCATGGCGAGGCGTTCGAACGGCGGCACGATTCCCATCCGAAGCTCGGCCGGGCAGAGCTCCGCGTCGGTCGAGGCGATCCTGACGTCGCAGGCCATCGCGAGTTCGTACCCGCCGCCGTAGGCGGGGCCGTTCACCCGTCCGATGATCGGCACCGAGACGCCCTCCATACGTGCGTACAGCTCCGAAAACGAGTCGAGGTAGTCGATCACGGCGTCGGGATCGTCGGCTCGAGCGGCGAAGACGTCGACGTCGGCACCCGCCGAAAACGTCCCGTCGGCGCCGGTGACGACGATCGAGCGGACGGCGTCGTCCGCTGCAGTCGCCTCGATGAGCTCTCCGAGATCGGCGATGACGGCCGGTGACATCGCGTTGCCCGCGTCCGGGCGGTCGATAGTTACGGTCGCGAACCGGTCCGCGTCGTCGTGTGAGACGGTAACGTCAGTCATCCGTTCGACCCGACTTCGGCCAGCGACAAAAACGAACCGTCGGTCGGGGCGGGCGGCCGCCGCGAGTCGCTCCACGGGCGTACAGGACCTCGAGCCTACTCGAGAATCGCGTCGACGGCGGCGTGATCCGACAGCAGCCGCTGCATCCGATCGACGGTCGCCTCGTCCCGCGTCCGGCCGCTCCGGATCACGTCCTCGGCGCGCTCGACGGTCGCGAGCGTGTCCGTCCGGACCGCGAGGATCGGGACGCCCTTCTCGCTGGCCTGGCCGAGGATCGCCCCCGAGGGCCGGTGGCCGCCGGTGAGGATGAGACAGCGGACGCCGGGGGCCTCGAGGGCGGCGGTGTGGATCTCGGCGCGGTCGCCGCCGGTGATGACGGCGGCGTTTTTCGTCCGACGGAACCGTCGCAGGGCGCTGTCGGCACCCATCGCGCCGACGGCGAACCGCTCGACGTAGGCGTCCTGTCCCTCGTCGACGAGGGTCGTCGCGCCGAGCTCGTCCGCGAGTTCGGCGACCGTCACGCCCGAGAGCTCCCGCTCGCTCGGGAGGACGCCGTGGACCGGAATTCCCCGGTCCTCGAGGAACGGGATCACGTCCGTCTCGAGGCCGTCGAAGGCCGCGTCGGAGACGTTGTTGAAGACGACGCCCCCGAGCCGATCGCCGAACCGTTCGGCGGCGGCGATGACGTCGTCGACGTCCGCGGGGACCTCGTAGGGCGCGATCAGCAGCACGCGCGCGTCCAGCAGGTCCGCGATGTCGGCGTCCGCCAGCTCGACGATGCCGCCGACGTCGTAGCGTCCGCCGCCCTCGACGAACATGCGGTCGCGGTCGGCCGCGAGCGTCTCGAAGGCCTCCCGAACGCGCTCGCGGAGTTCGGCCGGCTCCTCGCGGCCGCGGATCGCCTGCTCGATGAACGTCGGCGAGTAGACGACGGGTTCCAGGTCGTGCATCTCCGCCTCGAGGTCGAGCAGTTCGCGGGCGAGCAGCGGGTCCTCGTCCAGGGTCTTCCCGACGTTGCTCTGCAGCCGGGTCCCCTTGGGTTTCATGTAGCCGACGCTGTCGCCCTCGGCCCGCGCGAGTCGGGCCAGCGACAGTGCGACGGCAGTTTTGCCGCTGCTCTCGGCGAGCGAGCTGACGAGCAGCGTCTCGGTGTCGCCGCCGGCGCCGGCGGCGGTGGTATCGGATGCTGTCTCCGGTTCGGTGTCCGTTGGTTCGGCGTCTGAATCGGTGTCGGTCATGGTTCCTCCGTGTCGAGTTCGTCCGGGTCGACGGTGAGCCGCAGGTCGACCGCCTGTACGCCATCGGGGCCCGCCACGAGCGGGTTCACGTCGAGTTCGAGGATCGCCGGGAACTCCGTCACCAGCTGGGAGAGCCGCTGAATCGTCTCGACGACGCCGTCGACGTCGGCCGGCTCGCGGCCGCGAGCGCCGCGCAAGAGAGGTGCGGCCCGAATCTCGTCGACCATCTCACGAGCCTCGCTCTCGCCGATCGGGGCCACGCGGACCGACGTGTCCTCGAGGATCTCGACGAAGATGCCGCCCAGCCCGAACAGCAGCAACGGGCCGAACTGCGGGTCGCGGTTCATCCCGACGATCGTCTCGGTCGACGACTCGAGGTCGAGCAACTCCTGGACCTGCACGCCGACGATCGTCGCGTCGGGCTGGTAGTTACGCGCTCGAGCGACGATGTCTTCGTAGGCGTCGTAGACGTCCTCGTCAGCGACGCCGACCTTGACGCCGCCGATGTCGGATTTGTGCGAGATATCGGGGCTGACGATCTTGAGGACGACGTCGCCGTCGATCCCCGCTGCCACCTCGCGAGCCCGATCGGGATCGTCCACGATTTCGCCGGCCGGCGTCGGAATCCCGTAGGCCTCGAGCAGGTCCATCGACTCGACGCCGAGGCGGTTGTCGTCCCGGCGCTTCGTCCGCGACAGGATCTCGCGGGCGCGGGCGCGGTCGACGTCGAACGTCTCGGGTTCGGCGACCGTCCGCTCGCGGATATCCCGGAAGCGAGCGAGCGCGTCCAGCCCCGCCACCGCCCGCGAGGGATCGAAGTAGTTCGGAATCCCCGAGTCGCGCAGCGTCGCCTCGGCCTCGCGCGCCCGCTCGCCACCCATCAGGCAGGTGACGACCGGCGTGTCGTGGGCCTCGAGTTCGTCGATGACCGTCTCGGCGAGGTCGTCGTAGGGGAGCACCGCCGTCGGCGCGGCGACGACGATCGCGCTGCCGACGTTGGGATCCGCGAGCGCGATCTCCAGGGCTTCGCCGAACCGCTCCACGTCGGCGTCGCCGATCGCGTCGATCGGGTTGTAGACGTTGGCCTCGTCGGGCATCGCGTCGGCCAGCGCGTCGACGGTCTCGTCGGTGAAGGAGGCCATCTCGAGCGTCGAGTCGCCGACCGCGTCGGTCGTCAGAACGCCCGGGCCCCCCGCGTTGGTGACGACGGCGACGCCGTCGGTCTCGGGTTCGGGCAGCCCCGAGAGCGCCCGGGCGTAGTCGAACAGTTCCTGGACCGAGCGCGCCCGGATGACGCCGGCCTGCTCGAGGCCGGCCTCGTAGGCCCGCTCGCTGCCCGCGATCGCGCCGGTGTGCGAGGAGGCCGCCTGTGCGCCGGCGTCGGTCCGGCCGGACTTGACGAGGACGATCGGCGTGTCGGTGGTGACCTCTCGGGCGGCCTCGAGGAACGCCCCGCCGTCGCCGATGTCCTCGAGGTAGCCGATGATCACGTCGGTGTCTGGATCGTCGCCCCACTCGCGAACGAAGTCAGTTTCGTCGAGGACGGACTTGTTGCCCAGCGAGACCACGTCCCGAAAGCCGATCCCCTGGTCGTTGGCCCAGTCGAGGACGGCGGTGATGAACGCCCCCGACTGACTCATGAAGGAGATCGAGCCCTCGAGCGCGCTCTCGGGGCCGAACGTGGCGTTCATCCCGTTCGGCGTCGACATGATTCCCAGACTGTTGGGGCCGACGACGTTCAGGTCGTGTTCGGCGGCGATCTCTCGGAGCCGTCGCTCGCGCGCGGCGCCCTCGCTGCCCGTCTCCGAGAAGCCGGCGGTGATGACGACCACGTTCTCGGTGCCTGCCGCGGCGAGATCGCGGATCGACTCGATCACGATCTCGGGCGGAACGACGACCACCGCGAGGTCGATCGGCGGCGCGCTCGTCGCGTCCGGATAACACTCGAGCCCGAGCACCTCGTCACGCGAGGGATTGATCGGCACGACCCTCCCCGCGAACTCGTCGCGCAGGTTCTCGAGGATCGCCCGCCCGACCGCGCCCTCGCGGTCGGTCGCGCCGACCACGGCGACGGTCTCGGGATCGAAGAGTGCGGATAACCGTCCCATCGGTCGAGGGGTTCGCCGAGTAGGGTGTTAAACGTGCGGCGTGTTCCAGCAGTCGGAGAGGACCCGCGAGCCGATCGGGCCGGCGTCGGAAATCGGACGTTCGGCCTCGAGTCGCCGCTTCGATCGGGTTTCGCGGTCGGTTGCGACGATGAGGTACTTTTAACTCGGAACTGTCGGTATGTCAACCTGTTCAGTCGATGCCCTCCCTTCGACCCCGTACCCTCGCTGCCGGCACCGCACTGCTGGGCGCGATCAGCCTCCTGACCGCTGCGATGTTGTACGTATCGGTCCCCGAAAATCCGCCCGGCGACGGGTTCGCAGCCGGAATCGCGGCGATTTTCGCTGTGGTGTGCGCGGTTGCGGGCTTCATCGCGCTCGCCGAAGCCGGGCTCCTGTTCCTCGTCACTCGCCTGTGGAATCCGACCGCACGGGCACAGCGATTCCTCACCGGTGGGGCCGTCGCCGGCAGCCTCTCTGTCGTCCTGCTGGCCGTGCCCGTGTTGGTCGCCCGGTCGTTCGACGTACTGATTCCCGGCCCCCCGTGGGGACTCGGAATCGGACTCGTGCTCGTCCCTGTCGGCGCGGTTTGCTCCGCGCTCGGCGTCGTCTTCCGGCTTCTCGACGGATCGCGGACCGAAGCCCGCGCGTGACGAGACGCTACCGCGCCGAAATCGCCGCCCCGAGGACGAAACAGGCGAGCAGTCCGCCGTACAACACCAGGTGGACCGGGCTGATCGGCTCTATGACGACCGCGATAAGCGCCATGCCCGCGACGTAGGCGATCAGTCCACCGGCGGCGAACGCCGCGAGGCGGACATTGAGGAGAGCGACGGCACCGCCCCCGACGATTACGGCGAGAACGACCACGAGAGCGAGCGTCAACGGCTCGCCGAGCACGTTCCCGACCCGCGACCAGTAAACGTGTCGCGGCGGCCAGAGTGCGAATCCGGCGGCGAACACGAAGACGGCGCTCGCAGCGATCTCGATCGATCTGCCGTTCATGCAGAATGATTATCCAGCTGCCACGTAGTTCCGACGGTCGCGCCTGGACCGACCCCGTCGGTCAGTGCGTCGAAATCGCCGCCGTCGATCGACTCGAGGCGAAGACCGCGAGCAGGTAGCAGGCGATAGCGACGACGACGATCGAGCCGCCGGTCGGCAGCTCCTGCGAGATCGAGAGGACGAAGCCGCCGACGACGGCGATCTGCCCGAACAGGATCGACAGGTACAGCGTCTCGCGGAAGCTGCGGGCGATCTGGGTGGCCGCGGCGACGGGGACGACGAGCATCGCGGCGACGAGGATTACGCCGAGGATCTGCATCGCGCCGACGACGACGATGGCCGTCAGTACGATCAGCAGGGTGTTGTACCACGTCACGTCGAGGCATGCGACGCGGGCTGCCTGCTCGTCGAAGGTGATGAACAGGAGTTGCTTGTAGGTCGCGACGACGGCCGCGACGACCAGGACGCTGATGACGGCCATCAGCCGCGCGCCCGAGGGGGTGACGACGGAGATGCTGCCGAAAATGTAGTCCTCGACGTTGATGCCGGTCATCCCGCGGCCGTAGCTGATGACCAGCGTCCCGACGGCGAAGCTGCCGGTCAGCATGATCGCGATCGGCACGTCGCCGTAGGTGTCGGTCCGTTCGGCGAGCCACTGGACGCCGAGCGCGCCGAGAATGCCGACGACCAGCGCGACGAGCATCAGCGAGCCCTGCCAGCCGGTCATCCCGCTGACGAGGAAGCCGACCGCGACCCCGGCGAAGGCGGTGTGTGCCAGCGTCTCGCCGATCAGCGCCATCTCGCGGTGAACGAGGTAGGTGCCGACCAGCGGCGCGACGACCCCGATCAGGATTCCCGTCGCGATCGATCGCCACATGAACGGATGGTAGAAGACGTTCGTCCCGAGGTAGTGATCGGCCCACCAGCCCGCGATGCGGGCCTGCTCGTAGAGGACGCCGACGACGGGAACGTCGCGCAGCGCGTCGATTGCGAGCAGGCCGATCATCGCAACCGCGAGGAGCGCGGTCAGTCCGATGCCGACGTGCTCGAGTCGCCGTCGGAGAGTGTGAGTTCCGGTCATCGGTCAGTGGTGGTGGTGGACGACCTGGCCCGTCGCGCCGTAGGCCTCGGTCAGCGCGTCGCTCTCGACGAACGATTCGGTGTCTCCGTGGTGGTACAGCTCCGTGTTGATGCAGGCGATCCGGTTCGCGCGGTCGGTGACGACGCCGATGTCGTGCTCGATCAGGATGATCGCGATCCCGTCGTCGTTGAGCGACTCGAGCAACTGATAGAAGGCGTCGCGCGATTCGGCGTCGACCCCGACGGTGGGTTCGTCGAGCGCCAGCAGGTCGGCGTCGGAGGCGAGCGCCCGCGCGATGTAGGCGCGCTGGCGCTGGCCGCCCGAGAGCTGGTTCAGCTGCCGATCCGCGAGGTCGGCGATGGCGACCGTCTCGAGGGCGTCGTCGACGGCCGCGCGGTCCTCGTCGCGCAGTCGGCCGTGGCCGGCGTGGGCGAACCGGCCCATGGTGACGGCCTCGCGGACGGTGACGGGCATCGAACCGCCGCCGCTGGTGGCCTGCTGGGAGACGTAGCCGATCCGCTCGCCGTCGTCGAACTCGGAAACGGGCTCGCCGAACAGCTCGATCGAGCCGCTGTCGGGACTGCGAAGGCCGAGCATGAGATGGAGGAGGGTCGTCTTGCCCGAGCCGTTGGGGCCGATCAGCCCCAGGAAGTCGCCGTCCTCGACCGTCAGCGAGACGTCTTTTACCGCCGGCTGCTCGCCGTAGGCGAACGTCACGTCCTCGAGCTCGACGACGGTCACTGTGCGTCTAGTGCCTCTCTGAACGCGGGGAGGTTTATCTCTTGCATCTGTTCCGCGTAGCCCCACCCCTCGTCCTGCCACGTCGCGAGCGTCCCCGAGAGGTGGGTGATCGGCATGGCGTCGGTGGCGCCGCTCTCCGCGATGATCGTGTCGACGAGCGGGTAGTCGCCGTCGACCGCCTCGAAGGGGTTGTAGAGTATCGTCTCGATCCCCTCGCTGTCGACCAGATCGATCGTCTCGGAGATATCGTTCGGGCTCGGTTCCTCCTGCGGAGCGACGCCGACCGGCGTGTGGACCTCGAACCCGTACCGCTCCTGCAAGTAGGTGAACGAGTCGTGCCCGGCGTAGACGGCGGTTCGGCGGTTCGCCGCGTCGACGACCTCCTCGAACTGTCTGTCGAGGTCCTCGAGGTCGCTCGTGTACGCGGCGGCGTTTTCCTCGTAGGTCTCGGCGTTGTCCGGGTCGGCGTCGGCGAGGCCGTCGGCGATGGTGCCGACGATCTCCCCCGCGAGCACGGGATCGAGCCAGACGTGGGGATCGACCGACGATTCGTCGTGTCCGTGTCCATCGCTGCTCTGGTCGTCGTGCTCGCCGTCACTGTGGTTCCCGTCGTCGTCGCCGTCGTCACTGTGATCGCCGGTCTCGACCTCGTGGTTCCAGCCGAGTAACTGGTCCTCGAGTCCCTCCAGTCCGTCGATCACGGCGACGGTGTCGTAGTCGGCCTCGAGCGTCGCCGCGATGTCCTGGGCCCACGAGAACTCTGGCGTATCGAAGTAGACGAAGACGCCGGCGTCGGCGATATTGCGGGTGAGGTCACCGCTCGGCGACCAGCCGTGGCCGGCCTGGCCGGTTCCAACCGGGTTCTCGAAGTCGATGGTATCGCCGCTCACCCGCTGTGCCCAGTCCCAGAGGGTGAAGAAGGCGGCGTAACCGCCGTCGAGGGACCGGTCCGCGGATTCGATGTCGTCGAGACAGCCGGCCAGGGCTCCCGCAGCGACTGCGCTGACCCCCCTCCCAACCAGCGCACGTCGTGTCAGCTTCATAGTCGGAAATGGCTGCTTCGGGCTATAAGAGTTATTATCCTCAGGGCCAGTATTGTTAATTCGCGCTTCAGATAGCTACCGTCGTTAACAAAAACTGGAGATATGGCGAGTCGAGTTACTAGCTCTCGAGCGAGACCGTGACTGCCACCCCGTCGCGCCGCCGATAGGCCGGCGGCTGCGTCGGGTCGGGATCGCGGATGACCTCGAAGGCGTCGAATCGGATCACCAGCCGTCCCGGATCGATCGTCGCTCGAAGAACGGGGCCGCGGCTCGTCACGACGACGTAGGGCGGTGCCGGCACTGGGGTCGCCCGGAGGTCGTGGCCGGTCGCGTCGACCGCGTCGGCGAGGAGGCCGGGCAACGCCGCGAGGACCCCCGTCTCCTCGAGCGTCCGCCGTAGTCCGTCGGCAACCGCTCGACTGTCCGTCGTGCGAGCGGTATCCCAGGGGTCGGCGATCGCGTCGGCGCAGGCGTCGATCCCGTCGATGACCGACGCGTGCTCGGTCTGGATGCGACGCCGGGCGGCCCGGACTGGATGGGACACGGTTCCCGGTGGAACGGGGACTCACTAATGTGTCCCGACTCGAGGCTAGTCGTTCCGGTTCTCGACGACGCCTATCTTCACCGTGCCAGCTCGCTGCAGCAGGCCGCGCAGTCGCCGCCGCCACGACGATTCCCGACGGGCCTCGAGTTCGCGCCGTAATCGCTCGTTTTCGTCCTCGAGTTCGCCGTTTTCGGTCTCGAGGCGGTCGATCCGCGCGTCCAGTTCGTCGACCCGGTCCTCGAGTCGGTAGCGGCGGGTGCGCTGGGCCTCGCGATCGTTTTGCAGTTGATCGCGGTCCCGTCGAAGCGCCGTGATGCGCTCCTCGAGTCGATCTCGCTCGCGCGCCGCCGAATCGTCGAAGGAGCCGCGGTCAGCGTCCTCGGGAATCCCCTCGAGCGAATCGTCGCCGGCGGTCGCCTCGTCGGACTCGATCTCGATGTGGTCCGAGTGAGTGGCGTTGACGACGGCTCCGACGAGCAACACCAGCCCGCCGAAGTACAGCCAGGTCAGCAAGAGGAGGATGGCCCCGATCGGCCCGGCCGACTCGGAGCTGCTCGAGAGGGCGACGTAGATCTGGAACAGCGACTGGAGGGCCGCCCAGCCGACGGCGGCGACGATCACGCCCGGCAGCACCTGCCGGACGGAGACGTCGACGTCCGGGAAGAAGTAGTACATGGGGAGAAACGCGATCGTCAGCCCGACGACGAGCAACAGCGGATTCAACAGCCCGATGAAGGGGATGCTCGGGAAGAACGCGAACACGATGGTGGTCAGTGCCGCGGCGACCAGCGCGACGCCGATGGCCCCGAAGACGACGGCGCCGTCGCGAAGCTGGTCGGTCAGGGAGTTCTCCTCGGTCGTCGCGTAGATCTCCGAGAACGCGGTGTCCAGCCCGCGGAAGATCTTCAGCGATCCCCAGAGGAGTGCCACGAGCCCGATGATCGATGTCCCGACGCTACCGGTATCGCCTTCGATCCCCTGTTCGAGCATGAGCTGCCCGCTCTCGGGGAGAAAACCCTCGGTCATCGACGAGACTCGTGCGGCGAGCGCCTGATCGCCGGCGAGCGAGACGAGGAAAAAGAGGAGGACGAGCAGCGGGATCAACGAGACGAACGCCTGATACGCGATGCTGGCCGCCATGAACGTCACGTTCTTCTCCTGAATTCCCGTCACGACCGACTTCGCGAAGGAAACCGTTCCGCGTTCGCTGATGCTCATACGGTATCGTCTATCACAGACGCGGATAGCGGCCCGGCTTGCAACCACGTGTCAGTTCGGCCGACTCGAGCCAGCCAGGGACGCAGTTTCAGCCGGCCGAGCGGTGCTCCTCGAGTAGCGTCGCCACCTCGTCTCGCGTCGGCAGCGCCGTCATCGCGCCAGGTTCGGTAATCGCCGTCGCAGCGACTGCGTTCGCGAACCTCGTCGCATCCTCGAGCGGCCGCCCGTCTCGCAACGCGGCGATCGAGCCAGCGACGAAGGCGTCGCCGGCCCCCGTCGTATCGACGGCGTCGACATCGAACCCCGGTTGGTCGACCGCGTCCGCAGGCCACGGTGCATCGTCGGCCGCGAGGGCGACCGCCCCCTCGCTCCCGCGCGTGACGAACACGGTGTGAACCGGCCAGCGGTCGATCACGGCTCGAGCCGCCTCGGTCGGCGACTCGCCCGGACACCCGATCGCCGCGAGTTCGGCGGCCGTCGCGAGACAGACGTCGACGTGAGCGAGCGCGTCGCCGACGCTGTCGGCGAACGTCTCCTCGTCGGGCCACAGTTCGGGTCGCAGGTTCGGATCGAACGAGACGGTACAGCCGGCGGCTGCCGCGCGCTCGAGCAGGTCGAGCGTCGCCGCGTGCGAGGAACCGCTCGCGAGGGCCACGCCGCCGGCGTGGACCCATTCGCACTCGGTAAGCGTCTCGTCGTCGATCCGGCCGGGCTCGAGGCGTGTGTCGGCGGTTCCGTCCCGATAAAAGCTGAACTCGCGGTCGCCGGTCTCGTCGTGGGTGACGAACGCGAGCGTCGTCTTCGCGTCGGCGTCGCGTTCGACGAAGTTGTCCGGGACGCCGTACTCAGCGAAGGTTCCCTCGAGAAAGCGACCGAACGGATCCGCCCCGACCCGAGTCCAGAACAGCGGCGGCCGTTCGAGCCGAGCGAGCGCGACGGCGACGTTCGCCGGCGCGCCGCCAGGACGCCGCTCGAAGCCGGAGACGTCCTCGAGCGAACCGGGTCGGTCGGGGATGAAATCGACGAGCGTCTCGCCGGCGACGAGGACCTGCTCGGGCATATCTCGTCTCGTCCACGCCCACCACGGTAATCCGTTCGGTGTCCAGAGCCACCGCTCGGCGCCGTATTCTCATAGGAACAATCAAATGGTATTGGTTTACACCTATCAGTAACCATGACTGATGTCTCTCGACGAAAGCTCCTCGCGACGAGCGCGACCGGTCTCGTCGTCGGTGGGGCCGGCTGTCTGAACAGCGAGTCGGACGGAGATGGGTCTGACGGAGACGGGTCAGACGGGTCCGGAAAACAGAACGGGGGCGACGAGTCGCTCGTGCCGCCAGCACGATGGATTCCGGCTTCGGCGGGGTCGCGGCTGTTCTTTTCGTATACGGATCTCGAGACCGTTCGAAGCCACGAAACGATCCTCCCCGCCGAGACGCTCGACGAAATTCCGTTCGTACCGCACGGTGCGGGCGGCCGGGTCGTCGGCCGCATGGAAACGGAGCCGACGTTCGAGTACGTCCTCGAGTTCGGTCCGGAGGGCGACGGTGAACACTACGTCATGGGCGGCGAGTTCGATCTCGCCGGACTGGACCTCGGCGACCCCATCGACGAAGTCGGGGATTTCGAGCGCTTCGAGGCCGCTGGGGCTTCGATCGCCGCCTCGAGCGACACGCTGATCGTCGTCGATCCGGAGATCGGCAGCATCGACGACGTGCTAGCAGCGGGACTCGACGGGACGGATCGACGGGTGGACAGCGGCGGGTCGTTTGAAGCGGTACTCGAGAACGTGGGCGACGACACGCTCGCGTTCGGAATCGTCCCCGAGTCGACCGACGAGATCGCCGTCGGACGGTCGTGGTCGGTCGCCGCCGAGACGGCGACGTACACGCAGGTCATGCTCGGGATGAACACGTCCGACGTAGACGAGGATCAACTGGAATCGGAACTCGCCTCCGAGTCGCCCTACAATAGACTCGACGAGTTTTCACTCGACATCGAGGGCGATACCGTCGTCACGACTGGGACCCTCTCCACGAGTGAGTTCCGGTACACCGACTCCATCTCGAAACACCAGGCCGGGACCAGCAGACCGGTCCGCGCGAGCGTCTCGGTCGACGTCGAGACGGCGACGCAGTCGGTTACCGTCGAACTCACGGCTATCGGGGGCGGCCACGTCGAACTCCGCGATAGCGGCGGCACGCAGGCGACGTTGACCGAGCAGGGTGACGAGGCGACGCTCGAGTACGGGGTCGGCGAGACCGAGACCGTCTCCGTAGTCGTCGTCGGCGGCGGCGAAGAGTCGGTGCTTCTGACCGAAACGGTCGAGTTCTGACCGGGCGAAGTTAGAGGACGATACTCTTCTGTCGCATCATCGCGTGGATCGAGGCGTCGAGACCCTCGCGACCGATCCCCGAGTCCTTGTTACCGCCGAAGGGAACGTCGCCGAGGCCGTGGCTCGGCGCGCCGTTGATCCGGACCGCACCGGCGTCGATGCGCTCGGCCATCCGCATCGCGCGCTTGTAGTCGTTCGTGAACACCGCCGCGTCGAGCGCGAGGTCGGAGCCGTTGGCGATCTCGAGGGCCTCGTCTTCGTCTTCGAAGGTGGTGATCGCCGCGATGGGGCCGAACTGCTCCTCGTCGACGAGACGGGCGTCGTGGGGGACGTTCGCCAGCAGCGTCGGCTCGAAGAACTGGTTGCCGAGTTCGTCCGGGACGCCTTCGGGGGCGCGGCGTTCGCCCCCGCGGACGATCTCCGCGCCCTTCTCTACGGCGTCGTCGACGAGTTCCTCGACCCAGTCGGCCTGCTCCTCGCTGATCAGCGGGCCGAAGGCGGTGTCCTCGTCGAAGAGATCGCCGGCCTGCCAGGCGTCCATCTGGCCGTCGAGCAGCTCGACGAGGTCGTCGTGAATCGACTCGTGAGCGAGCACGCGGGAGATGGCCGAGCAGCGCTGGCCGGCGTACTTGAACGAGCCCTTGGCGCAGTTGCCCGCCACGTCGGCGAGGTCGGCGTCGTCGAAGACGACTGCCGGAGCGTTCCCGCCCAGTTCCATGTGAAGGTTGACCATGCCACTCTCGCGGGCGACGTGTTTGCCCGCACCCGAGGAGCCGGTCATGGCGATGGCGTTGACGCGGTCGTCGCCGGCCAGCACGTCGCCGATCTCGCTCGCCTCGCCGGGGACGAAGTTGAACGCGCCGTCCGGAATCCCGTCGACGTCGGCGATGACGTCCGCGAGGATGGCCGCCGAGATGGGCGTCTTGCTCGCGGGCTTGAGCAGGACGCTGTTGCCGGCCGCGAGCGCTGGTGCGACCTGCAGGGCCGTCGTCGCCAGCGGGTAGTTGTAGGGGGTGATACAGAGGACGGCGCCGATCGGCTCGTGCTTGACGATAGCCTGCCAGCCCTCGTGGCCCGCGGTCGAGCCCTCGCGGAACTCGCCCTTACTGACGATGTTGCGAGCCTCCTCGGCCGCCCGATCGAACCGCTCGGCCGCCTGACCGACTTCGCCGCGGGCCGACGAGATCGGTTTCCCCGCCTCGCGGACGATGACCTCCGCGAGTTCCTCCTCGCGCTCGCGGAGCCCGTCGGCGATCGCTTCGCACCACTCCGCGCGTTCGACGACCGTGGTCTCGCGCATCGTCGGTTTGATCTCGTGGGCGGCCGCGAGGGCGGCCCGCGCCTCCGCCGGCCCCGCCGCGGCGACTTGCGCGAAGGTCCCGCCCTCGGCGAGATCCGAGACCGATAGCGCGTTCTCGGCCTCGAGCCATTCACCGTCGACGAACAGTCGCTCCCGCCGCTGTGCGATTCTGGTTGCCATAACAGTCTCTTGGACCCCCTCACTGAAAATGTTTACTCAACCCCGAAAAAATAAAGAATGCGGTGACCGTGACGTTCGCTAACACATATTATTCGTCCATCTGGCAAATATAGGGCATCTACCGAAAACAATTCTTTAGGTGTGCCAAAGAAATGTTTACTCGAGGGAAGTCTTTAAGTGGGTCGCGCGTGTATCGTGAAACGAGATGAGCACCCAGAAGACCGTCCGTCAACAGGCCGGCACCGTCGAGGAGAACGCACTTCGCCTCGAGCAGGAGAAAGCCGAACAGATCGTCGAAGCGCTGAACACCGAACTGGCGAACTCGTACGTCCTCTACCACCAGCTGAAAAAGCACCACTGGGTCGTCGAGGGCGCGGAGTTCCTGCCTCTCCACGAGTTCCTCGAAGAGGCGTACGAACACGTCGAGGAAGGGGCAGACGTCATCGCCGAGCGCGCGCAGGCGCTGGGCGGCGTCCCGGTCTCCGGCCCCGCGAACCAGGAGGAACGCGCGACCGTCGAGTTCGAGGGCGAAGACGTCTACGACGTCCGAACGATGTTCCAGAACGACCTCGAGATGTACGGCGACATCATCCAGTCGATGCGGGACAGCATCGAACTCGCCGAGAACCTCGGCGACCCCGCGACCGCGGAGATCCTACGCGAAATCCTCGTCACGCTCGAGGAGGACGGCCACCACTTCGAGCACTACCTCGAAGACGACACGCTGGTGCTCGAGGAAGCGACGCACTGATCGCCGTTCGACCGAACAGAGACGGGAATCGAGAGACGAGCGAAAGCGGACCGCGTCGGCGGCTGCCGAACAGCGAAGACGGTTTTTCGCAGAGATCGTACCGATCTATCGTTCGTAGTCGACACTGACTGACAGTTCGGCCGGACGAGTGTGAACCGGTTAGCGCTCGAGTTCGACGGCCAGATCCGTCGCGATCCAGCCGTCGCTGTTGTCTTGTTCGGTAAAGACGACTTTTCCGGGACGGGTCTCGTGACTCGTCACGACGACTGCCGGCTCCTCGAGTTCTTCGTCGAGTTCGGGATCCTCCCTACGGGCGGGTGCTTCCATCAGGTGGAGTTAGGCGAGCCTAAATCTAAAAAGGTTTTGGTCGCCCTAAGATCCCGAGAACGGTCGCTCGAATGTAGGTGGGGCGTCATTTCGAGTGCGTCTGGAGGCGCTCCCGTGCGAGAGGGCCTCACGAAGATAGCATCATTTTTCCGGATTGCCCGAAACGATCATCATATGAGTTCACACGAGAACTGGTCACAGGGCGCGAACGGTCGACGGCGAGGACGGGAACTGATCGCGCAACTGTTCGATGTCGATGCCGACCGCGTCGAATCGCTGAGTTGGCCCCTCGGCAATCGCATCACCGTCGAGGCGGACGCGACGCGCCGGTTCGAACTCGCACATCGACGCTCCGTGCGGACGGTAACCGCCTTCGAGGCGACCGACTACACCAGCGTCCTGCGTCTCCGGACCCCGATCGGGCGCGAGAAATTCTACGGCGTGGCAAACGCAGATATCGCGACCCCGCCTGAGAGCGACGAGTGGGTTCGGGCCGACTGACCCGCAACCGGTGCGCGCCGACAGTCGTCACGGTCAGGTTCTTTGGGCTCGTTCCAGAAGTACCGCGTATGGAGTTCGACGTCATTCAGGGCGACATCGCCGACCAGTCCGCCGACGCGCTCGTCAACGCCGCCGGCACAAGCCTCCGGATGGGGTCGGGCGTCGCCGGCGCGCTCCGACGGGGCGCGGGCGAGGAAATCAACGACGCGGCGATGGAGCAGGGGCCGGTCGATCTCGGCGCGGTTGCCGTCACCGACGCCTACGATCTCGACGCCGAGTACGTCATCCACGCCGCGGCGATGCCCCACTACGGCGACGGCGACGCGACCGAGGAGAGCATCCGCGATGCGACCCGCAACGCGCTCGAGAAAGCAGACGACCTCGACTGCGAGTCGCTCGTCGTCCCCGCGCTGGGCTGTGGTGTCGCCGGTTTCGACCTGATGGACGGTGCCGAGATCATCGGCGAGGAGGTCCGGAACTACGAGCCGGCGACGCTCGCGGACGTTCGCCTGATCGCTTACAGCGACGCGGAGTACGAGGCGATGCGGGCGGCGACCGACGGCTAGGACAGCGAGAGGCCGCGGATCTCGACGGTGTGCCCGTCTTCGACGCGACCGATGATTTGCCCGTCCGTTTCCGCGACGAGAGCGTCGGCCCGGTCTTCCGGGAGCGCGACGACGAAGCCGGTGCCCATGTTGAACGTGCGGTGCATCTCCGCGTCGGTCACGTTCCCCTCCTCCTGTATGAACTCGAAGATCGGCTGGGCCGGCAACGGGTCGTCGATCACGTACTCGCGCTCGCCCATCCGCAGCAGGTTCGTCCAGCCGCCGCCGGTGACGTGGGCCGCGGCGCGGACGCCGTGGTCGCGCATCGGCTCGAGCAAATCGGTGTAGATCCGGGTCGGCCGCAGCAGTTCCTCGCCGATCGTTCGCTCGGGGTCCAGCGGGAACTCGTCGGTGTACTCGTGCTCGCGGGTCACGGCCTCTCGGGCGAGCGTCAGCCCGTTCGAGTGGATCCCGTTCGAGGGGAAGCCGACGAGCGCGTCGCCGACCTGCGCCTCGCCCTCGAGAATGTCGTCTTTCGTCGCCAACCCGGCGCAGGTCCCCGCGAGGTCGAAGCCTTTCACGACCTCGGGCATCACCGCCGTCTCGCCGCCGAGCATTGTGAGGTCGGCCTGCTCTAACCCCACCGCGAGTCCCTCGCCGATCTGATTGGTCAGCTCCTCGTCGGGCTCGTCGATCGCCAGATAGTCGACGAACGCGACGGGTTCGACGCCGGCCGCGACGAGGTCGTTGACGTTCATCGCGATGCAGTCGATGCCGATCGTCGAGAAGTCCTCGATCGCTTCGGCCACGAGCAACTTCGTGCCGACGCCGTCGGTCGCCAGCGCCAGATATCGGTCACCGATGTCGATCAGCCCGGCGTACTCGGTCCGCAGGTCGCTGCCGAAGGCCTCGAGCAGCGCGGCGGTCGCGTCCTCGCTGGCCTCGATGTCGACGCCGGTCTCGGCGTAGGTCAGCCGCTCCCCCTCGTCGTCCGTGTCGGTCATAGTCGAACGACCTCGCGGGGCGAGCAAAAGGCCACCGGTCCGGCGGAGACGGAAGGGGGCGACGGACTCGTCAGAACAGCCCGACGCGGAAGATCACGAACGCCGCCAGCGCTACGCTCGGGACGAAGACTAGCACGAAGACGCCCTTGTGCCACTCGAGGACGGACTTCCCGTCCAGCGGGCCGAAGGGGATCATGTTGAACGCCGCGAGGAAGAGGTTGATCCAGATCCCCATCTGTCCGATGGTTCCCAGCGGCTCGGGCAGGATTACCAGCGGGAGGAAGAGCAAGGCGAGGAAGAGGTTCGTGACCGGCCCCGCGAGCGCGATCAGCCCGTTCTCCCGCGTCGTGATCTGGCCGCGGTGGTAGACGGCTCCCGGTGCGGCGACGAGGAAGCCGATGAGCGCGCCCATGATCGCCAGGAAGAGCATCTGGTAGTCCGCCCGGAACTCGGCGAGCTGGCCGAACTCGATCGCGACCATCTTGTGTGCAATCTCGTGGAGCAGGAAGGCGACGCCGACGGTGACGAGGCTCAGCGCGACCATCGTCAGGAACGTTCCGACGCTGCTGCCCCGGTGGATCGGCGCGAACAGCAGCGCGAACGCGACGCTGAGCGTGAGCCACGCGACGGCGAGGTCGCGCAGTTCCCGGTCGCTGAACTGCAGTTCCGAACCGGACTTCTGCTGGGGCTGATAGCTCATAGCAGCCCCCGGAGTAGCTCGAGGCTATTTTTCGCCCCCTGGAGCAGTTCGCCCATCAGCGCGTCGACGCCGCCGATCTCGGGAGCCAGCCACGGCAACACGACGAAGGGGAACAGTCCCGTTGCGATCATGCTCCCGATGTTGGTCAGCGCGACGATCATGATGAGCCGGAACAGCGGCACGTCGAACATCGCCCCGATCGCCTCGTCGATCGGCCGCTCGGTGTCGCCGATGATCTCGTTTAACGTCTGGATGTCCCGGACGTTGACCGGCCGGTGTCTGAGTTCGACGTAGCCGGCGAACCAGCCGGGCGCGAGTAGCGGGTTGATGCTCGTCAGCCAGGCGATCGCGCCGCCGACGCCCGCGCTGGTCCAGCGCGCGCCGGCCAGTCTGGCAAGCGTGAACGCGAAGACCCCGTTGAACAGAAACCAGGCGACGAACAGCTTCAGCAGGAAGGCGTTCCTGACCCCAGCCATGATCAGCAGGAAGAAGAAGGCCAGGAAGCCGACCATGATCAGGTAGCCGACGATCTTCAGCGGCGAGAACCGCCGTCCCGAAGCAGTGCCCGACAGCGACTCGAGCGACGGGATCTCCTCGGGATTCAGCAGGTGGCGCTCGATGCCGGCCTTGTGGCCCGCTCCGACGACGGCGAGGACGTCGTACCCCTGTTCGCGGAGGTCGTGGAGGTTGTGCGCGATGTAGGCGTCGCGCTCATCGATCAGCGCGTTCGCGCCGCGGGGGCTAAAGCGGCGGAACTCCTCCATCATGGCGGCGACGACGTCGCCGTCGGTCATCTCCTCGATGTCGATCTCGTCGATCTCCTCGACGTCGCCGCCGACGGCCTCGAGGAAGAGGCCGAGGACGGCACCGATCGTGACGCCGACGCCGAGTCCCGCGAGAACGCCGGTCGTCCCCCGAACCGCGTAGACGCCGGCGCTCTCGGCGGCCGCGGCCGAGAACGGGCCGACGAAGGTGTCGGTGGCGACCAGCGCGAGGAAGCCGCCGATCCCGAGGGCGATCCCGGCCAGCACCCGTATCGAGAACCCGGAGAGGTAGCCGCCGGTGTACCGCCCGGCTGACTCGAGCGGGGGGAAGAAGAGCAACCCGGCGAAGGCCCCGACGAGCCCGCCGAACGCGGCGCCACCGACGTACTGCAGCGTCGCGGGGTCGCTGATCCCGACCAGCAGGAGGTCGCCGAAGCCGAGTAGGGGGGCGAGAAACGCTCCGACGAGGAAGCCGACGACGATCCCGCCGATCGCGCCGAAGGTGAGCCCGATCGTCCGGGGGTCGGTGATCCCCAGCGCGAGCCCGCCGACCATCTTCAGTTTCTCCGTAAACGAAAGCCGGCGCCAGAACCGCTGGATCGTTATCTGGATATCGCGGTCGACGAGCGCGACGCCGCTGCCGTGTTCCTCCGCGGCCTCGATGGCGGCGCGCATGTCGGCACCGGGTTCGATGTCGAACTGGTCGCCGAGCCGGGACTGGACGTACGACAGCATCCAGTAGGCCAGAAACTGAAAGACGGTGTTCCCCGAGAGGAGGTCTTCCGCCTCGATGTCGTCGGGCGTCCCGCCCTGCATCTGGCGGTAGCGCCCTTCGTCGAGTTCGACGGCGACGACGTCCGGCCGCTCCCGTTCGATCGTGTCCCGTACTTCGTCGACGCTCGCCTGCGAGACGTGTGCCGTTCCGAGGACTTCGACGGAGCCGCGCTCGCGGTCGGGTGGGGCTGGCGGCTCCGGCACGTCGGCCTCGCCTGCATCGCTCATTACCCGATCAACTCGGCGGCGACTTTTACCAGTATCGGACCGCGAACCGATGGAAAATAGCGCGACCGAACCGAGGTCTGGGCAGAGTCTACGCTCTGACGGCTCGAGCCGTCGGAATCGACCGCTCGACCGAATGCGCGTCGAAAGCAAGACTGATTGCAGGCGTCGGGAAACGTCGCGCAATGACGGATCTCACGGAAACGATCGTCGAGAACAGAGAGATGGTTCAGCCGAGCCACGCCAATATGCTCGACACGGCCCACGGCGGCAACGTCATGAAGTGGATGGACGAAGTGGGGGCGATGTCGGCGATGCGGTTTTCGGGCGAGACCTGCGTCACCGCGCGGGTCGACAGCATGAACTTCGAACGGTCGATCGCCGTCGGCGACACGGCCTACATCACCGCCTACGTCTACGACGCGGGCACCTCGAGCGTGAAGGTGCGGCTGATCACCGAGCGCGAAGATCTGCGGACGCGAGAGCGCGAGAAGACGACCGAGTCGTACTTCGTCTACGTCGCGATCGACGACGACAACGAGCCGACGACGGTGCCCGACCTGACGGTCAGCACCGAGAAGGGCGAGCGGCTTCTGCGGGCCGCGCTCGCGGACGAGGAACGGCGATCCGACTGAGCGACCACTCGGCGCGAACGCCACGGGCGTCGATTCGCTACTCGGTCATCGGAGCGATATATAGCACTTCTAGTAACAGCCACCAAGGGGTGCTCCGTCGTAGCGGACGAGTTCATGTCGATCTACGCTGATGCGGGATTGCCGGCAGAGTACGACACGCTTCACGTCGGTATCGTGCTGTACGATCCGGCGACGGGGTCCGTGGTAGATGCGAACGCTCAGCTCGAGTCGCTGTTCGGCTATCCGCTCGACGAACTGCGGACGATGCTCGCCGACGAGTACAGCGCGAACACCTACTCGTTTTCGGGAACGGAACTCGTCGAACGGCTCCGCGCGACGGCCGACGGAAACCCACAGCAGTTCAAGTGGCGAGTCAAACGGTCGGACGGGGAACTGATCTGGGTTCGGTTTCACCTCTCCCCGACGGTTCTCGACGGGACGGAGTACGTCCTCGCGGAGGTCCACGATATCACCGACTCCTACGTCGCCAGCCGTCGCGTGGGGCTGTTCTCGCGGATCCTCCGACACAATCTGCGAAACGAAGTGAACGTCATCGCGGGCTGTGCGGGGAAAATGACGACCGACGCCGAAATCGAAGACGTCCGCCGAACAGCCGAGACGATTCGAGCGACTGCGATGGATCTCGGCGGGATCACCGAGTCCGTCAAGGAGATCGAGCGGGCGACGACGCCGACGGAGGCCCCGCGTGCGACCAGACGCGCAGCCGACGCCGTCCGCGACGCTGCCGATCGATTTCGAGACCAATACCCGGCCGCGGCGATCACGATCGAAGAGCGCGAACGGATGTGGATCCGCGCGGACAGCGCGTTCGACCACGCCATCGTCCACAGCGACGAACCGGAGCCGACCGTCGACGTGACGGTCGACGCGTCGCCCAACACCGGCCGCGTCGAGATCCGCATCGCCGACAGCGCGCCGCCGATCCCCGAGATCGAAATCGATGCGCTCGACGAGTTCACCGCCGTGACGAGCACGTCCCACGGCTCCGGCGTCGGGCTCTTCGTCATGAAGTGGTGTATCGAATCGATCGGCGGCGAACTCGCGTTCGAAACCCGGGAACCCCGTGGAAACGTCGTTCACTTCTATCTCCCGCCGAAGGAACCGCCCGAGACTGCGACGTGACACGGCGGTCGAGGGCGTCTCCCGATGGCGACCGAACGTACTCGGTCACCGGCCGTCCTGCTCGAGATCACCGAGGATCCGATCGCCGAACATGAGGACGAGCAGCGCGCCGACGAGATCGAAGACGAGGTCGAACAGCGTATCGGCCCGCCCGTAGGTGACGAGCAGCGGCTCGAGGCCGAGCCGATTGGCAACTGCGTGGACGATGTACTCGCCGATCTCCCAGAGAACACCGGCGCAGGCGACGATCGCGACGACCCGCGGACGGGGATCACGGCCGCGACGGCGAGCGACCGCGAAGACGGCTCCGCCGACGAGCGTCGCCGAGTGGGTGTGCGTCAGGTGGTCCCACCACCAGACGTCGTCGTAGGGACCGAGCATGCCGACGGCGTGGGTAAACATCGCGCTCTCGAGGTAGACGCGCTGCCACGTCTGGAACTCGACGTCGTACCGCCGTTCGGCGACGCCGGGCAAGTACGTCGCCGCGAGGGCGACGGCCGCGTTCGCGACAGCCCCCGGATTCCGTCGGCGAACGCCCACGATGAACACGGCGAGGAGCGCATACCGGATCCCGCGTTCGGCCTCTCGTCCGACAGTCGTCTGCATGACCTTCATCGGAGATGTCGCTCTGTAGACTATAAAACTGCCGTCCGACGGCGCTGGTCACGTTCCGTCGAGAGAAGTCGAAAGCCGTCAGTAGGCCGCTACTCCGACCGTTTCTCCGCGAGATGCTCCCAGATCTCCGTGCAGCCGGCACCTTCCTCGATATCGTCCAGATGGGTGTCGTCTCGCTTCTCGTCCGACTCGGTCGCCTCCCGATAGTCTTCGACTGCGTCTGTCATTGGACGGGAAAAAGAGGGGGATGCGCATAAAAACTCGATAGCGAGCAACACGTACCCGTACTCGCGCCTGCCGGACAGCCATGCCGCTATCTCGGAGTGCCGCCGGTCGGTCTCGATTGCGGGCTCGATGGCCGTCGACGGTTCTGTGGTTCGTTCTCGGCTCCTGTCCGTGTCATGAAAACAGCACCCCTCTCGGTCTAACAACTTCATAATAATCCCCGCGTCGTCACCGATACTCGCTATGTTCGGAACCAGCGGTATCCGCGGTCCCGTCGGCACGGAGGTAACGGCTTCCCTCGCGCTCTCGGTCGGGCGTGCCGTCGCGTCGGACGGCTACGACCGCGTCGTTGTCGGGCGAGACGTTCGGAAGAGCGGCGCTGTCCTGACCGACGCGCTCACTGCCGGGCTCCGCGAGTGTGGCGCGGACGTGCTCGAGGCTGGCGTCGCGTCGACGCCGACGGTCGCGCGGGCCGTTCCGCGGACGGACGCGGACGCGGGAATCGTCGTGACGGCCTCGCACAATCCCGCACCGGACAACGGGCTCAAACTCTGGGCCGCATCGGGCAAGGCGTTCGATCCCGAGCAACTCGAGGGGATCGCGGCGCGACTCGAGGCCGAGGAGTACGACCTCCAGCCCTGGGACGGACAGGGCTCGAGCGACCCGCTCCCGGACGCGACCGAGCGCCACGCGGCGGCACTGCGCGAGGCCGTTACGGTCGGCGACCCGCCGAGCGTCGTCGTCGACGTCGGCAACGGAACCGGGGGGCTCACCGCGCGCGTTCTCTCGGCGATCGGCTGCGACGTCACGACGCTAAACGGGCAACGGGACGGTGCGTTTCCGGGCAGACCCAGCGAGCCGACGCGGGAGACGCTCGCCGATCTCTCCGCACTCGTCGCGGCCACGGATGCCGAGTTGGGTGTCGCACACGACGGCGACGCCGATCGGATGCTGGCCGTCGACGAAACGGGTTCGTTCGTCCCGAAAGACGTACTCCTCGCGCTCTTCGCGCGCGAAGCCGCGAGCGACGGCGACACCGTCGCCGCACCGGTCGGGACGAGCATGGCCGTCGACGACGCACTGGCGACCGTGGGCGCGTCGGTGACTCGAACGCGAGTCGGCGACGGTTTCGTCGCCGACCGCGCGGCACGGCCGGGCGTCGTCTTCGGCGGCGAACCCAGCGGCGCCTGGATCTGGCCGGACGAAACCCCGTGCCCCGACGGGCCGCTGGCCGCGTGCAAGCTCGTCGAACTCGTCGCCGATCGGGGGCCGCTGTCCGGACTCGTCGGGAGCGTCGAGACGTACCCCATCCGCCGCAGATCGCTCGAGGTCGCGGATAAAGCCGCGGTGATGGAGCGAGTTCGCGACCGCGTCCGCGAACGATACGACGACGTCGACGTCCTCGACGGCGTGTACGTCGACGCGGACGGCGGCTGGTTCCTGCTGCGTGCGAGCGGCACCGAACCGGTCGTCCGTGTCACGGCCGAGGCACGAGACACAGCGCGAGCCGAACAGTTGGAAGCCGACGCCGTCGCGGTCCTCGAGGAGGCGATCGAAGCGTGTTCGGAACCGGAGCGGCGATCCGACCGAGACGGTGTTCGGCGCACCGAACCGCTCGCCCCGGATCGATGCTGACCGGTCGGCGATTGCTGCTGTGGCCCCTTCTGGTTTCGTCTGTGAGTCGCTGAAACCGACGATTCCGTCTACTGCGACGGTTTATCGGATCGATAATGAAGTGTTTCGTCGCGCTCGACGGACGTAGAGACGTGGTGCAACGAACGCACCGCTGCTGCGGATCGCCGGCAGCGGGAACGGGAACATCGATTGAGAGACTATACGAATGAAACGATGACTCGGACGTTTCGCCGTGACGAGACTGCATCGACCGAACGGACCGAAACCAATCGGGACGGACTGGACACGCTACTGATCGGTATCGACGCGGGGTGTCTGCCCGTCTTCGAGCGGCTGTTCGAAGCCGATCGGATCCCGAACATCGAGCGACTCTGCACGGAGGGCGTGAGCGCCCCCCTCGAGTCGCAGATCCCGCCGTGGACGCCCAGCGCCTGGCCGTCGATCTACACGGGCGTCAACCCCGGGAAACACGGCGTGGTCGGTTTCGTCGGCTACGACGGCTACGACTGGCACGTGACGAGCAACGACGACGTTCACGAGCATCCGCTCTGGACGCTACTGGACCGACACGACCGCTCGAGCGTCGTCGTCAACGCGCCGGTTACCCACCCGCCGGACGAGTTCGACGGGGCCGTTATTCCGGGCTTTCTCGGACCCGAGGACCCGCCGTGCCATCCGACGGGGCTACTCGACGACGTCCGCGATGCGATCGGCGAGTACCGCATCTATCCGAAATACACGCGCGACGACGATTCGCTCTCCGACGCCGCGAAGATCGAGGAGTACAGAACCCTCGTCCGGATGCGCGGCGAGGCCTTTCGCTACCTCGTCGACGAGTTCCGGCCCGACTTCGGCTTCGTCCAGTTCCAGAAGACGGACACGGTCTTCCACGAGTTCAGCGGCGAGCAACGACACGTCGACCGCGTCTACGAGGCGACCGACGAGCAGATCGGCGAGATTCTCGCGGCCTGCGACCCGGATCGGGTCTTCCTCGTCAGCGATCACGGAATGGGGCCGTACGACGGCTACGAGTTCCGGATCAACGAGTTCCTCCGCGACGAGGGCTACATCGAGACGACGACCGGCGGCAAGGGAATGCCGTCGTGGACGCCGATGCGCCGGCGGCTCCGCGAGGGCGAGGAGGTCGACACCTGGGAACCGGGCGCGATCGCGCGCGCAGCGTCGGTCGCTGCGCGGTTCGGCGTCACCGCCCGTCGCATCCGGACGGCCCTCGAGCGGGTCGGACTCGCCGACCTCGCCAGGGAGTACGCACCCGGTGGCGTCTCCCGGACGGCAAACGAGCAGGTCGACTTCGCCGCCTCGGAGGCGTACGTGCGGGCCCGAACCGAACTCGGCATCCGGATCAACCTCGAGGGTCGCGATCCCGAAGGGGTCGTCAGACAGGACGCGTACGAACAGCTCCGCGAGGACCTCATCCGACAGCTGCAGGCCGTCGAGACGCCCGACGGCGAGCCGTTTTTCGAGACGGTCGCGCCGCGTGAACAGTACTTCCACGGCGACGAAATCGACGCGACCGTCGATATCGTCACGATCCCCACTGACTTCGAACACATGCTCTCCGAGCAACTGGACGACGGCGACTACTTCCGACCGGCCGAACCCTGGAACCACAAACTCGACGGAATCTTCGTCGCGGCGGGCGAGGGAATCGACGAGGATGCCCCGCTCGAGCGAGCGCACCTCTTCGATGTCGCGCCGACGATCATGGCTGCGATGGGCGTCCCCTACAGCGACCGCATGGACGGGAGCGTCGTTCCCGTCGTCGATCCGGTCGATCCGATCTCCTATCCGGCGTACGACGGTGGCGACGAGGGGCGGCCGACGACGGACGAGGCGGTGACGGACCGGCTGGCCGACCTCGGCTACATGAACTGAACCGCGCTACGGGACCGATTCGAGTCGCTGCAATCGTCGCTTAGACGCGCTATAAGTATGGGCCGATCGGTCCGAGGGCTCAGTACCTTCCGACATCGCAATGGGATTTATCGCAGAAGTCCACCTGTCGCACGACGACTTGCCGCTGGTACCGACCATCGAACGTCGTTCCGGTACGACCCTCAGATACGAATACGGGACGACACACGACGAGCGACGCCTGCAGTTCGTTTCCGCGTTCGGCGACGACTACCCGGCGCTCGAGGCCGCGATGGCGTCAGATCCGACCGTTTCGGAGCCGACCCGCATCGCCACGTTCGACAACCGCGCGATCTACCGCGTCGTCGTCGACACTGATCTCGAGATCGTCCCCGCCAGGTGTGCCGACCGCGGGCTGTTCGTCTTCACGATCACGAGCGATGACGGCGGCTGGGTAGCGCGAGTTCACCTCCCGGATCGCGACGCGCTATCCGCGTTCCGGACGCACTGTCGCGACCGCGGGATTTCGTTTCGCGTCACCCAGTTGTACGACTCGTCGGTGTCGGACGACCAGACGTACTTCCTGACCGATCGACAGCACGAGATCCTCACGATGGCGTACTACGCCGGCTACTTTCAGGTCCCGCGGAACGCGACGCAGGACGACCTCGCCGACCGGCTCGACGTCTCCGATTCGGCAGTCTCCCAGCGGCTTCGCCGCGCCATCGCCGAACTGATCGCTGCGACGCTCGAGAACGATCGGTTGCCGGCCAAACGAAGATGACGCCGGACGGGATGCGATCCCCGTTCTCTGCGGGGCTGTTAGAACTGTTCGATCCCGACCATTACCGCGGAAACTGGAGCGGTGACCGACGAGAAGTAACCCCTGCGCTACCGGTCGAGAGAACGTGCCACTCGTATTGACCGGATTCGTCCGCTCAGGTTCGCAGGTATCCCAGGTCCGAACGGGACGATCGAGGCTCGCTCTTAAAAGCTTGCCATCCGAATCCATAGATACTGGACCTCCTCATTACTCAGAACGAATTGAATTTCAATGTCGGAACGAAGTGGTATGAAACACTCGAATCGAAGCGATTCTCGCGGTTCTCGGCCGGCCGATAGGGGAGGCAACCGGTCATCGGTCGACGACTCGTCTGCTGGAACGGGATCGAGACGCACGTTCTTACAGGGGACCGTCGCCGCGTGCGCCGTCGGCATGGGACTGACATCGACTGCAAGCGCGTCGTCGGAGCCGTACGGCCACTACTACGACGAGTATTCGACCGTCGTGGACGTGACCGAGGCGGGGGCGGACGACACCGGTGACGAACCGATAACGCCGGTTCTCGAAGACTTACGGGACGACGACACGCTGCTCGTGTTTCCCGAGGGGCGATATTACATGGACGAGCAGTTCCGATTCACCGGTTTCGATAACTTCGGACTCGTCGGGGAGAACGCGACGCTGGTACCGGCGAACTACTACGATTTCGCGGGACCACAGTATCGGCTCTTCCGCCTCGGCGTCTCGTACAGTCCGGGAAGTCGGATTCGCTTCGAGGGGTTCGACGTCGATCAGACGGCTCCTGAAACGGGGATCAGGACCATCGAAGCCTACGCCTCGGATCGGCTCGAGGTGCGGGACGTAACGATTCACGGCCAGCACGATAGCGGCACCTGGGGACCGGGAATGTTCAACATCACCGACTCGGACGGCACGGGGCTCGTCGATCAGTTCCGGGCCCCGGACGGCGGTGCGTGGATCAACAACACCCCCACCGCAGGCGACCGCTGGCGCGGACCGATCGGCATCGTGGCGAACCAAAACGAGGGGACCCTGAAGTTCAAACACTGCTGGCTCGGCGCGTTCCCGGACAACGGCCTCTACGCGGCCGACGGCAACGGGAAGATCATCGTCCAGGGCGGGCTCTATCGGAACAGCAACGGCGCGAACGTCCGCGTTGGCGGCCGAGAAAGCGAAATTCGATGGCCGACCGTCGAAATAGATTCGACGCGACCGGAAGACCGGTCCCAGCGCGGTATCAGGATCGAAAACGGTCGGGGCATCACGATCCACGGTGCCGCGGTGGAGATCTCGTCGCCGGAGCCGACCAGCCACGCGATTTCGGTGATGAATACCTGCGAAAGCGCACGGATCGAAAACACCCGCCTCGACCTGCAGGGCGACGACGTGAATCACGGGGTCGTCATCTCACCGGACTGCGGGGAGGCGACGATCGTCGATACGACGATCACCCACGAGACCGCGGGCGGCTACCCGTTCTGGATCCAGAACAGCGACAGGACCGATCGGATCCTCGCCGAACACCTCACGATTAGGGGGCAGGCGGGCGACGCTAGCGGCTTTCGTGACGGGGTCCGCTGCGAACGTAACAACTGCCGGTTCAGCAACGTCGACATCGCACAACCCGGGCGCAGCGGCGTCGAGCGGAACGCCATCGTCAACACGGCGAGCGATCTGACAATCTACGAGAGCGAACTCCGCGCCAGCCAATACCCGTACATCGACCTCGGTGCGAACGCGCTCGTTCGCGATTCGGCGCTCGAGTCCTCCGACGGTCAGGAGGCCGTCTGCCTCTATGCCTCGTCGACGAGTCCAACCTTCAAAAAGAACCGACTGGCCGCAGGGATCCGCGACCTCGGTGCCAGCGACGTCACGACCTGGGCGAACACGTACGAGTAACCGATCCCGTCCGACTGCCGCCCTCAAACCAGCTCTTCGTTCTCCGTTCGCGGATGCCCTTTTCATGCCGTTTAACACCCGTATAATAACGCCTCGCAGTTGTCTCCGTCTCGGTACAGTGAGTCTGCCGGATGGTGAACGACCGTCGGCGATGGAGTCCGTCGACCATCGGCTCGACCGTCACAGAGGGAAACCGTGAACAGGAGTATTGCGAGCGGCGTCGTCTCGGTCGTCAGCGCGAAAGTCGTCGTACTCGTCGTCACCGCCCTTTCGACGCCGTTACTGTACCGGTTCCTCGGCGCATCGGCGTTCGGCGAGTACGCGTTTCTGCTGTCGGTTTTCGCGATCTACATGATCTTCGTGAGCTCCGGCATCACCGACGGGGTCCGGAAGTTCCTCGCGGAGGACCGCGCCGCGGCGAACTGGAGCGAACACGTCGTCGGCTTCTACTTCCGGCTGGCGGTCCTCCTCTCCGTTCTCGGCGCGCTCTTGCTGGTACTGGCGACGTGGGTCGGTCTCGTCGGCCGTGCGTTCGGTGCCGAGCTGACGGGGTACTTCTACGTTCTCGCCGCACTCGTCGTCACGGCGCAGTTCCGCGATTACGCCCGCAAGACGCTCATGGGATTCGGCCTCGAGCGTTACTCGGAACCGCTGAAGATCGTCGACAAGGTCGGTTTCGTGGCGGTCGCGATACCGTTGACCTACGCCGGCGTCGGCGTCGCGGGTGCGCTCGCGGGCCATCTGGTCGCGAGTACGCTCGTCGCCGTCATCGGACTCGCGCTCGTCAACCGCCGGATCCCGCTCTCGAGTGCGCTTCGCCGCCCGCCGGCGCGGTTCCCCCGGACACAACTGCTCACGTTCAATTCGATGAGCATTGTGTTGGTGTTCCTGTTAATGTCGCTGTATCACATCGACATCGTCATGCTCCACCGGTTTCGGGCCGACGCGGCGGTCGGTAACTACCGGGCGGCGCTGACGCTCGCCGAGTTCCTCTGGTTCGTCCCGATGGCGATTCAGACGGTGTTCGTCCACTCGACGTCGGAGCTGTGGTCGCAGAACCGGTTCGGAGAGATTTCGGAGCTCGCATCTCGGACGACACGCTATACGTTCCTGCTGACCGCCATCATGGCGGTCGGGCTCGCGGCGCTGGCGGACGTCGCCGTCCCGATCTACTTCGGTGCCGAGGCCGAGCCGGCGATAACGCCCCTGCTGCTGTTGCTCCCGGGGGCGCTCGGGTTCTCGCTCGCGCGGCCGATCCTCGCGATTTCGCAGGGGGAGGGGACGCTCCGCTATCCGGTCGCCGCGACCGGCGTTGCGGCCGTGATCAATCTGGTACTCAACCTCCTCCTCATCCCACGGTACGGGATGAGCGGTGCGGCTGTCGCGACCAGCGTCGGCTACGGCTCGATGTTCGTCTGTCACTGCTGGAGCGCCCGCCGCGTCGGCTTCGACCCGCTCGCGGACGCACGGCTCGCGCGTGCGGTCCTGACGACCGTGCTCGCAGCCGTTCCGATCGTCGCCCTCGCTACGATGATCTCGGACCCGTGGCTCGCACTCACCGTCGTCCCACCCATTGGGTTCGTCATCTTCGTGACCTTCGCGCTGCTCGTCGGCGCGCTCGATCCGGCCGAGCCGTTCGAAGTGCTGTCGGCGTTTCCCGATCCGCTCGGCGCGAAGGCGGACACGATCCGCGATCGGCTCGCGAGCGACGGAAGCGATCCCGAGTCGCGTAACTTACTGCACAGCCTGTTGTTCGTCACCGGACTGTCGCTGTTCGTCTCCGGACTCGCATTGGGGATTCTCGGTTCCGGACTGTAGCGCGTCGTCGGCGAGTCGGTTGCAGCCGTCGTTTTTGTCCAGTCTCGAGCGTGGACAGCAGGGCGGTATCAGTGGCTGCAAAAAGAACGGGGGCGCTCGGAAGACTGGCCAGGGATCGGCTGATCCGGGCAACGCGAGGCTACTGCACCTGCGTCTCGAGGGATTCGCTCTCGGCCATATCGAACGTCATCGCGAACAGGAGGAGGGCAGTCCCGGCGACGAACAGGAGGAGACTCGTCGCTCCCCCGACGGCCGGCACGCCGGGGCTCGAAAGCGTGGCAGCCAGCGCCACGCCAGCGCCGAGAACGCCGGTCGCAGCCGTCGCGGCCCCGAAGAGGTACGCCAGCGCCAGCGGGTGAAAATCGAGTACGAGATACTTCGTTCGCAACCGCCACAGGAAGTTCCGGAGTAGCATCAGCGACACCTTCGGGACGTACTGCGAGTACGCGATGCTCGACTCCTCGTCGCCGTAGACGGCCGGCATCGCCACGTCGGCGACGCGCATTCCGCGGACGTTCAGCTTCACCAGTAGGTCGTTACAGTAGCCGTAGTACTCGTAGAGGTTCTCGACGTCGATCGCCGCGAGCGCGTCGTGAGAAATGGCAGTGTAGCCGTTCTGCGGATCCATCGTTTTCCAGTAGCCGGAGGCGATCTTCGTCAGGAACGACAGTATCGCGTTCCCGACGAACCGAAACCGCGGCATCGCCGCCCGGTACTCCCGGGAGCGGAGTCGGTTCCCTTTCGCGTAGTCGGCCTCGCCGTCGACGATGGGATCGAGGAGACGCGACATCTGCGAGAGGTCCATCTGGCCGTCCGCGTCGACGGTGACCGTCGCGTCCACGCCGTCCGCAAGCGCGGCGAGGTAGCCGGTCTTGATCGCGCCGCCGGCCCCGCGGTTCTCACGGTGCTCGATCGGGACGACCCGACCGACGGCGTCGCGGACCGTTGCACGGCTCGAGAGGGCGGTCGCCCCACCGTCTGTCACGAGCTGCCCGACGGACTCGTTCTCGTTCTCGTTCGCGTCCGCCCGTGCCGCCTCGAGGATTTCCTCGAGCGTGCCGTCCGTCGACCGGTCGTCGATCGCGTAGATCCGATCGACGTAGGACGGCATCTCGCGGATCACGTCGCCGACGAACCCCTCCTCGTTGTAGGCGGGCAGCACGACGCCGACGCTCGCGCCGCGGTACATCAGTCGCCCTCCGTGGCGGCTGTCGGCTCGAGGGCGACGCCGGCCGCGCTGACGTCGCTGATCGGAATCACGCTTCCCCCAGCAGATCGGTCGCGGTGACGACCGCGACGTTCCGGTCGTCGACGTACGCGAGCAGGTCCGCGAACGCCGCCTCGCTCATGCCTCCGTCGCCGACGCGTTCGAAGTGCAGGACGGCGAGTTGGCCGTAGTCGGCGGCGTAGTCGACGTACGTCTTCGCCACCTCACCGGCGTCGCCGGCGAAGAAGCCGACGTTGTACGGGTCCGTCAGCGGCAGTCCGTTCGGACCCCCGCCGAACCGGAACGCCTGCTCGTGGTACTTTTCGACGAGGTCGCGAGCGGTCGGGCCGAGCACGTTCCGCGGCGTGACGAAGTGCTTCGCGCCGTCCTCGAAGCCGCGACTCTCGAGGTAGGCCTTCGTCTGCCGGATCAGTCCCTCCTGTTTCGCGGGGGGGAACTCGTCGAGGAAGTTCGCGCCGGTTCGCGGCCGGGCCGCCATATCCCAGCCTGCGTCGTGGAGTTCGGAGAGTTCGTCGATCGTGAGCCTGCCGTCCTCGCCGACGGCTTCGGGAATGACCGCCTCGACGCCCGCGAAGCCGTACGACTGCATCCGCTCGAAGGCGGTCGTGCGATGGCTCTCGAGCGTGCCGTCGAACAGAAACACGATGGAGCCCGTCTCGGGCCGGTCGGCGACACGGAGGTCGTCGATCGAACAGTCGAGCGGCCCGGACGTGGTGCCCCGCCGGCGGGCAGTCACCTGAATCTGGCGGACGTCCGCCAGATCGGGCTGGCCCTCGATCCCGACGGTACCGAAGTCGACACGCGTCCATCGATCGTGCGGGCCGATCAACGTCCGCTCCAGGGTGGCGACGTTGCGCGAGTTCGGCGCGTACAGCTCGAGTTCGAGGTGAAGCTGCTCGCGGCCGGTAAACCGAACGGCGAGCGAGAGGCTCCGCCCGCGTAAGTCGAGGCCGTCGGTCACGGTGTAGGCGGCGGCGTACTCGGTTCCCGCGTCCGCCGCGAGGTGTGCCGACTGCGAGCCCGCGTACGGATCGTCCGTTTCGGCGCCGAGTTCGCCGGCGTCGATCATCGCGGTCCACTCCTCGAGGGAGTCGAAATCCTCGATCGAATCACCGGGCAGGGGCGGCAAGTCGTCGGCCTCGTCCCCGTTCGGCCGCGGTTGGGACCGGGCCGCGGCTGGCTCGTCGTCCCCACTGCCCCACTCGCGCACCTGCGAGAGACAGCCCCCCAGCCCGAGCGTCCCGGCCGTCGCGACCGTCGTTACGAACGATCGGCGGTTTCGCTTCGTCATCGACCGCGTCGACGAACCGTTCGATCTTTCTTATACAGTTATTAGCGCCGTTGTCGCTGCTCGAGGTGTCGCACGACCCTGGAGACGCCCGTCGACGATCGCTCGGGCCAGGCGGCCGGAGCCGTCGGCAGGCGGCGCTTACCCACGCGATAATAATCCGATCGCGACGGGAAGGCCGTGACATGACCCAGGTCAGCGTCATTATTCCGACGTACAACAGGGCGGAGACGCTCCCGCGCGCGATCGACAGCGCGCTCGCCCAGACGCTCGACGACCTCGAGGTGGTCGTCGTCGACGACGGCTCGACCGACGACACCGACTCGGTGCTGGCCGGTTACGAGGACCCGCGAGTTCGGCCAGTCACCCACGCGACCAATCGGGGCGCGAACGTCGCCCGGAACACCGGTATCGAGCGCGCACGAGGTGAATACGTCGCGTTCCTCGATTCGGACGATAGCTGGCACCCCGAGAAGCTCGAGCGCCAGCTGTCGGTCCTCGAGGAGCGTTCGAGCGACTGGGTGGGTGCCTACTGTGACTCAGCGTTCGATCTCTCCGGCACGAGCGGTCGACTCCGAACGACGGCCGCGTCGCTTCTCGCTCGTGGAGGCGACGAGCCGACGCGGGAGGGTGGCGAGGAGCTAATGGCCGAGATACTCGCGGACAACGTCCAACCGGGCGCGGGCTCGACGCTGCTCGTCCGGACGACCGTCGCTCGCGACGCCGGCGGCTTCGACGAGGACCTCGACCGGTTCCAGGATCCGGAGTTCTGCCTTCGCGTGCTCGAACACGGGAAGCTCGCCTACGTCGACGAGGTGCTCGTCCGCCGGGACGAAACCGGCTACCCACCGGCGGCCGTGATCGAGAACGCGAGCGAACAGTACCTCTCGGCGTACGAATCCGAGGTCGAGCGGTTCGAGGAATCGGGGTACGAGATCCGCTCGAGCCACGAACTCGTTATGGCGAAGCGATACCTCGCGGAGGGACGGTTTCTACGGGGGATTCGGCATCTGCGAGCGGCTGCGGTGTCGCCGCGGGCGTACCCCGGGCTCTGCTGGGTCGCCGGCGTTGGCGTGCGACGGCGCCCCCGTCCGATCGCCGGAACGCTGCTGTTCGTGCTCGTCGCGACCGTGCTCGGCCGGCGCGCACTTGCCCGGTAAGGCGAACCGGATCCCCGTCGATTATTTCTGATTCGGAACGATCGAAGGCGGCGAATTCTATCGACGCAGACCGTTGCGGCAGCGAAACGGTTCAGTTGCCGCCGGTTATCGAACCTGTAGTAAAACCGACTAACGCCGATGGGGCAGATGAAATGAGATGCGAGATACTGTCGCGACGATCAGTGTTGGCCGGGACAGCCGGGATGACACTCGCCGGTGCCGGTGCCACCGGCGTTGTCGGCGAATCGATAGACGGCGACGAGGGTCCCGTCTCCCGGGATTCGTTCGTCATCCGTGAGGGGACGGCCGAAGCAACGACAGTGTACGTCACGACCGCAGATGTGGCGGGGCCGACGGCTATCGTCGTCGGCGGCGTACACGGAAACGAGGTCGCGGGCTACAGGGCGGCGGGGCAGATCGCCGACTGGCCGATCGATGCCGGCAGGCTCGTCACGATTCCCGAGGCGAACGCCGCCGCGATCGAACGAGGAACCAGAAACGGCGGAGACGGGAGCGACCTCAATCGGCAGTTCCACGAGGGAGAAACACCGGAGACGGAACTCGCACGCGCCATCTGGGACGTGGTCAGGGAGTACGATCCCGATATCCTGATCGATTGCCACGAATCGACCGGGATCTACGCGGGGAACCCCGTCGACGGCGTCGGTCAGGCGATCTTTCATTCGGACGGTCAGGCAGCCACCGACGCGGCCGCCGACGCCGCCAACTACGTTACCAGAAACCACGTCGACGATCCCGACCTCGCGTTCCAGATAGGTCCGTTTTCCTCGCCCGACTCGGAGCCGGACGGACTCCTCGCCCACAAGGCCGCCCGCGATCTCGGTGCCGAGTCGTTCCTCGCGGAGACCCTGTCCGACGTGGCCCTCGAGACTCGCGTCCAGTGGCACACGACCATCGTCGACCGGCTCTTTCAGGACGAACTCCTGCTCAACGGCAGTCCGCCGCAGGAACCGGTCGACGAGGAGGCGGGGACCCAATCGGAAGCCGAAGGCGACGACGGTACCGAAGAAGCTGACAGCAAGGCGCCGACCGCGCGCCTGCAGGTGCTGCCGACGTGGACCGACGAGACGGCACTCGAGCCGGGGCAAGCGATCACGCTCGACGCGTCACGGTCGCGTGACCCGGACGGGGAGATCGTCCGGTATGAGTGGCGCGTCGGTGAGAACGGCGCGTTCGACGAGACCGGTGAGACGCTCGAGGTGACGATCGGGCCGAACGGCGACGGGGTGCATCCGGTCGCGTTGCGCGTCGTCGACGAGAGCGGTCGGACCGATACCGACGAAGTCACGCTCTCGACGAGCTGTTGAGACGAATCTACGGGGTATACGACCGACTGCTAGCGGCGAGAAACAGGTCGTCGGCGTTCCGAATCCGAATTCAACGATCGCTCGTCCGCAGCGACCAGAGGTCGTCGAACGTGATGACCTCGACGTCGGCGCTATCGATGTGCTCGAGTAGCGCCTCGTAGTCGGCCTCGGGCATCGTGTTCTCGGCCGAGAACGTGTGGAAGTTCAGAATGGTACACTGGTTGTGCGCTGCGGCGAGGTCGACGCTCCGCTTTGCGATCTCGAGGTCGTGACCGATCGTCCGCGGCAACGCCATCGGGTCGAAGCCGTAGACGCTGGTCGTGTTGACGTTGCCGGCCTGGTTAAAGCCGGCACAGTAGTGGTAGTTCGTCGCCAGTTCGAGGCTCGTCTTGTCGAAGCTGTTGTGCGGGTGGACGAGGTAGTTCGCGCCCTCGAACTCGTTTTCGATGTACCACCGTTTGTCCTGCTCGAGCCGCGCCTGGATGGTCGATTCGTCGTCGAGTTCGTGAATCGGATCGTGGGTCCCGTGGACGACGATCTGGTCGCCGGCGTCCTGGCGCTCCTGCAGTTCCGAGATCGACATCACGCCGTCCTGCCCCCGTTCGACCCACCGCGGCACCGGGGCCTGGACCGCCGGGAACCCGTACTCGTCGTGCATCGGCGCGGCCGTCTCGTAGTAGTCGAGCATCCCGTCGTCCCAACTCAACATGACGTACCCCTGATCGGCTGTCTCGTGCGTGCGTAGGTCGTCGATCCAGACCTCCGCCTCCGGCATGGAGTGGAGCACCTGAATCTCGAGTCGATCGAGGTGGTCCAGTGCGGGTTCGTACTCGCTTTGCTGGAAGACGCCCGGACTCGCTCGGAACCAGCCGATGTCGGGCTCTCGATACCGAATCTGCCGAAGGGAGTATATTTTGTCGCTCCCGAACTGGTCGACGATACGCAGGTTGACCGCGATGCTGTTGGGTGTCGACGTCCGAACCGCGAACGACAGATCCGTCTCCCGGAGATCTTCGCCTGCGAGGCTCCGTTCCGCGAAGATGTTTTCGCCCCCGTTCGACTGGAGCCGGAAGCTCTGTTCGCCGTCGAACACGACGTCCGTGTCCGCCTGGCCGGAGCCCTGAACGACGGTCCAGGGCTCGAGATCTGCGAAGTCGTCGAAGGACTCGCCCGGCTGGCGAAACCGTTCTCGGCTGTCGAACTCGGTTTCGAGCGGCGGAACGCCGTCGGCAAGCCCCGGCGTGGACGAGTCGTCCCCGTCTCCCGTTTCGTTCGACTCCCCATCGAGCTGGCCGGTCGCAGACTTGAGTCGCTCCGTACAGCCGGCCGTACCGGCGATTCCGGCCGCACCCGTCAGTGCGAGGAACCGCCGTCGCGTCGCGCGTTGCTGAGACATTGGCGAGCCGAAACTACCGACAGCGTTCCCATTATTATGGAGAGGGTAGTTCGAAACGGTGGGGTCCCGAAGCGGTGTGTGACGCCTGCTGCGGCACTTAACGGTTGCATAGTTATTGAACGAACCGACGAGGGAGACGACGGAGGCGTCCGTTCGGCGAACTCACGTCCGGGACGCGGCCGTTCCGACGCGAGTGGGCGGATGCCATCCACGACAGAGTCGTCGACGATGAACAGAGAACTATTCGGAGTATTCGGCGGTATCGACGCGTTCGAGCGGTTCAGATCCCGTGACGAGTTCGATTCGGTGTTTACCGGGTCGACCCTCACGGTCGGCATCACGGACCCCGACCTCGGAACCCCAGGCTGGACCACCGCCTACGCGGGCGACGACGGCTGCTGCCTGATCTGGGGTGAAGCGTACGTTCCCGGGGACGAGTCCAACGCCGCACGCTGGCTCCTCGAGTCGTACGAAGCAGACGGACTCGAGGCGCTGCGGAAACTCAACGGGTCGTATCTGGCAGTCCTCGACGCCGGGACGAACGGCGATGCGTTCGTCGCCACGGATCCGGTCCGCTCTCGGGAGTGTTTCTACACCGACGAACCCGGGGTTCGAGCGTTCGGTACCGATGCCGCCGCGATCGCCCGAACGGTTACAGACCCGACGCTTCACCGGGAGGCCATCCTCGAGTTTCTCCATCTGGGAGTCACGCTCGGCGAGAAGACGGCCGTCAGCGAACTCCATCGGCTGTCTCTCGATAGCAGACTCCTGCCCACGGCGACCGACGCGCTCGATCGGTTCGTCTACTCACCACGGGAGTTCGACGTCGTGGACGAACTCGCCGACCGACTCGAGCGGGCGCTCCAGCGCCGGTCGGTGCTGCCCGGTCGAAAGGGCGTCTTGCTCTCCGCGGGCTACGACTCGCGGATCATTCTCTCGCAGCTCGACGACATCGAGCGCAGTTATACGGTGGGCGAACCCAACGCGGCCGAGGTCCGCGGCGCGAAGCGCCTCGCCGACCAGTACGGGGCGAGCCACACGGCCTTCTCGCCGGACGAGCGCTATCTCCGCGTCGACGAGTCGAAGGTCCGACACTCACACGGCATCAAGGAATCGCTCCACATCCACCACGCCGGGTACGCGGACGAGATCGACATCGATACGATGTACCATGGCCTCCTCTGTGACACGTTCTTCCGCGGTCACTTCGCTGCACAGGAGACCATCGACGTCCTCGGCAAACGCATCCCGACCGGTCGGCTCGAGTCCGATCCGAACCCCGTTGAGGTGCTCTTAGAAAAGTTCGGCTACAGCCGTGCAGCCAGTCGTGAACTCGCCGATCGGACGTCGTTCGACGCGGATCCGAACACGTTCGTCAGGGAGGCGATCGCCGACGAGTTCGCCGCAAAGCGGTGGCGCGCGGACTCGGTTCAGAACGCCCTCACGTGCTGCGGAATCGCGAACCAGCCGTCGATGCCGTTCCACGATCACCTCTCGGATCGGTTCCTGACGTCGTTTCTGGCGACGGACCGCGAACTGATCGACTGGCACCTGCAGACCCCTCCAGAGTACCGAACGACGGATACCTTCCTCCGGGCGTGCCGGCAAATCGATGCCGATATCTTACGACACAGGCCGCCGGATCGGCCGTACGATACGACCGTTCTCAACGAAATCGAAGGATTTGTCCGCCGAAAAACGCCGTTCCTCACGTCGTTCGAACCCCCGTGGCCGGACCGCAAAACGCTCTTCGACCGGTACGACCTCGATCAACGCCTGCTGGGCGACGTAGAGCACCTCCACGGCCTGCCGGCCAGACACAAGCTCAGGCTCACCGACCTCCGCGGATGGCTCGAGAACTGGTCGGACACACAGGAGCGACCGCTTTCTTGGTTGCACCCACCGAAACCGGCTGTTGCATAGCGCACCCGGTTCGGTTCGGTCGATAATACGGTTCCTTGATGTCGGTTTGTTGGGACTATCACGAGCGGAAAATCGATCAAGGTCTATTTATTCCGTTTACCGTCGGTGAACCATGAGTATGCTTATATACCAATGGAGGTTAGCGCGGAATATGCGTCTGACGCCGTCCTGGTTACGTACTTCAGCGGACGGGTCCACGGAAGAGCCCTCCGGCGATTCACGGAATACATCGGGAGTGACGATGGTCTACGCTCCGGATGCCGGACCCTCGATAGACGATGGTGATGACGATGGGAGAGCAGCAACGTTCCTTCCAGAGTCCGACGCCGCTCTGCTGTCCGTCATCGACGAGCTGGACACACCCGTAACCGTTGACGAAATCGCCGATACGCTGATCGAACCGGCGCGCCCATCCATCGAAACGTGGGCGACCGTTCACGAACGACTCCACCGCGACCGACTCCCGGCCCTCGACGCGTCGGGGGCCATCGCGTTCGACGAAACACACGGCCTCGTCGAACGCACCGCTCACTCGAGCGACGGCGGTCGGTTCTCGGGTACGTTACTGGCGGCACTTTCCCTTGGATTTTTGCTCATCGCGATCGGACTCGTCTCGATTTCCGTGCTGATCGCCTGATCGTCGATCGACGACGACTGCTGCTCTCGTGTCACTGTCGGATCGTTCGAAAGTGGCGGCTGTCTTATAGTTGCCACGGAACGTCACTGCACACCCGATCGTACGACGGGAGCGCGGGTCGAAGCGAGCAGCGAGCGCGAGAACCGCGGATCGTGCGATCGGTGTGTACATTGGTCCAGTTGTTACTGTAGCTCAGTCGACTAGGCGGGACAGCGTCAGAACCGTAAAGAGGAACAGAATAACCGCGCTCAGGCCGATTCCGGAGAGGAAGGAAACGACCGGCAACTCGATCACCGCACCGAGCAGGATGGCATAACAGAGGACGATGGTGACGACGTAGTAGTCGTCCCACCCGCCGTCATCGGAGCGCTCCTGATCGGCCGATTCGGCTTCCGAATCCGTCTCGAGGTATTGATCGACGCGGTCGGCGGGCGGCTTTCGCTCGACGATACCGCGGTTTTGCTGGTACTCGATCAGCCCCGCGTTGTCGAGCTTCGAGAGATGTGACTGGTAGAGCGGGATGTAGACGCGCTGGCGCTGCGTCGACGTCAGCTCCTCGACGGTGGTATCGTGTTCCCACGCCGCGACCTGTTCCGCGACGTCGCGCATGCGTACGGGATCTTCAGTGCCCCGAAGATACCGAAGCACCATCCGACGGCGCTCGTTTTGCAGGAGATGAAAGATTTCGTCTTTCGAAAACGCCCCGTCCTCGGTGGCGCAATCAGCTTCGGTATCCTCGCCCTGAGCGTCGTCGTCGGACTCCTGCTCATCCTTTTCTTCCGGGCTGATATATTCCGCGTTCATTGCACAGTCTTCCCTATTCAGAGGGAGGTAATAAAGTATCGAAATCGTGTATTTCTTGATTACTCTTTTCACGTGCTTTCACAGATCTTGACCTCTCTTCAAGTGATTTTTAAACCCGAATATATAGCTTTTTAGGACTTCTATCGCCCATTTCTCGAATGGGGTAGGGTGGTAATTTCGGTAGTATGGCGTTCGAATACTTTGAACGCTAAATCCGAATTTCGATCCGTTCACGAATCCGTGACGGTCTCGTATCGACGGGTATCTCCGGCATCAAATTCGTTGTCGGGATCGTTATAGTTCGGCGTCAGACGGCCGTCGGACTGCCCCCCTCACAGGGGGCTTATCCTGGCGATAATTAACCACCGCTGGTGCCCAGTATCGACGGAATGAGCGACACCGACTGGTGGTTCTTCGACTTGGCGATCGTTATCGCAGCGACTGGCACGCTCACGTTCGGCCTTCTCTCCGGAGTTTCCGGCAGTGGGCGGATCGTACTCGCGATCCCTCTCGTCCTCTTTCTCCCGGGATATGCGCTCGTCTCTGCGCTGTTTCCGGACGAACCGAACGACGAGTATCGGTCGTTCGACGAGGAGAAAACCGGACTCGGCAACCCCCTCCTTGTCAGCGGTGGACTCGAGGCGATCGAACGAACGATACTATCAATCGTATTTAGTGTTTCGCTGGTTCCAGCGATCACCCTTTTGTCGACCGCAACCCCAGGGGGATTGGCGCTCGAACCGGTACTTTCCGGGCTCTCAGTTGTCACCGTTCTCCTCGCACTCATCGCGATCGGCGCTCGGTACCGCTGTTCGCCAGATAGACGCTTTGTGCCTGCACTTTCGTCGGTATCCCCGTTCTTCACACCGAAACGATTGAGCCCCTACCAACGAACGAGCGCCCAACCGTACAACGTGGCTATCGCGATCGGACTGGTCCTCTTAGTAGCAAGCGGGGGCTTCGCGATCGCGAATCCGCCCCAGCACGACGGATTCACCGAGGTATCGGTCGAAACGCGGAACGTCACCGGCGAGATCGAAACGATGTACAATGCGACCTATGCCGCGGGAGAATCCCAGCAGCTGACGCTGACGATCACGAATCAGGAACACGAAGAGCGACGCTATACGACTGTTGTATTGCTCCAGCGGGTCAACTACGACGGGGACGACGTGGCTGTCAACGAGTCCGCAGAACTAACCAGAAAGACAGCGACGGTTGCCGACGGGGACTCACACCGCCAGTCCCTCGATATCACGCCGACGATGCGAGGAGAAAACCTTCAGCTGGCAGTGTTGCTCTACGAGGGCGAACCGCCGGCCGAGCCGACCGTCGACGACGCCTATCGCGTCGTTCGCCTCCCGATCGAGGTGGCGTAGATGTGGCCGTGGGAGCACCTCGCCTTCGCGTACGTCCTCTACTCGCTGACGGCGAATGTGATCCTGCGACGGTCACCCTCGGCCCGCGAAACGGCTGCCGTCGCCATCGGCTCGCAGCTGCCGGATCTGATCGACAAACCCCTCGCCTGGACGCTCGGGCTCACGGAGACCGGCTACTCGGTCGGTCACTCGATCATCGTCGCGCCGATCATCTGCCTTGTAGTGTACGCGATGGCCGCTCAGCGAGGGGAGCGAGCGCTCGCCGGAGCGTTCTCGCTCGCACATCTCTCTCATCCGGCTGCCGACATCCTCAGCCGGCTACTCAGGGATGAAGCGGTCGATATCAGGATGGTCCTCTGGCCCGTCGCCTCGCCACCAGCAGGCACTGGCGGCGATTTCCTCGATCACGTCGTCCGGTACTTCCTCGGGTACGTCTATCTGGTCGTCACCGGCGGACTGACGCTGCAAGTCGCGTTCCAGACGCTGCTCGGTCTCGCCGTCCTGGCGCTCTGGCTGGCCGACGGTGCGCCGATCGTCTCGGACGGCTGGCGACTGTTGTCCGCCCGACGGCACCGATGAGCGACGCTCGAGCGCCGTAGAACCCCCGCCACGACTATCAGTTGTTCTCCTGTCCTCCTTCGTGACCGATCGACTCTCGAGCGATTGTGACGGCTCGAGTCGCCTCGTTTTGGCCACCCGCGCTCGTTCCGCCACCCACTTCGGGCCGCCCTTCACGAACGGATGGACGGGAACGCGAGGTGGCGTCGTAAACTCGCTCGCGACCGCACTGACGAGCGATCGTTCGACGAGCGTGCCCGTGAGAGCAGACGCGGCGGAGACGACAGCGACGACACCTGCTCGAGGAACCGACCGGTCGGTCACCTCGCGGGATAGGCGTACCGATACCGCCGTACCGGAGAAGTGGAGGAAAGTAGTCGACGGAAGCGTCAACGGGGACTGGAACGCGTGCCGATCAGGTCGTTCTCGGGGAGGGCGTACACAGCGTCACGTCACCGTTCGTGTAGACCGTCGCTTGCCCCGGACGACAGAGTTGGGACTGAGAGAGCCGTGCGATCCGCGCGTTCCCGTCCGCGTCCGTGACGTACGTGGCGTCGTTCGACTGGGCCGATCGATAGACCGTGTAGCTGTGGTTTGCGACACCGTCAGGTGGGACGGTCGCCGTCGTCGTCGACGGATACGCGCCGGTCCGACTGAACAGCGTCTGATAGGGATGATCGGTGTAGAGTTGCTGATCCGGACGGATCTCCTCGCCGTCGGGCGAGCCGGTCATGGCGGCGACCGACTCGGCTGCGGCGAGTTCCGTCTCGTCGTAGGCGAGGCGCTCGTGGTGATCGCCGAAGACCGGGTTGTCCGCGCTGCTTTCGGCCGCGAGGAACATCGCCCCCGGATACACGAGCACGACCAGCAACAACACCGAGGCGACGATGCCCGGACTCAAGCTCCCTCGGAGCGTCCGGATACCGATCGCGCCGAGGACGGCCATGGGAGCGTAGAGGAACGCGAACCAGCGAGTCGGAATGAACGTCCGAACCCCAAACATCGGCAACCCGAGGACGAACACCAGCATGAAGGCGGCCGCCAACAGGAGCGTGAACACCGACTGTTCGGCACGCCGCCGGTGAACGACGTACAGGCAGCCGACGAACGTCACGCCGAGCAAGAACAGGAAGCCGAGATTGTCCACGTAGGGCACGAGCTGGTCGAGTAGCGTCTGCACGGCCTCGACCTCCCCCGGATCGGCGGACGACTCGCCCGCGGTGTTGAGAAAGCCGGCGCTCTCCTCGAGCGTCTGCGTGAAGTAACTCAGGACCGTCGCCAGGAACGAGTCCTGCCGGTACGGCGTCAGCGACCAGACGAAGATTGTCAGTCCGAAGTTGAAGACGACGAGCCCGACGAGGTTGACCGGCTTTTTCGTCCGGAAGACGTTCGTGTCGAGTCGCGTGAGCCCGAACGGGCCGATCACGAACACGACCTGGGCGAGAAACGCCGCGAGGAGCAACACCAGCATGATGAACGTCGACACCTGGTGGGTGAGGATGACAGCGATGCTCAACAGCAGCAGCACCCAGAAGTCACGGATCGTGTACTCGATCCGCATCACGCGGATCAGCGCGTACAGCATCCCCAGGAAGAACACCAGCCCCAGACTCGTGGGGATGAGGTGCATCCCCCACCTCGCGACGTGGCTGCCGAAAGCGTAGAACGCCGTGGCCAGCACCGCCCAGCGCGCCGAGACGAGCAGATTCGTCGTCGCGTATACCAGCAGGACTGACAGGGGCATCACGAGCCCCACGGAGAGATACAACGCGGCGCGGATCGGCACGTCGTACAGCAGCGACGAGGCGGCCACCAGCAGATGGTAGAACGGCGAGCCGTAGTGTTTATTGTCCGAGATCGCGCTCAGCGACTGCTCAGTGAGGATCGCGTCGACGAGTTCTCGGTGCGTCCAGATGTCGATCCCGATGTACCCCGGCGTCGTGTAGAGCGCGGCGAGTCGGAAGACGAACGCGAACAGCACGATCTGGAGCACCAGCAGTCCGGGATTGAGGTCGCGGTCGCTCACGAAGACGATCTGGCCGAGCACGAGCGTGCCGACGACGCTCGCCAGCCCGAAGAAGAGATGGGTCCGCGCTCCCTGGACGACCGCCAGCATGACGAGCCCCGAGAGACCGACGAAGACGACGCTAGGAAGCGCCATCGCCGCCGACGAGGGCAGGGTCGGGATCGCCGGAGCGGTGTCCCCCTGATACAGCGACAGGATGTACAGCGCGCACGCGGTACCGAGGACGATCGGCACGGTCTCGAGGTAGATCTGCGACGAAAGCAGTCGCAGCGGGAGCAACGCGAGTGCGAGCAGTAGCCCGCCGATCGCCGCGACGGTGTCGAGGCGCAGCGGCCGCAGCTCGGAGAGCGATTTATACTTCATGACCGACCTCCGCTAGAGACGCGTTTCCCCCGTTTCGCTCGAGCACCCGGCGATACACGTCGTGGAGGCGCTCGCCGAGGGCCTCGAGGGAGAGTCCGTCGACCGACTCGCGGCCGTCGGATCGGCCGCCGTCGGCGACGATCCGCTCGATGCCGCCGAGGAGGGCGCCGTCGTCGTCGCTGACAACGCAGTTCGTCACCCCGCCGACCGTCTCGCGGACGAAACCGACATCCGTCGAGACGATCGGCAGGTTACACGCGGCGGCCTCCTTGACGACCATCGGACCGCTCTCGCGTTTCGACGTGACCAGCAGGATATCGCTCGCGTTCATGTAGTAGGGCATCTCGTCGTGGTCGACACCGGAAACCGTCCGCAGTTCGAGGTCGGCGTCGGCGCGCTCGACGAGCCGCCGCGCTCGCGGGTAGTCTTTCACCGAACGGGTCCGATCGTAGGGAAACAGCGCGACCGGTCGATCGGTCTCCCAGCCGACCCGCTGGCGTGCGCTCGAGCGGGGCATCGGCCTGAACAGGTCGGTGTCGACGCCGAACGGGATCAGTTCGTGGTCGACCTCCAGGTCGCGCGACATGATCCGACTGGGGACGACCGCGGCGTCCGCGTATCGGGCACCGTGGCGACTGATCGATCGCAGCCACGTCCGCTCGCTCATGAGGTCCGTTCCCCACAGCGTCACCACGACCGGTCGGGTCGGCTGGGCGAGCGCGAACGGCGCGACGAGACCGTAGTTGGCGTGGACTATATCGTACGCGGACGACCGGACCGTCGAGAGGAGGCGACGGTAGTAGCGCACATAGTCAGTCGCGGATCGACCCGAACGGCCGCTGTATCGGCCGGGAACCTCGAGGACCGTACAGTCGACGCCGCGGTCCTCGAGCGCTGAGACCTGTTGGTCGAAAAACGGTCGCGACGACGTGACCAGTTGGAGTACCTTCATGGATGGCCCGTTTCGGCTGCGGTCGGCGATCGGCTCTTTTCGCGAGACTGGGCGAGCGTCTCGATCTGCCGGACGACCAGCGCCGCGACGTCGACTCGGTCCGCGACCAGACGCTCGCGCCGGCGCTCCCACGTCTCGGCGGGTTCGTCGACGATCGAGACGGCCCGCTCGAGTCCGCGGACGCGTCGCTCCTCGCCGGTGTACTCGAACAGCAGGCCGTACTCCTCATCGAGTTCCGTCGTGTAGCCCAGCGAGAGCGGATTGACGTAAACCGCCGGCGTGCCGAGCACGGCGGCTTCCGCCGCGGTCGTCGCCCCCTCGCTCAGCACGACGGTGGCGTGGGCGAGGAGGTCGTGCATCCGGTCGGGCGACGTCTCGAACTGGTAGGGCTCGAGGTCGGCTGACAGTGACCCCTCCGCGGCGAGCAGGACCCGGAGGCCGGCGTCCTCGAGCCGATCGACGACCGCTCGCGGGTCATCGAAGCCATCGTGGCCGACGTCGTGAGAGGCACCCCAGCCGCTGAGCCGGACGACGGCGAACGGCGTGTCGGGGTCTATCCCGACCGCCTCGAGCGCGTCGGGATCGGGATCGAACCGATCGGGGTGGAGGTACGCGAGTTCGTGGTACCCGGGGTAGCGCACCTGCTTCGAGCCGATCTCGTCGCGGTAACAGTCGGGCGTGCAGATCACGTCCGCGAACGGATACCCCAACTTCGTGATGAGGCTCGCGTGTTCGGTGTCGTAGAAGACGAGGCTCTTCGCCCCCAGCATCGACGCGACGTGGGCCGCGGCGACACCGCCGATAGCAGCGATCACGTCCGGATCGATCCGTCGCGCACGCCGCAGCAGTCGCAGCTCGTACGTCGCCTGGACCGCCGCCAGCGAAAGCAGCGAGTCCGATTCGCCGGCCAGCACCTCGTGGTCGATGTCGTACGCCTCGAGGAGGTCGATAGCGACGTCGCTCTCGCGAGCGAAGACGGACACCTCGTGACCCCGGTCTTCCAGCTCCGCGATGGGGTGCCGGAAGAAGTGGACGTGTCCGGGATGCTGGATCGTGACCACTACTCGCATCGGCTCACAACCTCCGGTACATGAGTCCCGCATCGACGGCCGCGCGTTCCTCGAGCGCACCCGTCACGTCGATCAGTGCCGGATCGTCCGCCAGTTCGCTCGCTACGGCCTCGAGATCGAGCTGTTCGAACTCCGCGTGTGGCGTCGCGAGCAGGATCGCGTCGAAGCCCTCGAACGAGAGCCGGTCCTGAACGTCGATCTCGAACGCCGCTTCGACCGCGTCGGTATCGGCGAACGGGTCGAATCCCTCGAGTTCGATGTCGTACTCCCGAAGCGCGTCGACGACGTCCGCGACCTTCGAACTGCGGATGTCCCCAACGCCCGGTTTGTACGAGAGCCCCAGTACCAGCACGCGGCTCTCGCGGAGCGTTTTGTGGCAGCGGTTGAGCGCCTTGATCGTCAACTCGGCGACGTGGTCGGGCACCGACTCGTTGACCCGGCGGCTCGTCTGCATGAGTTCGGGCTCGAACCCCTCCTGAGCCGAGCGATAGGCGAAGAAGTGCGGATCGACCGGAATGCAGTGACCGCCGACCAGTCCCTGCCGGTAGTCGTGGAAGTTCCACTTCGTGCGCGCGGCCTCGAGGACTGCCGTCGAGTCGACGTCCATGTAGTCGAGCGCCATCGAGAGTTCGTTGACGAACGCGATGTTGAGGTCTCGCTGGGCGTTCTCGACGACCTTGCAGGCCTCGGCGACCTCGATCGACGGGGCGCGGTGGACGCCCGCGTCGACGACCGATTCGTACAGCGTCGCCACGTCCTCGAGCACCGTCTCGGTCTGTGCGCTGACGACCTTGACGACGTCTGCGAGACCGTGGTCGCCGTCCCCGGGCGTCGCACGCTCCGGCGAGTAACCGACGAAGAAGTCTTCGCCGGCGGTCAGATCCGAGGCGTCCTCGAGCGCCGGCACGAGGACCTCCCGCGTCGAGCCGGGGTAGACGGTCGATTCGAGGACGACCGTCGTTCCGGGGTCCATCTGCGCGCCGACGGTGGTCGCCGCGCCCTCGACGTAGCTGAGGTCCGGTCGATCGTCGTCGTCGATCGGCGTCGGAACGGTGATGATGACGTAGTCCGCCTCGCCGATCTCGCTGGCGTCGGTGGTGTAGGAGATGTCGTCGTCCCGGACCGCCTCGTCGGAGAGATCGCCGGTCGTGTCGGTGCCAGCCTGTAGCCGCTCTACCGTCGTCTCGTCGATATCGTACCCGATTACGCGGTAGTTCGACTGGGCGAATCCCACCGCGAGCGGGAGTCCGACGTAGCCGAGTCCGACGACGCAGATCGTCGCCGAACGCGCCGACGCGTCCGCGTGCTCCAGGGTCGTGCCGAATTCGTCTCGTGCGTTCCCGTCGCTCTCTCGGTCGCCCGTTCGTGTCTCCGTGTCGCTGATTATCGAGGTCATGGGTTATCGGTATCGCTGGCCCGTCGCACACGTCGTGCAACGGGGTCGTTTCGGAATTGGTATACCCGCAATCGGCGGCCGTGCCGTAGTCTCGTCGAGTCGCCGTTCGGGGTTTACTATACCGCGAATAAACGGATGCGATAGCGACAACGGGCTGATTCCCCCGGTCGAGAGCGCTACCGGCCGATATATCCCGGGATATCGCCCGGCGGTGCGAGCGCTTATACCGTTGTTAAGCGGTCCTGTACGACTCTATAATGAAGGTCCCGTGAATCCGATGTCCGGTGCGGTCGGCGAGTCCACGACGATCCGTGGCTCGATCACGCACCGACTGCAGAAGAACCGCGAATCATGGTGTCCACGCCCCAGATCGAAGTCGGAACCGCACTCGCATCGATTCACACCACCATCTCGAGCGGCGACGGCCCGGCTTCGACAGCGCACTACGATGGCCGTGCGATCGCATCGGGAGCGGTCGTGCTGCGGATGGGCGAACGTTCCGGTGGACCGTTGTCCGTCATACAACTACTTCGCACGACATCGGGCTGGGAATCGGCCCTGATCGCGGTTCTCTTCCTGCTGATCAGCGGGCTCGTCGGGCTCCGGTTGGCCGAGGTTTTGTCGACCCGTGACGTCGAGTTATCGTCGCTCCCGCTGGTGACCGCGGCAGGTGACGACGGCGATTCGAACCACGAACACACCGACGATCACCGAGCGTACGAGTCGTATCTCTCACCCGAAACACCACCGACGCTGCTGAGCGACGAAGGGAAGGTAGTCCGGCTACTCGTCGCGAACCACGGTCGCATCCGCCAGCATCGAATCGCCGAAGAAACCGGCTGGTCGAAATCGAAAGTCAGTCGAATTTGCTCGCAGATGCACTCCGATGGAACGATCGAGAAGCAATCGGTCGGCCGGGAGAACGTCATCACCCTGGCCGACCGAACGCCGAACGACGAGGCACAGGCGGACGAGATCGGAAATCCGCTTCCGTAATCACGCACCCACTTCTGGCCCCGGCTGGCGACACCCGATTGCCGTCTCGGAAGTCGGGACGGCCCAAGCTGGTGACCACCTCCTCCGCGATCGCTTCTCGAACGCGAGACGGTCGAGCGTCTATGCGATACCGCGCCGAGCGGGCCCTCACGTTCTTCGCGCGGTACAGCTGTCCGCTTCGAAACGGTCGGCGAAGCGTTCGGTCAGACGGAACGGTCCGAACTGAATGGATTCCCGACGGCGGGACGGCGACGGCACGAACGGGATTGCAAAAACGAATACCGACTTAGACAGTCGATAGCGTCCGTCGTATTCCCGGTATCGTCTTACTCGTCGTATAGTAATGCCCGCTGTCGCACGTGGTTGGAGTGACGCCCGGTCCGTCAGCAACGAAGACGGATCGGGTCGGTGATACCAATGATACGGAACAGCACTGCCCTGGCAGCGGTCTCGTGCCGACTCGACTCCCCCGATACAGCCCTCGCTTCCGCCATCGGACGCCGTTTGAGCGCCGATTCGCGGGTATCGACCACCGCTCGAGCGGGGGTGACGGGCTGATGTGCGGGATCATCGCCCGGATCGGCCACGGAAACGCCGCGGAGACGCTCCTTTCCGGCCTCGAGAACCTCGAGTACCGGGGCTACGACTCCGCCGGGATCGCCGTCCAGAACGGCTCCGGGGTCAAGGTTCACAAGTGTTCGGGCGAGGTGTCCGAACTCAAGTCGGCGCTTCCCACGGAGCCACACGGCAACATGGGGATCGGCCACACCCGCTGGAGCACCCACGGGCCGCCGACCGACGAGAACGCTCACCCGCATACGGACACGGCGGGCGACGTCGCCGTGGTTCACAACGGTGTCATCGACAACTACGACGAGCTCCGTGCGGACCTCCGCGCGAAGGGCCACGAGTTCGAGAGCGACACCGACACGGAGGTCATCCCGCATCTCATCGACGAGTTTCAGGACGAGACCGGTGACACCGAACGGGCGGTCCGTCGGGCCGTCGATACGCTCGAGGGCAGCTACGCGATCGCCGCGATCGTCGACGGCGAGGAAGCGGTGTACGCCGCCCGGAAGGGGTCGCCGCTCGTCCTCGGCGTCGACGACGAGGAGTGGTTCCTCGCGAGCGACGTCCCCGCATTCCTCGATCACACCGACGAAGTGATCTACCTCGAAGACGGCGACTTGATCGTCCTCGAGCCCGATTCCTACCGGATCACGGACCTCACCGGCACGCCGCTCGAGCGGCCGGTCGACACCGTCGACTGGGACCCGGAGGACGCGGGGAAAGGCGGATACGACCACTACATGCGCAAGGAGATCAACAACCAGCCGACGTCGCTCGCTAATACGATCGAGGGCCGCGTCGAAGACGGCGACGTCGCCTTCGAGGGGCTCCCGCCAGGCTCGTTCGGCGAGATCGATTCGGTCCAGTTCGTCGCCTGCGGTACGTCGTACCACGCGGCGCTGTACGGCGGCCAGCTGTTGCGCGCCGCCGGCGTCCGCACGGATGTCCTTCGGGCGAGCGAGTACGAATACGCGTCCGGGCCGGTCGACGAAACCACGCTCACCGTCGCGGTCACCCAGAGCGGCGAGACCGCCGACACCCTCGACGCGCTTCGGGAAGCGGCCGACCGCGGCGCGCGAACCCTCGCCGTCACCAACGTCGTGGGATCGACCGCGGCGCGCGAGGCCGACGACGCCGTCTACATCCGCGCCGGCCCCGAGGTCGGCGTCGCCGCGACGAAGACCTACTCCTCGCAGGCGGTCACGCTCGCGTTGCTCACTCAGCGGATCGCCGGGGATGCGCCTGATGGGACCCCCGCCGAGGATCGCGCGGCCATGCTCGAGGCGCTCGCGGACCTCCCCGGCCACGTCGAGACCGTCCTCGAGACGAGCGCGGCCGAAACGCTCGCACGCGAGACGATCGACAGCGAGTCGTTCTTCTTCATCGGGAACGGCCTCGGGCGCTCGGTCGCGCTCGAGGGGGCACTGAAGTTCAAAGAGATCACCTACGAGCACGCCGAGGGCTTCGCCGCCGGCGAGCTCAAACACGGCCCGCTGGCGCTCGTCACCGAGGAGACGCCGCTGTTCGCGGTCTATACGAGCAGCGACGACGAGAAGACGAAGACGAACGCGATCGAGGCCCGGTCCCGCGGCGCGCCCATCATCGCCGTCGGGCCGGACGACCATCCCCTCGTCGACGTCGCCGACGCCCACCTGTCGGTCCCCGAGACCCACCCCGTCTGGGCGGGGCTGCTCGCCAACGTCCAGTTGCAACTGCTCTCCTACCACGCCGCGAAGCTGCTCGAGCGCCCGATCGACAAGCCGCGCAACCTCGCGAAGAGCGTAACGGTCGAATGATCGTCTCGGTCACCGCATAACGCCTTTTCGACGCGTCGTCCGTCCGTCCTCGAGCCGGTTTGCTGTTCTCCGTCCGCGCAGTATCGTATCCGTCGTCCGGTAGTCGTCCGCCGTCGTACTGTCCGGCAGCCCGTCGTCCGAGCATCCGTTGTCGATCACCGATCGAAGCGATCGAGAGCCGGGATCGGAGTGTGGCGGTGGCCCTGGATGCCCCCGTTCGAACGACGCGACCGCCTCTATCGGACCGGACGACGTTTGGCATCCCGGCGATCAGAACCCCGACTCGGTTCCGTCCTGTCGAGGAGACCAGTAAAACACACCGTCTCGTGTGCACTGCTCGAGTCCGTCAGTGTTCGGTCTGATCCCCGCGACGGATCGCTGTGGCTGCCGCCGCGGCAGTGCTCGCGGCGTCAGATGCTGTGTGAACGCCGGCCGGTCGCGCACGCATCCTACTGGTGCTCGAGGCCACCGGTCGGGACAGTCACCGGAAACACGAGTGCGGATCGGACGGGGCAAGGGTCGGCTATCGACCGCCCAGAAACAGGTATCGTTCGTCTCGCGAGACGTCAGCCGTCGCGTGCGTCGAGTAGCACCGTGATCGCTTCGTCCGATCCGTCGAGCTGGACGGTCCGTTCCGCGGTCCCGTATCCGTCCGCGCTCGCGACGATCGTGTACTCGCCGTTCTCGCGCTCGAAGACCGCCGTCCCGTTTCCGCCGACCGTTTTCGTTTCGCTCGAGGCGAACAGTCCCGACTCGTCCCGGAGTTCGACGGTTGCGTTGGTGATCGGCGACCCGTTCTGGTCGGCTACGGTTACCGCCAGCGAGTGAGTCCCGTCGTCGTTGCTGCCACCGCCGCCAGTGTCGCTACGCTCGGTCAGCGTCAGCGTGACCGTCTCGTCGGCACCGTCGAGCTGCACGGTCCGTTCGGCGGACTCGTATCCGTCCGCGCTCGCAGTGACGGTGTACTCGCCGTTCGTGCGTTCGAACTCGGCCTCACCGGTTCCGTCGACCGCTCGTTCGTCGCTCGAGGAACCACCGCTATCGACGCTGACAGTCGCGTTATCGATCGGTTGCCCGTTCTCGGTTTCCACGACTGCCGTCAGGACGTGCGTTTCGTCCCCAGGAGTGCTCTCGCTGTCGTTTTCGCTTCCTGAGTCGTCCCCGCCGGAGTCGACCGTGTCGCTACCAGTTCCGCCGCCGTCGGAGTCGCTGTTCTCCCCGCCGCCGTCGGTTTCGTTGGTGGCCCCGGCGGATTCGTTGCCACTGCTCGCGGCGTCTCCGTCCGTCGAGCCGGCACCGTCATCGGCTGGCTGGCTCGAATCGTCCAACCTGTCGTCGACTGCCCCGAACGCGCTAGTGACCGAGGCACCGCTCGCAGCGAGTACTAGCCCTGCCAGCAGGAACGCGATTCCGCTGAGGATGAGCAGAAGCTGGACGCTGCGTTGAATCGATCGAGTTTTCGTCTGCTGTCGTCGGACATTGCGACGCATTGTATAGTAGTAGGGGGACCGTCGTGCAGTCGTTACGCGTTCGCCGTCTCGGCTTCGTTCGCCACCGCCGGTTTCGCTCGAGCAGCGGCCGATCGATTGGAGGGAACTGCATAGCCGGTTGCGGCCGCGCTGGCCACCCTCGAATCACCGTGGGAATACGAACTCGAGTAGCAAACCGGGGACCGCCACGAGCCGTTTCGTCTCCGAGCTGTCGGTACGCGTGATTTCATTACGCGACCGTTTCGCCGGTCGGCGGTTCACTATACGGACGATAAAACGGTTTCAGCGGGCGAAACGATCGCGGAGAGCGGCCAGTTCCGGCGTGACGATGGGCGAACACTCCGTATACACTGCACCACTGGGGGGATGCGAAGTCGAACACGACTGGGGTCGAAATCGATCGTAAGCGGCAGTCGAGGTGGTCGACTCGAGCACCGATCAGATCGAGGCCCCCTCGCTCGAGTGGCCACGCGGTCGGTCGACTCCCGCTCAGCCGTTCGAAACGACTCCGCGGCGGTCGAGACGGCAGTACTAACCGGCAGACGGCCAGTCGGCCCCCTCGAGAGCTGTCGTAGCGATTCCGGTGCACCGTCTCGGCTAGATAGTTTTTGCCCTGCCCGGCTGTGTCGTAACATCTGATTACCGGATCAGCGTGTCCCTCACCAGTCGTCCATTGGAGTGTCGTAACCGGATTTTGGTTGTCCACATCTCGTATTGACTGCTCTGCGGAGCGGCCGATTTTCGAGCGGGTTTCCGGCGCATGACTGGAACGGTCGTCGCGCTTTTTCAGTTCTCCCGCGGTACCGACGATCGGGAGAATCATGACCGAGTCCACGACGAACGAACCAACGACTGGTGAATCGCGCACCCGCGACGACGACGCGTCGGGACGAAAGTGGCTGAGCGGGTTCGTCTCCGTGATCGGCCTCTGGATCGCCGTTTCGCCGTTCCTCTATTCACAGGACCCGGCTATGTTCTGGAACAACGTCCTGATCGGCGCGGCGATCTTCCTGCTCGCGGGGTACAACTACTACCGGATCAGCAGCGGTCACCCCACCAGTACCGGCGTCATGTCGCTCGTCGCCCTGTTAGCGCTGTGGATCGTCGTCTCACAGTGGGCCATCGACGGCCAGTTCGCCATAGAGGCCCTCGAGGTCGCCGGAATCGGGTTGATCTGGAGCAACATCGTCTCGGGGCTCGTCGCCGCCGCGCTGGCGGCGTACATCGCCTACGCCGGCGGCCGAGACGTCCGCACCGGAACGGCTGCCGGCACGCGGTAGCCGCCAGGTCGAAGTCCCGTTTTTCAGCGCCGCGTCACCGCCGCGGATACCGCTCGGCATCCGCGTCGGCCGTGCGTCGCTCGAGCAGGTCCAGTACGGGTTCGCTCGCGGCGAGTCGAACCCCGAGGCGCGTGAGCCGATCGCGGATCGATCCAGGGACGAGCGTCCCGTACAGCGAGCCCAGCAGCGGTACTGGCCCGACGCGGTAGTGCGTATCCGGGTTTCGATCGGTCGCGGCCTCACGGATCGTCGACGCGACGCGCTCGGGTTCGTTGACGAACGGCCCGCCGGCTTCGACGGCGCGGAGCCGACGGAGGACTCGGTAGAGGTCCGTATAGTGATCGGGCTGGACGACGGTCACGTTCCGCTCTGCCGCGGTCGCGTCGGAATCCGATCGCGATCGATCTCGTGTAGCCGCTGCGTCGCCGACTGCGCGAACCGCGCGGTCGTAAAACGGCGTTTTCACGATCCCGGGCTGGACGACGACGACGTCGATATCCGTATCGACCAGCTCCTGTCTGAGCGCGTCGCTCAAACTCGCCATCGCCCACTTCGAGGCGGTGTACCCGCCGATTCCAGCCAGCGCGAGCCGATCTGCGGCGCTGGTGACGGTAACGATCCGTCCGCGTCCGCGTCTGCGCATTCCCGGCAGCACCGCCCGGATCAACCGGTGCGGGCCGAAGCAGTGGACCGCGAACTGCCGCTCGAGCAGGATCGTCGGAACGTCTTCGACCGGGCCGAACTGGCCGTAGCCCGCGTTGTTGACGAGGCAATCGACGCCGCCGGCCTCCTCGCGGATCCGCGAGACGACGCGATCGATGTCGTCGGGCTCGGTCAGATCCAGCGCCGCGATGTCGGCTCCGCGGTCGGCGAGCTTCTCGAGGCCGTCCCGATCACGGTCGCGGGCGGTCGCGTAGACGCGCCAGCCATGATCGAGGAGCGCACGGGCCGTTTCGTAGCCGATCCCGGACGAACAGCCAGTTACGAGTGCAGTGGTCGTCACGGACGCGTCTTCGACGGCATCGGAGAAGGGTGTCATCGTGCGTCGGATTCGAACACGGTCACGATCGACGAGGGAACGGACGGCCGGCGCCGCGCTCCCGTTCAGTCGTCGAACAGTCCATTGTCATCGTCAGGGGGGCCGGCGTCCTCGGGCGGTCCTCGGCCGGCGTCCTCGGGCGGTCCTCGTTCGTCCTCGTCCTCGTCTTCCTCCACGTCGTCCCCGTCGCCGTCCACATCTACGTCGTCCTCGTCGTCCAGCCCGTTGTCCCCGAACACTCGCTCGAACAGGCTGGGTTCGTCCTCGTCGTCGGTCGGGGCCGGCTCGTCGTCTTCGGACGGCTCATCGTCGGCCGATTCCGTCTCCTCGGCCGGCTCGTCGTCTGCCGGCGGATCGGAGTCGTCTTCCGGCTCGTCGTCGCCGGCTGCGGTCGATTCCGATCCGTCCTCGGTCGGCTCGGCCGTCGACTCGTCGGACCCGCTGCCGTCCGACGTCGCATCGAGGCTGGCGTCGGCGTCGTCGGCCGTCGCGTTCGATAGGTTCGTTTCGTTCGCCGCGGTAGTCGTACCGTCGCCGGCCGTCAGTTGCGGGGCGAACACCGTCATGAGCGCCCCGAACGCGAGCAAGACGGCGGCGATGGTAACGAGCAGTGCGACCGCCGATGGGAGATCGTCGCGAACGCGGGACATTCGACATCCCGACCGTAGACGGCCGATCGGCTTTGTTAATCTCAGCCCACAGACTGTACGAACTCCCAACCGGTCGGCGGTGACCGCCGTCGGGGCGCGGTCGGCTGGCCCCTCGAGGGGCCGAAACCGCGTCGCGCGGCCGAACAATGATATAGCCGGCCGACCGAGTGGGAACAACGGACCTCGCCGACAATGACGAGTCATTACGATCACGCGCAGGTACAGGAGTTCTGGCAGTACGTCTGGGAGCGCGACGACGTCTACGCGCTGGATTCCGACGCCGAGGATCCGACGTACGTCCTCGGCATGTTTCCCTACACGTCCGGTACGCTCCACATGGGGCACATCCGCAACTACGCGATCACGGACGCCTACTCGCGCTATCGTCGCATGCAGGGCGACGACGTGCTCCACCCGATGGGGTGGGACGCGTTCGGCCTCCCCGCCGAAAACGCGGCCGTCGAGCGCAAGACCGACCCCGAGTCCTGGACGCAGGCCTGTATCCGGCGTATGCGCGAGGAACTCGAGACGATGGGCTTTGGCTACGACTGGTCTCGAGAGATCACCACCTGCGAGCCCGACTACTACCGGTGGAATCAGTGGCTGTTCGAGCAACTCTACGAAGCGGGACTCGTCGAGTACGAAGCGGCGACGGTCAACTGGTGTCCCGACTGCGAGACGGTGCTGGCCGACGCGCAGGTGGTCGAGCGCGCGGACGAACACGGCGAGTCCTCGGACCGGGGGAGCGGCGACGACGGAACTCGAGTCTGTTGGCGCTGCGAGACCCCGGTCGGCCGGCGCGAACTCGATCAGTGGTTCTTCACGATCACCGACTACGCCGAGGAACTCTACGACGGGCTCGACGATCTGGCAGGCTGGCCCGAGGGCGTCCGGGAGATCCAGCGCAACTGGATCGGCCGCCAGGAGGGAGCGCGGATCGGCTTCGACGTGGCCGTCGACGGCGACGCGACTGGAAACGGCGGCGACCGGGCGGTCGACGTGTTCAGCACACGGCCGGAGACGGTCTACGGCGCGACCTACCTCGCGGTCTCGCCCGGCCACGACCTGGCGCGGGAACTCGCCGACGAAGACGACCGAGTCGCCGAGTACGTCGACGCCGTTCGCGATCAGGACCCGGACGAAGTCGGCTTCGCTGGCGTCGAGACCGATGCCACCGCGAGCCACCCATTGACCGGGAACGAACTGCCAGTCTACGTCGCCGGCTACGTCCTCGAGGACGTCGGAACCGGGGCCGTGATGGGCGTCCCCGGCCACAACGAGCGCGACCACGCGTTCGCGCTCGAGCACGACCTTCCGATCGAGCGCGTGGTCGTCCCGGAAGGTGGGGAGGGTACCGACCGCGAAAGCGACGCCACCACCGGCGGTAGCGACGGCGAAACCGCGGAAACGATTCCGTACACCGGCGAGGGAGTCCTCGAGAGCAGTGGCGAGTACGACGGCCTCGACAGCGAGACGGCGCGCGAGCAGATCGTCGCGGACCACGACGCACTCGAAGAAGACGTTACGTACCGCCTTCGAGACTGGCTCATCTCCCGGCAGCGCTACTGGGGGACGCCGATCCCGGTCGTCCACTGCGACGACTGCGGGCGCGTCCTCGTTCCCGAGGAGGAGCTCCCCGTCGAACTCCCGGAGTTCGTCCAGACCACCGGCAACCCGCTGGACGCCGCCGAGGAGTGGAAGCAGACGACCTGTCCGGAGTGTGGCGGTCCGGCCGAACGGGAGACCGACACGATGGACACCTTCGTCGACTCCTCGTGGTACTTCCTGCGCTTTCTCTCTCCCCAGCTCGAGGACGCCCCCTTCGACACCGAGCTGGCCGACGAGTGGCTGCCGGTCGACGTCTACGTCGGCGGCGAGGAACACGCCATCCTCCACCTGCTCTACACCCGCTTTTTCACGCGGGCGCTGGCCGATCTCGGCCTGCTCGATCGCCGCGAGCCGATCGCGGAGCTGCGAAGTCAGGGGACGGTGCTGTACGACGGCGAGAAGATGTCCAGTTCGAAGGGCAACGTCGTCGCGCCCCAGGAGTACGGTGCCGAGACGACCCGGCTGTTCGTCCTCTCGGCGGCCCACCCCGAACAGGACTTCGAGTGGACCGCAAACAACGTCCGCGGCGCCTACGATCTCCAGCAGACCCTCTACGGAATGGCGACCGACTTCGTCGAGGAGGGCGACACGCGACTCGAGCGGCGGGCCCACGACGAGTACCTGGCCCGCGAGATCGACCGCACGATCGCCGCCGTCACGGAGGAGTACGAGCGGTTCCGGTTCCACCGGGCCGCCACAGAAATTCAGGAACTGGCGCGGCTGTTGCGCCGCTACCGCGAGTATGACCGACCCCACGGCGAGGTGTACCGGCGCGGCCTGCTGACCCTCGCGGCGATGATCTCACCGATGGCCCCCCACCTCGGCGAAGAGCTGTGGAACAAACTGCGCGGCGAAGGACTGGTCGTCGCGGCCGACTGGCCCGAACCCGAACGCGACGTCGCGGCCTACCAGCGCGAGCGCCGACTCGTCGACCGAACCCTCGAGGACGTCCGCGACATCGTCGACGTCGCCGACATCGACGAACCCGAGCGGGTCGAACTGGTCGTCGCCCGCGAGTGGAAGTACCGGGCCGCCGAACTGGTCGGACGGGCGGCCGCCGACGACGGCGAAACCAGAGCCGTCGACGTCGAATCGGTCGTCGATCGAGTCCTCGAGGGCGACGACACCGACGTCGACCGCGGGACCGTCGCGGCGTTCGTCGGCGACATCCTCGGCCGCGACGGTGGCCCGGACGGCGGCCGGGAACTGGCGGCCGATCGAGAACTCGCGCTCCTCGAGCGCGCTACCTGGCTCGTGGTCGACGAGTTCGACGCAGACGTGACCGTTCGCCGAGCGACCGGCGACGACGAACTGGGGGCGAAAGCCCGCCCCGGCAAGCCAGCGATCCATATCAGTTGAGACGCCGTGGTCGGTTCGCGGCCAGTCGAGACGCGATCGCTGCCGCCGTCCCCAGCGCCGGCGACCGATTAGCTCGGAAGGACACTTTTATTCCACCGGATTTGGAAGAGGTGGATACGATGGTGGAGGGTGGCGGTAGCGTCGGGTCGTCGTCCCAACAGACGCCGAGTCAGGCGGTGATCGAAGCGGTCGCAGAAGCAGAGGGAGTCGAGCCGACAGCCGTCGCACCGCCGGAGTACGAGCCGCTCCACGCCGTCGTGGATCCGGCGGCGCTCGACGCGCTCTTCGCGGACCGGTCGAACGGGGCGAAGCGCTCGCACGGAGTCGTCTCGTTCCCGTTCTGCGGATACGACGTCACCGTCGATCGAGACGGGACGGTCGTGCTCGAGGAGCTGACCGAGTCCGTCGACTGACGCCCCCCGGGGTCGCACACGGAAAGACTCTTTTCGTCGAAGCATCGATTGCAGCCACGATGGAGAGCCACTACGAGGCCCTCGGCCTGTCGTCGGACGCCGACGAACGGGCGGTTCGGCGGGCCTACCGGACCCTGCTGAAGGAACACCATCCGGATCAGGGCGGCTCTCGAGAACGGTTTCTACGGATTCAGGAGGCCTACGAGGCGATCATCGGCGAACGAGCGCCGAACGAACAGACGGACGGCGGTGCCATAACCCGTGGAAACGACGGATCACGGCACCGACACGAACCGACCTACGAGCCCGACGAGTTCGACGAGGGCCGCACCCACGAACTGACGGTCAGCGGCGAGTACCTTTCCCTGACGCTGGCCGGCCTCGTTCACGGCGTCGACCTCGCGTCGCTGGTCGACGGCCCGGTCACCGCCGCGACGACGCGGACGGTCGCGTTCTTCCGCGTCCGCAACGAGAGCGACCGGCCCCTCTCCTGGCAGGGGAAGACGAACACGAGTTTCTTCGGCGACGACGGCTTCCTCTACGAAGGCTCGAGCATCGTCACACCCCACGCCACCGACCTCCCCGATCGGTGGACCGGAACCGACGCCGAACTCGAGCCCGGCAGCGCGCTGGACGGCGTCGTCATCGCCCAGGAAATTCCCGACGGCGTCACGCTCGATCAGGTCATGTACACGCAACACGTGCCCCGCACAGACTCGGACGGGCTCGCGGACACCGAACGATACCTCTTCGAACTGAAACCGCTCGTCCGCGAGCGGCTGGATCGACTTCCGTTCGCGCGAGACTGAGAACCCGGTTCCCCTCCGCCCGTCGCTCCTCGAGTCGTCCCGCTCTTTTCGTGCCTCGAGTGGACGGCGCGAGCGTCCCGCTGCCGTAACAGAACAGCAAGCGTGATACGGCGGTGCTCCTAACGTCCGATAATGGCAACCGCTGACGCGAGACGGCGGCTCCGCGAGCGGCCGATGGGCGTAACGATCCTCCTGTCGATTGTCGGATACGCGCTGGTGCTCGGCACGTTCCTGCTTGACGTGCCGATCTATCCCGAACTCACGCACGGACAGATCAACCTGCTGACCCACGCGATCGCCGTCATCAACACGACGGCGACGATCCTGCTTGCGAGCGGCTGGTACTGGATCCGCTCGGGCGAGGTCAGGAAACACCAGCTGTCGATGGTCGGCGCGTTCGTGCTTATCTTGCTGTTTCTGGTCGTCTACCTGTTCAAGGTCGGCGGCGGCGGCGAGAAACACTTCGTCGGACCCGACATCGTCTACTATCCGTATCTCATCATGCTCGCGATCCACATCATCCTCTCGGTCGTCTCCGTACCGGTGGTCCTCTACGCCCTCATCCTCGGACTGACCCACACCCCCGCCGAACTCCGGACGACGCCCCACGCGAGGATCGGCCGGATCGCTGCCGGCGCGTGGATCCTGAGTCTCACACTCGGCGTCGTCACCTACGTACTGCTCAATCACGTCTACAGCTACGAGTTCGCAGCGATCCTCGTGCCGATCGTGTAGCCCTGCTGGGACGTACCGACAAGTTATCCCGCCGGCCGCTCGTACTCGCACCTAACGAATGCAATTCGTCGAAGAAATCGTCGTGGACGAGTTCCTCCCGACCGTCCGGTCGCTGCTCGCCAGCAACCTGCGCGACCGGGGGCTCACCCAGAGCGAGGTGGCCGACGTACTCGGAATTAGCCAGAGCGCCGTGTCGAAGTACGCCCACGGCGATGTAACCGTCAACGACCGCATCGCCGACGACGACCGGGTCCGTGACCTCGTCGACGACCTCGGCGCGGGGCTGGCGGCCGGCGACATCTCGCCGGTCCAGGCGCTGATCGAACTCGAGGTGCTGATCCGCGAACTGGAGTCCGGCGGCGACCTGCTCGCACAGCTCCACGAGGAAGCGGTGCCCGAACTCGCCGAACACGGCTCCGGATTCCGGGTACACGATCCCGAGAGCGACCTCCGAGCCAGCGAGCGCGTGCTCTCGTCGGTCCGGCAGGGGCTGAGCGTTCTCGAGACCGCGAGCGGCTTTTCGGGACTGATCCCGGCGGTCGGCTCGAATCTGGTCGCCTGCACGCCAGACGCCGAGACCGTCGACGACATTGCGGGCGTTCCCGGCCGGATCTTCGACGTGAAGGGGCAAGCGACGGTTCCCGCCGCCCCCGAGTTCGGCGTCTCCGAACACGTCGCGCGAGTGTTGCTCGCCGCCCGACGCCACGGTGCCGACGTTTCGGCGGCGATCAACATCCGATACGAGTCCGATCTGATCGACGAGCTCGCCGAGGCGGGCCACGTCGCCGCCGAGTTCGACGAGTCGGACGACGTGGCTTCGAGCGTCGGCGCGGCGATCGAAGACCAACCCGAGGCGACCGTGCTGTACCAGACTGGCGGCATGGGGATCGAACCGCTCATCTACGTCCTCGGCCCCGACGCGCAGTCGGTCGCGGACACGATCCGCTCGCTCGTCTAAATCTGCACACTGATGTCGACCGAATCCGCCCAGGAGTTCTACGGCCGCTGGGCCCGCCTCTACGATCTGATCGCGCGCAGAACGCCAGGTATCGCCCGTCTCCGCAGACGGGCGGCCGCCGCCTGCCGCCTCGAGCCAGGCGATACCGTCGTCGAAATGGGCTGTGGCACCGGCGCGAACCTCCCCTCCCTCCGCGAGCGTGTCGGTCCCGAGGGAACCGTGATCGGGATCGATTTCACCGGCCCCGTCCTCGAGCGGGCACGTGCGGCTACCGCAGCGTTCGACAACGTCCACGTCGTGCAAGGCGATGCGACACAACCGCCGGTGGGTGGTGCCCTCGAGGACGAGGGTCCGGGGGTGGACGGCGAAATCGATGCGATTCTCGCGACGTTCGTCGTCGGCATGCTCGACGATCCGGCCGGCGCGGTCGACGACTGGTGCGACCTCGTCGGCCCCGACGGCACCGTCGTCCTCGCCAACGCCGCGCGCAGCGACGAGTGGTACGCACCGCCGGTCAACGCCGTCTTCCGGGCGATCGTCGTCCTCTCGACGCCGCCGACGACGCAACTCCGATACGAAAACGAGCCCCACATCCGACTCGACGAGAAGATCGACGCCGCTCACGCCCGCCTCCGCGAACGTTCGAGCGCCGTCGCGGACGAGACCCACGTCTTCGGCGTCGTTCGATTGACCGGCGGTGTCCTCGAGTAGCGCTACGTGGGGATCGGTCTCACGCCAGCTCAATCAGTTGTCTGCGGTGGCGCGTGCTGTGCGACGGTTCGTCGACGGCGGACCGTCTGCTCGACAGCGCGCGAGGGATGACCGACCGAACGGAGTGAGGGAGCGAATCGGTTGGGAGGACGTGGAAATCCCCTGTTGCCACGATAGCAGGACACTCTCCTTCGTTCGGTAGAGCATACTAATCATTTTAATGGTGAAGCGCTGACTCATCGAAAACCGAGCAGTCGAACCCGCTTACGGTCGATTACGCCACGGCCTCGAGCCCCTCGTGCTCCCGAATCCGTTGGGCCATCGGGTCGGGAATCGGACTCGGCCGCTCCGTCTCGGGGTCGATGTGGACGATCGTCGTCTCGGCCGTCGCCGCCACGTCGCCGTCGACGCGGATCTCGTAGTCCATGGTGCAACTCGAGTCGCCGAGGCCGGTCACCGAGAGCGCGACCGTGGGATCGTCGCCCTTGGTGATCGGGCGCTCGTAGGAGATCTGGAGATCGACGATGACGAAGGAGATTTCCTCGTCGCCGAGTCCGGCCACGTCACGGAGGTACGCGGTCCGACCGGCCTCGAGATAGCTCGCGTAGACGGCGTGGTTGACGTGGTTCATCGGGTCCAGATCGCGGAAGCGAACGGGCACGTCGACGGTAAACTCGGCACTCATTGTACGTTTTTGAAGACGGCTGGGACAAAAGTACGCACCGATTCGACCAGAGAGAGGCCGAGAGGGGAAGGCGATGCGAGAGCGACCGACGAAACGAACGTCCCGCTATTGTGGCAACGAGTTTGGGGTTCGCGACGCCCACCTCGGCTGCTTCACTCACGCGTCGTATACCGGCGCGTGCTCGCCGCAGAACGCCGGCTCGCGCAGTTGCGCGTCGATCAGGTCCTCGTGGTAGTGCGCGTTGAACAGCCGACAGCCCTCCCGATCGCAAAACGGCTCGCCGGTCTCGAGGTAGTGGTACGCCTGCAGGACGTAGCCCTTTAGCGCGTCGGTGGTCCGCGGATCGTCGTCGACCAGGAAGTCACCCTCGACCTGGTTCTCGAGGACCTCTCTGGGCGGCGCATCGCCCGAGAGCAGGGCGTGGCGCTGCTTTTCCTTGTAGTACGCCTCGGGCTTGGCCGGGGCCTCGTAGAGTCCCGGTACCGAAATCAGCGCCGGTTGGCCGAGCACGGTGACGCGCTTGTGCCACCGCCCGTCGTGGTCGCCCCACGTCCCGATCGCCCGATCGAGGACCGCCACGTGCAGCGTCTCGAGGTCCCGTTCCTCCGCGGGCAGCGCGGCGTTGAGTGTGCGCTGGACGGCCGCCCCGTCGTAGAGGACGCCGCCCTCGCGTTCAGGCTGCTCGAGCGCCCGCTCCTCGTAGCGGATCGTCCCCAACATCGTGTTGCCGGTCTCGCGCTCGTACGGCGACGGCACGCGGGCTTCGGCGAACCGTTCGGCGAGGTCATCCGTGCGATGGACCTCGAGGAACCGATCGCGCACGCTGACGTCGGCGTCGATCCGCGCCCGCAGCCAGTCGGCGACCGCGTCGATATCGGCCACCGTCGTCGGCGCGCGATAACAGATGACTCGATCGACCATGTACTATCTCGTGGTACCACTGGGTGAAACACTTACGATCGGGGTGTTGCCGACACCGAGTCGCACCGATCGAATCGGTATTTCGAACGCCTCGGGGACCGATGGCGACCGCAGTGATCAGTGCCGTTCGGAGCAACCCGGCCGTAGCGCAGGCGCGAAGCCAGATACCATCGTCCCCAGTAAAAACACGCTCAGTTCACACCGCCACACTTTACATTATTATCTATACTGCAAATTACTTTTTATACGAGAAAATTAGTCTGAAATTAATATGCCGATACCTCCGATCGTGGTACGGCTGGGCGGATCATGGCAGACGACACGAACGATACCGACCGAACCGACTCAGACGATCGATCGTCCGTGCCGCATCGCGGGAACGGATTTTCCAGACGAACCGTTCTCGGGGGCATGACAGGACTGGCCGCGATGGGTGTCGGGAGCGCGGTTGGGAGTGCAACGACTTCCTCCTCGGTTCCGAAGCCGACCGTCGAGGGGCCGGTCGAAGGCGGGAGCCAAACCGGTGGACCGCTGCTCGCAGCGCCGCACGACCTCGAGTCGTACGGCTACGTCGAGGAGGAGTACTTCATCGCGGGCGAGGCGCGCCACGACGACTACTTCGTCGACGGTGAGCAAACGGGGACGACGGCCGAGTACAAGACGCGCGTGCTCGTTTATCGGCCAAAACGCCGCACGGACTTCAACGGCACCGTCACCGCTGAATGGCTGAACTCAGCACGCAGATGGACGCGCCCGTCGCATGGCCGAACGCTTACGACTCGCTGATGCGCAACGGGACCGCAGTCGCGCTCGTCTCGGCCCAGAAAGTCGGCGTCGACGATTCGCGGACCGGTCGAGATCTGGTGAGCTGGGACTCCGAACGATACGGGAGCCTTGCCCACCCTGGCGACCGGTACGCGCTCGACATCTTCGCTCAGGCGATCACCGCTCTCAGGCCCCGCGGCCTGGATCGCTGGAGCAGGGAGACCGATCCGATGGGGAACCTCCGGCCCGATCACGCCCTGGCGACCGGCCATTCGCAGTCGGCGTTTTTCCTGCTCCGGTACATCAACATGGTCGCGCCCGAATACGGCCTCGTCGACGGCTTCGTTCCGGCCGGGAGCCCGCTCACGACCGCGCGAGCCGACCTCGCACCGATCCTCTGGCTCAACAGCGAGGACGAGGCGACGGGCTTCGACACCGATATCGGTCAGGGAGACGACAGCCAGGGAGACATCCCGCAGGGAGAGATCGACTTCCCCTCGACGGGATTAAACCTCGAGGATGCCCGGCCCGGCCCACGGGACGACGAAGGGCTGTTCAAGCTCTGGGAGGTCGCCGGCACGTCGCACGTCAACACCTGGCTCCGGGAATGGACTGCGGCAGTCAGCCGTCGCGATTTTCAGGGAGAGAACGCAAACCGGGATCCGAAGCGGGCCGGCAACTACGGCCAGCGCCCGGCGGACACTCTCGGCGAGTGCGGGTACAACTACTTCCCGGCGCGATTCGGGTGGCGCGCGGCCTTAGAACAGCTTCGCGAGTGGGTCGCCCGCGGCGACGAACCGCCGTGGGCCGACCGGCTCGACCGTACCATCGACGACGAGGGGAACGTCGTTCTGGAGCGCGACGAGTACGGCAACGCGGAAGGCGGCCTCCGGCTGCCGCCGATCGACGTTCCGGTGGCGACCTACGAGGCGGTCCCCTGTGATCTCTTCGGGCGGACGGTACAGCTAAACGACGCGACGCTGTCGGAACTCTACCCGTCCCACGACGCATACGTCGACGACCTCAAAGCGGCGAGCGCGACGGCCGTCGGCCGCGGCCACATGCTGGCGCGTGACGCCCGCACGCTCCTCGCTCGGGCCAGGGCCTCGGACATCGGGAAGTAGGAACTGACCGCTCCGGTCGACCGGGGACGGGCCGAGATTCGGGAAAGCCGAGAACGGTGGTCAGTCGTCGGCCGGCGCAGCGCGAGAGGTCAACTCGACGGGGTCGGCGTCGACCTCGAGTTCGTCCAGCGCGACCTGGGCGGCGCGCTTGCCGGAGACGAGCATGGCACCGAACGTCGGTCCCATCCGCGGCAGGCCGTAGGTCGTCGCGGTCGCCATGCCGGTCGCGATGAGACCGTCGTGGACGAGACCGGTGTGTTCGACGACGGCGTCCTCGGACTTACCGACCCACATCGAGTCGTGGCCCGGCGAGTCGTGACCAGGTGCGCCGTAGCTGTCGTCGCCGGTCTGGTCCATCCCCGTCGCGGATTCCTCGGCGTCGGCGATGCCGGGGGCGTCGAGCACGCCGCGTTCGTCGAGTTTCTTGACGGCCATCGCGTCGTGACCCGTGGCGTCGATGACCAGGTCGGCCTCGACGGCGATGGGATCGACGCAGGTGATCTCGCGGGGCAGCGCGTGGACCGGCGTCCAGTTCATGACGATCCCCGAGACCTTGTGGTCCTCGCGGATGACGATGTCGGTGAACTCGGTCATGTTCTGCATCTTCGCGCCGGCGTCGCAGGCGGCTTTTATCAGCCCGGAACAGGCCTCGGGGCCGTTCGCGATGTAAAGCCCTTCGCTGTCTTGCGATTGTTTGTACGATACCTCGAGTTCGTCGAGAACCTGCTGGGCCGGGTCGCGGACCGTCACCTTGTTCATGAGGAAGCCGCCGAGCCAGAAGCCGCCGCCGAGGTAGTTGTTCTTCTCGACGACCATCGTCTTGACGCCGCGCTCGGAGAGTTCCTTCGCCGCGGTCAGCCCCGAGGGGCCGCCGCCGACGATGATCACGTCCGAATCCGAGAAGTCCATGAACTCCTCGGTCCACTCCTGTCCGATCGCGCGGGTGACGTCGGCTTCGCCGACCTGACTGAACTGCTCGAAGTCGCTCATACAACTAGGTGGTATCATCAGGTGGTGTTAAGTCTGTTACGGTCGCCAGGCGACGCGTATCAACGTTCGTGAGGGTACTCGCACTGCTTGAAGTCAGTAAACGCGCCACCACTCACTCGATCGAATCGACTGGTCGCTGTGTCCGATCGCTGGGAGTGATCGAAGGGTCGGTCGATCCCTCGAGTCGGCCGGTGAACCGCGGCTGGCCGCTCAGTCGTCGACGAATTCCCGGTCGCCGTCGCCGGCGGCGGTTCGATCGTCGCGAGCGAGGTCGCCGCGGTCTGCCTCCCCTTCGTCGTCGATGACGACGTCGGTCCAGGTTCCCAGCCGGAACCAGACGACGGCCACGACGAACGAGGCGACCATCCCGAAGACGAGCGCCCACCAGATGCCCTCGACGCCCCAGCCGAGGCCGGCGACCGTCACGCCGACCACGGGGACGGTCGCGGTCCACGAGAAGGCCAGCACGATCACGAGCGGGAACCGGAAGACCCACCGCGAGAGGATCGAGAGGACCATCGCCTCGCGCGTGTTGCCGGCTCCGCGGAACGCGCCCTGGATGACCATGACGCCGGCGAAGGGTGCCCAGAAGAGGGTCGTGATCCGCAGGAAGACGACGCCCTCGGCGATCACGGCGGGATCGGCGACGAAGATCCGGATCGCGGCCGCCGGGAACGCGAACAGGACGGCCGCGACGACGAAGATGAGCGCCATCGTCGCCGCGGTGGCCGTTCGCGCGACGGCGGCGGCGCGATCGGGCGTCTCCGCGCCGAGGTTCTGGCCGACGCCGGTCGCGGTCGCCTGGCCGACCGCACCCGCGACGGCCCACGTCACCGACATCAGCCGGACGCCGATCCCGAACGCCGCGGTGGGCGCAGCCCCGAACCGTGCGACGAAGCCGGCCATCGCGACCGCCGCGAAACTGCGCGCCCAGCCGTCGAGCGTGGCCGGCGTGCCGATCTCGAGCAACCGTCGCTGCACGTCGAGATCGGGCGTCAGATCACCCGGACGGAGCCGCACGCCGAAGCGGCCGTCGAGCAGGATCGCGATCCCTGCTACAGTCGCCAACCCGCGTGAGAGGAACGTGGCGATCGCCGCTCCGCGAGTCCCCATCGCCGGAAACGGCCCCCAGCCGAGGACGAGGAACGGATCGAAGACCACGTTGAGGCCGGCCGAGACGAACACGAGCCACATCGCGGTCTTCGTATCGCCCGCGCCCTGCAGCGAGGCCCGGAAGGCGAAAAAGAGGAACGTGAACGGCAGCGCGAGGAAGATCACCTCGATGTAGGCGAGCGCCTCGACGAACACCTGCCCGCGAGCGCCGATTAGCGTCAGCAACGGCCGCCGAGCGGCGAAGCCCAGCACCGCGAGGGCACTCGAGACGGCGAGCGTGAGCAGGATCGTCTGCGCGACGACGCGGTCGGCCGTCCGGTCGTCGCCCGCGCCGACGTGCTGGGAGACCAGCGCGATGGTGGCGGCGGTGATCCCCATCGCGGTCGAGACGAACAGCCACGAGAGGGGGAACATCAGCGAGACGGCGGCGACGGCGTCGCTGCCGACGCGGCCGACCCAGAACATATCGGCCAGGTTGTAGACGGTCTGGAGGAGGTTCCCCAGGACCAGCGGCCACGCGAGTCGGAGGAGCTTCGGGGAGATGGCCCCCGTCGTCATGTCGACGCGCTTGCGCTCGGGATCCGTCGCTGCCACGAGATCTCGTGTGTGAGTCTCAGACAGACACAGTAAAAGGGATCGGCTCGCGGGAGCCGTTGCCGGTTCCGGAGCCGACGATGCTCATCCGTTTCTGGCGATGATTCCGCGCCGCTCGCGGATCCAGTCGATCAGCTAGCTCGGCCGTTCTATCGAGATCTCGTCTGTCTGACCCGTCTTCGACCGGTAGCTGCGGTAGGTGCCGATCCCCGGCAACCGGTTGACGATGCGCCGCCGACGGTTGCCGGTGGAGAGGGCTACCGGAACGGCGACGATCAGAACCACGGCAAGGGCGATCCCGATCGAGACGAGGCCGACGAAGGAGGCGACGAAGACGAACGCGACGAGTGCGCCACCGACCAAGCGCCAGGCGCGACCGAATCCACCGAAGTTTCGTTCCATTTCGTTATTCTCCACCCCTTCTATGACTCGAGCGAGTATAAGGTGGTCGGTAACATATCGCATGATTAGTCGTCGTTCGGTCGAACCGGTTTCCGCGACCGGCGCGACAGCGACTTATCGACGTCCTCGCACGCGCCTGCGCGACGCCCGACCGCACGCACACCCGCGCTGTCGTCCGGTTTTGGCGAAAGCGTTATCAGATGCTCAATCGTACCGGGCGACGATGAACGATACTCGTCCGCGACAGCGGCCGGGCGCTCGAGGACCCGGAGGTGAGCCGCGGTGGAGCTGATTATCACGGAGAAGGACAACGCGGCCCGCCGGATCGCCGACATCCTGAGCGGCGGGACGTACGACTCGAGTCGCGAGAACGGCGTCAACGTCTACGAGTGGGGCGGCAAGCGCTGCGTGGGGCTGTCGGGCCACGTCGTCGGCGTCGACTTCCCGTCGGAGTACTCCGACTGGCGGGACGTCGAGCCGGTCGAACTGATCGATGCGAGCGTCGAGAAGACGGCGACCCAGGAGAACATCGTCGCGACGCTGCGACTCCTCGCGCGCCGCGCGGAGCGCGTCACGATCGCGACCGACTACGACCGCGAGGGAGAGCTGATCGGCAAGGAAGCCTACGACATCGTCCGCGAGGTCGACGAGGAGGTGCCGATCCGCCGCGTGCGGTTCTCCTCGATCACGGAGAACGAGGTCCAGAACGCGTTCGACGAGCCCGACGAGTTGGACTTCGACCTCGCAGCGGCGGGCGAGGCCCGACAGATCATCGACCTCGTCTGGGGGGCCGCGCTCACGCGCTTCCTCTCGCTCTCCGCCGGCCAATTAGGCAACGACTTCATCTCCGTCGGCCGGGTACAGTCGCCGACGCTGAAGCTGATCGTCGACCGCGAGCGCGAGATCGAGGCCTTCGACCCCGAGGACTACTGGGAGCTCTTTGCGGACCTCGCAAAGCACGAGGGCGATTCGACCCCCTTCGAAGCCCAGTACTTCTACCGCGACGAGGACGACAACGAGGCCGAGCGAATCTGGGAGGAGGCGGTCGCCGACGAGGTCTACGACACACTCGCCGACCGCGACAGCGCGACCGTCGTCGACGTCAACCGGCGGACCCGCACCGACGCGCCACCTGAACCGTTCAACACGACCCAGTTCATCCGCGCGGCCAGCGCGATCGGCTACTCCGCGAAACGGGCGATGTCGATCGCCGAGGATCTCTACACCGCCGGCTACATCACCTACCCGCGGACCGACAACACCGTCTACCCCGACGATCTCGACCCCGAGGAGTTGCTCGACGACTTCGTCGGCCACAACACGCTCGGCGACTCGGCCGAGTCGCTGCTCGAGGCCGACGAGATCGTTCCGACGGAAGGCGACGAGGAGACGACCGACCATCCGCCGATCCACCCGACCGGAGAGATCCCGAGCCGGGGCGACGTGAGCGACGACGAGTGGGAAGTGTTCGAACTCGTCGTCCGGCGGTTCTACGCGACCGTCGCCGACGCCGCGAAGTGGGAACACCTCAAAGTCGTCGCCGAGGTCGACGACTACCGGCTCAAGGCCAACGGCAAGCGGCTGGTCGAGCCCGGCTATCACGACGTCTATCCGTACTTCTCCACGACGGAGAACTACGTCCCCGACGTGGACGAGGGCGAGGAGCTGGCGCTTTCCGACGTCGAACTCGAGGCCAAGCAGACCCAGCCGCCGCGCAGATACGGCCAGTCGCGGCTCATCGAGACGATGGAGGAGATGGGGATCGGAACGAAGTCGACCCGCCACAATACCTTAGAGAAGCTCTACGACCGGGGCTACATCGAAGGCGATCCGCCGCGGCCGACGAAGCTCGCGATGGCAGTCGTCGACGCGGCCGAGAACTACGCCGACCGCGTCGTCAGCGAGGAGATGACGGCCCAGCTCGAGGCCGACATGGACGCCATCGCCAGCGGCGAGGCCGACCTGTCGGAGGTGACCGACGAGTCCCGGGAGATGCTCGAGGACATCTTCGCGAGTTTGGCCGATTCCCGCGAGGAGATCGGCGACCACCTCAAGAAGTCGCTGAAAGACGACAAGCGACTCGGGCCGTGTCCCGAGTGCGGCGAGGACCTGCTCGTGCGCCGGAGCCGCCACGGCTCCTACTTCATCGGCTGTGACGGCTACCCCGACTGCGAGTACACCCTGCCGCTGCCCTCGACGGGGAAACCGCTGATCCTCGAGACCGAGTGCGAGGACCACGGCCTGAACGAGGTCAAGATGCTCGCTGGCCGGCAGACGTTCGTCCACGGCTGTCCGCTCTGCAAGGCCGAGGACGCCGGCGAGGGGCCGATCATCGGCGACTGTCCCGAGTGCGGTGAGGAACACGGGGGCGAACTCGCGATCAAGACCCTCCAGAGCGGCTCCCGGCTGGTGGGCTGTACGCGCTATCCCGACTGCGAGTACTCGCTGCCCCTGCCCCGACGCGGCGAGATCGAGGTCACCGACGAGTACTGCGACGAGCACGACCTGCCCGAACTCGTCGTCCATAGCGGCGACGAGCCGTGGGAGCTCGGCTGTCCGATCTGCAACTACCAGGAGTTCCAGGCCCGCGAGAGCGAGTCGGGCTCCGATCTCGAGGCGCTCGACGGCGTCGGAGCGAAGACCGTGGAAAAGCTGGCTGCGGCGGGGATCGAGGACCTCGAGGACCTGACCGAGGCCGATCCCGACGCCGTCGCGGACGACGTCGACGGTATCAGCGCCGATCGCGTCCGGAGTTGGCAGGCGAAGGCCTAGACTCGATTCTCCATCTGTTGTACACCCTCGGAGAGCGTCTGGCGTTTGAAGTACATCGCTTCGACCGCGAAGACCGCCACGGCGATGACGACGACCAGCCAGAAGACGGCGGGAAGCTGCGAGTAGAGGTACCACGTCAGCATCACGAAGAACGCGGCCGAGCCGATCGCGCCGAGCACCGGCGGAATCGGATTGACGTCGACCTCGTCGGAGTCGCGCACCGACAACGCCAGCACGCTCATCGCGCCGAAGACGACGATGAAGGCCAGCGAGGCGAACTCCACGACGGCCTCGAGGCTGCCGAGGACGGTGAAGGCGGCCGTCAAAAGGCCGATGACGATCACGGTTCGCTTCGGGGCGGCGTCTGCGTCCGGATCGCCCATCTCGTGGGGGAGGATGTCGTCGCCGATCAGGTTCTTCGCGAAGATGGACTCGCTGAACAGCGTCGAGTTGATCGCGCTGGCCGTCGAGATGAGGCCGGCGATCCCGACGGCGAGCGCGAGCCACTTCGAGATGAGCAGGGCGCCGTAGAGCAGCGCCGGCTCGGGCTGGGCGGCGATCACCTCCTCGGGCAGCAGCGTCGTGATCACGAACCCGACGAGGATGTAGATGATCGCCGCGATCGGGATCGAGATGAACACGCCCTTCCCGAGGGTCTCGTCCGGATCGTCGAACTGTTCCTGATCGTAGAACAGCAGCTGCCAGCCCTCGAAGGAAACGAAGCCCACCGAGGCGGCGATGACGGGATTGAGCCCGAGTTCGGCGAGGCCGGACTGTAACTGGAAGTTCGCCGCACCGTACCAGAGCCCGATGAGGCCGAACACTGCGATGATCCCCGCCTGGACGAACACCAGATACCGTTCGACCGCCGCCGACGAGCCCGCGCCCAAGAGGTTCAATCCCACGAAGAGAGCGAGGATGCCGACCGAGAGGAACTGCCGGACCGGCAGCCCCCAGACGTATTCGACCCCGATCAGCATCCGGCCGTACATTCCGAACGCGTAGGCGTACATCGCCATCGTCCCGATGTAGCCGACGACGAGCGTCCAGCCGACCACGCCCGCCACGGTCGATCGCCCCGTGAGTTCCTCGATGTACGTGACCGAGCCGCCGTTGCTGTCGGTCGCGTCGTTCAACTTGATATAGGAGTATGCACAGCAGAAGACGACGACGGTCGCCAGGGAGTAGGCGAACCACGTCAGGATCCCCGCGGCGGCGACGACGATGCCGATCGCCGCGTAAATGCCGCCGCCGACGATGCCGCCCACGCCCAGCGCGACCGCCGTTCCGACGCCGAACCCGCCGCTCTCATCCCCGTCGCCGCCGTCACCACTTCCACCGCCGTTCTCGCCGCCGTTTCCGTTCGAACTCATGAGTCCGACCTCACTCTGGCGACCTCGTCACCCGCTGCGAGCCGTGGATTGACCTTCGCGATCGGATGAACGCGGAAGTTCTCGAGGCCCGCGTCCACGGCGAAACTGTTCTCGAACGAGCAGATCGGGAGGCAGACCCGATCCTCGAGCAGCCGCGTGATCGCAGCCTCGTAGAGCCGTCGTCGGCGCTCGCGGTTCGTCGTCTCTCGGGCCGCCGAGAGCCGCTCCATGACCGCGTCCTCGCGGTAAAAGGTCCCGTTGGTCACGCCGGCCGCGTTCTCGTGAAACGCCGGATAGAGGTGCGAGTCCGGATCGGGCGTGCCGCTGATCTCGCCGACGAACACCGAGTAGTCGCGCTCGGAGCCGGAGACGTACCGCTCGAGGAACGACGTCTCGGGCACGGAGACGACGAGCGCGCCGCGGCTGGCGTCTCTGAGGCCGCCGGCCAGCGCCTCGCCGAACTCCTTGTGTTTCGGATCCATCGAGGTGAGGATGCGGAGTTGGCCGCTCGCCGCGTCGGCCTCGCGGAACAACTGACGGGCGCGTTCGGTGTTCTTCTCGTTGGCGAGCGCCGCCCACTCCTCGGTCGGCATGTCCCACTCGTCCGCGACCTGTGGGGGTAGCGGTCCGTACTGCCGCTGTCCCATCGGTTCGACGAACTCCGAGACCGCCTTCTCGAGGTCGATGCAGTAGCTGATCGCCTCCCGTACCTTGGGGTCGGTCGTCGGCCCCTCGTTCAGGTTGAATCCGAAGTAAAACGACGTGTACCCCCGTCGGCGCTTCACCGACGCGTTCGCGACGTCGCTGACGTGAGCGACGATCGTCGGCGAGACCGGCTCGATGGCGTCGTTGCGGTTCGTCCGCAGGCTCGACAGCTGTGTCATCGGGAACTCGACGTACGCCACCGTGAGCCGTCCGATCGCGGGCGTCGGCTCGTCCCAGTAGTCGTCCCAGCGGCGCAGCGTGGCCTTCTTCTCCTCGCTGAACGACACCGCCTCGAACGGACCGGCGCCGATCGGATCGGTCGCGAACGCCTCCGGATCGTCCTCCCGCTCCTGTCGAGGGACGATCGGCTGCGTGAGCGCGTGCTCGAGCGCCGGATACGGCTCCGCGAGCGTGAATCGAACGGTGCGCTCGTCGACGGCCTCGACCGAGTCGAACGGGCTCACCCGCCACGCCGTCGGCGCGTCCTCCTCGAGCGGCGCGGTAAACGAGTAGACCACGTCGTCGGCGACCACCTCGCGGTCGTTGTGGAACCGCGCACTGTCCTCGAGTTCGACGACGACCTCGCGGCGATCGTTCTCGAATTGGGGCTCGCCGGCCGCGAGTTTGGGAACGGTATCGATCCCCTCGCCGTACTCGTAGAGGCCGTCGAACACCCGTCCGATCGCCTGCTCGGAGCCGATTGATATCGCGTCGAACGGATCGAGCGTGATCGGCGGGCGGAGCGTTCCGACGCGAAACGTCGGATCAGGGCCGGTCCCGAGCGTCGTCGAACAGCCAGCGAGCGCCGCCGAACTCGCGCCACTAACGGCGGCGAGCAGTTCCCGTCGCGTCGCCCCGTCCGACCGCGCGTTCGTTCCGTCGGCCATACGTTTCAGATCAACGTGATTGTCTCCGTCTCCCTCATAATTGACTCGGAGCGAGTACTCCGTCCGCGTTCGGAGCGAATCGTGTACGCTGTCGAGACGAATGAGATTAGGCGACCGGCCTGCGTCTGATGGGACGGGGCTCGCGCCCGTCTGCCGGCCGATCTGACGTTGCCGGGCGTAGGATTAACTGACTGTATCTGGAGGTGCAGTTATCAATACGACGGCGTGCGCTACGAGCACGCGTCGTGGAGCCACCATGTCAGAATCGAACGAGATCACGGACGGACCGGGGGACGGACACGACGGGCTCGAGGTCACCGTCGGAATCGAGCGACTCGAGGACTTTCTGTCGGCCGAGGACCCCGCTGTCAGGGAGTACGCGGCCGAGACGCTGGCCGACGAGGCTGCGAACAGGCCGGCCGACGTGCGCTCGGCCGTCCCGTCGCTAACCGACCGGCTCGAGGACGAGCCGGCGGTCCGGGCGCACGCAGTCGCGGCGCTGTCGGCCGTTGCGGCCGTCTATCCCGAATCGACACGGGACGGCGTGCCGTCGCTGACCGATCGGCTCGAGGGATCGACCGACGTCCGGACCGACGCGGCCGACGCGCTGGCGTCGATCGCCGCGGCCGAACCAGCCGCAGTCGCCGATTCGGCGACGGATCTCGCGGACTACGTCACCGACGACGAGGAGCGAGTGCGGATCCGAACGACGGACGCGCTGGCCTCGATCGCCGACGCAGCACCCGAACGAGTCGTTCCGGTCGCCGACGAGGTCGCGGCGGCGACCGATGACGGGACCGTCGCGGTCCGGGAGAACGCGACGGCGATCCTGGCGGCCGTCGCGTCGTCGGATCCCGACGCCGCCGTCGACGCCCTCCCCGCGCTCGAGGATCGACTCGAGGACGAACCGGCCGTCAGGAAACACGCTGCGCGAGCGATCCACGCCGTCGCGGCCGACCGTCCGTCGGCCGTCGCACCGTCGGTCGATGCGATCGCGGCGGGGCTCGACGACGACCACGACGACGTTCGAACCGATGCGGCAGCAGCGCTGGCGGCAGTCGCCGCGGCCGATCCGGACGCCGTCAACGAGGTCGTCGACGCGCTGGCCGCGACCCTCGCGGACGAGCCGGCGGTTCGCACCGAGACCGTCCGCGCGCTCCGCGACTGTGCCGAGGCGACGCCCGATGCGGTCGTGCCGGCCGTCGACGCGCTCGTCGACCGACTCGAGGACCCGCTCGAGACCGTCCGAACGCGTGCGGCCGAGACGCTCGCGACGCTGGCGGCGGCGCGGCCCGGCGCGGTCGACGTCGCCGTCGAACCGCTCGCCCGCAGACTGGGCCGCGACGAGCCGAGCGTTCGAAGCCGGGGCGTGGAAGCCATCGCCGCCGTCGCGGCGGCCGTTCCCGACGCGGTCACCCCCGTGGTCGCCGACCTCGCTTGCGTTCTCGACGACGAGGACGACGGCGTTCGGCTCGAGGCCGTCCGCGCCATCGCGGCCGTCGCGGCGGCCGATCCGGCGTCGATTCGCCCCGTGGTATCTCGGCTCGCCGACCGACTCGACGACCCCCACGAGTCGGTCCGCCACCGCGCGGCCGACGCGCTGGGCGTACTCGCGCTCGAGGACGCCGACGATCGGGAGACCGTCGCCGCGCTGGTCGACCGTCTCGAGGGGGACGACGAGTGGCTTCGCGGCGATGCGGCCCGCAGACTGGCCGACGTCGGGGAATCGCGGACCGCGGACGCGCATCCGGCGATCGGGGCGCTGGGTCGGCGACTCGAGGGCGAGCGCGCGGCGGTACGGCGGGCGGCCGCCCGCGATCTCCTTTCGATCGCAGACGAGACGCCGCGTGCCGTCCGCGCGGTCGTTCCGGCGCTCGGTGATCGGCTCGCCGACGACGACGCGAGCGTCAGGAACAACGCGGCGCTCGCGCTCGAGCGGATCGCCGAGAGCGCACCGGACGAGGTCCGACCGGCGCTTCCGGGGCTGTTCGGAGCACTCGACGACCCGGACCGCAGCGTTCGCGGGACCGTCCGCGAGACGCTCGCCTCGGTTGCCCCCGACGCGCCGGACGACCGTCGGCCGGCGGTCGCGCTGGCCGTCGACGAAACCGACGCCGACGACGAGGCGGTCCGCGTCGCGTCCTGCGAGGCGCTGGCCGTCCTCGGCCTCGAGACCGGCGGGGAAACCGAGGCCGCCGTCGGGGCCCTCTGTGACGTTCTCGTCGACCCCATCCCAGCGGTCCGCGCGGCAGCCCTCGACGCGCTCGAGGCGCTGCTCGGGGCCGACGCAGGGACGGAGCCGACCCCGTTCGCGGTCCTCGAGGCGGTCCTGACGGCCGGTGACGAGCGCGCGGCAGCGGTGGCCGCGGCGCTGGCGGACGTCGCCAGAACGGACCCGGAACTGATCGGCGCCGCCGAACCGACGTTGATCGATCGGCTGGGAGCCGCCGACGGCGGCGAACGACGGTCGCTGGCGCGTGCACTGGCGACCGCGCTCGCGGAAACGGACCGGGAGTCGGTTACGGAGCGACTGTGCGAGGGCCTCGAGTCGGGCGGCCTCGACCCGGTCGACCGCGCAGCGACCGCGGGCGAGATCGCGCGGCTGGCGGCCGCCGAGCCCGACGATGCGGCGACGGCGCGGGATCGCCTGACCGACCTCCTCCACGACGACCAGACGGCGGTCCGTGGATACGCGGCCCTCGCGCTCGGGACGCTCGCGATGACCGGCCGAGACGACGGCTCCGCGATCGGAGACGGACTCGAGGCGGTCGACGATCGGTCGTTCGACGCCGCATCGATCGTCGCCGGCGGCGAGACACCGAGCGACATCGATGGGATCAACAGCCGACTCACCGGCATGGGCCAGCGCCTCGAGGACAGTGGCGACGAGCCGTGGGCCGCCGGGCTGGCGGTCCTCGCGCTTTCGGTCCTCGCGGACCAGTCCAGGCGCCTGCGTCCGACCGGCCTCTCGAAGATCGCGGTGGGGCTCACCGACGAGAGCGCAGTCGTGCGAGCTACAGCGGGACGAACGCTCGCGACGATGGGCGACGACGATCCGAGCGGGTTCGACGCGGTGACGAGCGACCTGTGCGGGGCGCTGTCCGATCCGGACGCCGACGTTCGGGCCACCGCCGGAGCCGCGCTGGCCGAAGTCGCCGAAGTGGAGGGACTCGAGGGCGACCTCGACGCCATCGCAGCCGCACTCCGCCCGCGCCTCGCGGATCCCGACGCGCGCGTCAGGGCGGCCGCAGTCCGGACGCTGACGACGATCGAGGCCGTCGACGCGCTGCCCGCGGTCCGGCCGCTGGTCGACGACCCCGTCCCATCGGTTTCGGGCGCGGCGACGACCGCCACGGAACGCCTCGAGCACGTTCGTGACCGCGACGGGGCCGTCGATCGGGACTGGCCGATGGCCGGAACGGATCCGGCGCGAACCGGTCACGTCGCGGACGGAGAGTCGCTCGGCGGCCGACCGACGACGCAGTGGCGCGTCGAGACGGCCGGAGCCGTCGCGGCCCCACCCGCGCTGGTCGGCGACACCGCTTTCGTTGCGAGCGAGGACGGCCGCGTCGCCGCGCTGTCGCTCGAGGACGGCAGCGAGCGCTGGGGCGTCGAAACCGACGGCGCCGTCGAGACGACCCCGGCCGTGGTCGAGGACACCGTCTACGTCGGGACCGAGAACGGGGTCGACGCGCTCGCGGCCGACACGGGCGAGCGAGACTGGCGCTATCCGATCGAGGGCGGCGTTCGAACGCCACCGATCGTCGCCGACGGGACGGTTTCCGTCGCCGGCGACTCACTCCACGCGATCGATGCCGAGACTGGACAGGCGATCTGGACTGTCCCGCTCGAGGGCGTGGTCGCCGGAATCGCCGCTACCGATGGCGTCGTTTACGTCGCCTGTGAGAACCGCGTGATCGCGCTCGCGGCCGGCGACGGACGCCGGCGCTGGGAGGCCGCGCTCGAGGGCAACGGTGAGGCGCACACGCCGCCGGCGGTCGGGGACGAATGCGTCTACGTCGGCTGTGGCGACGCGCTCCTCGCGCTGTCGACAGCCGACGGCTCGTGTCGGTTCCGGTTCGAGACCGGCGATCGAATCGCTGCATCGCCGGCCGTCGCGGACGGGCACGTCTACGTCGCCAGCGCGGACGGGAGCGTCTACGCGGTCGATGGGGCCACGGCCGCCGAGCGCTGGCGCCTCGCCGTCGGCGAGGCGGCCACAGATCCGGTCGTCGTTGGCGACACCGTCTATCTCGGCACCGCCGACGGGCGTATCCGCGCGCTCTCGACCGCTGACGGGTCGCCGCGATGGACGCTCGAGTCGACTGCCGTCGGCCGGACGGCATCGATCGCGGCCGCGAACGGACGGCTCTGTCTCGGCGGAACGGGCGGACTCGCGGCGATCGGGGACGCCTCGTCGTGGACGGACTCAGTCTCGGGGCTGTTCGACCGCTTCGGAAACGGGGCTCCCTGACGTCGCGGTTCCGTTCCGACACGTTCGACGATCGGCGGCGGATATCGGCTTCCGGGATTTCCCCGGCTGCCGCGAGCGAACGAACCGCTTATCCGACGATTCGTGGAAAGGCCGAACACATGAAGGCTGTCGTTCTCGCGGCGGGTCAGGGAACTCGAATGCGACCGCTGTCGGAATCGGTGCCGAAGCCGATGCTGCCGGTCGCCGATCGACCACTCGCCGCCCACACGGTAGACGCGGCTGTCGATGCCGGAGCCGACGAGATCGTCCTCGTCGTCGGCTACGAGGCCGAAACCGTCAGGGAGTACTTCGGTTCCGCGTACCGCGGCGTCCCGGTCTCCTACGCCGTTCAGGAGGAACAGGCCGGGACGGCCGACGCGGTCAACGCCGCCCGCGACCACCTCGAGGGGCCGTTCGCCGTCCTGAACGGCGACAACCTCTACGATCCGGCCGCGATCGACCGGCTGTTCGACGCCTGCCCGGCCGTCTGTGCGATCGAGGTCGCCGAGCCCAGCAACTACGGTGTGCTCAGCACCGCCGGCACGGACGGCGAGGCCGACCGGGTGACGGAGATCGTCGAGAAGCCCGCCGATCCGCCGACGAACCTCGCCAACGCCGGCGCGTACGCCTTTCCCGCGGCGGCGCGCGAGTGGCTCGAAGTGCCCGAGAGCGAGCGGGGCGAGCACGAAATCACCGACGTCGTCGCGCGCGTCATCGACGAGTTCGCTGTCACTCCCATCACACTCGAGCGGTGGCTGGACGTGGGCCGCCCCTGGGAACTTCTCGAGGCCAACGAGTGGAAGCTCGGTGAGCTCGAGCGCCGGATCGACGGCGACGTGAGCGAGGACGCCACGCTCGAGGGCGACGTGGTCGTCGAGGCGGGCGCGACCGTCGACCCAGGCGTCGTGATCGAGGGGCCGGCCCTGATCCGCGAGGGTGCCGAAGTCGGCCCGAACGCATACGTGCGCGGTGCGACGCTGATCGGCCCGAACGCGGAAATCGGCCACGCCGTCGAGATCAAGAACAGCGTAATCTCGCGCGGCACGTCGGTCAGCCACCTCTCGTACGTCGGCGACAGCGTCCTCGGCCGGAACGTCAACTTCGGCGCGGGAACGAACGTCGCGAATCTGCGCCACGACGACGAAGATATTCGATTTACGGTCAAAGGCGAGCGCGTCTCGACGGGTCGCCGGAAGTTCGGCGTCGTCGCCGGGGATCGGGTCAAGACGGGAATCAATGCGAGTCTCTCGCCCGGGCTGAAACTCGGCACGGGGGCGACGACGCGACCGGGGGAGAGCGTCGACCGGGATCGATAACGGATCGGGCCCGAACCGGCAGCTAGCGTCGGGTCGACTTCCGTCCGACGCGACGCGGATTTTCCGGAAGCAGTTGCTCGGGCAACATCATTTAAGAAGTTGTGATAGTAGTTGGCTCGTATGTCGACGTCGACGGTTCGCGGCACGATCAGGGGGATGGGGGAGCAAGCGAATCCGGCCTTCGCGGTGGCCGTCATCGCGGTGCCACTGGCCGCGCTCGGCTACGCGGTGACGATGGGCTCGGTCCAGCAACACACCTACGTCCACGTGATGGCGGGGGTGCTCTGGACGGGGTTCGATATCTTCATCGGCACCGTGCTCGGCCCGGTGATCGGCGGCCTCGACGACGAGCAGAGTTCGGCCGTGTTCCAGCGGCTGACGCCCAAGACGGCGTTTCTGCTGCCGTCGCTGGCGTTCGTCACGATCGCTGGCGGCATCACGCTGGCCCAGCGCATCGGGATGTTTCCTCACGCTGAACCGTGGCTGGCGCTGTTTACGGCGGCGAATCTGATTCCGATCCTGCTGTTGCTGGGGTGGCGTCTCGACGCCTGGGGCGACCGGCGCTGGCAGATACCGTTCGTCCTCGCGACGGTCGGCTCGCTGGCCTGGGTCGCGCTCACGATCGGCGAGTTCGCAATGACCGAGCCCACGATCGCCGTCGCGCTCGGCATCGTCACGATCCTCTCGGTCCAGGGCTTCGGCTTTCTGCTGCCCGGCGAACTGCGGATGTACAAGGAGATGCGATCCGCCAGCCCCGACCCGTCGATCATCGCCGCCATCGGCCAGCAGAACGCCATGCTCGGCGGTGTGCAGGGCTTTTTCCAACTGCTCCTGATCCTCGACATGGTCTACCTGCGCTACGGCGGCTTCCCGTTCTGACTCGAGGACGCCGGGAGCCCTGGCTCGAGCGGTCCGAAACGAAAGGGGCGAAAGGTGGGACGAGGAGACGGATGCGGGCGTTGCGCTCGGTCCCGGGAGCCGAGCGCGTGCGACGGGCCGGAGCGACGCGCAGTGCCGGTGTAGACGTGAAAAGCGCCTGTTGCCGGCATCCAGTGAAAAGAGGTGCCGAAATAAAAAGTCAGCGGTCGACACCCGGCCGGGGTGATCGGCAGCCTACAGCCGCCGATCGCGAAGCGCCGGGAACTCCGCGCGAACCTCGGCGACCGTCGCCGGATCGATCTCGGTCGTCACCAGCGCCGGCTCGTCGCCGCTCGAGGCCAGCGAGACGCCCCACGGGTCGTAGACGCTCGAGCGGCCGAGCAGCGTGGCGTCCTCGAAGTCGCCGGCCCCGTTGATCGTGGCGACGTAGGCCTGATTCTCGATCGCGCGGGCCCGCGAAAGCGTCTTCCAGTGCTCGATACGGGGGTAGGGCCACGCGCTCGGGACGAGAACCAGTTCGACGCCGTCGTCGACCAGTCGCCGGTAGAGTTCCGGGAACCGCAGGTCGTAACAGGTCGTCACGCCGACGGTGAGGCCGCCGATCGTCGCCGTCTCGATGCGCTCGCCGGGGACGAGCAGTTCGGATTCCGCCGACTCGTAGCCGAATAGGTGATGTTTCCGATAGACGAGTCGCAGCTCACCGCTGGCGTCGAACAGCGCTGCGGTGTTGGCAAGTCCCTCGTCGGCGGGCGTGTCGACGGCCTCGGTCGCCGCCAGATCCTCGACGATGCTGCCCGCGAGGACGGCGATCTCCTTCTCGGCCGCAGCCTCACGGAGTTGGGTGAAAGTCTCGCCGTCGAACGGCTCGGCGTTGCGCGCGTAGAGGTCGAACGCGAAGTACCCGACGTTGAACAGTTCCGGAAGCGCGACGAGGTCCGCACCACGGTCGGCGGCCCGCGACACCGCCGCCAGCGCTCGGTCGACGTTCGACTCGACCTCGCCGGCCTCGACGCGTATCTGGGCGAGCGCGAGCGTGAGCCCGTCGCCGTCACCGCCGGCGTCGCCGTCGTCTCCGCCGCCTGTCTCGAGAGTCATATGCTGACAGTGGCCGCCCCACCACCGTTACTGTGTCGTCTGGAGGTGGCGCTCGAGCGCCCGCTGAAGGTTCTCGAGTTCGGAGTCCAGATTCCGCTTGAAGAACTTCTCGACGCCGGGCAGTTTACCGTCGACGACGAAGTAGTTCACGAGGCGGGCGCCGTCGTCTGTCTCGATGATCTCGTGTTCGCCGGTGACCTCCATCACTTTCGACTTCCCGACGAATTTGACGTACTCCGGTGGCGTCCGAGTGACGTCTTCGGTGTCGACGCGGACCGTCTTCCGGACGAGCGGAATGGGGAGCTCGACGTGCCAGGTGACCCGGCGGCCGTCGGGATCGTCCACGGAATACTCGTCGACGACGCTGATCGCCCGGGCCCGGTTCGACGGGTCCGCGATGAATTCCCACACCCGTTCCGGCGACGCGTCCACGTCGAACGACCGGTCGACCCGTACAGTCATGCCCGTACGTGAGCGATTGTCGGATAAAAATGCGGTGGACCGGCGGGGGTCGCCGGCTCGAGCGGCAGCGACCGGATCGGGGGTGTGCTCCGGTACGCGAGCGAGCGCTGACGTGGTGACGACGATCAGCTGATCGTGACTCGCCAGGTCGTCGACCGGGCACGACCCCATTTCTCGATGTCGACCTCGTCTGCTTTCTCCGCGAGGTGTGGCAGGCGAGCGCCGACCTGTTTCGACGAGAGTCCGATCGCGTCCGCGATGTTTTTCGCCCGGAAATACTGCTCGCCGCGGGCGGCGCTCTCGCGGAGGTACGAGATGATCTGTCGCTCTTCGTCGGAGTAGTCGGTCATCGTCCGTACGCTACACTAGGGGACCGTCGGTCTTAACTCTTAACGGCTAACAGTACAGGTTCGTCGCTACTCGAGTCGTGTATCCGGAGACGACAGTGGCGAACCGAGACCGACGCGAGCCCGTCGGCGTCAGTCCCAGTAGAGGTGGATGCCGACGACCGCCAGCGAGCTAAAGAGAACGGCGGCGGCGAAGCCCCAGGCGGCCGTGACATCGGGTGCGCCGGTCAGCATCAACAGCGCGCCGATCACCGCGAGTGCGCTCAGTGCGAGCGCCAGTCCAACGCCCTTGTCCGTCGATTCGGATTGCGTAGCCATGCTCGGGCGTTGTGTGTGGGGTCTCTTAACTTCACTCATTCCTGACCGATCCGTCGAGCGATGGCCGATCCTCGAGACGCGGATCGGATGCCGGGACCGTGTTGCGGGCGCCGTGTCACTTGATCGTCGTGTGCTCGGACTCCTCGTTGAGCGCGAGGTTGGCCGCGATCTCGGCGTTTCGCATGGCGTACTGAGCGGTCTGCTGGAGGCTGACGAGCACCTCGCGGATGCGAAGCAGGTCCTCGTTGTCCATCTCCGGCAGTTCCGTGAGGATCTCCTGCTCGAGGTCGGAAATGTCGTGGAACAGCGACCGGACCTCGTTGGACTTGTTGTAGTCGCGTTCGACGGCCGCCTCGACGGCTCTCGAGGTAATTTCGTCGACGAGATCGTTCAGCTCCCGGATGTCACGCATCACCGAGCTGTCGACGTTGAGAGAGTGGCCTTCCGTCTCGATGACGATCTCGGCGATGTCCTCGGCGTTGTCGGCGGTCAGCTCGAGGTTCTTCGCGATCGAGCGGTAGCCGATCAGCGGGAAGCCGCTGTTGAGACCGACTGCGCGGGCGAGGTTCGGGTTCTGGTAGGCCGTGAAGATCAGTCGCAGCAGGAGGACGAAGATTTTGTTCGCCTGCCGTTCCCGGTTCAGGGCGCGCTGGGCCAGATCGGGGTTGCCGTGGGCCAGCGCCTTGATCCCCTCGCCGCGCATCGTCTGGCCGGTCCGTTCTAAGCGCTCGAGCAGGTTGTCGAGGGTGAAGTCCTCGGGGTCGACCGAACAGCGGATCGAGATGCTCTCGGGGGTCTCCTCGATGACGCCCAGTCCCATCAGCTGGGTTTCGGCCTGATAGACCGCGTTGATGTGGTCGGACTCGAGGGCGCCGTCTTCGCGCTCGATGCGGATGATGCGTCGTCCGAGGACGTACTGTGCGACGATCGCGCGCTCGACGGCGTCGGCGTCGAGATCGTCGGTGTGGATGATCGCTTCCGTTTCCTCCGTACTCGCGGACTCGGGCATCACGGTCAGCGTGCCCTTGCCGCTCGTCCGTAACGACACTTCGTCGCCCTTCTCGACGCCGTGCTCGGATGCCCACTCCGCGGGGAGCGTCATCGCGAGCGTCGACGGACCGAGTCGTTGCACTTTCCGCGTTTCCATATCCCCCTCTATGATCGACCCGACCTTAATCTTGACTATATGGTCATTATATATCGTCGCATCGTTATATGGTTGAGTTATACGGTCCGGTCACGGTCCTCCTTAAACAACACGGCCGCCGACGGCTGCATCTAGAAGACTTTCACCAGGCGGGTAGTGAACCGTCCCGTCCGCACCTGCGTCCAGCCCCGGAGCCGGTCGTCGAGTTCGGCGTCGGCGGTATCGACGCGCAGGGAATCGATCCCGTCCAGTTTCTCCCCCGACGCGACGACGGCGATTTCGTCGGCTCGCCGGATCACCGGCGGCGAGATCTGGTGATTTCCCCGACCGAAAATGAATCCCTGACCGCCGATCGGCGAGACGACGACCGTGATCGGCTCCGCGAGGACCGCGAGGATCTCCGACTCCGACGCGTCGCGGGCGAGGACCTCGCCGGGCCGACCAGTCGAATCTCCGTCGCCCCCGCTCTCGGCTGACCCGCCGGCCTCGGTATCTGAGGCGGCCCGCCAGACGTCGACGCCCAGCGGCGACGGGTCGATGCCCAGTTCCGTCTCGATCGCGCCGACGGTGCTGCCGGGACCGAAGACGTAGGTTCGGCCCGGTTCGACCTCGCGAGCGAAACCGGCTGCCAGCGAGTCGACGCTGCCGCTCGAGACCTGCTTGCCCGACTGCACGTCCGGCGCGACGGGAACGGGCACGATAGCCTGCAGTTCCGTCCGGACCTCGCCCTCGCGATAGGCGTCTTCGTCGATGTCGTTGACCTCGCGGGCTTCGACGCGGTCGAACTCGGCGGCGATTCGGCCCGCGTCGGCCGGCGTCACGCCGAACACCGAGGAATAAATCTTGACGCCCGCCGGCACGCCGAGCATCGGCGTCTCGTCCGCGGCCGCCTCCTCGAGCACGGTCGCGACGTCGACGGCGGTCCCGTCGCCGCCGACGAACAGGACGAGATCCACGCCCCGCTCGAGCAAGGCACGGACGGCCGCGCGGGTGTCGGCTGCCGTCGTCTCCGCCGTCGCGGGATCGGCGACGCTCGCCGGCCCGTCGACAGCGGCGTCCGCCGCAGTCGCTGGATCGTAGACGACTGTAGGCTCGTAGCCGGCATCCCGCGCCGCACGCTCACCCATCACGCCTGCGGCCGTGTAGACGGAGAGATCGGGAGCGCGCCGGTACAACGATCGAAGCGCCTCGCGCGCCCGCTCCGGGGCTCGCGGCTCGGCACCGCGACGGCGCGCCTCCTCGAGTTTTCCGTCGGTTCCCTTCAGCCCGACCCGACCGCCCATCCCCGCAATCGGGTTGACGACGACACCGATGGACTCCATACCGATCACTGGGCGCGCCAGCCGGAAAGCCGTATCGTGTCCCGTTCGGTGCGATTTCGTCGGGCTCGAGGCTCACCAGGGGAGTCGGTGGGACCCCTCTCGCTCCGCGGTCGACGCAACCGACGAGCGAGCGGTGACTGACGCGATTTCTGAAGGATTAAGGGGGACGGGGACCGATCGGCGATCATGAACGCACTGCACGCCGCCGTTCTCGCGACGGAAACGGAACTGCCGATGACCGTGGTCGGCTGGGGCGCACTCGTCCTCGGTCTCATCGTGACGATCGCCTGGGTCGCGTATCTGTACCGCTAGCGCTCGTCGTTCGGCGAGTCGACCCGCTCGCGGAGCCACGCGGCCGCTTCCTCGACCGTCGTTTCGTCCGTACTCCTGAGTTCGAGCCGAACCGACTCGCCCGGATAGCTCCCGATGGCGATATCGAACCGTTCGCGAACGTCGGCGATCCGATCGAGCAGCGCGCTCTCCGGTTCGTCGGCGATCACCGTCTCCCGATAGGTCGGCGTCCCGGCGAACTCGTCGGCGATCGTCTCGAACATCGCCTTCATCTCCGTTGGCACGCCGGGGAGGACGTAGACGCTCTCGAGGGCTGCGCCGGGGGCGACGCCCGCCTCGTTGTGCAGCGCTCGCGCCCCGGCCGGAAGCTCCGTCGTCCCCGAGGCGAGATCGCCGCGCGCGTAGCCGTTTTCCTCGAGCCAGGCCAGCGCGGCGTCGTGTTCTTCGACCGAGCGCCCGAGCGCGGCCGCGACGCCCTCCATGGTGAGATCGTCGTGAGTCGGACCGAGCCCGCCGGTGACGATGACGGCGTCGTACTCGGCGCGGTACTCGTTGACGACGCGAGCGATGTCGCCGACGCGGTCCGGAACCGTCGTGACGCGCTCGACCGTGACGCCGCGGTCGTCGAGTTGCTCGCAGAGCCACGTTGCGTTCGTGTCCGTCGTTCGTCCGGCGAGCAGTTCGTCGCCGACCGTCACGACCGCGACTTTCATACCGCGTCGTTCGAGCCGGGTCCTCAAATGCGTCTCGCTCGCCGCGCCATCGGGGTCGACCCAATCGTCGCGTCTGCGGAGTGACACCATTCGAGTAATCACACATAAAAGATACTCTCGATAACCACAAGATTCAATTCTGATAATTGGTAACGAGAGTACTATGTCTCGGAGTCGGACACAAGAAGACGACGCGGATTCAGCTGCAGTCCTCTCCGCGCTGGGGAGCAAATACAGCGCTGAAATCCTCTGTGCCGCGGGGACGCCGAAATCGGCGCAGGCACTGAGTGAAGCGATCGAGATTCCGATCGCCACCTGCTACCGCCGGATCGAAGAGCTCGTCGACGCCGGACTGTTAACCTGCGAGGGGCGGCAGCTCTCCGACGAGGGGCGACGAACGAACATCTACCGGCGAACGCTCGACGAGATCGAGATCGACTTCTCGGACGAGGCGCCCGAGTTCTCGCGAAAACGCCGTACCGAGGCCAAAAACAGGCTCCAGGATCAGCTCGAGGACTGAACGACTACGGCCGGCGCGGTGAAAACGCAGCTATCCGGGTCACGGGTCGCTTCCCCGTGGATTCTCCGAAACATTAGAACGTCTACACTATTTATCCCTCCCCAGCCGTTTCCGTAGGTTGCATGTGGGAACTCGGCCCCGATGCGGACGAACCGGAGTGGAAAACCGTCGAAACGCCCTTTTCGAACGATCTCTTCGAAGTCGTAAGCACCGTCGCCGGCCCCTACGCGATCGGTGATGGCGGCGTCATCGTCGCCAATCGCGGCAACGGCTGGGAGACGATCGTCGAGGACGGCCCGAACGTCAGAAGCAACCAGCTCCGCGGAATGGACGTCACCGACGACGGCCGCCGGATCTGGTTCGCCGGCTCGAGCGGTGCGATCGGCTGCTACGACATCGAGACGCGCCGGAAGTTCGACTACTCCTATCCCAAGGAGATGACGAGCACGTGGGAGGGGCTCGCCGTCTCCGGCGAGACCGGCGACGAGAAACTCCTCGTCGCGAACGGCTCCGGGGAGATCCTTCCCGTCACGGTCCACGGCTTCGACGTGAACTGGGGCGTGACGAGCAAGCCTAACGATCAGGGATCGAAAGTCGCCGGGCTCGCGGCCTCGCCCAACGGCTACGGCTACGCCGTCGATACGAGCGGGAACGCGTTCAAGACCACGGAAGACGACGGCTGGGAAGGCATCGGCATCGTCAACGCGCAGGTGAAATTCTACGACGTCTGGGCGGGCGAGAACGAACGCGTCTACGTCGCCGCCGGCGACGGCCGCGTCTACCGGTACGACGACTCGTACCAGAGCTGGACACCGATTCGGGTCGGCGAGAAGTCGCTCCGCGCCTTCGACAAGTACGGCGATCAGCTGGTCGCCCTCGGTGACGCCGGCGCCTTCTACCAGCGCATCGACGGCGGCGAACGGTGGGAGAAACGACACACGCCGACCGAGAGCGTTCTCAACGACGTCGCGCTGGGGGAGCCGGACGTCGCGGTCGGCAAGAGCGGCCTCGTCATCGAACGCCCCCGCGGCGCACCCCGCGACGCGCGGTCCAGCGCCGACGGTGACAACTTCGACGGCCGCGGCGAGAGCTACGATCCGAGCGACGCCGACACCGAGGGCACCGACGCGGACTCGAGCAACGGGGCCGGCTCCGAGTCCGCGGACGGGACGAGCGAGGCCGGGACCGGCGACGGGTCCGGGGGCTCCGGATCCGTCGCTACCGGCGATTCGAGCGGGTCGCCGTCGGACGGCAGCACGAACGAATCCGGATCTGACGGCGACTCGAGCAGTTCTTCGGACGCGTAACCGAGGGCCGGATCACTCGGCCGTCGACTCGAGGACGAGCCCGTTTTCGCAGACGGCGACGTGCGGTGAGCCGGCGAGAACGCCGTGGACCGTCGCCGTGCCGTCCCAGTCCGTTTCGCGCCGCGTCCCGCGTTCGCGAACGCGAAGCAAGCCGCCTTCTCGGCCGACCAGCCGCGTCGATCCGTCTACGTCCAGACACTCGATCCCGGCGTCACCGAGCGAATGCGGGGTCCAGCCGCCGGTCTCGTCGCGTTCGTAGAAGCGGCCGTTACCGCCACCGACGACGAGCGTCGACGCCGACGCGGCGGCCGCGTAGAGACTGTCCTCCGCGTCGGCGATACCGATCCGATCCCGGCCCGACGGCGTCGTCTTCCAGACGGCTCCGTTGCCGTCGACGCCGTAGCCGTACCCCGATTCGTCGGCCGAAAGCGCCGTGATCGCGGTTCCGTCAGCGGGGGTCGTCCGCCGATCCCACGCCGGGTTCTCTCCGTCGACGGTGCCGGGGAGGGCGACGCCGTTGCCGTCGGCCAACAGGAGCTTTTCCGAGGCGCGGTCGTCCGAGACCGCCAGCGCGTGAAACGTCACGTCCATACCGTCGGGCCTCGAGCAATCGACTCGGCGGCCGCTCTCGAGGTCGAAGTAGCCGACCGCACCGCCCGTTCCGCAGAACCAGATTCGGCGGCCGTCGTCGGTGGCCGCGACCGCGCGAAGCGTCTCGCCCCGTGCACCGGGGCCGTCCGGCACGATGATTCCCCAGGAGCCGTCGGCCGCACGACCGACGACCGTTCCGCCGTCGCCGACGGCACAGGGTCCGTTGGCCGTGCCAATCACGTCGTAGACGGTCCCCTCGGCCGGCGCGTCGACGGCCGTCCACACGAGCGGTTCGTCCCCATCGTCCTCGAAGTTCCACATAGCCCCCGTTGGCACTCACCACGCAAGAGGCCCGGACATCACTCGGATCGTCTAGGTGTCCGCCAGCGGGCAGCGTCCTCGTGCGCAGCGTCGACATCCCCCGGGAGCGCGACGACGCGCTCGACGCGAGCGCCGACGATCCTCCAGATTTAAGTATTCTCGAGAGAATACCGGTGTGTGACTGAACGCATAGAAGGTCGGCCGAGCGAGGGGACCGTCGACGCGCCCCGCCGCGACGAATCCGTCGTCGGATCCCAGCGAACCCTCCACGTCGGGCGGGATCGCCCGATCCGGATCAGCGCTGGCCACCGGATACAGCACCACGACGGCAAGTGTTCGCGGCCCCACGGCCACAACTACGAGGTCGCCGTTTCCGTCTCCGGCCGCCTGACCGAGGAGGGATGGATCGCCGACAAGGGTGATATTACCGAGGTAATAGACGAGTGGGATCACATGTTCCTACTCGAGGCCGGCGATCCGCTGATCGAAGCCTTCGAAGCGGCCGGCGACGACGACGCGCTCGTCGTTCTCGAGCATCCGCCGACGGCCGAGGTGATGAGCGTCGTCCTCGAGCGGAAACTCGCGGCCGCCCTCCCCGAAACGGTCACGGACGTGTCCGTCCAGGTGAGCGAAACGAGCGAACTCTGCGGGGGCGGCGAGATCTGAGATGCCGGTTTCCGATTCGGTCGACCTCGGATCCGAGTCCGATTCGAGCGCCGAGGACGCGCCCGACGGCCTGCCGATCAACGAACTGTTCTCCTCGCTGCAGGGCGAGGGGATCCTCGCGGGCGTTCCGTCGACCTTCGTCCGCACGAGCGGCTGCAACCTCCGCTGCTGGTTCTGCGACTCCTATCACACCTCCTGGGAGCCGACCCACGCGTGGCTCGGGCTCGAGGAACTCCTCGCCGAGATCGAGGCCCACGACGCCGACCACGTCGTGCTCACCGGCGGCGAACCTCTGATCCACGAGGAGAGCGTCGCGTTGCTCGAGGCACTCGACGACCGGGGGTATCATACCACCGTCGAGACGAACGGGACGATCTATCGGGACGCGCCGATCGACCTCGCCTCGATCAGCCCGAAGTTAGAGAGCAGCACGCCGACGGCCGAGCGCGATCCCAAGGGAGATGGCGAGTGGGCACAACGCCACGAACGCGACCGGATCGATCTCGAGACGCTCGCTCGGCTGGTCGAGGACTACGAGTTCCAGCTGAAGTTCGTCGTCACCGACGGCGACGACATGCCGGAGATTCTCGATCTCCTCGCGGCCCTTCGAGGGGCCGCTGCCGCGCCGATCCGCGACGACGACGTGCTCCTGATGCCCGAGGGGGCGACCCGCGAACGCCTCGCCGAGACCCGAACGCGGGTCGCCGACCTCGCGATGGAGCACGGTTTCCGATACACGCCGCGACTGCACGTCGACCTCTGGAACGACGCGCCCGAAACGTGATTCAGTAGCTGCATATGACACCACCCACCGACTCACCGACCGACGAATCGACCGCGAAACGCGCCGTCGTCCTCCTCTCCGGGGGCATGGACAGCGCCACCGCCGCCGCCGAGGCCCGCGACCGCGGCTACGAGATCTACGCGCTCCACACCTCTTACGGGCAGCGGACCGAAGACCGCGAACTCGAGTGCGCCCGCCGCCTCGCCACCGAATTCGACGCGGCCGACTTTCTGCAAATCGAGACCGGCCACCTCGCGGCGATCGGCGCCTCGAGCCTGACCGACGACGAGATGGAGGTCGCGGCCGCCGACCTAGAGAGCGACGAGATCCCGACCTCCTATGTCCCGTTCAGGAACGCGAACCTGCTCGCGATGGCGGTCTCATACGCTGAGGCAAACGACTGCGAGGCGGTCTTCATCGGGGCCCACAGCGAGGACTTCTCGGGCTATCCCGACTGCCGACCCGAATTCTTCGAGGCCTTCGAGAACGTCGTCGACGTGGGGACGAAACCCGAGACCGACGTTTCGATCGAAGCGCCGTTCGTCGACTGGTCGAAGACCGACATCGCCGAGCGCGGCGTCGAACTCGCGGTCCCCTACGAGCACACCTGGAGCTGCTACCGGGAGAACGAACCGGCCTGTGGCACCTGCGACGCCTGCGCCTTCCGGCTACAGGCGTTCCGGAACGTCGGCGTCCGCGACCCGATCGAGTACGCAGAGCGGCCGTCGTACGCCGACGGCGAGCCGTAGAATCCTTAACAAACAGACACGTCGTACCGACGGGTGGTGCCCTCCCGATGCGACACTGGTTCCGAGACGACGGCGGAGACTGGCAGTTTCCGGACGGGCGTCGCGGCGAGTTCGTGGTCTTGCTCGTCGCACTACCCGTCTACGGTTGGCTCGTCCACGCCGACACGGGATTACCTCGTCCGACCGATCATCCGTGGCTGGTGCTCCTCGGCGCGTGCTGTGGCTTGCTGTACGCGACGTACTATCGAGACGCCATCACCGAGCGCGTTCCGGACTGGGCCAGCGGCGGGCAACTTCTCTCGCTGTTACTCGGCGGATTCGGGCTCAACGTCCTGAAATTCGTCCATCTCACCGATCCGGTCGGGCTGTTCGTCTTCGTCGGGGGCTGGACGATCCTCTGTATCTACGCGGTCCGGCTCTGTTCGCCGGTTCATAGGGGCCTCGAGCCGCCCCGACGCGGCGCGGATACGCCGCCGGCGATCGACACGGTGGAGACGGGGCCACCGGCCGACGCGAACGGGAGCGGGTGACGAGTGCGTTCGGGACACCGCCGACTCGAGTCCGTCGATCACTGCTCGGTGGCCGTTCGTCGACGGAGCCACTCGAGGAGGAGCGCGCCGCCTGCGACGCTCGTCCCGGCGGTGAACCCGGGCGACGCCTCGCCGTCGCCACCGCCGTCGCCTGGCTCGTCGCCCTCGGCTCTGATCGCGACGAGGGAGTCGCCGCTCGCGTAGACGGTGTCGTCCACGACCGCGAGTTGACGCGGCGTCGCGTCGGTGTCGACGCGCCACTGGCGGCTCCCGTCGGCTCGGTCGAGGGCGGCCACGCCGGCCGCGTCACCTACTTTCTCCAGCCCCGCGTAGACGGCTTCGGAGCCCACGACCGCGGACGCGATCGAACCGACGTCGGCAGACGGCTGCCAGACGGGGTCGCCGGTCGGCTCGTAGCCGGCGACGGTCGACCGGTCGGCGGCACCGCTCCCGGTCACGGCGTACACGCGGTCGTCGGTGAGGACGTCGAGCGAACGGACGGGAACCGACGAGCTGCGCTCGCCGGTTTCGGCGTCGTAGATCGTCACCGTGTCGTCTCTGACGACGGCGACGACGCCGTCGGCAGCGATCGGACGGCCGGAGAACGTGCTCGACCGCCAGTCGTCGACCGCGTCCGTCCACCGCTCGGCCCCCGTTTCGACCCCTCGAGCGAACAGCCGATTGTTGCTCACGGCGAAAACGGTCCCGTTCGCGACGGCGACGGGCTCTCGTTGCAGGGGATCCCCTCGTTTCTGCCCGTCCTCGGTCGTCATCGGCTCCGGATCGAACCGCCACCGTCGCTCGCCGCTGCGTGCCTCGAGCGCGTACAGGACTTTATCGGCGACGACGAACACCAGTCCGTTCGCGACGACGGGTACCTGATTCGTCTCGTAACCGAGTTCGTTCTCCCGCCAGCGGAGGTCACCGGTCGCGGCGTCGAGCGCGACCACGTCCGGATCCCGTTCCCTCGTCGTGACGAACACCGTCTCGTTGGCCACCGCCGGCGATCCGGCGACGGCCGCCGCCTCTCCGCTCGCAGTCGAGATCTCGGTTTCCCACTCGGGCGACCCGTCCGTCGCGTCGATCGCGTGTACCGACCCGTCGTCGGTCGCGAGGTACGCCGTCCCGTCGACGACGGCGAACCGACCGCCGTGGTCGTACGTCCAGGCGACAGCGACCGGCGACTTCGGTCCGGTCGCGTCCGGAACGAAGCCCGTGTTTCCCGGATCGCCGCGGACCGACGACCAGCCGCCGGCGCCGTCCCCCGATTTCGCGGCCGCTCCCGCCCCGGTCACCGCACCTGTCCCGATCGCGACCGCGGTCCGCAACACGTTCCGTCTCGCGTACTCGCTCATGTTCGCTTCGGCCAGTCGCCGTCGATCGCCGTTACTATCGGTTCGGTAATACCGTCCCGGCCGGAAAACGCGAGAGAGCGATCGGTTCGCCCAGTGAAACGGTGTCCGAGAAACGAGTCCTCCGCCGGCTATCGACCCGTATTCACCACGCCGCCTCGAGGATGCCCTCGATCTCCTCGACGGTCGGGTCCAGCCCCGGCGGCGCGTTCGCCATGAACGCGTCGTCGAGGACCGCTTGCGCCACGTCGGAAAACTCGCTCTTCTCGGGGCCGTCGACGTCCCGAAGCCGCGTGGGGAGGCCGAGCGCGTCCCGGATCTCCGCGACCGCTTCGACGACTGCCGCCGGCCCATCCGCGGCCTCGCCGACGCCGAGTGCGTCCGCGAGCATCCCCGCCCGGGCGTCCACGTCCTCCTGGTCGAACAGGTACTCGAGGACGTGCGGGACGACGATAGCGTGGGCAGCCCCCTGCTGGAGGTCGCCGGTCCGCGTCAGCCCGTGGCCGAATGCGTGGACGATCGAGGCCGTCGTCTCACCGGGTCGGGAGATCCCGTACTGGACGAGGACGATCCCCTCGAGGATCGTCTCAAACGTCTCAGTGTCGCGGTCGCCGTCGCCGAACGCGCGGAAGCCGTCCTCGAGTTTCTCGAGGCCGTGGCGGGCCGTCGCGTCGGTGATCGGCGTCGCGTTGCCGGCGTAGAGCGTCTCGATGCCCTTGTCGAAGCCGTTCATCGCCGAGCCCGCGAGGATCGCGTCGGGCGTGGTCGCGACGAGTTCCGGATCGTAGAACGCGGCCGCGGCCATCAGCCCCGGATCGGAGATGCCGCCGCCGAGTTCCGCCTCGACCGGGCTCGAGTCGGGCGCGGCGGTGACGCCGGCGACCATCGAGAGGTCGGCACCGGCGAGCGTCGTCGGGACCGTCACGATCGGTATCAGCCCCTCGTCGGGGACCGAAATCGTCCCCCGCTCGGCGAACTCCGCGGCCACGTCCTCGTGCGACCGATCGCCCGCCGCGAGGACGCTGATCACCGCCGCGACGTCGAGGCTGCTGCCGCCGCCGAGGCTGACGAGCACGTCCGCGTCGGCCGCCTCGAGCGCCTCGCGGCCGTCGACCGCCGTCGCGAGGCGTTTCTTCGGCGTCGTCTCGTCGAAAACGCCGGCCAGTCGGTCCCCCAGCCCCTCCCTGACAGGGTCGATCACTTCGGGCGTGCTGCCGACGGTCGATCCACAGACGATCAGCGCGCGCTCGAGTCCCCGTCGCTCGAGTTCGGTCTCGAGGTCGTCGACGCAGTTCGATCCGAATCGGATCGTCGACGGGTGGTACTCGAACCGAAACGGCGCGTCGCGCTCCCCCGCGGGAGATCGTGTCATGGAGGACCGTACGCCCGGATCGCTGTTAAAAGCGAGAGTCCCGGCCGGCTGGGGTGGTCTTCGGCGATCGGTCGCTCGAGTCGAACCGCTCGGAGCGGATCCGATCGTCTCGCCCGGCACCAAGTGACCTACCCGTTACTGGCCGAATTCACGCGGCGGGGTCTGCAGCGGACAGCGTGAACGAGAACGTCGATCCCTCGCCGGGCGCGGACTCGAGCCAGATCTCGCCGCCGTGGCGCTCGACGATGCGCTCACAGAGTGCGAGACCGATGCCGGTCCCGTCGTACGTCTCGCGGCTGTGGAGCCGCTGGAACACCTCGAAGACGCTGTCCTGGTTTTCGGGAGGGATGCCGATGCCTTCGTCGTGGACCGAGACCACGTACTCGTCGCCGCGTCGCTCGGCGTCGACGTGGACACGCGGCGGCTCGTCGCCGCTGTATTCGAGCGCGTTCGACAGCAGGTTCTGCAGGACCTGCCGGAGCTGACTGGCGTCACCCTCGACGCGAGGCAGCCGTTCGGTCGTGATCTCGGCGTTCGTCTCCTGAATCTGGAGTTGCAAATCCTCGATCACGTCTTCGAGGACGGCATCGAGGTCGATCGGCTCGAGGGGCTGGCCCCGCGTTTCGACGCGGGAGTACTCGAGGAGCGCGTCGATCATCTCGCGCATGCGCTCGGCCCCGTCGACGGCGTACTCGAGGAACTCCTCGCCGTCCGCGTCGAGCTCGTCGGCGTACCGGCCCTCGATCAGTTGCAGGTAGCTCGAGACCATCCGCAGGGGCTCCTGCAGGTCGTGGGAGGCCGCGTAGGCGAACTGTTCGAGCCGTTTATTGGACTCCTCGAGCTGTGCGATCGTCTCCTCGAGTTTGCGCTGGTTCGCCTTGCGCTCGGTGATGTCCTGCGCCATCGTCACGCCGGCGAAGACGTCGCCTCTGTTGTCGGTGACCGGGACAGCGTGCAACACCCATTCGCGGCCGGCGTACGTGAGCTCGACCGACCGTTCTTCGCCGTTCAACGCGGCCTGAAACGCCGGCTGGAGCGTGTCGGCGACCTCGTCGGGCCAGACCTCGTCGAACGTCCGTCCCTCGAGATCCGCGGGCTCGACCGGGATTCGGTCGAAGCCCTGGCCCGCGGCCAGCGTGTACTCGAGGTCGTGGTCGAACAGCGTGACGAGCCCGTTCGGGAAGTACTCCGCGATGGTCCGGTAGCGCTGCTCGGACTCCTCGAGTTCGCGTTCGCGTTTCTTGCGCTCGGTGATGTCGCGATCGGAGACGACGATCGAGACGACCCCGCCGTCGTCGTTCGTCACCGGTCTGAAGACGCCGTTTAACGTGTACTGTTCACCGCCAGGCCGGGTGAGATCGGCCTCGAAGTCGACGTACTCGCCGGCCGCCGCGCGCTCGGTCCACTCCCTGACGTCGTCTCGGATGCCATCGCCCTCGCCCCACCAGGGCGTCTCCCAGAACGGTTCGCCGGTCACCGCGTCGAGGTCGGCGTCGACGTACTCCATCGCTGTCCCGTTGATGTCGAGCACCGTCCCGTCGGGCTCGAGGAGGCCGACGAGGATGTTCGGGTCCTCGAAAATCGCCTCGAACCGCCGCTCGGTCCGCTCGAGTTCCCGTTCTCGTTCCCGGCGTTCGGTCACGTCTCGGAAGTACACCGAGATGCCGGTCTCGGAGGGATAGAGGTTCGCTTCGACCCGGAAGTCGAGCGTGTCGTAGTAGAGTTCGTAGCTGGTCTGTTTCTGTTCTTCCAGGGCCGTGTGGAAGGCGTCCCAGATCTCGTCGATCTCTGCCGCAGAGGGGAAGACGTCCCAGAGTTTCTCTCCGAGCAGTTCCTCCTCGGAGTGCTGGAGGAGTTCCGCCGCGCGCTCGTTGACGTGCGTGAACCTGAACTCGTCGTCGACCGCGTAGAACGCGTCGGAGATTCGCCCGAGGATGCGCTGGAGTTCGCTCTCGAGTTCCTGCTCGCGTTGCCGCCGGCCGGTCATGTCACGAGTCACCTTCAGATAGCCCCGGTGGTTCCCGTCGTCGTCCCGCACTGCGGTGATCGTGACGTTCGCCCAGAATCGAGTGCCGTCCTTCCGGAGCCGCCACCCCTCGTCCTCGGTGGAGCCGTGCTCGGTTGCGGCCCTGAGATTGCGCTCGGGGACGCCGGCCCGCCGATCCGCCTCGGTGTAGAACGTCGAGAAGTGCTCGCCGACGATCTCCTCGCGGTCGTAGCCCTTGATGCGCTCTGCACCCTTGTTCCAGCTGGTGACGCGTCCCTCGGAATCGAGTCGGAAAATCGCGTACTCCTCGACGGCGTCGACCAGCGACTGAAACGCCTCCTGGCTCTCCTGCAAGGCGCCTTCCGACCGCTTTCGGTCGGTGATATCGTAGTAGAGTTCGATCCGACCGCCGGCGTACTGCCCCGAGGTAATCGGTTTGCTCTGATACTCGAGCCACCGTTCCTCTCGGTCGCCGTCCGCGGCGACCCGACACTCGAGACGGTCGATGTACTCGCCCTCGTCGTACGCCGTCAGGACGGTGTCGGTGAACGAGTCGGGCTCGGCGAACGTCCCCCGCAGGTAGTCGTCGATCACGGTCCGCTTGTCCCGGCCGACGACCGCTTCGCGGTCGAGCCCGAGGTACTCCTCGATCGTCTCGTCGAGCCACCTGACGTCGAAGTGCTCGTCGAGGACGAGGACGCCGATGTTGGCCTCGTCCAATACGTCGGTGATCGACTCGTAAGACGGCTGCGCCGACTCGAGCGTGTTCGCTTGCGGCGTCTCCGAACGGGCTCGCGCGACGCCGATCGTCCCCCGTAATTCGTCGCCGTCGACAAGTGGGGTGATCCGAAGTTCGCAAGGAACCGTGTCGCCGTCGGCGGTTCGGACGCCGAGTTCGAAGGGCGAAATCTCGTCGGTTCTCGCCGCGACGTAGTCGTGTAGTTCGGCTTCGATCGTTTCGATATCGGTCCCATCCAGCAGGAGAGAAACGTGTTCGCCGCGAAGTTCGCTTCGGGAGTACCCCGTCAGCTCGGCGATCGCCTCGTTGACCGCGACGAAGTTCCCGTCGGCGTCGAGCTGATAGAGCCCGTCGTCGATGGCCCCGACCAGCGTCCGATATCGCTCGAGCGCCACCTCGTCGTCGGCGTCCCCCCAGAACACCTCGCCGGTGGCGTTCGATCGTGTACTCATGCTCTGGTGGTGGCCATTCAAAGGGATAAAACCCCCGACGGGCGAAAGCGCAACGAAGCGACGGCGGCCCGGCTCGAGCGCTCGATGCAGCCTACCCGTCGCGGCCGACCTGCGACGCGACAAACGGCGGACGACCAGGCGATCGCGGCTCGCGTCACTCTCCGCTCGCGTCGACTGTCGGTCCGTCGAAATCGGGCAACTGCGCTTCGATTTCCTCGCGTTCGTTCTCGAGTCGCTCTGGCAGGGTCAGCCGCTCGCCGAGTTCGTCGAGGGGCTCGTCTTCGGTGAAACCGGGCCCGGTCGTCGCCATCTCGAAGAGGACGCCGCCGGGCTCGCGGGTGTAAATCGACTGGAAGTACTTCCGGTCGATGACCGCAGACGGGGAGAGTCCCGCGTCGGCGTAGGCCTCGCGCCACCGTTCTTGCTCTGCGACGCTCTCGGCCACGAAGGCCACGTGGTGGACCGTGCCGACGCCCATCCGGCCGCGGCCGGCGTCGGTCTCGACCAGATCGACGATCGAACCGGGGCCGCCAGTCGCGCTCCGGTAGCGCCGTCTACCGTCGGCTTCGGCCTCGAGTTCGTAGCCGAGCACGTCCGTCAGGATCGTTTCGGTGGGCCCGAACTCGTCGACCGCCAGCGTGACGTTGTAGAACCCGCGGAGCTGGTGCTCGGTCGGCACCGGGCCGTCTTCCCAGGGAGTAGCGGCGGTTTCCGCGTCAGCTGCTACCAGTTCGAGTCCGATCCCATCGGGGTCCGCGAACCGGAGCACCGTCTCGTCGAACCGCTCCGTTTCCTCGATGTCGATGCCCTCGGACTCGAGGCGATCGCGCCAGTAGTCGACCGACTCGGCGGGAATCGCGTAGGCGGTCGTTTGCGTCTGGCCGGCGCCGAACTGACCCTCCCGACCCTGATCGGTCCACGGGAAGAACGTGATATTCGTCCCGGGCGAGCCCTCCCCGTCGCCGAAGTAGAAGTGATAGGTGCCGGTATCGTCGTGATTGACGGTTTTCTTGACGAACCGCAGGCCGAGCGTGCCGACGTAGAAGTCGGCGTTGTCCTGCGGGTCGCCGGCGATCGCCGTCACGTGGTGGAGTCCGGGCGTGTTCGGTGACATTGACGGTTCTAGGGACCCACCGCTTGAACCGTTTGCTCGCGTTCGTGTCACCCGGAGACGCGGATGTTACCGGGACCGATCGGCCCCGCTCGAGCTCGATCCGACCCTCCTCGGTCGGGGCCGGCTCGGCAACCGACGTTAACACCTAGCAGATAGAACGGGATGCTATGGGCTGTCCATACCTCGAGTACCGCGACGGATCGGACGACCCCGACCGGGAGCCGTTCGACGAGCCGCGGGCCTACTGCACGGCGGCCGATCGATTCGTCCAGCCGATGCGGGCCGATATCTGCAACGACCGCTACGACCTCGTCCACGACCGCGACTGCGAGATCTACCGTGCGCACGCCGACGAGCAGGGCGCGGACGGCGACGCGAAGTCAGCGGGAGGTGACGACGCGTGACCTACAGCGACTTCCTCGCCGGCGACCCCGTCATCGTCACGGCGGCGCTGACCGGCGGCGTCCAGGGCAAGGAGACGACGCCGCACCTCCCGGAGACACCCGAGGAGATCGGCAAGGCGGCGGCGAAAGCGGAGGCGGCCGGCGCGTCGGTGGTCCACGTCCACGCGCGCCGGCCCAACGGCGAGCGCACCTTCGCGACCGAGCGCTTCCAGGAGATCGACGACGCGATCCGCCGGTACGCCGACGACGTGATCATCCAGCACTCCACCGGCGGAACGGGCGCGCCGGACGCGGACCGCCACCTCCCGCTGCGGACCGATCCGCCGCCGGAGATGGCCTCGCTCGACATGGGGCCGCTGAACCGTTACGATCACCTCACCAGCGAGAACACCCGCGGGCTGGTCGACTCGCTCCACGAAGAGATGGTCGACCGCGGCATCAAGCCCGAACTCGAGGTGTTCAACGACGGCCACATAAACGAGACCCACGGCCTGCTCGAGCGCCGCGACCTCGCCGAGCCGGTCTACGCGACGCTGATCTTCGGCCCCGGCACGCTGACGCCGCCGCGGCCGCGGAACTTCCTGAACGCGATCGACAACCTACCGGAGGGGGCGCTGTTCAACACGCTCGGCTTCGGCCGCCACCAGTTGCCGTTCGCGACGATGGGGCTGCTGTTCGGCGGTCACGTCCGGGTGGGGCTCGAGGATAACGTCTACTACCGACAGGGCGAACTCGCCGAGAGCAACGCGCAACTGGTCGAGCGCGTCGTCCGGGTGGCCGAGGAACTCGGCCGCGAAGTCGCGGAGCCGTCGCAGGCGCGGGAGATCCTCGGACTGTGAGCGACCTGAGGTGCTCGCGGATAGTGGTTCACGATGAGGACGTGCTCTCACTCCGCTTCTGAGCGATAAGATTAGCCGCATCTAATTATATTGGCTTGCAGTCCCGATCTGGAGACGTTCGTGTGCACCGGTCCCTCCTGTGGCAGTGTCTCCCCGACAGCCTCTGACCTCTAAACCGACATCGTCCCCTACGAGCTGCTGTTCGAGGGCTGCCACAGTCTCGGCACTCGGTAAGCGAGTTATCGATGGCGATATCGAGAACCCAATATTTGTCTAGACTCAATCAAAGTTTAGACGCATCAAATTCTTATGGTTGGCCATCGAAGCGCCAGCTATGAGAAACGGAAAATCGGATCGAGGTGACGTCAATGACATCAGTAGAGTACGATAACGCAGCGGCAATCACGGAACGGCTCGAGCAGCGACTCGTCGAGGCACTCGGCGGTGAAACGAACGTTAGCCGACGCACCGTACTCGGCGGACTCGGCGTCGCCGGGAGTGCGGCGGTCGGGATCAGGGCCAGTCAGACGGGTGCCGGCGCCGGCGACGATGACGAGGACGACCACGGTAACTTCGGTGCCGTCGACGAGTATCGGAACACCAATTTCGATCCTCACGAGTTCCTGTCGACGTTCAACACCGGAAAGAGCGGCCAGGACGCCGTCCCGCAGCGCGTGTACACGGAAAACGGGCGAACCGTTCGAGAGTTCGAGTTCACCGCAGTCGACACGACGATCACGATCGCGCCGGGTATCGAGTTCCAGGCCTGGGCGTACAACGGGCAGGTTCCGGGACCGACGATCCGCGCCGTCGAGGGAGATCTCGTCCGGGTGAAATTCGAAAATCTTGGGCGGCACGCACACACGATTCACCCCCACCTCAAGAATCTAAACCCGAAGATGGACGGGATTCCACAGAACGGGCCCGGCGTGCTCGAGACGGGTGAGTCGTTCACTTACGAGTGGATAGCCCAACCCGCCGGCGTACACTTCTATCACTGCCACTCGCTACCGTTGAAGGAACACATCCATCGGGGCCTCTACGGGACGATCATCGTCGACCCGGACCCCGAACGAGTCAGGGAGGCCCCGGCCGATTACGTGACCGATCACCCGAGCCAGATTACCGACGCGATGGTCGAGGACCTCGTTACCGAAGCCAAGACGCGCAACCACGAGTACGCCGAGAACAACGCCGTCAACGAGATGGTGATCGTGATGAACTCGTTCGATACCAACTTCGACGGCGGAAACGAGGTGTACGCGGCGAACACGCGCGCCTTCGCGTACGGTGTCGGTGAGACTGACGCCGAGGGGAACTGGACGGCTGGCGAGACGAAACGCCCCATCCAGATCGACAAGAACGAGCGACAGCGGGTGTATCTCGTCAACGCGACGGAGTTCGACATCATCAACTCGTTTCACACCCACTCGCAGTTCTTCGACTACTACGATCACGGAACGACGCTACTGCCGACTCGACAGACCGTCGATACGATCATGCAGACGCAGGCGCAGCGCGGTATCATCGAACTCGATTACTCCGATCACGACCCTGGCCTGTACATGTTTCACGCTCATCAGTCGGAGTTCGCCGAACTCGGCTGGATGAGCTTCTTCGAGGTGGTCTAAATGACGGACGAGACACCGGAGACGACGGCCGACGGTGGCGTCCCGGCTGACGAGATGAGCGGCCAGCCGCTCGGCGTCCCGCGATGGGTCTCCGCGCTGCTCCCGATTGCGTTGCTCGTGCTCGTTCTGGGCGTCTTCGCGTTTACCGCCCCGCTTGCAGGGGTCCAGAGCGGTGAGCCCCTTCCCGACGTGTCGGTCACGCACACGACACTTCCGGACGACGAGACGGTCGTGTTACACGTAACCAACAACGGTCCACAGGAGGTCACCATTTCGCAGGTACTCGTCGACGAGGCCTACTGGGACTTCGAGGTGAACGGCGCCGGGGGCGACCGGACGCTCGAGCCGATGGAGAGTGCACGGATCGAAGTCCCGTACCACTGGAATCCGGGTTGGGACCTCGAAACTACGCTCGTCCTGTCCGACGGAGCCACGGTTCACCACACGATCGTCGCGCCGAGTCAGTCACCCGGGTTCAGTGTCGGCCTCCTCGGGACGCTGGCGCTGATCGGGCTCTTCGTCGGCGTAATTCCCGTCGCACTCGGGATGCTCTGGTTCCCCTACATGCGATCGATGAGCGATCGGTCGCTCCACGCCGTGCTGGTATTCGCGGCAGGTCTCCTCGCGTTTCTGGCGATCGACGCCGGATTCGAGGCGTTAGAGTTGGCCGAACGCGTTCCGAGTGCCTTCGAGGGAACGGCGCTCGTCGCTCTCGGTGTCCTTGGAGCGTCCTTCTCGGTCCAAGCGGTGAGTGCCTGGCGCGCGGAGCGCGCCCGTTCCGCCGATTCGAGCGCGAACAGCGGACTCTGGGTCGCGTATCTAGTCGCACTCGGAATCGGTCTCCACAACCTCGCGGAGGGGCTCGCCATCGGCAGCTCGTTCGCGCTCGGTCGCGTCTCGCTCGGCACGTTCCTCATCATCGGATTCATGCTCCACAACGTGACCGAAGGGCCGGCGGTCGTTGCGCCGGTTGCGCGCGACCGGCGCCCGGCGTGGTGGCACTTCGCGGCACTCGGTCTCCTCGCCGGCGCGCCGGTCATCCTCGGCGGATGGATCGGGAGTCTGGCTTACTCGCCGACGATCGGTGCGTTCTTCCTCGCGATCGGCGTCGGCGCGATTCTGCAGGTCGACTGGGAGATCGCCCGGATGGTTCGTGATGCGGGTGGACGCGTGGGAAGCACCGCGAATCTGCTGGCCTTCCTGGTCGGCTTCGGCGTGATGTACGCGACCGACCTCTTCGTGGCCCTGTAAGACAACCACACGTCGCCACCGTATCCCATGCCATCCAACGCCTATAATCGCCGGACGGTCATCCGTCGTAGCGGTGCAGCACTCGTAGTGATCGCTACCGCCGGGTGTCTGAACGGACGGACATCGTCCGATCGGACTATCAGGATGACCGGCGACTTCGGGTTCGACCCGGAGATGACGACGATAGAAACGGGACAGACCGTAACCTGGGTGAACTCGAGCGACGTCGATCACACGATCACCGCCTACGAAGCCGAAATCCCCGACGGGGCCACGTACTTCGCGAGCGGTGGCTTCGAGTCCGAACGCGCTGCGAGAGAGCGACTGAGCGAGGGGCTCGTACCACCCGATAGCGAGTACGAGCACACGTTCGAGACGGCAGGAACGTACGAGTACTACTGTGTCCCCCACGAGAGTTCCGAGATGGTCGGGACAGTGCGGGTCGAATAGTCCCCACCGAGCCGCTGGTCGGGCTCGAGACGGAACAGGCATCATCGCCACCGTTCCGCGGTAGAACGGGATGCTCGTTCGAGCGACCGCTCGGCTGCCGGATCGAGTTCGCGGGACACCCAAACGATTAGCCGGGCACCCGATGATAGCACCGATATGGGTCTCTTCGACGCACTGCAGGTGGAGTCCGGCGTCGTCGCCGTCGTCGGCGCGGGCGGCAAGAAGACGACGCTGTACGCGCTGGCCGCACGAGCCGCCCGTGAGCGCTCGAATCGAGCAGTCGTAACGGCGACCGTCCGGATCCCCATCTTCGATCGGGAGGTCGAATCGGTGACTGTGACCGACGACCCGGTCGCAGCCTGCGAGCGCGCCGAATCGTGGCCCGTCGGCGTCGTCCCGGGCCGCGAGGGCGAGGACCGGTATCTGGGCTACGATCCCACCGTAATCGACGACATCGCGGCGGCCGACGCCGCGGATCTCGTGCTCGTCAAGGCCGACGGCGCGCGGATGCGAGAGTTCAAGGCCCCGAACGACCGCGAGCCACAGCTCCCGCAAAGCACCGACACGGTGGTGCCGATCGCGAGCGTCGGAGCCGTCGGAAAACCGCTCGCGTCCGAGCACGTGCACCGGCCGGAACGGGTGGCGGCGATCACCGGGCGCGATCGCGGCGATCGGATCCGACCCGTCGACGTGGCTCGCGTCCTCGCGAGCGACCGCGGCGGGCTGAAGGGGGTGCCGGACGGAGCGACCGTCGTCCCGCTGCTCAACAAAGTCGACGACGCCGAGCAGCGGGCCGTCGGCGAAGAAATCGCGACGGAGGTACTCGAGCGAGCGCCTCCAGTCGAGCGGGTCGTACTGGCGCGGATGATCGGCGACGAGCCGGTGGTCGACGTGCTCGAGGGGTAGTGCTCACTCGCCCTCGAGGCGCGCTTCGGCCGCTGCGAACTCCTCGCGGGTGTTGACGTTCTCGAAGGTCTCGAGGGCGGCGTATTCGCGGACCTCGTCCTCGTCCACGACGACGTAGTCGAGCTCGAGCAGCGGCTCCACGACTCGCCGCTCGTCGCGTTCGATGGCGCGCTCGCAGGCGGCGACCATCGGCGCGGTGCGGTAGACGGCTTGCGTGGTCTGGAACCACTGGTCCTCGAGTTGGGGTACTGCGGCCTCGCGGCCGGCCGCCCGTTCGAAAAGGTGGTCGACGAGATCGGGATCGACGAACGGCATGTCGCAGGCGACGACGGCCGCGTACGCCGTCTCGGTCGCGCGCAGTCCGGTCATGATACCGGCCATCGGCCCGCGGTCCGGAATCGGATCGACCGCGAACGAGGCGTCGGGGCCACCTGCGAGCGCCTCGCGGATTGCTGGCACCTGCACCTCCCGGCAGTTGATCACGAACGCGTCGACGACGGGCTCGAGCCGGTCGACGACGCGGCGGATCATCGGCGTCCCTGCGAGGTCGGCGATGGCCTTGTCGGCCTCGCCGAAGCGGGTCGAGTGGCCGCCGGCGACGATGAGCCCCGTGCGCTCGTCCCGGTCGGATTCGGGGGTCATGGTCGACCGTTCGTCGAGCGACGACAAAAGGTCCCGGTCGTACTCTCGGCCGCCACAGGCTGCAGACGTTCACTTCGACAGCCGCCAGAGCGCCCGGTACAGCGTCCACAGATCGCAGTCGAATCGGTCGGCGAGCGCGCGACACCGCTCGAGGTAGGTTCCGTACTCCCGAACCGACGGCGGATCAGGATACCGCTCGGCGAGTTCGTCCGCTTCGCGAAGCGCCGCCCACTCGCGGGGGCCGACGACGACGTACGCGTCGGGATCGAGGAACATGAGGAACCCGGAAGCGACGGGGACGTCGACTGCTTCGAGGTCGGTCAGCGACTCGATCCCCGTGGCGGCGTCGGCCGCCACGACGGCGTCCCCCATGGCGCTTCGGACGTCCTCGAAGTCGTTGTCCCAGAACGCCTCCTCCGCGGCCCGTCGCTCGGCGTCAGGGTAGTCGCCGAGGAACCGCCGGTAGTACCACCTGACGACCCAGGCCGCGTCCCGCCGGCCGTACTCGCCCGACGCGAACGCCTTCGGAAGCGTCTCGAGGTTTTCCTGCTCGACGGCGTACAGCGGCTCGCGCTCCCGATACTCGCGGGCCTCGGACTCGACGAGCGAGCGGGTGAGCTCCATCGCGTGGGTATTCCGCACGGTCGACCGTCAGCGTTTCCCCGAGTGTGGTCGCCGTGGCGGTTCCCAGGTGCGTGGGCGCGGTAGCGGTTTCGACCCCGTCGATCCGTCGCTCGAGGGTACATACTGCTATCATGGTAGAAAACCTCATGCATAGTCGGGTGGTGGGTTGAAAACAACGGGTGAGACGGGAACCAATGTCCAGCGACCAACAAGAGCCAGTCAAGACGATCTGTCCGTACTGCGGCGTCGGCTGCGGGATCAAGGTACAGCAAGGCGAGGAGCCCGGGGACGTCCGGTTCATGCCGTGGGGCGACGCCCCGGTCAACGAGGGGCGCGTCTGCATCAAAGGCGGGGCGGCGACGGAGGTCGTCGACCACGAGGACCGACTCACCGAACCCCAGATCAAGGAAGACGGCGAGTTCCGCGAGGCCACCTGGGAAGAGGCCTACGAGTACGTCGTCGACGAACTCGAGCGCATCCGCGAGGCGTACGGCCCGGACGCGATGGGCTTTTTCGGCTCCTCGAAGACGATGAACGAGGAGAACTACCTCCTCCAGAAGCTGGCCCGCCGGTACGGTACCAACAACGTCGACAACTGCACGCGGATGTGCCACGCCTCGACGGTCTGGGCGCTGCGGACCAGCCTCGGCGCGGGCGCGATGACCAACAGCATGCGGGACCTCCGCGAAGAGGCCGACCTCTTCTGGATCCAGGGGGCGAACCCGGGCGAACAGCACCCGATCGCCAACAGCCAGTACTTCCGGCAAGCAGTGCTTGAGGGCGCGACCGTCATCCAGGTCGACCCCCACGCCAACAAGACGACGCGGTCGTTCCAGATCGACGACACCGAGCGCCACCAGCACCTGCAGCTGAATCCGGGGACCGACATCCCGTTGTTAAATATCGTCCTGAAGACGGTTCTCGAGCACCACGAGGCCCACCCGGAGGACGGCTGGATCGACGAGGCGTTCGTGGAGGAACGCGCGGAGGGCTTCGATCACCTGAAAGAGACGCTCGAGAACTTCGATAAGGAAGCGGCCGCCGAGGAGTGCGGCGTCCCGCTCGAGGAGATCGAACTCGCGGCCGAGAAGTACGCGAAAGCCGACAACGCGGCCATCTTCACCGGGATGGGAATGAGCCAGCACGCCTGCGGCGTCGACAACGTGCAAAACGAGATCAACCTGGCGCTGATCACGGGCAACCTCGGGCGGCCCGGGACGGGCGTCAACCCGCTGCGCGGACAGAACAACGTCCAGGGGACCTGCGACGTGGGTGCGATGCCGAACGTTCTGCCGGGGTACCAGCTGGTCGACGACGACGAGGCCCGCGAATCGGTCGAGGACGTGTGGGGCTTCGAGATTCCCGACGAGCCGGGCCTGACGAACGTCGAGATTTCCTACGAGGCCGGTGACTCGATCAAAGGGCTGTACGTCATGGGCGAGAACCCCGTGATGAGCGAGCCCGACGCCAACGCGGTCGCCGAGCGGCTCGCGGAGCTCGAGTTCGTCGTCGTCCAGGATATCTTCCCGACCGAGACCGCGGAGTTCGCCGACGTGCTCCTCCCGGCGACGACCTGGGCCGAGCGCGGCGGGACCGTCACCAATACCGACCGTCGCGTCCAGCGGATGCGCGGCGTCGAGAAGGTCCACGAGAGGACGAAACACGACCTCGAGATCGTCGGGGAGGTCGGACGACGGCTGTTCGACGACGGCGACGAGCAGTTCGGCTTCGACGATCCCGAAGACGTCTTCGAGGAGCTACGGCAGGTCTGTCCGAGCTATCACGGGATGACTTACGACCTGCTGGGCGAGGAGGGGCTCCACTGGCCCTGTTACGAACCGGGCGACGAGGGAGATCCCTTCCTCTACGAAGAGGAGTTCGACACCGAGAGCGGGCTGGGTCACATCGAGGGCGTCGAACACGTCCCACCGGCCGAGACGCCCGACGACGAGTACCCGCTGATCCTCACGACCGCACGGCTCGAGGAACACTACAACACCGGCACGATGAGCACGCGGTCGCCGACGCTCAACCGCCAGCACCCGGAGAACTTCGTCGACGTCCACCCCGCCGACGCCGAACGCTACGGTATCGAGGACGGCGAGACGGTCCAACTGCGCTCCCGGCGCGGCGAGATCACGCTCGAGGCCCACGTCACCGAGGACACCAAGGAGGGCGTCGTCTGGACGACGCCGCACTTCGCCGCCGCCTCCGCCAACCGGCTCACGAACCACGTCCTCGACGAGCGAGCGAAGATCCCCGAGTACAAGGCCGCCGCCGCGGAGATCGACGTCGGGATCGAGCCCGTCGACGGCAGCGCCGACTCGGCGGCCGACGACTGAGCCTCGGCCGGGACTCAGTCGGCAGTGCTCGCGCCATCCGAAGTCTCCGCCCCCGCCAGCTCGAGCCACGGCGTCGCCCTCGACTCGGCGACGGAGAAGTCGACCAGTGTCCCGCCACACTCGTCACAGACGGCCAGAACGGCAATCCGTGGTCGCCGGCAGCAGTGTCCGAGGCGCTCAGTCGTCGCGGTTACCGGACCACCACAGGCCGGACAGTGATCCCGCAGCAATCGAAGTCCGGTCAGGATATCGCGACGCTCGTCGGCCTCGAGGCGATCCCAGCCGTCGATCCGACCCTCGAGTTCGGCCGCCGCCGCGGCGTCGGCCGCCAGCGCCGCGGTCGACTCCCACCGAACGCGCCGCCGGCCCTCGAGTTCGAACGACGCGTCGCCGAGCCGGTCGACCTCGTCGACGCCGAGGGCCGACCGCACCGCGCTCGCACCGGGGTCGGCAGTGCCGTCGCTCGAGAGTCGGTCGTCCCACCGAGTGCGGAACGAGGGAGTCAGCCGAAGCCCGTCCGTTCCGTCGGTCGCGATCCCCGCGGCGGTCAGGACGCGCTCGAGTCCGGCGGGCGTTACCGTCTCGACCGTCGGCTCGCTCGTGGGTAACTTCCCGAAGCGCTCGAGAACGCGCTCGGGAAGGTATCGCCGGGTGAGCGTCGGCGTCCCCGGGACCAGATACCCCCGGAAGCGAACGAGCGCCAGCGAGACGCCAAGCGCGAGCATGCCGACGGGAGGCGACACCGCCGCGCCGATTCCGGCCGCGAGCGCGAGCGAGAGCGCGACGTTCACCGCGGTACACGGGTAACACCGATTCTCACCGGTGTACTCCGGCTGCTCGAGTCGCGCGAACGCGTCGGGGAGATCGAACACCGACGATCACTACCGGACGATACGCGGCGAACGGACAAAAAACGCGCTGCGACGGTAGCCGGACGGAGAGCGGGCCGTCGAAGTCCCGGTGGAAACGAGCGCTGGCCGCTTCGACACGGCGATCGGGTAACGGTGTATTACTTCACTCTCGGATATTCATTGACGCATCTCCTATCGGTCGAACACTCATTGATAAGTATTAACCATACTCTCGGTGGCGGCTTATGTGTTGTGGTATCATGCCACACATATCAACCGCAGTAGACACGACGGTCGCGGAACGACGCGATCTGGCGACGACACTCGGCATCGACGCGCCGGGGGACGGGGACGTGACGTGGACGGGGCTGGCTGGACAGATCGAACCGCGGTCCGACTCGTCGTTCGCCTCGCGGGGCGAGGCGATTCGGGCCGACCTCGAGGGACGACTCGATTCGGCGTTGCTCGAGCGGGAGCGAGAAAACGTCGCTGAGCAGATCGACCGACTGCCGGACGTACGGGCAGGGGGCGTTCCGGACGAGCCACACGGGCTGTATACGGCGGTCGCGGAGCCGGGGTGGCGACTCTACGACCACCTGCTCGACGTGGGCTTCTTCGAGAGCCTCGACGAGAATCTGCCCCGGTTTACGACCGAGCACATCGAGACGACGGCGCGCGAGCTGGTTCTGGCGGAGCCACTATCGTCGGCACTCGACGAGATCGGGTTCGAGGAATCGGAGAAGACGGCGCTGCTGATCGGCGTCGCGAACAACGACGAACGGCTCGCCCGCTGGGTCCCGTCGAATCAGATCCCGGAGGGCGTAGAGTTCGACACCGAGAACGTCCCGCCGCTGCATCAGCGGGCGATGGGCGGGGCGTTGCTGTGGATCCGCGGGCTCGACAGACACCTCTGGCAGAACGAGGTGATGATCACCGACGCGATCCTCGACGACGCGGTCAGATACGTGAAGGCGATGTTGGGCGGGCTGTTCGTGTCGGCGACGGCAGCCCACGATCTGGCCGTTGACGGGCGGTTCACCGACGAACAGCTGACGGCCGCGCTCACCGCGGGGACGGCGGTGCAGATCGTCAGCCAGGAAGACATTCTGCACGACGTCTTTTATATCACGGACGACGTGCGCGCGCCGAGCGAACTGAGGTGATCACGGATGGCACTACGCAACGACAGGGCGGTACAGGCCGCACGCGACATCGAACTGAAAGAAATCGAGGACGGCTATACGCTGGTTGGGGGGCCCGAGGACTCGGTGACCGAACAGCACGACATCGGTCGCATTCAGGAGAACGACGTCACGCAGGAGATGCTGAGCAACACCGGAGAGACTCCCGAGTCGTGGCTCATGTACGGCGGGAACTACGAACAGCATCGGGCCACGACCGCCGACGTCATCACGCCCGAGAACGTCGGCGACCTCGAGCTCGAGTACGAGATGTCGGTCGGAACGGGCTCGAGCATGGAGGGGACGCCTATCGTGGTACCGGGCGACCCGCCGATCATGTACCAGACCAACGGGCCGAACCACATGAAGGCGATCGACCCCCGCGAGGGGGAAGTCCTCTGGAGCTACACCTACGCACCGCCGATCGGAGTCGAGCTCTGTTGTGACGACAACAACCGCGGCGCAGCCGTCTTCGGCGACAAGGTGTACATGACGACGCTCGACTCGGGCGTCGTCGCGCTGGACCGCCACTCCGGAGAGGAGGTCTGGTACACGTCCACCGCCGACCACGAGGAAGGGTACTCCGCGACGTGGGCACCCGTGATCCGCGACGGGACAATATACACGGGCAGCGCCGGCGGCGAGTACGGCGTCGTTGGATTCATGGCCGCACTGGACGCCGAGAGCGGCGAGATCCAGTGGCAGACCGAGACGCTCCCCGACGACGAGTGGGTCGGCGCGAGCCGCGAACACGGCTGTGGCACGACCTGGATGACGCCGACGATCGACGAGGAGCGGGAGGTCCTCTACACGGCGGTCGCGAACCCCGGGCCGGACTTCGACGGGACGGTCCGGCCGGGGCCGAACTTCCCGACCTGCGGGACGATGTCGATGGACCTCGAGAGCGGTGAGATGCAGTGGGGATTCCAGGGCAGTCCGCACGACGTCTGGGACTACGACGCCATCGCGCCGCGGGTGCTCCTCCGCGACGTGAAAGTCGAAGACGGGGAGCGGGACCTCGTCGTCGGTTCCGACAAGGCCGGCTGGGTGTTCCTCATGGACGCCGAGTCGGGCAAGCTCTACGAGCGCAGCCAGGAAATCTGCCAGCACATCAATATGTGGCGGATGATCCCGCACATCAGCGAAGACGAGCGGGTCCCGTTCGTCCCCGGTGCGCCGGGCGGCAACGACTGGCAGCCGCCGTCGTACAACCCCGAAACGGGGCTGGTCTACGTCATTCACCAGAACTTCCCGCAGGACCTCTACTGGCGGTACGAGGAGTACGAAGAGGGCCATCCCTACTGGGGCGGCGGGCTGGACGATCCGGCCAGCGAGCTCCCCGACGAGTGGAACGGTGCAATGACCGCCTTTGCGGCGGTCGATCCGGCGACGGGCGAGCGCGTCTGGCGCGACTGGATCGAGAGCGAGGACCGACACTACATGTGGGGCGGCTCGATGTCGACGACGACGGGACTCGTATTCAACGGAGACCAGAACGGGAACTTCATCGCGTACGACGGCGAGAGTGGCGAGCAGCTCTGGCGGTACCAGTTCGACGTGCCGATCAGCGCCTCGCCGATGAGCTGGTACGATCCCGATACGGAGAAGCAGTACGTCGCCGTTCAGGTCGGGGGCAGCGGTTGGCTCCGACAGGGACCGCGCGGCGACACGCTCGCCGTGTTCTCGATGGAGAACTGACACACGAACAACCCACCACACGATACAACTATGACGAACGAACAACGTTCACGCGACGCCTTCTCACGCCGCGGCGTGCTACGAGGGACGGCGGTGCTCGCCGGGACGGCCGCGACCGCCGGTAGTGCAGGCGCGTACCGTGACGAGATCGACGTACCGCTTCCGGCCGCACAGAACGACGGCGAGGGCCGGACCCTCACGCTGCTCGGTATCGTCGGCGGCTGGGTCGGCGTCTCGCCCGCCGGAATCGACGGCCTCTCGAACCCGCCGCTCCGACTGATCGAAGGCGAAGAACACGAGGTCATCTGGACGAACGGCGACGGCTCGACCCACAACTTCAACATCACCGCCGGCAGTGCGCTCGACGACGACGCCGAGATACTCGAGTCTACGGAGTCGCTGACCGAGCAGGGGGAATCCACCTCTCTCCAGTTCACCGCGACCGAGGAGATGTCGGAGTACTTCTGTGTGCCGCATCCGGCCCAGATGCGGGGGCCGATCGAACTGATCGACCCCGACGAAGTTCACGAACTCCGGGTGCGAGTCGAGGACGAGGAGGGTGAACCCCTCGGTGCGGAGGTATTCGTCGGGGACCACCACGCCTTCTCCCACGTCGCCGCCAAACCGGGGCAGGAGGCCGAGGAGGAAGGACCGCCCGCGGTCGCTCGTTTCGACCTGCTCGAGTCCGGCGAGTACGACATCGAGGTCTGGACCTACGACCACGAACGGGTCACCGACACGGTGACGATCGACGACGGCAACCAGGAAGTGACCGTCACCTTGCCGCCGATCGAACCCGGCGAACCGACGACTACCTTCGAGATGCGTCTCGAGGACGGCCAGTGGGTCGGCGTCTCGCCCGACAGCATCGCCGAGCAGGCGAATCCCACGCTCGAACTCGAGGCCGATGAGACCTACGCGATCGAGTGGGAGAACACGATCGGACGCGACCAGCCGTCGGGCGAGAACAGACACTACCAGCCGCTGCCCGGTCACAATCTCGCAATCGCCAGCGGCGGTGATACCAACGAGTTGAACACCTACGTCCGGTCTGACTTCCTCGACCAGGCGGGCGGAGAACAGACCGTCGAGTTCGTCGCCAGGGAGGAGATGGGCGTCTACCTCGACCAGGCACAGCTCGACGCGATCGGTGAGATCGACGTCCAGTAACGCGCCCGATCGATTTTTTCGGCCGCGTCGCTACTCTCCCTCGAGGGGCTCTCCGCGGCGATCGATACGCGTCGCCGGGAGGCCGGCACGCTCGGCGTGGTCTCGGATCGCGGCCTCGTCTTCGGCTCGATAGTGGCAGAACGTGCCCGTGACCTGTCCGTCTTGGTTCGTCATCACCTCTGACTCGACCCAGCGAATCCCGACGCCCTCGTCGCGCAGTTCGCGCAGGGCCTCGCCGGACTGCTCGCCCGCGGCCTCGAGTTCGTCTTCGGTGATCGGTTCGTCGAGCGAACGCAGTATCAGGAAGTCCGTCAGTTCGCTTTCGGTCATTGGTGCCGCATGGCACTCCTACTCCGTCGCCCGTTATCAAAGTTGGACGAACAAACAACCGCGCTGCCAGAACGACCGGCGCGCCCGCTACGAAGCCAGTCCCAAGGCCGGCGTCACGCGCTCTCACGCGCGCTCGAGCGTCACGGCGGCGACCCCCGCGATCACGAGGAGTGCGCCGAGGACCGTAACCGCGCCTGGATACTCGCCGAGCAGCGTCGCGGCCAGCAGGGTCGCACCCAGCGGCTCGCCGAGCCAGGCGACGCTGACTACGACCGACTCGAGGTGCTCGAGGACCCAGTTACTCACCGTGTGGCCGACGATGCCGGGACCGACGGCGAGCGCGAGAAAGAGCAGCCACTCGCGGGCGGGGTAGCCGGCGAACGCGTGGCCCTGGACGCCGACGAGACAGCACAGCGCGACCGCGCAGACGCCGTAGACGACGGTCACATAGGGAAAGAGCGGGACGCGCTGGCGGATCGACCGGCCGGCCAGAACGTAGCCTGCGACGGTCACCGCGCCGAGCAGGGCGAGCGCGTTGCCGTACACCGTCGCGTCTGCGAGGCTCGCGGTTCCAGCGTCGCCAACCGACATGACGGCAGCCCCCACGATCGCCACGAGGATACCCAGCACCGTTTTCGGACCGACGCGCTCGCCGAGGAGCAGTCCCGCACCGATCGCGACGAAGATCGGCTGGCTCTGGACCAGCGTAACGCTCGCCGCGACGGTCGTGTGTTCGAGGCTCTCGAACCAGGCCGCGAAGTGGACCGCGAGTGCGACGCCGGCGACGGTCGCGCCGCCGAGGTCGCGCGGCGAGAGCCGCGCGAACGCCCCGCGGTGCCGGGCGAAAGCGACCGGTGCGACCAGCACCGTCGTGAAGAGCACCCGATAGAAGGCGGCGACCGAACTCGGGGCCGCGCTCCAGCGGACCAGAATCGCGCTGGTGCTCGTCGCGAACACGGCGACGGCGAGCGCGAGCGTCGGCGTCACCTCGCGGTCGGTTGTCACGTCGTATCGCACTCGCTCGAGGAGTCAAACGGATTCCGGAATCCGGTGCCGATCGTTACTCGGTCGGCAGCCGATTCCCGCGGTAGATCGCCGCGATCTCCATGTCGACCGGCTCGAGACCGACGATGACGTCGTCTTCGGTCAGCTCTTCGGCGGTCCACTCCTCGAGGAAGGCCGTCGCGTCCTCGCGGGCGGCGAACGGCCGCGGGTCGATCCCCATCGGGTCCTCGGCGGCTTGCTCGTCGGTGATGAGGACGAAATGAGCCGCGGTCGCGTCGATGAGCGATCCGGTCTCGTAGTCGGTGGTCCACGCACCGGCGATCGGCGAGTCGGGCGTCGACGAGACCTTGTAAGCGAACAGACAGCCCGGCGAGTCGAAGACCGCCGCCAGGCCGTTCTCGTGGACGAGTTGCCCCTTCCGACCGGGGTAGTCGGTTGCCGGCATACTACAGACCGCACAGCCGTGCCCCTCCGGAAACTCGAACGGTCCCTCGTCGACGTTCTCCATCGTCGGCTCGTACACCTGCGGGGGGGAGCCATCGCTATCACCGTCGCTCCCGTTCGCGGACGGACCGCCGCCGAGACAGCCCGCGACACCCCCGGCCGCGCCCGCGCCGACCGCGCGTAGCAAGCTCCGGCGCTCGAGTACGTGCGTTGGGCGATCAGTCATACCCCTCTCTAGTCGCGCGACGGGCAAAGCCGTCGTGGTTCGCCCGTCGAACGCGAACGGTCGTCGTTCCTGCCCGCTCCGGGCGACCGGTCACTCGAGTTGTGCTTTCGCCAACCGGTGGCGTGCGCGAAACATCGCCTCGAAACCCGGCTTCGAGACGGGTTCGACCGCGTCGCCGAGCCCGCCCAGCGGGAGTTCGTACTCGACGCGGTCTCGAAGGATCGTCCGGTCGCCGTCCGCGTGGAAGGAGTGCGTGTGCTCCCACCGGTCGAACGGACCGTAGACCATCTCGTCGCGGAAGTACGCCGAACCCGCGTTCCGCTCGCGGTCCGTAATGACGGAGGTCCAGTGCTGGCGCGGCCCCACCCCGAACGGTCGGATCGACAGCGCCACCTCCGCGCCCGGCTCGAGGACGTTCGGATTCGCTTCGCCGTCCGGCCCGATAACGCGCTCGACGCGCAGGTGCAGCCAGTCGGGCGTCACCGCCTCGAGGCCGGAGACGCGGGAGTGAAACGCCCAGACGTCTTCGAACGAGGAATCGACGGTCGTCTCGCGTTGGTACGTCGGCATGGCTCTCACTACGGTAGCCAGCGGGAAAACGTAGGCCCCGACGATCGGTGGCGACGGATCCGAACGTTACTTCAGCCGCTCCTGCAGGAAAGACGGATGCGCCGCGGTTACCCCCTCGATCTCGAGCAGTGACTCGGAGATTATCTCGCCCAGCGCATCGCCGTCCTCGGCGCGCACTTCGGCCATCAGCATGTGGTCGCCGCTGGAGCTGTACAGCGCCTCGACCTCCTCGAGATCCTTGATCGCCTTCGTCGCCTCGACGTAGCGTTCGCTCGCCACGTCGAGCCCCACCAGCGCGATCGTCTGGCTCGAGAGCTTCTTCGGGTCGATGTCGGCCGAGTAGCCGACGATGACTCCCTCCTCCTCGAGCTGATTGATGTATTTCCGGACCGTCGGTTTCGATACGTTCGCCCGCTCGGCGATCTCGGCGTAGGACGCTTGCGCGTCCTCCTCGAGGACCTCGAGGATACGATCTTCCGTCGCCTGGGTACTCATGTGAGTATGTTTTGCTCCGGCGGAAAAATATCTTTTGTATACGAAAACGACGGATATCTGATTTGAAGGGGTCGATATTACGGGTGGTGAACGCACGACCGCCTGCTCTCTTAGCAGTCCCCTATCTCCTGTCGTCGTACGATCGAGCCGGATCTCGTCAGCGGTCTCGGCTGGGTTCGCTGCGGGATGGCGGTGCCGGGTCTCGGCTCGGTCATCGCGCTTCGCGGTCGGGTAGGCCTCCACACGAACTACGACGGGTCGGTCGATCCGGCCAGCGCCTCTCGGTGGAACGGCACTGTTCGTGGGCGCGCTCGTCGTCGCCCGTGAGTCGATCGAGTAGTGTGAGCGCGGATCAGAGCCGCTTCTCGTAGACGTACTCCTCGACTTCCGGCTTCAGGTCGCTATCCTGGACCCCGATCCGTTCGAAGCCGGCTGATTCGTAGAACGAGACGCCCACCTCGTTGTCGGCGAGGACGGCGAGCAACAGCCGATCGTATTCCTCGCTGAGGTAGTCTTGGACGCGCTCGAGCAGCACTGTACCGATTCCGTCGCCCCACCGGTCGGGACGGACGTAGATCCGGTTTAGCGACGCGACCGAAGGTCGCTCGCGGTGTGGACCGGCATGCGCGAAGCCGACGGGTTCGTCCGCTTCTTCGGCGATCAGGAAGACGGCGTCCTCACGGTCACGCGCCTCGGAAATCGACGCCCTGAGGTCGTCGAGTGTGTACCACTGGTCGATCGTCTCTGTAACGGTCTCGTCTCCGAGAATCGGATCGTACGCGGCGTGCCAGCTCTCGCGAGCGATCTCACGGATTGCCGTCGCGTCGTCCGAGACTGCACATCGAACGTTCGGCGACACGTCGTTTCGTTTGACACCCCGACGACAAATAGCTTCTCGGCTCAGATACTCGTGAGTCCGACAACGGATTCGCGGCTCTCGCAGCCGACGAGACGGTTGCGGTCGGCTCGTTGCCGGAACCGGTGACGGGACAAAAAACGAATCGTCGGGTCGCCGTGCGGTCGGTTTTAGGTGTGGCGCTCGAGCAGGTCGTAGCTGCGCTCCCACTCGGCGTCGTCGTCGAAGTAGCGCTCTGCCAGCGGCTGGTCGGGCATCTCGCCGACGGCGTGTTTCTCCTCGGAGTAGGAGTGACGGTCCTCGTCGACGTAGTAGCGGCCGGTCAGGACGGTGCCCTCGTTGAGGACGTCCTCGGTCTCGTACATCATCTCGGCGGCCTCGCGTCGGTCGGTAACGTCGAAATCGTAGTCGTCGGACTCCTGGACGTCGATGTACGGGACGTACTGACGGGCGTCCTTGTTCCACGTCGGACACTGCGTGAGGAAGTCGATGTGGGCGAAGCCGTCGTGTTCGATAGCCTCTTTGATGATCTCCTTGGCCTGATTCGGGTTGACGGCGGCGGTCCGGGCGATGTAACTCGCGCCGGCGTTCAGCGACAGCGATAGCGGCCGCAGCGGCGTCTTCGCGCTGCCCGAGGGCTGGGTCTTCGACTTGTGACCCTTCGGGCTGGTCGGGGACGTCTGGCCCTTCGTTAGCCCGAAGATTTCGTTGTTGAACACGATGTAGGTCATGTCGTGGTTCTCCCGGGCTGTGTGGATGAAGTGGTTCCCGCCGATCCCGTAGCCGTCGCCGTCGCCGCCGGCGGCGATGACCTCGAGTTCGGGGTTCGCGAGCTTCGCGGCGCGAGCCACGGGCAGCGAGCGGCCGTGAATCGTGTGGAAGCCGTACGTGTCCAGATAGCTGTTCAGTTTGCCGGAACAGCCGATCCCGGTGACGGTCAGCACCTCCTCGGGGTTCTTGCCGACCTCCGGCAGGGCCTGTTTCAGCGCCTTCAGGACGCCGAAGTCGCCACAACCTGGACACCAGGTTGGCTGCGGTTCGACACCGGGCGTGAACTCGTCCCGGTCGATCTCTCGTTCCGCTCCGATCGCGTTGAATGCACTCATAGTTAGTCACCTACAGCGGGTTCGATCCGCACCTGTGCGGTCGGTTGCCGATCCTCCTCCTCGAGATTGACCTCGTAGCCTTCGACGACCTCGGCGGGTTCGAAGGGGTTGCCGTTGTACTTCAGGAGGCTGGTCAATTTGTCACCGAAGCGGCCCAGTTCCTTCTGGATCAGTCCGCGGAACTGCGCGGTGGCGTTCATCTCGACGACCATCGCTTCGTCGACGCTCTCCAGGAACTCGGTCAGTTCCGCCTCGGGGAACGGCATCATGTCGGAGACGCCGAGTCCTTTGACGGAGTGGCCGTTCTCGTTGAGCCGTTCGACGGCCTCGCGGACGGCCCCCTGACTCGAACCCCACGTGATGATACCGTACTCGGCCGTCTCGTCGCCGAAGTACGTCTGGTTGGAGGCGTGTTCCTCGTCGAGTTCCTCGCGGATGGACTCGAGTTTCTCGATGCGCCGGGTCATCTGGGCGACGCGGTTGTCGGGGTCCTCGCTGATGTGGCCGACGGGGCTGTGTTCGTTGCCGGTCGCGAGGTAGCGCCCGCCCTGCTGGCCGGGCAGCGATCGCGGGGCGACGTTGTTCTCGGCGTCCTCGTAGTTGAACCGCTTGAACTTCCCGCTCGCGTCGTGTGCGGCCTCTTTGAGTTCCTCCTCGGTCAGCGTCGCGCCCAGATCCGGTGCGGGCTCGCGGTCGAAGAACTCGACGTCGACGTTCGTGTTCTCGCCGGAGAGCTTCTGGTCGTAGATGATGATCGACGGGATCTGGTAGTCCCACGCGATTTCGAAGGCGAGTCGCGTCTGCTCGTAGGCCTCCTCGATGTTGCCGGGAGCGAAGACGACCCGCGAGGAGTCGCCCTGACTGGTGTAGAGGACGAACTCGAGGTCGCCCTGTTCGGGTTTCGTCGGCATCCCTGTCGAGGGGCCGGCCCGCATCGATTCGACGAGCACGAGCGGCGTTTCGGTCATTTCGGCGAGCCCGAGCGGTTCGCTCATCAGTGCGAAGCCGCCACCGGACGAGCCGGACATGGCCTTCGCGCCGGCGTGGCTCGCGCCGAGTGCGAGCGCCGCGGCGGCGATCTCGTCTTCGACCTGTTCGGAGACGCCGCCCATGTCGGGGAAGTTCTGCGTGAGGATGGTGAACACGTCCGTCCACGGCGTCATCGGATAGCCGGCGATAAACCGGCAGCCGGCGTCGATCGCGCCGTAGGCGATCGCGTTCGACCCCGACAGCAGCGCCTGTTCGGTGTCGTGAGAGCCCTCCGGTGCGCGCAACTCGTGCTCGAAGTCGTACTCCTCGTTGATGGTGTCGTAGGCCTCGTGGAGGATCTCGAGGTTCGCCTCGAGGATATCCCCGCCCATGGCGTCGGACATCAGATCCTCGATGTGCTCGAGGTCCATGTCGAGCAGCGCCGCGGTGACGCCGACGCCGGCAGTGTTTCGCATGACCTCGCGGCCGTGCTCGCGGGCAAGCGCCCGGAGGTCCATCGGGAAGACGTGCCAGTTGTTCTCCTCGGCGCGGGCCTCGAGATCGATATCGGCGACCTCCTCGTCGTCGATGAGCCCCTCGTCGTAGACGATGATCCCGCCCTCGCGGAGATCGTCCAGGTTCTCCGAGAGCGGTTTGATCTCTTCGTTCCCGTAGTAGGCCTCTTCCTGCGGGTTGCGGGCGAACGAATCGCCCAGTGCCAGCAGGAAGTTGTAGCCGTCGCCGCGTGACTGTACCTCGTGGTCCGCGGCCCGGATCTCGACGTAGGTGTGGCCGCCCCGGATCCGCGACGGGTAGTGGCGGTGGGTGAACACGTCGAGTCCCGAGCGCATCAGCGCCTTGGCAAAGTTCTGGCTCGTCGAGTCGATTCCGTCGCCGGAACCGCCCGCGATTCGCCAGATGAGTTCGTCGCTAGTCATAGGTGGATCAGTGGCCGATGGGCCGACCGTATCCGGATTTTCGCGCTACCGGACCTAAAGCCTTTGCTATAGATTACCAAGGATCTTTCGTGAAGAATGGACGTACACTTAAGAATATGTGTTAAAGACCATTATACTCTGCAGGTAGATGCCGGAAGATCGTTACAATCGTCGGGAACCCCTGGTCCGTTTCCCGCCGTTGTATCCGGCGCATGGAGGTCATCGGGTCCCGGGCTCACGCTCGAGTCCCTCGGGTTTGACCGGCTCCAGACCGAATTCCTCGACGAACTCGGTCAGGAAGTCGGCGCGCTCGCCGATCTCGCTCGGGTGGTGCGAGTCGGTTCCGAGGGTGACGGCCACGTCGTGTTCGCGCAGGACGGAGAGAAACGTCTCGGAGGGGTGGACGATCTCGGCATCCGTCAGCGCTCGTCCCGCGTTGATCTCGGGGATCGTCCGCGAATCGGCCAGTGCCTGCGCGACGCGGTGGTAGTGCTCTTCGGTCGCCCGACCTCGGAGCGGCCCCGTCCGCTCGAGGAGGTCGAGGTGGGCCGCGATATCGAACAGTTCGGACTCGACGAGCGCGACGAGTTCGTCGAAATACTGGTCGACCACTGCGTCGCGCTCCGCATCGGACATCGACCTGAAGTGAGACGCGATCTGTACGTTCTTTCCGTCGACGTCGTGGACGCTCCCCGTCGCATAGTCGAACCCCGCCTCCGAGAGGAAGGCGTCGATGGCCGCCTCGTCGCGCCGATCGTAGTCCATCTCGACTGCGTCGTAGATGTCGATCTCGAAGTCCTCCCGCAACCGTTCGATCCCCTGCCGACGGCGCTCGTGGGTGAGATCGAGGTTGAACCCGTAGACGCTCCGCATGGACTCGTGGCGCTCGCGCGATGCCACGTTGCAGTGGTCCGCGAAGCCGACGCCCTCGAGGCCGGCCGACTCGGCGGCGCGGACCATGCCTCTGAGGAAGTCGCCGTCCGAGTAGTTCGAGTGGACGTGAAAATCCCGCATACGTTGCCGACCACGAGTAAGGGGTTAGATGTTACGCTCGCGGAACAGGGCGTTATCTTCGGCCACCGAGACGCGAACTGGTTTCCCACCATGCGTGCGAATCTGACGCTGGTGTTTCTATCAACTACCGGTGGAGATTGCCGAGTCGTGCTGAATACAGGGCGCGAATGTATCACGAGACGCCGCTCAATATGTAAAATACATTATTTCTAAGTGCAGATTAATGACATATAACAGAGATTAGCTATCTGGAAGTATCCGCCAATATTAGCATATAAAGTACAGGCACCTATGTATTATAACAACCGCATCTTTTTCCTAGTGCATGTCTCACTTGGGCAATTACTGAAGCTGAGCAGGTGTATTTATATAATGGAGATATTGACGATCAGTTGTTAATCGAAATAGAGTTAAGATACGTGGGAGCGTTTATATATTGTACATCTCACATGATGCTTGCGATGCGAACTGTAGAGATGTATCTTCAATAACCAATTGGCGAAAAAATGACAAAATTAAATGTTAAAAAATCTCGGCGGTCACTATTACGAATAGTAGTTTCCGCACTGATTGCACTACTCGGTATATCGAGTACTGCATCAGCAGAGGAAGACAAGAAGACTGAGCCGCCGAAGAAGGAACCACCGGAAAAGAAACTACCGCCGAAGAAGGAACCACCGGAAAAGAAACTACCGCCGAAGAAGGAACCACCGGAAAAGAAACTACCGCCGAAGAAGGAATCACCGGAACCACCGAAAAAGAAACTAGGAGAGGAATAGCCTGTATACTGACAGTGCTAATAGAGAGACAGGGATCACCCGCTACTATTTTAAGAGGAATTGAGCCTTGTTTAGACGCTCCCGAATGGACGAGATAGGAACCATTTCGTCCAACCAGAACCCGGTGATGAGCACCTCCCGATTCTATTTCGCATTTAGAGGACAAAACGTAAGAGTCGATTTGTGCCGCGTCTAAACAAGGCTGAGGAATTTTATTGGAGCCAACAACGAACTCTAATTGTTCAAACCATTAGAGGGGATCACGGTTCGAGATTCCGAAATACGCGATAGGTGTCAATCTCGGTTGATTTTGAAGCAATCTGCTTGAAACCAAGTCTGGTAAAGATGGTGTTCCACTCTCGGTAGAACAGCGGGAAGTCGTCAATATTGTCCACCGCTACCAGCCGGTCGGCGCTGTTTTCGTTTTCTATCGTAATGAGATAATCGCTCGTAATCCGTGTCAACTCGTCGAAAACCCACTCGTTGTCCGGATGGATATGTTGGAGTGTCTCAACTGAGAATACGACATCAAACTGGTTGTCCTCAAAGGTGGGTACGATTTCTTCGATTGCATCAAGATAGAATGTCCCGTCGGCAGCGAGGGGTGGGTAGGTGTTCTCCATGATACCGAGTGCTTCCTTGTTGATCTCGATACCGTACAAGTTCTTATAGCCCTGTTCGCGGAGGTGAGCGAGATTCCGTCCTGCACTGCATCCAAGTTCCAAGATAGCCGCATCTAAATCAACAGAATCATCGAGAATGCTGTGAATCCATTCACTTCCGTCGTCTGGACCGAGATTAGCATAAAAGTCCGGCGAATAGTCTCCGGATCGTTCCGCCCAGTGGTTGTGGATCTCGGCAGGTTCCATCAGCATGGCATCCAGATCTAATAGGAAGTCTTCAAAAGATTCACGTACAGTATACGGTCTCGTACGTATGAATTCAACAATTCCTTTCTCTCTAAGTGAATCCAATTGAGTCTTTGCGCTGACCATCCCCTTTTTTCTGATTTTCGAAATTTCCATGATGATATTACGCCATCATACGATATAAAGAGAACGGGATGAATAGTGCCTCTCAAGAGGAAAAAGGATATTTTATAACTGGTTCGAACGTTCCTACGCCGAGACAGAGTTAGGGTTTGAACCTGCGCTCTATATTCTGCGTAACTCTACGAACAGCATCTGGAGTGGGTACAAATCTTGATAGTCACGAAACACATACCCTAAATCATATGAGATTTGTTCATCATAGAACAAATACCTCCTCCGCGGTGAACTCATCCTCTATATTTAGCAGGCTGTTTCTGGTAGAAATCTGCCAACTCTGTCAGCTATTACTGAATACATAGCGCGAATCCAGCATGGATCAACGACCATTCAGAGGGTTGCCCAATCACTCAGTACAGGGCACCTAGTAAGCGCCAAATCGCGGAACGCTGTTGATGGAGAAAATACTGCTCTCCAGCCGCGGTCAAAGCGTGGGTAGAGACTGCTGATCTCGCTCGCTGCGTGGCGTGGTGCCGAATTCGATTTGATCACAGTCTTGGCATATTCCAAGCCCCTGTACGGTTGTTAGTTGGGTATCGCACTCCGGACAGTGGCTCGGAGGCAGTGCCGCTGAATCAGGCGCGAACGGGAACAATTCGAGGTCGTCCGTTCTGAGAGCTGTAATCGCGTCCATGACTCCTGGTGAGCGTCACCCCGGAAGTGGGGGACGACGTTCGCCAATTGCTCTCCGGCAGACACAGCCAGGCACATCATCGGGGTCCGAAGCGTGGTCTGTGTTTCGTCGGTAAAAGTGGACGTGGTAGTCCGAACGTTGAACGGCGGTTGGATGCTGACTCCGTGCTCATCGGCCCACGCTTCCATCTGTTCGAACGCATCTATTGCGTCGCTGTAGGGTGTTTGGTTCGTGAGCGTGATTGCCCCCGGCCACGCGTGTACCGACAGGTTGTCAATATGGCCCGCTGCGTCGAGCTGGCGTAACGTGCCGATTTTGGTGTCGATTGGCTCTACTAGCTCATCCGGACGGACATGTACCTCGACAGTCAATTCATCGGTATGAATGTTCATTAGGCACCCACGGCTGGGCGTAAAAGGTCTACAGGCCGAGTATAGATAACAATCCGTGAGATATGAAATTATTATCCCCACTAGTCAAGTATCTGTCTGTGGAGAATGCTTTGGTTGCTCAACTCGCACGTGTAGTGAGCGGGCAGTTCATCGATTTCGGAGTGAAACAAACAGAGCCGTCGTGCTGAACTCATTCTCTGGGCCTTGTTTGAACGCGTGATTTCACGGCTGTGAGTCATCGATGGCGCGTTCGATGTTGCGGACCGCGGATTTCATGACAAGTTCACGGAATTGTCCGAACCAGGTTCTCGACCAGA